>CAWBTD010000013.1:0-96152 GCA_963791675.1 Bryobacterales bacterium
GGATCGTCGCTTCCGCAAGAGCCATGATTGAGCGTCGGTGCTGGTATGCAGTAAAGGCGCATCCAGATCAGGAATACGAGTCTTGAGCGGTGAGGAAAGGTGAGGAATCAAAGCATAAACAAAAGCGTCCGAGTACATAAGACAAGGGGAGTCGATCAATACGAGCTTGTGCATATGCCAGGTATAAAGCCACCACACAGCAGTCCCGACAACATAGGTAAGCAGATAACAAGTTTCCAATAGAGCGGCAATGGCTTGCAGTCGCCTTCATATCGCGTTCCGCCATCCCCAATCATCAAGCAGCACATGGTCCCATCGCCCCAGATGTTTTCATAGTCGGGAATCGAAAGTAACTGGTGAAAACCAATCCAATTCACCGAAACGCCAGCAGCATCAAGCCAACCGGAAGAAAGTTTCGGAAATGCTCAATTGCATTTATCCTGACCGTAATCTTGTTCAAGCAGAAAAAACCCACCGCCACACAAACCAGCAGCAAAAGCGGCTGAAAGCCGAGCATAGACCGATGAAGAAACCCGGGAGTGATCACGGCAATGTACAAAAAGTACGATAGGATCACCCACTCTGTTGCCCTCAGCTTCATTCCCTGTACCCACGCTTTCGGAGCGCTAGACTTACACTTACTCTGCTAATCGCTGCTGTTGGGCTTGGTTGCACCCGGAGGCACTTGGCCAGTTAGAGAACCAGAAATGCAACCAGGTCAATCTTTTCCTGTTCGCTCAGATGCAGTGTCTCCCATTCCATCAGATACCAGGTTCGATTCAGTACTCCACCACCCACGTAATAATCCACCACATCCCTTAATGGTCTTCTTGCTTCGTCATGCATATAAGGAGCAGTCAGTGCAATATTACGCAGGGAGGAGTTCAAATGCCCCGCGGTCCACATCCACTTTGGTCTGATCGAATCGCCCCACATCGATTAACTCGCCGTTTTCATCGACTCCAATGCCGATGTTATGGAACTTGCCATCGCTAAACAAAGCGTAATGCTTCTCAATGGTATGGCATGCCGCACAATTTCCCTTTTGCTTATCCTGGAAACACCAGACCACGAATATCTGAAGCATTCAGCGCTGCGTGGTTCCCACCATATTGATACTGGTTCAAAGGCGAGTTCTCCGCTTAACAAGGTTCGCTCGAAACTGGCCAGCGCCATTTCCACTTTCTCCATCGTGATAATCTCCTCACCAGAAGGCTTTTCGGAACTCCTCGCGATATACCGGGTAGAGTTCAGCTTCGGCAGAAACACATCATGGGTGTGGTTCATCTCCACCGGATTAGCAATCGGACCGGCCGCTTGTTCTTCCAGGCTGCCTGCGCGTCCATCCCAAAACTGAAGATTCACATACGCGGCATTCAGAACGGTAGGAGCGTTCCGCTTTCCGAATTTTCGGTTTACCCCAGTAGAGACGCGCTGGCGGTCAGTAAAACCAAGCGTCGGATTGTGGCAACTGGCACAAGCAATCGTATTGTCAACGGAAACTTTCGGATCGTAGAACAGCTTGCGGCCAAGACGAATAGTTTCCTCTGTGGGGGGATTGGAAGCGGGAATGGGAACCGGAGGCAAACCGAGCGGTGCTGAAATCGCAACTGTTTTTCCCAAAGGTCGGGGCTTTGCGGCGGAAGCTTCCGGCGAACGACTGCAACTAGGAGCGATCGTGATCAGCAGAATCAGCAACGCAGCCCGCAATTTCCCACGCTTTGCTTTTGGCGGTGATGGAAGAATCTCATTTTAAACCAAAAGGATGCTGGGCAGAAAAATCTTATAGCAACCCTAATTAATTTTATCGTCATTCGCGCCAAGCGGATGGGGCAACCACGGTTGCCTTGGCAAGAGATACCATAAATATTCTCAGCATTCCGAGCTATTTGGAAACTGCTGTTCTGAGATTGTCCATGACTATTGAAACTCCGATTTCCCAACTGATTAACGGACGCCATCCGTCAACGCCTCTAAGCGAAAACAACCACCTTCGGCGGTGGGTGGAGAAATGGCACGGCTGACTAAGCCAGCTTCTATCCATTGGGTGGATGGCTCGCAGCAGGAATACGACGTGCTCTGTGATCAGCTCGTCGCTGGCGGCACTTTCACCCGGCTCAATCAGGAACTCTGGCCTGGCTGTTTTTACGCCCGTTCGGATGCAAGCGATGTGGCCCGTGTGGAAGACCGGACCTTTATCTGTTCCCTTTCCAAGGACAACGCCGGCCCTACCAACAACTGGGAAGACCCTTATAAGATGCGCCGGAAGCTAAAAGAGCTCTTCAGCGGCTGCATGCAGGGCCGTACCATGTATGTGCTGCCGTTTAGCATGGGACCGATTGGCTCGCCGATGTCTCAGATCGGCGTGCAACTCACGGATTCGGCCTATGCCGTGGTTAACATGCGCATCATGGCGCGAATTGGCCTGCCTGTTTTCAAAGAAATCGATAAGGATTATAAGCGCGTGGTTCCCTGCATTCACAGCGTGGGCGCGCCGCTCGCGCCCGGTCGAGCAAGATGTGCCCTGGCCCTGCAATCAGGAAAAGTACATTGTGCATTTCCCGGAAACTCGCGAAATCTGGTCTTACGGTTCCGGTTACGGCGGCAACGCGCTCCTGGGCAAGAAGTGTTTTGCCCTGCGCATTGCTTCCAACATTGCTCGCGACGAAGGCTGGATGGCGGAGCATATGCTGATTCTGGGGATCGAGAATCCCCAAGGGCGAAAAGACCTATATCTCCGCCGCGTTCCCGAGCGCCTGCGGCAAAACCAACCTTGCCATGTTGATTCCGCCAACTGGTTTCGAGGACTGGAAGGTGTGGACAGTAGGCGACGACATTGCCTGGATCAAACCCGATGAAAGCGGTTGCCTGCGGGCCATCAATCCGGAAACGGGCTTTTTCGGCGTGGCGCCGGGAACGTCAGCAAAGACCAACCCCAACGCGATGGCGACGCTCTCCCGCAATACCATCTTCACCAACACTGCCCTAACTCCGGAAGGTGGTGTCTGGTGGGAAGGCATGACGGATGAGCCGCCAGCGGAGTGTCTGGACTGGCAGGGCAGACCATGGACACCTGCCCTTGGCCGAGAAAACCGGGGTGAAAGCGGCGCATCCAAATGCGCGATTCACTGCCCCGGCGTCCCAGTGCCCAGTGATCGATCCAGAATGGGAGAATCCGAAAGGATTTCCGATCAGCGCCATCATTTTTGGCGGCCGTCGAGCGCTACCATTCCACTGGTTTACCAGGCATTTAACTGGTCGTCCGGGGTGTACATCGGCGCAACCATGGGTTCGGAGATGACGGCGGCGGCGGCAGGCACAGTCGGCAAGGTTCGCCGTGATCCCATGGCAATGTTGCCATTTTGCGGCTATCACATGGGCGACTATTTCCGCCACTGGATCAGAATGCAGCGGAACCTGACGGAAACGCCGAAAATTTTCCATGTCAACTGGTTCCGAAAAGATGCCGAAGGGAAGTTCCTGTGGCCGGGCTTTAGCCAGAATATCCGCATTCTGAAATGGGTCGTAGACCGGGTGCGTGGACGTGCTCTGGGCGAGGAAACTCCTGTCGGCTGGCTACCCCGTTATGAGGACATCACCTGGAAGGGCCTTGATTTCTCCCAGGAGAAATTCGATTCACCTTCAGGAAGTCGAATCGGGCTGCCTGGCGAGGCGAAGTGATTCAGCACGAAGAGCTTTTTATTGATCTGCACGACCATTTGCCGCCGGAGATTATCTACGAGCGGGAACTGTTGATCTGCCGATTGTAGTTAAGTTTGTATTTTTAGCTCAATTTCGTCCATTCTGTTGGTGGTTGCCCAGCACTACGCTCGCTTGTTAGCAGAAAGGTTAGACCGTGAAGAGGCTATTCCGGTGCTTATCCATACCCGTGCTGTTTTTGGTGGGAGGTACGCTTCAGGCGGCAATTGCCGAACACTGGCCCGATACACGCACGAGCCAATCCAAAATTGTCCTGCGGTGGAATCAGGCAGCACTGCAGGCTGTTCGGGAGTCCGCAATCGGACCCCCGATGGTTGCTCGTGCGCTGGCCGTGACTCACACGTGTATTTACGACGCCTGGTCTGCTTACGATGGACGGGCTATCGGCACACAAATCGGCGAGCGCTTGCGGCGACCCAGAAATGAGCGAACCCTCGCCAACATTGAGCGGGCAATCAGCTACGCTGCATTCCGTTGTGCCTCAGATCTTTTTCCGGGCAGTATCAGCACAGCCTTTATTCCTTTGATGCGGGATCTTGCCTTTGACCCCAATGATCTCTCGCAAGACATAACTACTCCGCAAGGCATAGGGAACTTTGCTGCCATGGCAGTGATTGCCTATCGCCGTAGCGACGGCGCTAACCAGTTGGGCAACTTAACGGCAAGTGGCGTACCATATGCTGACTACACCGGCTACATAACTCCTAACGCTCCTTCCCTGGTTCCAGTGAATCCAGCAACTGTCACTGATATCAATCAATGGCAGCCTTTGCAGTATTTTGATGCGACTGGCGCTTTTGTTACGCAGCGTTATTTAGCGCCATTTTGGGGGCGGGTAAAACCTTTTGCCGCTGGTTCCAGCGAGGCTATCCAAGCAGTTGTAGAGCGATTCGCTCCATTTCGATCTTCCGACCCGCAATTTCTTACTCAGGCCCAGGAACTCGTAGAATTGAGTGCCAATCTTACAGACGAACAAAAGATGATGGCCGAATATTGGGCAGATGGTCCACGCTCCGAAACCCCTCCAGGACATTGGAACCTGTTTGCGCAGTATGTCTCTTCCCGCGACCATAACGACGTGGAAGCAGACGTAAAGTTATTCTTTGCTCTTACCAATGCTCTGCTGGATGCAAGCATTGCTGTGTGGGAAAGAAAGCTTGAGTTCAATTCCGTGAGGCCAATAACAGCGATACCATACCTGTACAATGGGCGGACCATTCAGGCATGGGGCGGCCCGGGACAGAAAACAATTGAGATGGATGGAAGGAACTGGATTCCCTACCAAGCATCTACTTCGCCAACTCCTCCGTTTGCTGAGTTTCCATCGGGTCACAGTACCTTCAGCGCAGCAGCGGCTACAGTGCTTAGATTGTTTACACACAGCGATAGGTTTGGCGCTTCTGTTTCTTTTCTCTCAGGCACATCGAAGTACGAGCCGGGAACCACGCCGGCCACCATGGTAACCCTGAGGTGGAAAACCTTTTCAGAGGCAGCAGCCGAAGCCGGTATGTCACGTCGCTACGGAGGTATTCACTTCAGAAACGGCGATATTGCCGGTCGTGCCATGGGTCGTATCGTCGGGTTACAAGCCTGGCAAACAGCAGAATCTTTCTGGACGGGGAGTGGCTTAGGGAAGACTCCGTGGGAGTAACACCACTGAATCCAATCCTCCCCGCTTAGAGAAATCAAACTTAAAAATTCAACTTAAAGCCAAGCTGCACGTTTCGCGGAAAGTTGCTCTGGTTTCGTGTTACCAGTCCAAAATTCAAATCCGTCGCGCTGGTATTCGGCGCACCCAGAATGGGTGTATTGAAAACGTTGAACGCTTCCAGCCGGAACTGCGCATTGATCTGCTCTGTGATATTGAAGCGCTTGTTGAGCGACATATCCCATTGCTTCGCCCAAGGGTTTCGCAGTTGAGCACTCCGGAACGGAATGGTCTGCAGCGTGTTGGGCGCGCGAATGGCCCATGCCGGGTTGGTGCAGGAAACAAAGGCTGTGCGGGTGGCATTCGGCATCACACTGTTGCCGTTTAGCTGCTGCACACAAGTATTGAAATAGTTATCGAAGCTGGCGCTGCTGATGGCTGGGTTGCCGATCAGATTCACATTGCCAGGAAAAGAGAGCGGCGTGCCGGATTGCAGGGTGCCGATGAAAGTTGTATTCCCATCCGCCCACCAGCTGCTCCCACCCGCGATTCACGCTGCCTAAGTATTTCCGGCCTTTTCCGAACGGCAGTTGATAAACGCCGCTCACCACCAGCCGTTGCGGACGGTCGGAAGCCGAAAGCACCTTCGTGGGCTTTGCGTCCTGATTGTTCAGAAATGCGGTGGCATCCAGATTCTTGGAAAACGTATAGGCGGCCGCCAAAACCAAGGAGGAGCTATACCGTTTTTCGACGTTGACTTGCACGGAGTCATACCACAACCTTCCAACTGATTCCTGGGCAACCAATACCTGTTGGAACTGTGGATAAGGCAGCAATAATTGTTGCCTCTGAATGGTTGCCCCGTTCAGTGCGGCATTGTTGGGAATCAGCCCCGCAAAAGGATTGGTCACAGCCTGAGTCAAATAGCTGGGGTTCTGCTGTGCCTGCTGCAATTGCGCGACGCTTAACACGTTCAGGTTTCGCGCACCGCCTGCTTGGTTATCATTCGTGTTGATGTGGAAAGTATGGCTACCCACATAGGAAACTTCCACTTTCACGCTGCGCGGGCAGTTGCTGTTCCACACCAATCGAATACTGATAAGTGTACGGAATCGTGCGATTGCGGATTGCCGAAAATCATGTTGCTGCCAAGAGCCGTGTTCAATCCCGCTGAACTGCCGGTAGGTTGCACCAAGCCATTCGGAAACGGATTGCTTAAAGAGTTGGCTGGAATAAAGCTATTCGCTCCACCGCCGACCGTAGACACATAGTTCGTGTCAGCAGAATAGCCAAGGGAACCGCCGTATGCAGATTCCGGAAGATAGAACACGCCAAATCCGCCGCGCATCACCGTGCGAGGCCGTAAAGCATAAGCCGCTCCGATCCGAGGTTGAAGATGGTTGTACTGGGTCTGGTACGGTCGCACGACCCAAGCCGTTGGTGTTCACAAACAGCAAACCGCCCGTTAAGTTGGCGCAAGCCGGGCAGTCCGCGGTGTTCGCATTTTTTACCGCACTAGCCAGCGGACTTGTTTGCCCAAACCCGAATCCGGCATTCATCCGGTCATATCGCTCTTGGGGCGAACCTTCCACGTCCCAACGAAGGCCCGCATTCACAGTCAACTTGTTGGTGATCTTGATGTCATCCTGCACGTAAAGCGCGTAGTAGAGCCACCCGTATGCTAACTGCGGTGTGTTCTGAATAATGCCGCTTGCCGGGTAACCCAAAAGCAGGGACGCCATGGCTGTGCCGGAAGTGGAGTCGGAAAATTCCGGCAGGCGCTGCGTAAACGCCCTGCTAAAGGCGAACTCGCCAGCCCCGTACAGGAATGAGCCGCCTTTGCGCTAAAGGACGAATGTCGCGCAGGTCCAGGCCAAAGCGCAAAGAATGTCTGCCCTTGATGGAGGAAAGGCTTGGTTCCAGGGTCAGCAAATTGGTGGTGTTCTGGCTGGGGTTGCGGGTTCCGAATGACGGATAGATCTGGTCCATATCAATGCGCGGCGGAAGCGCATTGAACCGTGCATTGGAAAAACTAGCTGGAAATCCAATGGAGGTGGCATCGAACCCATTCACCGTGGTTCGGTACGCAGCTTGAATAAAGCGCGTATACCCCAGGCGCACATCCAGCAGCATGGAAGGCGAAATCACCGTTAAAGAATCCACCACCGCATTGTCATTCAAGCGAACCAATGGGTCCTGCGCATCTTTTCCGATGCCGGTGTAGCCGTTTGCGCCGTTATCAATCTGGTCTCGGCGGTTATGCGCATACCGAACAAAAAGCCGCTCTTTCGGGCCAAAGCTATGGTCCACGCGTGCAATGTAGTTACGGAAGTGGTCAGAACTCAGGTTGGGGCTGGCAATGAAGTTATTGGAAATGGCATTGGCGCTGCCCACATTCGGCGCTGGATAAGCATTGATGAGGTTTTTGCCAACCGTGTTAAACCGGCTCGCTGGAATCACGTTGCCTGGAAACTGGTCACGGATATAGAGCGGATTGGAGGAAGAGTCAGCCAGTGCGGAGTTAAAAGCCGGGTTCACTCGCGTGCTCAGCGGATCGTAAATGCTCACGCCCACCTGAGAAAAATCACCATTTCGTTCGGCGGCGGAAGGCACATTCGTCAAGATCGGGGCCGGGGTAGACTCCACATAGTTTTCAAAGCCAAACGAAAAAAACGTTTTATCTTTGCCGTTGTAAACCTTGGGAATCCAAACTGGTCCGGTTAACTGAGTGCCGTACTGATCCAACTGGTGCCCACCCAGATTCTCTTTGGTAATGGGGTCCACGCCATACCTTGGCCTGCCCGCAGCATTATTCTGAATCGAATTGGCATCTAGCTGATAGCGACGCAGAAATTCATATCCAGTGCCATGGAAGGCATTGCCGCCGCTCTTGGTAGTGACGTTCATCACACCGCCACCGGTACGCCCATACTGCGCATCGTAAAAGTTCGTGACTACCTTGAACTCCTGCGTGGCATCCACGGTCGGAATATAGGCAATGTTTTGATTGCCATGCGTTCGCTGTGTATCCGTATCGGTGATAACGTCATCCGGCACACCATCTAAGAGCCAGGAATTGGTTTGGCGCAGGCCGCCATTGATGGAGAAGTTAACGTTGTCGCCATTGTCGAAAGGCCGTGTGAACTGAGGGTTTCCGGCGAACACTACGCCTGTAGAAAGGTTGACCAATGCAAATGGGTTGCGCCCATTCAACGGCAACTCTGTGACGCGGGCATTCTCAATCACATCACCGCGCGTGGCCGTAGCAGCTTCCAGCAAAGGCGGCGCATCGCTCACCGTCAAGGTGTCGCTCACCTGCCCTAACTCCATTGCGAAGTTCACAGTGACCTTGTCGTTGGTGTGAAGTTCAACTGGCTCGCGCACAGCTTTACGGAATCCCTGAGCTTCCACGCTCATGCTGTAATTGCCAGGAACCAGAAAGGGAATCGTGTAATTGCCTCCCTCACTTGTTTTCTGTGATTGTTCCTGGTTATTTCCTAAGTTTCGAATCGAAACAGCGGCGTTGGCGATTCCCTTACCGCTTGGGTCTGTCACCTGCCCTGTCACTGTGGCGCGGAAATCTTGAGCCAGGGCTACCGCGCAAACCAGCCCAAATATAAATCCAAAACGTACAAATCTAGCCATCATCAATCACCCATCCAGTTTCTCTATGAAAAAATAAAACTGCCCTGGAACAGAAATTATGAAAAGCATATCACTGGCAATATTGATTTGTATCTTCTTCCCCGGTCAGGGCCGCGGCCAAGCGCTTCCGGTAGTTACGCAAGTAGAACAACAGCCTCTGGCCGCCAACGCCGTGCGTGTACTGGACGCGTTAACGTTGCTGGGTGAGCCTCTTGCTCCTGCTCAGGCTGCGGAGATCCGACGCGGCGTAAGTGCGGAACGCATCCAGCAAATTCTGGATCCTCATTGTTTGATTGGAATTGAAATCAACCCGGAAAGCCGTGTCAAGGTGCAGCAGGGGCCTGCGAAACCAGAGTTGGCTGAGCAGGGCTGGCGCGTGTTCCTGATCAAAGTGGCCAATCAAGCCGGTGTTACGCCTGCACTTACGGTAGATAGCCCTAATGCGGGCCAAGTACCGACTCGTACCGAGTTCGCGATTCCACGTCGCTTTCTGGATCTGGATCTTTACACAAAACCACCCATTCAGGAAAGGCTTTCCGGCTTGGAACTGGAATACAGGATTCTTCAGATTTATTCTCGGGATCGCGGAAAGCGGGAAGCCAAACTCTTGTTCAGCATCGGGCAGGGTTCGCAAGACTTAGGCTTTCGCAGCGAAGCCGACATTCTTTTCACCACGCAATCTTCCGCGAAAGTCACCCTCCACGTTCTTGACAGTGATGGCAAACCCACCACTGCTGGCTTTCTCATCCGCGATCACCTGCAGCGCATTTACCCTGCCACCTCCAAGCGCCTCGCGCCTGATTTCTTCTTTCAGCCGCAGATTTATCGCAAAGATGGGGAATCGGTTCTTTTGCCGCCCGGCAACTACACCTTGGAATGTACCAGAGGCCCGGAATACCGGAAGATCTCACGCACGTTTCATGTGGGCAATGCGCCGCTTGATCTTCCCTTCCACTTGGAGCGGTGGATTGATCCCGCAAAGCTCGGCTGGTATTCCGGTGACCACCATATCCACGCGGCTGGCTGCTCACATTACGATAAACCAACCGAAGGCGTTTTCCCGCAAGACATGATGCGGCACGTGCTGGGCGAAGATCTCAAGATCGGAGAAGTTTTAAGTTGGGGTCCAAGCTGGTATTTTCAGAAGACATTTTTTGAAGGCAGTGACAACCCTCTTTCCACGGCGCAAAACAAAATGCACTATGACGTGGAGGTTTCGGGATTTCCCTCCAGCCACACGGGTCATTTGGTGTTGCTTGGTCTAGAGCAGGAAGACTATCCCCATACGAAGCGGATTGAAGACTGGCCAAGCTGGGGAATGCCGATTCTCCAATGGGCCAAACAACAAGGTGCCGTGGTGGGTTACGCTCATTCGGGTTGGGGTCTGCAACTCAAGAGTGAAAAACTGCTCACGGACGAAATTCCTCCCTTTGACGGTATTGGCGCAAATGAATACATTGTCAGCGTCACGCAAGGCTTGCCTGACTTCATCTCTGCGGTAGACACACCCTACGCGTGGGAGCTGAACATCTGGTATCACACGTTAAATGCCGGTTTCCGCACGCGCATTGGAGGCGAAACAGATTTCCCTTGTATCTATGACGAAAAAGTAGGCTTGGGACGCAGCTATGTGCGCCAGTCGCGGGCGCTCGACTATGGAGACTGGATTCGCGGCATCCGGGAAGGCCGCAACTACGTATCGGACGGAGGAAGCCATCTTCTGGATTTCCGCGTGGACAATGTGGAAATGGGTCGGAATGGCAGTGAACTCAAGATTGCTTCCCCCCGCAACGTACATATCTCTGCGAATGTTGCTGCACTGCTTTCCTCAGCGCCGGATGACGCCATCCGCGCACGACCTTACGATCAGAAACCGTATTGGTCATTGGAACGGGCACGCATGGGAAGCACACGTGAAGTGCCGGTGGAACTGATCGTGAACGGCCAGCCGGTAGCCCGCAAGGTAATCATAGCCGATGGCAAACTGCAGCCCATCAGCTTTGATTACATGCTGAAGGAGAGCAGTTGGATCGCCTTGCGCATTCTTCCTTCTTCCCACACCAATCCGATCTTCGCCCTGGTAGGCAGCAAGCCGATTCGTGTGCCCTCTTCAATTGCATGGTGCCTGCGTGCCGTGGAGCAGTGTGCTTCCCAGAAACTTCCTCAGATTCGTCTGGAGGAACGCGGGGAAGCAGCCAAAGCATATGAGCATGCGCGCCAGGTCTACCGGGGGCTGCTGTGATCCATGTAGACCAGGGGAAAGAGACATCACTGCCCTTCTGCTACTTCTCCCGGCGGCAAAACATCCATGCCTCTTAGCACCACCAATTGCTTTTGTACTTCGGCCCACTGCGCTCGATTTTTCTTTGTATCAATCGGTGCCTGCGGGTCAGCATAATAGTCCAAAACATCTTGTTTAAGTCCCGAAGGCAACTTAGCCGAGGGTTGCATCGTGATGGCCCGCAACAAGCTTGCATAGGTTTGGTCCGTTAAGCGATACGCCCCAGGTTGTACCTTTTGCCCTGTATCCAGGTCACGGTTGGGAAGTGCCTGCGCCTCTAAATTTTCTTTGCTGAGCAGGTCCCGCAAAGCTTCCGTCGCAGAGTTCAGGCTTTCCACATACCACTGCTGGGTTTGCGTAGTGGGAACCCGAATAGCCAGGAGGGAAAGCGGCCCTACCTTTGGGAGAATGGCAATTGTCCAGGCAAGCAGATGAGTACCGATTCCCGCTTTCTTCCGGTAAGCATTCCACTTCTTCTCGAAATCAGCCTCCGCTAAGTTTTGCTCCATCTTTTGAAACGCCTCGCTCTGTGAGTCCGGTGGAAAATCTCGCCTGTGGAGAACCGTTTCCGCGTAAGCGATGCGCGGTAAAAAGCTGCGCACGGCAAAGCGATAGCCCCGCACCACAGGTCGGCGCTCACCCAAGACTTGCTGGAAAGGGAGGCCATATGTTTGGAAAAAGGCACGTGCCAGCAGAGCCGACGGCACTTCAAGCCCTACATGCCGGAGGTAAGCCGAAGGAGCCATGCGATGTTTGCTGATCTCATCGATGTCGAAAGCAAATTCCGTTCTGACATGTGCGTGCGGGTTTTCATCGTAAGTTACAGAAGGACCGTACTGATTGGCAAGTGCCGGAAACTCCACGGCCACTGCAGGATTGACGGCGATACGGTGGCCGACCGTGTCACCTACATAGTGAGACAACGCACCAATCGCAAAAGCAAGCTCATACGGGTTCTTCGCTTCCCGGAACAGATTCCGAATGAAATCGGCGGATCGCACATAGTGCGTCAGATCGCTGAAAAACTGATGGCTGAACGGGTAATAACCTAGATCCTGAATGGCACAACCGCCATAAGCATACGCATGAGCTCGCTCTAGCTCTGCCGGAGTAGCATGGGGAAAACGGCGCAACAGAAAAGGTTGAATGGTGCCGTTCCAACTCAGGTCAATCAGTTGTTCGTGAGTTTGTACGGAGTAAGCAGATAATGGTTGCGCTACCAGCAGCAGCAACACCACCGCCAAGAAACTTCGCCACACCGGTATTTGTATCACAGTCCGGCGTTCTTCTTGATTTCTAAGATTTGTACACGCATGCGTCCTAATCTGTTGTGCGGTAGGAGTTTGCAGACTCTCCAGAAAAACCCATCGCCACACACAAGGCGGCCACATCCCCGATCTGCTCTCCTAAAGAAGCCGTTACCACTTCACAAGCAGCGGCAGCAAAAGGAAGCGCCTCACGCTTCATTACCTGCCGTGCCGGATTCAACACCATGTCGCCTAACCGCATCGCCAGCCCGCCAATCACAATGCGCTCAGGGTTTACCACGTCCACCACAATGGCAAGCGCCTGCCCCAATTTTTTGCCTGTTGCCTGAATGATGCGCAAGGCTACTGCATCCCCTTCCCGAGCGGCCAAGGAAACATCTTTCGCAGTGATCACTCCAGCGTCGTTCAGTATCTGAATAAGTGGTGTTTTTTGTCCGCGCTTCTGTGCCGCCAGCACCATCTTCTTTGCTACCTGAGCCATACCGCCGCCGCTCGCCCAGCCTTCCACGGAACCTTCTTTGTTGTACCCTACAGGCCCAGTAGGCGTGAGCCGAACATGACCAATTTCCCCAGCCGAATCTGAAGCCCCATGGTACAAACGGCCATTCGCGATAATTCCCGCCCCCAGTCCAGTTCCCATGGTGAGGAACACCATGTTCTCCGTTCCTCGGCCTGCCCCAAACCGATGCTCTGCCATTGCTCCCGCATTAGCATCATTCTCCAGCCTGCAAGGAACACCAAACTCTTCTTGAAGAATTTTTGTAATCGGTACATCAACCCAGGTAGGCAAATTAGGGGGAGCTTGGATTATCCCCGCGATACGGTCCAACGGACTCCCGCAGCTTACCCCAATGCCTCCAACGCTCGATGGAGGGAGGCCGGTCTTGCGCGAGAAGATCTCGAATCCCTTGCCGAATCTTTTCTAAAGCATGGTCTGGTCCTCTTTCCTGCAGCGTAGGAAATTCCTGACGGGCCAGCACAACCGGAGGCTCTACGGAGATCACAATGGCGGTTTTCGTACCTCCTACATCCACTCCTACCCAACATTGCTCACTCACGCGCCCTCCTCCGCATCGTCAAGATAGACACATACCATCAAAAACTTGCCTCCCGAGCAAGCCGTGTAAACAAAGTCTGCGTGGTAGTCTCTGAGGTTGGAGGAACCATAGATTGCGAGTCGGGCTATTTACGCGTGAGTATCCGCCCCACGTTTATGGCGGTGCTGGGGTCCATATTGAGTATCTGAGCCGTGAACTCGCCAAAAGCATTGAAGTAGAGGTGCATTGCTGGGGCGAACAGAACCTTGACCAAGGGAATTTGCATGTGCGCGGTGCGCAACCTTGGCCGGAAATTACCAACGGCACGGAAGGAAAGTTCAAAGGTGCGCTTGAGGCGTTTTCACTCAATTTGACCCAGATCAAGGCACTTTCAGGAATCAACCTAGTTCACACCCACACTTGGTATGTATCTATGGCTGGATTTCTGGCCAAAAAGCTATACGGAATTCCTTTCGTACTGACGACTCATAGCCTGGAACCATTACGGGCCTGGAAAGCGGAGCAGCTTGGCAGCGGCTACGCCATGAGTTCCTGGATGGAAAAAACTGCCATTTTGGATGCTGATGCGGTAATTGCTGTCTCTCATGGCACCAAAGAAGACATCATACGTGCGTACCCGGAGATCCGACCGGAACGCATCCATGTCATCTACAACGGAATCGATCTGAACGAATATCAAAAAACCAGCGAAATTTCCGCGCTCACTGCCTTTGGCGTCGATCCCACTGTTCCTTATGTGTTGTTTGTAGGTCGCATCACTCGCCAGAAAGGCGTCACTCACCTAGTGGACGCCATTCGTTTTATGCCTCCGGATACACAGGTAGTGCTATGCGCCGGCGCTCCCGATACTCCGGAGATCGCGGCGGAAATGCGTCAGAAAGTGGAAGAAGCGCGAAAAGCCAATCCTCGTATTATCTGGATTGAAAAAATGGTGAGCAAGCCGGAAGTGATTCAGCTCTACAGCAATGCCCAGGTATTCTGCTGCCCTTCCGTCTACGAACCCTTCGGCATCATCAACCTGGAAGCCATGGCATGCCGCACCGCAGTAGTCGCCACTGCTACCGGGGGGATTAAGGAGGTAGTGGTAGACGGGGAAACTGGCTATCTGGTGCCGTTCGAGCAAGATCCCACCACCAGCTTTCCCACAAATCCGGATCAATTCGCGCGCGACCTAGGCGCGAAGGTCTCCCGATTGCTCGCAGATCCCGCGAAATGCCAGCAATTTGGAGCAGCGGGACGGCGGCGCGTGGAAGACGTTTTTAGCTGGACGGCGGTGGCCAGCCAGACCATCGATCTTTATCAAACACTGATCGCGCAATCCCAAGCCTCAAAACGGTAACACAGTCCAAATTGATACGGCCAATCATGTCTACTCCTCAGCAAGACGGGCGTCGCAGGGTCATTATTGAAGGAATTACGCCGGAAATCGACGGTGGGCGCTTTGCCGCCAAGCGCGTGGCAGGCGATGTGGTGCGCGTGGAAGCGGATGTTTTTGTGGACGGGCACGATTCCATTGCCGCCACGGTTCGCTATCGTCACCAGAAAGCGGAGGCATGGAGCGAACAGCCTATGCAGCCCGTGGTGAATGACCGTTGGTTTGCGGAGTTCCCCGTTTCCGAAATTGGACGGTACCACTACACCGTTCATGCCTGGGTAGACCATTTCGAAACCTGGCGGCGTGATTTACTGAAGCGCATCCAGGCCCAGACCGATACCGATGTGGATTACCTGATCGGCGTCAACCTGATCGTAAGCGCGGCGGAGCGGGCAGAACCCGGTGATGCGGTTTGGCTCCAAAAAGAGGCTCAGCATTTGCGGGATCAACCGCGATCTCGGCAGAAAGCGGGAATCCGCCACGGATCAGCGCCTCGCGGAATTAATGGCGAAGTACCCGGATCGCAGATTTGCTACCGAAGCCGATCGGGAGTTGGAACTAATAGTCGACCCACCGCGCGCACGCTTTAGCTCCTGGTACGAATTTTTTCCCCGATCCGCTGCCACAATTCCCGGTCAGCATGGCACATTCGCGGACTGCGAAGCTCGCCTGCGCCGCGTGGCGGAGATGGGCTTCAACGTGGTTTACTTTCCTCCCATTCATCCCATCGGATGGACGTTTCGGAAAGGCCGCAACAATTCCGCAGTGGCAGAGCCCGGTGATGTGGGCAGCCCTTGGGCCATTGGAGCACCGCAAGGCGGACACAAATCCATTCTTTCTGAACTGGGAACATTGGAAGATTTTCGCCGTTTGGTGCGGCGCGCTTCGGAGTTGAAGCTGCAAATTGCACTCGATATTGCGTTCCAGGCGGCCCCTGACCACCCCTATGTGAAGGCTCACGAAGAGTGGTTCCGCAAACGGCCGGACGGCACCATTCAATACGCGGAGAACCCACCGAAAAAATACCAGGATATCTACCCCTTTGAATTCGAAACACCGAAATGGAACGAGCTTTGGGAAGAGTTGAAAAGTGTCTTTGTATTCTGGATCGAGCAGGGAGTAAGAATTTTCCGTGTAGATAATCCTCATACCAAAGCTTTTCCGTTCTGGGAATGGTTGATCACGGGGATCAAGGCAGAGTGGCCGTCGGTCATCTTCCTTTCGGAAGCCTTTACGCGCCCCAAAGTGATGTATCGCTTGGCCAAGTTGGGATTCAGCCAGTCTTATACTTACTTTCCGTGGCGGACGGCAAAATACGAAATCACCAGCTATCTGACGGAGTTGACCAAAACGGGTGTGCGCGAATTCTTCCGTCCGAATCAATGGCCGAACACACCTGACATTCTGCCGGAGTTTCTCCAAACGGGAATGCGTTCCGCCTTCATGATCCGCTTTCTTCTGGCGGCAACCCTGGGCGCCAACTACGGAATCTATGGACCAGCCTTTGAAATGATGGATTCCGTGCCCGTTGCTCCTGGCAAGGAAGAGTACATGAATTCGGAGAAGTATCAGTTGCGCCAATGGGACCTGAACCGCTCCGACAGCTTGGTTCCGCTGATTACACTGGTAAACAAAATCCGGAATGAAAATGCGGCTTTGCAGCAGGATTGGACGCTGGAATTCCACCATACGGAAAATGAACAACTGATTTGCTTCAGCAAGCGCTCGGCGGACGATGACAACCTGCTTCTGGTAGTCGTCAATCTGGACCCTTACAATACCCAGTCAAGCTTCGTTAATCTCTCTTTAGACTCGCTAAAAGTGGATCGCGACCGGCCATTTCAGGTGCACGACCTTCTCACGGAAGCCCGCTATACATGGAACGGCTCCCGAAACTACGTGGAATTAAACCCGGCTCGCCTTCCTGCTCACATTTTCCGTCTGCGGGGTCAAGGTAAACCGGAAGCAGGATTCGATTATTTCGGGTAAAACGGAACGAAATGGCTCACATTTTCGGGTTTCACACGTCTGCACTAGGAGTGCGTAAACACGCAACGGTACAATAAAGACTCTCCTTTTGCATCAAATGTCCCCGAAACTTGTTCTCACGGTAGCCTTGTTCGCTACGCTGGCTTGCTCTTCTTGCTCACGCAACGAACCTACTGCAGCGGCTTCTTCCACCCCAACGGCCGTCAGCGTTCGCGCTATTCCCGCAGTGTTGTCTGATGTGCCACGCGAGATCTCCGCAATCGGCAATGTGGAAGCCATCTCCACAGTGGAGGTAAAGCCAAGAATCACGGCTCCTATTCTGCGGGTAAGGTTTTCCGAAGGCGAAGATGTACGGCAGGGCCAGCTTCTGTTTGAACTCGATGCGGAGCCTTACCGCCAGCAGATCAGCGAACTGGAGGCAAATATCGCCAAAGATCTTGCGAGCGAGAAACAGGCCGAAGCAAATATCGCCAAAGATTTGGCCGCGTTGAAAAATGCCCAGGCCATCGCTAACCGTGGAAAAAAGCTCTCCGACGAAGGCATCTTTTCCCGCGAACAAACGGATCAGGTCATTTCGAACGCGGAATCGGCTAATGCTTCCCTGGAAGCCGACCGTGCTGCTGCGGAAAGCGCCAAAGCAACCGAAAGAGCGGACCGTTCCAAGCTGGCACAACTCCATCTGCAACTGAGTTACACGGAGGTGCATGCGCCCATCGCAGGCCGGGCAGGCGCAATTCCCGTCAAACAAGGCAGCTTGGCGAAAGAAAACGATACAACCCTGGTGACCATCCTCCAAGTTGCACCGATCTATGTTTCTTTTTCCGTTCCGGAAGACTTGCTGCCGGAAATTCGGAAATACAATGCGGGCCACCCACTCACCATTACCTCCACATCGGCAGACGGCAAAATCAGCACCGGTTCGCTTCAATTTATTGACAGCGCAGTGGATACCACAACGGGCACCATCAAGCTGAAAGCAGCATTCACCAACGGGCAGCGCACCTTGTGGCCGGGCCAGTTCGTGAATGTTCATGCCCGGTTAAGTGTAGAGCAAAACCGCATCTTGATTCCTTCCCGTACCGTGCAAACAGGGCCTCAAGGAAAATACGTTTGGATCATTCACCCTACCGAAGGAACTGCCTCCATTCGTAACGTTCAGGTACTCCGCAGTTACACGGTAAATGGAACGGAGCAATCGGTAATTGGCAGCGGCTTGCAACCAGGGGAAAAAGTGGTTTCAGAAGGGCAGTTAAGGCTAACGCCCGGCGCTCGTGTACAGACTGCTGGCAAATACGCCTTCCGGAGCCTAACTACTATGCGGATCACCGATTTTTTTATCCGCCACGCCGTAACCACCACGTTGTTAATGGCGGCGATTCTCGGCTTCGGCTTATTGAGTTACTTTGCCCTGCCAGTCAGCGATCTGCCATCGGTCGAGTACCCGACCATCCAGGTATCTGCCAGTTTACCCGGAGCAAATCCTGACATCATGGCGTCTTCCGTGGCAACGCCACTGGAGAAAGAGTTTTCCATTATTGCGGGAATCGCGAGCATGTCCTCTTCTAGCTCGCTTGGCTCCACCAGCATCACTCTCCAGTTCGATCTGAGCCGTTCCATCGATGCAGCGGCGCAAGACGTACAAGCGGCAATCTCCCGTGCGGGAGGAAACCTGCCGTCCAACATGCCTGCCCCGCCCTCTTACTCCAAAATCAATCCGGCTTCACGGCCTGTTTTGTATATGAGTATTTCCTCGCAAACCATGAGCCTGCCCGCGCTGGATGAGTATGCGGAAACACTGATTGCACGCCGTCTTTCCATGGTGAGCGGGGTGGCCCAAGTGCAGGTGTACGGCGCGAAAAAGTATGCGGTACGCATACAAGCCGACCCGGACCGGCTAGCTGCACGGGAAATTGGTCTGGAAGAACTTCGCGATGCGTTGGGGCGTGGAAACGTCAACCTCCCTGCCGGATCTTTATATGGTTGGACCAAGGCGTATACCGTTCAATCCAATAGCCAGCTCAACACGGCTTCCCAGTTCCGGCCAATGATCATTACCTACCGGAACGGCAATCCGGTGCGTTTGCAAGAAGTCGCTTCGGTACTGGATAGCGTCACCACGGATAAAAGTGTCTTCTGGGTGAATGGGGAGCTTGCCATGATTCTGGCAGTTACCAAACAACCAGGGATGAATACGGTGGAAGTGGTGGAAGGCGTCAAGCAACTGCTGCCGACGCTGAAGCAGAACATGCCCGCAGGCATCAAGCTGGAAACAGAGTTCGACGCTTCGCAAAACATTCGAGACTCCATCCGCGATGTGAAGTTCACTCTCTTCCTGACCATTGCGCTGGTGATCCTGGTGATCTTTGTGTTCCTCCGGAATGTCTCGGCAACGGTGATTCCCAGTCTTGCGGTGCCCTTGTCGCTGCTTGGCACCTTTGCCGTGATGCGCCTGCTGAATTTCACCATCGATACCCTTTCCATGATGGCGATGACGCTCTCCGTGGGCTTCGTAGTAGATGACGCCATCGTGATGCTGGAAAACATTGTGCGGCACATGGAAATGGGAAAACCCCGATTGGAAGCCGCCCTGGAGGGAGCGCGCGAGGTGGGATTCACCATTATTTCCATGACCATTTCGCTGGTCGCGGTGTTTGTGCCGGTTTTGTTCCTGGAAGGAATTATCGGGCGACTGTTACGGGAATTCTCAATCACCATTGCAGTGGCCGTGCTGATTTCCGGGCTGATCTCGCTCACGCTGACTCCCATGCTCTGCAGCCGGTTTCTGCACCACAGCCACACGCATGGCCGCCTGTATGCGAGTTCGGAAGTCTTCTTTGAAGGATGGCGCAACCTTTACAGGCGAACCCTGGAAATCACTCTCCGCTATCGTCTTGTTACGTTGTTGGGAAGCATCGCCCTTACCGTTGCCACTGTGTATATGTTTTCGGCGATGCCCAAGAGCTTCCTGCCCACCGTGGATACCGGGTTAGTGTTTGGCAATACCGAAGCAGCGGAAGACACTTCTTATGACGAGATGGTGAAGTTGCAGCGCCAAGCCATGGAAGTGGTGAAGAACAATCGCTGGGTTTCCACCTTTGGAACAGGAACCGGAGGGTTTTCCGGGCAGAACCAGGGCTTCATGTTCATGCACTTCAAGGATGATCCGAAGCGCCCTCGCGCTCCTGAAATCATTGCGGAACTGCAACAAGGCTTTGCCAAAATTCCCGGGCTCAATGTGTTTCTTCAATCTCCGCCGCTTCTGACGCTTGGCCAGAACGAATCCCGTTACCAGTATTCGGTGGCATTGCAGGATGCGGACGTCAATGCGTTATATACGTGGGCTCCTAAACTGGAAACCAAGCTTCGTTCCGTTCCCGGAATTCAAGAGGTTTACAGCGATTTACACCTGACCAGCCCGCGCGTGAATGTGGATATTGATCGCGACCGGGCCTTGGCCCTGGGAGTTACCCCGGACCAGATTGCCAATACGCTTTACGATGCTTACGGCAATCGCCGTGTTTCCACCATCACCGCAGCCTCGAACGAATATGACGTCTTGCTGGAAGTGTTGCCGGGGCAGCAACGTAACCCTGAAGCTCTTTCCAAGCTGTATATTCGATCCAGCAGCAATAAACTGGTTCCCCTTTCGGCTGTCACACGAGTAATAGAAGGGGTAGCGCCGCTCAGCGTCAACCATATCGGTCAGCTACCGGCAGTGAACTTCGAGTTCAACACCAGCAAGGGGGTTTCCCTTAGCGAAGCAACCCAGCGAATTGATAAAGCAGCTCGTGAGCTTGGCCTTGCCGGACACCATGAGTTTCCGTTACCAAGGCACAGCACAGGCATTTCAAAGCTCTTTAAAGGGATTGGCGCTTTTGCTTGGGATTGCAGTGCTGGTGATTTACCTTGTACTCGGCGTCCTGTACGAGAGCTTTATTCACCCGATTACCATTCTTTCCGGCCTGCCTGCTGCAGGGTTAGGCGCATTAACTACCTTGCTGCTGTTTCATGACGACCTGAATCTGTATTCATTCGTGGGCATTGTTCTTTTGATCGGCATTGTGAAAAAGAACGCCATCATGATTATTGATTTCGCCATCATCGCCCGGCGCGAAGGAAAAGGGGCAGAAGAAGCGATTTATGAAGGCTGCTTGCAACGGTTCCGGCCCATCATGATGACCACCATGGCTGCGCTGTTAGGGACGCTGCCGATTGCCTTTGGCTATGGAGCGGGAGGCGAGGCACGAAAGCCACTGGGAATTGCCGTGGTAGGCGGATTGATTGTGTCGCAGTTACTCACTCTCTACATCACCCCGGTGGTATATCTCTACTTTGAAAAATTCGCTTCGCAATTTGGTCGTAAATCGGAGGACCATGGACGTCCGCCTGCGCCAAAGCTCTTGAAGGAAATGGCAGAAGTATAATACGGATAACCTAGCTCGGCTTTTCCTATTGGGCGGCATCGCACAGTGCCTCTGTCGAATTTGCACCTTCTCCTCGCCCGAACGGTATCCTGAAAGGTAAGCAGGACGATTTCTCTCTGGTGAAGCAGCCAGAAGTCGTCGTTTCCCGGCAGCCCCGGTTTACCTTACCCGCTTGCATTGCAGGCACAGGCAAGGAACCGGTCATGACACCTAAACGCATTTTAATTGTGGAAGACGAAAGGGTAGTTGCCGAGCAACTACGGCAGACTCTGGTGGAGCAAGGGCATGAAGTAGTGAGCATGGCTCACACCAGCGAACAAGCCATCTCCCAAGGAGAGCGAACGCGGCCAGACGTAGTCCTGATGGACATCATGCTCCCCGGCCAGATGGATGGGATTGCCGCAGCACAAAAATTGCACGCTCTCGGAATTCCGGTGATCTACCTGACAGGGTACTCGGACCGGCATCTGTTGGACCGGGCACAGCACACAGAGCCGCTTGCTTACGTGATGAAGCCCGCCAGTTCCGGTGAGATCTCGGCAGTGATTCAACTCGCCATGTTCAAACGCGACCAGGAGCAGGAGCGGGATGGGAAAAAGAATCTTACCGCCAGCTGGGAGGCCGACGAGCAGTTTCGCCTGATGGTGGCAGGCATCACCGATTACGCGATTTTTACCTTGGATGCCGCCGGAAACGTCAATAGCTGGAATCGAGGTGCCCAGCGAATCAATGGCTATTCCGCGCAGCAGATTATGGGTCAGCCTCATGCGCTTCTGTTTACGGAGGAAGACCGGGAGCGGAACGTGCCGGCGGAGGAACTGGCACATGCTCGGGAGTATGGATTAGCCGACAATACACGATGGCTGGTGCGCCAGAATGGGGAGCGGTACTGGGCGGAAGGCTCCTTAACTGCCATTCGCGATAGCGCGGGCGTCCTTTCCGGTTTTTCCAAGATTACCCGCGACGGCACGGAGCGGAAGCGGATGGAGGAGGAACTTCACACCACGCAGGACCGGCTGCGGGTAGCCCTGCGTGCGGCGCGCATGGGTACCTGGGACTGGGAGATTCCCACCAACCGGGATACGCTCGATGAAAACCTGCGCATGCTGTTTGGACTGAGCCCGGACCAGGACGTCAACACCATTGAAGATTTTTATGCCCTGTTGCATCCCGAGGACCGGGCAAAGGTCATTGACGCGTTTGAGCAGACGCGCCGGACTGCCATCCACCTGAGCACTGAATTTCGAGTGACCCGGCCCGGGGGAGAAGATCGCTGGTTCCTGGATCAGGGTGAAGTGCTGCTGGATGGAGATGGGCAGCCCGCCCGGATGAGCGGCGCGTGTGTAGATATCACGGAGCGCAAGCAAGCACAAGAAGCCTTGGAGCGCAGCGAGGAACGTTTCCGGCTTTTTGTAAACAATGTACGCGACTATGCCCTATTTCAGATGGACCCGGAAGGCCGGATCACCACCTGGAACAGCGGAGCGGAGCGCGTGCTTGGTTATAACGAATCGGAAATCATCGGCCAGATGAGCAGAGTGGTGTTTGTGCCCGAAGATGTAGCAACCGGGCAGCCGGAACAGGAACTGCGGGACGCCGCCGCGTTTGGGCGTGCCGAGGACGAGCGCTGGCATCTCCGAAAAGACGGGACCCGGTTGTGGTGCCGAGGCGTCGTAACGGCGATGCGTGACGAGAATGGTCAACTGCGCGGGTTCGCCAAAATCATGCGCGATGAAACCGAACGCCGGCAAGCCAGCGAACAGCAGGCGGCCTCGCTCCGGGAAAAGGAAGTCCTTCTGAAGGAGATTCACCACCGCGTCAAGAACAACTTGCAGGTGATTACCAGCTTGCTGACCCTTCAGTCCTACACGGTGCCGGATGAGAGTGTCCGCGCCCTGTTTGAGGAAACCTGCAACCGTGTGCGTTCCATCGGGGACATCCATGAGTTGCTTTACCGCTCACCCGACCTGGCGCGCATCAATTTTGGTAGCTACCTGGATCGTCTGGTAAGCCACCTTCTTTCGTTCTACGGGGTAGACCCGGCTCGCATCCACGTGGAAGTAAACGCACATGGTGCGGGTATGGAAATAGCAGAAGCAATTCCCTGTGGGCTGATTGTGAATGAGCTGCTGACCAACTCCCTGAAGCACGGCTTTCCCGAAGGGAGGAAAGGCGAGGTCCAGATTACTTTCCATTGCCAGCCGGAAGGGGAATGCGTGCTCCAGGTTTCCGACAACGGGGTAGGCATGCCATCGGGTTTTCGCCTGGAACAGGCTACCTCACTGGGCCTGAAGCTGGCCTCAGTGCTTGCCAGACAGTTGCAAGGTGACATACGGCTGGAAGCAAACGGAGGAACGCGCGTGGTCATCACATATCCAATTCAGAAGCGGGAGAAAATGGTATAAACATGGAAAAAGCTCGGGTTCTGATCGTCGAAGACGAAGCCATTGTGCAAATGGACTTGCAAACCCGAGTCGAGAGATTGGGGTACACGGTGGTCGCGGTCGCATCCCGGGGCGAAGAGGCAGTGGCTAAGGCGACGGAACTGGGGCCGGATTTGGTGCTCATGGATATCAATCTGGGAAGTGGCATCAGCGGGTGGGAGGCTGCGCAGCAAATCCGCGCAAAGCAGAAAGTAGCAGTGCTGTATGTAACCGCCTTTGGCGGCGAGTTTTCCCAAACCGGGCACGTGGACGAGGCAACCCCGTTCCTGTCCAAACCTTTCCGCACGGCGGAACTGGAAGCCGCTATCGCCAAGGCTCTCCAGCACATCCGCTCGGAGAAGTGTGATCCTCCGAACTCTCGCACATAGCGATATAACGCCCTCATTTTCGCGGGGGGGGGGGGGGGACAAGGTATCTTTGATAAGGTTCACTGCTGGCCCTGAAGGAATTCAGATGCAAAATCACCAACAGCCTAAACGCTCCACAGGGGTTCCCAAAATCCTGATTGTGGAAGATGAGCAGATTGTTGCCCTGAACTTAAACGGAACTCTGGCGCGTCTGGGGTATGAAATCGTAGGAGTCGCCGGCACCGGTGATCAATCCGTGCGCCTCGCAGAGGAAACAAGGCCAGACTTGGCGCTGATGGATATCGCCTTGGCCGGAGAGAAGGATGGCATTTCCTCTGCTGGTGTAATCTGGCAGCAATGGAACATTCCTGTGGTGTTTTTAACCGCCTTTGCGGATGAGGAAACACTGGCTCGCGCACAGCAAAATGGAGTCTTCGGTTTTCTTACCAAGCCGTTTCGGACGGACGAACTGAATGCCACCATTCTGATGGCATTAAACCAACATCGGATCTCCCAGCAGGAAGTGCAACAGAGAAGGTGGATGGCAACGCTGCTGGCCAGCATCAGTGATGGGGTGATTTCCACGAATCTGGAAGGCAGGGTGAGCTTCCTTAACCAGCAAGGGGCAGCACTAACGGGTTGGGCTGCGGACGAGGCGCTCGGCAAAACAGTGGAGGAAATCTGTCCTGTCTTCACTCCGGATGGGATGAAGAGAGAAGAAAGCAGCGTTTATGAGGCGTTACGCACCGGTTCGGCAATTTCCCCAAAGCGTCTGGTAATGCATGCGCGTGGTGGCAGAGCTATCCCCATTGAACAGGTAGTGACTCCGTTACTGAGCGGCAGCCAGGTAACAGGTGCAGTGATTGTGTTCCGGGATATCAAAGAACAGTTGCAAATCGAGAAGGCGCAAAAAAGGGAGAGTATTGGTGTACTGGCCGGGGGGGTGGCGCATGAGTTTAACAACATGCTCACCACAATGATCGGCAATGCATCGTTAGCAATGGAAACTCTGCCACCGTTAAGCCCCACCAGTTCCCTTTTGGAAGAAGTGGTAAGAACGGGAAAGAGAGCTTCCGGGCTGACACAACAATTGCTGGCGTATGCGGGCAAAGGCCGGTTCGCCATTACGAGCCAGGTGAATATCTCGGAAGCCATTGAGGAGATTCTGGATCTATTGAAAACCGCCGTACCAGACCAGGTACGCGTGGAACTCAATCTGGCTGATGATCTCCCTTCCCTCAAAGCCGATCCCAGTGAGATCCAGCAGATTGTGATGAATCTGGTAATCAATGCCGCGGAAGCTCTCTCAGACTCGCCAGGGGTGATTGCGATTCAAACCGGTAGGTATGACGGGCACCTCCTGCCGGAACAAACGGGACATCATTGTCAAAAACCGCAGCAATGTATATATATTCAGGTCCGGGATACGGGACCCGGAATGGATGCCCGTACTCTATCGAGAATTTTTGAGCCTTTTTTTACCACCAAGTTTACAGGCCGAGGTCTCGGGCTTGCTGCCGTGGAAGGCATTGTGACGTCACATGGCGGCACCATCCAGGCAAATAGCAAACCAGGAGAAGGAACCACCGTCACGGTTCTGATTCCCGTTCAGGAAGGGCGGTCTCGCAAGCAGATACGCCAATCTGCTTCGGCAGCCAACTCTAAGTAGAAGCTCTGAATGATATAAAATGCACGTATCCTAATCACTTTTTCACTTAGGAAATCCCGGCCCAAGAACGCCCAATAAGGGGATTATGTTTATTCGTCGCATTGCCTTTGTACTTCCCTGCCTTTTTTCACTCGCCGAACTGCTTTCTGCCCAAACGAATAGGAAAGTGGACTTCCGGCAGGATGTGCAACCTCTGATCGAAAAAAACTGCATCGCCTGCCATGGGCCTGAGCAGCAGATGAATGCATTCCGGCTGGATCGGCGAAGCGCCGCCATGCGCGGCGGTACCCGAAGCGTCATCGTTCCGGGCAACTCGTCCGCAAGCCGCCTGTATTTGCGGCTGGTTGGAGATCATTTCGGGAGGCGAATGCCTGCCGGCGGCACACTGGCTCCGGAAGAAATCGCGATCTTCAAAGCGTGGATTGATCAGGGTGCCCAATGGCCGGACGAACTGGCGAATGAGCCAGTCTCCACGCCGCCCGACCCTAAAGCAACCCTGCTGATCGAGTCACTGCGCACAGGCAATCCCCAAGCATTTCGCGCACAGCTAGCCGCTGATCCCCGAGCGATCAACCTCCGGGGTGTAGGCGGGGCGACTCCTTTCTTGTTCGCCGTGCTGTACGGAGATGCGTCCACCGTAAAGGAATTATTGGAAAAGGGAGCAGCGGACCCGAACAAACGAAATGACGCGAACGCTACCGCGTTGATGTGGGCCTCGAACAACCTGGAGAAAACGCGCTCTTTGCTGCTCCATGGAGCGGACGCTAATGTGATCTCTGCCGATGGACGAACAGCGCTCACGATTGCGGCTGCACAGCCCGGCAATTCCGCCGTAGTAAAACTGCTGCTGGAACACGGCGCGAATCCGAATCCCAAACGGCGATCTGCCGGTGACACCACTCCGTTGCGGGAAGCTGCCATGGCTGGCGATGCGGAGAGCATGAATTTGCTGATTGCCCGCGGCGCAGACATCAAAGCCGCAGGTGCAGGGGCCTTGACCGGCGCGGTGGAAGCCAACTGCTGGAAATGCGTGGATTTGGTCGCAAAAAGCATGGATGCCGGGGCGTTTACCAGCACTTTGCTGTCTGTTGTGGTGTACGGAGATACAAACGCTGTCCGGTATCTGCTGGATCACGGAGCTAACGTGAACGTGTCGGACGTGACGGGCCGCACGCCTTTGATGTACGCCTGCAACAATGATCGCCTTCCCTTGGACACGGTGAAGTTGCTGGTAGAGCACGGAGCGGATCTCAACGCCAAGAGCACGGATGGAATCACTGCGCTGGATTCCGCCAAATTGCACGGGCATACGCCCATTGTGGATCTGCTGGAAAAGGCAGGTGCGGCTTCTCATCCCGTGGCTTCTCCAGCGCTCACGTTTCAGCAAAACAACACGGTTTCCGCTGCGGTCCAACGAGCGCTTCCGTTGATTCAAAAGGCAGACCTCAACTTCACTCGTAAATCCGGCTGTGTATCCTGCCATAACGAAGCCCTGACCGATATGGCCATTTCCCTGGCCCGCAGCAAGGGCTTCCGCGTGGATGAACAGATGGCCAAGCAAGAAGTGAAAGCAGTTGTGTCCTTTTTCGGAGAGTGGCGCGAACGAATGCTGCAAGGCGTGGCGCCCGGCGGTCCGGCGTATATTCTGCAGGGGCTTCATGCGGAAGGATACAAATCGGATCTGATCACGGATTCCGTTGCCCGCTACCTCAAAACCCACCAATTCACGGACGGGCATTGGGGCGTAGGATGCGGCGGCTCGCGCAATCCGCTCTGTGGCGATGAGGTGACCAACACCGCCAATTCCTTGCGCGCTCTTCAGTTCTACGCGCCAGCCACCGGCAAAGAGGAATACCAGGAGTCGATTCGGCTGGCGGCGAAATGGCTGAGCAACGCCAAAGTCTATACCCACGAAGATCGAACGTTTCGCGTGTTTGGCCTTGCCTGGGCAGATGGCGATAAAGCGGTTCTCAAGACCGCTGTGCATGATTTAATGGCCACCCAACGTGGAGATGGCGGCTGGTCAGATAACCCGTACATGCCGAGTACCTCTTACTCTACCGGTGAGGCTCTGGTGGCATTGCATGAAGCTGGCACTCCGCTGACCGATCCCGCCTGGAAGCGCGGCATTCAATTCTTGCTCAAAACACAGGTGACGGATGGCTCCTGGTATGTGCAATCCCATTCCTACGGAACGCAGCCGTATTTCGATAATGAGTTTCCGCATGGTTTGGATCAGTGGATCTCAGCAGCGGGAACCAACTGGGCAGTGATGGCGCTTGCTCTGTCCGCGCCCCCGGCTGCGCCGATACAGGCGGCGAATGGGATTCACAGCGGATTAAATTAACCTCCGTTCCATGCACTGGCGAAGACTATTTTTGAGTGTGGGTGTATGCGCGCTTTTGCCCGCACAACAACAGATCCCCAAAAGCACCATCGAACAATGGATGAAGGAGCTTTCCAACTGGGGAAGATGGGGCAAAACAGACCAGCTCGGCACCGTAAACCTGATTACTCCAGCCAAGCGCAAAAGCGCTGCTGCGCTGGTGAAAGAAGGCTATTCTGTTTCCCTTTCCAGTGATGCGGATACCGCAAAGTCCATCGAGAATACGAAACCGTTTGGCCGTGTGGTGACTTCCAGTGGGGTCGATCCGCATCCCATGTTCGCCATGGATACCTACACCTTTGACTACCATGGCCTGACTCTGACCCACTTCGATTCGCTTTCCCACATGTTTTACCAAGGCAAGGTCTACAACGGATATTCGCAGACCGAAATCAATAAGCAAGGGGCACATCAACTCGCGGTGGAAGTCTTCAAATCCGGGTTCTTTTCGCGTGGCATTCTTATGGATATTCCTCGGTTGAAGGGAGTGAAATACCTGGAGCCTTCCACGCCCATCACCCCCGCCGATTTGGACGCCTGGGAAAAGCAAGCCGGAATTCGGGTGGGTTCAGGCGACATTGTGTTTGTCCGAACCGGCCGATGGACCCGGCGTGCCGAAAAGGGCCAGTGGGACACGGAAAAGGCAGCAGCAGGAATGCACGCGAGCTGCGCCCGATGGTTCCATCAGCGTGATGTGGCCATTGTGGGAAGCGATACCCACGGCGAACTGATGCCTTCCGGCGTGGAAGGAATTCCCTTCCCGGTTCATCAGTTGTTGCTGATTGCAATGGGCACGCCACTTTTGGACAATTGCGATTTAGAGGCTTTAAGTGAAGCAGCGGCAAAACGCCATCGCTGGGAGTTTCTGCTCACGGTTGCTCCCCTTGCAATTCCGCTTGGCACTGGCTCGCCCGTGAACCCGATCGCCACGTTCTAGGAAGACTCGCGAAAACTTGAGAGCGAAATGCCCGCCAAACCAATCTGGTATAGCAAAGTTGACGCTGCTATTGAAGAATTGCGGTCCTCCCCTCGAGCCTTTGTGGATCGGGCCACCGTGGAGTTCCTGTTGGGAATTGGGAGACGTCGGGCGCAGCAGATTATGGCTCCCTGCGTTACCGACCATGTTGGCGCGAACGGTCTGGTAGATCGGGAAGTCCTGATTCAGCGCCTTCGCCAGTTAGCAAATGGCGAAGATGGATCTTGGGAGCGAAAGCGTCGCCGCAAGGTGGCGGATCTTCTGGAGAGCCTCCGGCAAGAGCGAATTCAGGTTCCCCGGCTGCTGGTGGAAGCCCCTGATCGAATCGTAAACCAGGAGTTAGGGGAGTTGCCCCAAGGCGTAACCCTGAAACCTGGTCAAATAACCATTGATTTCCAGAATCCTCAGGAAGCGCTGGAACGCCTTTTGGCCCTTGCTATGGCGATCAGTAATGATTTTGAGCAGTTTGAACGGCAAGTAACCATCGAAAAAGAGACCTCATTACACCAATAATACACCTGACTACAGTAGTCAAAATGACTCCTGTGGACTGGTATAAGGTTGAGTGGTGCGCCGGATTTGTGTCATAGGTTTCTGGTTTGTTATAAAAAGATCGCATTTTTGATTTTTGTCATAAGTTTTGCTTGAGTTATGGCAGAGATGAAGATACGATACTTGCAAATGACAGGAAGGCAAAGATACCGTGATGGACTGTATCGGAGCTCGGAAGTAGCAAAAATCCTAGAGGTTAGTCCCCGAACGCTTTATCGTATGTTGGCGGATGGCCGAATCCAGGAACCTTTGCGCGATCCGGAGAACCAGTATCGTGTGTGGACCCAGATGGATGTCCAGACGATCCGGGAGGCTCTTGGGAAATGATCAAGGTAATGATTGGCAATCAAAAGGGCGGTGTCGGTAAAACTACGACCGCGATTACCCTGGCCCGTTGCTTTGCGAATCGGGGGTTGCGAACGCTTTTGGTAGACAGTGATCCGCAAGGGTCGATTGCGGTGACTCTTCGGCTGAAGCCGGAAGCCTACATTTCCGATTTCATTCTGAACCATCTTCGATTGCAGGACTGCGTGGTGAAGTTGGCGGACAACTTGGAAGTATTGTGCGGAAACCGGGAAACCACTTCCATGGAGCAACGCATCTTCACGATGTACGGCCGCGAACATGTGTTTCAAACTGCGTTTCGGCTTTATGAAGAAGCGTATGACGCGGTGGTAGTTGATGTCGCCCCTTCCATCTCCTTGCTCCAGGCTTGCTCCATGGTGTTTTGCCAGAATGTGGTGATTCCTGTTTCCATGGACACCTTGAGCGTGTCTGGTGCGGGCGCAACGATTTTTTCCGCGCAGACCATTGGAGACAGCGTTCGCACCCCAATTCGAACTGTGGCTCTGCTGCCCACCATTGTCAATAAGCGTTTTGGTCTCACCGATGTGGTGATGAAGATGATTCACCAGTTAAGTGATACCTACAAGATTCCGATTCTGAATCCGATTCGAACCGATCAGATTATTGGAAAGGCGGCACGCGCTCACCGGATGATTGTGGACTTAGACCCGAAAGCCAAGGCGCTGGAGGATTATGATTTAGCAGCCGGTGCTTTGCTGGCCCTGTTCCAACCGGGCGTCGCAACAGGGCAGCCGCACCATGGCCAAACTGTCTCGGTCTAACAAAAAACAACCCGCATTCGACCCCAGCGAGCTGGATGACCTGATCTTCTCGCCTGCTGTGGGGAACGGCGTAGGTTCGCATCTGATTCTTGCCCGCCCTGGTCCCCTGCCCCCCTTTCCAGAGGCGGACGCTGCGTTTCCGATAGATCCGAGAGACCTGACTACAGTAGTCGCCAGTGTAGTGTCTACTGTAGTCGGGTCTATTCCGGAACCGGCGTTTACACCATCTTCTGCTCCACAGCAAGTTTTTCCCCTACAACAAGATAAGGATCAATTTACAAGTGCTTTAACAGACCTGACCACTGTAGACAATGCACACGTGTCCACTGTGGTCAAGAAGGCTACAGTTGCCGCGTTTCCGGCAGTCAAGAAGGAGTTGGATTTCGCAGAGCCGAATAGAGCCACGGTGATTGAGTCACCGCCGCTAGAGACTCAGGTTCTTCCCTCGCCCAGAACGAAGTCGGTTCCCGGCAGTGCCAAGCAGATTTGGCAGACAGATCGGGGAGAGCTGATTCCTGAAGCGAGAGTGAAACGCATTCGTCTGGCCCAGGATGTGATCAATGCCGCCGAGGAATCAGTCTATGACACTTTGTGGGCGGCTAAATCCGTGCAGGAAGGCGAGGGCGGTGGCGAGTTCAAGTTGGTACAGGCAGGATATGACTTCCTGGGCAAGAAGACGCGCCTTTCTAAAAAGACCATTCAGCGAATTGTGGCTCGTCTTTTGGAAAAAGGTTTTATTGCAATTGAACGCCAAGCAGATATTTATCAGCGGAGTTCCACGGTGTACCGCGTGTTTAGCTACCGTGCCGTTCTGGATCATCATGTGCGGACCGGCCGCACCCACGTCGCCAAGCTTGGACCCGGATTTTCTTATGTGACACCGCTGGCCCAGGCTGGCGCTTTGATGAGTAAGGCTGATTCGGAGCCTTCGGGTCCGAAAGACAAATCAGACCTGTCCACAGTAGTCAAAAGGAACCCGACCACAGTACCCACAAGCAACGGTACTACAGAGGTCAACTTGACCACAGATACTGTGGTCAACTCGCACCTGTCCACAGTGGTCAAGCCGACCACAATATATATAGACAATAAACACATAGACAAACAAACGTCAGGGGAAAAACTACGGAAGGCACTGGAACAATACGGCAATGTCGACGACGAAGTAATCGACCGCCTAAGAAACGCCTGCATCAAACAGGTGGCCGACTGCCGTGACGACGAGATTATCCATTTCGTGGAAGAGAAGGGAACTGTGATCCGGATTAAAAACAGTCCTATTCACAATCCAATTGGATTTCTGCTGATCTCAGTTCCCAAATGTTTTGCAGGGGAGGCTTTCCAAGCTTTCCGACAAAAACAGCGGTTAGAAGAAGACATGCGCCTTCGCGAAGAAACTCAGCAACGGGCTGAACTGGAAGCCTGGAGAACCGAACAGGAAGCATTATTACGGGATCCTGCTACCTCCGAGGACGACAAGCAGTTCATCCGCAAGTGCCTGGGACTTTCCTTTTGAACAACGATATGACTACTGAATCCAATTTAGGTGGTACATTTACCCTTCCTGGTACTTCCCTCAGCGTAAATCGACTCGGCTATGGAGCGATGCAGCTTGCCGGTCCAGGCGTTTGGGGGCCGCCACATGATTCTGAGGCTGCGGTTTCCGTCCTCCGCGAAGCGATCCGATTGGGCATCAACCATATCGATACCAGCGACTATTATGGTCCGCACGTCACCAATCAGCTTATCCGCAAGGCGCTCCATCCCTATCCTGAGGGGTTAGTCATTGTGACCAAAGTTGGCAATCGCCGGGGAGCCGATAAATCCTGGCCAACTGCCTTATCGCCAGAAGAACTCAAGGCTGCCGTGCATGACAATCTTCGCAATCTCGACCTGGATGTTCTGCCCGTCGTGAATCTGCGGCTTGGAAACGTGGCGGGTCCCTCGGAAACTTCTCTGGAAGCACCTCTTACCGTGTTAGCTGAGCTTCAACGGCAAGGTCTGATCCGCCATCTTGGTTTAAGCAACATTACACCCAGGCAGATGAAGGAGGCCCAATCCATCGCGGAGATCGTCTGTGTCCAGAACCAATACAACCTTGCGCACAGAAAGGACGATGCTTTTGTAGAGGTACTCGCGCAACAGGGGGTTGCGTACACGCCCTTCTTCCCGCTGGGTGGTTTCACACCGCTTCAGTCCACTGCGCTCGGCGCAGCCGCAGAAAAGCTAGGGGCTACACCGATGCAGGTGGCGCTTGCATGGCTGCTCCAACGCTCACCCAACCTCCTGCTGATTCCCGGCACTTCGTCCGTTGACCATCTTCGCGAAAACAGCAAAGCCGGGAGTCTGCAAATTTCGGCTGAAACTTTAGCCCACCTGGACGGTATCGCGAAAGAAAGGCCGCGTAGATAAATTTATAGGTATCAGACTACCCGAGTATCCGAATATGTAACCATGCACAATTACATTTTGGACTCGCACCAGCGTTAGACTGAGCCTTATGGCTAAAGTAGTGTGCGTCGTCAGTACCAAGGGCGGCGTTGGCAAAACCGTCACAGCGATCCACCTTGCCGCTTATTTCACATCATTCGGAAAAACATTGCTGGTGGATGGGGACGCTACGCGGTCCGCAACCCTTTGGTCGAAACCAGGCAAGCTGCCATTCAAGGTAATTCCGGAACGGCGCTTATCGATGGAACTGAGCGAGACCAGATACGATTTCCTGGTGGTAGATACCGAAGCGAATCCGACCGACACAGACTTAAGCGAACTGGCAACGGGCTGTCATCTAGCCGTGATTCCCTCGAATCCAGACGCGCTTGGTCTCCACTCGCGTTCTCCAAACAGCGGAACGGCTACAACGAGTAGCGCCCAAAACACCTTTCAAAGTGCTGCTGACCATCATTCCTCCCAAACCCAACAAAGACGGAGAAGAAGCAGCAGACTTCCTGGATGAACACAAATTACCGAGGTTCCATGCGACGGTCCGGAGACTTGTGGCTTTCCAACGAGCAGTGATGCAAGGCATCACTGTGGATCGGGTGGACCGCACAAATCTAGGTTGGCGCGATTATGAGAACGTGGGTAGCGAGATACTTACATTTCTAGGTACGCAAACACCTGAACGTGCAAGAACGTGAGTATGATCAGCTATGGCGAAATTCAAAGGTCTTGAACTACTCCGCGAGGAGAGTGAAAGCCGAGATCCCGGCACAGAGTCTGCGCAAGAAGAAGCAAACTCACAGCAAAACAAACCCAAACGGCCTATAGGGAAGAGGCAGAATCCGGATTACCAACAAATCTCGGCCTATGTCCGAAAAGACATTTACGACGAGATTCGCCGGGAGTTAGTAGGAAAATCGAAGGACTTTTCTGACCTGCTGGAGGAATGGATGCAACACTGGCTCAGAGGCAAAAACACTCCGTAAAAGGGAAGGGAAGTGCGACCTTCAGCGCGGAAAGTCGCACAGCACACAAAAGACTACTGCTTCACGGGAGGCTTATTTTGGCCAGCGTTTGCTCCGCCGTTGGGCCCGCCACCGGGACCGCCCATACGGAGAGGCGGCTGGGTGACAAAAGTCGCGACATCCTTGGCAGCCTTTGTTTCCACACCGGGTTTTTGCAAAAACCCAAGATCCCGAAACCAATCAATGAACCGAAACTGCCAACTACCGTAGGGAATATCATTTCTATCGGTCAGACCGCCACTCATCCGGCTGCCGTCTGGAAGCGGATCGCCAGGATGCCGACCATTGCCGTAGATATGCATCTCAATATTCGGTACGCCGATCGCCAACATCGCCGAAAAGTAATCCAACGCCCAGATGGCATGTCCACGGTCACCGGAACCGCCGCAAGCAATAAAGGCAGGGGGCACATTGCGTGGAATCGGAGGAGGGGTGCGATTTCGTGCGAATGGCGAAGGACCAGGGTAGATAATTCCCACAAAGTCAGGCCGCGAACTGATTCCAGCTAAGGGATCGCTCGGGTCATGGTTTTTCTTATCAAATTCATCGAAAAGAACCGCTGCGGGTGCCGACAACTCCGCGCCTGCAGAGAAGCCCATGATCCCAATTTTATTGGGATCGATGCGCCATTGCTTGGCATAAGCACGAACCAGGCGGACTGCCTGCTGGGCGTCATTCACGGCATCTACCTCCGCCTTATACCCATCGCGGCGCAAGCGATTTCGCAGGATCACAGTATTCACGCCGTAGTTATAGAAAAAGGGAACAAAATCAGCACTTTCGCCGCCCACATTCAGGGTGTTGTGTCCGCCTCCCGCTACCAGAATTACCGCTGCGCCTGTGTTCAATCCGCCCTCCACGGTATGGACTTCAATGGAAGGGTTGTGGATATTCACAATGCTGCTGATACGGCCTGGCACCGACTGACTCATGTTGTACTGCTCGGCCTCGCGGACTCGCTCCTGTTTCAGGAATGGTGAGCCGGGCGGGTAAAGAGGAACCACCACACCCCCTGCGACAATGGGCTGCGGCGCATACGGACCGTCCGATACCGGACCCGGTTTTGGTATGTCCATCGGTGCGGGAAGGGGAGGCAGCGAAGCATTCTGCCCGTTTGCAGTGGCCGCCAATAGTGCCAGTGAGGCAAAGGCAGGCGCCACGCTTTTTTTGGTGATCAACATCATGGCACTTATCGTATTCGATAAAGAGAAGAAGCTGGAGTAACGTGTCATAAATCTCAAAGTTCGGCTAAGCTACGTTGCAAGCCACCAGTACAGACGCTTGGGCCAGCGTGGAAGTAACTGATGGAACAGAAACACGTAGCGCCTAGCAAATTTCATTACAATGTTTTTCGTGCCTTTCCGCATTTTTTGTTTTCTTTGCATCACCCGTGCATTGTTCGCCCAATCCATGATCGAGTATTCCGACCAAAAGCATCTGTGGCTTCTCCATACCAACAGCAGCGCTTATGCCATTGGCGTAAATCCACGGGGAGAAGTGCAAAATCTTTATTGGCAAGGGCCGCTCTGGAGAATGGAAGACATTGCTCCAGCACAAGGGGGTAGGGAATTGTCCTCCTTTGACCCGGCACAATCCCTGATCAACGAGGAGTATGAGGGCTGGGGCGGAGCACGCTACCTGGAACCCGCAATCAAACTGACGCGAGCGGACGGCGTGCGCGACATGGTTCTCCATTATGCTTCTCACAAGATCGAAGGAAACACGCTCACCATCACAACCAAGGACGTGAATGATGATCTTTTTGTGATGCTGCAATATACCGTGTATCCCGAATTCGGCATGGTTCGGAAACAAGCCGAGTTTGTGAACCGTTCCCGCCAAGCGGTAACGCTGGAAAGCCTGCAATCCGGCGTCTGGTTTATGCCACATGGCGAAGGCTACCGGGTCAGCTACCTGACCGGGCACTGGGCAGGGGAGACGCAATTGACGCGGGAACTGGTCCACACCGGGCAGAAAGTGATTGAGAGCCGGAAAGGTCACACCAGCCACAATGCAAATCCGTGGTTTGCGATGGACCGTAACGCAGCTACCGAAGAAACGGGCGAGGTGTGGTTCGGGGCGCTGGGATGGAGCGGAAATTGGCGCCTGGATGTGGAACAAACCCCGTATGGACAGGTGAGAGTCACTGGAGGGTTGAATACTTTCGATTTCCGCTACCAGGTGAAGCCGGGCGAATCCTTTCAGTCTCCGCCGTTTTACGGCGGCTTCACGGAAAAGGGGTTCGGAGAAGCCTCGCGCATGATGCACCGTTTTGAGCGATTGCAGATTCTGCCGCACGCGGAAAAAGCGAGATTGCGGCCCGTGCTTTATAACTCCTGGGAAGCGACCGAGTTCAAGGTGGATGAACCGGGCCAGGTTGCACTGGCGGAAAAGGCTGCCAAGCTCGGTGTGGAATTGTTTGTAATGGACGATGGCTGGTTTGGTAAGCGCAATAATGATCGAGCCGGACTGGGCGACTGGGTCGTGAATCCGGCTAAGTTTCCCAATGGGTTGAAACCGCTGATTGATCGGGTTCATGCGTTAGGCATGGAGTTTGGCCTGTGGGTAGAACCGGAAATGGTAAACCCGGACAGCGATCTCTATCGTGCGCACCCGGATTGGGCCATGCATTTTCCTGGCAGGCCGCGCACCGAACTGCGCAATCAGCTAGTGCTGAACCTGGCGCGTAACGACGTAAAGGAATACATCTTCGGAGTGCTGGATAAGCTCGCCACTGACTACCAGATCCGTTATTTCAAGTGGGACATGAACCGGCCCTTTGCGGAACCAGGCACAGAAAGCGCCGATATGCCGAATCCGCTCTGGGTGCCGTATGTGCGCAATCTCTACGAGATTATTGACCGCTTGCGCGCGAAACATCCTGAGTTGGAAATCGAGTCCTGTTCCGGCGGGGGCGGGCGAGTGGATCTTGGCATTTTGCAGCGTGTAGAAGAAGTTTGGACCTCCGACAATACGGAAGCCTTTGACCGGTTACGGATTCAGGAAGGCTTTACACAGGCATATGCGCCAAAGATCATGTCCGCGTGGGTTACGGATGTGCCGAACATGAACGGACGCTCCACGTCGCTCAAATACCGCTTTCTGGTAGCGATGCAGGGTGCGCTCGGCGTGGGAGCGAACCTCAATCGATGGTCGGCGGAAGACACCTCGCTGGCCAAGGAAATGATCGCTTACTACAAAAAGATCCGCGGCACGGTGCAGGAAGGCAAACTCTACCGACTGCTTTCGCCGCGCGAAGGGGAGTTAACGGCGAATCAGTATGTTGCAGAGAATGGCGCGCAGTCGGTGGTATTCGCCTTTCTCCATTCGCAGCAGTATCGGCAGCAGCCCGATTTCCACCACTGCATGGACTGGAAGCGAAAACCATTTACCGGGTCCAGGAACTCGGACGCGGGCAGGAATCCATGGTAAGCGGTGCTTACCTGATGCAGCAGGGTCTTCGGCCAATGCTTCGGGGCGATTACGACAGCACAGCTTTTCTTTTGGAAGCAGTGAAACAGTGACGTTTCTTATTTTGAGAGAAGCGACACCGAAAGGGTGGCTAAGAGAAGCGCTGGTGGCATTACCACAAAGCCAATCTTCAGAAATTCCCAACCACTCATGTGTTCCCCCTCGCGCCGCAATGCAATTAGCCAAAGAACAGTGGCGAGTGAACCGGTAACAGAAAGATTCGGCCCGAGGTCCACACCCACTAGTACGGCATCCCGGATGTGCGGCGCCACGTGAGCGGTTTGCACAGCGCCACCCGCTAAAAGTCCAGAGGGCAAGTTATTCATCACATTTGACAGGATCGCAATGCCAAAGGAAGCAGCTAGTCCACCGCCCACTCTGGGCAGTTTTTCACAAGCTCGTAGCGCCGCGGCGATATCCTGCAGCGCTCCCACTTGATTCAGTGCTTCCACAATCACAAATAATCCCGCCACAAGCGCCAGCACTGCCCACGAAACACTCTTTACGATTTCCCCAAGTGCTTCTACCCGCGCGCGAGTGGTGAGCATCACCGCGATGAATGCGGCAATACAGGTAGGAAGGCCAAGATCAAGGCCAAAACCGGAGGCGCAAAGCAGAACCAAGCCGGTGCCAAGAATTCCCCAGGCGGCGAACTGTCCTTGCTTAGACAAACTCGCTACCTCACCATCTACTTCAATGGTTCCTTCCAGTTCTTTGCGTTGCGTCCATCGGAGAGTCAGGTAGGTAGCGAGAATCGACAGCAGCGAAGGGACAAGAAAAGTCCGCAACCAAGGCAACAGAGAAGGAAGATTTTTGCCGTACACCACCAGATTGGCCGGGTTGGAGATGGGCAGCACAAAGCTGGCCGCATTGGCGATAAACGCGCAAATCAGCAGGTAAGGAAGCGCCTTGATCCGCGCTTTTTTGACGGCTGCGTAAATTGCCGGGGTTAACACCACCGCAGTGGCATCATTGGACAAGAACACTGTTACCAAAATTCCAACCGAATAGATAAGGGTGAATAAGCGTTTACGGGAAGCCTTTGCTGCTTCTACTGCATGGGACGCAAGCCAATCGAAAACGCCTTCACGACGCGCCAGTTCCGATAAGAGCATCATTCCGGTCAGGAACAGATATACATCCGTTCCTTTTGCGACGGCAGCACCTGCCGCTGAGAGCGGAAGAAGTCCGGTGATCACCAGCAACGCAGCGCCCAGGCATGCCCATACCGCCTCCGGCCAATCCTTAGGACGAAACAAAACTCCTGCAATGGCTGCCGCAGCAATGGACCATATCAGTGCTGCGCTCATTCCCCAGCCATCTCCTGCTCCCGGCGAACAGGCGCCAGATACGGCCCTTGCTGATTGACCAGAACACGGATACTGTCGCTTCCCTTCTGACTCTCCGCGTAGGCATGGACAGTGATGGTCCGCACCCCATTTGCGAACTGCTCAGAATTCCAGGCGGCCAGCCAGGTACATTCGTCTAATAGTTGCATCGGTCTGCTTGCTTCTCCTTCCATTGAGAGGACCGCCTTGCTTACATCCTTTCCCAAGACGCGGCCCCGCAGGTCTGAAGTACACTGCCCAGAATGATAATAGGGATAAATCCGGCTTGCGTTCCTGTTTCGTCTCCTCGATAGTGCAATGGCAGGGCAGGCGCCAACAAGAAACGCGGCCTGTGCACAATGAAGCACACGAAGCTGTTCAGAAAGCGAACAGGATGTGCCGTATCAGCGAACATCACTACGGAGCTACGGAACGAGATAAAACTACAAAGTGGCGAAAAGGCGCGGCTACAGTGACCCCCGCGAGGCGTATGCCTCATTCAGGGGAAAACCCTTAGGACCTTTCTCCCAAACAAGGCACAGTGCTGCCTTTTTCAGCGAGGGCTTCAAGTCTCCATGATGGTATATTCCCTGAGCCTTTTATAGAGTGTAGTTCTTCTCTTTGCCATTCTCGTTTTTCTTGCCGCTGTAAAATCCGTTTCGACGCGCCGTGCGTTTAGGTAAGTGTAAATGCCAGTGTCATGCGATACAAACACCGCTTACATTATGAATTTAGGGGGACACGATTGAATTACCGAGGCATGACAGCTCTTGTCACGGGTGCTTCGGCCGGGTTAGGCGAGGAGTTCGCACGGCAACTCGCGCGGGAGGGGGCAAATCTGGTTCTCGTGGACCGGTCAGAGGAAAAGCTGATCAACCTCGCCGAGAGTCTAAGGCAACAGGGAAAAGCGCCAGTAACGGTTGTCCCAGCAGATCTTTCCTTAACTGCGGCTTTAGATCGCCTTATTTGCGAGGTGAAGAGCCGTGGCATCCAGGTTGATATTCTGGTGAATAACGCGGGGCTTGGGCTTTTTGAAAACTTCCTGGATACTCCGCTTGCACGCCAGATGGAGCAGGTCGATGTGAATGTGCGGGCTTTGGTCACATTGACGCACGCATTCGCTCCTGCCATGGTTGCTGCGCGTCGCGGTGGAATCATCAATCTTGCCTCCACTGCCGCGTTCCAGCCTTTAGCGGGTGCTGATATTTATGCGGCATCCAAGGCGTTCGTCCTGCTCTTCAGCGAGGGGCTCGCTCTGGAGCTGGAAAAGAGCAATGTAAAGGTACTTGCGGCCTGCCCCGGACCGGTGGCCACGCAATTCTTCGCCCACATGAAGCCTACATTACAGCCAGAGCAGATGGATCAGCCGCCGGTTGTGGTGAGCCAGACCCTCCGTGCTTTTGAGCAAGGGAAGAGGGTCGCCTATCCAGGCAAGCTCCTGGTTCGGCTCAGCCCCTGGTGCGCGCGGTTGATGCCCAGGAACATGATCCTTCGTCTCGCGGCCGGATCGGTGCGACTCCTCAATCGAAAGTAATTACCCTCCCCAAGAACTCTTGCGTCCATTGCTCCGCGGCGGAAAGCATGAACGGCGGAAAACAGGAGTAGACTAAAGGCAATTGGAGGACTGGAAATGGCGCATTGCTCCCGACGTAATTTTCTGAAGACCGGCTTAGCGGCCACGCTGGCAGGAACAGGAAGCTTGCCCCTGCGAGCGGCAGGCGGCACCGCCACAGATTGGGTAACCCTGGGCAGATCCGGCGTGAAAGTAACACGGCTGGCTTTCGGCACGGGAACGTTCAGCGGGCAAACCCAGCGCGAACTAGGGCAGGAAGAGTTCACTCGCTGGTGCGCCACGCTTACGACCGCGGGATTCGCTTTTTCGAAACCTCCGAAACCTACGGCGACATGCACCGGATGCTCGGTGTTGCGCTGAAGGGCGTCCCGCGCGATTCCTACAGGCTGATGTCGAAGGTGACCACGCGCGAAGGCGTGGATCCGCAGGCCAAGATCGATGAGCTGCGCAAGCTCGCCAACACCGAATACTTCGACATCATGCTGCTGCACTACCAGCACGTGGCGACATGGCCGACCGACACCAAACGCTGGCAGGACGGCATCCTCGAAGCCAAATCGAAGAAGATCGTCGTCGGTCATGGCGCGTCGGTGCATGGTCTCCCGGCTCTGCGCCAGTTCCCGGACAACAAGTGGCTGGAGGTCGCGATGATTCGCGATGAACCACAAGGGCACCAAGATGGATGCGGAGGACTTCAACACCAACGGTCCCGGCAATGTGAACGAAGTGGTTACCCACGTGAAGCAGGTGCAGAAGGATGGCATGGGCGTGATCAGCATGAAGCTGGTCGGGAGAAGGCGCGTTCACCAAACGCGAAGACCGGCAGGCGGCGATGCGGTTCGCATTCCACAACGCGCGCGTGGATTGCGTCACCGTGGGCTACAAGAACACGGCGGAAGTGGACGAGGCGATTGAGAATCTGAATCTCGCGCTCGCGTAGACATATCAAGCGGCAGAGCAGAAGTGCTGGCAAGTGTCAGTAGATCCTAAATAAGCGAAATTCGCTGGTGCGCGTCATCCGGGCAACTCATGAGCATAGGGAGGATTTGATGGCCCTCCTTAAGGAGTATTTCGTCGAGCTGAATGTTGTGAAGCGCGATGGCACTGGGGACGTAAAACGCATGCTTAAAGACGAGCGCTTCGGTTTTTGGATTGCCTATGAAGGCGATACGCCCGCAGGCTGCGTAGCCCTGAGGCCCCTCGAAGGTTATCTTGACGCAGGTGAATGTAAGCGGATGTATGTGAGGCCACAGTTTCGGGGGCAAGGGGTTGCTGCTTGTATGCTCGATGCGCTGGAAGCCTTTTCTGAACAGCAAGGTCTTCGATGGATCTATCTCGACAGCTTTAGCGAACTGAAAGCAGCTATAAGGCTTTATGAAAAACGCGGGTATAAAACTTGCCAACGCTACAACGCAAACCCACAGGCAACCATTTTCCTGCGAAAGCAGTTAACAAAGGACCCGGATACAAACCCCTCATAGCAGGCCCGATGTAGAGGGGATCGTGGAGTGGTACAAAAGCACGGGTATTTCTGGAAGAACACAGATCCCAGCGCCGCCCGTCTTACCTGACGTCCGAAGCGGGCGGCGTTCCGTTCCTGTTTCGGCGACTTTTCATTGTTGCTGGCGTGTAAGAAAGCTCTAAAAAGACGGACGGGAAATGTACTAGTCTCAGGGCGCAACCGACTCCAGTACATCTATATAATGGCTGTCGCCGCCGAGGCATCTATATGGCACAGACTGCAATTCCGTCCATTGTGAATACATGGAAGAAACAACTCAAAGGCAACCTTTTTACTCACTCGGATAGTGAATACGAAGCCGCACGCCGGATCTGGAATGGCATGGTGAACCGTTGGCCGGCATTGATTGCGCGCTGCCACACACCGGAAGACATTCGTACGGCAGTGAAACTGGCGCGCGCTGAAGGGTTACCAGTCAGCGTTAAAGGGGGCGGTCATAATGTGTCAGGGATGGCTGTATGTAATGACGGGCTGATGATTGATCTTTCGCCAATGAAGGGGATTTCGATAGATGCTGCTTCCCGGGAGGCAGTCGCCGAGCCGGGTGTGCTGTGGGGTGAGTTTGACGCTATGACACAGGCGCAGGGGCTGGCGACAACGGGCGGACAAGTTTCGCATACGGGCATCGCCGGACTTACTCTCGGTGGTGGGCTGGGTTACTTAATGGGCAAGCACGGAACCGCGTGTGACAATCTCCTGTCGCTCGACGTCGTAATGGCTGACGGCGAAATGCTCACGGCCAGTGCGGAGCAGAATGCTGATTTATTTTGGGCGATGCGCGGCGCGGGTGCAAACTTCGGCATTGTCACATCGTTCCGCTATCAACTTCATCCTCTCGACCAGGTACTCGCCGGTATGCTTTTGTATCCTCGCGAGCAAGCTGTGGATTTAATTGCATTTCATCGGGAATTCCTTGTTGGCACACCCGATGAGCTGGATACAACGGTAGGTTTTTTAAATTCGCCAGACGGCATACCGCTCGTTGCCATCATCGCTGTGTATGCAGGGCCAGTCGCCGAAGGGGAACAGGTGCTTCAGCCATTACGGCAATGGGGATCACCGATTGCGGACCTCATACAACTGATGCCTTATACGGACGTACAACGGATGGTCGATCATGCCGTTCCCGTTGGGGATCGCTATTATTGGAAGTCTAATTTCCTGTCGGATCTCAAACCCGAACTTGCTCAGATCCTCAAAGATGGCGCAAACGCCATGCCATCTCCGCAGTCGATGATTTTGCTTTTCGAGATCAAGGGTCAGATCCAGCGTGTACCACGAAGTGCCATGGCATTCGATCACCGGGACGCAAACTTTGAAATGTCTATCATTGCGCACTGGACAGATGCCACACAGGATGCAGCAAATACCGAGTGGGCACGCGGGGTGTGGAGCGCCGCTCAGCCATACGTCATGCCGGGCGTCTACACGAACCACATGACGGCGGACGAATCGGTAGAGCGTGTGCGAGCCTCCTATGGCAGCGACAAGTACGCCAAATTAGCAGCGCTTAAGGCGAAGTACGATCCGGATAATTTCTTCCGGTCCAATCACAATATTCCCCCGCAACAGTAGAAAAATAAGCAAGAATTGTTGATCGCCGTACGTCTTACAAAGAAAGAGCGAACAGGCGAATGGTGCTGGAAGAAACAGAGAAAGAACTCATTGAGGGGTGTCAGCGTGGTGAATCTGAAGCCTTCCGTGCGCTTTTTGAACTGTACAAAGACCGCGTGTATTCTATTGCCTTGCGTTACAGCGGTGATCCAGTCACCGCGATGGATATCGCCCAGGAATGTTTCCTGAAGCTGTTTTCCGGAATCCGCAGCTTTCGCTGGAACTCCCAGTTTGAGACGTGGCTTTACCGGCTGGTCGTGAATACTTGCTTTGACCAGAAGCGCAAGGTCAGAAGGCTCATGCCCCTGGTGGAAGACTTGGTGAAAGTGCTCCGGGCACCAGAAGGCAATGCGCTAGATCAGGCGGTACGCTCTCAAATCAATAGCCGCGTACAGTCGGTTGTAGAACGCCTGCCGCCGGATCAGCGCATGGTGATTGTGCTGCGGTATACGCAAGGCTTGTCCTATGAAGAAATGGGAGAGATCCTCGGTTGCTCCAGCGGAACCATTGGTTCGCGTCTCAACCGGGTGCATAAGGTGCTGGAAAAAAAATTGTCAGGTTTGATCAAGAACAGAGGAGAAGGCTATGTCTGAAGCAAAGGCGAGCAGAGCAGTGTCGCCGTGGTTGGAAGAAGCGTTGACTCGCCATCTCGGTCCAGTGGCAGCGCCGAACTCTTTGTGGGATCGCCTGCAGGAACAACCTCTTCCGAAACGGCACAATGCCTCCATTCGTTGGCCAATGTGGGCCGTCGCGGCGGTGATGCTGTTTCTGGCAAGCAGCAAATGGCTCTGGCATACCTATGCCATCACGAATCCTCATTCCTCTGTACGTACCTTAGCGTCACAGCAGTTGAGATCGTTCTCGGAAAATCCGGAAGACTTTGAGTTTTACTCGGAAGACCCCACGAAAATTCAAAGCTGGATCCAAACAAACACGGGTCTCCACATTGATTTGCCAATGGATCAAACCATGGCCGAGAACGGAACGGTGAAGCTCTTTGGTGTCCGAAAGGTCCTCTTGCAAGGTCAGGCGCTGGCGGAGATCGGCTATTACGTGGCGGGTGAGCCTGCTATGCTTCTGGTTTCCAAAACGACGTTCACCGGAGCCAGTGCTCCAAAATCTGCGAAGCGGCACCTTCTGTCTTCCGAGCCAGCTGCTAACGCTTCGCTTGTGTCCTGGAACATGGGCGATCAAGTCTATGCGCTTGCTTTTTCCGGGATCAGAAATCCGCAAAAAGCTTGTCTGTTATGCCATGCGGAAGAAAGATAGTTCGCTGCCGCGATTCTTCAGCCGCCCATAAGAAATTTTCTTTTTCGCGTTAGGATTTTGCGCGCTGCGACGTTAAATAGGTGTGCAGCAGCAAAGTTACGAGGCACTCCTTCTGACTACCGGGCCGGAACCGCCCACCGACCAGAGCTTTGAAGCTCTTTTTCGGGAGCACTATCCCCGGCTGGTGAAAGTTCTTCTGCGGCTGCTGGAAAATTCCGGACAGGCGGAAGAACTGGCGGCGGATGCTTTTTACAAGCTCCATCAGCACCGCCGTCAAAATCGTTCGGAAGAAAATCTAGCCGGGTGGTTATACAGAACCGCCATGAATCTCGGCCTGGATGCGCTGCGGGGTAACTCTCGCCGCATACGTCGCGAGGAGCAGGCGCATCTGGAAGAACTCGCAAAAGAAATACCCGCGAATCCGCTCTATCAGCTACTGGCGGATGAACAACGGGAACGCGTTCGCATGGTTCTTTCCCGTCTGAAACCGATACAAAGCCAAGTCCTGCTGATGGGGAGCAGCGGCTTTACATGCAAAGAGATGGCCGCTCTGCTGGGTGTTAAGCCTGACTCCTTGTATGTGCTGATTTCCAGAGCAAAGGCGCAGTTTGAAAAAGAATACGTAAGCCTTTATGGGAGGGCAGAGTGATGATGTGTTTAGAAGAATCCGACCTGCAAGGATATTTGGAAGAATCCGGGCCGACTCCACTCCGCCTGAAGGTGGAAGGGCATCTGGTGTCTTGTGCCCAATGCCGTCTCCAATTTGATCACGTAGTGGCAACACACCAGCGCGTGAATGCCTGGCTCTCTGAATTATCGCCCTCGGTGGAAAAAGCGGTGGACTCCTCCGCTGCCCTGACGCGGCTGATGAGCCGCATCCATGCTGACAACGCAGACGACCATTTGGGTCGTCTGCTGACGCCAGCAACAGCAGAAATCCCGTGGTACGTATCGATCTACAGAAATATTCACGACCTCATCAGCCCGGAAAAACTGGCTCCGGTAGTGCTGACTTCACAGCCCGTTGCGGTAAAGAGCATTTGGGGTATGTATGAGCGAGACCAGAAGTCCAACTGGTATTCACTCGCCATCCACGCCTCTGTTGCCGCTTTACTCCTTACGGGGTTGTCCGCACATGATGCGGTAGAGAAAAAGATCCGCGACGAAGTCCACATCCTTGATCCGAACCTCAGGCCTTATGAACCTCCAAAGAAGCAAACGGCTCGTGGAGGAGGTGGCGGTGGGGCTAACGCTCTGACGCCGGTGACGAAAGGGCAATTGCCCAAGCACACCTTGAGGCAGTTCGTTCCTCCACAAGTAGTAGTGAACGAACATCCCAAGCTGGCCGTGGTTCCCAGTTTGGTGGATGTTCCGGCTCCGCAGGTGGATATCAACCAGTACGGCGATCCGCTTGCGCGTCTCGGCATTCCCTCGAATGGTCCTGGCAGTGGGCTAGGTATGGGTTCTGGTAATGGTGGCGGTGTTGGCAGTGGCAATGGCGGCGGGTATGGACCAGGCCAGGGTGGCGGTGTAGGAGGCGGGGCCTATCGGGTAGGCGGTGGCGTTTCCGCTCCTTCGGTGCTGTATAAGGTGGACCCTGAGTATTCGGAGGAAGCCCGTAAGGCCAAATACTCCGGCTCCGTGTTGATCTCCGTGATTGTGGACCCGCAGGGCAGAGCGCAAGACCTCAAAGTGGTCCGTAGCTTAGGGTTGGGCCTGGATGAGAAAGCCATGGAGGCGGTGGCCAAATGGAAATTCAAGCCCGGCATGAAGGATGGCCATCCGGTAGCGGTCCACGCCACCATCGAAGTGAACTTCCGATTGTTATAGAGGGGCCGAATGAATCACTGCTCAATTACTGGATCAGAAGAGTGACTGTGTTGGATCTCACTCCGCCCACCAATACCTGAACCTCGACTTCACCGCTTCCCGCCAGTGATGCCGGTAACGGTATATTGATTTGATCCATGCCGGGAAAGGCAGCTTGCGCACCGGCATACGTTACTGGTATTTGCGTCCCATTCACCAGCACTTGTACCGAGCCGCTTGCTGCATTTCGAATCCCTGTTCCATACAACGAAACATACTTCGTCGGGCCCGAAACGTTGATCGGTGTTTCCTGACAATTACTACCTTGGCAGGTAAACACCGGGACGGAGTTACCCGCAGCGTCCACCGCAGTGGCAGCAGCCGTTCCGGTGCCAGTTCCATTTACGCTAAATAATGCCGGGGAGGTTAACTGAACCTCCACTGTTCCGAGGTCTTTCGTAAACCACTGGCTTTCCCAAGCAAGGTTTGCGGTGCCAACAGCAATGTCAGCCGGAACAACAAAGTTGATTTGTTTGGGCGACACATAACTGAGAACTGGCTGAAATGTGTGTCCGGCGGAGTCAGTCAGTGATAATGCAACGCCACCCAGAGATGTGGGGTAAGGTGGCCCGCTCCCTACAGTCTGATCACTTAAGCTGCTGCCGTACACGCTCGCAAACGATTCCGGAGCAATCACCGGGTAACTGCTTGCTCCTGATACAGCCGCAGGCGTATACGTCAACTCAAAAATGGCACCCAGGGCATCATCGCTAATCAGAAGAGAACCCGAAGCGGTGATGGCCACACCTGCGGGACGTGCTCCCATTTTCTGAAATCCGCTGACAAGATCCATCTCATTTCCTGGTGTTGCCGACCGCGAGTTCCATGGCAGGTAAACCACTTTATAGCCAGTGGGCACACTGCGATCCCATGAGCCATGGAAAGCCACTATCGCGCCCTCCCGATAGATAGCCGGAAACGCCGTTCCCTGTGCAAACCCAAATTGAAGGGGCGCAGAATGGGCCGGAAATCCCCGATTGATGACATCCATAGCCGAGCAGGAAACATGCCCATCCCCATTGGTGTCCAGGTCAAGATCAAACTTCATGGAGGCAAAGCCTGTTGGCCCATCTTGCGTCGGGTTGCAGAAGGGCCAGCCATAGTTGCCGCCGTCGCGAATAGCAGTAAAGGGTTCCGGCGGATGGTCGTCTACATAGCTGGTGAGCACCCGGTCATATTGATTGGTGGAATCCTGGTACGGATAGGGAAGCTGGTCACGATTGTTGACCGCTGCCCAAAGCGTGTTCGTGCCTGGAAGAAACGCCAGCCCTTCTGCATTTCGCAAGCCTCGGGCAAATACGCGTCCGCCGGAACCGTCAGGCTGGTAAACATAAATGGAGCCTCGAATCGGATCGGCTGCGGCATCACTGGCGCACACGTTGCAACTGGAACCAAGGCCCACATAAAGCAAATGATCCGGACCGATAGCGATATTCTTCAGTGGGTGCGCATAGCTTCCATTGAACCCCGGCAGGCCGCCATCAGGCAGACCTTTGATGATGATCTGCCGGTCATGTGATACGGTATCGCCGGAATTGTACAGAAAACGGCTAATCTGGTTGGATTCCGCGATATAGAGGTACGTCGCGCCATTGATGGTGTCGAAAGCCATGCCGTGTGGGTTTGCTAATCCAGTGGCATACCGATATTGCTGCGGAGCAGCGCCTCCTACAGGGCGAAACACATAGACCGAGCCGCTACCAGGCTGGGAAACAAAGACATCCCCGTTTGGCGCGACGGCAAGAAAGCGCGCTCCTGTTAATCGCGCCCATACCGCGATCTGAAATCCGGGAGGCACCATTAAAAACTGCCGCTGGGCAAAAACACCGGTGGCATACGCCGCTGGCACTTGCACCTTAACCTGCACGGAAGCTCCGGGAGGCTCAGCAAACAGCGGAAGAGCCGCCAAGATTTGTAACCAAGCACAAACTTTCATCGCCACTCCCATATAATAATTTCACCGAATCAGATAAATGCAGTGCGAGGCGACCGTAGAATTGTGAAGAATTTCTTAATCAATAATTTCAGCAATCATCGATGGGCAAGGCTGTTGGCAGGACTTTCGTGTGTGGCGGGCCTTTCCTATGCCGCGGATTTGCCGGAGGGTGCCGGAAAAGCGGACACTCTCAAGGTTTGCACCAAGTGCCACACCATTGAGCAAGCAATCTCCTTGCGTCAGGACCAGGCAGGCTGGGCTGCCACCATCACTAAAATGGTGAACCTCGGTGCGCAGGGCAGCGATGATGAGTTGAATAAGACCCTGAGTTACCTGGCGAAATTCTATGGACCGGGTCCGAATGCAACTCGTCCGAGCGCGGAAACTGCTGCTGCAACAGGGGCGTCATCGGCAAACGCTATAGCCAGTGTGGAGAATGCTCCAAAGGTCGCTGCACCCGTGAATGCCAAGGAAAGCAGCATTCCCCTGGATGGCACTGCGGTTGAGCCTTCCAAGGAATGGCAGACCTACGGTCATGATCCAGGCGGAATGCGGTTCTCCCCGCTGGTGCAAATCACGCCCGAAAACGTAAGCAAGCTGAAAGTCGCGTGGGTGTACCACATGCGGCCGCCAGGTTTCACTGGTGGCAACGGTGGCGGTCGCGGTCAGGCTACTCCACAAGGACGTCCTCAAGGCGGACCGGTAGGGGATGAACCGGAACCAGCAGGAAACAACGGCGGTAACAGAGGTGGTGGTCGCCTCCAGTTCGGCTCGGGTTTCCGTCCAAGCTCGGTCACGCCGCTCGTAATTCACGGAATCATGTACATCACCACTCCCTATTCCCGAATTGCGGCAGTGGATCCCGTGAATGGAAAAGAACTCTGGTCTTTTCCGCTCCCAGCCGGTAACCCATCCACACGTGGGCTGGAGTATTGGGCCGGTGACGGAAAAACTCCCGCTCAGGTTGTATTTGGTTCCAGCGACGGAAAACTTTACTCCGTGGACGCGAAGACCGGGAAACCGAATGCTGGTTTTGGCGATAACGGAGTGGTCAACCTGAACACAGAGGCCATTATGCACGGGTTGCCTGGCCGAAACGCGCTCACGTCTCCCCCCATCGTGTACAAAAATCTTGTGATCACAGGGGGAATCACGCAGGAGAATCCGCCGCATGGACCGGCAGGTGATGTACGCGCGTGGGACATGCACACCGGGAAGCTGGTGTGGACCTTCCACTCCATTCCTCAACCCGGCGAAAAATACAACAACACGTGGGCTGGCGAAAGTTGGAAAAATCGTTCGGGCGTGAATGTTTGGGGATTTCTCACCATAGATGAAAAGCGCGGCATTGTGTATATGCCGTTCGGCGCGCCCTCGGTGGATCAGTACGGCGGTGACCGTGCCGGTGATGACTTGTTTAGCTCCAGCCTGGTGGCAGCGGATGCCAACACTGGAAAATACCTGTGGCATTTTCAGGTGGTACATCATGACATCTGGGACGCTGACTTAACGGGTGCTCCGGCATTGATCGATGTGAAACAGGGCGGCAAAACCATTCCTGCCGTGGTGGCTATGGATAAGATTGGAATGGTCTTCTTGCTGAACCGCGTTACCGGCAAACCGATCTATGGGGTGGAAGAGCGCGCTGTACCGGCAAGCCAATTGCCCTTAGAGCATGCCTCCAAGACACAGCCATTTCCCGTAAAGCCCCCGCCTTTGGCGAAGCAAACATTCAGCAAAGAAGATGTGGCTACCGTTACGCCGGAACTGGAAGCAGGGTGCAAGAAGCTGATGGAAGGCATGGAATTAGGTGGACCTTTCTCCCAGTCAGCTTATAACCATCTCCGTGTACAATTTCCAGGCAACCACGGTGGTGTGAATTGGGGCGGAACGTCATTCGATCCGCGACTTGGATATCTGTTTGCCAATGTCAATGAATTGGGGCAGGTATCCGGTTTGAAAGACCATGATCCGCAGAAGGGTCAAGCCATGGCGAATGGACAAGGCAATCGAGTCGACCCGGATGGTCCTTATGAAGGAATCCCCGGCGGCGGAAGATTCAGCATCAAGGGACCAACCACGCAGCAGCTTCCCTGCCAGCAACCGCCATGGGGAGAACTCGCCGCCGTGAATGTGAATACCGGCGAAATTCGCCTGGAAGGTGCCTCTGGGCGTTACGGACAGCCTGCCGGAAGATAAGCGCAACACAGGTCGCCCGGCAACGGCGGCACCATCGTAACTGCCGGAGGACTTGTCTTTGTGGGGGCAACCGATGATGCCCGTTTCCGCGCTTTTGAGGCCAAAACCGGTAAGGAACTGTGGACCGTGAAATTGGGTGGTGCTGCGGAAGCAACTCCCATGACTTATCAAGGTCGCGATGGAAAGCAGTACGTGGTGATTACCTCCACCGGCGGTGGTTTCTTTAACAACCCCGTCACGGATGACAGCATCATGGCGTTTGCGCTGGAAGACGTGAAGTAAGAAGCAATTTCACTGTTGTGATTCAGAACCAGGGCTGTTACAAGCAGCCCTGGTTTTTTATTTACCAGCAGCAAGAGAATCAGCTCTGCATGAGTTTTTTAATCTCCCGCAGTTCCATCAGAAAGCGGCTGTTCCAATGATCGATGCGGGTATGGAGATGCGAAACTTCCATTTCCGCTTTTAAATTCACTTCGTATTCAATGTCAGAGCGGATGCGATCTAAGCGTCGCTGTCGGTTTTGACTCATCAAAACGAACACGGAGAGTACCACCGCTTCCACGGATACCAATACGCTTAGCAATCCAAAGGGATAAGGATCAAAAACATGGCCGGGAAGCAAGGAAAGGTTAGCTAATATCCACCAGGTAAATAGCAGGAAGTGAATCACCAGAAAAGGAATGCTGCCGCTGAAGTCTGTGATCCACTCGGCAATACGGTGAATCAATGTTTCGTCTTCCTCTATCACTTGGTTGACATTCTGCGTGGTGGAACGGCGTAAATGCTCGGCATTCTCACGCATATATCGGCCCATCAGCGTAAGCATTTCCCACGCCACCATAGGGCTGGTGTGAAGGAATTGCTGTAGATGGCTCCGGTCTAACCGAATGGCAGTAAGAGTGGATTTTGCCATTACAGATGCTGTTCGCGGTCCATTGTCAAATAAAGAGAGTTCGCCAAAAACAGCTTTGCTTCCAATAATGCCCAAAGTAATTCTTCTGCCTGAATAGTCTTCTGTGTAAACCTCGGCTTCCCCTGATTGAATCACATATAAACAATCGCCAGGGTCGCCATAGTGAAAAATGGTACTTCCTTCGGGAAATGTCACAGACTCAATTTCAGCCGCCAACCGGGCGCGTTGTGATTCCTCAAGGCTCTGAAAAATAGGCACTTCGCGCAAAAGCTCCGACACACCAGAAACGGCTGACATTAAGCAAATTGTCACATGGGGGTTGTGGAGAGAACGGCTGTAGATCATTGAATCGGTAGTTCACTTGTGCCAGATCGGACTATGCTAGGGAGAGGAGTAGTCAGATCATCCATGGACATGCAAAGACGTGACTTCTTTCTCGGCTTGGCGGCCTTGCAAGCAACGGCTTGGCTGGATGCGCAAAGCTCAGGCGACATGATTTATCGCAAATTGGGCTCTACGGGCGAACGCGTTTCTGCAATTGGATTGGGTGGCGCCCACATTGGCTTTCCGAAAGATGATAACGAATGCATTCGCATCGTACGCACAGCGGTGGATCGCGGCATCACGTTTCTGGATAACTCTTGGGATTACTCCCAAGGCCGCTGCGAAGTGTTGATGGGCAAGGCCCTGCAGGATGGGTATCGCAAGCGCGTGTTCCTGATGACCAAGTTCAATGGGCGCACGCGGGAATCCGCTGCCAAGCAGATTGATGAATCGCTCCAAAGGCTCCAGGTCGATCACCTGGACCTGATCCAGTTCCATGAAAACATCCGCATGGAAGATCCGGACCGTTATTTTGCGGAAGGCGGCGCTCATGAGGCAGTCATGGCGGCTAAGCAGGCGGGCAAAGTTCGGTATATCGGCTTCACAGGGCACAAAGACCCTGCCGTACATTTGCGCATGTTAGACGTTGCGGCGCAGCACAACTTTCATTTCGATTCTGCCCAGATGCCGCTGAATGTGCTGGACTACCATTTCCGCAGTTTTGCGCATCAGGTAGTGCCGCGTTTGGTGAAGGAAGGCATCGCCGTATTAGGCATGAAGCCCATGGCGTTTGGTGTGATTCCCCAGCAAGGGATCGCCACTGCAATTGAGTGCCTCCATTATGCCTTGAACCTGCCGACTTCGGTTGTGATCAATGGTTGCGATTCGGTGGCGCGCTTGGATCAGGCGTTTGAGGCGGCGCGCACATTCAAGCCGCTCAGCAACGAGCAGCTTTCCGCATTAGTCGAAAAGACCAAAACCGCAGCTTTAACGGGCAAATACGAAGCGTTCAAAACCACTGCGCGCTTTGATGGCACGGCGCAACGCCCGGCTGAGATGGGCTAAAGCCGAAACGGCAAGGTCAGGAGAGATTCATTCCACTCAACAACCGATGTATGATGAGTTCGCATGAAGCGCCTCTCCCTTCTGGCATGGCTTTCCCTTCCTTCGATTCTTCTGGCGCAAACGCCACCGGCGCAGCCGCCGCGTCCTGCAAACCAGGTACATCCGCTTCCCCCTCCGGGGATTCAGCTTTCGGCCGGCGATACGCGCCAATTGCAAGCAGGGCTTGATCGGTTAGGCCAGTTAATAGATCCGCTTAAAGGAAATCCGCATCTCCCGGATGTAGTGATCTTTCAAAAAGCGGTTCGCTACGCGTTGGAAGGTAATGAGTTTTTCCAACCGGAAGATGTGTTCCGTGCGAAGGAGTTGCTTCGGATTGGGACCGAGCGTGCCCAATCGCTGGCTAAGGGGGAATCGCCTTGGACGGCGGCGACTGGCTTGGTAGTTCGTGGGTATGTTTCCGAAATTGATGGCAGCGTGCAGCCATATGGCTTGGTCGTACCGGAAACATACGGGCCGGAAAAGCCGCATCGATGGCGCGTGGATGCCTGGTTTCATGGCCGATCTGAAACATTAAGCGAAGTAAATTTCCTGTATGATCGCCTGCGTAACCCGGGTGAGTTCACGCCGGAAGACACACTTGTGCTTCATCTTTATGGGCGTTACTGCAATGCCAGTACGTTTGCCGGCGAAACAGACTTTTTTGAAGCTTTGGCGGACGTGAAAAAGCATTACAAGGTGGATCACAACCGCATTTTGGTGCGCGGCTTCAGCATGGGCGGCGCTTCCACTTGGCACATCGCCGCCCACAACGCAGGGGACTTTGCGGCGGCTGCGCCTGGAGCCGGATTTGCTGAAACCATGGAGTTTACAGGGCTGACTCGCCGGGGATATACCCCGCCCTGGTACGAAGCAAAGTTGTTTCACTTAACCAACGCCACCGATTACGCGGTGAACTTTTTCCAACTGCCTGTAGTGGCTTACAACGGAGAAATTGACCCCCAGAAGCAGGCGGCAGACATTATGGCGCGGAACATGGAGCCGGAAGGACTGAGGCTTGCCCGCGTCATTGGACCGAATACTCCGCATCGCTACCACCCGGATTCCAAAGTGGAAATCGACAAAATCGTGAATGCGATTGCGGCGAAAGGGCGGAATGAGTGGCCGCGCGAGATTCGCTTCACTACATGGACTCTGAAATATAACCGGATGCGCTGGGTTGTGGTGGATTCGCTCGGGAAACATTGGGATCGCGCGCGCGTGGATGCCACTGTGGAAGGCGATCATGTAGTGCGGGCAAAGACAACGAATGTGACAGGTCTTAGCTTTGAGTTTGGCAGTGGCGCAGCGCTTCTGAATCCGGGAACGCACATCAATGCCGTACTGGACGGACAAACATTGATTGTGCCGGGACCCATGACAGACGGCTCCTGGACAGCGCATTTCCGGAAAACAGGAACCAAGTGGGCAGTAGCGGAAGACAACCCTACAGTTCAGCAAAAACGCCATAACCTGCAAGGCCCCATTGACGACGCTTTTACGGAAAGCTTTATCATGGTTCGCCCTACAGGTACGCCATTGAATCCGTTGGTCGGAAATTGGGCAAAGGGGGAACAGGATCGTGCCATTCGGGAGTGGCGGCGGCAGTTTCGTGGAGATGCGCGAGTGGTAGACGATAGCGCGGTGACGGATGCGGAAATTGCCTCCAGCAATCTGGTGTTGTGGGGAGATCCGCAGAGCAACAAGCTCCTTGCTCGCCTTGCTGCCCGGTTACCCATTCAATGGACGGCTGATTCGGTGGTATTGGGCAAACAGAAATTTCCGGCAGCCACCAGTGCGCCCGTGATGATCTACCCCAATCCCTTAAATCCCCAAAAATATGTGGTGATCAACAGCGGCTTTACCTTCCGGGAGTATGCTTATTCCAACAATGCATTGCAGATTGCGCAATTGCCGGACTATGCCGTGGTAGACCTCACCACGCCGCCTGATCCTCGGTGGCCTGGCAAAATTGTCGCTGCAGGATTTTTCGGGGAAAGCTGGGAGTTGTTGCCGAATGACGGGCGATAGAGTCGCGATAATAGAAATTGCAGAAATGAGATAACTAGAGTTACATCCAATGATGCGTACCTCGCTTCTTTTATGTTCGCTGCTGGCCGGCTCCGCCCTGTTGGCGCAAGATGCCGACCCTGGCCGTAAGCTCTTTGATACCCGCTGTGCCAGGTGCCACGGCAGCGATGGCAATGGTGGCGAAATGGGGCCTCCGATCCTGGGCCGCTTAGCGACCAAGGACAACGAGCAGCTCAACAAACTGATTCATGATGGTCTGCCGACGCGGGGTATGCCACCCAATCCGGTTGCCGAGCCGGAAATGGCGAATCTGGTGAAATTTCTGCGGACCATTCAGCGGCGTTTCGCCAGGCCGATTGTGCGCATGACAGCGCAGCTCACCAATGGCAGCACGTTGGAAGGGCAAGTACTGGGAGAAGGCTATGAGGATGTGCAGCTTCGAACCAACGATCAGCACATTCATCTGTTGCGCCGCGTGGGGGATCGCTTCCGGGAAGTCACTTCCGATGTGGATTGGCCAACCTATAACGGTGACACGCGAGGAAATCGTTACATCACGATGACCCAAATCACCAAGGAGAACGTCAGCCGGTTAGCGCCGAAATGGATGTTCACTTTTCCCAATGCTGCGGGTCTGCAAGTCACCCCAGTGGTGATGGGCGGCATCATGTATGTCACCAACAGCGATGAATGCTATGCGCTGGATGCGGGAACTGGGCGGCAAATCTGGCACTACGGGGGGCAGCAGCAGCGTGCCGTTCCCGGCAATCGGGCGGGAGCTCCGGTGGGCGCTGGCGTGAATCGTGGCGCTGCAGTGGTGGGTGACCGTGTGTTCCTGGAAACACGCCAAGCTCACGTGATTGCCTTGAATCGCTTCACGGGAACACTGCTCTGGGATTCCGAAATTGCGGACTGGCACCAAAACTACTTCGCTACCTCCGCACCGCTTCCAGCGGGCAATCTTCTGATTACCGGCGTGGGAGGAGGCGAACATGGCGCAAACGGCTATGTGGTGGCGTTTGACCAGGCAACTGGCAAAGAGGTTTGGCGTTTCCTGACCATTCCCAAACGTGGTGATACAGGTTCAGAAACCTGGAAAGGGAAGGAAATTGAGCATGGGGGTGCTCCTACCTGGTTTACCGGCAGCTATGACCCGGAACTGGATACTGTGTATTGGCCCACGGGAAATCCTAGCGAAGAATACAATGGCGACAACCGCCCTGGCGACAACCTTTACTCGGACTGCATTCTCGCCTTGGATAACAAAACGGGCAAGCTCAAGTGGTACTACCAATTCACGCCCCACGACCTATGGGATTGGGATGCCACGGAAACCTCGGTGCTGGTCAATACCGACTGGCAGGGGCAACCGCGTAAGCTGATGATCCATGCCGACCGGAATGGATTTTTCTATGTGTTTGATCGGGTAGATGGCAAGTTGCTCTTAGCCAAGCAGTTCCTGAGCAAAGTGACATGGGCCAGCGGAATCGGTGCAGATGGGCGTCCAGTCAAATTGCCGAATCAGGAACCGAGTCCCCAGGGAACCAAGGTGTGCCCTTCGCAAGATGGAGCAACTAACTGGTTCTCGCCTTCTTTTATTCCCTCTACCGGGATGTACTACTTTCAGACCTTTGAAAAGTGCAGCGTGTACCAAAAAGGAGATTCCGGTACTTGGGAAGCAGGTAAGGCGTATTTAGGAGGAGCGCAACGTACAGATGTCGATCCTAAGCCTGTTCGGGTTCTAAAGGCAGTCAATATCCACACGGGAGCTGTTACCTGGCAGTTGCCTCAACCTGGACCTGCGCAGTCTTGGGGCGGCACCATTGCTACCTCCACTGGACTGATCATTTTTGGCGCGGAAGGCGGAGCACTCATGGCTGCAGATGCTGCTACTGGCAAGCCGTTGTGGAGCTTTGATACCAATCAGAACTGGAAAGCTTCCCCCATGGCGTATTCTTTCGATGGAAAGGAATACATCGGCGTAGCGGCGGGTTCCAGCGTTCTTGCGTTCGGCATTTACCAGTAAAGAACTAGTTTTGCAATCGCAAAATGTGAGGGTATTCCCTTGATTCTTGGTACTTTATCCCTAAGAATCAGGGAAACCTTATGTGACAAAATAGTCTAGGGTGTTAGAAAGCGTTTGCCTTCTGAGCAGCACTCAGGATTATTTATGAAGTTTCGTAATTACCCGGTGCTGATAGGGCTTTCTCTCAGCACCATCTTTTCTCTCGCGGCGTTCGGGCAGAATTCTGGTACTCGAGTTCAATACAACGGCTCCGGTTTATCCTCTTTTTCCTATAACGGTCTGGAATTGCTTTCTTCCGGTACGCCGAGCGTTTCTGATGTGTTGTTGCAAGGTGCTGATGGTTCTACCACAGCAGGGTCTTCTGTGGTTCGCTTTACCGCGGTGGATGCAAGCAGCCTGACCACAACGCAGCTTTACTCCTGGGGCCAACTGCAATGCCGTTATGTTTTTGGCGCAAGTCAGATTCGGTTATTCGTGGCGGTGTCGAATACTTCTCCTTCTACCATTCAGCAAATTCATGTGCAGCCGCTGAGCTTGAAGTTTCCTGTACAGCCAAGTGAATACGATGGGGTTACACCAATTTTGTTTCATAACATTGGCGGACCAACGGTTCTGCCTCTTACCTTCGGCTCCAGCATGTTGACGTTGGCGAATGAAGACGTAACACAGCCTTTGCTGGTAGGTTTCCCCGGTACATCCAATCCGCCGAACAACACCACATTTCCGGTGATTCTCCATACCGGTACCAGTACTTACTCTGACCGGCTTCCTTTTATCAATCGTCCGGTTCCCCCAGGCGGCACTTTACAGTTCCAACTTTCCTTCCGTTTTGGCGCGGCAGGTTCGCCGTTGACCTCCTTAGCCGGTGATGTGTATCTCCAATTTGCTGCTAACTACCCGATGCGCTATGGGTGGACAGACCGACGTGCCATCGGCACTTTGTTTCTGGCCAGTTCCGGTACGGCTTATCCAACCAATCCAAGAGGCTGGTTCAATGACCCGACTGTGGATACCACGACACCGGATGGCATCAAAGCTTTCCAAACCCGCGTACTCGCATACGCGGACACCAGCGTCGGTATCTTGCAAAATATGAATGCACAAGGGGCCATCGTGTGGGATATGGAAGGCGAGCAATATCCGAATCCGGTGACTTACATTGGTGATCCGCGTCTGGTGCCTACATTGGCTCCGGAGATTGATGGAATCGCGGATGCGTTTTTCCAGAAGTTCCGGAATGCTGGCTTGCAGGTCGGAATGACCATCCGCCCCCAGGAATTTCATCCTGCCACTGCTTCTGCATCCGCCACGCAAGCGGATTCCACTGATCCAGCCTCGGTTCTGAATGCAAAAATTGCGTATGCGAAACAGAGATGGGGCATCTCGCTTTTCTATATTGATTCCAATGGCGACCCGAATTACCCGCTGGATTCCAACGTGGTTTTAGCGGTGCAGCAGACGAATCCGGATGTGCTGATTATCCCTGAACACGGTAATTTTTCCTATTATGCTTTCAGCGCCCCTTACGGCGAGTTGCGGCAGGGAGTAGTTTCTACCTTTGCTCCGATTCGCGCCGTTTATCCAGGCGCATTTGGCGTCATCAACACGGCAGACGGGCCAATTTCTGATCGTAAGGATCAGTTGGTACAAGCAGTTTCTCAAGGAGATATCCTCCTATTCCGCGCTTGGTACCCGGACCCGGCGAATGACCTAGTTCGAGCAATTTATTTAGCAGCCACAGGACAGTAATGGTCCCTAAGCTGCAGCAAGATTGCTATGGGAACGGAATCTCATTACACATCGGCCAACTCTGGCGGAATTAAACGCGGCGATAGTGCCGAAACAGGAGATTTAAGCGCTCAACCAACCGAAACGGCAGATCGTGCCGGGTCGGGAGCGCAAGGCGGAAACTCAGGTGCTTCCGGGCATGTCACGGCAGATTCCAGCGCTCTTGGCGTGAGCCGTGGAGAACAATTCCTCCGGGGTGAATCGGATTTAGAGGATCTTAGCGTGAAAGATGCAAGCGATCCTGACCTCGGTTTAACTAACGTAGAAGGGAAACCTGCCGAGGATTGGGCAGCAAACACAGGTCCTTCCACAAGCACAGAAGCCGAAGCTCCAAGTCACAAGCGCTAAGCGAGCCGAAATAGCAGAAGATCCAAGCTGAACGTGAGCTCCATGGCGGTAAGAGGTTCGGGCTGGTGAGGACGGTAGATCGAGTGAATCACGTCCTCTACTGCTGATGCCTCCAGATTCGCCACCGTAGTAGTCCGATGTTGGGCGGTCACTTGGAACCAGGGCGAAAACTCTTGAATCGTGCGGGCGGTTCGGTCATGTCCTTTTCCTCTGATTTCAGCTAAATCCTCGGGAGCAGGGATCGCTATCAGAAGGCGTCCACTTGGTTGAAGAACGCGCCGAAACTCTTCTGCATTCATACGCGCTGTGATAGAAAGAATCAGGGAGAAAGAAGCGTCCGTGTAGGGCAAGAAGCGATCAGCGTTAGCAACCACCCATTCACATTCGCGGTATCGTCGTGATGCCGCATCAATTGCTGGAATAGAGATATCAACTCCGTGCGCTTGAAAGCCTGTTTGGGTGGCAAGAGTGCCTAAATAAAATCCTTCCCCACAACCTGCGTCCAGAACAACATCCTTTGAGGTGGCAGCGATCATCTGCCGGATTGCGTGGAGTAATGGTTCTGTAACTCCACGCTCATGCAAGCGACGTCTTCCATTCACGGCGGCAATTGTGTCGCCCGGTTGTTTTGATCGTCGTTCCTGTGGTTGAAGCAGATTGACATATCCACTTCGGGCAACATCAAAGGAATGCCCTCGCGGACAAAAGAGCCGCCGTTCCTCTCGCGTTAAAGGCAAATGACAATTACGAACGGAGCAGACGAGCATGGTAAGTTATGGTGACGTGGCAGTTCTAGTTTTCAGACGGCATATTCTGGCTTAATTCATGAGCGAGGTTGTCTACTGCCGTGACGTCGCTTAGTTCTACTACTTCTGGGTCGGTATGGCCTTCTTCAATGCCCAGTCGCTCACAAATGAGTCGCTGCAGTTGCAGGATTTTAGTGACCTCCTTCTCTGTAAGAAGGTTCACTTGCAAATCCAGGTGGTTTCGTTGATCAGATCTCTGACTCATGCGGTTTTGCTTGATCAGCACAAACGTCGAGAGAAGCACTCCTTCCAGGGAGACGAGCATACAAAGCAGTGAAAATGGGTAAGGATCAAACTTCCACAGGCCAGCGTTCAGGGCTACCCATATCCCAAACCATACGAGATGAAGGATCACAAACGGAATACTGCCTACAAATGCCGCAATGGCATCAGAGACTCGATCAGCCGTGGTTCTTTCTTTCAGAGATTCTTCTTCCAGTTTGACAATTGTGTTGATGTTTTCCTGTGCGGAGGCGGGTGTTGCGGAACGGCTTGGATTACTCATTTTCTTCAGTATGCGGTGAAATCCTGGATTATTGTATTGAGTGAAGATCGGGCTAAACTACTAGCTCATGAAACATTTTCCTTGTCTTTTTGTTTTTTGCATATCCGGGCTCTTTGCGCAAAGTCCTACAGTAGTCGCAACTAACCTTCAGAACCCCTCCAAGCTGGTGCTGACCTCTGGCGGTAATCTGCTGGTGACAGAATTTGCGAATACGCCGAACAGCGGTCGCGTCTCGATTGTGAGCACTGCTGGTGTCAGAAGAACAATCATCGATGGATTGCCGAGCGGGCTTTCCGCACCTAACGGGGAAGCGGATGGGCCAAACGGCTTAGCGCTCACTGGCAATACACTCTACATCGCAATCGGAGAAGGCGACAACTTTGTAAATGGAGCAAAGGCGAACACGATTACGCCGAACCCCGCTGGTCCTTCCTCTCCTATTCTTGCTTCCGTTCTGAAAGTAACTTTGCCCGGAAGCGTGGATACACTTGCCAACAGCTTTTCGCTGGCGCTGAAAGATCATTACACTCTGCTGGATAGCAATCCGGTAACGTTGACGGATGCTTCTGGGAATACAGCGAAGGTGGAATTGGTAACGGCCTTTCGGATCGGCATTCCAGATGCGGTTAGCGCATGGCGCAATTCGCATCCTTACTCTATGACCTTGCATGCGGGGCACCCGGATTCCCTTTACCTGACCGACGCAGGCATGAACCAAGTGGTAGAGATTTCCCTTTCTACCGGACGCACCCATACTCTGGCTCACTTGGCATCTGTTCCATCCATGGCGCAAGCTCCACCTGTTGCCGAACCGGTTCCCACCAGCATTCGGCCGTTTGGCAATCAACTACTGGTGAGTTACTTGACAGGGTACCCCTTTACGCCAGGCGCAGCCGAGGTCGTCATGTTAGATACCACAACAGGAGCAGTGACGCCCTTTATTGCAAGTCTTTCTTCTGCGATTGACGTGCTGGAAGTTCCTCGTGATGGGCAACGCTCCGTTTTCTTTACCTTGGAATACAGCACCAGGATGTTGGCAGGCGAGCCGGGAAGAGTGATGCGCTATGACACGCAACAGGGAAGAGCCATTGCCACCGGTTTAAACGGACCAAGCAGCTTGGCGTATGACGCTACGGGAGGCAATCTTTATGTGGCACTTCATAGCGCAGGCACCATCGTCAAAATCACAGGTCAGTAAAGAATCCTAACGTCGCAGTCCGCGTCCTGGTAGTGTAGATCCTTTAAGTTGCCCCTCTTTTACTACCGGGACGCCATTTACCAGAACATGAGAAATTTGGTCCGAGTATTGTGCGGGCTGTTCAAGCTGGCCGACTTACAAATGTTTTCGGAACGGCAATTGTTTGCCCCAGCGGTAGCGCTCCAGAACCATATGGACGACGGGCGACGATCCGTCGAGGATCATACGGTCGCCGTCCACGCGGTAGGCGCCGTGAATCGAGCTCAGAGCAGGGGTAAAGGCAATGCCGTTAAGCTCGAACGTATGACGTGCGCGATCGCCATGGAATTTACCTACTGACATGTGACCATCCACAAGATAGCGGCAACTGCCATCAAAGCCGAAGTAAAGGAAAGTCTTATCATGGCTCGGGAGAGCGACGCTGTTGAGAGTGAGTTGACGTACTGCCCATGTACCGGCACGATTGATCTGGCGGTCGCCGACGAAATCAACTATGGGCCACTCCATAGGTGCGATCTGGAAGAAAAAGATGAGAAGGGCCACTCCCGGCACAAGTACCAGAGGCGCAGCCATTTCAGCGAATCGCCAACGTGAGGGAGAAACTGAGGGGCGGTGAAATAGTACATCGGCGATCTGGCGCCATACCTGCCAGTCGCAGGCGAGCAGATATAAATTCATGACAAGAAACACGGTGGCGATTTGTTGCGTGTTGCGCCAAAGGTCCATTGCATAGTTCATCAGGGCGATGTTGAGAATCACGGGCAATAGGAGCAAGGCACCGACTCGGCGCGTTCGGCGAAACAGAAGGAGCACGGTAGGGATGATCTCCAGAGCGCCGAGGAGAAACTGGAACCAAGGCTGGTACCCAAGGAAGGCCCAGGTGAGGGTTATGCCGCTAGCTTCCCCTAAAGGGCGTGTGTATAACCACGCAGGCAACTGGAACTGATAATTGCAGAGTTTGGAGATACCGTAAGGCATCATGCCGACGGCGAGCAGGTAACGGAAGATGTTTTGCAAAACGGCGTTTGCGCGGGCCGGCCAGGACTGTTTGATCGATCGCTTTTCACCCCTCGGAATGTTCTCCATTTCGTCTTCCCGATCACCTGCTGTTAGTCCTGACGTTTCCACCTCGGGAAGTTGCGCCGCCGAGTGCGGGTCGCCGATTTCGATATTCACCGTATTCTCCTCGAAATTACATTGGCGTCTTCGTGATTTTCAGTACGATGCTTGCTGCCTGTTGTAGAACTCCAGATGTTGAGTATACGTCCCTTTCTCCTCTTACTCCGGACACGATGTTTTTACCCTCTGGCGTGAAGCGTAGCATTTGGGCGAGTAACATAGCAGCCGGTATAAAGAACAGAAACTGCCGCAAATGTGAGGACCAGAGGTTTTTCATCCCCTTCGCCTCTCACTTAAAGCATTCTGAGAAAAGCAATCATGGCCGCTTTATCTTCCTGAGACAGACTCAATCCAAATTCGTGACCCTTCACAGCGCCATGCCTTAGATTGGGAGGAATGAATCCAGTTGGCACATAGTCGTTATTTAAGCGCTTTGGATCAAACCACTCTTCGAGAGTGGACACCCAACCGCTGTGTCCGAGTGGCGTTCGATACCACAAACCAAGCAGTGACGGCACTTTGTAATATCCGGTGCCTCGCCTGGTTTCCATGGTGACGGCAGGGTCTGTCCCCACCACTACAGGAAGGATGTTGTAGCGGCGTCGATGTTCTTCCGGTACGCGGAATCCCACAGCCGGTGTCAATTTGTTATTTGTGTAGAGCGGTGCCGGATGACAGTTTGCGCATCCTTGATTCGCAAACACGATGCTTCCCCGGCGGGTCTGCTCGTCGGCATGTCTGGGATTGGCGGGTGGGTGAAGTGAGTACACATACAAGGCCAATGCGTAAAGTTGCTCGTCACTGTAGCGATCTCCCATTTGCGGAGTTACTTTTTGTCCCCCCAGAACATGGGCCATGGGCACAAACTCTCCAAAGCGTGCGAAGTCGTCGCCACCTTGGTTGAGGGCCGCATACCGCATGAGATCACCGATGTTGCGGTGGAGTTGTAGTCCGGTGTGGTCAAGGTAAGCGCGATACTGCACTCCGATCAGGTCCGGGATCTGGACGGGGCTATCCAAGGACAGCCGGTGGCGTGTCATCACTCCGGGAGGGCGACCAGAAAGCAAGGTGGCCAAGCTCTTCGAGTCCAGCACCTTCAGTCTTGACGACACGTCCGAGGGAGCCCATGGCTTCCAGTACAACTCCTCCATGAGCAGACGGTTCTCTGCCACTGCTTGTGGTTCTGCCTTGATTGTGTCTGCGAATGCGGCATCGAAGGGAAAATTACCCGGGCCGCCTTCGAGAACAGCGCCATTCGGGAGAACGCGCGTATGGCAGAGTGCGCAGGCACCCATGCCGATTTCTACTTTACCCTTCTCCCGAATCACATAGCGCACGAATGGCAGCACACCGGTTGAGGAGAGCGGAGGCCGCACTCTCTGATACCAGGATCGGTTACGGACAAAAAGCTCCTGGCTTTGTTCTTGCCCCATGCCGATTGCGCCATACGCAATAGGCGCTTCGAAAACTGTTTTCCCGGCTTGAATCCAGTCCTCCCGCGTTTGGAGCTTCGACGAATTCCAAATCAATTCCGGTTCACGCTGAGCTAACCATTTCAGATAACCGGGCGGCTCCCGGTCCGGGTGGTAGACCGGGTAAGACTGATAAATAGGCCGGACCGGCATGCGGTAGTAGAATTCTGCGGCCATGTGTTTCGGAGAGTAATCCGGATGACTCAGAGGAATCTCGACATTGCTGATCTTGGCGTCGTCCCATGTCTTCGGAATTTGCGGGTGGAAGGAAGGCGCGGCGCTCGCAGGGATAGCACAGGCGAGGGCCAGCAACCATGTCGCACTCCTCAAGATCGGCATGTGGCGAGTATGGCCGGAAATGGGGCAGAAGGTGTGCGTTAACCGCGAATTAACGGTTAACGCACTACCGAGCCCAAGGATCTGCTCTCGAAAGCTGGAGAACGCGGGTAGCGACCACATCTCTTGGTACCTGCGATCAACGCAGGCCCAAGGCAGCATCAGGTCGCGAGCTTCCCACGCCTCTTCCAGCCACGCGTTCGCCCTCTGATTCTCGCCCAATCCGAAATAGACCCTGGCCAGACTGCTACCTGCAGGATGTGGCCGCGGGAATCCAGTTTCCAGCCGCACCGCAATCTCACGCGCACGCTCCCCATCTCCCAGGCGGCCATGCAAGAATGCGATGTCTCCCAGGATGGTTGGATTCTCTCCTCCCAACTGGAGCGTCTTTTGAAATTCCTCGAGTGCCTCCTGGTATCTATGCTGTGCCTCGTAGATCCATCCGAGCACCCAGTGTGTTTCCGGAAAAAGGGATTCCAGAGCAAGTGCCGCATGCGCTCGCGAAAGGGCCTCGGCAAAGTTGCCGGCGAAATACGGAGGCAAGGCGGCATGTGCCTGGATGACAAGTGAGAGTGGATCGAACTCCCGTGCCCGTTGGAATGATGCTTCGGCTTCCGCAGTGCGCTGCCGAAGAGCAAGGAAGATACCCTTCAAATGCCAAGCCTCTGCGAAACTCGGGTTCACTTCGAGCGCCAGTCCCAACTCCGCTAGGGCAGCTTCCCATTGCCAATCGTAGATTTGAAGAACCCATCCAAGCGACAGGTGCGCCAGCGCGCAGCAGTCATCCAGGGCAATCGCTCGCTCGGCAGCCTCTCGCGCCATGTCCATATGGCGTGTGGCGGGAATGGCCGCCACCAGTGTTCGAAGAACTTGGGCCTCTGATAACGCAGCGAGAATTTGAGCCGATTCGGGCTCAAGACTCAGGGCACCTTCCAAGCATTCGATGCTTTTTTCACAACCCTCCAGCGTCCACTGATTTCGGTGAAAGCGGCCACGCAAGTACAAGTGGTATGCCTCCACGGAGAGTTCGCTCCGGCCGCCCTTCTCCGGGACGAGTGAGATCTTCCCGCCGAAAGCCACACCGATCGCGTCAGCAATGGCGGTTTGCAGGCGAAAGATATCGCCTGGCTTCTCGTCGTACGCGTGCGACCATACCCTGTAGCCGGTTGCTGCATCAATCAGGCGAGCCCTTATTTGGAATCGATCTGATGACTTTTGAATGCTGCCTTCCATCAGATAGTCGGCTCCCAACACCCGACCGATCTCCTGGATATTGCCGCTCTTGTTCTTGAACTGGAATGCCGAGGTGCGGGCCACCACACGCATGCCAGGTATCGTTCCCAGCCGGTCAATGATCTCCTCCGTCAAACCATCCGACAGATACTCCGCCTCCACTTCAGGCCCCAGGTTGATGAACGGTAGAACGGCAATGGCACCTGCGGGTCGTGTGGCATCCTTTGCACGATCCCGTGGCATAATCCGTGGCGCGTAGGAGCCGCGTGGCAGTTCGATCAGGATAGGATCGTTCGCTCCGGCATCTTTGTAGTAAGTGGCCAGACGCGTGCGGAGCTTACTGGCTTCCACTCGGACAATGGAATCAAGACGAGGATCAAACCGGTTTCCACGACCAAATACTGCCACTCCCAACGTGTACTCCTTTAATTGGTTGCCTCGTCCATCCAGTGTTTCGCCAACAAGGAAGCGCAAGAGCGATGAAAGACGCGGCGCACCCGAAAAAGCTGTATGCGCGAGCATATGGGCAAGCTGTTCCCTTACTGCCTGTTGTTCTATGCCGTCCTGACTAGTCATCGCATTAAAAGATGACTGTAGCAGAACACAACTGCGTTAATGGTTGTAGAGTACTTCGTGTGCGTACCGCTGCTCATCTGATTTCACAGCAGAAACTTCTTTAAACTGATGAACCACCTGTGGATGCTGTGAATCTGCCGTGCGTACGATGGAAACTGTTTGCCCCACCCGTTTGCTGACAGCTTTGCTGATTGCACTGCCCGGCGCGTTGGCAGTGACCGGCTTTGCAGGCTATTGCCTTGCCCGTGTGTTTAACGGCACGCTTACCCGCCTGGAACAAGCATTTGAGCAGATGCGGCGATTCACTGCGGATGCATCGCATGAACTGCGCACCCCGTTGACAGCGATCCGCAGCGTTGGGGAAGTTGGCCTACAACGGGCCAAAAGCCCGGAACAATATCAGGAGGTGATTGGCGGCATGTTGGAAGAAGCCAATCGGCTGGCTCGCCTGGTGGATAACCTCCTTATCATTTCACGGGCGGATGCGGGTCAAGTTTCCCTGCAAATGGGACTGGTTTGGATCATGGACGTGGTGCAGGAAGCGGTGGTGAATGTGCTGCACAACGCAATCAGGTTTTCGCCCGTGCGCAGCAGTATTGGTATCCGGGTATGGAAGCAATTCGCACAGGTCTTGATCAGCATCACAGACTCCGGCTCTGGCATTGCGGAGGAGCACAGGGAAAAGGTATTTCATCGGTTTTACCGGGCCACAGGGCGGTGGTGCTTCGGTTCAAATTGAACTGCCGCTCACTACCCAGGTCCAGGGCACTAGCGTAGACAAGGTATAGTGATCAGATAAGGAGGCGCTTTGCCATGCTGCAATTGATGAGGGGTGGCGTCGGGCTGTTTTCCGCTTTCCTGTTTCTCCACTCGCCAATTCTGGCGCAGACTTACCCGGGGCAGTACCCCTCCGGGCAGTACCCTCCAGGTCAATACCCGTCTGGCCAGTATCCTCCGGGCCAATACCCGCCAGGGCAATATCCATCGGGTCAGTATCCGAATACGCTGCCGATGGGAATTCCCATGCCGTCTATCCATTTGCCGAAACGCAAGCCAAAAGGAGAAAGCCCCAGCAGCAGTAAAATCACTGTGGCCGGGGCAGAGGGTACCCTCCGCAAACTCGGTGAAAAAGACCTTCTTTTGCAGGCTTCCACGTCGAATCGTGTGTTGCGCTTTCGTCTGATTGCAAAAACGCAGTTTGTGGATAAAAGCGCCAAGCCCATTCGCGATTCGCTGCTCCACCCGGGTGATCACTTAACCATCGATACCAATCCTGATGATCCGGAAACAGCGGTTCGCGTGGTTCTGGACCATGCGGGCAGCAAACAGGAGCAGGAAACTGCAGCAACGCCTGTGGAAGAAGCCAGCATCCATACGCCGGACGCGAGCGATCTGGGGCGGTCGCGTTCCGTGAATGCTTCTTCCCCTTCTTCGGAAGGGAACCCGGAACCTGTCACCACCAGTGCTTCTCCGGCAGAAGGAGGCTCCAACAAGGAAGATACGGAGCGCCCCACCATTCGTCATACAAATCCTGGGGACAGTAACAATGTTCCCGCTGCCTCCCTGCCATCGGCTGCGCCGATTGGAGATCAGGTGATCAACGATGCACGGGACGCTGCCGCCTCATTTACGGCTGATCTTCCTAACTTTCTGGTAAAGCAAGTAACCACAAGATACCAGGGTTCCGGCCTTCCGGTTCGTTGGCGTGCGATGGATGTTGTGACTGCGGATGTAGCTTCTGTAAATGGCCAGGAGGATTACCGGAACATCAAGATCAATGGCCGCCCGGTTTCCAGTATTGAAGATAGCGGAGCCTGGTCAACCGGTGAATTCACAATCACTTTGCAAGATATTCTTTCACTTTCTTCTGCGGCAGTATTCACACGTCGCGGCGAAGATCGCATTGCGAACCGTCCCGCTTTGGTGTACGACCTCCGCGTGGAACAGCCGAATTCCCATTGGGTGCTGGTGTCAAACAATCATGCGCGTGAGTATAAACCAGCTTATAAGGGCAGCATCTGGATCGATAAAGAAACTCACCGTGTTCTGCGCATTGAACAGCAGGCGCTTTCCATGCCGCGCGATTATGAATACGACAAGGCTGAAACCGTGGTGGAATACGGTTTTGTCCAGATTGAAGGCAAGAACTATCTGCTTCCCGTAATGGCGGAAAACCTTGGCTGCATGACCGGTAGTCAGAATTGTTCGCGCAATGTGATTCAATTTCAAAACTACCGGAAATTTGGCGCTGATTCTACCATCACGTTTGGTAAATTTCGCGATTAGCTTCTGCCAAGGATGTAATCACCCTGAAGCTAACCTTTACACTGTCAATGCCAAGTAGAAATGTCCGGTTTCGCGGGGAGGTCGCGCTCCCTGGAGCAGATCCGAAGACCGCTGCGACGGAGCTGGCTCCGAAGCAGATGGCGCCAAACCCCCAGTCAAACCGGGCCCAATGCTGCCCGTTCTGGGGGGGGTGGCTTTTGGTTGAGACTCTGCTTTGGTGAGGTTCCCGAGCAGCGGTTTTCCGATAGACGACCCGTCCAGACGCACTTCGACCCGCACCGCTGCTCCGTGCAATCCGGTGCGAATGTCTGCTCGCGCAATCCGGTAAGTTCTGTTGTCGAACTGAATGGTGTAGTCGTTGGCCACTTGCCTGGTCTCCGCGTAGCTCAGCAACCCGTCGTGTGCCTGGATGAAAAGCCAGTCACGCTACATGCTGACGTCCGCCCTGCATCTGCCGCAGCACCGGGCAGAGAAGCCGGGCAGTACAGTGAATACAAGCGTTGCGGCACGGCCAATGTGTTTTGTGCCGTAGAGTCCAAAGCCGCCCGTCGCAGGTTCGACTACAAAGCAAATCCTTATCAAGCGGTCAGAGAACTAGCTATTACCGAGGATGTTGATCGAGAAAGCAATCACTCCGATGTTGAAGATGAAAGCGCCCAGAGTATGAAAAGTGACGGTTCGCCGGTAAGCTCCTGACGTAATATCCACGTCAGAAGTTTGAAACGTCATGGCCAGACACGACGAAAAATAGGCGAAGTCCCAGTAATCCGGCTCCTCCGTTTCCGGGAAGCAGACTCCTCCGCTATCCCCACCCTGGGAGCGGGATGTGTAAAACATGTGCGCGTAGTGCACTGTATAGACCAGAGTACTGAATAGCCAGCTGAAACAGAGTGTGCAGATCACCAGGACCACATCGACCGGCTGAGGACGACCTTTCTGCGCCAGCTCGCTCGCCACTGCAACCAGGATTACTCCGGTGACCACGGCGGCAATCAGCAGCAGAATGCCGCGATTAGCATCATTTCTCTGGGCGGATTGCCGCATTTCCGGAGCGCCGTGCCGAAACAGGGGCACACAGGAGATCAGGAAGGCGAGGGCACCGGCATCGAATGCCACCATGACGCCGCGTACCATTCCCAAAGCGGGGCACGCCACTGCACCACTCACAAGTGCGATGAAGCCGAAGAGCAGGAACGGCCATGGGGCGAGAACGTGACCGATTCCTTTTTTGTTACTCATGATCAGTTTGGATGAATTCGTTTCCCGAACACCAGCCCTACCGTAGTTCCGAAACTGGCGGAGTGATTAGTGAGTCCAAAGCGCATGCCGCCATCCAGCCCGAAAGAATCGCTGAACTGATGATAGAAACCGCCAAACGCATACGTTCCTGGAGGGGTATTGGATTGGGAGTTGTTTTGCCCGAATACTTCGGCGTAAAGACGTGTGTGTTCCTGAAGGTGGTAGCTGACCGCAAGCGACTGCTGACCACCGTAGCTGCATCGATTTCGTGTTTGACACTCAGACTGTACCAATGAGCCATTGACGATCACATCAAAAATGCCGTTCTTGCCATAGTGATGATTCATCTCGAGAATGATCTGCTGACCGAAACCTTGCAGCACCCGATTTGAGGCCGCCGGAAGCTCGGCTTCATACTGAATGCCGATCCCTGGTGCCGCCTTGCTGTACTCTTCCTGGAGAAGCACTACCTTTCCCCCGACCTGGATGGTACCAACACCACTGGCGGTTCCGTCTTCGGTCTGCTGATGGCTGAAGGCAGACCATCCCAGATCGAGTCGCAATCTTTCCAGGGGTGCGTAGAACAGTGACGTCCCGACTGTCTGCTGATTGCCGGGAACACGCTGCGGGAAAGCATCGTAGCCGGTCTCGACCTGGAGAACGCCCCTGTCTTGGATCGAAGCACCGTTGGCCACGGTCGGCCTGGTCGGACTGAGATTGAAATCCTGGGCTGAGAGAGTGCTCAACAAGAGAAAAACAAGGGTGATCACCACACTGAGTGGCGTCAAGCCCATCGGGACGAGGGTACATGAAGGCGCTTCCATGCACGGTAGAACCTGCCGGAGTCGGCATACTCTTGTGCTCTCGATACTGCATGGCATAGGGGCATTCTGTTGTTTCTTGCCATCTTCTTCTGGTTTCCGCAATTCAGTGGTGAATATACCCCAGAAGATGCGAGTTTCGTTGCGGAAGCGAAGGGCAATCTTCCTTTGTTACTGATCCAAGGACCCGGCACTTGTTCAGAATGTGCTTTATACGCCTACTTACCTTGCTCACAATCTTAAAGGATTTGTTGGAGGCTAAGCGACTTCTTGGCAATAAAACCCTTGGCTTCATACTTTGGTTTGATCAAACTCGCAACAGAATCTGCCGAATTATTCATGAGTGGCTCCAAAGTGGAAACCGAATGCAGACGTTCTCCCAATCGCCTCTGCAAATGTTCCCGCTTGTCCTACAGAATGGAAGATATCTTTATGTTCCCCGAAGCCGTCCAAATGGCTTTCTCTTCTTCGGCTCGTTTTGTCGGTTGTTGCGGTTGGCCGGAGGGAAAGGCAAAGTACTTTACCCATTTTCCTGTTGTGGAGCTCCAGAGCACGTTTTATGAGTTGCCCTCCATTGTGCTAGCGGAAAAGTGGCGTGCGCTTGCTCCGGAGTCGTTTCAGTTCTGCATGAAGGCGTGGCAGGTGATTACGCATACTCCTTCCAGTCCGACTTACCGGAAGCTGAAGTCACGCTTTAGCCCAACCGAACAGGGGCTTTTGGGATCATTCCGGCCCTCAGAGCAAGTCCGGCTTGCCTGGGAGCAAACAGCAGCGATTGCACGGGTACTGCGAGCAAGCGTGGTGGTTCTCCAATGCCCAAAGTCGTTCGAGCCCAGTGCGGAGAACCTTAGAAATATGCGCCAGTTCTTTTCGGACGTGGGAAAGCGAGAATTTGTGCTTGCCTGGGAGCCTCGAGGTGAGTGGCGACACGAACTCGTCCGGGATCTGTGCGCCGAGTATGACCTGGTGCATTGCGTAGATCCGCTGCAAACACAAGCCGTATACGGGGGCTTGACCTACTGGCGTCTGCATGGCGTTGGTGGTTATCACTACCGCTATTCGGATGCGGAACTAGAAAAATTACAAATGTTGCTGGCGCAGGAAGGAACCAAGCCATCGTACGTGATGTTCAATAACGTGTGGATGAAAGAAGACAGCCAGCGCTTTCAAGCCATATTGGCTTCTCACGTTTCTTGAGGATATGGTGTTCGCCTCTGAGACCGAGGCCAGCCCTTAGATATCTATGGCATAGACTAACCTACATTTGATGGAACCTGCATTTTGGCAATTTACTCTTTGCCAACAAAGAAAAATGGCTGCTTTTAAACCATTGAGATCCGAAAAGCATTGGTATTGTATGCTGTCTTCCAACGGTAGTTATGATTTCACGAATCTCTCGTTTCCGCTTTCGCGCACTGTGCGCGGCCGCTCTGGCCTCCTTATCAGGACTAGTGTTTACTGCGCATTTCCTGTCAGCTCAAACGGCTACCCGTACTCATGAACCGCTTGGCCCTTCGTTTGAAAGTGTTGTAAAGCCTTTCTTCCAGAAGAACTGCCTTTCCTGCCATAACTCAGACTTGAGCACGGCGGGTGTTCGTGTCGATCAGTTAGACGCAAATATGGAAGATCGACATCTTAAGACTTGGGAAGCCATCCGAAACCGCGTGAAAAACGGAACTATGCCGCCTAAAGGGCTCCCGCAACCCACTGCGGCAGAGCGGACTGAGTTGGTAGCGTGGATCACGCAGGGTTTGGAAATGGCTCGGCTTCGTCCCGATCCAAAAAACGGTGTGGTACGGCGGCTCACTGTGGCGCAATATCGCAATACTTTGAGGGAACTGCTGCAATTGGATGATGAACTAACCTCCACGCTGCCACCTGACGCGGTGTCCAAAGAAGGATTTCTCAACAATAAAGAAACACTACAACTTTCCCCGTTGCTAACAGAAGCCTATTTTGAGATTGCCGAAGAGGCACTCAACCGCGCGATTGTGAATCCGGCCCAAAAGCCTACCATCCAGAATTTCCGGGTGGATTTAGGAGCAAAAGTAAATCCCGCGCCGCTGCCCGAAAAACTCATTCTGGGAGCAGACAGCCTGCTGCTGGACAATTCAGATGTTTTAGTGACCCAGCTTGTGCCGACCAAGCCATTTGCTTTCGAACCGTTTACCATGCGCACGAACTATCGGTACATCGAAGGATATCGAGGCAACGACACTGTTCGCGGGTGGCGAGAATTTGACAGCATCTATCATGCAGTATTTGCGGATATGCGAGGCAGCGCAGGTTACCCCAAGGGAAAGGCCTACAGCACAGCGCCTCAGGGATTGTTGCTGCGGCCCGCGATTCCATCCGACGAACTCTTCGGGGGAGATGGCACTTATGGCCCGAAAGCGAATTTCAAGATTTCGCTTCGAGAACTGCCAGATTACGGACGATTTCGTGTCACAGTAACTGCTGCTAAGTATCGCGACGGGCTGTTATTGGATGCAGATGCCAAGGAACAACCTGCCGGATCAGGAGCTATTGTGATTCGCGATCCAAAGGTACCGAAGAGCGTAACAATCTCAAAGGCGGGAATTTACCAAGTGGATTTGTATGCGGAGAAGGCTCCCCATGTTTCCGCAGACGTTTCTCATTTAGGCGAGGGCTTAACGGGAGTGTGGCCGAACACTGGTGAGGCTGCCGGACAATTGGACAGCAAGGCAAAGCTCATCGATACGCCTGTTGGAAAAGCAGTGGCGTTTAACAACAGTACCGAGGGGCTGGTGATTGCGCGAAAGCTGCTTCCCATGGAGGACGCTTTCAACGTGGGCGAAGGCGATTTTACAGTAGCTGCGTGGATTCGCCCAGGCAAGCTCAAAAGGCAAGGGATTATCAGTTTGGGGAGCGCGGACCGTACGCAGGGGTGGTTTCTGGATATGCCTACAGACAAGGGTGTCTTACGGTTTCAAACTGTTGGACGTGATTCCGAAGCGAACGCAATGGTAAACACTCTTCCGGGCACGATCCGCGAGAATGCTTGGCAGCAAATTGCCGTGGTGGTGCGGCGTGGACACAACGACACACAAGTCTATGTAAACGGTGCTCTGGTGGCTCGTGCTGCCTTGGGAGCTGCCCAATTTGATGATGCAAGAGCAGATTTGCGGATCGGGCACCTTCCCGGAACCGAACATTTTCAGGGTGATTTAGCCGATGTGAGACTTTATCGCAGACCTCTCGAAGAGGCCGAAATACGTGGGCTGGTGGAACCGGGCAAGCAGTTCGTGCAAGCCCCGGTTGAGCGGAAACCAGAGGTAACTCTGAAACTGGGAGATCTTCAGTTTAGTGGTGCATGGCAGCCAGCCTTTCTGGTGGTGCGACTGGAAGCAGGCACTCTACCTGTTCGTGTGCAGCACAACGGAGTGCGAGAGCTGGAGCGAATCGTGCTAACTCCGCTTACTGCCGAAAATGCGGTTGCACAGAAGTTTCTCACGTTTGAGAAGCGAACGCCTCGTTTGGGTGTACACCTCGGTTTGCGACGCGACTGCGGCAGCACCTTTGCGCCAGTGGGGCCACCTCAAACCGTAACCAGCGAGAAGCTATCAAGATTCGTCTTTGAAGGAGCCATACGGAACTTCCCGAGCCCGGAGGGCGATAAAGCTAATGTGAATTACCTGGCAGGTCTTCGCGAAATCGGCGTCCGTAGTGAGTACACGGATGGTCGCGATATGCCAAGACTAGCCATTCGTTCTGTGGAATTCGAAGGTCCTTATTACGACGTATGGCCTCCAGCTTCGCACAAGAATATTTTTGTCGATTTTGATCGCAAGAGTGACCTTCAGGCTTATGGTCATAAGATCATTCACGATTTCGCTATCCGGGCATACCGCCGTCCTGTGACAGCTACGGAAGAGGCAGCGCTTACTGGCATTTTTCAAAAATCTCTTGCAAACGGACGTTCCTTTCAGGAAAGCGTAAAAGATGCGTTATTGGTAGCGCTTACGTCACCTCAATTTCTTTTCTTAATGGAAATGAGCAGGACCTCAGCGCCCGAGCCGCTGGAAAATTACGAGTTGGCATCGAAACTCTCTTACTTTCTGTGGAACAGTCCTCCAGATCGCAAAACATTGCAAATGGCGCGGGAGGGAACACTTCGATCACAGCTAAACACCGAAGTGGAGCGGATGATTGCGGATGCCAAATTCACGCGGTTTGCGAATGAGTTTACGTCCCAGTGGTTGAGTCTGGATAAGTTTCAGGTGCTGGAATCGGACCGAAAGAAGTTTCCTAAGCTGGCGCGTGACACGCGTACTCAACTGAAACAGGAACCAGTGGAATTTGTTCAGTACTTGATTCGAAATAATTTGCCGGTGAAAAACATTATTTCTTCAGATTTTATTTTGGCCAATGAAGTGGTCGCCGATTATTACGGATTAGGTAACAAGACCGAGAGTGGGTTTCGATTTGTTCCCATTCGCTATGAGAAAGAGGAGTTAGGAGGAGTTCTCACGGAAGCCGCGATTATGGCTGGGTTGTCGGACGGACGTGAATCCAATCCTGTGAAGCGGGGTGCCTGGGTGGCACGTAAGATCATCGCGGAGCCCCCCAATGATCCGCCACCAAATGTACCCGCATTAAAAGAAGAGACGAAGAACCTCACTCTGCGGGAGCGACTTGAGCAGCACCGGAGTGCGCCAGCTTGCATGCAATGCCATTCAAAAATCGATCCTTGGGGCGTAGCGTTGGAACAGTTTGATGCAGGTGGCAGAATGAAGAAAACGCCCGTAGATGCACGCTCGACATTGCCGGATAACACTGCCGTAACGGGCATTGAAGATCTAAAAAAGTATCTCGGCGAGGAACGAATTGATCAGGTAGCTTTCAGCGTTCTGAAGCACCTGGAAACCTATGCCGCCGGGCGAAGTTTAACATATAATGAACTCACTTACCTGAAGCAGGATGGCCTGAAGCTGAAGCCCACTGGGTACCGGATGAAGGATATGGTCCGATACGTGGTAAACAGCAAGGTATTTCTTGAGAAGTAACAGGTAATTGAATCAGGAGACATCTTATGGCCAGCTCACTTCACCTTGACCGTCGAGCGTTCTTAAAAGGAATCGGAGGAGTAGCGCTGGCCCTGCCGGTTCTGGACGCTATGGGTGCCGAAGTGGCTGACCAGATTCCGCGTCGTTTCTGCGCCATCTATACCGCGAATGGCATGTCCCTCCCCAAAGCGGAACATGAAGTCAGTGAGTGGAGCTGGTTCCCCGCTAAAGGCACAAACAAAGACTTTGAGTTTGGAAAGTCGACCGAGCCGCTAAAACCGTTCCGGAACAAATTGAGTTTCATGGGCGGCATGTATCACCCGAACGGTCCAAAGGCCGACCCGCATGTCTGCTCTGATATGTGGCTAACGGGTGCCCCGCTACACAATCCGAAGCCAGGCAGCTATAACTCGAGCGGTATAGACCAAGTCATTGCGCAGCATACAAAACAATACTGCCGGCAGCCTTCGTTGGTACTGTCAATCGACGCCGGAACAGGGTATCTTTCCCGGACGGGAACAATCTCCTATAACCTGGACGGTCGTCCAATCCCTGCGGAAAACAACCCACGCCGGGTATTCGACCGTTTATTTCGGGGAGATCACACGTCGCTGGAAGCAGAACACGAAAAACTGCAACGAAGAATTAAGCTGGTGGATGCAGTGGCAGAAAATGCGCGTGCGCTGAATCAAAAACTGGGCCAGACTGACCGCGAAAAGATGGACCAGTACATGACATCGCTCGAAGAAGTAGAAACACGGCTGGTGGCTTCCGAGAAGTGGATTGATATTCCTCTAAAAAAGCAGGATTATTCACACCTGAATCTGGAAGCCACAAATGAGGGTGATCCGGCGGACTACTACCGTAACATGTTCGATCTGATCGCTCTCGCGTTCGACGCGGATATCACGCGTACAGTGACATTTATGCTAAATCGCGAGGACGGCATGGGCATTAGCGACACTTTCCCGCTAAAGTTAGGTCTTTCTAAGACACATCACAACCTGTCGCACGCGACGGATAAAGATGGGCAATTGGGTTTTGCTAAGTACGACCTGTTTCTGAGCCAGCAGATTGCGCATTTCCTAGAAAAGATGAGCGAGTACCAAGACCGTAATGGCTGCGCGATCGACAACACGATTGTGATGTTCGGCAGTGGTGCGAGCACCACCCACAACAATCACAATCTGCCAACGTTGGTAGCGGGTGGGGCCAATATGGGACTGAAGCACGGAACATACTGGAGGGGTAATGGTGAATCCCGTATGTCTGACATGTATGTAAGCATTTTACGTGCCCTGAATGTCGAACAAGAGAGTTTTGCGGATAGCACTGGAACGCTCAGCAGTCCCATTTTCAGTAAATCGTAAGCCAGCAATCAATTTGCTTCTTGTGACCGAATTTGGATAGGGTAGCCGACGTTTCACTCGTAAAAAGTAAGCTCTGGCATGGGATAGTGTTTTCGGTTCCGTGTCCACAACTGTGCACCCCTCGCCACGGTGCTGGCCGCAATGAGAGCATCGCCTAACAATCTCTAAATGGAGGAAGTTGACCTGAAACGGTTTTCGGTTTTTCTGCACAATCTGTCTCGTGGAAGGCAAGGTAAATCACGGTCTGTGTTTAACCAGATATCAGGGTTACTTCACAGCTCTGCATGGCCACTCACGCCCTGCCACACTTCCAGGGGCGGGTCAAACCTTCAAACTCCCACTGAACTGTTTGTCTCAAAATAGGGACCAGTCCAGGCGTGCTCAACAAACTGGGGATTTCTGTTCGTGTCAATTGATTTCAATACTCGAAGGAGCCTATCGGGTTTGCCCTTTCAACACATTGTAAAGCAGGGAGAGCATATCTCTCGGATCGCAGACGAGTATGGGTTCATGTACTTAACCGTTTGGAATCATTCTGACAACTCAAAACTGCGCGCGGGCAGAATAGATCCTAATATCCTGTTCCCCAGCGACGTGGTAGTCATCCCCGACCGCGAGATACGGATCGAACCTGCCGCAACCGATCTTAAGCACGTGTATGTAAATAAAGGCGGCCCTTTGAAACTCCGGGTAGCCTTCTTTAACCTGGATCGCGATGCTGTTGCAAACGCCGATTGCGTCTTGCAAGTTGGGAGTGTGGCAAATAGGATGCAAACTGACGGGAACGGCCAAGTGGAACATAAGATTGACAAGTCGAGCGAAAACGGATCAATCGAGTTGGACTATCCCAACGCCCGAAACTGCCTCAAATGGCCCATCAAGATCGGTCACCTCGATCCCATCGATAAGGAATCCGGATGGCGTGGCCGACTTTTGAACCTCGGGTACTTTACGGCCAACATCGACAACAAGGAACCGGAGAGGCTTCGGTCAGCGGTGGAGGAGTTCCAATGCGATTACAATCTCACGGTCGATGGAATTTGCGGGCCGATTACACAGGACAAACTGAAGGCGGTGCATGGCTGCTAACGACAACGGAAATGCGAATAGCGCAGGATCGACTCCCGACGACGCAGGCGTAGTCGGTGAATTCTCCTCGCCGCCGGATCGTCCTTTAGTTCTGGCTCCGGCGACCAGCAACCAACTCAATCATGTGGGAGAGTTGCTTCGGCCTCTGGCCTGCTGGAGGCTCGATGATCCGCGGTTTGACTTCAATTCTTCCATCCTCCGGCCGCAAGCCGTAAAGGAGTTTAAGGCACTGGCCAAACTGAGGCAGTCCTATCAGGACTCGCCGCTGGCACTTTTCGGTCACGCGGATCCGGTGGGTCGCGATGACTACAATAAAGAACTCAGCGGCCGGCGGGTGCGAGCGGTGTATGCTCTCCTCACACGCAACGTGGAGATGTGGGAAACGCTCTACACCACGCAAATCCAATCGGTAGGCGACAACTGGAAATACAAGGCCATCCAGATCATGCTCGCTGGACTTGGTTTCGACCCCGGTTCGGAAAGCGGAGCTCTGGACAGTTCCACGGTCGACGCCTTAAAGGCATTCCAGCAGCAGAACGGTCTTGTAGCGGACGGCGATCCGGGCCCACTGACGCGCAAACCACTGTTTTCATCTTACATGGACGCGATCTGCCGCGACGGCTTCGATAAGCTGCTGGTTCTGCAGACGACCGACTTTCTAGCACGTGGCGCGGCGGCAGACGGCAAGGGAGATTATCAAGGATGCGGTGAGTTCAATCCGGTATTGATGTTCTCGAAGCAGGAATCCGACGATCTGTCCGATCCTGCTCGCAGAGTGGAGCGCGACGCAAAGAATGCGCCCAACCGGCGAGTGCTCGGTCTCTTGTTTCGCCCCGGAGCGCAAGTCTCTCCCAGTAAATGGCCTTGCCCTGCAGCAACCGATGGCGGTCAAGCATGCACAAAACGGTTTTGGTCAGATTCCACCAAGCGCCGCCAGTTTCAGGAAAAGCGCAAAACGTTTGCAGAAACACAGGATACTTTCGCGTGCCGATTCTATCAGCGTCTGACAGATCAATCCCCGTGCGAGGGAGCCATTCCTGTCCGGGTCTGCACGGTCCGCATAACGCCAAAGGTATTCGCGAATGCCGGCAACGTCATTGCCGTCGCTGAGAGGCTTGACGGCAAGGGATTCCCCACGGTGAATAGCATGCAACTTGGATCGCTTTCGATGAGTGGTGCGAGTCAGGTATGGGTCTCGGAAAGCGGACTCTTATACTTTGTGCCACCCAGTGACCAGGACGGGGCCTTTTTTGACTTGCAACTGCCTTCCACCGGTCACGCTTTCGTGCTCGAGAATCGGGTTTCGTATACGGCCGACCCTTTGCAATCGGTCAAATCGCTAGTCAGCCAGATGCCGATCCTACGAAGTGCGCTCCAACTTCATCACGCGGAAGGCACCGAACGCAATGAACAATATGACGACCTTCGCGATCAATATGAAGTCGTGCTAGTCGAGGGGCACCGGCGACTGGAAGCGGCCCTGAACAGGATCACGGAATTAGGTCAGCCGATCACCAATTCAGATGCGATCGTGGATGAACTGAACAAGCTGAGCAGTCACGGCCGCGCCCTGGATGTTTTCGCCAGAGCGGCATTCTCCGGTGATGATACTGCAATAGCTTAGGAGGATGCACGGTTGACAGCGAAAACAATCTCCGGTTCAAGCTTCTGGTCCGACCTGGCAAAGGATATCAAGAGCAGCCCTCGCGGCGTCGGGTTATACAACGATGGCGATGTAGACTATGCAGCTCTGCGTGCAGCCGACACCGAATTAGTGGTCGTCCGGCGCACTGCTGCCGAAACGTTTTCCGACACTGTCATTGCACAAGATACAGCCCAGCACTTTAAAGTGGTGATCAATGGCAATATGTTCAAGTTTTCATCCGGCCTTACCGAGTTCAGTCCCTTTTCCGCCAGCGACACCACTCCCATCGGACAGGTGGTGATCAGTGGCGTAGTGGTAGATGGATCGTCCGAGCCCGATAGGTTCTTCATTGCAGAGGGAACACAGATGTTTCCGGCGTCACCGGGACACACGCTCCCCCCTTTCTTTTTGAAATTTGGCCTTGGTGACCCACCGTTGCTGCGGGCAGCACTTGGCGGAATGGGACCGATCATTGTTAACGGCCTCAAATACGGTAACGGAAATTTGTATGGTCCTGGCGTGCCACCGGGCGCGCCGTCTACCGGCAATCCAGGAACCACGTATGAAAAATTCCTTATCCAGCGAAACAGCAATCATTTCGTATCGATGATTGGGCTGGGTGCCTCAAAAGGCAAAGTAGGCGTCGCCATCGATAGTAAAGAGGAAATCATCCTGATATTCGCGCAAGATGACGATGCAAGCACTGGCATCACCATCGAGGACTTGCGCGACAAACTAGCGGCGGTTGGAACAAAGACCGCAGTATTCGGTGATGGGGGCAGCTCTGTGATGCTTTACGAGGAGGCGATGTCGACGCCCGTGAGGCTAGCCGCATATGTCATCAAGCAGAGCGGCAGGAAGAACAAGAGATGTACCATCGGACTAGGCTTCAAATGAGAATATCGGTCGCATCCGGGATAGCGGGGGTCATCGCGCTGATTGGCGGTGCAGTACTGTTGGTGCTGGCGCGCGACAATTCCGTGATCTCAAGCGGCAACGATTCGGTCACCGTAGTTTATAGAACGCCGCCTTGGTCGCAGACAATCGCACTCGGAGGTGCTGCGGTGACGATCGCATTCACAGCCGGTTTGGACAAGCGATATCGTGCGTTGTGGATACTGGCGGGCATCCTCATCTTTATGATGAGCGAGCATTCGATTGCGGTCGCCGGCACCGATGAGACCATTCGCGAAGTCGTGGGAGTGTGGACGGTAAGGTCCTTCTCTTACAAGAACTTCGACCGCAGCCATCCGCTCCTTACGCTGCGCGGACCGCTGATGATCCGGTTTGATGATGGCCCTGTAGTGGCGGATATCCCCTTAGGGCTTCCGCCGTGGCGCATCGATGGCGCGGCTGTCATCCGGCATCCTGTGTTGAATCCTCCACCCAAGTGAAGAAGCGCGTCAAAAAGTCGGGGGTTCACGCCGCTTTTGGCTTCGTCTCCATAGATTCGGGTTGTAGTCGGAATTTCGGATACCACAGGCGGAACACTGTGTCCAGTTCGTCGTTCAACACCTTGGTCCGCGTTTGCAGCAGCAGATGAGCTCCGTGTAAGTCCACTGGTCGCGGTACGGATATCGGTTGCCCGATACCCCCGCACAGATCCGTATGGCCACGTTGATGCATACGGCTTTTATCTTGGATGCGTAGCGTCGAAGCGCACACTGGGATGAGGATGGAGAATGTGCGGTTCCGGCAACCACCGTCGAACCAGTTGCTGCATGCGTATCCAGTTCCAGCTTCCTCTCTGCCTGTGACGGAGTAATGCTTTCCGCCAGAGCTGAGTGGTCCGGAACCGGAAAACGCGCAAAAAAAATTGGAATGAGGTGACCAGTCAGCGAAATCAGTGATGCACAACGTAAGTGGTTCGTCCCCAGAGGTGAAGTAGATCGGCTTCTATCTTCTGTTGCTTTTGGATCAGTTAAGTTGTCAATTCCCTTTCGGAGCATCGTGACAGGGCGAAGTATTTGACTTCCATTTCCTCTCGTGCGTTTGTCATATCCGACGCTGAGATCGCGCCTTCGATGGACTTATGACGGGGCTAATAGCAGCATCGGCCGGGCCTTCGTCTCGGAACTTCTGAAACGAGGTGCGTCGAAAATTTACGTCGCTGCCCGAAACCCGGCATCCCTGGCGCATCTACTCAAAGGGGGAGATCCCCGCCCTCTCCCCATCACTCTGGTCGTTACCAATCGCCCTCAGCTGGATGGACTCCTGGACGCGACCCCGGATGTGAGGCTGCTTATCAACAACGCCGGCTCGGCGGTGCTACCGATCCTTGAAGGTTCATATTCGCTCCTGTTTTCGAGTCAGACAGAATGCGACGTCAAGCAATGCGGGCATTCATCCAGTCTTTGATGTCCCGCATAACCACGTTTTTATCGATGTCGTTGAGAAGATCGTGAACGCCGCCTTCGTACAGCTTCAACGTTTTGTCGGTTGAACCGGCCATGTCGTAAAAATGTTGGCTGCCGCTTGGCCGTGTGTTCTGGTCGAGCGTGCCGTGGAGAATCAGAACGGGCAGCGTGATCAGCGGAAATTCTTTCTTCAGTCTCTCGTCCGCCCGGACCATTGCCGCCATCGTCCGCGTGGGCTGCGTCTCGTGCGCAATTAGCGGATCGTTGTTCATCACGTCAACTGCGGCGGGGTCGCGAGTAAATCTCTCATTGGGAAGGTGAAGGATATGCGCGTGCGGCGCAAGATAGCCCAGGCCTTTGAATACAGCCAATGCGAAATCGGGTGCCGGCAGTTCGTGGGCGAAGCTTTCGCAAACGAGCCCCGCCAGCTCGGAAGGGTGGTCGAGAGTATAGAGACATGCGACAACTCCGCCCGCGCTGTGGCCGAGCATCACAGTCGGCAGCCCCGTCTCGCGGGATTTCGCGACTGACATAACCGCTTCCACATCGCGTACATAGTCTTCGAACGTTTCGACGTAAAACCGCTCGCCGTCAGAATTACCGCGACCGCGCAGATCTACGGCGTATACCGCCAGACCTTCCGCTACGAATTGCTCGGCTACCCAACCGTAATAGCCGCTGTGGGCGTTGAATCCCGGAACGATCAGGACGGTCGCACGAGGCTTCTCGTCCGGACGCCAGGAGCGAAAGAAGATCTTCAGCCCATTTCCATTCTCGACCGTCTCGTGCTTCGCAGTACCTACACTTTGCTGTTGCATTTGTTCCTTCCTTTTATTGGAAATTTGAATCGCTCGCCCGCGGCCGGGCTAGGCGGAGCTTCCGGAAGCAGCTCCAATCTTTTTGGATTGGGTGCTACTTCGAGCCATTCGCCCAGCCTTCGGTGAGCAGCATGTGAAGGGGCGTTAGCGGCGTGATCTCGATGTATTCGAACTCCATCAGCTTTGCCTGGCCCAGCGGGAGGGCTTCCAGGAGAGCATGTGCGTCCTGAACAGAAGTCACGTTGAGAAGGAAGACCGGACCTTTTTGATCCTGGCGGGCCCACATTTGCTCGATCTTCCCGCCGAGATAGAGGCGGAGCGTGTCCGGCACTTCTCTGGGGAAAATGGTTTTGAGTTGCTCGGGCGTTGGTGTAGCGACGAATCTGCCCAACGCAAGAATCTTCATGGTGGGAAGAACCGGAAAAGGTCTTTTCGGGCTTTCGGTGACTTCTTCTTTTGTTTGCATAAAAGGCTCCAATCTGAATAGGAAATTTACTTCACACTGTTTGGTTCAATTCATCCAGATGAGCCCTGGCGAAATCGCCCACGCTCATCGGTTTTCGTCCTGATAGTTTCTCTACGTTGTCGTTCATGCCGGACATGACGCCATGTTGGTAGTCCAACATCGCGCCGCCCAAATGCTGGACACGGTATGCGGAGATACCCAGCGACTCCAGATACCTGCAGTATTCCTCGATTCCGAGATTTTGAAATACGATCCGGCGGCCTAGTGCATCGCTCAGTTCGGCGGCCATTTGGTCGTGATCCATTTCCACCAAACCAAATAAGGGATACGTCTGCCCCGCATGTGGCACGGGATTCTCCAGAATCGCCGCGATCACGCGCCCCTGATCTGCGGTTGCGATCGCGGCATGTCTGGCTTTGCCGACCGGCAAACGTAAGATCCCCTTCTGCACGAGCAGTGGCAGTTGAAACGGATATAGCAGCCATTCCAGAAAGTAAGTCGGACGGAGGTGAGTGACGGGCAATCCAGACCAGTTCAAGACCTGTTCCGAAATCCACGTGTCCCTGCAAGACCAGCTTGTCGAGGTACGACTGGCGGAGCGTTGCGAAAGATTTACTACCGCCGAAACACCCGCTTCTGTCGCCGCTTGGGCGAAGTTGACCGTGGCTTCGATCACTCCGGGCATAACTGAGTACACGAAGTAAGCGGCATCGGTCCCTTGCATTGCATCGCGAACCGTGTCGATCTGCTGAAAATTGCCCAGCACGACCTCCACGCCGAGCTTTTCGAGCATTGCCGACCGGTCATCTTTGCTCTGGACCATGGCCCGTACATTCATCCCCCGCTTGAGGCATTCCCGGACAGCCGCCCCGCCAGTCTGGCCCGCGGCTCCGGTGATCAATATTTTTCGGCTCATTCTCTTTTCTCCCACGCGTTCGACAGGCGCAACGGTTAATGCCCAGCCGCGTTCGCGACGAAATCTGCCACGCGCTCAGGATCGGAAAGCATCGCAACGTGGCTGGTATTCAAAACGATCGTCTTCGCTTTCATACGCGCCGCTTCCATTGCCTCCAGACTGGGCGAGATAATCCGGTCCCGACCGGCGACAATGAACCACGTCGGTTTGTATTTCCAGGCGGGGCTACTGATTGGCGTACCTAAGGCGAGAGCGCCAGTCGGCCCCTGCGTGACGAAGAGGTTTAACCGCTCCAACAGAGAAAGGTCTTGAGCGAAGTCCTCGAAGATTCCTTTCTCCGACAACGTGAAGTACTGGTTCGCGGGGTCACTTTGTAGTTCACTGCCTACCGGTGTCGGGTTTGCCAGCGCGAGTGAAAGAGAGGACTCGCCATCGTCCGGAGCGTAAGCCGCCACGTAAACTAATCCGACCACATTCGCCTGGTTGCCCGCCGCCGTGATCACCGCTCCGCCGTAGGAATGACCAACCAACAAAACCGGACCGCTCTCTAAGGCCAGCGCTCGCTCCGTTGTGGCGACATCATCGGCAAGCGATGTCAAAGGCAAAGCTACGGCAGTGACGTGAAAGCCCTTGGCTATCAACAGCGGGATCACCTTTGCCCAGCTGGAACCATTTGCCCAAGCACCATGCACCAATACGATGTTCTTCGCGTTTTGGTCGTGTCGGTTTTCTTGCGAAAGCACCGGGAGAGGGCACAGAATCGTCATGACACAGGCGACGCTCGCGGTTACTAAGCCACATATTTTGTTTAGCTGATTCATCTTGATTCCTCTGTTTGCGAGACCCGCCCGGGTTCCGCTTAAGTTCTGCTTCCATTTGCATTTTGACCTCTTCTGCGTTTCGCGCCTACCCTTGATCCAGTGCGAATTGCCCCCTCAATGGTGGCGGTGTGGCCCCCTCTTTCGTGGGTGTCGTACTCGCCTTCCGGCCTTCGATTTTGAGGCCCCTCGCTCCAGACGAGCGGGCCACAGTCGATTAGCCATCGGGGCCCGGCGCAGAGAGCGTGGGTGAGAGGATTGGCATTTGGCGGTAAGATGAACTGGCAGACTGCACCGAGTTGAATTCGAGGTGCAGTTGTCTGGCAGGAGGACTGGATCTGCAGCGGCGGTCAGGCAGGTGCAGAGAGCTTCTTTCCAGGTCAGTGCATTGTGAAGAATTCTGGGCTGCTGGCAAGGCGCAACTCCGCGCTGAGGGGCCAGCTCAAAGTGTTTTAAAGGGATCAACTGATGGCTCTCAGCGAGGAATACAGGAATGTTCGCCCGTGCAACGCAATCAAGCTTTGAAATTGTGCCGCCATGCGTGGAACTGGCACTTCAGCAGTTGATGTTGCTCGCGCGCACGTGTTTGAATCGTCTGATTTTGTCTGGATCTGCCTTTCGCAATTCCCAACCGTGGGTATGCTCAGATTGCTTCTACAGCGATCAGTGCCATGGGAGCAGCAATCAAATCGCTGCCAGCCTTCGACCTCACGCAAGTGTCCTCAGCGAGTCTGCTTCATGAACTGCCATTCGGCAGCAAGCACTCGCTCGGTCCCTCGAGGCGCGTGGTGAACACTTTGGTCTCAAGTTTGGTTTTGAATGCGGCAGGATGGCGAGGCTGGTGTGCATCGCGCTGACTCGCTCCGGCGAATCCTGATTCACGCCCCGACCCTTCTTCTCCTTTCGGCGCTGGCGATGCCGCTTGCGAGGTCTCAATCGATTCACGGGACCTCGGTGCGCCCTGCTGTTCCTGTCATTCGCATGCAATCGCAGGTGATTCGAGTTCCAGTAATGGAAGGAGAAGATATCCGTTTTGAGCATCTCACCAGTACGGCAGGATTATCGCAAACAAGGGTCGGCCAGATTGTACAGGACAACCGGGGATTTCTTTGGTTCGGCACGCAACATGGCCTCAATCGCTATGACGGCTACACTTTTAAGCCATTTACTCACGACCCCGCGCGCTCCGACAGTCTGAGCGGCGCTTTCATTCAATCACTTTTTAAAGATCGAACCGGGGCGATTTGGGCCGGCACCGACCAATCCCTGGACAGATTTGACGCGACCCATGAGTCCTTCGTCCATTACCACCTTGATGACCCCGAGCCCACAGTCTTCCAGATCACCGAGGATGAGTCTGAAATACTGTGGCTCGCGACGCTGAGAGGCCTGTATCGACTGAACCCGCGAACCGGACAGGTCGTGCGTTACCGTCACGATCCCAATGATTCATCGACCCTGAGTAGCGACAGCGTTCAATCGAGCAGTCTGGACCGTACTGGAAGGTATTGGGTGATCACGCGCGCAGGCCTCGACGCGTTTGATCGTGCCAGCGGCAAAGCGAGCCTTCATATTCAACTTCCAGACTTCGACGCCATGTCAAACTGCGAATCGTCGTGCAGTTATTTCTACGAAGATCGCTTCGGGACCTTTTGGATCACCGGTGACCGCCTCGCGACGCTCGATCTCAAGACTGGCCAGCTAAGAAGATACGAAGGCGTATCCTCCGTGATTACCGGAGTTACCGCGCTCCTGGAAGACGGCGAGGGAACCATGTGGTTCGGATCTACCGGCGGACTTTTCAAGTTTGATCGAAGTGGCAATCGTTTTGTCCGCTACCGACGATCCCCAACGGTTCCCAACCAGTCCGGCAGAAAAGAGCGTAATTACTCTGTTCGAGGACCGGGAAAAGACAATCTGGGTGGGCTTCAACGCAACAGCCCCTGATCACTTCGCAACGACGCGCCGTGCTTTCGAACAGATCCTTCCGCGTTTCATTGATCCAGATAGCCCCGGTGAGGAATTGGTAGCTGCGCTTTACGTGGATCGAGGCGACAACCTCTGGATCAGTGCAAATGATGCAGTCAGCCGCCAAGATAGAAAAAGCGGAAAATATGTTCGCTATCATCCTGGGGCCAAGGGCGGCGGAGCCTCTGCGATCCTCGAAGACAACAAGGGTACGATGTGGTTTGGTGCCGGGGGCAATGGACTCGTCCGCTTTGACAGGAACACCGGTGAGTTCCGATCTTACAAGCATAAGCTCGACGATCGTTTAGGACCCAATAGCGATTGGCTCACCAGAATCCTGATTGATCGGGCCGGTGTGATGTGGGTGAACACTCTTGACGGCCTGAATCGCTTTGATCCAGTCGCCGGGCGCTTCACTGTTTACAAGCAGGACCCGGACAAGCATGAAGCTTACTATTCAATTACAGAAGATCGAAACGGCTTTCTCTGGCTCGGCAGCCAGTCAGGTCTGGTCCGATTCCTTCCGTCCACCGGCCAATTCACCCTTTTCGAGCACAAACCCACAGATCCGCGCAGCCTAAGCGATAACGTCGTTAATACGGTCTTCGAAGATCGTCTCGGAACCCTATGGATCGGTACGCAGGACGGACTCAACAAGCTTGACGCGAAGTCGCTGACCTTTACCTCTTTCTTCAAGAAAGATGGAATGGCAGGCGATGTTGTCAGTTGCATCCTCGGCGATGAGCATGGGAACCTTTGGATGAGCACCAATGAGGGGCTTTCCACTTTTGACCCTCGGACACAGAAGTTCAGGAACTATTCGGTAGAGGATGGTCTTCCGGGAAACGATCTTACGGGTTTGGACGCCTGCTATGGCAGCCGCACCGGTGAAATGTTCTTCGGGGGATTTGCAGGAGCTGTCGCCTTTCACCCAGATATGTTGCCCGACAACTCCTATGTTCCGCCTGTTGTTTATACCAATCTTCAGATATCGCATGCCCAAGTCGGGATCGGCTTTGGTTCGCCGCTTAAGAAGTCCATTGTCTACACCGAGGAACTGACGCTCTCCGCGCATCAAAACTTTTTCGCGATCGAGTTCGCGGCCCTCAGCTTCCACAGCCCTTCCACAAATAGGTACCGATACAGGCTGGAGGGTTCCGACCCTGATTGGCACGAAGTGGGAAGCCAGGGTCGCACTGTGAACTTCACCGCGTTGCCCTCAGGTGACTACGGGCTTGTGGTTCAGGGCGCCACCAGCCGGGGCTCCTGGAGCGACGGAACCAGGTTGCGCATCAGGGTCATGCCGCCCTGGTGGAATACGTGGTGGTGCCGGCTAATCTACAGCACACTGATCATTCTCGCGGCCTGGTCAGCGTACCTTTACCGTTTGAAGCAGATTACGCAAGAATTCAATCTACGCCTTGAGGTACGTGTCAATGAACGTAGTCGCCTCGCCCGTGACTTGCACGATACACTGCTGCAGAGTTTTCAGGGGCTGATTCTTCGCCTTCAGGCCGTAGAAGAGTTACTTCCGCCTGGAAGAGTGAAAGACGCGATGGACCAGACTCTCGAGCGCGCCGACCAAGCGATTGCTGAGGGCCGGAGGGCGGTCTATGACCTGCGTTCCTCAACAACAACCATCAAGGATCTGGCTCAGGCGCTGACGTCTTTAGCGGAAGAACTCACTGGCGGGGGCTCGCCGGGTTTCCGATTAGTGTTGGAAGGAGCAACGCGCGCACTGGCCCCTATTCTTCAGGACGAAGTCTACTGCATCGGCCGAGAGGGGCTGCGAAATGCATTCATTCACGCCCGGGCCACTCAGGTTGAAGCTGAAATTTCGTATGGCGAACGGGTCTTCCGGCTGCGAATTCGAGACGACGGAAGCGGCATCTCGCAGGAAATCCTGGAGGCTGGTCGTTACGGGCATTACGGTCTGGGCGGGATGCGGGAGCGGGCTCGCCAAACCGGCGGCAAGCTGGATATCTGGAGCGCTTCGGGAACCGGTACGGAGATCGATCTGAGCATTCCGGCCTCTATCGCTTATGGCAGATCCCCAGAGCGTTCTCGTTGGCGGTTCTTCCATAAAACGAAAGGATGAGATTGTGATTCGAATACTGTCTGTCGACGACCACGCCCTCCTGCGCGAAGGTCTTGCCGCCCTGATCGCGAACCAGCCGGATCTGGAATTGGTTGCGGAGGCGGCGAACGGACGCGAGGCGATTGAGCTGTTCCGCAAGCATCGACCGGACGTCACGCTCATGGACTTACAAATGCCGGAAGTAGGGGGGATCGACGCGATTAGTGGCATTCGCAGCGAGTTTCCTGATGCTCGCATTATTGTGCTAACGACCCATGCGGGGGACGTTCACGTTACGCGGGCCCTGCGGGCTGGCGCAAGAGCTTATCTGTTGAAGAGCCTGTTGCGAAAGGAACTGATCGACGTGATTCGGGCCGTCCATGCCGGCGACAAGCGCCTGACGCCTGAGATTGCTGCCGAGATCGCCGAACACGCGCTGGACGATGTTCTCACGGCGCGAGAAATCGATGTTCTGAGGATAGTCGCTGGTGGGAATTCAAACAAGGAGATCGGAGCTCGGTTATCGATCACTGAGGAAACCGTTAAGGGCTACGTCAAGAATATCCTGGCAAAGCTTCGGGCAAATGACAGAACTCATGCCGTCGCAATCGGGCTGAAGCGCGGAATCATCGATCTGTGATACAGCGGTATCCCTCGAAAGAGGGGCCCGGCAACAAGCTTTTGGGGCTGACGAAGCCTCGCGTTGCTTCTTTATCCTGGTAGCAGGACATCATCTGCAACGCCTATTTTCCACCTTTCCCGACGGCTGGCCGGGGATCGGCCTCGTGCTCCTGCGAATCGGCGCCGGAATACCTCTGATCTGCAGCGGTATCGCGTGCGCAGTCGGCACCCCTTTCCAATCGCTCACTGCCGGTCTGGGCTCAGTCGCAGCTGTCTGCGGGGTTCTACTCCTGGTGGGCTTATGGACACCGGTCGCCGGCACGGTGGTTGTCATTGATGAGTTATTGAGCACATTGTCAGAGTAAGCGTTCGAAGCTGGCCGCGGAGCAATTCTGTTTAGAAGAAAGGGTGTTAAGAGTGTATGTGTCCACTTCGCCGTTAGTGGACACATACACTCTTAGCTGTATTACGGTTCGATGGGGTGATCTGCTGCTTTTCCAACCCCTAAGTTCCAGGGCAGCAGTTCTTCAATCCGGTTTATCGGGTGAACCGCCCCGGGAAAGCCGGAGGCTCCAACCAATGAGAAGGTGGAGCGATGAACAAAGAAGTGAAGAAGTATTCGGCGGAAATGAAGGAGCGCGCCGTGCGAATGGTGCTGGAGCACGCAGCGGAGTACCCCTCACGATGGGCAGCGACGTGTTCGGTGGCAGCCAAGATCGGTTGCAACACAGCCACACTCCATGAATGGGTAAAACGGCACGAGGTCGATCAGGGAACACGGGCCGGGGTGCCGACCGAAGTGGGGGAGAAGATCAAGGCTTTGGAGCGGGAGAATCGGGAACTCCGGCAAGCCAACGAGATCCTGCGCAAGGCATCCGCGTATTTTGCGATGGCGGAGCTCGACCGCCGGTCCAAACCATGATTGGGTTCATCGACGATCACCGGAAACAGTATGGGGTCGAGCCGATCTGCCGGGTGTTGCCGATCGCCCCATCGACGTACCATGAGCATGCCGCACAACGTCGTGATCCCGAGCGGATGTCGGCGCGTGCGAAACAGGATGAAGTGCTGAAGGTCGAGGTGAAGCGTGTGTTCGATGCCAACTTCGGCGTTTATGGCGTGCGCAAAGTGTGGTGGCAGCTTCTGCGAGAGGGCTACCGGGTTGCGCGCTGCACGGTGGAGCGGTTGATGCGAAAAATGGGCCTGAAAGGAGTGATTCGCGGCCGCACGATCCAGACCACCGTCAGCAACAAAGCGGCACCATGTCCGCTGGATCATGTGAAGCGCCAGTTCCATGCTCCGGCGCCGAACCGGTTGTGGCTGTCTGATTTCACGTATGTGCCGACATGGTCCGGCTTCGTGTACGTGGCGTTCGTCATCGACGCCTTTGCTCGCAGGATCGTGGGCTGGCGAGTGAGCCGCACGGCGCATGCTGGTTTCGTGTTAGATGCTTTGGAGCAGGCGCTGGAGGAGCGCAGGCCCAGAGGGAGCGACAGACTCGTGCACCACTCCGATAAGGGGAGCCAATATGTATCCATCAAGTACACCGAGAGATTGGCGGTCGCCGGCATTGAGCCTTCGGTCGGCAGCGTGGGAGATTCCTATGACAACGCTTTGGCAGAGACGATCAACGGGCTCTACAAAGCGGAGCTCATTCACCGGCGAGCGTCATGGCGTTCCTGTGAGGCTGTGGAGTTCGCTACCCTGGAATGGGTCGACTGGTTCAATCATCGCCGGCTGATGGGGCCGATTGGCAACATCCCGCCGGCCGAAGCAGAACAACGTTACTACGCCTCGCTGGAGCATCCAGCCCTGGTGGCGTAACTCAGATCAACTCGCCTCCGGTAAACCCGGGGCGGTTCAAATCGATTGCTGAGGCTGGAACAAGACCAAGTCACATTCCGCTATAAGGACTACCGACACCAGAACCGGCAGAAGGTGGTGAGTCTCTCTGCCGATGAGTTTCTCCGTCGCTTCCTGCTGCATGTATTGCCCTCCGACTTTCAGAGAATTCGCCACTTCGGTTTGCTGGGTAACCGGAACCGCAAGGTGCAGTTAGCCCGTTGTCGCCAGCTACTGCAGATGCCGAGTTCCGCTGTTGAGCAACAAAGAGAAGTGCAGAACTATCGTGATCGGTACCAGCAACTAACAGGGCGTGACTTACGGCAATGCTCATTGTGTCATCGCGGTCAAATGATCACCATCGGCATGGTCAACCCGGGTTGTGATCCCAAGCCTTGGAATAGCTCATGAAGAAGATGAGCCTTCTCAACTCTGCCGACCTGATTGGCTGCTGTGGCAGTCCAGCCAGACGTGTGCGTTCACGGCGGAGAGGAAAAAAAGCTATTGCATATTCCAAGGATTGGGATGGTTTCTGTCCGCTTGGCCGCGTGAGGCTGCTACAAGTTGGCCTACTCTGGCCAAAAAGAAACTCAGCTTTTCCAGTTCGGCAACACTCGGTAGAATTCAAAACACATAGCTTGCGATTTCGTAGTGCGGCTTAGCGCAATCTACTTTCAAGTGGAATACCCGCCGAGGAACATCGCGCTGCTACCCGGCATCTGACGGCGTGTATCCCACTTATTAAAATCCTCTGCCTTATGCGGAGTGCGGCATGTCGGTCAGGCGAATTCCAGTCAAGCAGCGCAAGCATTTCAGCGCTGGCGGTTAGAAAGACTCCACATATGGCTTCAACTTACAAAATTCGCCCTACTCGTGGCCCTTCGCATTGGGGTCAGGGGCCGGGGTTGGGATGCGTGGGAGCATCTCTGCGCGGGTGGCTGCGTTGTAGGCAAACCACGCTTCGATCATGGAACTCTGCATCACATCGTCCTTCTGCACGCGGTCATAGGTGTCCGCGTTGGAGTGGTGGGTACGGGTGCCGTACTCCAACCCATCCTGCTGGAAACCGATGCCGTTCAGGCCGATCCACGAAAAGGCGCTCGAGTCCGTGCCACCGGGGCTCGCGGTGGGTCTGAACTGATCCCCGCCGGAAACAGCAACGATATGCTGGTCCTTGATGGGCTCAATCCAGGACTTGAAGATGGCCGCCATCTGCGGACTTCCCCCCGCCGAGACTCCGCGGAAGCGGCCGGAGCCGCCGTCGTCGTTGAAGTACACATCCAGCTTGTCGTACTCGGGGGTTTTCACCATGGTGGTGCGTTGCGCGAAGTGCTGCTGCACGTAGGCGGTTGAGCCGTAGACGCCCTCCTCTTCGCCGCCCCACAGGGCAACGCGAACCGTACGCGCCATGGGCTTGTGCAGCGTCAGCCAGAATGCGCACCGCCTCCATCGCCACTGAAGATCCCGTGCCGTTATCCGTGGCGCCGGTGCCGCCCTGCCAGCTGTCGAAGTGACCGCCGAGCATGACGACTTCGTCCGGTTTGGTGGTGCCCGGAATCTCGCCGATGACATTGAATGCGTTCTGGTCTTCCTTCTGATAGTCGACCGCGATATCGAAGTTCAGCTTCGGCGTGATGCCGTGCTGCACCAGGCGGACGAGGCGGTTATACTGCTCTGCCCCAATGGCGACGATCGGAGGCGGAATCGGATCCTTGGGATTCTCCGACCCGCCATACGTGGAAAAGATCGTGCCGCCGTCTCCGTTGTAACCCGGCGTGATGGAAATGGCCACGCCCTCTTCCTTCAGGAAGGCGTTGACCTCGTTGCGCAGGGCCGCGTTCTTCTCATTGGCCAGGGCCAGCGACGTCGGCGTGTACTCCCACTCGCCTTCGCCGGGGCGGCCCCGCCCGCTGGGGTCGCGATTGGCTGCAGCGCCGGCTGCTGGCTCCGCGCCCGCCGCCACCCCCTCCGCGCGCGCTCCGCGTGCCAGAATCTCCTCATCGGTCGGGGAAGGCTGCGCGTCCGCCCGCGTGTGGAGCGTGAGCGGAGCCGGGTCAAACATCAGCAGCGCCTTGCCCTTCAGCTTGCCGTGGTATTTGGCGAAATCTGCTTTCGAGTGGATGGGCGCCCACACCGGCTCGACCGTGATCGGGCCGTTCGTCCCCGGCGTCCATGCCAGCGGGAACCCGGTAAACGCAGCATAGACCGGAGTCTCCATCGCGGCATAGAAATGCTTGATCTGCCACCCATAGCCGAAGGGCCACTTTTCCAGGTGGACGTTCTTAAGTCCCCACTCTTTCATCTGCTTCATCGCCCATTCGGCGGCGAGCTTGTGATTGCGGCTGTTGGTGACGCGCGGACCATACACCTCGGACATCCAGAAGAGGTTTTCCATCACTTGCGAGTGCTGGAAGGCCTCGGTCTTGATCTGGGCCAGGGCGTCCAGATCGACTTTGTCGCCTCCTGTTGCCTGCGCGAAAGGAAGCCGGGATGAGGAAGAGGGCCGTGACCATCGCGGCAGCCTGCCTGAAGCGGAGTAGATTCATGGAGATTCTCGCTTTTCCGGTATTTGACCGCCCCTAAACGGAGGTCGAGCGCGTACCAGGATCAGAAACAAGAAGCTATTCTCGCACGCTAATTGCCTGGGATTCGGGTTTTCAAAAGTGACCTGCGAATCGCGAGGTCAGGAACGATAGGATCTGTCAGAAGTCAGTTTCTGGTACGGTGAGTGGGAAGGATGACTTGTCCCCGCTGCCAGTGTCGCGAAATCAGAAAGCTTTTCCAGACGACCGGTCTCGGCTATGTGGTTTATCGCTGTCAGGGCTGTCGGCGTCAATTCAATGAGCGCACGGGCACGCCGTTTAACTTTCTGGAGATGCCGACCGACATTGTGTTTCAGGTAGTGCTGTTCCGGCTGTTATTCAAGCTGAGCTTGCGCGATCTGGTGAAAATGTTTCTGATCCGTGGCTATGAGTTGAGCCATGAAACGGTGCGGGACTGGGAAGCGGCGCGTTTGCCCCGCTCCTGGCAGACCAGGTCCGGCGCCGACGCAAGAACAAGGTGGGGCGCTGTTGGTACGTAGATGAAACGTATATAAAGGTGAGCGGACGGTGGTGTTATCTGTATCGAGCCATCGATAAACAAGGGCAGTGGATTGACTCGATGCTGAGTGGGAAGCGAGACATGGCCGCGGCCCAGCGCTTCTTCCGCAGCGCTCAAACGGTGGCCGGACGCCGTCCAAACAGGTCACCACCGATGGTCACAACTCGTATCCGCGGGCCATTGCCGAAGTGCTCGGTAAAAGGGTGAAGCATCGGAAGAGCCGCTATAAAAATAATCGGATTGAGCAAGACCACCGCGGCATCAAACAGCGTTACTACCTGATGCTGGGTTTTCAAAGCTTCCGATCCGCGAAGCGATTCTGCCGCTCGTTCGATGAGTTACGAAACTATTTCCGGCCCCGGCGATCTCCCAACGAGTTTGTTTGCTTGGCCCAGCGACGGCAACAATTCAAAAGTAAGCTGGCTGTTCTGCAAACCACCTTCGTGACCCATTAATCCCCGAAATAGAAAGAATGAGTCTCTCACTTTTCCCTCTCTCGTCTCTTCACTCCATCAGAAGCGAACCCAGTTCTGACGGATCCTTTGCTTACCTTCAGCGGCACTGGCAAGGACTGACACAATTCCTTAGGCATCTGGGTGCTCCACTGGATTTCGATCTTGTCGAGCAGGCGCTCAAACGTGTGGTGCTCCACCGCAAGAACGCCCTGTTCTTCCGCACCGAACACGGCGCAGCAGTAGGCGACATCCTGATGAGCGTGATCGACACCTGCCGAGCGAATGGGATTCGTGCCTGGGAT
>CAWBTD010000014.1:0-39548 GCA_963791675.1 Bryobacterales bacterium
TCAGATGCTATCCCGCAAAGAGATGATCGTTGGATTCACATCCTGCTAGCGGTTCTGGCTGCCGGTGTCGCAATGTTGGGCCCCGGCGCATGGTCCGTTGACGCCCGCGTCTTTGGAAGGAAACGTTTTCGATAGTGGGGAACCCGCCCCACATGGGGTCGCAGAATGGATTATGTTGCGAAGTTTACTGAAGATGAGAAATGAAACGAAGTAAGGAGTGGAAAGGAAATCAAACTAGGCAGCGATGGGGAACAGCTTGGCGATGAACTTAATTTCCGCTACTACATCTTTCTTTGCTACCCACCTTACCCGCCCTTTGCGTATCATCTCCATCGTTTCGATTCCTTCCAGTGTTCGCCACGCAGTGTGGAATCGCTTGTAGCTTTTTGCTAACCACATCCGCTTTTTTCGTTCGGTGGCTTTGTTCCACTATATTGTTTAAGAATTTACACTGGCGTAGTCGAACACGGCGAGGCAACACACCTTCTTTTTTTAGCGCCTTGATTGCTGGTGGATATGCTGCATTCTTGTCTACGTTGATGACACGTGGAATGGGATTAGCTGGATTACTGAACATCTTACGAAAGAAGCGTTTAGCAGCCGCTGTGTCACGTCTGGCTGTGAGGAGAAAGTCAATGGTTTGCCCAGTAGAATCTACCGCACGGTACAGATACTTCTCTTTCCCTTTGACGTCGATGTACGTTTCATCGACGCGGTAGCTCTTGTTGGTCGATTTCAGATAGGGAAGACAGCGCCTATTCAGTTCGGGAGCGTAGACCTGCACCCAACGCCAGATGCAACTGGGATCGACTTTGACTCCGCGTTCGGCCAGCAGCTCGGATGTTTGCTCAAAAGAAAGTGGATAGCGCAGGTACCAACGCACTGCCATCAAAATGATGTCACCGGGAAATTGGCGTCCTTTGAACGGGTCGGTAGCGGTAATCGGCACGAGTTTTTACCCTACCAAATCACCAGGTATAAAGTTCGCAATGGAACCAAACCGAGTGGGAACCTGTTGTGTCAAATGCTTTTCCCATTAAAACAGGTCCAATCGCTTCCGCAATAGCGTAAGCGGTCCAACTAAAACCATACAAAGTGGAGAAGCAACGCTGCCTGATCTTCAGCCCAAATCGATTCTGTCGTATTACTTTCTGACATAGCCTGTTGTTGCTGAGCGTTTTCCACCTTGCCTGTGGGCTTCTTCGCTTAATGCATGTACTCCGCTTGCGTCAATCCAACGGTTGTAGAAGTTAAATAATGCACACACGGTAATGGCGTAGTAAATTGCCTCATCATCCCAACCTACTGCGTAAAGCGGCTGCATATCTTCCGCTGTGATGTGGGGTGAATGGTGATTTACCCTATCCACAAACCGCAACATGCACTTTTCTTTTTCACTCAAAGAAGAAGTTTCTAAATCCTGGATTACTTCCGCCACCAACTCCTCGCTTTCCAGCAGAACCGCCGCGACCGCGGCGTGGGATTTGAGTCAAAACGGGCAATGGTTCTTGGCAGATGTGTATGCTGCAATCAATTCCCGAAATCCCGGTGTTAAAGGCCCCGGTTCGCGCAGCATCTCTTGTGTAAATCGAGCGAGATACTGAGTCGCCTCTGGCTTAAAAGCGAACATGTGCCAAATTTGCGGGTATTCAGCACCTGCTGCTTGCATCATGTGGATGCTATCTGTATAGGCACTTGGCTGTGGATTGTTTTCCACGCCGGGAAGAAACATCGGTTTCATTTTGGGATTATTATTTGAAGGATTCATGAGTGCCCTTAGAACAAAAGCTTGAATGCGAATTGTATGAGGCGGGGCGGGGCCGCTGTGAAGATCTTTCCAAAACTCGATGAGTTTAAATCGGTTACAGGGAGACCAAAGTTAGCGTGATTGGCCACGTTAAAGGATTCAGCACGAAATTGGAAAGTAACTCGTTCTTTCCATCGAAAGTCTCTTGTCAGAGAAAGATCCACATTTGTGAACGCCGGACCTCGCGCAACATTGCGACCCGCATTGCCGAATTGCCCTGCCTGTGTTTGTGGGTCCAGCCGTTGAAAGGCAGACCGGCTGAGCCACTGGTCCACAGTGTGTGGGCCGCTGTTCGGATCACTAATTAAGTTCGGACGACTCGCGGCAAAGCCAGAGATAGGGGGGCTGTTTGCTTGTAGCGATACGTTAGTGGAATCTGAAACCGTAAACGGTGTGGGAGAGTTGTAACTGGCAATCGCATTCCACTGCCAGTTATTGGCAATATACTGGACGAGCTTAGGCGCAGTTCTTGGCACCTGTGGACGCCAGATAGCGCTTCCCACAAAACGGTGCCGTGCATCAAACAAGGAAGGTCCATGCTCTGCTGCCAAGTTAAAAGGATTTTGTGCCAAATCGTTTTCCCCGGCAAGCGCTTTTGCCGCAGAACCAGAGAGGTTCATGCTGGATAGGTAATCGAGCGACTTCGAATACCAATATGAGATGTTGAAGCCGAAGCCGGTGGTAAAACGACGCGAGATGCTGGCTTGCCCTGCGTGGTACGTAGAGTTCGTAACGTCAGACAACATCGCGATGGTGGAAAAATCGCAGGTGCCTCCATCAGATGGACAATTAGCGTAAAGTCTCCGCCGATCCGCATTCTGCGCGGTGGCACCAAGGCTGTATACTGCCGGATTTGCTTCCACATTTCTCGGCAGGTGCGTGCCCTTTGATCCCACATAACGAACTTCCACTAAATATGCTCCAAACAGGGATCGCTGCAGGCTCAGGTTCCAATTCTGTACATAGGGTGCGTGGGCCTTTGTATCGATCGCAAACACCGTAGAAGGACGGACGAAGGTGTTTGGCTGCGGGTAATCGTGCCCCAGGTAGGGGTTTGTAAAATTAAGACCCGCCCCGCTGTACTGGTTGAATTGTGCGGCTGGAAGCGAACTGACCGGACCCTGAGAGGCGGTTCCGGCTCCATTCTGAAATTGATCGTAAAAAACTCCGTAGCTAGAGCGAACGGACCACTTCCCTGCTCCACTTGGATCCCAAGCGAAGCCGATCCGCGGCATAAAGGCGTTGTCACTCTGGGCAATGCCGTCAGCAATTCCGGGATCTCCAGGAAATAAAAGACCGACAGGCGCATCGGGCCGCACACGCGATTGCACTCCGGGAACAAAACCATTCAACCGATTTTGAATTTCGCGAATCGGATTCACTCGCTCGTAACGAAGACCGTAATTCAAAGTAAAGTTTCGGGTGATGCGCCATTCGTCTTGCGCGTAAACACCTGCGTTCCAAATGCGAAGGCCACGATGAAAATCGCCAAGACCCTGGTAGAAAGTAACAGGCGCACCGAGCAGCAGGTTGGCAATGGCATCGTTTGTCGGGAATGTGGAAGCAAACACAAAGAAGGCATTTGGCGCGATTGCCTGAAACATATTGATCTGCGTTCGGAGAAAATCGCCGCCTACCTTCAAGGCGTGTGTCCCGCGATACCAGGAAAGTCCTTCCTGAGCCTCATAACTATTCTGTGCAGAGTCGCGGGGTCCGGTGATCGCACCGCCAATCGGCGAATAGCCACTGATGTTAAAAAAGGGAGGACCTTGGCCTAACGCGGATGCCGACGAGAAACTAAAGCCAAGATCACCGGGCGTGGTGCGGTTCAGTCGGGTATCAAAGTCGAAGAGGTAGCGAAAGAAGGTGATACGCAAAGAGTTGCTGAGTGATGGCGAAAACACATGAGTATGGGCAATCACCGCAGAATGCGTTTGAATATCATCACGTGTAGGAAAGCCCGGAACATCTGATCCACGAACGGAAATCGGGTTCACATCATATCCGCCCGAGTAAGAATAGCGAGCGAATAGGTGATCTTTTTCAGAGGCGGCGAAATCGATCCGCCCACCACCTTGGTCAAAGAAGTTCGTTCCTACCACGGTGGAACGATAAATTGACGGAGAAACATTTCCCAAAGGGTAAAGCTGCAGGACACCAAGAGCGACTGGGTTGATCGCCTGGGCAGGAATGGTGTTATTGGGAAACGATGTTCCGCCAGCGGCAAAGTTAATCAGCGGAGTGCCAAGTTCGGAAAAGTTGCCAAGGCGCTGCTGTGTGGTAGGCACCGTAGCAGTCGTCGTGTAACCCTGCTTGTTGCGAAAACCTTCGTAGTAACCGAAAAAGAACAGGCGATTTCTCTGAACAGGGCCGCCTAGCGTGCCACCAAACTGATTTTGTTTCAGCGGCTCTACATTTTGAGAAAAGAAATTCCGGCTATCCAGCTTGTCATTCCGCAAGAATTCGTAAAATGATCCGTGAAATTGGTTGGCCCCAGCCCGAGTGATCACACTGGTGATGGCACCGCTTGTGCCGCCGTATTCAGGAGGCGCGCCTTGCGTCAAAATCCGGAATTCGGCGATCGCATCCACAGGGATTTTCAATGCATAGCCGCCATCCATGCGATTGATGTTTTGCGCTCCATCTAACAGGTATAGATTTGCTTCCGGCCGCAATCCGTTTACGGAGTAAGCCTGGCCTTGCCGAAGGGCTCCTCCGGCCGTGGAGAGCCCGGTTGTCAGCGGCGCAACCCCTGTTTGCAGGAGGCCTAACTGAGTGAAGTTGCGCCCATTCAGCGGAAGATCCACTATTTCGCGGCTGCTTACCACTTTGCCTAGAGTATTCGTGGAGGTATCCACTAACGACGCGTCACCAGTGACCGTGACTGTTTCGCTTTGTGACGTGAGTGCAAGCTTTGCTTCCAGGCGAACGGTTTGGCTCACATTCACCTGAACTGGCTGTTGCACATACTTGGCAAAGTTCGGTGCTTCCACAGCGACGCTGTATTGGCCGATGGGTAATGACGGAAGCCGGAAAAATCCATTTGGCTGTGTTTGGACCTCTGCTGCAAAGCCGGTATCCAGATTTGTGGCCCGAATGCGTGCTCCCTCCAACGCTCTGCCTGCGGGATCAGAAATCTGGCCTTCCATGGCTCCTGTGGGATCCTGCCCCACCATGCTGAGTGAAAGTATTCCAGAGAGTAGCAAAAAACAATAAAAGCAAATCACCCGCATTGATTCAATCCCATATACCAGGGCTTGATGCTATCGGTGTTTATGGAACCACGGCAATAATGGAAATCTATTAGCCACAGAGGGCCATTTCCCCGCCGTGGTAAGAAAATGAAGTGGACTCCGCGCGTTCTCCCACACTTCGTTTGCTGGCCGGATTGGCAGTGACTCTTTCCGCAGTGGCGATTTATTCCCTTTACACAGTGGTTCAGCTACGGACATTGCGAGAACTACAAGTGGAAACCATTGATCGTAACCGTACGGATTCCCTGTTGCTGTTGCGCTTCCAGAACGGATTGAATTCCGTGGCGCTTGCGATGCGTGACATGCTGGATAGCCAGGAACCTTATCCCCTTAGCGCATGGGAACCACAGTTTAAAAGGCTGCAAAAAGATCTGGAAGATGCTCTTGCAAAAAGTGAGAAGAACCTGCCCCCCGGTGGTTTTTCCCAACAGCGGCAATACTTAACTAATTCGTTTTCGCAGTTCTGGAGTGCCGTGGATCGTATGTTTCTGTTAGCTTCTAGCGGAAAAGAAAGCGAAGCACGAACCCAGATTCAGATTTCTCTACAGGCGCGCCATGCGGCGCTTACCAGTGCTGTTGCCCGTTTGCTGGTCCAGAATAACGAGAGAGAAGAGCAAGCTGCAATCCGTACACGAAGCATTTATAAGGGAGCAGAACGAAACGTCTATATTTTTATGACAGCCATGCTAGCGGTGATTGTATTACCAGTTTGTATTTGGTCCAGTACAATCGTCATGTTTTCAAACAGGTTGAGGACCTGTCTGCCCGTCGTGGAGAACTGGCGCAACAACTCATTTCCTTCCAAGAGAACACCTTTCGGTCTATCTCGCGCGAACTGCATGACGAGTTTGGTCAGATTTTGACAGCCATTGGGATTATGCTTCGCCGTGCGGATCGGCAGGCGACGCGGGAAGAATCGCCGCTGCAAGAACAGTTGCAGGAAGTGCGCGAAGTGGTGCAAAGCACCCTGGAAAAAGTTCGCTCGCTTTCCCATGCACTGCATCCGGTCATTCTGGATGAGGTAGGGCTGGAAAGTGCGCTTGATGCTTACATTCCTTCTTTTCAAACTCGGACCGGAATCGAAGTCCAATATGAAAAGAAGGGGGTAAGTCGGCATCTTGATCGAGGTATTTCCATACAACTTTACCGTGTTCTGCAAGAGGCACTGAATAATGTGGCGAAGCATTCAAAATCTCCAGTTGGCAGCAGTGCGTTTACAGTTTTATCCCACAGAGATCGTGCTGGAGGTGGAAGATCATGGGGCGGGCTTCTCTCATAAGCACAACCAAGGTATGGGAATGATCTCTATGAAGGAACGCGTGGAACTAGTAAACGGCCGTATCCAATTTCTTTCTGGTACACAAGGTGGTGCGCTGGTCCGCGTTTCCGCGCCACTTACACTGGAGGAGAGCCATGACGGAGAATGAGATCTCGGTTTTGCTAGTGGACGATCATGTATTGGTTCGTCGCGGTTTCCGCCGCATGTTGGAAGACGAAATGGATATATGCGTGGTCGGTGAGTCCGGGGATGGGCACGATGCCGTGGAAGCTGCAGCACGCCTCAAACCTGCCGTGGTGGTAATGGATTTCGCGCTTGGCAGCATGAATGGGGCGGTGGCAGCCCGGCAGATGCTAAAAACGAATCCTTCCGTCCGGATTCTGATTCTCAGCATGCATGCAGAAGCCAGCTATGTTCGCCTTTGTTTGGAAGCTGGCGTGAGCGGATACCTTCTCAAAGAACGCCATGGATTTGGAGCTAGTAGAGGCAGTTCGGAAGATCGCCTCTGGTGAGCGTGTGCTGGATTCACGACTAGGTAAATGGGCAACGGAACCCGTCAAAAAACAACCGCTTTCTACCCGTGAGCTGGAAGTGCTGCAGTTGATTGTACAGGGAAAATCAAATAAAGATATCGCGATTGTACTGGGATTGAGCGTGAACACCATTGCGGTACATCGTGCCAACATCATGCAAGCCTTGGGCATTCATAACACAGCCGAGCTGGTGGTGTATGCAATCCGTACTGGCTTGGTAAGCATCGCATGACGCGGCGTTCCTTGTTGTTAGGTAGCGCCACTCTTCTGGCAGCTTCTCATGATCCTGGCTTCCGGCTGACAGATGTCACACAATCAGCTGGCATCGATTTCCATCACAACAACGGCGCGTATGGTGCCAAATATCTGCCTGAAACGATGGGACCAGGGTGCGCCTTTTTCGACTATGATGGCGACGGCTGGCTTGACATCTTGCTTGTGAATGGAAGGGATTGGCCAGCACAAAAGAAAAGGCGGGACACCCTTCGCCTGTATCGGAATAATCGGAATGGAACTTTCACGGACGTTACCCGGCAAGCGGGGCTTGCTGTGGAGATGTATGGGATGGGAGTTGCCATTGCGGATTACAACAATGACGGCTGGCCTGATCTTTTCATCACGGCGGTAGGGCAGAATCGCCTGTTTCAAAACACAGGGAAAGGCCATTTTATCGATGTCACAGAAAAGGCGGGGCTTGGTGGGAGATCCGCTTTTAGCACTTCGGCGATGTGGCTTGATTTTGATCGGGATGGGCATTTGGACCTGTTTGTTTGCAACTACGTGAAGTGGTCTGCCGAACATGACGTATTTTGCAGCCTGGACGGAAAAAACAAGTCGTATTGCACGCCGGAAGCGTACCACGGTTCCACTTGCTGGCTATTCCGCAACCGGGGCAACGGCACTTTTGAAGACGTAACCGCGAAGAGTGGAATCTTTGACACAGGTTCTAAGTCGCTGGGTGTGGCCCTGCTGGACTATGACCGTGATGGCTGGCCCGATATTTTGGTAGCCAACGATACTCAACCGAATAAACTGTACCGCAATAAGCGAAATGGAACATTCGAGGATGTGGCGATGCAGGTGGGGCTTGCTTTAAGTGATGACGGCAAGGCCAGAGCAGGGATGGGGGTGGATGTGGGCGACGTACTGAATTCCGGCGTGCCTGGCATTGCGATCACAAATTTTGATAACGAAATGATGGGGTTCTATCGCCAGAACTCTGCTGGTGTTTACACAGATGTTTCGATGAAAACTGGTATCGGTCAAGCTTCCCGGAATAGCCTGGGTTTTGGCTGTGGGTTCTTTGACGTTAACCTGGATGGGCATTTAGACTTGCTAGTGGTCAATGGCCATATTGATGAAACAGTACGGAACTTAAGTCGAAATGTGCGATACGCACAGTCGCCTCAACTCTTCCTAAATAAAGGGAATGGCTCTTTTCAAGATGTAGCGCACGCGGCAAGTACGGATTTTGCAATGCCTAAAGTAGCTCGTGGTCTTGCTTTCGGAGACTTCGATAGAGATGGTGATCTGGATATATTGATGACCACAAATCACGGTCCTGCGTTCCTCTATCGAAATGACGTGACCACAAACAATCGTGCATTTCGCATTCGGCTCATTGGCGTGAAATCCAATCGAGACGCCATTGGTGCCGTTGTTCGTGTTACTACGCCAGAGGGCAAGCAGTCACAAACGGTGAAAACAGGCTCCAGCTATCTTTCCCAATCGGAACTCACCCTTACCTTTGGCTTGGGCATACAGGCTCAGGTGAATTCTGTAATTATGGAATGGCCAAGTGGGATTACACAGGAGTTCAAAAACGTAAAGGCTGGCTCATATGAATGCACGGAATCGCAGAACTTAAAAGAGGCAGCGTGGAAGTAAGCTCAGCTCGAACCGTAAATGCTAATAAATGTATTCAGGCATCGTTAATTCTCTTCAATCCTGCGTTCTTCATCACGAAGCAGGGTAAGCTCACGCCAATCCATTTCCTCTTGCAGTTGTAAATAAGCAGTGATTCCGATCTGATTGCGATCGCGCAACGCTTCCAGTTCTTCGCGCTCAGCAGCTATTGCGGCGAGACCTTGATTCCGCAACTCCTGCAATGCATTGGAATCGTCCGCGCTAAGAGCAGCGCGTTGTTCCAACGTGTAGCCGAACCGCAGAGAGTCTGCTGCCGGTCCAGGGCTTCCGGATAAGGCATTGATCGCCACTCCGGCAAGGGTAGCGCGTGCATTTACGATCTCTCCAACCCTGGCATCAGGGTTATCTAAACGCAAGAAACAGATCAAACTGCGCAGACTTAATCCTTGTAGTACCAATGTGCCGAATACCACTGCAAAGGCTGTTAGCACAACAGTGTCGCGTTGCGGAAACGAACTTGGGAGCGCGAAGGCTGTTGCCAAAGTGACAAAACCTCTCATGCCACTCCAGCCCACAAACACAGCTTGTTGAAGGCTAGGCGGACCAGGTCGCCCGCGCCACCTTGAAATCCAGGCATTCGCACGATTGAATCCGACAACGATCACTAGACGAGCGACAATAACTGTCAAAACAACTGCACCCGCAAAGCGAACAGCTCGGCTTAAGGATGAAGTTTGCATGTGCCCAAGGATGGACCTTGCCTGCATGCCCATGATAAGAAAAGCGAGCACATTGAGTGTGAAAACCACCGCACTCCACACGGCAAACGACTGTACTCGCATACGAGGGGACTGCTTTTGCTCGGGAGCTTGCGCAATTGTCATTGCGAACGCAATCGTACACAGGACGGCTGATAGCTCCAGATGCTCTGCGATGATCCAGGTGATGTAAGTGCCAATGAACTGAAAGAGGTTTCCGCCCAAGGTATCCCGAAAGAACGGGTTAATACGGCGGACAAAGTGGGCCAAGCCGATCCCTAAGAGTATGCCTCCGGGAACGGCGGCGGCTAAGCGAAGGCCGGTTCCCAGGTGAACGGCTCCGTGCGCTTGCACAGCGAGTGCGCCGCTGAACAACAAAAGAGCTGTGGCGTCATTGAACAGGCTTTCGCCTTTTAGCAGTTCATCTATGTTGCGTGGGACAGATACCGAACTGAGTGTTGCGGTTGCGGCGGCTGCATCCGGTGGTGCTACAATTGCGCCGAGAACGATTGCTGCTGAGATAGGCAACTGCAGCATGGCGTGCCCGAGCACTGCCACGAGCGCAGCCGTAGCCAGTACAGCAAAAACAGCGAATGCCAACAGCGGCCCGAGTATCCGAAGAGCCGCAGCGGGCGGAAAATCGTAGGCTGCGTCCACAATCACCGGAGCGATAAAAAGCGCAAGCGCCGTACCAGGTTCAATGGTGATTTCTGGCGTTCCCGGCAAGAAAGCGACAAGTACGCCGGCAGCCGCCAACATAGCCGGATAGGGAAGCAAGAGCCGTCGCGATACCTGCAGCAGGATCGCCGAAATGAGGAGTAAGCCTGTAAGGCTCTCAAAAAAGGTCACGGGGAGGAGTAGGCCTGATCTAGATAGAGAAGCGATTTTTTGCCAAATTTGCAAGTGCAAGAGATGGCAATCTATTCATTTAAGGACGCATCCTGCAAAGGAGGCGGAACACAGGTCAGGCTAAGAAACAAGATCCCCGCAACGAGGTTATTGGGCCTGAGCAGCCTGCTCAATTTCGCGCATCTCAGCTCGGTTGAGCGAAATGGTGGCCGCCCGCATATTCTCTTCCAGGTGAGCCACGGAGGAAGTTCCGGGAATGGGCAACATCACAGGGCTGCGATGGAGAAGCCAGGCAAGAGAAAGCTGTGAAACGGTGGACCCATGCCGTTTTGACATTTCGTCCAGCTTGCCACCAGGTTGCGCGAGCTTGCCAGCTGCCACCGGGAACCATGGAATGAAAGCAATATTGTGTTGTTCGCAGTACTGCAACACATCCTCGTGTTTGCGATCACCCACGTTGTAAAGGTTCTGCACACTAACAATTTCGATCACCTTGCGCGCTTGCTCAATCTCTGCTGATTTGACCTCGCTAAGCCCGACATGCCGAATTTTGCCCTGCTGCTGCAGCTTGCTGATCACGCCTAAAGACTCCTCAACCGGCACTTGGGGATCAATCCGATGTAATTGCCATAAATCGATTCTTTCAGTCTTCAGAAAACGCAGGCTCATCTCCACTTGCTGTGCCAGATATTCGGGCCTTCCTACTGGGCTCCACTGGTCTGGTCCTTGTCGCGTCAGCCCTCCTTTGGTGGCCACCACCAAACCTGCTGGCAAGGGTGCCAGTGCTTCTCCGATCAAAGGCTCGCTCACGGCTGGACCGTAACTGTCGGCAGTGTCGATGAAATTCACTCCTAACTCAACCGTGCGCTGAAGCACGCGAATGGCTTGCGCTTTATCGGCAGGTTCCCCCCACACCCCCTTTCCTGTAATGCGCATCGCGCCAAAGCCAAGCCGGTTCACTGGGAGGTCGCCACCCAGGCGGAAAGTAGGAGAAAACGGAGTCATATCTGTTCTTATTGTGACTGCTAGGGACGGTGCTGCTCAAGTCTATTGGTGGGGGAACTTACAGAAGCCTCTTGCACATAAAAGTAGCTACTAAGCAATAATATCTTCTCGTAATAAAACTCAGGCGCATTGCGCTTGACACCCCGGTAGGATATTGTAGCGGATTGTCAAATTGACAAGTGCCCTGTCCGCTGGTTGAGGGTACGGAGGCACTGTGCACCAACTTGGGAGGATTCTCACTTGTTACCGACTAGTGTAGCCAAACCCGCAGCCGCCCTTTTCCATTCTGGAAAACGGCGCTTACTCTCTGCTATTGCCTTGGCGATAGCTCTCCTAATGCCTGCTCAGGTGTTAGCTCAATCCACCCCTCAGCAGACACGCGGAGAAGCACATCTTGTTCTGCCTGACCTTGGGCAGGGCACGTTCCTCGGCACCAGTGGACGAACGTTGCTCCTTGGCGGGCTACTTGTGTGTGCTCTGGGCCTCCTGTTTGGTCTGGCAAGTTACTTTCGCCTACGAAACCTACCAGTGCATCCAGCCATGCGGGAAGTTTCAGAACTAATCTGGGAGACATGCAAGACATATTTGGTCACGCAGGGGAAATTTTTACTCGTACTAGAGGTTTTTATCGGGTTCATCATCCTGTTCTACTTCGGATACTTACAACAGTTCGACCTGCTGAAAGTCACGACGATTCTTCTTTTTAGCCTGATTGGAATTGGCGGCAGCTATTCTGTAGCCTGGTACGGCATTCGTGTAAATACCTTTGCTAATTCACGCACAGCTTTTGCCAGCCTTGGTGGTCTGCCATACCCCTGCTACACCATTCCATTACGCGCTGGAATGAGTATCGGTATGGTTCTGATCAGTGTCGAACTGCTGATCATGCTTTGTATCCTCTTATTTATTCCCGGTGACTACGCTGGCCCTTGTTTTATCGGATTCGCGATTGGAGAATCGCTTGGGGCGGCGGCATTGCGAGTGGCTGGTGGGATCTTCACAAAGATCGCTGATATTGCTGGCGATTTAATGAAGATTGTTTTCAAGATTAAAGAAGACGACCCCAGAAATCCTGGTGTGATTGCGGATTGCACTGGCGATAATGCTGGGGATTCGGTTGGCCCAAGTGCAGACGGTTTTGAGACCTATGGTGTTACTGGCGTAGCATTGATCTCGTTTATTCTGCTTGCGGTAAACAACCCACTTGTCCAGGTTCAGCTTCTGGTTTGGATCTTCGTTATGCGAATCATGATGGTAATCTCTTCTGCTGGTTCCTATTTTGTCAATGGCACAATCGCCAAAGCGCGATACGCTACAGCAGAAAAGTTCAATTTCGAAGCTCCTCTAACAGTTCTAATATGGCTTACCTCACTCGTGTCAGTTGGCCTTACCTACATTGTTTCTTACTTTATTATTCCGGATCTAGGGGGTGACACTTCACTCTGGTGGAAGCTTTCCACTGTGATCACATGCGGTACCCTGGCCGGTGCAGTGATTCCGGAATTAGTAAAAGTGTTCACGTCGACTGACTCCGGACATGTGCGGGAAATCGTTACCTCTTCCCGTGAGGGTGGTGCTTCTTTGAACATCCTGTCTGGCTTTGTTGCAGGAAATATGAGTGCTTTTTGGTTGGGGTTCATCCTGTTTTTGTTGATGGCAACTGCCTTCGGTATAAGTACTCTCGGTCTAGATAGCCTAATGGTCGCTCCGGCAGTATTTGCCTTTGGGCTAGTTGCGTTTGGTTTTCTGGGTATGGGGCCAGTAACGATTGCTGTGGATTCTTATGGACCTGTTACAGATAATGCACAGTCTATCTATGAACTCTCCCTGATCGAGCAAGTGCCAGGAATTGAAGAAGATCTTCATAAGAACTATGGAATACGGGTCAATTTTGAACGTGCAAAACAAAATCTGGAAGAGAATGATGGCGCAGGAAATACGTTCAAAGCTACTGCTAAGCCTGTGCTGATTGGCACGGCTGTTGTCGGCGCGACAACAATGATTTTCTCCATCATCGTGTCGCTTACAGATGGTCTGACCACAAACCTGCAGAACCTTTCGATTTTGTATCCTCCCTTTCTGCTTGGGCTCATCGTAGGTGGCGCGGTGATCTATTGGTTCACAGGTGCCTCAACGCAGGCCGTAACAACCGGTGCATACCGGGCAGTGAAATACATCAAAGCCAATATCAAACTAGAAGACACCGTTAAAGCCTCCGTAAAAGACAGCAAGGCCGTAGTTGCTATTTGCACCCAGTACGCGCAAAAGGGGATGCTTAATATCTTTCTGGCAGTGTTTTTTGCAACTTTGGCTTTCGCTTTTATGGAGCCGTATTTGTTTATTGGTTACCTGATTTCCATTGCGCTCTTTGGTCTTTATCAAGCAATCTTCATGGCCAACGCGGGCGGTGCTTGGGACAATGCCAAGAAGATTGTGGAAACGGAGTTGAAAGAGAAAGGTACACCATTGCATGACGCCACAGTTGTCGGCGACACCGTGGGTGATCCATTCAAGGACACGTCTTCCGTGGCGTTAAATCCAATCATTAAATTTACAACGCTTTTCGGACTGCTTGCTGTGGAACTGGCCGTCTCTTTTTCCAATCAACAAGGCGTTGTTATAGGGCGCGTACTATCCGGTATCTTTTTGGTGATTGCTCTTGTTTTCATTTGGCGTTCGTTTTATCGAATGCGTATTGAATAAAAATACAAGGGAACGTGCTGTAAGAGGCACAACATCTGAAAGCAAAAGGAACGGATGTAGTAGTGGGGTATTTCGAGCCACATGCGCGGCCAGATGTTTTTACTTCTTGATCATGGCATTGATGTTCTTACCACGATGAATATTCAACATCTGGAAAGCCAAAATGATCGCGTTTATCAGATCATAGGTGTTCGAGTCTGCGGAAACGGTGCTACTTTGTTGGGCAGTGAGTTTATCTGTGAAGTACCTGCTTCTGCTGGGCAGTTTACGATTCCGGCAAGGATATTCCAAAGCATCTCAAGTACCTCATTACCCTTCTCCTCGACCGCCATCAGCGCTTCTCAACCATTCTCTGCACTAGGAATTGATGTGTAGAATCAATAGCATCATGTCTATTAGCAAGCCGGTCATTTTTCAGTGGGTGAGCGAAGTGTAATGATGAGGTTGATTATCCTCCTACTTCTCGCTGCGGTTCCACATTCCAATGAGTCAAGTTACAGATTCATTAGTTTCGGTATCCGAGGTTTTGATGAAGTGAGAGCTCTCGCCGTTAATGCACCCAGAGATGTAGTGGGCACCAGACAAGTCGGATTTCAAACCAGCGCATTTTTACGTCGGTCTGATGGGACAATGCAAGCTTTTTCCCTTCCGGGCGATCAGGGCAATACAGAGTTGCACGCGCTCAATGATCTTGGTCAAATGATTGGGTTTTATGGAGTTCGCGGCACGAATATGGGTCATAGCTTCTTGCAGCAGAGCGACGGTACCCTTGAAGACTTCGAGGCTCCCGGTGACCCTGGCAGCACTTTCGCCTTTGGGTTAAACAATCAGGGCGAGATAGTAGGGAGTGTGGATACAGGTAATGGCACCGAACAACTTGCGTTTATTCGCCACAAAAACGGTGGTTACGAAACTTTCCGAGTTGGCGGCGCTTTGCTTACCGCAGCGTTTGGAATCAACGATCTCGGTCAGGTGACGGGAAACTACTATACCGAAGGAGGCACAAGGTCGACCGGCTACATTCGTGCCGACGATGGCTCGATTGAGACATTTGAGTGCCCTGTGAATGCTAAGGGTGTCACGTTTCCAATTGGAATCAACAATGTGGGAAAAGTAGTAGGCTCCATTGCCCTCCACAGTGGCTTTGTCCGAAACCCGGATGGCAGCTTTTATGAATTGAACTACCCGGGAGCTTACGATACGCTGCTATATGGAATCAATGATGAGGGTGTGATTGTAGGCGAATGGGGAGATGGCAAAGGTCACAGCTGGGGCTTTATTGCTACTCCGAAACCTGGATCTCCTATCTGGTTACTTGCCTTCTCCACTGCAATTGTCGGACACCGGAAAGCGATGGCTTCAGTTCTTCCCTTGCTCACCGCAGTTCGTTCGGCTTGAACGCTCCACCATTCCGCAGAATTTCGAGCAGTTCCTTTGACCGTGTATCCCAGTTCTGCTCTTTTTGCGGCGTCAAATTATTATGCTCAGATTCAATCATGGGTAAAGGCTCCTTGGCACCGGGTATCTGATTAAGTTCCGTCCAAACACCAGCAGGCGGCGAGACGGTGTCGATAAAACCCATGGCTGCAAGCACTGGCGCTTTGATGTGAGAGGCAAAATTGACCGGATCAAAGTAAAGCGCGGTGTTCATGATCTTGGGATCATTGGAAGGCCAATTTGGATAACCGGCTTTGCGCCCGTGCAAGTCCGCATTCGTATCCGCGCCGGCTGGTACACAGACCAGCACGGCAGTGATCTTTTCCGGACGCAAACCGGCCAGCACTAAACTCTGCTGGCCGCCCATGCTGGTTCCCATCAACACAATCGTTTTGCCATCCCAGTCAGGGCGCGTCATCAGGTAATCCAAGGCACGCGAATCCCGCAGGTACATGCTCAAGAAGTAAGATGTTTCGCGATCCGTGTTGCCAACTGCGGCATAACTTCGCGGCACATTTCCACTGGGTTCAGAGGGCAATTTGTCATGCGAGTCCACATCCATCACAAGCCAACCTTCTGCGGCTCGTGCTGCTACGGAGCGGACATTCAATGCATAAACGCCTGCATACTGCAACAGAATGAGTGCAGGAAACTTACCATCTTTCGCAGGCTTGGCCAAGTAACCCTGTGCATGAGATCCAAGTGCATCAAGCACAAAGGTGTTCATCTGGATGCCAGGAGTGTCGGTTTGTACTGGTGTCAGGACGGGATGGACTGGGATTTTCGCCTGGGCAGCAAGCTTACCTGCCCAAAAAGAATCGAAGTCGGTAGGACGTGGTGTGGCGAGCCCGATTTTGTTTGGTGCCACCGCTGCACCGACGGCATAAAGTCCGTTATTGCGCCCGGTGTTTCCGCCGACATAGCCATTTGGATTGCTTTGGCTAGTGCTTGCTGGTGTTGAGGCGGCTTCCGGTGCAGACTTGGAACTATCCGGAACAAGCTTTGCCACTGGCTCGATGGCAACATAGATCATTTCCGATTCGCTGCCAATGATCTCAATCTTGTCTTTGCCTGAGGCAAGATCCAGTTTGCCCTCTTTCAACACAACGGCATTGTTTCGGCGGATCGTCCATTTGTAGCTGTACGTGGGTGTAACCGGGCCGGGAGTAACGGTCCAACCGACGGTTTCGCCGATGTTGTAGATACCGTTCGCGTGATAAGGCGAGAAAGTCAACTGCTGAGGAATTGCTACGCCTCGCTGTGCTGCGGCAAAGGAAGCAGCAAAGAAAGAGACAAGTGCAACGCGCGAACAGATCCAAGTCACAGAATTTCCCCTAAGCAAAACTTTATTGTATGGAGAGGTCCTGCTGCAAGGTGCTTTGTTCCGGCCCTTCACTGATTATAATTCTGAGTCAGGGCCTGCCTGAAACAACATCCAGCTTTCCTGTTCATTGAAAAACTGTAGCGCGGATTCCATACAGGCTCGCGCATTCTTTTTTTGCGCAAGTGCTTCCACAACACGTCCATGCCAGTCTGTGCTTTCCAGCAGTTGCGCCACGGAATCACTTGGGTTCTTCATGATGAAAAACGCAAACAGGGGAACGATGGTGATGTCGAGCGCCTTTGCTAGATGGCGATTGCCTGCCAGAAACCAGATAGTCCGGTGAAAATCGAGATCGGCGCGATAAAAATTCTGGACGTCGTTCTCTTCGGCAAACTGCCGCATCTCCCCCACTATGGCTCGTAAGGACGCAATCTGTTCCTCTGTTGCCCGATGTTCAAGGAGTTCAACGGCAAGGCCTTCCAGTTCGCGTCTTACCGTTAAGATTTGGGCGACATCCTCTTTGGAAAGCTGTGTAACAAATGTACCTTTGTTAGTTAACCGATAAACAAACCCCTGGGCTTCCAACTCAAACAACGCCTCTCGGACTGCTGTGGTCCCAACACCAAGATCCGCTGCCAGCTTCATCTCCACAATCCGGTCTCCTGCTTCTAACTGACCAGACAGAATGGCATTTTTGATCAATTCCGAAACGCGGTCCTTCAGGACGATACGGCGTAAAGGCAGTTTGTCGAATTGTTTACCTTCTTGCGCTGTATCTATTCGATCCATCAGACTGCGAAATTCTATTCATCCTAACATGGGCTAAAGGTATGGAACAGATTATGCAAAATGCATTATGCAAGATTCCTTGACAACTAGTTAGCTCCCTTATATACTCCAACCCAATCATCCTTAAGCAATATGAACTGAGCTGAAACGAATTAGATGTGCGCGGGTCCAAATTTGAGGAAAGATTATGATCGCAAAAGCCGGTTCTCAGAACATTCTTAGAAGTGCCCTGAAGCTGCTCGCATTTATTTCGATCTCCTTGCCAGCTTTGCTGCTTGCCCAAAGTGATCGGGGAACCATCACCGGCACAGTTTCCGATCCGGGTGGCGCGGTCATCCCCAATGCAGCCATCAGCGCTAGAAACACAGAAACCGGAGCAGTATACGATACCGTTACCACATCAACGGGCAACTATACGCTTCCTTCGCTGCCTGCCGCTGTTTACGACCTGACCATTTCCTCTGCAGGCTTTTCCAAGTACGTGCAGAGGGGCATCACGGTTCAGGTGGTACAAACGGCGCGCATTGATGTGATTTTGAAGATTGGTTCCGCCACTGAATCTGTTGAGATCAGCGCAGATGCGGCTTTATTGAAAACAGAAAGTGCTGAACAGAGCCAAGTCATTACTGGCGACAAAATTAATGAGTTGCCGCTTAGCTACGCAAACGGGCTCCGCTCCCCTATCGCATTTGCACAACTCGCTCCTGGTACGCGAACCACCGCCGATGGCGGGGGTGCGGGCTTACGCGTCAATGGCCTGCCAAATGAATCGTTCAAAGTACTGATGGATGGCCAAGATATCACCAGCGGCATTGACCCTTCTCATCTTTCCGAATCACAACCATCGGTAGAAGCCTTGCAGGAAGTTTCTTTGCAAAGCAGCAATTTCGCCGCTGAGTTCGGGCAGGTCGCTGGCGGCCTGGTGAACTTTACCTCGCGGTCTGGCACCAATCAGTTTCATGGCAGCGGATATGAATACTACACAAATGAATTTCTGAATGCTGGCCGGGCATTTACAAACAATGGCAATGGAAGCTTGGTGAGGCCACGAAATCGCAATAATAATTATGGGTTCACAGTAGGTGGCCCTATTATCATTCCGAAAGTCTATAACGGAAAAGACAAGACGTTTTTCTTCTTTAACTTTGAACAATTTCGGACCAGCCAGATCGCCTCTGGAACCTTGACAACAGTGCCCACAGCCGCATATCGACAGGGTGATTTCAGTTCGGCACTTACCAATAAAGTTCTTGGCACTGATCCTTTGGGAAGACCTATTCTGGAAAATCAGATTTACGATCCCGCGACGGAACGAACGGTGAACGGCTCAATTGTAAGAGATCCATTTCCAGGCAATATAATTCCACCAAGCCGCATTGATCCTGTGGCAGCTAAAATCCAAGCCTTGATTCCCGCGCCAACGAATGCTCAGCTCATCAACAATCTGGCGATTGGAGACGCACTAAATACAACCTCCGCCATTCCTAGCATTAAAGTGGATCAGAACGTTGGACTCAACTCCAAATTTTCCTTTTACTGGGGAAACTGGAGAAACGATGTGAACAAAAACAATGCGGATGGCTTGCCGTTTCCTGTTTCTCCTGCCCGCCAATACCAAACGCGTACAAATACGTATCGATTGAACTTTGATCAAACGATTCGACCCACATTACTGCTCCACCTGGGCGTGGGTGAAATGCGGTATTACCATCTGGACTCAACACCACCCAGCACATTAGCTTACGATGCCGTCACACAACTTGGTTTAGTGGGTAGCGCGACTACTCCTTCCGGCTTTCCCCAAATTACGGGATTAAGTACGGGCACAGCACAAGGAGGCATGAGTGCAGTCATTGGGCCGACCAATGCCGGCACTTATTACAACGACAAGCCCACCTCCATCGGCAGTTTGACTTGGGTACGAGGGAACCACACGTATAAGTTCGGCGGGGAATGGCATAAGGACATTTGGAGCGACGTAAACCAAGGCGGGTCGCAAGGCATTTACAGCTTTTCCGCAGCCGAGACAGGCCTTCCTTACTTGACGCAAACCACCTTGAATGGTGGATTAGTTGGCTTTCCTTATGCCAGTTTTCTTTTAGGTGCGGTCGATACGGCGAGCGTGAAGCGCCCGCAAGATCCGCAATTGCGCAAGAACTCCTACGGCGTCTACATTCAGGATACGTGGAAGGTGACACGTAAGCTGACTCTCGATTACGGAATACGTTGGGACTATGAAACGGCTCTCAGCGAGATTCATGATCGCTTAGCAATTTTTGCTCCCACCGTTTCCAATCCCTCGGCAGGAGGTTTGCTCGGTGCCACTCAATATGACGGATACGGCCCGAATCGCTGCAACTGTAGTTTCACGGATACATATCCCTTTGCATTAGGCCCGCGCCTGGGTGTGGCATACCAACTTACTCCGAAAACCGTAGTTCGTGGAGGTTGGGGACTTGTTTACGGACCCACCGCCAATACCAACTACTTGACAGGAACAGCCATTGTGGGAGTTGGGTATAACATTCTCAACTTCACCAATCCTTCTTATGGCGACCCAGCTTTACAGTTAAAGAATGGCTTGCAATACAACCCGGCCAGTTTATATGTAGCGAGCCTTGACCCCGGCATCCGCCCTTCCCCGGGACAAATCAACTCCCCACCTTATTACATTGACAGGAGTGGTGGGCGTCCGTCCCGCATCAACCAGTGGAACATCTCACTGCAGCGGGAAATCACCAAAGACTTAGTAATAGAAGCTGCCTATGTGGGCAATCGGGGCGCTTGGCTCCAAGCAGACGCCATGCTGAATCTGAACGCTAATACCATTGGACGGCTGGCACAATTCGGTTTCAATACCAGTAATCCGGATGATTACAAAATTCTGACCTCGCCATGGAATTCCGCGCAAGCGCAAGCTCGTGGCATCACGGCTCCCTATGCTGGTTACCCAGCGGGTCTTACAGTGGCTCAGGCTTTACGGCCATACCCGCAGTTTGGCAACATCACGTCCAAGTGGGTAGCACGCGGCAATAGCTGGTACGATTCATTGCAAACCAAAGTGACCAAGCGATACTCGCATGGGCTTACCGGAACCGTATCTTTCACCTGGCAAAAGGAATTGAATTTAGGAGCGATTCCAGGGGAAGGCTATACGCCGGTGGCTGTAAACGACGTGCTCAATCGCGATCAGAACAAATATATCTCAGGTTATTCGCAACCTTTGGTGTTGGCCACTAGCCTGACTTACCAGATTCCTGCGTTTGGAGAAAATCGCATCCTAAGAACTGTGCTCCGCGACTGGACTGTGGGAGGAGTGTTCCGGTATGCCAGCGGATTGCCCATTCAAGCTCCTATCGCCAACAATGGGCTAAGTTCCGTTCTTTTCCGTAACACATTTGCCAATCGAGTGCCTGGTCAGCCTTTATTTTTGAAAGACCCGAACTGCCATTGCATTGATCCGAACAAGGATTTTGTTCTGAATCCCGCTGCTTGGTCTGATCCGGCTCAAGGGCAGTGGGGAACCTCCGCTGCCTACTACAATGACTACCGTTATCAGCGCCGTCCCAGTGAACAGATCAGCGTTGGACGTTTGTTCCGCCTTCGAGAACGAATGAGCCTTCAAGTACGCGCCGAATTCTTTAATGCGTTTAACCGGGCAGAAATGAATGATCCTGTTTCTACAAATGCTTTACTAACGCAGGCCAGAAACACAAGTGGAGCATCTACTGGCGGGTTTGGCTTCGTTAATTCCGGGTCGCTCTACTCAGCGCCACGCCAAGGTCAGCTTTTGGCTCGTTTTCAATTCTGAAGGTGACAATACCGCTTTCTTTAGATCATCTTTAGGAAAGCTTAAGACCAAATTTGGAATTAGCATCTACACTGAAGAGGGATTTTCTTATCCTTTGTTATGCCGGGTGTCCCTCCACAGCTTGTGCATCGCGCATTCCGGCTGGTCAGAACTCTGGCTCTTGTTGTTTTAGTTACTTTTCTGAATTTCAAGATCATCGGAGCTAATCCAGCTACTGCGGCGCTCTCTTACTTAATCATCATTCTGGGCCTAGCGACGTGGACGGGATTAGAAGAGTCCCTGCTGGCCTCGCTTGCCAGCGTGCTGTGCTACAACTTCTTTTTCTTGCCTCCCATCGGCACTCTGGTGATTAAAGATCCCCAAAATTGGGTAGCCTTATTTGTTTTCCTGGTCACGGCAGTTACCGCCAGCCGACTCTCCACCAATGCCCGCAGACGCGCTGAGGAAGCAAATGCTCGACGATCTGAAATGGAACGTCTGTATGAGTTCAGCCGGGCTTTAATCCTTGGTGATAATGACTGCAAGCTGTCTAGCCAAATCGCCAGACAAGCAGCTGTGGCCTTTGATGTTCCTGTAGTTGCTTTTTACGATGTCGGGAGTGATTCGGTGATGCGATCCGGAAGAGATGAGGCTCCCTCTTCCGCTGAAATGAGTACTCGGATGCGTGAGGTAAGCTTGACGGGTGAAGCCTGGCACGATACTGATACCCGAACTCGCATTATTCCTGTTGCCCTAGGAGGGCAATCTCTCGGCAGCCTCTATGTTTCCGGTGTTGTTCTCTCGGATGCCGTTTTGTCAGCCATCTCCCAGTTGGCTGCGATTGCCTTGGAACGGGCGCGTGTACAACACCTTCTAAACCGAGCGGAAGCGATGAATGAAGGTGAGCAACTCAAATCAACCTTGTTGGATGCGCTCGCTCATGAATTTAAAACGCCGCTTACTTCCATCAAAGCCGCTGTTTCCACCGTACTTTCCCAGCGCGCTCAAGATCAGGTAGCAGACGAGTTGCTCACGATTATTGACGAGGAGGCTGACCGCTTAACAAGGCTCGTGACAGAAACAATCCAGATGGCCAGAATCGAAGCTGGTGAGCTGCATCTACACCTGCAGCCGTATTCCGTATCCACACTCATTCTTTCTGCCTTGTCGGATCTGCGCATCTTATGCGAGGGACGTGATATTCAGGTGCGTCTTAGCCAGGATCTTCCCGATGTGCAGGTGGACCCAGAACTTGTTGGACTCGTGTTGCGTCAACTCATCAGTAACGCATTGAAGTATGCGCCTCCTTCCGCCAGCATTCGTATCGCTACCGAGCGACAGGACGCTTGCATTACGATTCATGTCGCCAATGATGGCCCAGGAATTCCTGGCTCTGAACAGGAGGCTATCTTTGAAAAGTTTTATCGTGGGCAAAGTGTACGCCAGCGAATTCCGGGAACAGGTATGGGCTTAACGATTGCACGCGCTATCATTCAGTCTCATAAGGGAAAAATATGGGTGGAGAGCAAGCCGGAAGAAGGAGTCCGGTTCTCTTTTACTCTGCCATCCGAAATAGGTAACGACGAGAAAAGAACCGAAATAGTCTATGATTACCGCCAAGATCCTCGTCATCGATGACGAACCACAAATCCGCCGTGTGATGCGGACCAGCCTGACGGCTCAAAACTACTTGATCAATGATGCAAAATCAGGTGAAGAAGGTCTAAAAAGCTGCGAGACGAGCGTGTTGATTTAGTCCTGCTCGATATGAATATGCCAGGCATGGGCGGGCTGGAAACCTGCCGTACCATACGCGCCAATTCTGATGTGGCCATCATTATGTTGACTGTACGAAATACAGAGGCTGACAAAATAGCAGCACTGGATGCGGGAGCTGATGACTACATCACGAAGCCGTTCAGTATGCCGGAACTTTTGGCTCGTATTCGAGCCAATCTCCGACGGGTTCCGTTATCTCCCACAAACGGTCCAGCGGTTCTCAAATTTCATGGCATTGAAATCAATTTGGCTACACACCAGATCGTAGTGCAAGGAAGAGAAATCCGCTTCACGCCGAAAGAATTTGAACTGCTCCACTATTTTGCTTCCAATCCAAACGTCGCAATTCCACATGGCAGATTGCTTCAGGCTGTATGGGGGCCTGACTACGGCAACGAGATTCCTTATCTGCATGTGTTCATTAATCAAATTCGCAAGAAGATTGAAACTGACCCGTCCAAACCTCAGTACATTCTCACAGAACCTCGCGTGGGATACAGATTCTGCACACACCCAGCTCACCTTTAGATTTTCCTTAGAACACATTTAGCGCTTCTTTAGAATCGTTTTCTATCATTCAAGCAGGTGATAAACCTTGTTTGACGTGTTTTATTTCTTGCTTACGATTGGTTTTTTTGTAGTCTGCTGGCTGTTCACCAAGGCCTGTGACCGTCTTTAGGGGGACCGATTCTATGGATTTCATTGTTGCTGGAATGACCTCACTGCTGCTGTTTGCGTACCTGCTCTATGCGCTGTTGCGCCCGGAAAGGTTCTAAGGAAAGGGCCTATTGCCATGACCAGCTCGGGTGTTTTCCAGATCCTGTTCTACTTCCTGGTGCTGCTTGCTCTTACTAAACCGGTTGGCCTCTTCCTGGCTCGCCTGTTTCAAGGCAAACGCACCTTTTTGCATCCCCTGCTGGGTCCCGTCGAGCAGCTGGTGTACCGCTTAGCCGGCGTGCAGCCACAAGCCGAACAGCACTGGACGCGGTATGCAGGCTCGCTTCTGGCCTTCAGCATCGTAAGCTTTGCCTTTGCCTATCTGATTCAGCGTCTGCAAGGATTTCTGCCTTTCAATCCGCAAGGCTTCGGCACACCACATGCTCCCCCGAGCGCCACTGGTGTAACGCCGGACCTTGCCTTTAACACGGCCGTCAGCTTTGTTACCAATACCAACTGGCAGGCCTACGGAGGCGAAACGACGTTAGGGTACTTTGTGCAGATGGCGGCGCTTACCGTGCAGAACTTTCTTTCTGGCGCTGCCGGCATTGCCATTGCCATCGCGCTGGTGCGCGGATTTGCCCGTCAGCAAGTCAAAGACCTGGGCAACTTCTGGGTAGACGTGACGCGAGGCACGCTGTATGTGCTTCTGCCTTTGTCCTTGCTAGGAGCCTTGTTTCTGTGCTCGCAAGGCGTGATTCAGAACTTCAAACCCTATGACCAAGTGACGACGCTGGAAGGCGCGACGCAGACCATTGCGCAAGGGCCCGTCGCTTCTCAGGAAGCCATCAAGATGGTGGGCACCAATGGAGGCGGATTTTTCAATGCCAACTCCGCGCATCCGTTTGAGAATCCCACGCCGCTGACCAACTTTGTCCAGATGCTGATGATCTTCCTGATTCCTGCCGGCCTTACCTACACCTTCGGCAGCATGGTGGGGGACACCAGGCAAGGCTGGGCTATCTTTGCCGCCTGCAGCCTCCTGTTCCTGGTTGGTGTATTCGTCACCTATCCGGCAGAGCAGGCCGGCAATCCGCAACTCACCGCGTTAGGGCTGCAACACACGGCCTCTGACACGCAAGCCGGGCGGCAACATGGAAGGCAAGGAAGTCCGCTTTGGCATTCCTGCTTCCTCCTTGTTTGCGGTGATTACCACGGACGCCAGTTGCGGCGCGGTCAACAGCATGCATGACAGCTTTACCCCGCTCGGCGGCTTGGTTCCTTTGTTCAACATCCAAACCGGTGAGGTGATTTTCGGCGGCGTTGGCGCAGGTCTTTACGGCATTCTCCTGTATGCCATTCTAGCCGTGTTCATTGCCGGGCTAATGGTGGGCAGAACCCCTGAATACCTGGGCAAGAAAATAGAAGGCAAGGAAGTGAAGATGGCCATGCTGGCTCTGATTGCCACTGCGGCCAGCATTCTGGTCTTCAGCGCCATCACCTCGGTCGCGCATTTTGACTGGGACACCAGCAAGTACCTCAATCCAGCCGCAGGCAATCCCAAGCCTGCGCCCACAGCCAGCCTGCCGCCCACCAGCAACCTGAACAACAATGGCCCGCACGGATTCAGCGAAATCCTTTATGCTTTTACCAGCGCCACGGGAAACAACGGAAGCGCGTTTGCCGGAATCAGCGTCAACACCCCCTGGTACAACATGACGCTTGGCTTAGCCATGCTGATCGGCAGATTCCTGTTCCTGTTGCCTTTACTAGCAGCGGCGGGAAGTCTGGCCACCAAAAAGAAAGTAGCCGCAACCAGCGGCACGTTTCCCACGCACGGGCCCCTGTTTGTCGGGCTGCTAGTCGGCACGGTGATGATTGTGGGGGCGCTTACCTTCTTTCCGGCGCTTTCTCTGGGTCCGGTCGTTGAGCATTTCCTGCTTCAGGAAGGCAAGCTGTTCTCTTCCGTTTTGGTTCCTCATCTTCTTTGGAGTTAGTAATGGCGACAACAATCAATCCTCCCGTAATGAATGATCCGGCTTCGTTGATTCCCAAAAAGCTTGCTCATGCGCGTCCCTTGTTTGACCCGGCGATCGTGAAGCGCGCGCTGCGGGATTGCGTTCTGAAGCTGAACCCGGTCACGCTGGCCAAAAATCCGGTCATGTTCGTGGTGGAAGTAGGGGCCTTGCTGACCACGCTGTTTCTGGTTCGGGATGTTGTCAGGGGGGCAAACGATATCGGGTTTACCTTCCAGATTGCGCTCTGGCTCTGGTTCACCGTGCTGTTCGCCAACTTTGCGGAAGCCATGGCCGAGGCTCGCGGAAAGGCGCAAGCGGACACGCTCCGAAAAACCAAAACCGATTCGGTTGCCAAGCGCATCCTGGCAAACGGCCGTACCGAAGAAGTGCCAGCGTCGAAACTGCGCGCCGGGGATGTGGTGTTTTGCACCACCGGCGACACCATCCCGGGAGACGGCGAAGTGATCGATGGCATCGCCACGATCGATGAATCCGTGATCACCGGCGAAAGCGCACCGGTGATCCGAGAGTCGGGAGGCGACCGAAGTGCCGTGACGGGCGGCACCAGAGTGCTTTCCGATCAGATCCGGATCCAGATCACTTCCAACCCGGGCGAAACCTTTCTGGACCGCATGATTGCGTTGGTGGAAGGCGCAGAACGGCAGAAAACGCCCAATGAGATTGCGCTCAACATCTTGATTGCCGGCCTGACCCTTATTTTCTTGCTGGCCGTGGTCACCCTGGAGCCCTTTGCCGCTTACAGCATTGCTTCCTCCGGAACGGGAACTATTCCCTCGATGGCTGTGTTGGTTTCTCTTCTGGTGTGCTTGATTCCCACCACGATTGGCGGACTGTTAAGCGCCATCGGCATTGCGGGCATGGACCGCGTGATGCAGCACAACGTGCTCGCCATGAGCGGAAAAGCCGTGGAGGCTTCCGGGGATGTGAATACATTGCTGCTGGATAAAACAGGCACCATCACCCTGGGAAACCGCCAGGCGGTGGAGTTTATTCCTGCCCAGGGAGTTACCCCGGAAGAGTTGGCCGACGCGGCTCAGCTTTCCAGTCTTGCCGATGAAACGCCGGAAGGTCGTTCTGTAGCGGTACTGGCAAAAGAAAAGTATGGCTTGCGCGGTCGCGAAGTGTCAGAGAAAGACGCGCAATTCATTGCCTTCTCCGCCTATACACGCATGAGCGGTGTTGATCTGGATGGTCGGCGTTTGCGGAAAGGCGCCACCGAAGCAGTGATCTCGTTTGTCACCGAGCAAGGCGGTCGCGTGGCTCCTGACTTCCGTGATCTTTCCGACCGGATCTCACGATCGGGCGGTACGCCTTTGGCTGTCGCAGACGGACGTAAGCTGCTGGGTGTCATCCACTTAAAAGACGTTGTGAAAGGGGGCATGAAGGAACGGATCGGGCAACTGCGGGCCATGGGAATTCGTTCCGTGATGATCACCGGCGACAATCCGCTCACTGCCGCCGCCATTGCCCAAGAAGCAGGGGTAGATGATTTTCTGGCTCAAGCCACTCCCGCCGACAAGCTGAATTACATCAAGAAAGAGCAGGCAGAAGGGCGCCTGGTGGCCATGACCGGGGATGGCACCAACGATGCGCCAGCGCTGGCTCAGGCCGATGTGGGGCTTGCCATGAACACAGGCACCATGGCCGCCAAAGAGGCTGGCAACATGGTGGATCTGGATAGCAATCCAACCAAGCTGATTGAGGTGGTGGCGATCGGCAAGCAACTGTTGATCACTCGCGGGGCACTGACCACGTTTTCGATCGCCAATGACATCGCCAAATACTTCGCCATCATTCCGGCCATGTTCATGGTGACTTACCCGGCTTTGGGCCATTTGAACATCATGCGGCTGCACTCACCCCAAAGTGCGGTGCTGTCTGCGGTGATCTTCAATGCGCTGATTATTATTGCTCTGGTGCCGCTTGCGCTGCGAGGGGTGAAGTACCGCCCGCAAGGCGCCGCGGCGCTGCTCCGCCGGAACTTGCTGATCTACGGCCTGGGAGGAATCCTGGTTCCTTTCCCCGGCATTTGGCTTCTGGATCAGATTCTGTACTACTCACACCTGGCATAAGGATAAGGAGAACGACGATGTGGACTCAACTTGCTCCTGCTTTTCGCATGGTTTTGCTTTTTACCGTGCTGACTGGGCTCATTTACCCGGCGATTGTCACCGGTATTTGCCAAGTGCTGTTCCATCAGCAAGCAAACGGCAGCCTGGTCGCCACCCATGGAAAGGTAGTAGGCTCGGCCCTGCTGGGACAGAATTTTTCTAAGCCAGAATACTTTCACTCGCGTCCTTCTGCTGCGGGTGCGGATGGATATGATGCCTCCGCGTCCGGTGGCTCCAACCTCGGCCCGACGAGCCAGAAGCTGATTGAGCGGGTAAAAGCGGATGCCGTGAAGTTCAGGAAAGAATATCCGCAATGGGCGGAAGCCATTCCGGCGGATGCTCTCACCACGTCTGCCAGCGGACTAGATCCCCATATCAGTCCCGCCTTTGCAAACGCCCAAGCCTACCGTGTGGCACAAGCACGCGGGATTTCGGCCGAACAGGCGCAGAGCTTGCTCAAGCGGCATACGCAAGGGCGCCAGCTTGGCTTTCTGGGGGAGCCTCGCGTGAATGTGCTGCTCCTCAACATGGCCCTGGATCAAGAGTTTCCACGCAAGTAGTGAACACGCTGATCTGGCCTTTTCGGATCTTAATGGGAGATTAGCCGTGTTGTTAGAGTACATCACTCCTTCCTGACAAATTGTCGTCTTGGCGATCCTCCTCACCAAAGTCAATCGGAATGATGACAAAGAATGTGTGCCACTTTTGGGCACTGTTCCGCCGTTGGTAGGTCCCACAGGAGGTCGGTCGCGCCGAAAGCCAGAGTTGGTGTTGGGCGATGTGGCTTAATGGCACGCAGGCCAATCGCACGGCAGCAGTAGGACGTAGGATTCAGCCTTTGCTGTCGTGGAGAGGCAAAGGCCATGGTTCCGTGCTAGGGCGCTGACGTTAGATAGCGTAGGACGTGATACAAAGGCGGAATCGATCGCATCGTCTGTGTGTATGTTACGAACTCCACAGTGATATCCCTCTGGCATTTCTGCTTCTGGCTTGTGCTGTTATTACCTGGCAGAAATTACGATCTATGGTTTGACAGGATTCCTAAAGGAATCTTTAGAAAACTTTTATATTTTATTTAGGGGTAAGTCCGTATCATCCGTTTATGGAGAGTACTCAATGCACGAAAAGCGCGCAATACTGTGGCTTCTCGCAAGGTTTCATCTGGAGTGCGGTGACCCCCGCACTGTTTATTGCCCTGACAATTGCCTCTAGTATCACCAATGCTCAGTCTCCGGTCGGGGCTCTTACTGGAATTATCAAAAGTTCAACAAATGCTCCTCTCGCCGGCGCGACGATTACCGCTGGGCAAAAGGATGGAACATCGGTTCGAGGCACAGTTTCGAATAGCGAGGGCATTTACTCATTTTCTGATTTAGCGCCAGGAACGTACTCAATTATTTCGGAAAGCCAGGGCTATCCAGATGTTACAGTTTCGACGACACTGATCCGCGCGGGACGCGTCACCAGAGTTGATATCACAATGATGGTTCCACCGATGTCCTCGCCGACACCCAGCACTATTTCACAGGCGGGGAAGCCCGTTTCTAATGTCACGAGTCAAAATGCTGAAAGTCAACAGAGCAGTACGACAAGACTTTCGAACCTTCAAGACGCAAAACAACAACTAGGATTGATGGCGTCGTTATCGACTCCCACAGTTGAACCTGGTGCCAAACTCGCCAGCGATGTCCCGGCTCTCCCTGGTCCTATCTTTCCGAGGTCCGCTGCGAACCCGATGCTGCCCACGGCGTTGTCTTTGCCCAACGCTGCCCCTGCTAACTCCCCTGCTCAAGGCGCAGCAACTCCTCTGACGCAGGCAGCACCTCCGAGTGTCGATTTGAACACTCCATTTGCAGATGCCGATTGGACTTGGCTCAATGGTATATCGCGCCAAAAAGATACTCCACTTGATACGAAGTACTTCAGCCCTGAATTCAGAGCAGATACCTTCTTTGGAATTGATTTCAACCAGCCCAAAGATCACACGATGGGTGGGTCGAGCGAAGTCTTCCGGAATGGTGAATTTCAAGTAGAGGATTTGTCTGTTGGCGGCGACTTTCATGTGGACAATGTTCGCGGCAGAGTTCTGGCTCTGTTTGGACTATTTTCCGCTACCACGGTACGCAATGATGCAAGCCCAGCAGTTGGGCAATGGGACGTTCGCAGTGCTTACAAATATGTATCGGAAGCCTATGGAGGATATCATTTCAATGTCAATAAGGGCCTCAATGTCGATGCTGGTATATTCGTGTCGTATGTCGGTCTTTTTAGTTACCACAACTTTGATAACTGGGCCTATCAGCCTTCTTACGTGTCTTCAAACACCCCATGGTTTTTCAACGGATTGCGAGTGCAATGGTTCCCCACTCACCACCTAAAGATAGAACCTTGGCTGATTAACGGATGGCAGGCTTACAACAAATTCAATGGTCATCTTGGCATTGGAGGGCAGATTAAATGGACTCCGAAACCTTGGCTTGAGATTATTGGAAACCAGTATGCAGTAGGCAATGATAATATCGGCCTTCGTCACCGTGGGCGCTATCACACCGATGACAGTGTCGAGGTCAAATACTACGATAAACCGCAGCTTGGCAACGGAATCAACAGAATGGCTTTTACCTTTACAGGCGATCTAGGATGCGAAACCGGTGACGGAGTAACCTGCCACGGCGGAAAGGGAGGTCCGAAACAAGCCTTCCTGGGGTATATGGCATATAACCGTATTTGGTGGCACAAAGACTTACTCGGTCTAACACTTGGCGGCGGTCAGATTAGTAATCCAGGACGCTACCTGGTGCTCGTTCTACCAATCAACGGAGCGGATGCTATTTCAGGTACGCCGTACTTGCCGGCATCTCCTGGCTCAACGTTCAAGGCTTATGATGCCACTGCTACTTTTGATTACATGCCAAAACAGTATTTCACGTTCCGTACCGAGATTGGTTACCGCCATACGAACATTCCTTACTGGTCGGGAAGGGGCGGGATTACCCCTCCTGGAGGCAATAATGGTTCTCCAGCAAATTACGTATGCAGTACAGGTGCCTCGTCGGGGCAAACAGACCTTGCGGCGGCGGAAGTGGCGTGCGGAGGCGGGCGCAGCAGTGTATGGTTCCCAGATCTTCGCAAAGGACAACTCCTATTAATGTTCTCGTTCATGGTCAAGTTCTAATATCGTTTGCTTTTGGGTTCTAAGCCAAACTATTTAACTATGGGACACTACTCAAAGCGAAGGCTCATTCCTGGGGTGCGAGACCTTCACCTTACTGTGCCATTGTCATGCGGTTTGGTTTAGATTCAGAAATGCACGATTATCTGTCGGCCTGCTGCGACACGAATTCTAAACAGCAATTCAAGTATCGCACCAAGGATTATGAGGAGCGTGATAAATGGTTCCATCTCGCCTGATGACTTGTGTTTTCACAGTTCCGGCAGTTCTTGCAATAGCTGCGGATGTGACCTGGAAAGCGAAAGCTCTTAACCAGTGGAACGAACAAGATGCCCGGCAGATCTTGACAGACTCCCCGTGGGCGAAAACTAGCACTGCTATTATCAGTCGGCTACAAACCGAGGATGAACGCAGAGAGGGAGGGAATATGGGACAGGACCATGGCGTTGGCTTCGATGGAGTGGACGGGAAAGGAACCAAGCCATCATTTACCGATACCATCCGCGGAGGAAGTAATGGAGTCGATACTCGTAGGGTCAGCCATTCCATTAAGTTAGTCATCCGCTGGGAAAGCGCTCTTCCGATCCAGGTGGCTGAGATCAAAGCGGGCGTTGTGGAACCGCCCACGATGGATGGTGACGGCTATCGCATCGCGGTATACGGAGTTCCCGGTGTGTACTTCAAGAAGGACCCTAAAGCTCTAGGCAATCCTCTCAAAAAAGAAGCTGCTTTAAGGCGTGAAGGGAAAAAAGATGTCAAGCCGTTAAGCGTTGAAGTCTTCCAACGTGCAGAAGACCTAGTGGTAGTCTATTTATTTCCACTATCCGCCGAGCTTAGCAGAAGAGATAGAAGTGTAGACTTTGTCGCCCAAATTGGCCGGATTGCTGTGGCTCAATCTTTCACAATGGAGGAAATGCAGTTTCAGGGTAATCTCCAACTCTGAAGGCTATGTGGTCCTTTTTAGTGACACAGAACAGTGTCTCTAAGCCTAATGATAGTGTAGTAGTCTCAACCTGATCTGACATTTGTATAAAGAGGCCTGTCAAAAGTAATTTTGTAAGATGGCTGCTAATTATCTAACGAGGGAGGGATACCTTAGCCAGTAATTGCTGAACAATCCTAAGCAGGACGGTACCATTGGAAACAAATACCGGTATGACCCAATGGATCTGCTTGCAACAATCCGGGGGAACTCACTTGCTTTGCGCCCGATTATTCGCTTTTAAACTACACAAACCGGCAGCTCGGGAAACACGACTTCATCAGCTTTCGAAATGAGTTCTTTAACGACTTGAAGGAGCAGCGGACCGGCTACCAAACAACCTACGTCGAAGATGGGATTTCGTGGAATCATTGGATTGGCAACACCTTAGTGTTCCGCCCGGAGCTTCGATTCGAGCATGCCTTTGACGCCATGGCCTACGATACCCGTCACAGACACTCTCAATTCATGTTTACCGCAGATGTGATTGCCTTCTTCTAACCTAAAACAACAAAGAATGCCGGGCACTCCTTTCAGCGTAAGGTAAAAAGCCATAGGCGATCTCTTGTTTCGATTCACCTTCGCAGTCAAAGTGTTAAGCGAGTCAAAATGATATCAGTATGCAACTGCAATGAAAAGCTAAGTTTTCTGCTAAGGAGATTTACAAAAAAGGCTGGCGTAAGCCTCTTTAGCTTGTTCCTCATCCTAACAACGCCTCTGTTGGTAAGCGGACAGGCCCTCCCTCCAGCGTCGGATCTTCGCTCAGAGGTCGAAGAATTGCGCGGCATGGTGCTGAAGCTGCAATCGCGAATCGATGACTTGGAGGCTAGGTCGAACTCCCCGCAAACAGTTTTGAACGCCGCTGCTGCTCCTGTTCTTCCAAGGCCGCTGTCTTCGCCGACCATGGAGCCACCTATCAGTCCACAACTGCAAGCAAAGCAGACCGATTCTAAATCTCCCTCTACAGGAGCCTTGCCGGATTTTCTACACGGCACTACGTTGAACTTTCTTTTCGATGGATATTATGGCTATAACTTTAACGCGCCTATAGGACGTGATACTGTCTTGCGCGCGTATGACGTTAGCAGCAATAGCTTCAGCCTGAATCAAGCGGCGGTGATTCTGGAAAATGCGCCAGATCCGGACAAAGGAAAACGATTTGGCGCGCGGATTGATCTCCAGTTCGGCCAGGCAACGCAAACGCTGCAGGGCAACCCGGCGAATGAGGCCAGGCCGGATATTTACCGCAATATATTTCAACTCTACGGCACCTATATTGCTCCGGTGGGCCATGGCTTAACGCTTGATTTCGGAAAGTGGGCCAGTTCGATAGGACTGGAAGGCAATTACTCGAAAGATCAGATGAACTATTCGCGTTCGTACTGGTTTGATTTCCTTCCCTTCTACCACACAGGAGTTCGTGCGAGTTACAAAGTAAATGATTCTCTTTCCTTGAATTACTGGATCGTGAACGGCACTCAACAAACAGAAGCCTTCAACAATTTCAAAGACCAACTGTTTGGGTTGAGCTTTCAAGCTCGCAAGAGTCTTAGCCTGACTGTGAACTACTATCTGGGCCAGGAACATCCTGATACGGTCTACTTCCCTAACTCCGCGCCTTCCAACACGGCGCTCAATCTCCCCACAATTCAAGGAGTGCCGTTTGAGCCGATCCAGCAGGCAGCAAAGGGCAAGCTTCACATTTTTGATAGTTATGTAACCTGGCAGACTACGCCGAAGCTTACCTTGGCGTTGGAAGGCGATTATGTGATCCAGCGCCAGGAAATCAACTCCGCTCCTTTACATACTGCAGGCGGAGCTGTTTATTCTCGATTCCAGATTGTGCCGAACTTTGCAATTGCGGGACGTGCAGAGTACCTTACGGACCGAGGCGGCCTTTTTAGCGGCACTACACAGGCACTGAAAGAGACCACATTTACGACGGAGTACAGATTTGCTGATGGATTCCTGATGCGTGGAGAATGGCGGCGGGATTCCTCCAATCAGCCGTTCTTTCTTACTTCCGTTCTCGGTAATTTGAAGAAAGAACAAAACACTGCAACCGTGGGCCTGATCTGGTGGTTTGGCAAGAAGACAGGTACTTGGTGAAAGACGCGCACTCCTTTTTCTTCAGAATGCGTAAAGTCACATTCATTTAAACCAAATTCACGTTTGATTCACTCCTGTTGCTGCTGCCTTACTAAGGCAGACCGCGTCAACAGAAGAATCGCGATTGTGCTGCCCAGCCACCCGAGGCCGCCTGACCACAATAAAAGAGAAGATTGGCCGGAACCGACGTTGGCCTGCACATAATCCAGCTGATAAAACGACTGCGAGTAATTGCGATTTTGTGTTTTGATTCGAATATCTCGGTCAAGTGGGAGCAAGCAATTGACTTGGTAAGCTGATATCCGGCTTTGGTGGTGGTTTTCCAAAGTGAATTTTCGGTTGCGACCTCCGGAAGGAAGACTGGCCTTGAAATCAAGCTGGATCTCGCCGAGCCCTTCTTTCATTTTCTCCATAGGGGGAAATCGGATGGAGAGCAGCTGAGGTGTTAAGCGATGCCCGTCTATCTGTAGTGACAGATCGTGAAGGACCTGCCCGGCATATGCTCTCTGCTCCCTTTCGGAGATCACTCCATCCGCGTCGGTATCGATGGAAGCAATCAGTTGGGGAAAAACGGCCACTCCTGGCGTCAGCGTCATCTGTGCCTGAAGCCGATCTTTCTCGACCGAGAGAATTGTGCCTTGCAGATACTCATCCAGCCTGTGCGCAAAGGCAGGCACCCCGACCAGCACAAGAACAACGGCCGCAAGCGTGGTTCTCATTTGGCAGCGAGCTTTCGACCGTAGTCGTTCGTTGGATCGCGATACATGGTATGAACATGCAGGGCCGGGTCGCCACCCAGCGTTTGCGGCGCGTACTCAATGACCAAGTGCGGCCCTTGAATTCGGTAATAAGCAGTGATGTTGCTTCCCGGCGTGACATTGGTCGGGCCGCTCCATGCAAACCAAGTCTCGTTGAGATCGGCCTTCAGTTCCGCCATACGGGTAGTTGCCGCGCTTGCGTGAACAATGCCCGCCCATTCCCCTATCACATCGAGCAGCACCGCACGTTGCTTGTCGTTCATCTCTGAAGCTTTGAGACCTTCTGGTTGGATCGTTTTCCCGTCCTGGCCAGGTCCGAGCACAAGATCTGCCAAGTGGTAGCCCAGAATGGCTTTCTTTCGCTGGTTTTCGTCCAACGCATTCAGCAGGGCAATCGCTTTATCGCTCTCCTGACCAAGCGGGCGCACCGTCTTCCCGCCGATTGTATAAAGGGCAGGCTGAGCGCCAGTAAGCGTTGGCGTAAGAATGCCACGGTCCCCAGCAATGGTGATGTTGAGGGCTAAGTGGTGGCCTCCGAACTGCAACATCCACGGATTCTTGTCAGAGGGTGTTCCAAGAAGGGAGATGTAGTAAAGATCTTTCCCAAACATCTGGTTGCCACCGCCATTCCCCCTTGGAGGGCCGTCACCCCGGCCACGCGGCGGACCACCACCGCCAGGACCGCGTCCCGGTCCGTTTCCCTCAGTGGTCTTGAGTACCTCGTCAGCATCCATAATCTGCTGAACTTTCTCAAGACCTCGGGCGCTGAGCACGGAGGAAACCAGAGCAATTGCGGCGGAACGTTGAGCCGGAGTCATGTCTTTGAGACTGATACCAGCACGAGGAACAAACCCGGTCGGGAAATTTGACCACCGTTTGCGCTGTTGTTCGTCGTCGAATGAAAACGACACACTCTGCCGCTGCTTGTCATCCAGGGCCGAAAGGAAGGAATTTGCAGCACTCACGATTCGTGAAGTCGCCGTCTGAGCCACCAAGCTGGATAGCAACAATAGAAATGGAGTGAATGCGCTTAAAAAACGGATACTGCTCATCACAATTGATTTCATACTGCTATGTCTTCTCTCTTTTATTCATACGCCTTAGTGGACCCCTTATCACATTAAGGATTGTTATGAGGGCCAGCGTAAACAAACACTGAATATGCTTCGCACAATATTCTATGGCTCAAAACTGTAGCCTTCGCCCCGAACAGTGACTATGTAGCGGGGTGACTGTGGATTTTCTTCCAGCTTCTGGCGTAACCATGCAATATGAACGTCCACTGTGCGGGGTCCGATAAATTGCTGGTCGTGCCAAACACGGGAGAGTAACCGCTCTCGAGAAAGTACCTGCCCACGATAGTCAATCAAATGCCGCAGTAATTGCAGTTCTTTGGCGGCGAGATTTACCAGCGTTCCGGCGCGCATTACCTCGCGGCGATCAAAATCCACCGTTACCTCACCGAACTGATATTGCAATACAGGTGTGAGGGGCGCTTTTCCCAGGCGTCGGAGCAGTGCGCTCACGCGTGCCAGCAACTCTTTGGAATCGAATGGCTTAATAAGGTAATCGTCTGCCCCTGTATTTAATCCTTCTACACGGTCGTCTATTTGTGCGCGGGCGGTGAGCATCAGAATGCTTCCATCAAAACCGCGTTCACGGACTGCACGGCATAAGCCGAAACCGCTCATTCCGGGCAACATAACGTCCAGGATCATCAAATCGAACCGCTGCTCAGTAGCTAACCGTAAACCCTCACTGCCGTCTCCGGAAACGACCACTTCATGGCTATGCGCTCGCAGCAGATCCGCAACAATCATCTGAACATCTGGCGCATCTTCCACTAACAGGATGCGGGATTTCATACGGGCTCCGGAAACGCTGGAAATCGCACTGTGAATTGTGCGCCTCCTCCATGGGAGTTATGCGCTTGTATGGTTCCGTGATATCGCTCAACGGTATTTTTAGCCAAGCTAAGTCCGAGACCAGTGCCAGGGACGCGTTGGGTGCGCGTCTGTTCGCCACGGAAGAAGGGATCAAAAATACGTTCCCTTTCAGCTTCTGAAATACCCGGACCATGGTCGCAAACGCGGATTTCCACTCCATCACCGAATTGTGCTGCCGAAACGCCGATCCATTTGCCTCCACCGCCGTGGCGTACTGCATTGCCAATCAGATTACGAAAAACTAATTCCAGCGCACCTGGATCACCCGCGATAGCTGGCAATTCAGGAGCAATGGTGACTTCCATGTGGCAGCCGGCCTGTTCCACCTCCTGCGCCATAGCTGCTGCAGCATGTTGGAGAAGATCTCCCACATTTGATGCCTCGCGAAGTTCCTGAGAATCCGAATGCAGGGATGCGGAAAATGCCAGAACATTCTCAATCATGGACGTGAGTTCTTCGGCATTACGAAGAATTAACTTCAGATAGCGCCGAATTGCCGTAGGCTCATTTACCACCCCCTCGACAAGATTGAAGGCAGCTCCCCGTATCGCGGTAAGTGGAGTCCTGAGATCGTGCGATACACCTGCTGCAAACCGGAACTGCATTTCTGCTAGCCGCCGGGAACGAGCGGTATAACGAACCAGCGCCCAAGCCGTGCCTCCTAGCAGGGCGAGTAGCACCAAAGATGCTACTAAGTTTTGCGTTCGGGCGCGAGAAACCGCTGCATCAAGTGAACCCGCATGGTGCCGAACGGCAATGGTCCACCGTGACAAGTGCCTTTCCTCCCGAAACCGACCGCGTCCACGGGCAGGTAAGACGCCCATTTCGGCGGAAAAGATTTCCGCTGTGGCATCGGCTTCGGTGGCTACGCTTAAGCCATCGTGACGAGTGGAAAAAACGACCTCCCCACGAGGACCATTCCGACTGATCGATACGTCATAAACATCCTCGCGACCCGGATTTAGATACTGCCTGATCAGGCGCGGCAGCACCTTATTTCGCACGTAATCCTCATTTACTTCAAAGATCATCCATTCGAGTTCTCTCCCGGGAGAGCCTGGACCCGCGAAGATTGGAATTTCGATCAGGTTCGAATCAGGCGATATGTTGGGCCGTCGGCCCATGCCCTGCATGCGATCCGTGAGGGCTTCTTGCAGTGATTCCCAGTGTTGCGGCCACTGCATAGGAACAACCCGGCCCTGGCTGTCTATACCAAAAAGTTTGAGTGTTCCCTTCTCTGGCACCGCAACACTGATCCGCACAAACAAGGATCTTTCATGTGAGGAAGTCCATTGCGTATAAGGAACTCTGTGGGCTTCGCTTGTGCCGAGTTCACGAAGCTCATTCACATCCGGCAATAATGCCGTGCAACTCTCGCGGATATCGTTATTGAACGCTTGTGCCAAGCGGTGAAGCTGATCGGTGAGCCCGGCACGCAAAAGCACCGGCTCAGCCCGGCTTAACTCCCAGTCCAGCGATATTGGAGAAAGGAAAGCACCGTGCATACAAAGGCGATGAGGCACAGCAGCGCCCACTCCATCCGGGTTTGCCCGATGCCTCTCATTGCGTTCCGATGTTTCGATCATAGCTAGATTAGGGAGCGTTGATGCGAGAGGGAATGCATTCATAACACTCCTTAACGTCAGCTAGTGGCGCGAAGAAACTTGTTGAACCAAGTAGTGGTTTGCGCCCATGCGTCACAAGCGGCGGCTGCATTGTAAGCCGGACCTGTATCGTTGTGGAAGGCATGCCCCACACCCTGGTACAAGCGGAATCCGAATGTTTTCTGCTTAGTCAGCATTCCAGTAATTACATCAGGCATGCGGAGCGAGAGCGTTCGATCCAGTTCGGCATAGATTGCCAGAACAGGAGCTTGAATATAATCCAGTAACTCTATGGGCGGTGGAGGGGTGCCATAAAAAGCCACTGCTGCCGCGAGTTCCGGTAAAACCAGCGACAAGTCCCATACATTGCCGCCGCCTGCACAAAATCCAACTGCCCCTATCCGGTTCCATTTCACAAAGTCCAGGTGCTTCAGATAGTTCAGCGTGGAGATCATGTCACTCCGCCTTTCCTCCTGCACCGTGCGGCTATACGCCTGCTGCTGTTGTGTGGCATCGGTGAACTGGTCTGTTCCCCCTTGGCGTGACAGGAGATCAACACCAAGACCCACAAACCCAGCTCGCGCCACACGGCGTGTGACATCCTTGATATGCTCCACCAAGCCGCGGTTTTCGTGAATCACGATCACAGCCGGGGTAGGGTCCTTCGGCAGAGGGTTGGGGTAAGCAAGGTGGCCGAATAATGTCACGCCTTCCCCGGGGAAAGTGATATTCCGGGCTTGAATGTCCGGCGCGTTTTCCGGAACATGAATATCAGCAGGGCAGGATAATGTTTGTGCTTCCGCTGTATCAATGCCAAGTGTGGCTAACGCTGTGGCAGCAGCAGCCAGACCACCAGCATATTTGGAAACCCGATCCATCAGTTCCCGGCGGCTAAACGCACCATCTACATACAGGTGAACCAGCTCTTCCACAGGGTTTTGGTCATTCAGCATGGATCAAGACTATCGCACTTCTTTCTTTTTCATCTGATTCTGTG
>CAWBTD010000015.1:0-308289 GCA_963791675.1 Bryobacterales bacterium
ACATCAGTCAACTATTGAAATAACTTGCGATACCTGTAAGATGCATGGTAGGATAATGCCACTATGAACCTATGGGCCGATGATGACACCAACAATAACGCGCATCAATCTCCGGAAGAGAATGTGAGCCGCAAGCAGAAAGGCCGTCTTTCGGAACAAGCCATCCTGTCTTCATTGCGCTCTTGGCTCCTCGCTGACTATATTCCTTCCTATAGTCACGCCCTGTCCGGCCTGCGCCTCTATCGCCGCTGCTACTGGATTGACGCCTGGGGTGGACATCTTGCCACTGCTCTTTCCAAACAAACAAGCATTTCCACAGCTTCTATGCCCACTGCACCCGTGAAACGAGGTAAAAAAGAGCTAGCTCAGGAAAACCGTCCAATCGCTTTGCACTCTCTAGTGCTAGAACCCGGCAGTAGCACCCGCAAAGACGGTAAAGCACGGCAGAACAACAATGGAGAGGATAACAAGAACGTATCCCAATCCTCAGCCACAACCAATACCACATTCACGTTGCCCAAAGAAAGCGGCTTGATACGTACTAGTTGGTTGGAAGCTGGCTCAGCCCTGCTCAAAGAAATTGACCAATCTCCTGCCATCTTCCTGCTCAACCCTTTTGGGCCGACACTCTTCCGCTATGATGACCTCGCCCCGCTCTATCAGCGTGCCGCCCCCACCGAACTCTGTCTCCTCATCTCACAGAAGCAAACTGAGACCCAACTATTGACCGCCTCACGCACCTCTGCCACTGCAAGTGTACTGACCGCCCTCTTACGTACCGATCGCTGGAAAATGCTCCTATCCAAAGACCGCACAGCGACCAACAAACCTGATAACAGCATGATTGGCAGTATCGATGGCCTCATCGACCTTCTCATTGCCTCGATGCAGCAACATTTCCTCTCTGTACAGCCCATCCGGTTCCCTTTGCAAAGTGGCCTTGCCACCATTGAGATCGCCCCCACAACACTCCTCTTCGCGACCCGCAGCAAAGAAAGCCTACTGTGCATGAACGATGCCATGTGTAGCCACCGTCAGCGTTTAACAGCACAAAGCTTTCGCGGCGTCCTCGGAGAAGCTTGGTTCATTGCCCAGCAACAGGAACGTCATACTGCGTCCCTTGCAGACTTGCGCCAACGTATCCTCCATCTGGGACAGGCACAACGTACCCGCCGTTGGCCCGATCTGCGCCAACATATACTTACCTCGAACTTCGGACAGTTTAGCATCCAGGAATATGACGCGGCTCTCCTCTCCCTTCTTCGTGAAGGCACGCTTCGTTGTGAATGGCGGGTCAAACCATCAGCCGATGGCAGTGGATAACAGACTACCAGGCAATGATGACACACTCCTCTGGTAGTAAGTCTGCTTTTTCCATGCACAGAAGAAAGTTGCATCACCAAGGGGGAATGTCAACAAGGGGATTGCCAACAAATTGATGATGCCTCTTCTCTATAGACGTTGAACACAACCATAAGGTAGCAATACCTGAAAAAGAGGTGCTACTAGGGGGAAATGCTGGGCATGGGGAGTCCCAACATTTTGGTAACACCTCTCAGTATAGAAACGTTGGGCTTGCGCATTTAGTGGCATACTATGGTAATAAAATACTAATCCTGACAAAAAATAATACAATTTGGAAGGTATTGCCGAGAAAATCCACCATAACAGGAAACGCGTGTACCTGCTATATGGTATACTGAGAGCCAAAGCCGAGAAAGAAATGAACTGATCTTGGCGCCCGTGTGCTCTCGCAAATAAGGCAGCTTCGCGAACCACATCCTGGTCTTCCGGATAGGCATTTACCACCTCGATATACTGATCCACGGCACCCGCAAAGTCATTACGACGTGCAAGAGTCGTGATCAATCTCCGACGCAATTCCGCAATTCTTGCTTTCCGGTCTTCCCCTGGTAACTGAGCTTTCTTGAGCGCTTCCACTTCCCTGTTGGCAAATGGAACGAAACCCGCATCGTCGTTTGCAGCAGCATAAGTGTCCGCCATTCCAGCGAGGTAATCAGCCCGATACGGGTCTGCTTTCAGTAGCTCCGTCAGCAGTTGCCGCGCCTGATCGATCTTTTTCGCACCCGTCGCTACCTGAGCGGCCTCAAACCGAAACTGTGCCGAAAGGTCCGGTCGCGCCTTCCCTGCGGCTTCTAACAGAGCAACAAGGGCATCCCCTTCGCGCTTGTTTCGTTTCGCAAAATCCACACGCGCCCGCACCACTCCTAAAATCAGAGGATTGTCCCGATACAAAGCCTCCATCGTGCGTGACGCGGCATCCACGTCCTTGTGTGCTTCGAAAAATTTCACCAAATCAATGCGCATTCGTATGCGCTCCACCGGATCCAACGTTACTGCGACCTCACGTTCCAGTGCTTCGCGTTCCACCGATTCAAACCCTTGCTCGCGCGCTACATCCACCAGGGGACTAATGGTCGCCACCTCCGTAGCAACGGCAATTTGTTTGGAAAGATAGGCTTGCAGTTCCGGACGCCGCTGTTGTGCCTTCAGCACGTCTATTCGCAACCCTGCCTCTGCGTTCGCAGTGAGGCTGTAAACTAAATCGCGTTGCGCAGGGCGACTCGCCAGCCGCACAATTCGCGTTCGTGCCTCCTGATTCCCTGCATTCGCCCCAGCCAGGTATTCCTCCAGCGCGTGACGGAAATCCCGCTCGCCTTCCCGGATAGCACCTGCTTCATACGCAAACAGCGTCTTGTCTCCATACTTCACCCTTGCTTCGCCAATCAAGCTCAGTGCGTCGCCGAAGCGGTAATAATCCCAGAACACAGTGGCTGTTTCCAGATAACCATCTGCCTTGCCGGGGAACACATGGGGGATCTCTTTCCACACCGTGGAAGCACGGGGGAAGTCTTCCCGATCTGAGTACACATCGCCCACCGTTTCCAGCAGCTTCGTCTCACGAGGTGTTGCCTGGTAGGCTTTCCTTTGAAATGTTGCCGCTACTTCCGTATCTGGGGGAAAATATGTGGCTAAAGAGCGGTACAAGGAGGATGCCTCTACATTCTTCTCCACCGAACCCGGATACAATTCTGCTGTGGCCTTCATCGCCGGTGCGGCTGCTTCAAAATGGCTGAGCCATGCCTCCGCTTCCGCATTTAGTTGCACTGCCGCCGGGTTGTCGGCTGGATTGCGCTGCACGGCTGCAATCTGATTCAACAATTCCCCACGTGAGGATAGCTGCTCAAAATAACGGCGTTTCAGATCAGCATCATAGAACCAGTAATCGTGTAACAAGGCAGTAGAGGCTGCGGTATTGGCTGTTTCCCGCTTGCCATACGCATCCAACAAGTTCCGTACAAACACCAAATCTTCCGGAAATCTCTGATGCGCATACTGATTCAGTTGCAGATAAAGAGCAGGCCCTACCGCCTCCGCCTGTACCACTCCTTTGAAGTATGCTTCCAACTCTGTTCCACTAAAAATTCCCGTGGCTTCCCGGCTCAAGGTGCCGAATGCACTCCTTTGCTTTGCACGTAGATACCAACGCGCTAATTTGTCATACCAGGACTTATCCGGGAACTTCGCAGTCGCGCGGCGGTATACATCCTGTACATCTGCTCCTAAGTTGTTCTGCTCCAAGAATCCGGCAAATCGCTCATACAAACCCGGGTCGTTTGGAATGCGATCAAGCTCACGCCGATATACACGAAGAGCTTCCATGGGGCGATGCAGCGCAGAAAGCCGCGCCAAGTATTTATCGAGAACTTCTACATAGCCAGGGGAACGCGGACCAGCCGGGGAAGCCTCAGTTCCAGAACCAAGCCTTCGCTCTGTCACAAAGGGGCTTGCTTCTCCGTCTGTTGTAACCGGTGCAGTTCCCCCTCCCCCATGCACACCCAAAGGAACTCCCCCAGCCTGAGCGGCCAGTTCCACCAGCATGCGCTGGTAGACGGCAAACTCTTCTGATGTTCGCTGTTTTCTTGCTAAGGCATCCGCTATGGTGAGAGCTACATGCGTGCGCTGCGCCACCCGTGGGAAGGCGGTTAAGAATTCCCTGCCCGCTGTAATCACGCTCTCGTCGTCACCATAATTTGCGTACGCATCCACCAGACTCGCCCGTAGTGCTGCCCGGTGAGAGGAAGCGGGAAACTGTTTTTCCAAAACTTGGAGAAGTTTGGCCCCTTCCGCACGGTGAAAGTACGCGCCCGCCTTCCCATTCTCTTCTTCGTACTGCCCCCGGGGGGAAGTGGTGTTCAACACCAGCGATAAGATGCCGTTTAGATAACCAAGTGATGAATCTGCCGTGGCAATATCTTTGTAGAGCGATAGATCACCCGAGCCAAACCGGATTTGTTGCTCTGGCTTTTCCAACAACAACGAAACCATTCCGGCAAGTGCCGTCTCATGGTCGCTTGCGGAAGCACCTGGCGCACTGTAAAGAGCGTAATAAGCCCGCGCCTGTTCATTTACATCAGGCAATTGCTCAAACAATCTCGCTACCGTTTTCAGTTCTTCGGGCGTCCAGCTTCCCGGTTTGGCTTCTCTGGCCAACCGGTATTCCAGCAGCACTCGCCGCGCAGCTTGTTCATTCCCGGTGTGCTGAAAATATCGAAACAGTCGAGCGGCGGCATCCAGGTCGCCGCCATTCTTTTCCCGTGCTGCCCGAGCCCGCCCTGCAAACTCCCTGAGACGCTGCTTTTGTTCCAGCAATGTGAAATACGCGTCTGATAGTTCCTTCGGCCATAACGGCTGGAACGATTTGTCGTATACCTGCAAGGCTGCATCATCCCCGTTGCGTTTTGCCGCAAGCTCCGCGCGAGCCTTTACAGGAAATACAAGGTCCTCAGGAAGCGCTTGCCCATAAGCAGCAATCTGCGCTTCCGCGTTTGCGTACTGCTTCTGTTCCACCAGAAAACGAACAAACTCGCGGCGCGGCGTTTGTTCTTTCGGATACCGGGCAATCCAGCTTCGAAATGCTGCTGTTGTGGATGCTGCTGGAAAGCCCGCATCTTTCATAGGAGGCAGCATTCGCGCGAAAGCCTGCCACCCGCGCTGCTCAGCAGGGGGAAGAAACACATCTGACGGCGATGACCCTACCACTTGTAAAGCTGTAATCTCCTCGCGCACTTGTATCCGCCGATGGTAAAAATCCGCCAGTTCCAGATATCCCGCGCCACGGTCCGAAGCTAAATCCGCATAAGCCTTCCAATCACTCTCCGCTGCCGTGAAGTCGAGTTGCATCTCTGCTTCTTGCGCACGTAAACGGTAAAGAGCAGCATTCTTTGGCTCCGCTCCAATCATCTTGGTCAAAGCTGGCCGAGTTTCCGCAGGAGGACGCCGGAAACGAACCGCGCCCCCCGGCAATGGCATTGACCGAAGCAGCACGTCCAGAACCGGGCCTGTCTGTTGATGTTGTATCCACAGTGCCAAATCTGCCCGTGCGGCCAAGGCAGCCAACGTGAAAACAGCGACGGCAGCAACCGGTTTACCAGACCTCAAGCGCCACCTCCTCGGTCGCCATGTTGTGCGCAATGTCTTCCGCCGTTACCGTGACCTTGTACTTGCCTGCTGGCAGACCAACAGGAATCTGCATTTCACCTGCATTCGTCTTCAGCACCGGATTCCATCTCAGCGACACCGGTTCCGCACCCCAAAGTCGAGCCGTAATGGTCCGTGTATTCGCTGATGCTGCAGCAGCAACCATCAGCTTTCCGCCAGCTTTCACTTTTGCTTCGGCCAGCTTTACGCGAATCACAGGAGCTTTGCTGGCAATCACAAAGCTCTTTGCTTCCCTATATACCCGGCCTTCCTTATCACGGAGAACCAATTGAACTTGATAAGTTCCATCTTTCATATCCGAAGGAGCCAGAAAGCGCGTCTGCCAAGTTTTTTCTCCATCCAAAAAGCGCATCGGTTTCACTAGCCCGAAGGGAAACATGGCAATCACGGACACAATGGAACTGTCCGTCCTCACGCGCAAAACGGGATCTCCTGGCCGGATCACCCTTGGCCGTAACAGTGCTCGTGGCACAGCAAGAAAAGAGGTATAAGGGGTGACAAACTTGTACTTTTTCGAGAGCCGAATAATTTCCTCAATGGAGGCGGCATCTTCGCCGGTACGGTCGATTTGATCCAGCAATGCATCCACGCGAGCGCGGGCCCAGGCACGAGGCAGATATGGATGGTCGCTGCTTTGCTGCGGCAGGTTTACCGCAGCGGTCATAGGGGTTCCCGTTACGCTGAAGGAAGCCGCACCTGCTTTCGCGTACTGCCCCACCCAGGTGGCCGCCGAACCGGCAAAGTGAATGTCTTCGGTGGGATATACAAGCCGGACATTATTCGCTGGTGTGGCTCGCAATGCTAACCCGCGTACCGGCTCTTCGCCGATCTTCCGAAGAAAAGCGTCTAATTTAAATTCCATTGGTTCTGTGGAGCGTACCCACTCCCACACGCCATGGTAAGAAGACAGCATACGCGCCAGCGGTAAGTTCGCATCGTCACCAACTTCAAAAAAGAATGTGTGCGGTTCATGTGCCTCTTGCCACTTCGTGGCATACCACTTCGCCATTCGCCCATTGCTGACGGTGCCCGCTGTAGCGCCTCCATCACTGACGAGAACCAAATACTTTTCCCCCGATCCTCCGGCAACCTGTGCAAGCCCGGTTTCCAACGCTTTCTGCAGATCCGTGCCGCCTCGAATGTTGTTGCTGCGGATAAACTGGAGCGCAGCTTCCACATTCTGCATAGTCGCTTGAATAGGGGTTTGCCGAAACACCCGAACATCGGAATTAAACAGGAGTAAATTGAATCGATCTGCTGGCCTTAGCCGTTTCAACAGTGTTTCTGTTGCTTGAAAGCTGCGCTCCAATTTTTCCCATTGCATGGAGAGCGAAGTATCAAAAAGAGCAATCACGGTTCTTGCTTCTATCTTTTGCGGTTCTGTATTTTCATGAGGACGCAGCAACGCCGTTGCCTGGAAAAAGTTCTCACCGTGATCGCTGCTGGTGATGACCTTTAAGCTATCTGCACCTGCGGCGGCATAACGGTACCGCACTGCCAAATCTTCACTGAGCGGCACATTGTTCGCAAAGAACTCGGCTCGCACAAAATTTGCTGTTTTTTCCCGAATTCGCAACGGATATGCTTTGGAAACCGCTGCAAAATCATCCATCGGGTGTTCCGAATGCAGTTCCAGCGTGATCGTCAGATGCCCTGCTGTTTGCTGCTGGTAAGCACCCGGACGCAGCGGCACTGCCAGCAGCGACTGGTAGTTTTCCACTGCCAGCCTTTCCTGATACTCCAATTCAATTCTCTTTGTTCCGTATGGAGGAATCGGTACAACCTTCGCGGTAAACTCTGCATTTCGGCCCGCCTCATCTGCACTGCGTTCCCCCATCTGCAGCAGCCCCGGGTCAATTTCCATCGCACGCACTCGCGAGTAAATCTCTTCGGCACGCTTACGCTCCAGAATCACGCCAGGAATTCGCACCACGTCATCCCATACTGCGAAATCAGAAACGCTTGCTTTCGCAGGCAACGCAAACGAGTATTGGCCTTCCTGAATCGTGGCGCTATGGTTCCCGAAGATTTGCCGGATACCCACACGTGCAATGCCGTTGTCAATCCGGATCTCCACGGTCATTTCGTTCAACGAGAAAATGGCCGGATCAGGTTGATCGTGCCCTGCCGGAATCAACACACCGGCATCGCCGAAAACCGTTCCCGCCATGAGTAACAAGCACCAAATCGCCTTCACTGCAAATTCCCTTCATGGAACCGCACTAGCCCGTTATCCGTTCCTACATACACATAGCCGTTTCCGGCCGCAACTGCTGTCACATTCAGCGACGGCAATCCCGAGATGACATTCCGCCAGCGGCCAGATCCACGTGAGTAAACCCACAACCCCCTGCCGAGTGATCCCATATACAAGGCACCTTCCACTTGGGCCATTGCATTGGGATTCACCTCAAGGCTGCCTTTCATATCGGGGAAGCCGCTCCAGTGCCCGGAATGGTCCAGTCGCATCACTCCGGCTCCATATGTTCCGGCGAACCAGTCTTCTCCCACATGCGCCAGCGCGGAAATCCAGTTGTGTTTCAGGCCGGAATTTGCCGTGGTGTAGTTCACCATCACCACATCGTGATCCAGCACCGATAATCCGCCCAGTGTGCCTGCCGCAACACGATCCCCGGCAGACGCTAATGCATAAACATGGTTATTTACCAAACCTTGCAATACATAAAGGCTGTGAACTCCGTCGGCGCTCACCAATGACAAACCGGCGGGTGTCGCAATCACTATGCCTCCTGGCCGGAATACCACATCGGTCACATGGTCCGCTAACAGTCCATCTTTCCGCCCTAACACTTGCCGCACAGTCAGCGCCGGATCAATCATCACAAGTCCATTCGCGGTCGCAATCGCCGTGCGAGCGCCCCCAGGCTCTTCCGCAATTCGATTCACGCAGAACAGATGCTCGTCTTCAAAGTGTTTCACTGCCCCAAAAGGAGCATCGGCCACATCAAGCCCATGATCAAAGTATCCGATCCAAACGCGTCCATCATGGCCAACGGAAAGGCTGGAAATATTACGATCACTTAACACACCCTTCTCAGAACCCACAACACGCGTCCAGGTGCTAGAAGGAGACGTCCTAGTCGGGGTTTCCGAGCGGAACAAGGCTCCAGCCAGTGCGTACCGTACGTTATGGAATTGTAAAATCCGCTCCACCGGTGCCGAAACGGGGAAAACACTTAACGTTCTCCTCAGCGGCGCATGGAGTGGCACGGTCACAATCCCTTCGTCCTCAGTTCCCACCACTAAGCTTTCGCTATCTGCTTGGAGGGAGCGTGCAAAGTATCCTTCCGCCAGGTTTCGGGTTTTCCGTCCATCGTGAAACTCAACAACGCCGACCGGAGTTCCCGCATACGCGGAAAGGCCCAACACAGCAAGTGAGAGTACATGTGGGTCCGGCAAGCTAGAACTCAGTTTGTCCAACTGACCAGCATGCAGCCGCCATACCCCATCAGCCAGCGTTCCAATCCATAAGTCCGCATCGGAACCTGCCAGAGCGGTAACATGCGCATTCTTCAGATCCGGCAGAAGCTCGTTCAAAACTTTGCCATCCCAAGCAAGAACGCCCCGGTCCGGAGTGCCCAACAGCACGCGCCCTGCTGGTAAAGCGAGAACACTGGTGAAGCTCTTCAGGTGAACATCATTCGGCAAGAGTTGACGAAAACGGGTGCCATTGTATACCAGCAAGCCCGCTCCTTTTGTTGCAATAAACAGCTCAGTGGCACTTGCTCCAAGAGCCGTTAATTCTCCGGCGGGCAGTTCACGTCCCACTCGAAAGGTTTCCGCTGGAGATTCTTCTGAATGAACCACATGGATCTCGCCTGGACCGCATAGATATACCTTGCCCTGCCACACTGCGGCATCGTGAAATGCAGGCGTAGCGCTAAGGACATCAGCCGTAATGCTCGCCTGTGTTGGGAGAGTGTCAAATGTGGCAGGAATTTGCGTCGCAGCAAGCGATTCGGCAGCGGCCTGATCGTGTGCTTGGGAGGCACGGTGAAAAATCCATGAACCTGCAAAAACCAGAGGAAGGAGGATCGCCGGAGCCGCCCACTTCCAGCGAACAGGGACCTGAAGCATACAGCGTCTTTAGCATAGCCCTGGTTTCACGATTGTCAATGAATGAAGATTAATGTGACTGAAGGAGTAAGACTTACTAAGGTATGGAAACGCTGCTTACGTTTCCGATTCCAGCACATGGTCCAGGATGGCTGCCCGTGTCTGCTCGATAGGTAATTCTCCGTTCAACTTCGCCACAAGGGCCTTAGCCGCCATCTCGTCACCAGGGAATTCCCTTACCACTTCAAATTCTCGCGTCTCCACATCTGCGCTGATAACCATATAGACAAGATCACCACTACCGTTTGGGCCAGCAAGGATAACGCCATAAATTTTCACGCTCTCCAGTCTACCCTTCTCTGCTTGGTTGAGCGGCAAGCAGTCACAAGAATTCAGGGAATCTTTCTACCCGGAACCTTGTGGGCCATCAATGTGAAAACACAGAACGTACTGCATTACGATTTGCTGTCCGGATCAGGCGATACTGTGGAATTCAGCATTATGTGTTTTTACAATGAGTCGTGCTCGACTATAAGGATGCCTGTGATGATGCCCTTGCGCGCGAACAAGCTTGGTACCCGTATGGCAAGCCAGTATGCTGCTTCACGCCGGGCCGGATCTTTTGGGGCTTACTGACTCAAGCTTCGTTCTTGCTGCCGATGTTGGGTAGACATTTCCAATAGGCAATTTCAGAACTCTTTTTCCGCTTAGCGTTCCTCAACAGTTTGCGTGCTCAGAAAAGGCGAGAATAGATTTCTATGCCTTTACATCCACAATGTAGAGCAGTCCTTGAGCAGATGGCCCGTTTAGGGACAAAGCCCCTGGAGCAAATGTCCGTCGGAGAAGCACGTGCCACACGGGTCGAGCGTGAAAAAGCGGTGATTGCGCTCGGTGGTCCGCCTCAGCAAGTCACGCGAGTGGAAGACTGGGTAATTCGTGTCTCAGAACAGTCCGTTCCAATCCGAATCTATTGGCCTTCGGTAGAAGAACAACTTCCAATCCTGCTCTATTTCCACGGTGGTGGCTGGGTATTTGGAAACACAGACACAGTGGACCGGCCATGCCGACACCTAGCAAATTCTGCCGGGTGTATGGTGATTTCCGTTGATTACCCTTTGGCACCAGAACACAAATTTCCTGTTCCCGTAGAAGCGGCCTACCAGACATTGGAGTATGTAGCTGCCCATGCTGCGGAACTCGGAGGAGATTCCACCAGAATTGCGCTAGGCGGGGAGAGTGCCGGTGCAAATCTGGCCACGGTACTTGCCTTAATGAGCCGGGATCGGGGTGGACCAACTGCCCTGTTCCAACTACTGGTCTACCCGGTAACAGATTACAGTGATGATCGGCCTTCCATGACCGAGTATGGGGATGGCCACTTTCTTACTCGTGCGGGTATGAAATGGTTTTGGAGTCACTATTTGGCAGAGCCGCAAGATGGCCTTCATCCCCTTGCCTCTCCAATGGAGATGAACCCATTAACCGGGTTGCCTCCAGCAATGATCATCACTGCGGAATGCGACCCGCTTCGGGATCAAGGAGAAGCATATGCAGCACGGCTACAGGAAGCAGCAGTTCCGGTGCTGTTGAAGCGCTACGATGGTGCGATCCACGGATTCTTCCAAATGGGAGCCACGGTAGACGCGGCAGCGCAAGCGTTGGCAGATGCTGCTCAGGCACTACGCCAAGCCTTCCACATCTGTGACACTGGCAACTGAAGACTATTACCAATTTGTCATCGATCCATCTGGCCTGTTGTAAACAGGAATCGGTCGTGACGCTTTTGTTACCTCGCTGACCATCTGTAACGACCCAGGAACAAATTCCACTCCCAATCCGGGACGCTGGTTTGGCCATACTTTGCCGTCTTTGAAGTCAAAGCTCTGCGGCAAGTAAGGCAGATTACCCGCACCGCCTCCTCGCTCCAACAGCACTGGTCCAGCAAAAGGAGCACACCCGTGGACCAGTGCTGCGGTCGAGATGGGGCCAGTGCCGTGTGGGATTAAGCCCACCATATGGGTTTCACAAAGTGCTGCTATCTTCATCCACTCCGTAATACCGCCTACATTCGGCAAAGTTGCGCGAAGGTAGTCAATCAACTGATCTTCTATCAATCGGGAAAACTGCCATCGCGAGCCGAATTGCTCTCCAGCCGCAATCGGAACCTTAACCAATGGCCGCAACGTACGGTATGTTTCCAATGCTTCGGACCGCAGTGGATCTTCCACAAATAACGGTTCCAAGGGTTCCAGAAGGTTGCACATGCGCACGGAGTCAGTCAGGTCAAGGCGTGTATGGATATCGATGGCCCAGTCACCATCTGGTCCCACACCTGCTCGAATCTGTTTGCAGTTCTCCACAGTTTTGTGAATCATTGCCCGCAAGGGAAAGGTTCCATCATTTTTCTCGCTTACTGGCAGGTCCAGCCTACGTCCGGTATGTTCCCGCATAGGTTGGCCCGTGGCGACAAAGTTGTATTCTGCGAGTGCTGTTCGAAAGGCACGGAAACCTGCATCCATAGCCGCTTTCGCACTATCCTTCATGTTGTCTTTTGGCAGGGCCGCGGTGTAGCACTCCATGTGTTCACGAGCCAAACCGCCTAATAATTGATAAACCGGGACATCGAGCGATTTTCCTTTGATGTCCCATAATGCGAGATCTAATGCGCCCAGTGCATGGAGCTTTTCCAGCCCTGCCGGATAAAAGAAGCCGCGAAACATCAACTGCCAAAGATGGTCAGTGCGCATCGGATCTTCCCCGATCAGCATTGCGGCACACTGCTCAATCATCTGCGGAGATCCGCCTTCTCCAATCCCAGTGATGCCACCATCAGTTTCCACGGTGACAATCAGGTCTGCTTGGTTAAAGGTGGGATTTGCCCTGGGAGGACGATATGCACGAACCCGCGTGATCTTGAGCTTTCCAGTCGTACGATTTGCTTGCTGGGCCTGTGCACTACTGCCCGCAGCAGCAAACCCCAGACTTGTTTTAAAGAAGTTCCTTCTGCGCATATGCCTTTGCGGCATCATATTAGAACAAAACAAAAAGGGCAAAGTTCTCGGGAGAGAACTTTGCCCTGATCTGATCCAATCCAGCAGAGGGAATTACACAGCGAGGTAAAGCTTGTTTCCGCCACGGCTGATCTGCAAAAGCGAATCGCCATGAGACTTGCTGATTGCATTAGCAAAATCATCGGAGTTCGCCACCCGTTGACGATTCACCTCTTGGATGATATCGCCCTCTCGGAGGCCGGAACTCGCAGCAGCACTCGCCGCATCTACCCCGGTCACTACAACGCCGGTTGCGTTTGCGGAAAGGCCACTCTGTTGAGCAGTTCGCGGGTCAAGGTTCTGCACGGAAACGCCTTCCAGCGCACTGTTTCCTTCCCCTTCTGCGCGGCTGGCGCGCTCTACCTTTTTGCCAGGCAACTCACCCGTCATGGCGGATACATCCTGCGTCTGGCCATTCCGGAAAATCTTCAGCTTAACCGCTTGGTTGGTCTCCATCATCGAAATATTCATGCGGAGCTGATTGCTCTCCAAGATCGGAGTGCTATTGACCGACAAAATGACGTCTCCGGACTGAAGGCCAGCTTTCTGTGCAGGGCCGTTCGGGGATACATCGCTGACCAAGGCGCCTTTCGGGCTGTCAAGACCGATGGCCTTTGCAATCGCAGGAGTGACTTCCTGGACCGTTACGCCCAAATAAGCACGCGTAACTTGGCCATGATTTACAATCTGATCCATTACTTGGCGAGCTAGGTTGACCGGAACCGCGAAACCAATTCCCTGATTGCCGCCGGAACCTGCAGCCAGAATCGCTGTATTAATTCCGACCAGTTCTCCGCGGTCATTTACCAGCGCACCGCCGGAATTGCCGGGATTAATCGACGCGTCGGTTTGAATGAAATCTTCGTAGTCTTCAATTCCAAGGTTTGCGCGGCCCGTAGCACTGACGATTCCCATGGTCACCGTTTGACCTACGCCATAGGGATTGCCGATCGCCAGCACAGAATCGCCAATTTGCAATTTCGAGGAATTGCCGACGGTAAGCGATGGCAGATTGCTAGCTTCAATCTTGATCACCGCAATATCTGTCTTCGGATCGGTACCGATTACCTTAGCTTTGAACTCACGACGGTCGGGTAAAGTAACGCGCACGTCTGTAGCGCTATCTACTACGTGATTGTTGGTGAGAATGTAGCCATCCGTGCTTACGATCACACCAGAGCCAAGTCCGCCTTCCCGGTGCGACTGGGGAGCCTGAAAGTTCCCGCGCCCGCCACGACCGCCGAAGAACTGGCGAAGCATGTCGTCCGCATCGCCATTCCCCTGCTCAGGGAAACCGGCGGGAGTCTTCACGACCTTGGAAGCCGAAACTTTCACAACGGCTGGCATGGCTGTTTTAGCAGCCGGTGCCATGGTGATACGCGCCGAACCTTCGTTAGGGTCGGCAAGCTTCAGGTGAACACGTGCGGAATCCATTCCGGCGTGTGCGGCGATCAAGCCTCCGCAGAGCACCACTGCGCCAGCAACGGTCTGCAGTTTAGAAGCTTTTGTTTGCAAAAACGGAAAATGTTTCAAGAGGATCTCCTTCATATCGGCGTTTCTCCAGGCCTGATATGGAGACGTGCCTCCATGAAAACGGTCACATCCCGGTGAGTCAGTATTCTTGCGCCGGAGATTCAGTAGGGATTAAGAGATCAAACCTTTTCGGACGGCGTAAAGGATCAGTTCCGGCATTCCGCGCAGATTCAGTTTCTGCATGAGATTTGCGCGATGCGTTTCCACGGTGTGGACGCTCAAATTAAGCTGCGCCGCTACCTCTTTGCTGGAATTTCCTTCCGCTACCAATTGTAGGATTTCCCGCTCACGGGCCGAAAGGAGATCAAACGAGTCTTCCGCACCGGAACGCGACAGTTTCCGCATGTAATCTTCCAGAAGCACTTTGCTCACAGCAGGGCTGAAAAACGACTTTCCTTCCAGCACCGCCGTAATGGCCCTGGTCAAATCCGCTTCGGCGGAATCTTTTAAAAGATACGCACGAGCGCCAGCCCGGAGCGCCCGAAGCACGTAACCCTCATCAGAGTGCATACTCAACATCACAATGGGAGTTCCCGGATGAGCTTCCGTGATCTGCGACGCCGCTTCGATTCCGTTCAGGCGTGGCATCCCGATGTCCATCACGACAACATCAGGTTTGAGGGACTCGAAAAGGGAAACAGCTTCTCGTCCGTCGTCCGCTTCTCCCACTACAGAGAACTCAGGATGCTGTTGAATCAGCAGCCGTAAGCCGGATCTCATCAACTTATGGTCTTCCGCAAGGAGAATCCGGGTCTGCGTCATGCAATCGGGAGTTCCGCCGTGATTTCCGTGCCAGTTCCAGGCGCAGAACGGACTTCCAAGAATCCGTGCAGCAATCTTAGACGCTCCTTCATTCCCAGCAAGCCCAACCCGCGAGTTCGTTCCGGGTCAAAGCCCTTGCCATCATCGCGGATTTTCAGGTGGATCTGTTGCTCATTACTCTTCAAGCTAACCCAAGCATGGCGAGCGCCGGAATGCCGCGCAACATTATTTAGTGCCTCCTGAGTTAAGCGGTAAAGGCAAATTTTGGCTTCTTCTTTGAGATGGGCAGAAATCTCGCCAGCTTCCACCTCCACTTCCACATCGCTCCTTCTGGAGATTTCGCGAGCCTGCCACTCAATGGCAGCTACCAAACCGAGATCGTCCAACATGGAGGGTCTGAGCAACAATGCAATATTTCGGACAGCGGACACCGAGCGTTCCGCCGAGTTCCGTATCTGCCGAATCGCATCCTGAACTGAGGAATTCTCCGATGGCAGAATGGCCGACATTCGCCCCATATCCACAAGAAGCGCTTCCAGGGATTGTCCCACTTCATCGTGCAGTTCACGGGAAATCGCAAGACGCTCCTGCTCCTGAGCATTCAGGAGCTGCTTGGAAAGCTGCTCCTGCGCATCATGGTTTTGCTGAAGTTCTACATAACGCTTGCGGATCTCTTTTTCCTGAGCAGAAATGACAAAAACACTACCCATCGTAATTGCCAGCGCACTTCCAAGCAGGATCAGAAGCAACCGTTTCAGGTGATTATGCATCTGGGTGAAACTAGCGAGTAGTTGCGCGTTCGAAGATCGCAACCGATTGGTGTTCCACAAAGTGATTTGCTCCGTGGCCGCAATAGCGCGCAGGTGACTGGGAAGCCCTTCGGATAGCACGCCCTGTAAATGGTTAAGTAATGCCTGTTCTTCAGGCATCCGGGATTGAGGATACTGGCCCAGCTCTGACTCGATTTGAGCGAATAGCTGACGTGCTTTTTCAGGTGACGTCTCTCCCTGCAGAGGTGATTCCTGCATTAAATCACCATAAACAATCAGCTTGGAACGAACCTGAATTAAAGGCTCAGTCCGCGAAAGAAAATTAATTCGCGCTGCCTGTTCCTGCTGATGAAGTTCACCAAGTGTTGCCAGGGCAGACCAACCTGTGGCAATCAGAAAACCTACCAGCACAACAAAAGTCAGTACCAGCAGGGTTCGTACAGAGCGGCCTGATTGGGGATTACGTAACAAGGCTATCGCAGAATGGCCTCGATAGGCCCTTGGCCTTCCTCCACTAAGTGAAAAGGCCGCCCATTCAACACAAAATCCATCTTTTTATAGTTCAGCCCCATCTGTCGCAGAATCGTGGACTGCAGATCACTGATGTAGTGCGGTTTTTCGACGGCTTTATACCCTACTTCATCCGTTGCACCTTCAATCACGCCGCCTTTTACGCCGCCACCAGAAAGAAGTGAGCTAAAGCCCATGGCGTTGTGATCTCTTCCCGTGGTGTTTTGACTCCAAGGGGTGCGTCCGAATTCACTGGTGAATACCACCAGCGTGCTGTCCAACATCCCGCGCTGTTTCAGGTCGCGAATCAATCCGGAAATCGGCTTGTCCACCGCACGGCAGAGCGGCCCATGGGTTTTCATGTCATCATGTGCATCCCAGGCCCCATTTCCGCCTCCGGCATGGCAAATCTGAATAAATCGAACGCCGTTTTCTGCCAAACGCCGAGCTAGGAGCAATTGCCGCCCAAAATCGTCTGTTTCCTTCACGCCGATGCCGTACAGATCTCTGACATGCTGTGGTTCCGTGGAAAAATCCACGATGGCTGGCGCTTTCAACATCATGCTCGCGGCCAGTTCAAAGGCTCGCGTGCGTCCCGCAATCTCGCTCTCTGCTTCGTAATCCGCGCGAAATTGCTTGTCCATCTCAAATAGAGCCTGCATCTGCCGGTCTCGTTGCTGGCGAGTGGAACTCTTGGGCGGTATAAGATTGGGAATCGGCACATCCCCTGGCTGAAATGGGGTAGCAGAATAACTGGCACCCAAGTAGCCACCGGTGAGTTGTACGGGCGAGGAAGGTCTGCCGATATTTACGAACGTCGGCAGTTCCTTGTTTGCTGTTCCCAGCGCATAAGAAACCCAACTGCCCAAAGTGGGATGTTCAAACTGGCGGAGTGGCTTCCCCGTGGCTCCTTCCAATACGGCAGGAAAGTGATTCGTTTGATGGCAGTACATGGAACGTACTACCGCAATGTCATCGATGGTTTCGCCGACATTCGGGAACCAGTCCGAAACAGGAATTCCGGATTTGCCGTACTGTTTGTACGTTCGGAGAATGGGAATCACCGGGCGCTTCATGGGAGCGTTGTTATCGCCAAAGCCAATGGCGTCCATGATCTTGCCGGCGTGTTTATTATCTTTGGGGTCGAACGTATCAATATGGCTAACCCCGCCGCACATAAACAGAAAAATCACAGACTTAGCAGGCGCTGGTCCAGAAAGGCGTGCGTCCGGCATCTGGCCGTTCTCCGCCCAAAGTGACCCCAAGGCCGAGCCCAGAAAACCGGCGGCAGACTGATATAAAAATCGTCGGCGCGCTATCTTGCCGCATGGATATAACTTTTGAAGGTCGCTCATGGTCAGTCCTCCATCCTCATCGAACGTACAAAAACTCATCCAAGTTAAACAGAAGCCAGCCGAGTTCCTTCATTCGGGCCGGATCCTTATTCAGATAAGTCAACGCATAATCCAGCTCTGCACCGGTAGGTTTCCGTCCTAATGTCTTCTGATAAGCCAACGCCACCGCATCGTGGATGTTGCCGGAAGATTCTTTCAACACCAGATCTGCCAGCTTGCCGGATTCTTTTTCAATCAATTCATTGTTCATGGTGAACAACGCTTGTGGTGCTGTCACGGTTTGTGTGCGGATCGGGCACGGTGCTCGCCCATCGTCCACATCAAAGGAAGTCAGAAAGTCATTCATGACATCTGTGCTGGGGATATACCCCCGCACAATATATGCGCCACGCCGGTTTTTCTGGTCACTGGTGACATCGTCCTTCGGCAAAAAGATACTTTGCTTGCCATCCGGAGTGGAAAGCTGAAAGGATTTGCCGCCAACGGCAAGATCCAGGTCACCGGAACTGTAGAGAATCGAATCCCAGACCGGTTCAGCTTCCAATCGCTGGAGTCGGAAATGCCAGAGATAGGTGTTCCGCGCGTCCGCTGCCTGATTCTTGGCCAATAGCGAACGATCCGGTTTTGAGGACAACTGGTAGGTATCAGAAGTAACGATCAAATGATGAAGCCACTTCATGCTGTAGTTGTGGGCAACAAATTCTGATGCCAAATAATCCAGCAGTTTTTGATTGCTTGGCTTACCGCCCAAGAGACCGAAATCACTCGTGGTCCGCTGCAAGCCTTCCCCAAAATGCCAGGCCCAAACCCGATTTACCGCAACCCGTGCAAACAGAGGATTCTTGGCCTCAGTCAGCCAGTCCACAAACGCTTCCCGCCGGCCCTCTCGAAAATCGATACCCGCAGGCTGGAACGGAAATCCAGGTTCCACAGGATTGTCTTTTTCCGGGCGATTGGGATCTCCCGTAGTCAGCACATAATGTTTTTCTTTCAGCAGTTCCGGGTTTTCTTCCACTGTCCAATAGGAAGGGAGAGCGGCCACACGACCTAACTGCTTTTGCTGTTTCAGCAAGGCATCATAGGCTGCAACCTCTTCTTTGGTCATTACCAGCTTGATCTTGGAAGGGTCAATCCGAAGCACCGGATAGTAGTCATCGAAAATTTTCTGCTCGGCAGGCGTGCGGTCCTTTTCCGGCTTCCGAATAATCGCCTGAGTTTCTGGCGTGAGCTGAGCCACACGCTCGTCGTAGAGTTTGGTGCGGTACCCGCCGATCAACTTCTCGATCGCTTCGTTGATGGGAGCATTTTTCTTTTTGAATTCATCCAGCTTCTGGCCGTTTTCAAAAATCTCGGTCGGTGTCGCCAGCATGACGTTCTTCAACACCAAGGGATCAAAGATCGCCTTCATGGCGTAGAAGTCTTTCTGCATGATCGGGTCGAACTTATGGTCGTGGCATTTTGCGCAACCGACCGTCATGCCCATGAAAGCAGTGGAAATAGTTTCCACAGCGGCGAACGGCACGTCATGGTCCTTGTCATTCCGTGTGACGGCTGAGCGGGCTAAAAATCCCAGGGCAAATGAATCTTCCACGCTGCCCTGTGCTCTGCTTCGGCGTCCGCTGGCAGCAGTCACCGTTTCCGGTTTGTACCGGTTCCCCAAAATCTGCGCACGCACAAATTCGTCATACGGCATGTCATGGTTCAATGCACGGATCACCCAGTCTCGCCAAAGGTAAATCCCGCTGGAAGCAGGCATCACGGAACCATCCAAACCATCCAGATCTGCATAGCGGAGCACATCCAGCCAGTGGCGAGCCCAACGGACTCCGTGCTGGTCATTTTCCAGCAGCCGGTTCACTACCTTTTCGTAAGCATCCGGCGCGTTATCCGCAAGAAAGGCTTCCTGTTCCGCAACGCGTGGGAGGAATTCCGATCAGGTCAAAATAGACACGCCGCAGCAGGGTAAGTTTGTCAGCCTTTCCCACAGGAGACAACCCTTTTTCCTGGTAAACAGCGCGAATAAACGCATCGATCGGATTAGCGGATGGAGGGACGCCTCCGGGAACGTCCGGACGTACCACTGGTTGTAACGACCAAAGGCGGGCCGCTCTTTTCGCGAACTGCTCCTTTACGGTTTCACTGGGAGTGGGAGCAGCAGAAAGCTGCGCAAGGGGAAAAAGAAAAAGGATGGGAAGCAGGAAAGGACGCATATCAGGAGGGATACTGCGTCCTTTATTCTATCGCGATTTCATTCTAAGTGATTGTGATTGCACCACAATTATTGCACAACAGAAGCGACTACCATTTCCAATAAGCGGCGTACCCCATCATCGCCGCCGACTGGACCATCATGGAACTGGTCGTGAGGAAGCGGCTTCCAGTTATCGCGGGAATGGTCGATTTCATAAGTGACTGGCAGACCCGTTAACTCAGGATTCAATTGCGCATCACTAGCTGGACATCTTATACAGCACTAAATCCAGCGAAGGTACTACGTAAATGCCTGAGCCGCCTGCTCCGGACTTGAAATAAGCATCCGGTGGCGCACCAAAGACATGCCCATCTGCATTCACCTCAAACATCAGGCTCATGGGAGCGTGCGGATCAAAGGGCGAAGGCTTGCCGACCAACGCTACGTAGTCTGCCGGAACCAGTTGTTTGTCTGCCCAACGGCCATTGTGAAGCAGCAAATAAGCAAAACGGACAGCATCCGTGGCGCGCAAAGCAATACTCCCCCTCCCGGTGTGTGGGGAAGCGTTCTGCCGTTTCGATGCGTGGCATACGTCCACTCGCCGAATCCCATCGGCGTGGCCAGCTTTTCCCGAATATACTGCTCCAGTTCCATCCCCACCAAGTGACGCAAAACAATAGAGGCCACATGCGGGGAGGCTGAAGAATACGAGTAACCTTCCCCGGGCTTGGTCCACATCGGAGTGCGAAGAGCACTAGTATCCTGATCCTGCGGCTCCGTAGGGCGAGGAATTGGTTCTAATTTCTGATTCACTCCATGCACAATTCCTGGATTTCCTCCTTCTCCGTGCATACCCGAACTCATGGAAAGTAAGTTCCCCAGCTTGATATCTGCCTTGGAAGGATCACTTAACGGAAATGCTTCCGGCAGATACTTTTCGGTAAATACCTTGGTTTCCAGGCCTTCCGGAATTTGCTGCTGCTTTTCCTTCAGCATGATGCCGCAGGAAATGCTGGTAAACGCTTTGCCGATGGAGGCCATATCCGGGTGCGCTTCCCGGTTTCCCTTGCCGAAATACTTCTCATATACAAGGTAGCCATGTCGTACCACTACCAGGCCGCCATGCTGGCTGGTTTCTTTTTCAAACTCAAAGGCCTGATCTAGCCGTTTCAGGTCGATCCCTGCTACTTTGCGAATTTTGGCGGCATCCGTCAGAGTTCGCCAGCCTCCGTCTTTGTCAGAAGGAGGAAAATAATCATCTTTGGCTCCAAGAGCATGGGGCAAACACAGGGCAGTAAGCAGGCAGATGTGGGCAGAATGCGTAAAAATCTTCATGAAGTCCTTTGCTAAAAATGCACTTCGATTGTGACCGGCTCCACGGAGTTCGGGAAACGAATCCGCGCAGCGCCATCCGAAAAGTCAAATTCGGAGGCTGGCAACAGTTTACCTCCGAGTTGAACTTCTTTAGGCTGCTTTGCCGTCACAATTCTGATAATTCCATTGGTGGTTCCAATGCCATCGGCTCGGAAGCTCAGCGTTTTTCCGTCCCACTTTTCTTCCCGCACACGGCAAGCGGATGCCACCACCTGCGGTTTAGCGGCCGGAACACGGTTCAGATCTAACAGCAACATCCGGCTTCCGGGTGAAACCGTCACTGTATGGAGAACGGGCAACTCAGGATCAAACAGATTCAGGTAACGGCCTTTCAGCACAGGCGGCTGAGAATGAGGTAAAGACTCCTCCAATCCAGCAGCAATCAGATAAGGACCGCGCCGCATCACCAACGCATTCGATTCCTGCCATGCGACTTTAACTGCCGCAGCCGCTTGACGCGCCGCACTGCGGAGCACTTCTCCGCCGTTCTCCTGATAGCTGAGAGCCGCAGGCGATAAATTCTGCCACAGAACTACACCCTTACCCACTTTATGGAGACCTGCGGCATTTGGGGAAATACCGAGTTGCTCAAACAGATGTTGACGCGGGCTTTGGTACGCGAGTGGGGCTGTGTTCCACCATTCGCGTACCTTATTATAAGGGTCGCTATCATTGTCGACCACCACCAATGCTCCACCTGCGCGGACCCACTTTGCTAACGTTGCATGAAGTTCCGGCTTCGGCGGTTTTTGTCCCTCATACGTCAGCAGCAGCAGTTTGTACCGTTCCAGAAATCCTGGTGCACCGGCGCTTTCCATCTGAACTGGCTCTGCGGGAATGCCGTGCTTCACCAAAGGCATCGCCAGTCCGTAGAACGAGCCTAGATTTGCGTCCGAAGGATTGGGATCAGCGCGTTGAAACATCATGGTGTCAGAGATCAGCACGCCCGTATTGCCGGTTCCTGCTTTTTCCCAAAGGACATTCGTCTGCTTCATGTCCCCAAGTGCAGTGATTACGGTCTGTAACTCCGTCTCATACGGCTTTGGAATTCCCACGCGCTCCGCTTGCGGGTCCGCTGGACCGAAACCATTCAGGCCCGTTCCAACTGGCTTTTGTTCCTGCTCTTTTACCGATGGTTCCGGGGCGGCAGCCTTCAAGGGATGACGGCTATTAAATACGCGATCCGGCCAGGGCATGATCTCGTAGTGCCGAACTTCCGGCTGCAAGAGAGAAGCCACCAGCGTGCTCTCCCAATTCATGCGGTAATCATTCCAATCGTGATTGGGGTTGTCTTCTATCGGGTCATTCAGGTACCACACACGTCTGCCTGAGGCGCGCACCAGATTCTGCATGGCCCCATATTCCAGAAACGCTGTTTCAAAAGTCCGTTCTTTGCGAATGCCGTTATATAGGTTGACCGTGCGAGCCGTTCCCGTCCATACCTGGGCGATATAGCCGTCTGCTCCCACATCAATCAGAGAGGATTCCGGGCTCACAATTCTCCAATGCGCATAATTGATCAGGGAATGAGTCGGAACGTAGCAGCGAATGTTACGGTTGTTCGTTTTCCCGTATTCCTTGGCAAATGTAAAAACCTGCGAAAGCGCCCGCCGGTAGAGGTAATACTTCAGTTTTGAAGCGCGATATTGCGCGTCAGGAGAGGAATTGGGCGCTTGCCAATCCTCTCCGTAGTACGCCTTCCACTCTCGCTTGAAATTTTCTTCCCAACCGCCACGCGCCCAAAATTCAGGCTCTTCCAGGTGAATGGCCTGAGCACCTGCATCCAGAGCACGCTTCACTCCCCCGGTAAGATACTTGCCGTAGTTTTCTCCGGGAGAAATATAAGGGACGTTGGCATTGCCTCCATGGAGAATGCGTTTGCCATTGCTTTCGGTCTGCGCCTGGTCCCAATGGTCGGTTCCGTCAAACTGCCCGTTCAGGTAATCCTGATATTGCCCCCATGCCACGCCAGTCATGACATGGGTGATGTAGCCATGCTCCCGCCAGGTTTGGAGGTTTCCCGGCATGCGTGGGCCGATGCCGTACACCATGGCTACATCCGCATTCAAATTGGTTCGTGGCGACCAAGGGCCGCTCGTCTGAAAGCTCAACCGTTCCTCAGCCGCACGGTCACTTAAGCTGGTCAGTTGCGGCGCAGCCATCAGCAGGAGAGCCCCAAATAGAACGCAAAGAAATCTCATGGAGTTCTCTCCTTCCGGTGCCAATCTAAAACGAAAGCCGAGCCCCCATCTGAACATTTCGTGGGCTATTGCCTTGTCCGGTAAAGTATCCAAACTGGCTGCTGCTTTGTGTGGTGTTCGGGGTAGTAAAGGTAACGCGATTCAGAACATTGGAGGCAGAGGCCCGTACCTCAAATCTCACCTTCTCATTGACCACAAAGTTCTTGATCAGCGATACGTCTTCCTGCACGGTCCAAGGTGTCCGAAGGAAAGAAAGCCTCCGTCCGGTGTCGCCATAGGTCATGTTTGCCGGCAGAATAAACGCTGCGGGATTGAGATAAGGAACGGTAAAGGCATTGGCTTCCGTCCAGGCTGGGTTCAGCAGAGGAATTTGGCCCGTAGTTGCGCCCGGCGCAAAACTGCAACGGGCGTTGGCCCCTGCCCCAAAGAAATTCTGGTTGCAGTTGATCATCAAGGGAGTGCCGCTTACATAAGTGTGAATGGCGGATACTTTCCAGTTCCCTAGCACCCCGGTAAGAATGGGATTGCTCTGCCCCAAGAACCGCTTTCCTTTCCCGAAAGGAAGCTCATATACGTAGCTGATGCGAAGGTTATGCGGCGTATCCTGGCTAGCGACCGCTTTGTCCAAGCTTCGGTTGTATTGATTCTGCACCTGGCCATCACTGGTTCGGTTTGCATCCTCTCCGTTTGAGCCGGAAATCAGCTTGCAGAAAGTATAAGAAACCAGCAAAAACAGGCCGTGATCAAAGCGATGCTCAAAACTGGTTTCCAGGGCATGAAAGGTCATATGGCCATCGTTCTGCCCACCGGCGTCGCTGCCGATCCCGGCATACTGAGGGTAGGGCCGAAGCGCCTGTTGCAACTGAAGGTTGGTGGGAAAATTTGCATACGGTAATTTGAACCCGGCAGCTACCACGATCGGGTTGTTGAGGACCGCGCTTACCGGCTGACCTAAAAGGCTCCCGTAAATAGCCCAATATTTGGGGTCTAATTGATTCTGGTTTTGCTGCCGCGAAAGCAGTTTATTGCCGATAGTGGCATGGTAACTGGCGCGGAAGACTGAACTGGAGGTAAGAGTGCGATCAATGGTGAAGTTCCAATCCCCGAAGTAAGGAACTCGGCCCGCACTGGGGTTGTAATAAAACGGTGTTTGATTCAGAAGGTTTGCACTCAATGTTGCCGGATCGGAAATGGGTGGCCGAAGTGCATTGATCTGCGAGGAGAACGAGGTAAAGCCGTTCTTTACCAGATAGGAAACTCCATTCGAAAGAGCATTGCTGACGGCACCGAATGTACCGCCAAAGCCCTGGATGCCGTTATCCGCATTCCCATCTTCCCGGGCAGGCTGGTAATAAATGGAGCCGCCTGCGCGGATCACCGTTTTTGCATCGAGTTGGTAAGCAAAGCCTAACCGCGGTCCGAACGCGTTCATTCGGGTTTCCCCAAAACGCTCAGGCTGTCCGTTCACGCCCGCATATACCATGGCTCCCGGTAAGCCTCCCGCTGCTGGATTGGGACAAGTGGGACAAAAATTCGAATTGTGAAGATGCCGTTCTTCCTTGGGAACGGGGATTTCATAGCGAAGACCGATGTTCAGCGTGAACTTACTATTCACCTTCATATCGTCCTGCACATACCAAGCGTAATAAGGCCAGTAAAACGCAGTGTCGTCCGGGTAACGGAAGCCGCCGCCGCTCGCTGTTCCCAATAAAAATGACGCCCAATCGGACCCGCTGTTTGCCACGTTCGGGTTTCCGGTTCCCGCTGCGCTGAAGCTGGCCGTTCCATATGCGCCGTTATAATCCAGACGTCGGTAGATGCCCCGAAGATAATTCATTCCAAATTTCAGTGTCTGTTTTCCTTTGACCCAAGCCAGTTGTTCCTTGAAATCGGTGGTTCGTTGGCGAGAATCCGTAAACACGCTGTTGCCCCAGGTAGCGAGACTCGTAGTGTAGGTACTGGATACACCAGGAGCTAAGGGTGTCACCGTACCAGCCAAATAGGTTGCCTGCGCTAAGTCTGCGGGAAACAGATTCACAGAACTAGGAGCTTCCACAATATGCCGGAAGTTGAAACCAATCGTGATGTGATTCAGCAAACTAGGGGTAAGGGTGTAATCGTCGTTTAAGCGGTGGTAGTCCACCAAGGATTCGGTGGGAAACCCGGTCCCTGGCAAACCTTCTAAATTGTTGATGCTTGGCGTGGCAGGGCTGAAGAAATGACTGTACAGGTAGCTGATCCGATGTTTTTCGTTGAAAACGTAATCGAATTTGATGGAAGGCAGGTACGACTTGGAAGTGGAATAACTGCGGGAACGATAGTTACTTGCAATTAAGGAGGGATTGTCGGGATGGGGAAGCAGAGCCATCAGGCGCTTCGCGGTTGGGTCAATGCGATCTGGGCAGATCACATCCAGCACGCCATTGCATTGCATCCGTGGGCGATCCGCTGCATTCGCAATGATGTTTCCGTTGGCATCAAATGGGTCATATAACGGAATGGTTTTGCCGGTGGAATCTACGTTCCGGCGCATGTCCCCGATGCGATATTCGTCAATCGGCGCGTTGACCAATGCCGTGGATTGGCCATTTCTGGTGGAAGCTTGCTCATAGGCGAAGAAAAAGAAAGCTTTGTTTTTGCCATTAAACAGTTTGGGAATCACAATCGGGCCGCCAAAACTGCCGCCTGGGTTCCATTGCCGCACAATCGGCCTTTTGGAGGCAGAGAGCGTAAATCCACGCGCATTAAAGACTTCATTCCGATTAAAAATAAACGCGCTGCCGTGTATCTGATTCGTGCCGGACTTGGTTACCCAATTAATCACTCCGTTGGAAGTGCGGCCATATTCAGCCGAATAGCCGGAACTCTGCACCTTGAACTCTTCCATGCCTTCCACGCTGACGCCATTCATGGAAGGGTCGTTGCGGCGTTCGCTGTTGGATTCCGCTCCATCGAGTTGTTCACTCTGCCCATCCAGCAGGCCGCCTCCAATCCTGGGGTTGGTCGCTGGACCAATCACGCCGGGAGTCAGAATCACAAACGCCAGATTGCTTCGGACGCTGCCGCCGCTGATAAACAGCGGCAAATCGGTAATGGCTTTCGTGGAAACTACTTTTCCGAGATTGCTGCCGGTTACTTCCAGCAGTGGAGTGGCAGCAGTAACGTCAATCGCCTGATCTGTAGCGCCGACGGTTAAGGTCGCGTTGGCATCCGCTACGCTGGCCACATCGACTCGAACCCCAGTGATTTCGGCTCTTCGAAAACCAGTTTTCTCAAAGCTCACAGTGTAGTTTCCTACCTGCAGATAAGGAAAGTTGTAAACTCCATCATCCTTGGTAGTCGCGGTTTGTTTCACGCCTGTATCTACATTCAGCGCAGTAACTGAAACAACGGGCACGGTAGCGCCGCTCGAATCTGACACAGTGCCCCGGAGAGTACCCTGATTTTGCGCGATCAGCACAGACCCCGTAATGAACAACAACGTAAATAGCTTCCACCTAGACTGCATTCCACCCACCTTTTAGAAATACTTTGCTGGAAATCACCCATTTCGCAGCGTTATGGATTTTATTGAAAGCGCACGAATTGTGCAAGATATTTCGTTTTTGCTGAACAAACATTCCTATATCGGAAAGAAATGGAATTCAAAATAGCCATTGCTATTTGATGGCACATGTGAGCCTTGTGCTGAACTCACGATAAAATAAGATCGCTCAGACCGTGCGCACCCTCCTGTTTTTCCCGATGTTGCTGGCTCTGCCCAGCGTCGCCCAGCAGATTGAATTCAATCGCGACGTCCGTCCCATCCTTTCGGACCATTGCTTCATGTGTCACGGCCCTGACGCTGCCCACCGCGAAGCCGGCATTCGCTTCGATGTGGAAGGAGATGCTAAACGCCTCCATACGGAAATCCTCCAGCGTACGAGTTCCACAGATCGCGCCGAGCAAATGCCGCCGCCCGACTCAGGCAAACCGCATCTGACCGAAAAGGAAATTGCTATTCTGCGCCAATGGTTTGAGCAAGGTGCTCCTTGGCAGCCTTTTTGGTCCTTTATTCCTCCCCAGCGAACCAGTCCGGCCAAAAACATCGACCAATTGGTTGCCGAGCGACTGCAACAACAAGGTTTACATGCTTCTCCTGCCGCTGATCCTCGAACCCTGCTCCGCCGCGTCTCTCTGGATCTCACCGGTTTGCCTCCCACACCAGCCGAAGCAGCCGCCTTTGCCGCGCATCCAACGGAAGCGGCTTATGAACAGGCTGTGGATCGGCTTTTGGCTTCCCCGCGTTACGGCGAACGCATGGCCTTTCGCTGGATGGAAGCCGCGCGTTACGGTGATAGCAACGGCTATCAAACCGATGGGCCGCGCGAGATGTGGCGCTGGCGCGATTGGGTAATTGATGCTTTCAATCGCAACATGCCCTTTGACCGCTTCACCGTGGAACAACTTGCAGGCGACCTGCTTGCTCACCCCACGCTCTCGCAACAGATCGCTTCCGGATTTAATCGCAACAACAGGACCACTGGCGAAGGGGGCATTATTCCGGAAGAGTATCGCTCCGAGTACGTCGCGGATCGCGCACAAACTACCGCAACCGTTTGGATGGGATTAACCGTCGGTTGCGCTCGCTGCCACGACCATAAATTCGATCCCGTCTCACAAAGGGATTTCTACCGCCTTTACGCGTATTTCAATCAAATTCCGAACGAGCACGGCTTCACATGGAACTACGGACCGGAACAACCGTTTGTGAAAGCGCCAGTGCCAACTGATGCGCAAAAGCTTGCCCGACTGGATGCCGATCTCCACGCCGCCCAATTGAAATGGGACTCTCTTCAACCCGCTCTCCAGGAAGCTGAAAGGCAGTGGCAGCCTCCGGGGAGTTGGACAGTCTCGAAGGGGGAAGTTTTCCATGCAGATACTCCGGGCGACTACCCCGGCGAAAAGGCCGAGTTCAATTACCTGGAACCATTTACCTTCTTTGCGGAGTTCAAGTCCGAAGCAGAGGACGGAGCCATTCTGACCCATGCGGAAGACTACCTGGAGGGCCAAGGGCATAGCCTTCTGCTGCTTCATGGACGTGTTCACTTCAATCTCACGCACCGATACACGGATTTGGGCATTCGCGTGGAAACGGCGGAACCCATTGCCTTGCGCCAATTGCACCGTGTAGCCGTTACCTATAATGGAAAACGCCTAGCTTCTGGTGTCCACATTTATGTGGATGGCGCTGAGCAACGAGTAAACATCCTTTTTGATCAGAATATGGAGCCGTTCCGGCGTAAGGACACTCCGATTCGCGTTGGCTCAGGCGCAGGCATGAAGTTCTCCGGTGAGGTTCATGAGGCGCATATCTATAACCGCTGTCTTTCGCCCGAAGAAGCCGCTGCCCTCTCAGGAAAGCACAAAAGCACTCATCATCCTCCAATTCCTTGCCACCGCTGCTCCACAAGGAATTCGCGATGCGGAAGCCGCACTGAACGAAGCGCGCAACTGGCACGCGATCAAGTTTTATGATTCCCTTCCCACCGTGATGGTGATGGCCGATGGCGCTCACCGCGACACCTTTCTGCTGAAGCGCGGCGCGTATGATGCGCCGGGCGAAAAGTGACACCCGGCATGCCGGAGATACTCACACGGCCCTCGCTTGCGCCGAACGACCTTGGCCTTGGCGCCTGGCTGGTCGACCGCAAAAATCCGCTCACGGCGCGCGTGACGGTAAATCGCTTCTGGGCAACCTTTTTCGGCTACGGCATCGTGAAGACGGTGGACGATTTCGGCTCGCAGGGCGAATGGCCCATGCATCCGGAACTGCTGGACTGGCTGGCCGTTGAATTCATGGAGAGCGGCTGGAACGTGAAGGCGCTGCAGAAACGCATCGTCATGAGCGCCACCTACCGGCAGTCTTCCGTGCTGACTCCGGAGCTTGCTGAACGGATCCGGAGAACCGTCTGCTGGCCCGCGGTCCGCGCATGCGGCTGGGTCCGGAAGTGATTCGCGATCAGGCACTGTTCGTCTCGGGGCTGCTGACCGAAAACGTGGGCGGTCCTTCCGTGAAGCCGTATCAGCCGGCGGGATTGTGGCAGGAACTTTCCGGCAACAACGGCTACGTGCAGTCGAAAGGCGCGGACCTTTACCGCCGCAGCCTCTACACCTATTGGAAGCGCACCATCCCGCCGCCCTACATGATGAATTTCGATTCGCCGAATCGCGAGCAGTGCGCCGTGTTCGAGAACCGCACGAACTCGCCCTTTGCAGGCGCTGGATCTGATGAACGAGGTCACGTTCCTGGAAGCGTCCCGCAAGCTGGCGGAGCGGATGATGACGGAAGGCGGCACCACACCTGAATCGCGCGCTGCGCTTTGGCTTTTGACTGCTGCTTTCGCACGAAGCCCCGACGGCCAGCAGGCCGCGATTCTGCGATGCCGGCTTTGACGAAGAACCATCCAGCGTTTACGGCCGATCCCGAAATCGGCGCTGGAATATCTTCACCAGGGCGATTCCGCCGATGACTCGCCGAAGCTAGCCGCTCCGGAACTGGCGGCGTATACAGGTGTGGCCAGCTTGCTCTTCAACTGGATGAGACGATTACCAAACAATGACGCGACGATTCTTTAGCAGCGCTTGGCCTTCGCTTCCTTATTAAAGGCAGAGAAACCCCTGGCACGGCCTGCCCGCATTTTGCTCCCAAAGCGAAGCGCGTCATCTATCTGTTTCAATCGGGCGGTCCCTCGCAAATGGAACTGTTCGACCACAAACCGCGACTCATTGAGTTCCAGGGCACGGACCTTCCGGAATCGATCCGCAACGGCCAGCGGCTTACTGGCATGTCGGCCTCGCAAGTCGGCTTCCCCGTGTTGCCTCTCGAAGTTCAGTTTGAACAGCGCGGCAATCCGGCGCATGGGTGAGCGAACTGCTGCCTCACACCGCGAAGATTGCGGACCGGCTCACGTTCATCAAGACCGTCAACACGGAAGAGATCAATCACGACCCGGCCGTGACCATGTTCCAGACCGGTTTCCGGCTGGGCGGCCGGCCCAGCATGGGCGCGTGGGTTTCTTAGGGCTCGGTTCGGAGACGCAGGATCTGCCGGCGTTCTGCGTGATGATTTCGAATTCCGGCGGCGGCCAGCCATTATATGACCGCCTCTGGGGCAGCGCGTTCCTCCCGAGCCGGTATCCAGGGCGTGAAGTTCCGGTCGGGCGGCGATCCGGTGCTGTACCTGTCCAATCCGCACGGCTTTTCCGCGAACAAGCGCCGCGGGTTTCTGGATGCGCTGGGTCAACTGAACAAACTACGCAAGGCTGAGTTCGGCGACCCCGAAACCAGCGCGCGCATGTCGCAGTATGAGATGGCGTTCCGGATGCAGACCTCCGTTCCGGAACTGACCGACATTTCGAAGGAGCCCGCCGAGCACCTTCGAGCTGTACGGCGAAGATGCACGAAAGCCCGGCACCTTCGCGGCCAACTGCCTGCTGGCGCGGCGCCTGGCGGAACGCGGCGTCCGCTTTATCCAGCTCTACCATCGCGATTGGGACCACCACGGCAGGCTGCCAGCGGACCTGCCGAAGCGCTGCAAGGACGTCGACCAGGCCTCCGCCGCGTTGGTCACGGATCTGGCGCAGCGCGGCATGCTGGACGACACGCTGGTGGTCTGGGGCGGCGAATTCGGCCGCACGGTTTACTGCCAGGGCACGCTCACCGCAGACGATTATGGCCGCGACCATCACGGCCGCTGCTTCACCGTGTGGATGGCGGGCGGCGGCATCAAGCCCGGCATCACCTACGGTGAGACCGACGACTACGGCTACAACATCACCAAAGACCCGGTACACGTCCATGACCTGCAGGCCACGATTCTGCACTGCCTGGGGATCGATCACAAGCGCCTCACCTACCGATTCCAGGGGCGAGACTTCGGCTTGACGGATGTTGCCGGCCAGGTGATTGAACCCATTCTCGTTTGAGCCTCATCACTTAGGCCAACGTCGAATGAAGCACCTGATTCAACTTCTTCTCGCCCACGGCTACCTTTTGCTTTTTTTTGTGGTCCTGGGGCAACAGTCGGGAGTGCCCGTGCCTTCCGATCCGTTGATGCTGGCGATGGGTACGTTGGCCGGAGCTGGCCATTTTTCCCTGGTGATTTCCATTTTCACAGCCGCTACCGGCGCGCTGATAGGCGATCTGCTTTGGTTTGAGTTGGGCCGTCAACGCGGACGGTCTGTGTTGAAGTTTCTCTGCCGCCTTTCGCTGGAGCCTGATTCTTGTGTGCGTCATACCGAAGCCGTATTCCGCCGCCGTGGTCCACGGGCGCTCATATTGTCGAAATTTGTTCCGGGCCTCAGCACCGTGGCGACTCCCATGGCTGGCTTGATTGGAATGAGCCGTCGTCAATTCCTGCTTTGGGACGGCATGGGCGTATTTTTGTGGGTGGGAACTTATCTAGGCGCGGGTTTTGTGTTCCGAGCACAGCTCGAGCGTTTAGCGGCTTTGGCGGCTGCGGCAGGCACTTCCCTGGCCAGCGTGGTTGTGGTTGCCTTTCTTGGTTACCTGATATGGAAGATTACGCAACGGCAGTTAACGTTGCGTCGCCTTCGTGGTGCCCGGATTAGTGCCGAGGAACTTCGGAACGCCCTGGAGAATGGAGAAGAGTTCACGATCATTGATCTGCGCCAAGAAGGGGAAATTCGGAAAGAACTAGAAAAGATTCCCGGAGCTATCCATTTATTGCCAGATCAACTCACAGTACCGCCTGCTTACCTGGAGAAGAATCGAGCTGCGGTGTTGTACTGCACTTGACCCAACGAAGCCTCAAGCGCCCGTGCGGCGCTTCATTTACGAAAATTGGGGTTCACAACCGTTCGTCCATTAGCTGGCGGGATTGATCGCTGGAAGAGCTTAGGGTTTCCGCTAGAAAAATTCTCTGTAGAAGAATTGGCCGAGGTGAATGTGGAATAGTTGCACTTTTGGACTGGTTGGCGGGTTACTCAGTCTGCCGCATACGCCGGAGCCAAACCCGTTCCTCTTCAGGAGTAGCAGGATCTTTCATTGGCCTTTCCTGTTCCCTTCTCCATTGCTCCAGTTCTTCCCGTTCTCGTCGGGTTTGTTCTTCAGCAACTTCCTCAAAACGGCTGGGGCGTTCGCTTACAACGCAACGTGCTTCAAACGTAAGACGTGCTCCTGCACGGCGACTATCCTACATTCGATCGATGATCGCGTTCAGCGTAGCGCTGGGCCGCATCGCTGCGACACACTTATCTTCGTCCGGGAAATAGTACCCGCCGATGTCCACCGGTTTGCCCTGCGCCGCCAACAACTCCTGCGTGATCTTGCCCTCGGCCGCCGCCAGCGCGGCGGCTACCGGAGTGAAGCGTTGCTTCAAATCCGCGTCCTCGTCCTGCGCGGCGAGTGCCTTTGCCCACGCCAACGCGAGATAGTACGTCGAACCGCGGTTGTCGATCTCGTTCACCTTCGGCGAGGGATAGCGGGCGTCTTCGAGGTACTGGCCGATGGCCTCGTCCAGCGTTTTCGAAAGGAGGCCCGCGCGCGCGTTGCCGCCTTTCGTCGCCATCAGTTCCAGCGATGGCACCAGCGCACAGTATTCCCCGAGCGAGTCCCAGCGCAGATGGCCTTCTTTCACCAACTGCTGCACGTGCTTGGGCGCCGAACCGCCGGCTCCGGTTTCGAACAACTGGCCGCCCTGGAGCAGCGGCACGATCGAGAGCATACGGGCGCTTGTCCCCAACTCGAGAATCGGGAACAGGTCGGTGAGATAGTCGCGAAGCACGTTGCCCGTGACGGAGATGGTGTCCTCGCCGCGGCGAATTCGCTCGAGCGAGAATTTCATCGCGTCCACAGGCTTCAGGATCTTGATTTCCAGGCCGGAGAGGTCGTGGTCGGCCAGGTAGGTTTTCACCTTCTGAATGATTTGCGCATCGTGGCCGCGATCCGGGTCGAGCCAGAACACCGCGGGTGTGCCGGTTGCCCGCGCCCGTGTCACGCCCAGCTTCACCCAGTCGCGGATGGGCTCGTCTTTCGTCTGGCAGGCGCGGAAGATATCGCCACGCTCGACGCTCTGTTCGAGCAGGGTCTTGCCGCCGCCGTCTACGATGCGAATCGTTCCGTTGCCGGGTGCGACAAACGTCTTGTCGTGCGAACCGTACTCTTCGGCCTTCTGCGCCATCAGCCCAACGTTGGACACGCTGCCCATGGTCGCCGGATCGAACTGTCCGTTCTGCTTGCAGTCCTCGATCACGACTTGATAGATGGTGGCGTAGCAGCGGTCCGGGATCACGGCAACAGTGTCTTGCAGCGCATCCTCTTTGTTCCACATCTTGCCGCCATCACGGATCACTACCGGCATCGATGCGTCGATGATCACGTCGCTGGGAACATGCAGGTTGGTCTTGCCCGCACGCGAATCCACCATCGCCAAACCGGGACGCTCTTCGTAACAAGCTGCGATATCGGCTTCGATCTCAGCCTTTTTCCCGGCTGGAAGCTGGTCGAGTTTGCTGAGCACGTCGGCCAGTCCGTTGTTTACGTTGGCGCCGATCTCTGCGAGGACGCCGGCATGTTTCTGCAGGGCATCGGCGAAATACTCCGCCACACAGTGCCCGAACATGATCGGGTCGGAGACCTTCATCATCGTGCACTTCAGATGCAGCGAGAACAGCGCATTGTCAGCTTTAGCGGCGGCGATCTGCTCCGCATAGAATTTCCGCAGTGCCGTCACGTTCATGACCGCGCAGTCGACAACTTCGCCCTCGGTCAGCGGGATTTTTTGCTTCAGGACTTTCACTGCGCCGGCGGAATCCACGAATTCGATACGCGCCTCGGTGGCGGCAGCTCACCGTCACGGATTTCTCGCTGCCATAGAAGTCCTTGTTGCTCATGTGGGCGACACGCGTCACCGAGCCGGACTTCGGCCAGGGCTTCATCATCTTATGTGGATGCTTCTGCGCGAACGCTTTCACGGACCCGGGAGCGCGCCGGTCGGAATTGCCTTCGCGCAATACGGGATTCACGGCCGAGCCCAGGACCCCGGCAAACCGGGCCTGCACCGCACGCTCCTCGTCCGTAGAAGGGGCGTCCGGATAGTCGGGAATGTTGTAGCCCTTCGCCTGAAGTTCCGCAATCGCGTCTCGGAGCTGCGGAATCGAGGCGCTGATGTTGGGCAGCTTGACGATGTTGGCTTCCGGTGTTTTGGCCAGTTCCCCCAGGCGCGTCAACTCGTCGGGAATTTTTTGGTCCTGCCTAAGACGTTCAGGGAAGGTGGCGACAATACGGCCGGCGAGCGAGATGTCGGCCGTTTCGATCTCCACCCCCGTCCCTTTGAAGTACGCTCGCAGGATGGGCAGCAGCGAGTACGACGCGAGCGCCGGTGCCTCGTCGGTCTTGGTCCACGTGAGCTTCATATATGTGAGTGAGTGCAGAGAGAACGCGGTCGCAAAAGCGGTCGCGAACTGAATGCGTAGGATAACATGACTAGAACTCATCGACGTGCTTGAAAACAAAGTAGCATCGGCACCGTCAGGCTGAACATGATAGGAGACGTGAGAAGCTGGCCTAGTGAGTATCGTTGCCCAGATGTGCCGTCGCCATAGGTTCCCGAGTTGACCATGCCCATTTAGCTCAGTCTGCGTGAGCCGCACGCGCTAACACCCCAGTGTTCGGGAGTTCGGCAATTTTCCAGCAGAGTTCCATGATCCTATGTACTTGATCATGAGGAAGAATGCCGTCTGCTAAGCCGGAGAACTTGTTCTCAAGATCGGAATCCGTCATCGGGTGTGGCAAGCTGCCCACCGCATGCTCAATGAACTTGTCAAATACCTTTCCATCTCTTAGCGTGATGCGAATATGTACTTGGTCCTCGGCGATTTTTGGATCCAACGTAATCTTGACTCGTTGGCGGAGCGCTATCGTGGCAGGATTTCGCACTGCTCGGTCGCTGAACTGTTGTTCGCCCCCAGCTTGTTCCACAAGCGCGACAGCCGCTGCATGATAAATGCTGAATTTACTCTCCAGGCCAGTTTCGGGCAATTTCTTGCCGGTAAGTTCCTGCACCAACGGGTTCACTTGGAGATCAACACTAGCAATTTGTTCCGGTATCAGATGGTTTTCACGGCTCAATTGAATAGATCCATCTATGGCGGGATGCATCACAATGCCGCAGGCAAATGGCTTGTAAGTGTTGAGTGCTATCTGCCAGTTCGCCTCAGGCTTACCGGTAATCTCGGTGTAATCACGGGCGCTGCTTAGCACATTGGCCCATCCGCTTTTCGCTTCAAGAGCGTGTTCCGAAGAGGTGAAATCTCGGGCTGCCAGTAGCGCTGCAGTCAGCCCATTTTGAGAAGCGCGCCCCGGGTGAAAACTCTTCGTCATGCTGCCGAACATCTCACGCAAACCGACGGGTTGCGTCGCCGCCAGCCCCAGAGCCCACGTCATCTGCTGTTCCGATAAACCCAATATTTTTCCCGCCGCCGCTGCTGCTCCAAATACTCCTGTGGTTCCGGTAATGTGCCAGCCTGCATCATAATGCGCAGGGTAGACGGCGTTGCCAATGCGGCACTCCACTTCCACTCCGAGGATCAGCGCATGTAGAAAGTCTTTTCCCGAAACGGGTTGGTACTCGGACAAGGCCAGGAGTGCCGGCGCTACTGGTCCTGCAGGATGAATGATGGTACGGAGGTGCGTGTCATCGTAATCGAGCACGTGCGAGCTAATACCGTTCATCAGGGCAGCATGCAAAATATCGAAGCGTTCCGTACGGCCAAAGATACCGGCCTGAGCCGGCCCTGAAAACGGCCCAAATGCCTGGATAGCCGTAGTCACCGCGCCATGTTGAGATCCCCCAATTGCACACCCCATCCAGTTCAGGAGTGTTCTCGCCGCTTCTTTGCGAACCGTTGCAGGAATTACATCCAAGCGCGATTCCACAATGAATCGCGCCAAGTTGCGCGTAACGTCACCCGGTAGCTGCGGTTTGGGAGTTTTGTCCTGAGCTTCAGCTTCCGCTGCTGAGATGGCTAAGGCCGAAGCCCCGAGGAAACCTCTTCGATTGATATGCCTCATCCCCACCAAGTATCCTTCTTTGCCACATGGGCGCGCAGCCAATCTTCATTTAGTTCCAGACCTAAGCCAGGTCCTTCTGGAACCGGAAACACGCTTTTGCGGACCGCAGGTTCTTTGCCTTGTGCCATCTTCTCTTTATTACCCCGGAAAGCTCCCAGCGCGTTCTCCACTTTAAAGAAGTTTTCCACCGCAGCTCCGATGTGCATGGAAGCATAGAAGCGGATCAGCGAGCACGGGCCGCTGTGCATTCCCATTGGCGTTCGCGTCAGTGCGGCGTAATCGCCGATTCTTCGGCAGCCCGTGATTCCGCCCGAGTAAGCAACATCGGGGTGAATCATGTCAAGCACCTGATTATCCAGGTAGGGCCGGAAGCCCTCCACCATTTCTACTTTTTCGCCAGCCAGCAATGGGACTCGGGTTGAGCGCTTTAATTCCAGCCACGCTTCGGAATAACGAACGGGTAGCGGATCTTCTATCCACAATGGATCAATAGGTTCAATCGCTTTGCAAAGCCCGATCGAACTGCGTGTATCGAATTGGCCGGTACAATGCATCGCAATATCGATCTCCTCTCCCAGGGCTTCGCGTAAATTGGCGTACTCATGCCCAGTTCTACGAAATGCTGCGCCATCAAGAGTTGGATTGAATGGACCAGAAAGCCGTCCACTTCCCCGGCCATTGCCGGGAGCGCCGAATCCGAATTTAAATGCAGTAAAGCCCTCAGGCGCCAATTTCACCTGGTCCGCCCAAGCCCTGCATTGGGCCTTGTCCAACATATCGGTGGGCCCACCATGAGAGTAGACGGGGATCTCTTTCCGAATTGGCCCGCCGAGCAATCGGTAAATCGGCAACCCAGTGATTTTGCCCGCTAAGTCCCACAAAGCTATATCGATGCCACTCACAGTAGGAATGTTCGCCATAAAAGAATATTGAGTGGCACTCATCACATAGAAGTGCCGTTCAATGGCGAGTGGGTCCTGCCCTACAAGCTGCGGCAGCATCATCGCGATTCGTTCACGAGCCGCAGCCGATGGAAGGCCTGCTTCCCCATAGCCGGTCAAGCCTGCGTCAGTATCGATACGAATCAAACATCCGTCACCGACGTTGTCCAGTCCCATCGTTTTAATGCCAGTAATCTTTACCAACTTCGCCGATGGCGCGGCAAGAATCCGGTAAGACTGGAGCCATGCGGCAGCAGAAAAGGCCTGTTGCAAGTCCAATAAAGTTTCTTCGGGTCATAGCCACGGTGAGAAGACCAGATGCAAGGGGAATTGTATCAGCCTGTGCTGATTGAAAATTGTCAGAAGGATTTGCTCTATTAAATATCTCAAACAAGCGTTATCGGAAACGATGTTTCCTGTTCGATTTCCAACAACCGGTTGTATTTCGCGAGACGCTCGGATTGAGTGATAGAGCCATTCTTGAAATGATTGCTTCCCCAGCCAACTGCTAAATCAGCCGCCCAATTGTCTTCTGTTTCCCCACTACGGACGCTGAGAGTCACGGACCAACCGGCTTTTCGGGCGAGCCGATAGGATTCCGCTGCTTCGGTGAGAGTTCCAATCTGGTTTACTTTCAACAGGAGCGCATTACAAGCTTTCACTTGGATGGCGTGTTGAATACGCTGGGGATTAGTACAAAGGAGATCGTCACCCAAAACGAATGCCCTATCCGCAATTATTTTTTGAAGCTCGGCCCAACCTTGCCAATCTTCCTCGAACAAACCATCTTCTACGCTGATGATCGGGTAATTGCGTACCCATGAATTGATACGGCGGATCATATCCGCACTGGTCAGTTTTTCCCCTTCCAGGTTATATTTTCCATCCGAGTAGAAGTGTGTGGAAGCAACATCCAGTGCGAGTGCTACATCCACGCCAGGCGTATATCCCGCAAGCTGAATGGCCTCATTGGCGGTTGCGATCATTTCCTCGGAACCGCTGCAAGGCGGAGCTAATCCACCTTCATCTGCGCGTAGGAGGCGCATTCCAAAGCGTTGCAGAATCAGTCGGGCCGCAGAGTGATACACATTGTAGGCGACCACCAAAGATTGATCGATGGTGGAGGCTGCCATGGGAACAATCAACACATCCTGAATTGCGATCTGTTGGCCCGCATGTTTTCCTCCGCTGAATAGGTTAATTGTTAAACGGGGAAGAGTAGATGGGAGTAAGCCCGACTAATTGACCAAAGTATTGCCACAACGGAATCGCGGCTAGACGAGCACTTGCGCGTGCGTAAGCAACGGAAACCGCCAGTATTGCATTGGCACCCAAAGCTGCTTTGTTGGCAGTTCCATCAAGCGCGATAAGTGCCTGATCAAAATCTTCTTGCCCATCAAAGGATTTTCCAGTAATCGCGTTATGGATCGTGGTGTTGACGTTATGCACCGCACGTTGACAACCCAAGCCGCCATATCGAGCAGGGTCCCCGTCGCGCAATTCCAAAGCTTCGGCAGTGCCGGTGGAGGCTCCGGAAGGAACTGAAGCAGAAGCAATGTAGCCGCCCACTAAATCACAGGTGGCAAGCACAGTTGGTCGCCCTCTGCTATCTAAAATCTCTCGGGCGCTTACTCTTTCTACAGTGGGCAATAGAGACTCTCAGAAATAGATTGGATTAACTCAGAAAGGTGTTGCGGCGGCTTCTGCATCATGGATAACACCATGCTTACTTGTTCCTCTGCTTCCTGAGGGGTCAAGTATTCCAGTGGTGATCGTCCAGCTACCCGCGCGAGTAAACAGCCCAGTACATGGCGAACAGCACGCGGTTCGGTAGCAGGCCACCAAGGTTCCTCGTCTACTGCGGCTGCATACTGCTCCACATAGACATGGGAGGCTTGCAAAAACCTCTGTCGGAATGAAGCACAGTGACGAGCTTTGCTTAAAAGATGCGTCAAAGAAAAGCCTAAATCAAAAGCCGGGTCGCCAAAATGAATGACTTCATGATCCAGCAAGATCAGATTCCTTGCATGAATCAGGATATTCTTTGGACTGTAATCGCCGTGTACCAAAGAAATATGCTGAGCAAGTGTTTCTTGTATCAGACTGTTCAGGAAATCGGAAGAGACAGGAACTTGTTCTGCTGAATACCGGTAATAAGGCTCCAGCCTGAGTGTTTCAAAGAATACACGATCTCCAAATACGGAACGCAGCTCTGAAGCACGGTGAGCAGATGCCACATGCACCGTTGCTAAGAGATCGGCAAATTGTTTGACATGATCAGATTCCACTTCGCCGCGAAGCAGGAGGCTCTTCCAGTTGTCGTGCGGCTCTTCTACGGCCGCCATCGCAATCACGTGATCCTGATGATCCTCAAAGAGTAGCGGAGTCGTCGTCCCTTTTGGAGCAAGTTTCTCCAACCAGCAAAGTCCTAATGCTTCTTTGTGGATTCTGGAGGGGTCACTATGCCAATCTGCTTTCACACGCAGCTTGGCGAGCGCTTGCTTCACCACAAAGGCATGGCTAGGACTTGCTGAAACGAGCACAGTACGGTTCGAGACGCCCCCTGTTAAGGTCCTGACTTCCAAAGGGTCATCGTTTCCTAACAATCCTTTGTTCCGAAGATAGGGAATCAACGCAGAGTGGTTTTCAATATCCAGCCCGGTGACGTTAGAATCCATTCTGTTGCGTATTCCAGCTAGTTTTCATACACCCGATGATCCACACAATACTTTTCCACTGCTGCCAAGTCGAGTTCTACACCCAGACCGTTACCTTCTGGTATGTTGACATGTCCCGCTTCATAAACCAGCGGATTCAAAATCAAATCGTCTTCTCGCAAAAAGTTTCCGATGATATCGCTGGGCAGCGTACAAGCGGGAGTGGCAGCGCACGCCTGTACCGACCGTGCCTTCACATTGCCGCTGCTGTCGGTCACCATGCGCGTGCTGCCCAAGTGATCCATAGTCAGGTAATACGTCGCTGTCCCACACACGCTCGCTGATGAGGTGTCGTTGGTATATTCAGCCGCTAAGTTCCCCCACGCATCGTACACATACGTCGTGGTCACCGGCCCATTCCCGCTGCTCACCGTCTTCTGCACTCGCTGCCCATCGCCATCGTAGGTGTAGCCTCCATTCACGCCATTGACTGCTGCTGTCGTGATCCGGTTCTCCCCGTCATAGCTAAACGTGCGGCTCGTCCCTCCCACTGCCTTCAGGTTCCCTGCTTCATCATACGTCCAAGCCCGTAACACGGTTGTTTGCTCCGAACCAGCTTGGCGCTTGCGGCGTTTGGCTGGTCAGGACTGGCAACTGCCCCGACCGCGCACTTACCCACCGGTTGCCCGTCAGCCGGTTGGAAGCGTCCGTGTACTGGTACGACTCGCTCCAGGAGGTCCCTTCCGCCACTGAGGTCAGCCGGTTGCCGGTGTCGTAGCCGTATGTCTGTGTCACGTTCAGCCCCGAGGCCTGAATCGCTTGTTTCTCGAAGCACTATGGCTCGATACTATACTTAGATGCGTTAGGACCATCCCCAGAGAAACGGCCCACTTGCTAAATCGAACCATATTATAGGCCGGACAGTCAGAAGTTATAGAAAGGGCTCTGCTGTGCATTTGCGTCAATCGAAGTGTCCGGCTCCCTAAGTGGTTCGATTTAGTCAAAGGACTCAGTGATGAGCAAAATCTATCGTGATAGCGGCAAGCCAGATAAGCCCTACAAGTAGCCATAAGCGCCCACTACGCCATTGTCTTCGTCTGAGTATCACTACTCCCCAGGGCACATTCACGAGAAGTGCGACAACGAGGACAGGCACAACAGCAACCGCCCATATGAAAGGCTCACCTGTGGTGGAATTCAGACCTTTCTCCTGAGGGATCACCCAACTAAATGAAGATCGCCATATGTACACCACGGCACCTATTACATTTACAGCTAGCAAAATCGCGTTTGCTCGCTGGTTAAGCCCGAATTTTTCAGCTATTAACGAATTGCTTTGCACGTGTAGCTCCCCTTCCCGGCAGCCATTTGGTAACCCAGATTTCGATAGAGGTGTCCAGAACTCCAAGATCGACCTCGGTGCCATGCCACACAGGAATTCCCGCAATTTCAGCGATTCCCGAAAGTTTCTGGAACGCAGCTAATCCACCCCCTACATTCAAGTAGTCAATGGCTTCTAACCTGATTGCGTGGATTAGCTCCTGTGGGTATTGGGCGTGAGCTGCGTAAGGCAAATGAATGTGCAAGGCAATCGGAATGGGGAGTTTTTCCCGGAGCAATCGATAAGAGCTCAGATCCCAACGCGGGAGTGGATCTTCAAAAACAATGTTTTCAAACTCCGCCAAGTCTCGACCAAGCCGCAGCGCATCAGCCACATGTCCGAACCGCTGATTGGGATCGAGCACAATGGAAAAATCTTTCCCACACGCACTCTTGATAGTACGGACGCGTTCCAGGTTGGGATCTTCCAACGCACACTTGAGCTTGATTCCCTGGAAACCCTTTTGTTTCGCCATCCCCGCGATTCGTCCCACTTCTTCCGGTGTCCGTCGGCCAGTCCAATAATCGACGGCCACACGCTGCCTGACGGCTCCTCCCAGCAGGCGATGTACCGGAATTTCGTAGTATTTAGCAACCAAGTCATAAACAGCGATCTCAAATCCGTCATATGCTCTTCCTGGGATGAGCGGCAAAGCTTGCAAACTAAGCTGGAGAGGATCTTGTCCAAGCAACGAGCGAATGTTTCGCTCCACATCCTGTTGGTATACGCCTCGATAGGATTCCCCCAGACCTACCCATCCTTCGTCCGTGATGAGTTGATAGATGTACTTGGGAACTTCTGCAAAGTATCGACCTTTCCAATCAAACTGATGACCACTGTCTTCGTATTGGGGACTATGGACTGTGTTTGGCTTCATGGGCACTGAAACCAAGTCCGTAATAATCTTTGTAATCTTCATGAATGGACTTAGTTGTTACACCACCACAGGTTTACTGTCTGACAGCTGCACAATGTCCGTGCGCCCATCCGGTAAGCGAAGTTCCACCCTGCGCGATACCTTCGATTCAAGCCGCGCATACCATTTCCCTTGCTCTTGGTAGAAAGAAGTGGAAAGCGGTCCTCCGGGTAGCGGCAGTGTCAGTGAACAACTGGCAACAGGAGCGGGCTGCGGTGCAATTTTTAACGAGTTCCAGCTTGGTTCAAGTCGCGATATCCCGAAATAACCGTGCATCAGTCATATTCCCGTTGCGGCGCATCCGGACGCATGAGGACTAAATAGGGAGCAACAAAGGCCCACTCTTGTTCAAAAATATCAGATGGGTATGGTTTACGGCACTGGCTAGGGAACAACTTTCATTCTGACAAAATTATTAACACCCTCTAGCAGGATGCTGAAAAAGTCTGACGACCCGTTACTTATTGAAACAAAAGAACGTCTTGATGTTTCAGAAATCATGCGAGGACCTGATACCCAACAAAGCTCGATGTTCAGTTACCTGTCACCAGAAGAGCGCGTGCCGGCGAAGCATCCGCTGCGGCCAATACGTCTGATGGTGGATGACGCATTGAAGTCGCTGTCGCCAGCCTTCAGTCGGCTGTACTCGGCCTACGGCCGGCCATCGATTCCACCGGAGAAGTTATTGCGAGCCTTGCTTTTACAGGTCCTCTACACGGTTCGTAGCGAACGGATGTTGATGGAGCAATTGGAATACAACCTGTTGTTCCGCTGGTTTGTTGGCCTGAACATGGATGAGGCGGTGTGGGTGCCGACGGTATTCACCAAGAATCGAGATCGGCTCTTGGAAGGTGATATCGCCGAGAAGTTCTTCGCACAGGTGTTGGACGCAGGCGCGGGTAGCCGACTTGCTCTCTGACGAGCACTTCAGTGTAGACGGAACACTGATCGAAGCCTGGGCAAGTCATAAGAGCTTTCAGCGTAAGGATCGGCCGGCGCCGCCGCCAGATGATCCCGGCAATCCAACGGTGAACTTCCACGGCGAAACGCGGAGCAATGATACACACGAGTCCACAACGGACCCGACGCGCGACTGGCGCGAAAGAGTGGTGGGCATGAATCGAAGCTGGCGTATTGCGGCAACGTGCTGATCGAAAACCGGAACGGGTTGGTGGTGGACACGGAGTTGCTGCAATGTAACGGCACGGCGGAGCGGGATGCGGCAATGATGATGGCCGAGCGCTTGGCAGGGCACGAGCGCATCACGCTGGCGGGCCGATAAAGGCTACGACACCAAAGACTTCGTGAAAGAGATGCGGGGCATGAATGTGACGCCGCATGTTTCGCAGAACACATAAGCGTCCGGGCGGCAGCGCGATTGATGGACGCACGACGCGGCATGAGGGCTACCAGGTGAGTCAGCGGAAACGGAAGCGAATCGAAGAAGTCTTTGGCTGGATCAAAACCGTTGGAGCGCTACGTAAAACCCGGCATCGCGGTCTGGAGACAGTCGGATGGGTCTTCACTTTTACGGCTACCGCTTACAACCTCGTCCGGATGCGGAATCTGATGTCGCCGGCAGTTCAGTCGGTGTAAGTCCAGGGAGAACTGCGTTTGAGTTTTCAAAAAGAGCGTTTTGAGCCTCTACTCCCCTACGCCGAGCCCTCATGGGGCGTGTCACAGCGCTTCTGAAAGAAAACGGGAAGGGTGCCGGGTTCCGTACAGAGCCTTTTTTCAGCAGCCTGCTAGAATCTTTCCAGGAAAAGTAACAGAAGCAGTACCCGGCCATTTTTCGTTCAGAGAAAATTCAGGACCAACTCCGATGGCGTAGCAACGAGAAGCAGATTCCATCTTCATACTTTCTTCGGCGAATGAAGTAAGTCTATATTAGAAACAGCGCTGGAACGTGTCAAGCAAAGAATCTTTATTCTTTCTCTTTCTCGTAGCGCTTTTGCAAATCCCAAACTGTCCAGGCGTGCGCGTGCAGTTTCCCGGCCCAGAGTGCCTCCGCACTGCTGTCATATTTATAAAATCCCTGACCATCTTGCACTCCCAACTCACCGGCGGCTAGCTTCTGCTGCATCGTCTGAGATAGTTCCGGGCTGCTGGCAAGGTCTGGCAAAATAGTCTGCATCACTTTTGCATAGAGCGCCGGGCCTCCGGTAATGTCCATCCAGCGAAATGGACCGCAAAACGTGGCCCACAGTCCACACGCATTCCGGAATGCGCGGTCAATTGTTTCTACGTCAGCAACTCCGGATTCCAAAAGGTGAATGGCTTCGCGGTACATGGCATACCCTAGGCGATTTGCAATAAAACCCGGCACATCGCGCTGAACAACAGCTGGGTCTTTGTCAACAGCTTCTGCCAGGCTGATCGCTTGGTGCATCGCCTCGTCCCCGGTTTGTTCGCCACGAATCAGTTCCAGAAAACGCGTAGCGTAGGCAGGCTCGGCCCAATGCATACCCAAAAATCGTTCCGGGTTTTTACGCGTGCGCTGAAGTAAAGAGATGGGAAGGGCTGAGGTGTTACTGGCAATGGGAACCGCAGGCCCCACAGCGGCTTCGATTCGATCAAACACAGACTGCTTGATGCCCAAATCTTCCGTCACGCTCTCGATCACAAAACTGCATTCCGCGAACGCGTCAAACTCAGATGCTCGGAGGTAGCGAGTCTCCCAAGTCGTGGCGATCTCTTGAGAAACGACTTGATGCGCTTCCATCTCCCGGAGGGCCATGGCGATGTAATCTCGTGCTTGCTCATGAGTGTCCCGGCCGGTCGTCCAAGCAACCACACGGTACCCATGCGCCAGCAGACACGCAGCAATGCCACGGCCTAGAAAGCCGAGTCCAGCGAGGCCGACAGTTTGGGTGTTGTTCACCGTATTATCTTGCCTGGAATGACGAGTGGTTCACAAAGGGAGAACTGCGGCAGACTTGTGCTCGTCCTACCCAATGGATGTTGGCGCGGGAAGCGGTAGGCAGCATTGAGGCTGTCCCGTAGGATTGAAGGATGTTGGAGAGGAACAGTCCTGCAGATCACTGACGTCCAAACTGTTCTGCTCACAGGACCGCTGACCGGCGACCCGTATATTCTGGAAATACGAAAACGGCGCAGTGCGGCGTTTATTGAGATTTATACAGATGCCGGCGTTACCGGAATTGGGGAAACGTATGCAGGGTACTTCTGCCCGGAACTCGTGCCGGGAATTGTCGACTTCTTCCGGCCCATTCTGCTCGGCCAATCCGTAGACGACATTCCGGAGTTGTGGCGGCGCATGTACCATTGCGGTAATTTCTGGTGCCGCGTCGGACTAGGGGCCACTGTGCTCGGGGGATTGGAAGCGGCGCTTTGGGACCTGAAAGGCAAGCTGGAAGGTGTACCCGTTTACCAGTTACTCGGTGGGATCAATGCACCAGATCAATTACCTGCCTACGCAACAGGAGGCCCCAGTAACTATCCAAAGGACAAACTGGCACGCAAGGCGGATTACTATTTATCGCTCGGTTTTCGTGGACTTAAAATCGCGGCTGGGAGATTGGATGAGAACGGCTTTCGGGTAGATACCGACCCGGCACAAGCAGCTGATTTTGAGGCGGATAAACTTCGGTTTCTTAGGGACCATCTCGGCGCGGAAGTAAGCATCATGGTGGATGCTCACATGGGCAATAGCCATTCGGCGACTTGGGGTGTTCGCACTGCCGAAGCAGTAGCAAAGGCGCTGGAGCCATTCGCCCTCACGTTTTTGGAAGAGCCGCTACACTACACCGATGTGGACGGCTATAGCCGGTTATGCAAGTCAACCACCACAACCATTGCGGGCGGCGAGTGCCTCACGGCAGTTTGCGAATGGCAAACGTTCACGACTCGCGATTGCTTCGATGTAGGGCAGCCTGATGCCTCTTTTCTCCCTGGCTTGGCGCAATTTATGGAAGTGGCGCGATTGCTGGAAAGTCGCGGTCGATCCATCGCAACGCATGCCTGGGGTGCAGGCGGCTCGTTGATGCAGAACATCCACTGCGGATTTGCTGCCCCAAACACCCTGATCCTGGAAGTGCCGCCGAACTTCGGACCGCTTCACAGCGAAGTGATGGGGGAGAGCTTTCAGATGCGGGACGGGTTTGTGTTACGCCCGGAAACACCAGGCCTTGGAATTCAATTGCCTGCACGAATCAAGGAGCGATTTCCATTTGTGGCTGGCAGTGGCGAATGCAACAGCGTGCCTGGGAAGTTGCTGGCGGATTAGATGTTGAAAGTTTTGGTGGATGTGCGTGTGAACTCGGCAGCCCTGGAAAAGCTACAGGGAATGTCAGGTGTCAACGTCACCGTAGTTCCGTTTGCTGACACTATGCGAGAATTGCCACGCGAGGTCTTGCAGGATATCGAAGTGTTACTATGCACCTTTCCGCCGAGCAATTTTGAGGATTTAGAGAAGCTGCGGTGGATCCAGATTGCCTCGTCTGGCTATAGCCAGTTATTCCGGTGCCATTTGGCAGCGAAAGGAATACGGGCCACCAATGCGCGAGGCTGCTTCGATGTGCCGATTGCTGAGTGGAACGTAGCAATGATGGTGAACCTTGTGCGAAATCTGCCACAAATGGCTCGCAATCAGGCAAGCCAAGTATGGGATCGTTCAGCGGAATTTCAGCGGGAACTACGGAGCCTCACAGTAGGTATTTGGGGATATGGCGGATTAGGGCGCGAAACGGCACGCATGGCAAAGTGCTTGGGCATGAAGGTACACGTTTGCTCCCGGTCCGGTGTGCAACCCGCCCACAAGGTGTATCGTGTGCCCGGGACTGGTGACCCGGAAGGGACGTTGCCTGATCGCGTCTTTGCGTCTGGCGAGGAAGCAGATTTTTTAAGTGAGCTTGATTTCCTGATTCTTGCTATGCCGCTCACACCTGCTACGGAAGGAATGATTGGGGAGCGTGAATTAACATCACTGCCTCGCCATGCATTTCTGTTGAACCCGGCACGCGGTCCCATCGTGAAGGAGCAAGCGTTGCTGACCGCACTGGACCAAGGTTGGATCGCAGGGGCGGCGCTCGACACGCACTATCACTACCCAATGCCGCCGGATCACCCGTTGTGGCGGTATCCGAACGTGATTTTCACGCCGCATATCTCAGGTTCTTCCCTGAACCCGAACTTCACTACGCGCCTTTGGGAAATCTTTCTGGGTAATGTGAAGCGCTATCGCAATGGCGAGCCATTGTGGAACGAAATTCCGGCGCATGAGTTACAGGGAGAGTGACCATGGCAGACTCCCGGCAAGCAAATAGCAAATGGATTGCAGTGGCCCTGCTGTTTTTTGTAGGGGGGATGAACTATGCCGACCGCACCATTGTGTCGGTGGTGCTGCCGCTGATCCGAACGGACCTCCATCTTTCAGACTTTCAGTTGGGTTCGATGGGGGTGTTCTTTCTCTGGACTTATGGCCTTTGTATGCCAGTGGCAGGTTGGGCAGGAGACCGCTTCTCACGTAGCCGCATTATTACGTATAGTTTCTTAGCTTGGAATCTGGTCACCATTGCTACTGCCTTTGTACAAACGCTGCCGCAGTTTTATGCAACCCGTATATTCATGGGAATTGCCGAAAGTTTTTATGTTCCTGCCGCAATTGCTTTGATTGCTGACCATCATTCGCCTTCTTCCCGGGGAACCGCAATGGCAATCCATCTCTCGGGCATCAACTTGGGGTTGGTGGCAGGCGGTACAGCCGCCGGATACATAGGGCAGCACTCTGGATGGCGACCAGCATTTCTCGCCTTCGGAATCCTGGGGCTGATTTTAACTGCAGTGACGGCATATCTCTTGAAAGACCCGGTAGGCATTCGCACGGCTCTAGACCGCCGTGCTCCGGCCTTGAGCACATTTCAGGAGTTAGCTAAATTTCCAACATTTTTTATCCAGCTTACCCAAGCCATGTGTCTGGCTGTTGGAGTTTGGATTTTCTTGAACTGGCTGCCGCTGTACTATACGGAAACCTTTGGTACTTCACTATCCAGTTCGGGTTTCGTCGGTACGTTCATGCCGCAGTTTTCCAGCGTGTTGGGCATTTTGGCAGGAGGATGGCTGTCAGACCGGATTGCCCGACGTAACTTGCGGAACCGGATTGTGGCGCAAGCGGCTTTTTACTTCGCCGCTGCACCGATTTTATTGGCGTTTCTCTGGCGTCCTTCTTTCGGGGAAGCTAGCGCCATTGTATTCGGATCGTCTTTTCTGCGGGCCACTGGGCAAGCCAACGAAGACCCCATTCTTTGCGATGTCCTCCCCAACCAGATACGGGCGACAGCAATCGCGATGATGAACGCGGGCCAGTGCTTAACAGGAGGACTAGGCGTGCTGCTGGCAGGATTGCTGAAAAGCGAGTATGGCCTACAAGGCACGTTCGTGGCAATTGCGGGCATGATCCTGCTCGCGGGGTTAATCTGCTGCTTTGGTTATGTGCGAGCGCTCCCCTCCGACCTACGGAAGCGCGAACAAGCGGCGGCTCTGGAACCCGTTCTATGAAACGAAAACAATTAGGAAACACAGCGCTCGAAGTAGCGGACATTGCGCTCGGCACTGTTGAGATTGCGCTGGATTACGGAATTCCTTCCGATGAGGGGCACCGAAAGCCTTCCACATCAGAGGCAATTCGCTTCCTGCAGGAAGCAATCGATGCCGGTGTAAACCTGATCGATACTGCTCAGGCGTACGGCAATAGCGAAGCTTTGATCGGCGAAGCGCTTGGAACAAGAAGGCACGAAGTCGTGCTGGTAACCAAGCTGACGCCTATCGCCGCCAGCGAACTGGAAAACGAAGGGGCGTTACAAGCCAAAGTGCGTACTTCCATACAGGAAAGTTTGCAGCGTCTGCGGACGGACCATGTGGATGTACTGATGCTGCACAGCGCAACTCTGGAGCTGATCGAAAAAGGCGGAATGTTGCTGCACATGCTGCGTGACCTGCAGGCGGAGGGGCTAACACACTATACGGGAGCGTCAGTCTATGAAGAGGCAGGCCCTGCGGCTGTCGGATGCGGTGCTTTCGATGTGATTCAGATTGGCTACAATGTGCTTGACCGGTCGCCGGAAGTGGCTGTTCTTCCTATGGCGCGGCAGCGCGGCGTGGGAATGGTGGCACGCTCGGTCCTCCTGAAAGGCGTGCTGACGCCACGATACGCTCTCCTACCGAAGGAACTGCAATCGTTGCAGGAAGCAGCCATACGGCTGGAAGCACTGGCGAGTCAGGCCGGTATTTCCCTCGTGGAACTTGCGTACCGGTATGTGCTTTCGGAAAATGTTCTTGCACTATGCGGCACAGCGCGCATGGAAGAGTTAAACAGTGTAATCGGGTACGCCAAGCGCGGTCCGCTAGATGGGGAACTACTTAGCCAAATTCGTCAAATTCAGGTAAGTGAAGGGCAACTGTTAAATCCTGCAAATTGGCCGTTCTAAACTAAACGGTCACTTCGCGCTGCAATGTAGGATGTGCCGAAAGAGCAGCCTGCCATTTCTCCAACGTCAGGTCGATATCAGCTTCCGTATGGGCGTCGGAGATGGAGCCTTGCTTAACCGGCAAGGGGAAGAAGTAAATACCCTCATCAATCAACGTCCGCCGCATTTCTGCATCAGCCTGGAAGTTATGGTTGTGGAGAATGTCATGCCAATCTACCGGAGCATGATCCATGAAGTACAGGCAGAAGGCCGAACCTTGACGAACAAATTTCGCTTTCAATCCCAACTCTTTCAAGATCTGGCTCACACCAGTTTCCAAACGTTGCGCAAGTGATTCGATATGACGATACACTTGGCCATCGTTTTCACGCAGCCGCTCCAACGTAGCAATGGCAGCAACAGTGGGAACAGGATGCCCGTTATAAGTGCCGGCGAGCATCACGCGGCGGCCCGGTTCCGGGTGCGCGAAGGCATCCATAAACTGCTTCTTGCCGGCAAGTACAGCCATTGGGTAGCCATTCGCTATTGCCTTGCCATACACAACCAAGTCTGGCGTAACACCGACGAGGGTAGCGTAGCCACCCAGCGCGTGGCGGAAGCCGGTTTTTACTTCATCCATGATGAATATAAAACCGTAGCGGTCGGCCAAAGCGCGCAAACCCTCTAAATAGCCCGGCACCGGATGGACAATGCCGATATTTTGGAGAATGGGCTCTGTAATCAGCGCAGCCACAGGATACTTCTGGCACACGTGCTCCACGGAAGCAAGGTCATTAAAGTTAACAGCGTGCACCAGGCAACTATGTTGCTGCGGAACGCCCGCACTGATGCTGTGATATGGATACTCGCCGGGAGAGAGGCGCGGTCCGAGCACATCGGCCGGAGTCATCAAATTACAGGAAACATCATTATGCCAGCCGTTATAGCCACCCTGCATCACAATAATGTGGTCACGGCCAGTAATCGCACGGGCGGCGCGGATTGCCTGGTAGGTAGCTTCGCTGCCGGTATTCAGCAGTTGGACACGATCCACAAACGGTACTGAGTCGCAGATGAACTCGGCCAGCCGACCTTCCAGCAACGTAGTGCCGGAGCCGAAGAGACTCGCACCATCGCGCAGGGAGCGGATCACGGCTTCGTTCACATGAGGATCGTTGTGGCCTAGCAGGTACGGTGCAAAGGCAGCATGGTAGTCAATGTACCGGTTGCCTTCCGCGTCCCACATGTGCGCGCCTTGCGCCTTCGTGAACACGATGGCGGGCTCGACGTTCCGGTTGGAAGAGGCGACGCCGCCAGTCAGAAACTCGCTGTTATGCCTCAGAATCTCCGAGGATTTGGGATAGGTGCGCATGGTCGAGACCGCACTCGCGAGTATACCGAAGGGTCCCGGCCGGGGGAATCCCGCCGTGATCGGGCAAGGAACAGCGACGTCCACGGTTCTGGACGAGGCCGCAGCTTCCGGGATGCAGCCAGTGGCCGGCACAATGAAAATCTGAACAATGAAGAGATATGGTAAGCACGCAGGAGAGCAGCGCGGCCTATTGCCATGGACCGCGACGGGTATCTTGTCCTCGACGGACTTTTCACCGAAGAGTGAAATTGCGCCGATTTCGGATGAAGTGAATCGTATCATCGAGGGCAAGACGGATTACATGCCGGCAAAAGAGTTGGTCTACGAGCCAAACTCCAATCCGCCGCGGGTGCGGAATGCCAACCGGCTGCATCTCTACCGCCCCTTGTTCCTGGAATTTGCGAAGAGCCCGAAACTGCTCGAGCCATTGGAAGAGATTCTCGGCAAACCGCTGACGGCTGTATGGCAGCAGCGTTTTCGCCAAGCCGGCCCGAGTGGGAACGGTCGTGCCGCAGCATCAGGATATGCCGTACTGGCCGTTCGATCCACCGGAAATGATTACAGCATGGGTCGCGCTGGATGATTCCACGATTGAGAACGGTTGCGTGCGGTTCGCGACCGGCTCGCATAAACTCGGGATGCTGCCACATGCGCCTCGAATGTGCCGGGCAACTCGCTGGGATTAGTGAAGGACGAACGCGTGGACGCTCTGCCGGAACGGGTCATGGAGGTGAAACGAGGCTCGGTGGTGATGCACCACGCGCTGGCCGTGCATCGCAGCGACCCAACCGCAGCGGCCTGCCCCGGCGCGGCTTGGTGTATGTTTATATGTCGCCGAACGTGCATGTCACCGATGCTTCCAAACTGCATGGTCCGCAAGATATTCCCGGAAGTAAGCTGACCACTGTGACCCTGGACCAACTGGAGACGCCTGCGCTGGTGGTAGACCTGGACGTGCTGGAGCGGAACCTCGCGCGGCTGGCTACCTATGTCTCGGACCACCGCGTTCAACTGCGGCCTCACACCAAAACGCACAAGATCCCGGAGATTGCTCGGATGCAGATCGCATCCGGCTGCTCCGGAATCACTGTGGCCAAATCCGGTGAAGCCGAAGTAATGGCAAAGGCGGGACTTGGACAACATTCTGATTGCCTACCCGGTATTCGGCGCAGCCAAAGCGGCGAGGATTGCGAACTTGGCGCGCGAGCACGCAGATCACGGTCGCGGTAGATAGCGAGATTACAGTGAGAGCACTGGCAGAAGCTGCAGCGCGCTGCCCGGTCCACGATTCATCTGGTAGTGGAATTAGATGTGGGCATGCGTCGGTGCGGGGTGGCGACACCGGAACAGGCATTGCATCTGGCCCAGGTCATCGATTCGCTGCCAGATACGGATTCGCGGGGCTCACGTTTTATCCGGGTCACATCTGGGATGCGCCAGACCAGCAAGATGCAGCGCTCAATGGCGTGGCAGCCCTGGTAGAAGCGGTGCTCGACCACTTGCAAGAAAAGGGTTTTGCGTGTGAGATCGTTAGCGGTGGCAGCACACCTTCGGCCTTCAACAGCCACCTTCTGCCATTTCTGACTGAGATCCGTCCGGGCACTTATGTCTTCAATGACCGGAACACTCTCGGCGTAGGAGCGTGCCGTCTGGAGGATTGCGCGCTGCGGGTGCTAGTGACGGTGGTAAGCAATGCGGTGCCGGGTCGCGCGATTATTGACGGCGGCTCGAAGACATTCACCAGCGACCGATGGTTTTCGGGTAGCCGCGAAGGACATGGACTGATTACCGGAAGACCCGGAAATTCTATTCGAAAGCATGTCGGAAGAGCACGGCCACTTAAACATCACAGCGGCGGAACGCATGCCGGCGATTGGGGAGCGTCTCGGGATAATCCCGAATCACGTCTGCTCGTGCGTGAACCTCCATGAGCGGATCTGGTATCACCGTAACGGTGAAGTGCAAGGGTTCTGGAGCATTGCCGGGCCGCGGAAAGGTGCAATGATGCGCTATCCGCAAGGCGTTTTAGTGAGTTGCGAAATTCCGTGGGATGAGGACGAGCAACTGATGGAACAAGCGTTCCGCGAGGAGATTCGCACTTTCCTAGAGCACGGTTTCCGACATGTCTACATTTTCGGTACTGCCGGAGAAGGTTATGCCGTAGATAATCGGCAGTTCCGTGATATTGCCTCTATCTTCCGGGAGGAAACAATTGCCGCGGAGGTGCTGCCGCAAGTCGGCGTGATTGCGCTCTCCACGCGGCAGGTGCGTGAGCGAATTGAGATTGCTTACGATCTGGGATTTCGCACGTTCCAGATTTCGCTGCCTTGCTGGAGCGCTTTGACGGATGCGGAACTCCATCGCTTTTTTCGCGATGTCTGCCTGCCCTATCCGGATGCCTATTTTCTGCACTACAACCTGCTGCGAACCAAGAGGCTTTTGACCGCCGTTGACTATCGGGCCTTGATCGACGCGATACCGAACCTGGTGGCTACAAAGAACACCAGCCCGGACGTTGCTTATGTTGCGTCGCTTTTAAAGACCGTTCCGGAACTGCAGCACTTTCTTGGGGAAGCCGCCTTCGTGAACGGGTGCGCGGCAGGCGAATGTTCTCTGCTGAGTTCATTCGCCCCGCTGTTTCCTCGTGCCAGCCTGGAATTATTCCGATTAGCTTCAGGAGGGGATTACCATGCGGCGCTTTCATTTCAGCAAAAGTATTGGGCTGCGGCAATGGATATTCTTGGGCCTCTGCTTCGCCAACCTTATATTGATGGCGCGTACGATAAAGCGGTAGTGCGACTCAGCGGCCTGAATATGCCGCTGCGGCTACTCTCGCCATACCAGTCAATCAGTGAAGAAATTTTCGCAGGAAGCGCAGTGCATCCTGCACCAGCGCTACCGGGAATGGAATTGATTCGCTAGGCGACAGCGGATTGGAGTTGCCAGCACATTGCCGCCGCCGAGCGTTTCAGCTCTTCCACTAACGGCACAATGGTTTCAGAGCAAATCTCAGTCGTAGAACCAGCAATACTGATTGCGGCTACCGGACGACCGTCTTTGGCAAGCACTGGTGTGCCAATGCAACGAACACCAATTTCATCTTCCTCGTCATCCAACGCATAGCCCATTCTTTCCACGTGACTAAGGCTTTCCCGCAGGCGCTTGGGATTCACAATGGTGTTTTCGTTGTGACGGCCCAAACGGTGGTCACGCAGAAATGCCTCAATGACTTCGGGGCCCTGAAAGGCAAGCAAACTTTTACCGAGGCCGGTACAGTGCACCTCCATGCGCTTGCCTACCCAGCTCGCCATTGGACCATGGTTACCTGCTTGTTTGGCGATCAAAATCGCCTCGTGTTGTTCCAGAATGGCCATATGGACCGTTAACCCCGTACGCATCCGCAACGCCGATAAATGAGGCTTGGCGAGGTGCGACAAACCGATGCCGGCAAGCGCAGAGTTCGCCATCAGAAATAGTTTATGACCTGGCATGTAGCGGCCAGTGCGTTCGTTACGTTCGACATACCCACGACGCTCCAGCGTAACAAGCAGGTAATGGACTGAGCTTTTCGGAAACCGTGCGGCTTCTACTAGCTCTGAGAGGGTGAGGCCGATCCGTGAATACGTAAGAAGTTCCAGGATGTCGATAGATTTATCGAGAGCTGGGGCCGTACGAGTCTTTATAGCGGGCATGTAGGCACTCCAAGATGAAATCGGACACATTCTTCTGACGACCTGGTTTCTTCACCTCGCAGGAAGCGAATAAAACAGGCATGCTCTTCATGGAGAACATCCGGCGTCAATGCCGGACGCTTGGCACTGAACAGAGCGCCATAGGCAAAAAAGGGGGCCAGCAGAGTTTGCAGCGTGCTGGCAAGGCGAGTGTTGCCGCTGCTTCTCCAAATCAGGGAGTGGAACGCCATGTCAAAGCATGCGCAGGCAACAAGTTCACCTTTGGCATATGCATCCACGATTTGCGCACAAAGAACATCCAATTCCACCAGATCAGGCTCGGATGTCTTCCCTGCTGCTAGGTCAAGGGCGAGTATCTCCAGAGGCAGACGGACACTGGAAATCTCGGCTAAGTCACTGTCCGTGAAGTTAACTACCGAAAATCCACGATTGTGGGAATGGGTAACTAGCCCTTCCTGCGCTAACAGAAGAAGAGCCTCGCGGACAGGCCCACGGCTGATGCCCATTTCAGCCGCCAGACCAGCTTCCGAAATGGATTGTCCTGCTACAAAACGACGATCCCTGAGAGCTTGGCGGAGCTGCTGCCCCACTTGATCCCGGATTGAGGTCGCTTTCAGTTGCGAAAACATGAGGAACTTGTAGCTGCCAGCATAAGGGAGCAAATGCGTAACTGTCAACAGTTGACTTTTAACCGCCGTGTTCCAGTGGTGTGGACGGCTTCCGCTAAAGGCTGATCCTTATCCTTGAGCGCCGAAATATCTCCCGTAGACTGGTTTCTACAGATGACTGAAAGTCGTGTCTTACGTATGCTGCGTCAGGACCAAGTGGTCCGGACGGCCGGAGTGTCGAGGGTGATGGATCCGTGGTTGACCGAAATCATCGGTTTTCTCGGCTTTGATCAGGTCTGGATGGATCTGGAACATCGCAGCTTCAGTGAAGATGTAATCGCGCCCATCTCGCTGGCATGCCGGGCCACCAACATCGATTTAATGGTGCGCATCCGCAAGTCCGGCTATGACACTCCCATGCGAGCGCTGGAGTTCGGAGCAAACGGCCTGATGATACCTCACTGCAAAAGCGCAGACGAAGCGCGTCAGTGGGTGGAATGGTGCCGATTTCCGCCTCTGGGCAAACGCGGGTTGGACGGTGCCGGGTCAGATGCGCGCTACGCTTTGGACCCTGTGCTTCCCTACCTGGAACATGCAAACAAGGAAACGTTCCTGGTGCTCCAAATTGAGGACCGCGAGGCTGTGGATTGCGCGGATGAGATTGCCGCAGTGGAAGGTGTGGATGTGCTGTTTGTTGGCCCGGGAGATTTAAGTCTGAGTTATGGTGTTCCCATGCAGTTCCGGCATCCGGACATGCTGAAAGCACGGGACAAAGTTGCCAATGCAGTGGCGAAGGCTGGAAAGTGGTGGGGCACAACCACAGCGAATGCTGAAGCAGCGCAAGAAGCGGTAGATCACGGTTGCCGCATGATCACTTGTGGTGGCGATCACGGAGCACTCCTGCAAGGGCTTCGCAAATCATTGGAAGAGTTTAGCGGCGTTGCGGTAAAGGCCGCCATTCAGGAGGGGCACTAATCACATGTTGATAGACGTACACACACACCTTTGGAAAGCCGAACACTGGTCGGCGGAAATGGCGGAAGAAGCGAGCATTGCCCGTGGTGGTCCGGCGGAAATTGACATTCGGGAAGAAGACCACTGGGCCGCCATGGCTCCGGTGGATAAGGCGATTGTGTTTGGCATGCGGGCGGCTCACTCCGGTTTAGTCGTGCCTAATAAGTTGATTGCCCAGTATGTGGCGCAACATCCGGAAAAACTCATCGGGTTTGCAGGCATCGATCCTTACGAATCGGATTACCTGGATCAACTGCATGAGTGTTGCGAGAGCCAGGGATTTCGAGGCGTGAAGCTGGGGCCGATCTATCAGAACTACCATGTCAGCGATCCACGGATGGCTCCTGTCTATGCATACGCTGAAAAGAAGGGGCTGCCAATTCTGTTTCACCAGGGAACCACATTTCCCCGGCGAGCACCCCTGAAGTTTGCGAATCCAACAGATCTGGAACAGGTGGCGCTGGATTACCCCGATCTGAAGATGATTATTGCCCACATGGGCCACCCGTGGATGGATGAGACCATTGTTCTGATTCGCAAGCAGCCGAATGTATTTGCGGATATTTCGGCGCTGTATTATCGACCTTGGCAGTTTTATAACGGGCTGATTATCGCGCAGGAGTATGGCGCGGCGCACAAACTACTGTTCGGCACGGATTACCCTTTTACAGAACCAGCAGAAACCGTGGAGCGCCTGAAAGCCGTAAACCACGTAACTGCCGGGGGAATGCCACAAGTAACGGAAAAAACTATCTACGGCATTCTGGAGCGAGACGCACTAGGTTTGCTAAACCTCCGATAAATCACTGCTGCGGCAACTTCCATATCAGCACTTTGGATTTTGCACTGCCGGGAGTGACTTGCGGATCGTCTACTTGGTAATACATGGTGACGATCCGCCCATCCGGCAACTGCACTGAACTCGGGTAGCCGCAATCCACATTCGTCGCGTCATCGGCCAGAGTAATGCGATGTTCGGTGTCCCAGGTTTTCCCTTTGTCATGGCTGAGGAGTGCCGCTATCCCTTGAGGACTGTTGCGTACTCCAAAGCTTAACAGCACATCCCCGTTTTTTAGCAGGATCAGATCAGCGGGGTGTTCCATGTCCTTGGTCACAAGAAGCGGCGTGCTCCACGTACGTCCGCCATCTTTGGAGATGGACGTGGAAAGATGGGGATTTTTCTCGGATCGCATTGCCGCTATGAGTGATCCATCCGGCAAGGCCAGCAACCCGGTTTCGTTCACGTCCTGTCCGACTTGCGAGAGATCGCCCCACGACTTACCACCGTCTTTGGAGCGAGCAAGAAAGGTGCGATTCCCACGGCCATCGAAGAACTCGCAGTAAACAGACATCAGAACCGTGCCGTCCGGTAATTCCACCATTTTCCCGAACGGCGAAATGGTCGCACCGCCCTTTTGTAAGCCATGAATGGCTTCGCTCAACACAGGCGTGGACCAAGTTTTGCCGCCATCACGAGAGCGTGTGATGTAAACGCCTTCTACCTGACGATCACTGCGCTGCTTCGCTTTCAGGTGCAATCCGTCAGCTTCATAGCCGCGAATCACGGCATAGGAAAGCAGAATGTCGCCGTTGCGCAGTTGCCCGAATGCGGGGTTGCGGTCGTCTTCCGGGCCGTCTATTGCGGTTTGAGGTTTCGACCATGTGGAGCCATTGTCTTTAGAGGTCACCACATCGAGCCGCCCTCCCACGCCAATATGAGGTGCGCCACCACGAAAAACGCCCATGAGATTGCCGTTCTTCAGCCGAATCAGGACTGGGAAGTAGCCTTCCCCTGTGGCAACAGTGACACGCTCGGCTCCCATGGGAGCACCGAGCAGCACGGTGCCTGCGGCAAGTAAAAGAATCGTCAATCTCATGGCGAAAGCAGTAACTCCTACCAGTACAGTTTTGAGCCTAATTGCAGCAGCCGAGAGGGACCGGAACTGAAAGTCCGTCCAAAATTGGCATTATCCACTGCGGTTGTGGGTGTGTTGAAGTTGGTATGGTTCAGGGCGTTAAATGCTTCTGCGCGAAACTCAAAGCGGAAGCGTTCCGTAAACAGGATCTGTTTCCGAACCGAGAGATCAAACACCTGCAAGCCGTTGCCTTGCAGGATATTCGGACCTGCCGAGCCTAAGCGGGGTGCCTGTGCGGCATGCTTCGCCGTGTTGTTGGGCCAGTCAAACGCATTAATATTCCAACGTGGGGAGTCAACGCCACTCACCCCAAGGGCTGGATCGCCGATCAGGTCCGGGCGGCAGGTTGTCTGGAAGCCGTTGTTGCAGTTCTGTGTACCGACTGTCGGGCTGAAAAACGTGCCGGACACCACTGTGACAATGGCGTTAGCGCTCCAGCCTCCGGCAATCCCGTTCACTACACCATTCCAGTTGCTGCCGAAGCGCTTGCCGACACCGAAGGGCAGTTCGTAGGTCAGCGTGCCGACGAAGCGGTGTGGCGTGTTATCAGAGGTAACACTGTTCTCGTTGGAAAGGTCCAGAGGGTTTTGTACGGCGGCGTTGGTGCCAGCAGTCATAATGCCTCCCAGCCGAGTTATGGCTTTGCTGAAAGTGTAAGATGTTTTGAACGAGAGGCCGTCGGAGTAGCGTTTCTCGGCAGTGAGGAGCAAGCCGTTGTAGTTGGCCTTGGCACCGCTGCTGAAGCCGTAGATGCGCGCCCACTTGGGAAAGGGCACGCGCGTCGCTAGCGCGGAAGTGCCAGGGGTCGTAGCGTTGTAATCAAACAGATTGATCAAGATGCGTAGTTTTGGAGCCGAGGTACTGCGCTTCAAACAGCCAGTTGGTCCCGGCCTGCCGGGCAAGGCTGATACTCCACTGTTGGGTATAACCGTTCAGAAAGTGTCCTTCCGGTCCGGTAATCACGCCGAATGTAGCGGTCTTGAGTGCCTGGTCAGGAGAAATGCCGATCTGGCCGCCATAGTTGAGGGTGGGCGCGGTAAGCGCGGAGGTATAGGTCACCCAGTACTGTGATGGAGGACCAGTCTGGGCATTTTGCACCAGGTTAACGGTGGGAGGCGAGTTGTAATACCAACCATAACCGCCGCGCACCACAGTGCGCTCGATTCTGAAAAGGTCTCCAGGCAAAGCCAAAGCGCGGAGCAAAATTGTTCTTGTCAGGAGACCATTGTGTGTCGCGGTCCAACAAGCCTACCGGCAGATCGGGCCGAGTGGATTGATAAAAAGGAAGAGCAGTGGTGTTGTTATTGGGGTAGCGAAGGCCACCGAGGGTGGTGTCGAACAGGGGAGTCAAGCCGCTCAATTCCTTTGGCGGCGCGAAGTATTCGTAGCGCACCCCGAAGTTCATGGTGAGGCTGGGGCTCACCTTCCAATCGTCCATTACGTAATACGCTTGATTCGTTGCGCGGAAGCGGCCCGGAAGGTTGGGAGCCAAGCACCAGCGTTTCTGTGGAGGGGCACCCGAGCAGGAAATCCGAGAAGCCGTCGCCCGAGAATTGGCCGGAGAACGTATAGCCATTGTTTTCGTGTGTCGCGATCAGCGCATCGGCCCGCACGCGACGGACGTCGGCACCTGCTTTCAAAGTGTGCTTTCCTTTGATCCAAGTAATGCCGTCATACCACTGAAAGGTGTTGACCGTGAGGAACCAAGGCTGTGCTTCCGACAAACCTGTGATGGTGGAACTACCGATCCCGATGGACTCGGGGAACCCGGAATTAAAACCACTGGTAGGCGCGAAGGGAATTCCCGCCGATGCCGCGATTGGGTTACCAGTGTTCTGGCCTTGTGTGCGGTTCACCGTCCGACTGTAGCTAAAGTGCGCTTCGTTGAGCAGCGTCGGGGTAAAGGTACTCGTCAAACTGAGTAGCGAGTTCTGAAAGCGTTGAGGTTGCGCCTGTCCTCCCACCGTGGCAAACGTCAAGGGCGTGTAACGATCATTGCTTTGCGAACCATAACGGCCAGTGAGCAGTTCGTTGGAGGTCAGGCTGTGGTCCACCTTGATCAGTAGTTATCGGAGTTGTTACGGGCCGCTAGGTTTTCTGTATAGTTCTGGATTGAGCTGGAGTTATTAGCGTCAGGGTAATATTTAAGGAGTGCCGCAGAGATAGGGCTGATGCGACTCACCGGAATGATGTTGCCTGGAAACTGGATACCCGTCAGAGGATCCTTGATTACCTTTGAATAGCGGTAAAATCGCCATTTTTCTGTGCGGCAGTGGGAACATTGCCTGTGCCAATCTGTCCCTGGCTGATGCGCGTGAAATCAACGTCACCAAACACAAGGTTTTGTTCCGGATGATGGGTGCTCCGGCCGCCCCTCCAAACTGATTTTGGTGCAGAGGAGAAATGCTTTGGTTGGGCCGCAAGAAAAAGTTCCGCGCATCGAACGCATTATTGCGGACAAATTCCCAGACCGTGCCATGAAGCTGATTGGTGCCGGACTTAGTAACAACATTCACCACCGCACCGCCGCCCCCGCCGTACTCTGCCGAGTATTGACCGATCTGAATGCGGAACTCCTGCACCGCGTCTACGCTCGGGGCAAGATTATAGGTTTTGAAAAAGGCCTCCGTGTTATCTGCACCATCCAGCACGTACGTATTTTCCGCAGCGGGCATGCCAGCGGCTGATGGCGCAAAGCCTTTGTTCAGAATGCCTGCTTTCGCGTTGCTGCTGCCGCCTTCGGTAATGCCACCCGTCAGCAGCGTGAGTTGCATGAAGTTGCGCCCATTCAGTGGCAGGTCCTTAACCTGCTTTTCCGCAATCACTCCGCCGACTGTTGCGTTGTCGCTGTTGACCAGCGGCGCAGCAGATTCCACTGTCAAGGAGTCCGTTACTTCGCCGACCTGCAGGGTAACATTCAAGCGAGCGTTCTGAGCCACCTGCAACACGATGCCAGAAAGAACTTCTTTTTTGAAGCCTTTCTGCTCCACTTCCACGCGATATTCACCCGGCAATAAAGAGGGAATGTTATATGCGCCCGAAGAATCCGCCGTTGCCTCCTGTGCGCGGTTCGTGCCTGTATTAATGGCTGTGACTTTCGCGCCAGGGACGCCAGCTCCACTGCCGTCTATAACGTTGCCTGTTAGGTTTGCGTTCACGACCTGCGCGTGTAAGTTCAACGCACAGACAAACAGAAAAAGACAACTGAGAATCCGACGATTTCCCATTCAGCGCAGTACTCCTCCTGTATAGCTTTAGGAGGATTGTAGCGGCTCCACTCTGGTGTAAAGGGCGTGAAACGGGCTTGTATGAGCGAATCATCCAGAGCGTTGGATCTATCACAGAGTTCCCTTAGTGGAACATCATCTCCAGGACCATCTGGCTCCGGCTGCGAGCACGATCTTCACCGCCCATTCCCCAAACGCTCTTGCCATAGCGCACTAAAGCAATGCCTGCAATCCCTTGCACCATCGGAGCGGCAGGTTCGTATTGATCGCGATCCGGGTAGTAGAGCCAGGATGCGGAACTAAAGCCATATTCCGGCGGATGTTGTTGGGCTTCCTCGGCGGTTGCGAAGTAACCGCCGGTCAGCAGAATCGCTCCACCATCCAATGCAATCGCGGATATGGAGCGTGCTGCTTGGGGCAACGGTCGCATGGCTTTCCAGGTCTGATTGGCCGGCGAGTAACGCCACACGTTAGTAAGGTTTCGGATAGACGAAGGACCTGTGGCTTGACAGCCGCCGAACAGGTAGACGTGTTCCCCCACAACGGCAGACGCCGCGAGTGCCACCGCTCCATCGGGAAATTCGCTGCTCTTGTGCCAGTTTCCCTTTCCATCGCGAGTCATCACCGTGTTTGCACAATTCGCGAGATTCACAATATCCGGACACCCGCCAAACACATGGACGTTGCCATTCACCAGAGCGGCGGCAGCAAGTGCTGAGGGGAAGCTGAGTGTAGCAACTTGCTCCCAGTGTGCGCTCGGGCTGCTTAACCTCCATACATTCCGCGAAGGGCCTTCGCCATTGATCCCACCCAGGATTTCTATGCCATGGGGGCTTGTAATCACTGGCCCGTAAGCAACAGGCTCTGGGAGTGCCGGTCCATCGAGCCATACATCACGCTCAGGATCGTATACGCGGGAAACAGAAAGCCAGATCTTTTTCCCTTCTCGCCACGTTGTGCCCCCGGCATAGACAATTTGGCGGTGCAGCACACCAGCCGCGCCTCCAGCTACACCTTCCGGTAAAGCATGGCGAGGCTTCCAGAACATGCCAGTCGCAGCGGCAGCCAGAGCGCAGGTTGCCGCTAGTGAGATCCCGGTCTTAATAGAGTCATTGCTCATGAATGAAGTTGTATTGTCCAACGGTAAGTGTAGCGGTCTGGAGATGTCCATCCGGCCAGCGGATCTCCGCCGTAACAGTGGGAGGAATCGTATTTCCCAGTCCAAACAGCAGGCGACGGTCGCTGCTGGAAAGGAAACTGCCCCCGCCGAGCACCCAGCGTGTTTGCTTGGCAGCGCCACTCTGCACCGTCACACGTGCACCAACGGCGTCCCGGTTGCTTTTCGTGCCTTGGAGCTGCACGCCTGCCCAGCGATTTTTTAGATTGTTGGTGTTGTGAAGCAGAATGGGCGTGGCATTCAGGGCCGCGATCAGGGCGTCTAATCTGCCGTCGTTATCATAATCTGCAAGCGCAAGGCCGCGCCCTACCAATGCACGGCGCATGGAAGAGCCAGCTTCGGACGCACGGTTTAGCCAGTGCCCTTGGCCGTCACTGCTCAACAACAAAAGGGGTTCGCGAAAGGCAACCTGCGTATTCGCCTTTGCGATTTCGCTATGGATATGCCCGTTTGAGATCAGCAGACCCAATGTGCCGCTATTTTGGAAATCACCGAATGCGATTCCCCACCCTACATAAGGTTGCGTGAGTTTCGCGAACCCGGATGAGGCAGCTTCATCGGTGTAAGCGCCGCCCGCATGGCTAGCGTATAGCGCATGGTATTCGTGATCAAAGTTTGTGACCGCAAAATCAGGTAGGCCATCGCCATTCCAGTCTGCTGCATCCACGCCCATGCCAGATCGCGCTATGCCATTCAGGTTGTAGGCCACTTCGGCTTCCATAGCATGATCGGCAAATGTGCCGTTGTGCTGATTGACCAGCAGCAGGTTCGGCGAGGCATCGCGGGCCACAAACAGATCGATCCAACCATCGCCATCGGCATCTACCGCAACGACACCTAGGGCACGACCCGGCGACACAGCTACACCGGAAGCTACGCTGACATCCTGAAACGTGCCATCGCCCTGATTACGAAATAAGCGCGAACGGCTACCTCGATATTCCGTTTGAGCACAGTACGCAGGCTGTCCGGCGAAGGAACACCTTTGCCCACCTCCATACGAAAACTCAACGTAATTGGCGACGAACAAATCTAATTTGCCATCACGATCAAAGTCCAGCCAGGCGGCACTCGCGCCCCATTGCCCAGCGTTGCCGACTCCCGCTTGGGCTGTGACATCAGTGAATGTGCCATTTCCGTTGTTATGGAACAGTGCGCCGGAAGGATAGCCAGAGAGGTAAAGGTCGGGGTGGCCATCGTTATCGAAGTCTCCGACGGCCACACCCATTCCATAAAAAGGTAACTTCGCCAAACCTGCTGACACGGCCACATCGATAAACTTGCCGTTGTGTAAATTGCGGTATAGGCCGCAGGGTGTGCCGGGCTTGCCGGACATCAGGAAAATATCGAGCCAGCCATCGCCATCGAAATCCAGAAATCCCACTCCGCCAGTGGTTGTCTCAGGCAGAAAACGTTCTGGCGATTCGCCGTTTTGATGCTGCCAAGTGATACCTGCCGAAGTGGTGACGTCCTCAAACCAGGGCGGCGCGTTGGAAGCAGCCAGGAAAAAGAGGAACCATCTGGCAGCGGAAGTCACTGGTTTTGTGCCGCCAGCGCCGAGCGGGAAAACAACTCCGTTTCACGCTGCGCCTCTTCCGTTCGGTTCTGCTTGCGGTACAACTTCGCCAGCGCAAAATGGACGCGACCATCTCGCGGATCAAGGCGCGCGGCAGTTTCCAAATGCTGAGCGGCGGAATCAAGCGCACCGGCTCGCAGGTCCAAGCTGCCTAACTGATAGTGCGACTCTGCCAAGTCGGGACGTAGCCGCAACGCTTGTTCCAGCAGCATACGAGCGCGAGTTGTTTCGGCTGCTGTTGGTGCCGGACGGGCCAACAATAATCCTCCGAGTGCTTGCAGAAACCGCGGCTCGCTCGGATGCGCTGCGATTCCAGCTTCCATTGCCTGCACGGCTTCTGCCTTCCATGCCAGCCGCTGCCTGCGCCACGGCTAAGCCAACAGCAACATCCACGGACTTCGGATCAATCGCAAGCGCACGCTGTAAGAGGCGACAGCTTCCACGTTGAGGCGTTCCTTGGTTTGAAAAAACCCAAGCATTTGCAGAGTGGACGCGGATTGGGAAAGCGAAGCGCGGCTCGCCGAGAGAGTGCCAGCCCATTTTGGAAGCTTCCCTGCCGTCCTAGTTCCTCGCCATAGCTGAGCATCAATTCTTCCAGACGACCGGAGAGCTTCTGCCGAACCGGTTCTCCGGGTTTGTGGTCAAGGGCGGTTTCCAGTTCCCGGATCGCTTCCTCGGTGCGGTGTGCCTGCACCAAAAGGCCGGATAGAGCAGAGTGAAAAAGCGGATTTTGCGGATCCGAGCCGGATCGCTTCCCGGAGTTCCTGTTCGGCTTCTACGCCCTGCCCTGCCGTTTGCAAAGCGTAGCTGCGGCGTGCATGGGACATGGCGTCTTCGTCCGCGCGAGCAGAACGATGACGGCCAGAAGATTCCGGTTACCACATGTATACTCAGGTCCGGCTCTTGACGCCTAGTTCTAGGCTGACGATTCGCACCGGCCGGTTTTGCTCTCTTATTAACACCAGTATACGATTCCAGCCTTCCAGGATCTCCTGGCATGGAAGGTAAATTGTACGCCTGGTTTTCTGCCCAGTGTTCGGTATAAGGACCAACTGGAAACAGCAACTCCTGCGTTTTCCGCTTGCTGAACTGCGGCCAGCAGCCGTTCACAGACACGCCTAGTTCCGGGTCATTCACCTCGCATGCGGAATGACCAGTTGAACGGTAAGATGCGGCCTTCGGGCTCCCGGCACATGGAGAGCCGAAACTCCCGCCGACCTTTCGGGTCCACCTGTAGGGACGGGCTCCGGCAATTCCCAGTCGTTGGACATCCGGCCGGAGGGAGACTCCAGGCAGTAATGCTTGGGCTTGTTCCGCATGGCTTCCAGTTTGTCATTGTCTTTCAGCGATGAATAGTGCGAGCGCAGTCCGGGCACCTTGACCTGATCGGTGCAGAAGAAATTGAACTGCTCAATGCCGTGAACACCCATGGCGAGTTTGCCCGCAGCATTGGCCCACTGCATTTGATCGCTGGCGGCCATGTAGCGAATTCCGCTGAGCGAATAAGAAACACCAGGCATTTGAGACTCTTGCCACGCAATGACGGCGCGTCCGCCAAAACCCAATTCGGTGCGTCTTCCACCACTCCATAGAAGACAACATCCGGCCCAAGCTGGGCCGCAACTCATCGTAGGGCATATCCCAGGAGGTCTGCCAGAAATTGCTAAAGCCAATGAAATCTACCAGACCTTCGCGCACGATCCGCGGGAACGTCAAGCCAATGCCTTCAGATAGCCAAGATTGGCGGGAATCCGGAGCCCCAAGCGGGACCGGCTTGCCGAGGTGGCGCGCCCGCGCTTCCGTTTGTTGCCGCACGGAAGTCGAGCCAGCGGATCATCGTGTCCTGTGCGGCCTGGGTCGCCGGGGGATTGCAGCAGAGAGGATTGCGCAGCCAGTCCAGTTCCATGCCTTCAAAGTCGTAAACTTCCAGGTATTCGCGGATATGGCTCATCATGAAGTCGCGCACTTCAGGCTTCTCGTAGTCGAGCCCGGCGAGACTGCTCTTCAACCCATCTTTCGGATCAAACGGGACACCTCGCAACCGGTACTGTCATGTTTGAATAACTCGCAGTTGAAATGGCTGCCCTTCGGATTGCCCGCTCCGTGCATATCATTCATGCGGACTGAAACCCACGGGCTGATGCGCCGCTGGCGGCATGCCTTGGAAGTTTCGGCCAGCCAGTCGACTCCCGCGTCGATCAAATCCTGATACAGACCGTAGAACTGGAGCTGAATGATCCAGGAATGCATCCATCTGGTCCGGCGATGTATTGGTAGCAACGCCATGCCCACGGAAAAATTCCCGATCCCCTCGCCGATACCCAGTGAGTACGTCTGCAGCTTCTTGCTGGGATACCATGCCACCTGCGCATTAGGGTTGATCAGAAATGTATCGATTCCATTATCGGCAAGCGTGTCCACAAAGCGATGGATGGCCTTAGCTGAATACGGCCCACCTTCCGGCTGCCACAATTCGGGATTGTAGAAGTAGGTGCAGCTATCGCCATTGAACAGATTTCGATGTCTGGCTAGCATCTGCTTCGGTACCGGACGTTTGCTGGCCGACGTCGATGCGGCATAAAGCACGCCAACCGTGGGAACGGAGCCAAGAAGCAGTCGCCTGGAGATTGAGAGCGCCATAGAGCCTCATCTCACAATACGGGCTTTTTCCTGCCTCTGCATTCAAAGAGATGGTTTTCCTAAAACGCTCTGTCCAAAGCAAAGGACTGCAACTTCTCTAGGCACTCCAGTCAAACACGGCAGCCGTCAAATCTTTGGCATGTTCATTGGCGAGTTCATACACTTCGCGTATCCGTTCCGAAGGTACACGGTGCGAAATCATAGGCGCTAGACGGAGCGCTCCACCAGCCATCAGATGAAACACAAATTCGAGGTCGCGACGGAGATTAAATCGAATATCGGAGGGAGCGCACTCCAAGCGTGAGAGATGGCCCGCACCGGTAATGGTAAGTTGCTTGGCGTACAGCCACTTGGCATCTAACGGGTTAAAGTCAGGAGGGGGCAATGCCCTCCCTGGAAAGCCGAGAACGGAGATGCGTCCTCCGAAACGTGCACTTTCCAAGGCTTGCCGATACGCTTCCCAGGCATTCGCAGTTAACACCACGACGTCTGCACCGCTCCCGCCAAACAGACGGGAGGCATCGAATTCCGTACTCAGATATGTCTCCTGCGCGCCCATCGCCGAAGCGGCGGGCAAACGCTTAGCATCGTTGGCAAGAGCTGCCACTTGGGCGCCCATGGCGCGTGCAGCACCTACGGTACCCAAGCCGATCACGCCCAATCCGATTACCAACACTGATTCCCCGGGCTGATACTGCACCTGCCGCAAAGCAGTCAATCCCAAATGGACCAGATACCCGAGCGAAGCTTCCGCCACGTCTACTTCAGGCGGCAAAGGGACAAGTAAATCACCGGGAGTGGCAACAAACGCAGAGCAGTGTGGCTTGATGCTGAAGACGCGAGTGCCTACCGGAAATACCTTTGATTCCGAACCAGCTGCTTCTACAACCCCGACATTGGAATATCCAACCGTCCGGGGATAATCCGGCCCTCCCACCTCTGTGGAGCGGCCTTGATAATTAGCCAAGTCAGTACCGGTGGAGAACCCCGTTGCCAGAGTACGCACCAGGACTTCTTGTCGGTCCAAGGGAAGCCGGGTCGAATGTCGATTCTTCGAGCCTGAGGTCACGTGCGCCATGGAGAATCGCTTTGCGGATCGTAATCATGCGGAGAACACTTTCTGGCCGTTGCGGTACACACAAGTGATTCCCACTGGCGCTTGCTGCGGTTCGCTATAGGTAGCGCGTGAAAGAATAGTCGCCGGATCAAACACAGTGATATCGGCAAAACTGTCTCTGGAGAGCGAGCCTCGGCCGCTGAGTCCGAATCGCTCGGCAGGCTTTCGTGTGATCTTGTGAATTGCTTCTGGCAGAGTGAGCCAGCCAAGTCGCGCACATAGCGGCCAAGGAGTTCCGGGAAAGTACCGAATAACCGGGGATGCGGTCGTCCATTTACGTAAAATCCATCGCTGATCACCGTGCAATTCGGGTCTGTTAAGAGCGCCCGCAGGTTGGCTTCACTCTGATTAAATGACACGATGTTGACGTGGGCCTCTTCTTCCAGGATCAGGTCGACCATGGCATCTATAGGTTCCTGCTGGCGCTGTTGACTGATTTCCTGCAGCGTCTTGCCCACTAATTGCTGATTGCCCTCAGACTGTACGCTGGTCACGATCGAGTCGTTCCAGGATTGCGCCATAGTGCGCACGGTTTCTTCCCCAATCTCGCGACGTTCCGCTTGGTTCTCCAAACGTCTCAACAATGCGGAGTGCCGCCATCCAAAGCTCGTTGGGGAAGCAATTGCGTCATCACAGTGCTGCCTGCTAGATATGGATAGCTATCGAATTCGATATCAACGCCGTCCTGCCGGGCAGCCGCAATGCGCTCCAGGGCTTGCTCCTGCTTGTTCCAATTAGCGCGACCTACTGCCTGCATATGAGAGATCTGCAGCCGGCAACCTGACTCTTTTGCCAGCCGGATCTGCTCTTCCAGAGATTCCAGCAAGTCCCATGAGTAGCTGCGCATATGGGTGCAGTAAATGCCATCCTCTCGGGCAGTCGCACGGCATAACTGCAGCAGTTCCTCAAAGGGCGCACTGGAACCCGGGGCATACATCAAGCCTGTGGAGAAGCCCACTGCTCCATCCTGCAAGGTTTCCGTGAGCGTGCCAACCATTTGGTCTAAGTCACGCGCCGGTAATGGACCTTGCGTAAACCCTGCTTGCGAAACTCGGAGTGTGCCATGCCCGGTAAGTGAAGAAACATTCGCGATTTCGTGTCGCGCTGCGCTTCTCTAAATACTCCTTTGATGTGGTCCAACCCCAATCCCCTTCGCCATTCAAAATGGCGTTCGCGTATTCACGGATCGCCTCCGGTTGTGCACAACAAGGAAACGCCGAGAAACCGCAGTTACCTACCACTTCACTGGTAACGCCTTGATGCATCTTCTCGCGGTCGTTATAGAGGAGATGGAGGTCTGAGTGGCTATGGATATCCACAAAGCCGGGCGCTATGACGAGACCATCGCAATCAATTCTGAGGGAGTCCGAGGGAGCCTGTATTTCCGGACCCACTTCGGCAATTCGATCTTCCATCACCAGCACTGAGCCTCGGTAGGGCTTAGTGCCAGAGCCATCCACAACCAAACCGTTTTGAAACAAAATGTGGCTCACAGAGTTCAGCAATAACATGGAAACTGGATTTTCACTCGCGTGGGGCAGCCTAGCTGCTGATTTCTATCTGACTGGCTGGACCGAACTACACAGAGGCAGTTGACCTGTTGCGTCAAGATGCTGACAATGTCCGGTAGACCACTGCTCATGGAATTTATCAATCCCAGCAAAACTTTTCCTTTCAGCGATGCCGTTATTTATTCCGGCCGAATCTTGGAAACCGTGATTACCGGTATTCCGGATGGTTCTTCTTATCCTGTTCCGGGTGGCGTTCGGGCCGAGCTGGCTGAAATTTTCCGGCAGTTGGATGAAGTTTTAGCCCAGGTTGGGGTGACCAAAACCGCCATTGTCTCGGTGCGCTTGTACCTAGCTGACGTACTTGGCGAGATTGATGCCGTGAATGAAATGTACAAAGAATACTTCGGCTCGCATCCTCCTAATCGACGTGCCTATGGTGTTACCTTGCAGCGTGGAATGAGGATTGAGGCAGCGTTTACGGCGGAATTGACTCCGAAAGGTTGATCGTGAATAGATCCAAGCAAACGGGCTCAAAGGGATCTTGGTAAGTTAGAACGGAACCTTCTAATACAGTACTTTTCGAAGGAGTTGACATCTTTTTCGATACGATCAGGATTTCCACGGTTTCGCCAGGATCGAAAAGAAGGTCATGGAGAACGAAACCTCGGTGAGGGCAAATAGTGGCCTCTTTCCAATATGCTCCCATGTTTCTCAGTATAGGTAAGGAGTCAGTCTCACTTTTTCCCCACAAGCTATTCTTGTTACAAAACGTGCATAGCGGAGTTGCCGTGAGAGAAGTATCAAATAGGTGGTTCAACCGAGTCAACAGAGCGCTGCTTGCTCTCCCGATGGTGCTAGCGACTGTCAGCTTCGCTGCCGAACCATTCGCCCTTCATCCGGAAAACAAGCATTACTTTTTGTTCCGGGGTAAACCAACAGTTTTGGTGACATCCGGCGAGCACTATGGGGCGGTGATTAACCGGGACTTCGATTATGTCTCATACCTCAATGAACTGCGTCGACACAAACTAAATCATACGCGTATCTGGGTAGGTCCCTATCGTGAGATTGCTGGAAGCTTCAACATTGCTGATAACACGCTTGCGCCTGAACCGGCTCGCTTTCTTGCGCCCTGGCCGCGCAGTGAAACACCAGGAGCAGCGGACGGTTCCTACAAGTTCGATCTGGAAAAATGGAATCCGGAATTCTTTGCCCGATTGAGAAACTTTATGCACGAAGCCCACAAGCGCGGCATCGTTGTGGAAGTGAATCTGTTTTTCTGCCCGTATTAAGAGGATGCAATGTGGCGTGTGAGCCCGCTCCAGGCGAATAATAACCGGAATGGAATCGGCGACGTGCCCAGAACAGAAGTGCTGACCATGAAGCACCCTGATTTGGTAAAGGTACAGGAAAAATTCGTTCGCAAGATGGTGAACGAGTTACGTGAGTTCGACAACTTCTATTTTGAGATCTGCAACGAGCCGTACTACGCGGGCGTAACACTGGACTGGCAGAAACACATTGCCTCCATTATTCAGGAGGAAGAAGGGCGGACCGGGCGACGCCATCTGATCTCGCAAAATATTGCAAACGGCTCCAAGCGCATCCCGAATCCTTTCGAGGCTGTCTCGATCTTTAACTTTCATTACTCACGGCCTGCGGAAAGCGTTGGGATGAACTATGACCTTTCCCGTGCACTGGGGAACAATGAAACCGGATTTGATGGCCAAGCCGACTCCACGTATCGCGTGCAAGGGTGGGAGTATCTGATGGCAGGGGGAGCGCTCTACAACAACCTGGATTACTCGTTTGTTGTAGGGCACGAGCACGGGGACTTCGCATACCCGGCGAACACGCCGGGTGGTGGCAGCGCAGCATTGCGAGCGCAACTAGGCATTCTGCATGGTTTTTTCGACAGCATGCCTTTCGTCAAGATGTCTCCCGAAACAAAGGTCATCCGGTCGCAGTTGCCGGAAGGAGCAACGATTCGAGCGCTTGCGCAACCAGGAGCAGTGTACGCGGTCTATGTTCATCACGGACGCGAGGTGAAAGGCCAAAAACCGAAGTACCAGGTAGATGGGCGTGCGCAAACATTGGGGCTGGAACTGGACGTACCAGCCGGTCAGTATGAGGCAATGTGGCTCAATCCGAAAACAGGAAATAAGGAAAACCGCAAAATTCGCTACGCCGGAGGACTTCTGAAGATTACGTCACCGTCCTACACAGAAGATATTGCCTTGCGGCTGACACGAACCGGTAAGCATTAGGGCTTCCCCACAGGCTCCTTAGTTACGATGTTGCTGGCTACCAGCCATGCACTAGCTGCGATCACCCAGGTAATGAAGAATGCTGTCCACGGCAACCGTGTGGCTGGTGCGGCCAGAACCGCAGGTCCCCAAACCAGAAAAGTAAATAGGCTCAACATCAGCGCTTCCCCCGTTGCGGCCATACGCGGGTAGATGGAAAACAACACACCAAAGCCGCAGGCCATCTGTGCAATACCAGTCAGGTAAGCCCATCCTATTCGGAAAGGCAGCCATGCTGGCACCAGGTCAACCGTTTGTTTTCCGTATACCAGATGGGAAAGTCCGATCGGAATCAAAGCAACTGCAAAAAGAAGCTGTGCCAGGCGAATGCCATTGTTTTCAGTTGCGAATGTCCAAATTGATCCCTTTTGTAACCCGCTCATCCGGGCAAACATGACCCATCCCCCGGCCAGGAGCACAGCGATCTCACCAAAGCCTAGCCAAACGGCTTCCATCTGTGGGGCCACAAGGAGGGCGGGAACTTTCAGCAGCAGCCAAAGAATGAGATAAGCGAACAGGATGCGAGTCGACCAAGCTTCGGTGGTTCTGAAAAACAGCCCGAAGCCACTGAAGATCATGAGCAATCCCGAGCAATAGGCAAGAGCAGTCCGCCCGGGCACCCATGCGGCAACAGGTTGCCAGACGAGTGCGAAATCACCATAGATCAAAGCAAGAATTCCGAGTGCAATTATTCCTGCAGCAAAAAGCACCAACGCAGGTTGCTGGTTTCGTGTCATCTGGTGTCACCCTTAAGTTACGAGAAATCGGGCGTATATCTGGAAAGAACGCTATCCAGGTATCATAGATAATATCGATTCTTTCTCTCCTGTGAGAGAACCCAAGAGAATGTTTCGGCGTAAGTTCCTGTTCCTGCTTGCCCCAATCAGCATCGCCATTGCGGGACTCAGCAGTTCCTATCTGGTTCCGTTAGACCACGATGCGATCCAATATCAGAAAGGCGCAATCGACGATGTAGTAACACGTCTGCAGACACGCCTGGATAGCGGGAAAGCTACGCTGAAGCACGAAGACGAATACGGATACTTGCGTTCCGTGCTGAAAGAGTTGAGTGTTCCGGTCAGTTCGCAGGTTTTGGTGTTTTCTAAAACCAGTTTTCAGGCGTCCCGCATTGGGCCTCGTACACCCAGGGCACTTTATTTCAATGACAACATCGCCATTGGTTATGTAAGAACCGGTGACGTGCTCGAATTGGCTGCGCTCGATCCGAAACAAGGCATTATCTTTTATACACTCGATCAAGGGCAGACCAGCCACCCTCGTTTTGATCGGCAACAAGATGCTTGTCTCCAATGCCATCAGTCAGGGACAACAATGGGTGTCCCTGGGCTGATTGTGCGGTCGGTTGTACCAGATGGAACTGGTATGCCTGTAGTAAGCGCTGGCAGCTTTGTTACGGATCATCGCAGTGCTCTCAAGGAGCGCTGGGGTGGTTGGTATGTGAGTGGCAACACCGAGAACCAGACCCATATGGGGAACGCGGTAGCACGGAACTTCACAGACGACGAAGCAAGAGCGCCGCTGTCTGAAGGAAAGCCGAATGTAACGGACCTAAAATCCTATTTCGATACGGGCGCATACCTGACGCCGCATAGTGACATTGTGGCGCTGATGACGCTGGAGCACCAAACGCAGATGAGCAATCTCATCACACGAGTCGGCTGGGAAGCAAGAATGGCAATCGCTGAGAATAACGCTCTCAACAAAGCATTTGGTGAGCCGGAAGCACAGATTCGTCCTTCCACGCAGCACCGAATCGATTCAGCGGTGGAAGAGTTGCTGGCCTATATGCTCTTCCAGGATGAGGCGAAACTCACGGCTCCGGTGAAGGGCACCTCTGGATTTGCGGAAGAATTCTCAAGGCAAGGACTGCGGGATACAAAAGGACGATCGCTGCGTGATTTTGATCTGAAGACACGGATGTTTCGTTATCCATGCAGTTTCATGATCTACTCGGATGCATTTGAAGGAATGCCATCTATTGTGAAAGTTCGGCTTTACCAAAGGCTGTTTGAGGTCTTATCCGGGAAGGAAACCCGCCCGGCCTTCGCCTACTTGAGTCAGGAGGATCGCCGCGCTATCCTCGAAATCATCAAAGGAACTAAAAAAGGCTTACCCGGCGATTGGCTCGAAGGCTAGACAGGTAAGCTGTATCACCGTAGATGGAACAAAACGTTTAGAATTCCACCCGCAATCCAAGCTGCAAACGACGGCCAAAATCCTGCGGGTAAATATCCGTTGATCTTCCGAATTGACTACTGGTAACAGACATATTCGGATCGTTGTAATTCATATTGTTCAGTGCGTTAAAAGCATCCATGTGCAACTGGAACTTGATCTTCTCGGTAATGGCGAAATCCTTATTCAGTGTGGCATCCAGGTTGAAGAACTGCGGACCACGGATATTGGAGTAATACCAGGGATTTGTACGTCGCGTGTATGCCGGAAGTTGTTTGAAGACTGCGGTATTAAACCAGCCGTTTGGCCCCGGATTGGAAATCGTGGGATCTCCGGTAACCAGCATTCCGCCAAAATTCAGCAAGTCGCCACTGTGGTAAGTAAGCAGTCCTGCCACGTTCCAGCCTCCGACTAAGGCATCCAGCAGCCTGGGCGCACCGTTCAAAAACAGGCGGCCATGTCCTACTGGTAGTTCCCAAGTGCCCGAACCGGTAATGCGCTGACGTGGGCTGCCGGAATCTTGCGACGTGAAATGCTGAAGGTAATTATCTACGTTGTCGTAAAACACCTGATTGGTTTGGACGTGATAGTTGTAGCCAACCAGTAACGTGTAACCACGACTGAATGACTTGGTGATTTTGATCTGCAAAGAGTTGTAGATCATGTCGCCACCAGAGATGCCGTCGATCACTGTCAGGTTTCCATACTGCGGATAAGGTCGTGCTAACTGCGTCACGCTAACCGTAGCCTGGTTCCAAAGTGGGCCGGGAGACTGATTGGGAATCGTTAGATGATAAAAGGGGTTAGCCACCGTGGCGTTTGTGGCGGCTCCGTACTGCAACGCAATACGGGGATCCACTTGGTTGATGTTATAGTTCACCGTGGTAATGCGGCTGGAGCGGTTCAGAAAATAAGTCACGTCCAGAATGATGTTCTGCGGTAGTTGACGCTGAAAAGAAATGTTGACGCGATTGCTGAACGGGTGTGGACGGTTTGGGGTAAAGAACGTGAGATCGCCACCTAGTCCCGTGTAGGCTCCGTACGCTTTCCCATAAGAAGGAACAATGGGGAACGCTGAGGTGAACGGATTTGCCAATTGCATTTGCGGCACACCCAGCACTGTAGGCGGCGCATCTGTATAATTCGCATAGCCTGTGTAAGGCGGACTGAACTGATCGGAAGCCGCAGAATACATACTCCATGGCGTGGTGTAACGGCCATATCCTGCACGAATCGACATCTTGTCATTTAATCGGTAAGCCATTCCAACTCGTGGCGACCATGTTCCGTGATCCGCGTTCCATGCTCCGTTCTGGCTATCAGAGGTGAAGTTGAAAGCCCCGTTCAAGATCCATGCACCACTGTAAAACTGCTTCACGGCGGAAGGCATTTGCACGCCCTGCAGTTCGGGAATGGATTTGGTAAGGTCTAGCGGCGCAGTCAAACGGTTTTGTGCTTCTGAATACGGCTGCTCGTATTCATAACGCAAACCGAGATTCAATGTCAGGTTCTTGCTGATCTTCCAATCATCGTTGATAAAAGCACCATAGAAGCGCGAAGAGACGTTTGGAGTGATCAGGCTCGGCATGGATGTTTCGTTGCTGTCCCAGCTACTCGGACTTGCGCCAATCGGCACCACCGCACCCAATAAAAAGGTTGCATACGGATTTCCGGATAATGCCTGATTCGGATTGATATACGTGGAATTGGTGATGTCCCCGTTGAAGCCAAAACCAGGGTTCGATTGTTGCAGGAGGCTAGGGGCATGCGTAGCCAGCGTCTCGAATCCAGTTTTTAAGTAATGTGTTCCATGCTGATGAGAGACTTTCGCATTAAATCCGTTGCCGCTTGGCCGCTGGTCCCAGGTGCCGCCGCCTGGCCCCATATTGACCCAGCGTCCGCCGTCTCCGCTGATTGACATACGTGCGGCTAGTACAGGAATCGTTTTGTCGGGGTACACTGCCTTATAAAAATCGGAATTGGGCCAGAGTGCCGCAAAGGTCCAGGCCTGGGGCTGCGGCCCGTACTGCGAAGCATCTACGAAGTTATGGTAATCCGCACTCATGCTGATAATTGTGGTGGGATTCAGCGAGTAAGTGAGGCTTGCAGAATAAGTGTTGCCATCCCGCTCACTTCCCCGGTCAGACACAAACAGCGGAGAACCAGTGGGATTCGAAACCGAAACGGGTGTGCGAAACAATTGCACGCGGCCTGTGATGGTGAGCTTATCGCTCAAGTGGTAATCAATGCGATCCGCAAAGTTTTTATACGGATATTTCGTCGGAAGCGAAACAGAATAGTTTTGGAGATGATCGTACCCGAATCCTGGTCTGTTCGGCTGCCATAAGGCGGACATGTATTTGACCGCGATCGGGTCTTGTCTGCTGGCGGGAATGACGTTACCCGGAAATGCGTTTCGTGACACCGTTAAGCCATCTGCGGAAGTTGTGGTGGACCAAGGATCATAGATCAGATTCTGAGCGCCGAGTGAGTTGATGGATTGCGAAAAGTTTCCTTGGCGTTCCAGGTCAGTCGGCAACGTCGCCGTATACGGAGTCGCGGCTTGCGTCCATTGCCAGCCTTCAAAAGAAACAAAGTGAAACAGGCGATTCTTCAGAATCGGATGCCCCACCGTGCCTCCGTACATCTGCTGCCGATCTTGATTGATGGTGCGGAATATGCGATCAGAAACTGCGGAAGCCCAAGGAAAACGTCCGTAATAATAAGCGCTTCCATGATACTGATTGGAGCCAGATTTGGTCACAATCGAAATCGCCGAACCTGACCCATGCCCGAATTCGGCATCGACAGTATTCTGTGAAACGTTGACTTCCTGCACCATGTCAGGTGTAGGAACGTATCCCGTCTTCACACTTACACCTACGCGGCTGCCATCCACCTGGAGATCGTTGGAGTAGTTTGCACCCCCACCCACGCTGACGTTATTCGCTCCCCAACTATTGAACGGATTGTACTCGGCGTTGCCGTCGTTTTTGGTCACGGAGGGATCTAACGTAGCCAGCACAAACGGGCTGCGGTACAGTTGCGGAATTCCTTGAGCGATCTTCGCATCTACCGTGGTTTCCAGCTTGCTTGTGGTGAATTGGACCTGGTTAGCTTCTGCACTAACCGTAACCGTTTCCCGGACATCACCTGTTTTCAAAACAGCATCTACCGTGATATCGGCACGGGCAGCCAGCGTAATATTCTGCTGCACAAACTTCGAGAATCCGGGAATCTCTACGCTGAGGCTGTATTCTCCTGGTTCCACCAGATCGAACAGGTAAGTACCCGTTTCATTCGTGGTGTGAACTGTGGAAATGCCCGTATTGTGATTTTGCAGCGTGATGTTTGCGCCGGCAATGATGGCATTGCTAGGGTCTCGTACCGTGCCTTGGATTCTACCTCGGTAGTCCTGGCCCAAAAGGGTAAATAGGCTAGTGATAACTAGCACAGCGAGCAAAGACATAACTCGCCTGCTAAAACAGCCAGTCGGCAAACAAGGCACGAATTTCATCGAATATTCTCCCGTGTGAATGGAAAGGGAGGATTTTATTTGCTATTGAGAAAAAATGCAAGGGAAATCATTAGGCAAGAACCAGTTTCACCCTAGGAAGTATCCAAGGAACGCCGAGTATATATAATTGCAGGTCGGAACAGGATTTCTGTTTTCAGCAGGATGCCATCTAATTGGGCAAGGAGCAGAAAAGCACATGAATCGAAGGTCGTTTCTCAAGCTAGCCGGATTAGCGGCATCCGGCTTACCTGCTTTGCCAGTTCTTCCCTTTCAGGCTGAAAAGAGCAACCTGAAGATTACGGGAGTGCGCCTGGTTCAGACTCGGCCCAAACACCCTGCGCCTTCCTACACCCCAGCTGCCGGGTCGTGGTCTACACAGGGCGTAGAGGTCGCAAACCCCATGTCCGTCTACCCGGAATATAAACCGGTTCGCTCTTTATGGAACCCGGACCCAGGTAAGTTCGGGGGCTTCACGGTTGAGATCTCCACGGACAAAGGCGTGAAGGGTTACGGTTCGGGAGGCGCAGGTGGCGGTGCAGTGGTGATGGAGCATTTCACCAAGCTGCTTCTCGGCAAAAACCCGTTCAACATTGAGATGATCTGGGATATTCTGTGGCGCTCCAGTATGCCTTACGGACGTGATGGAATCGCGATCAATGCCATTAGCGGCGTGGACTTGGCATTGTGGGATCTGGTCGGAAACGCGCTGGGAATGCCCGTCTATAAGCTGCTGGGAGGCGCGACCAAGGAGCGGATACCGGCCTACTGCACGGGCAATGATGTGGAGCAGCACTTAAAATTCGGCTACAAGCGGCTCAAGCTTGCGATTCCTTTTGGTCCGGCCGACAATCAGGAAGGTTTAAAGAAGAACACGGCCCTGGTGAAGCAAACGCGCGCAGATGGTGGGGCCGGATGGCGATATCATGCTGGATTGCTACATGGCCTTCACTCAGCCCTACACGCTGGATTTGGCGCAGATGCTCGCGCCTTACCGGCCCTATTGGATGGAAGAGGTTTTGCAGCCGCATGATTATGAGGGTTTTGCCCGAATAAGGGAAAGCATCAAGCCTATCCGCATTGCGACAGGGGAACACGAATACACCCGGTATGGGTTCCGGCAACTCCTGGAGCATCGATCCGCAGACATCTGGCAACCGGACATTCACTGGTGCGGCGGAATGACTGAGTTGCGCCGGATTGGGGCTTTAGCTGCCGCGTATGACATCCCAGTGATTCCACACGGCGGCGGAGCTTTTGATTCCATTCACTTCATCATGGCCACCACGAACAGCCCTTGGGCGGAAACTTTCATGCCGGCTCCCGGTGGACCAGACGCGGTTTACAAGATGTTTGAACAGGAAAACAACATGACTCGCGGCCCGGAAGGCATTTATGCGCGTCCTTCAGATCGGCCCGGCCTAGGATGGGACATTGAAGTAGCTGCTTCCTAAACTGTTCACATTTCTATGAGATTTTTTCACGCGAAAGTTTTACCGGGCTTGGTTTTTCTTGCCGTGCGGATAGGTTTGGCTCAATTACCTGACGCAGAATCGGAATTGTCGCCCACTAGCCAATTTTCTAAATTCTGCGAGGGTTGCCATGGTGCTGGCGCGACAGGTACAGACCGGGGTCCTGCGCTGGTAAATAGCCGCAGTCTCCGAAATCGATCGGAGACGGAGATTCGCGACATCATCCATAACGGGGCGCCCGGCGGTATGCCGCCCTTTCCGTCTCTGCCAGAGAAACAATTGGTGTCGCTGGCGAAGTGGGTACGTTCCTTGAATGTATCGGCTTCCGAGATGAAACCTGCAGGTGACGCGGCCAAAGGAGGAGCGTTCTTCTTTGGAAAAGGGAAGTGCTCAACCTGTCATATGGTCTACGGAACCGGCGGCGTGCAAGGCCCTGATCTCTCCGAAGTGGGCCGCCAACTTACACTTGGTGAACTCGAGCAGGCCCTTGACGCTCCTGATACTCCGCGAGTAAAGTCACACGCGGTTGCTGGTTGCCCTTCCTGGGCATACTGTCCGCAGAGCACTTGGGACATGGTTCGGGTTCGTTTAAAGAGCGGCTCCACTGTGCGAGGTTTTGCCCGAAATCAGGGTGCACATGATTTGCAGCTTCAGACTCTAGACGGCGCATTTCGCTTCCTGGCAGATACCGAATACGAGCAGGTCGTGCGCGAACCGTCCACCATGCCGGCATTGAAGGCAAGCAGTTCAGAGCGTCATGACCTGCTTGCGTGGATGAGTACGCTTGAAGGCGTGAAAGGTTCCATCGAGACAAAAGTGCCGGATGTTCCCCCAAGCGCCATCCAGTCCATCAACTATTCGTCCGCAGGCGACTGGCCGACCTATAGCGGACGATTCAACGGCAACCGGTATGTGGATTTGCAGCAAATCCGTACCAACAATGTAAGCCAATTACAGCTTCAATGGACGTATCAGTTGCCTTACGCACCCTTGGAAACCACGCCTTTGGTGATGAATGGGCAGATGTTCGTGACCGGTCCAAATCAGGTGTGTTCGTTGGATGGACGTTCCGGGCGTGAAATATGGTGCTACTCACGCCCGCGGCACGCAGGCAATCAGATTGCGGGCGATGCTGCCAAAGGAGCAAACCGTGGTGCTGCTCTGCTGGGCGACCGAGTATTCTTCACTACCGATGATGCTCACCTGATTTGCTTGAACCGCATTACAGGGGCGTTGATGTGGGATGTCCGAATGCCGGACAATCCCGGTCACTATGGCGCTACCAGCGCCCCATTAGTAACAGGCGATCTGGTGATAGCTGGCGTATCGGGTGGTGATGGACCATTAAAAGGGTTTTTAGCTGCGTATCACGCCACAACAGGTCAACCTGCATGGCGTTTTTCCACGCTTCCGCAACCCGGTGACCCCGCGGCGAAAACCTGGGTGGGAACAGCACTTGAGAATGGAGGTGCTGCTACCTGGATGTCGGGTTCTTATGATCCCCTGACAGGTCTTCTATACTGGCCCACTGGCAATCCTTACCCTGATACCGATGGTGCTCCCCGGCAAGGGGACAACCTTTACTCAAATTGTGTTCTGGCGCTGGATGCCAAGAGCGGCAAGCTGCGCTGGTATTACCAATTCACACCGCATGACGTGCATGATTGGGACGCCACCGAACCCCTTTTGTTAGTGGACATGCGCTATAAAGGCCAGGACCGTAAGCTGTTGATGCAGGCGAATCGTAGTGGTTTTTTCTATGTTCTGGATCGCATCACCGGCGAGTTTCTCCTGGGCACGCCTTTTGTGAAACGGCTGAATTGGGCCAGCGGTATCGGTCGTGATGGACGTCCCATTCTGACCGAAAGCAATGAACCCCGGCCAAACGGAACCAAAACCTGCCCGGCGGTTCGAGGCGCAACAAACTGGTACGCGACGGCATTCCACCCTTCCACCCGATTGTTTTATGTGATGGCAACGGAAGATTGCAATGTTTATAAGCCAACTGGAATGGGGTTCCAAGCTCTTAGCGATCCCGCAAATCTGGCCGAGAAGTATTTGCGCGCCATTGATCCTGAGACAGGCAAAGTGGCCTGGGAAGTGAAACAGGTGGGAGCACCGGAAACCAACTATGCCGGCGTGCTCGCTACGTCAGGCGGTCTTCTGTTCTATGGGGAAACAGGCGGAGGGTTCGCGGCTGTTGATGCGATGACCGGGAAAACACTCTGGCATTTCGAAACCGGTCAGGGTTGGAAAGCTTCCCCTATGACTTACACGGTGAATAACCGCCAGTATGTAGCAATTGCTGCCGGAAACACTATATTGTCCTTCGCTCTGCCTGATTCGCCGAAGAAATAGACTGGCATGCAAGTCCGCGATATCAGATGCCATGTTCGCAGAATGGCTGGCTCATGGCTGACCGAATCGGTGGTTGCCAATCCAATGTCCATCTATCCGGAGTATGTGGATCGACGTTCCTCATGGTTTGGCACGATGTCCGCCGGCGTGGTGGAGATTGTTCTGGAGAATGGTATTACTGGGCTCGGTTTCATGGGAGGCGGCAAGGCGAGCGCCGCAGTAGCTGCCATCGAGGAACAATTTCGCGCACTGGTGATCGGCAAATCTGTATATGACACGGAGCTGATTCAGGAACAGCTATATCGTGCCTCGATTTTTTATGGACGTGGTGGATTCACGCAGAGCATCATTTCCGCAATCGACATCGCATTGTGGGATGCAAAGGGTAAGCTTGCTGCGCAACCCGTGTATAACCTGCTCGGCGGTCGCACCCGCACAGCGCTTCCCGTGTACTACACCGGGTATGATCCGGATGCTCTTGGCCGCTATGGCATACGCAACATGAAAATTGCTATTCCTTATGGACCGGCACATGGGGAAAAAGGGATGGTCCAAAATGAAGCGGTAGTGGCCAGGGCGCGTGAGGTTTTAGGAAAAGAAGCATTGATTGCTCTTGATATTTACATGTCGTGGGATGTTCCCTACACCTTGCGTATGTATGAACGGCTGCGTCAGTATCGCATTGAGTGGCTGGAAGAGCCAGTCATGCCGGATGATTACGATGGCTACCGCGCCATCCGAAGCCGCGTGGACACAATGGTCACCGGGGGAGAACATGAATACACGCTTGCAGGCTTCCGGCGGTTAATAGAAAACGGCTGCGTGGATATTGTGCAGCCTGATATCTACCGTGCTGGCGGACCAACTGCGCTGAAGAAAATTGCTGCCCTTGCCAAAGCCCACCATGTGAAACTGGTTTGCCATGGCATAGGCAGTCCTACCTATCATTTCCTGTCCACGCTTGGGTCGGACTTATGCCCGTTTGCAGAGTATGTCGATATCTACAAAGACGCAACGCAGCAATGGATGTTGTCCGATGATCCGCGTCCGCAAAATGGGCAGATCATTCTAGGAGGTGCGCCGGGCTTTGGGTATGAACTAAACCATGCTGTGTTGAACAACAGTGAGGCGACCGTAACGCCCATCTGGTGACATTCAAGGACGCTTGATATCATCCTCACAGTGAACCAAGAGAGAGTCTTCGCCCGTTATTGGATTGAAACAGCCTTAGCGTTGGAACAAGCCGCTGAGATTATGGCCGGAGAGCAATCCACTGGTACGTTTATCAAAGTTCCTGGCGAAACGGATGAACTTCGCGACAGACATGCCGCTCGGGTAGAACAGATCATTCCTGGAGAGAGCGTTTCGACGCCGTCCCTTCCTGGCGCGGTGAAATCGGAATCTTCTCCGGCGGTTTACCGGCGTGCCGAAGTGACACTTTCATGGCCACTTTCCAACATGGGTCCCTCGTTGCCGAATCTGCTCGCGACGGTGGCGGGGAACCTGTTCGAATTGAAGCCCTTCTCAGGGCTGAAACTTTAGATATTACCTTGTCACCCACGTTTTTGGATCGCTATCAGGGTCCGCAGTTTGGGGTTGCGGGAACCCGGCGCCTTTGTGGTGTTTTTGATCGGCCACTAATCGGAACAATTATCAAACCAAGTGTTGGCTTATCTCCCCCTGCCACCGCCGCCACAGTGGAATCATTGGCTCAGGGCGGCATTGATTTCATCAAGGACGACGAATTACAGGCAGATGGTCCACATTGCCCATTCACCGAACGCGTCCGCGAAGTAATGCAAGTGATTCACCGGCACACCGACAAAGCAGGCCACAAAGTGATGTACGCATTCAACATCACGGGTGAAATCGATGACATGCTGCGACGGCACGACGAAGTTGCCGCTGCGGGAGGTACTTGTGTCATGGTGAGTGTAAATAGCATTGGTCTTCCTGCTCTGGTAGCATTGCGACGCCATGCTTCCCTTCCCCTTCATGGACATCGCAACGGGTGGGGCATTTACAGCCGCTCTCCGGCTATCGGGATGAGTTACATTGCGTATCAAAAGTTCTGGCGTTTGGCAGGCGTAGATCATATGCATGTGAACGGACTGGATAACAAGTTCTCTGAAGACAATGCAAGCGTGATTGCATCGGCCAAGGAATGCGCATCTCCCATGTTTCCGGCGCCGCTTCCAGGGTGCGAAATTATGCCTGTATTTTCTTCGGGTCAGACTGTGAAGCAGGTTCCAGCAACTTTTGCGGCACTGGGGAGTACGGATCTGATTTTTGCGTGCGGTGGTGGCATTATGGGGCATCCTGATGGGATTGCGGCGGGAGTGCAAAGCTTGCGCCAAGCTTGGTTAGCGACAGTCGCCGGTATTCCCTTGGCTGAACACGCCCGGCATCATCCGGAACTCAAAGCGGCTCTCCGCACTTTTTCCGCATGAGCCTGCTGTTTGCATATTACGGAGACGATTTCACGGGTTCCACCGACGCGCTGGAGGCATTAGCTACCGGCGGTATGCGTGCCGTTCTTTTTCTCGGCATTCCCACGGAAGTACATCAAAAGCAGTTTACCGGCTTTGAAGCAATGGGAGTTGCAGGGGAAAGCCGTAGCCGCAGCCCGGAGTGGATGGATCAGTTTCTGCCTGATATTTTCCGTTGGATTCATTCCCTTGGTGCACCAATCGTGCAGTACAAAGTCTGTTCCACGTTCGATAGCGCTCCGGAGATCGGGAACATCGGTGTCGCGATGAAGATTGGGCGTGAGGTCTTCCGTAGTTCATGCGTGCCTATTGTGGTGGCCGCTCCGCACCTTGGCCGTTACGTAGTTTTCGGGAATCTTTTTGCTGCTGGAACGGACGGTATTTGCCGCATTGATCGGCACCCCACTATGCGGCAGCACCCCATCACTCCCATGCGCGAAAGCGATCTTCGCCTTCATTTAAAGCAACAATCGCCCGATTGCGTGGAACTGTTGGACATTCTTACTCTGGCAAGGGAAGATTCACCACAAGCATATAAAGATGTGCTCGGGAGGAACCCACAAGGAATTCTATTCGATGGTCTGGACGAGAGATCTGAACTGGCAACTGGGCGATTGTTATGGGCAAATCGCACTGAGCAGCCCTTTGTGGTTGGCAGTTCGGGTTTCACTCATGCGCTGATGCGCCACTGGCGCGAAGGGGGCTTAATTCCGGACCATTTCTCGCCTGCACAGCCAGCACCCGTGGACCGAATGATCGCTGTCAGCGGGAGTTGCTCGCCTGTTACAGCAGCGCAGATCCAATATGCATTAAGCAATGGCTTTGAAGGGCTTTGCACATCGGCGCTGGATGGCGAGGGTCTGCTGAGGAGTGGCTTAGAAATTCTTGCACGAGGGCACAGTCTGGTGATTTACTCAGCGCTTGGCTCCCATGATCTTCGTGGATCGCTAAGCGGTGATGCGCTTGGACGTCATCTTGGCAAAGTGTTACATGACTTGGTGCGCCGATCCGGGGTGCGCCGCATCTTGATCGCGGGCGGAGATACATCCAGCCATGCCGCAACACAACTCGGCATTCATGCCCTTACTTTCGCGGCTCCCATGGCACCCGGTTCGCCTCTTTGTCGCGCTCACTCGGATGACACTGCCATGGATGGGCTCGAATTAGTGCTCAAAGGAGGACAAGTGGGGGGAGTTAACTTTTTCGAAGTGGTACGGAAAGGAAAAATATGAAGAAGATCGCTTTGCTTGGAGCAGGTGGGAAGATGGGTTGCCGAATTGCCGACAATCTTCGCAAAACGGACTGGGATGTGCGTTATGTAGAAGTAAGTGAGCGCGGGCGAGCAGCGCTGGCCAGCCGTGGCTTAGAAGCAATACCTGCCGAAAAGGCACTGAGCAACAGTGAAGCGGTAATTCTTGCCTTGCCGGACAATCGCATTCAGCAGATCACAGCTTCTCTTGCGGCTGCTTTTCGTCCACAAACCATGCTGATTGCTCTCGATATCGCAGCCCCACTCGCAGGCGATCTACCGGAGCGCGCTGATCTCACCTATTTCGTTGCACATCCGTGCCATCCGTCAGTGTTTGGAGGTGAGACCGATCCCATCGCGCAGCAGGATTTCTTTGGTGGCACTGCCGCAAAACAGAACGTTGTCTGTTCGCTGGTGCAAGGACCGGAAGAGGAATATGCAGTGGGCGAAGAAATTGCGCGTGTGATCTACGCACCTGTGGGAGAGACGCATCGTTGCACGCCGGAACAGATGGCCATTCTGGAGCCAGTGCTTTCGGAAACGGTGCTCGGAACCTGCCTCACTATTGTGGGGGAAGCCATGGAAGAAGCCATCAGGAGAGGCGTGCCCGAAGCAGCAGCACGTGATTTTTTGTTAGGCCATCTCAAGGTGGAGCTTGGAATTGTGTTTCGGCTTTTTCCAGGGGCTACCTTTTCTGATGGCGCATTGAAAGCGATTGCCGAAGCTAAGAAAGTGTTGTTTCAGCAAGATTGGAAGAGAGTTTTCGAGCGCGACGAATGGATGGAAAGCATTCGCCAGATTACCGCGCCTCCCACTGGAGAAACTGTATGAGTACTCTGAACCGTCGCAGCTTTCTTGTGGGAGCAGCCGCAAGTGTGACTGCGCTGAGCCAAACGCAGGGGAAAACGATTCCCATTATCGATTGCCATATTCACTTGTTCGATCAAACGCGGCCGCAAGGCGCGCCTTATTCCGGTGGGAATAGCAACAAAGAACCGTCGCTCCCTGGGAGATATCGGAAACTTGCAAAGCCTCTCGGGGTTGTAGGTGCCATTGAAGTCGAGGCAAGCCCATGGATAGAAGATAATCTCTGGGTACTTGAGGTGGAAGAGAAAGACCCGATAATGGTCGGAACAATCGGCGATTTGCAGCCCGATAAACCCGAATTCAAAGAGTACCTGGACCGCTATCACAAGAACAAATTGTTTCTGGGAATCCGTTACGGCAATCTTTGGGGATACAGCTTAGTAAAACAGGTGGAAAATCCCGTATTTATCGAAGGCTTGAAACTGATGCAACAAGCGGATCTCGCGCTGGATTCCGCGAACCCCAACGCAGATTTAATTGCGGCAGTTCTCAAGGTAACTGACAAGGTTCCTGGCCTGCGGATCATTCTTGATCATCTCCCCGGCTTGTTTGGAAGGATTGACGCTCAAGCAAGAGCGGCGCTAGACGGAAATCTGCGGGAACTGGCAAAGCGCCCGCAAGTTTATATCAAAGTCTCTGAAGTGATGCGGGTCGTGGAAGGAAAAGCCTCCACTGATCCGACTCTATACAAGCCAACACTCGACTATATGTTTGACACTTTCGGGGAAGATCGCCTGATCTTCGGCAGCGATTGGCCGAATGCGGCAGCCGTGGATAATCTGCCTGCTATCGTCAAGATTGTCCAGGATTATTTTGGAACAAAGGGCCATGCTGTTGCAGAGAAATACTTCTGGAAAAACTCTATTTCTGCTTACAAATGGCCCAAAAGAGATTCCAGCCAACCACGGCTCGCATGATCCCCGTTTCAGTTAACGTACCAGATCAATACTCGCGATTGTTCTCGATCCAGTGCGCCATTGGTTCGTGATTTTTCCCTTTTCGTTGACCTCAATGATCCGTCGACCTGTATAGTCATTGAGTAACATACCGCCATCTGGCAGGAAAGCAAATCCAGAAACCCATGCCATTTGAATCGCTGGGCTTGCACCGCCAATGGAGCGAATGATCTTTCCAGACCGATCCACCTCTACCAACTCACCGGGATCGGAAAGGCTGATGATCGTGTTTCCATTGGCCTTTCGACGACCCATGTAGAGCTTCCGGTTTTTTCCATTAGGTGCCTGCCATTGCCAAATAATTTTTCCAGAACGGTCCACTTCAATGATCTTTGCCTCGGCTTCTACAGCAATCAAAGTGGTGCCTTCCTCTGTTCGGTGAGCATTACGAGAACGCATGTTGGCCAGATCCGCGCTCTCGTATTTCCACACAACCTGTTTCTGTGGCGTTACCTCAATCACTTTCCCTAACTTGGCATCACTAATCAGCGTATTTCCGTTTGGGAGACGTTGCGCTGCAATGGGATGCTCCAAACCCTCCGAATAGCTCCAGACTTCCTTGTGCTCTCCATCCAGTTCCACTACCTTCTTCTGTGGATTGATCGTAAAAAGCACGTGCCCGTTTGGAAGCGCCTGCACGTCATGGCCATGGTCATTCGGAGCTTTCCAAAGTAGCCGTCCTGATGGCCATTCAATCTCAGCGATCTCTCCATTTGGACCATGATCGGCGATCAGCAAAGTGTGCAAGACTGGCTGCGGTTTTAAGTACTTGTCAAACCAGGCAAGTGCACGCTCATCCGCGCGTTGGGCATCCGCACCCTTGAATCCGTGCCCTGCGCCTGTGATGGTTTCGATTTCGGCCGGAACACCCGCAGCGATCAGCCTTTCAATCATCCAAAGCGATTGCTCATAAGCGACGTACGGATCCAACGTGCCATGGATCGCTAAAATGGGCGCAGCATGAGGGGTAACCCAATTCAGCGGACTGGCCCGGATATGAGCTAGCCGCTCGTGGTCCAGATCACCCCCGAGAAACTGCGGAAGCACTTCAGCGGCATCCACAGATTTGGAGTAGGATTGCGTAAAATCAGTCGGGCCATACTCATCCACCACACATTGCACGGCACTCGATTGATCGCGGTTAGGTCCTGAACCCTCAAATTCACTGACTCCAGCAGTAAGCCCAAGCATCAGCACCAGATGACCACCGGCGCTGCCGCCCAGTGCACCAATGTGATTTGCATCAATCTGGTATTTACTTGCGTTAGCGCGAAGAAAGCGAACAGCAGCTTTGGAATCCTCCACCGCAGCCGGAAACTGATTGCGCGGAGCAAGCCTGTAATTAGCTGTTGCGGCCACATACCCATGCTCGGCAAGCTTAACGGCAAGCGAGAGATAGCCTTCTTTCGTACCAGCACGAAATCCACCACCGTGAATAAGCAGAACTGCGGGAAGAGAAGTCTGAGCGGCGCGGGGCCGTATGATATCCATCTTCTGCGCGCCGCCCACTGCCGAATATGTAACATCCCGTTCTGCAACAAGGGTATCCGGGATATTAGGGGTGTTGGGCGTTTGAGCAAGCAACCCCACGACGGAGGCAAAAAAGGGAATCACGAGACGAACATGCATCGAGGCGACTATACGCGATCTCGATCACATAGTCAAAATCGTCAGGAGCAAGCCCGGCATTCAGGACAGGATCTTGCCAGGCTCTAAGGTAATGACCACGCGAAGACCCCAGATCAGTTCCTGAAGCTGATAACAGGGCGCGGCACGCAAAACAGCATGATACACCGTCGCTTCTTGCCCGGGAAGCAGGTGTACGTGCGCGGACTGAAGCGGACGGTTAGCGCCCTCCGTATACGGCTCTAGCCATTCTTGTAAAAAGCGCTCGCAGGCCAATGGAGATTCAAATCGTAAAAGGTGATCCCGCACCATCACCTTCAAGTACTGAGCGAAACGCAACAGGGCGAAAAGGTAAGCAAGTTGAGTGGATCGCCGGGACGTCAGTCCATCGTCAAGGGAAAGCGCTTCCGGCTTGTGTGTTGTACTGGGCAAAGGAAAGGGAGGATCGCAGAATATGAAACCTAACTCTCCCGTATCGGCATTTCGACGATGGTGTGCGAGCGATTCTTCTGCCCCTTCTTGTATTCCGGCAAACCAAAGGTTGTGCTCGAAAGAGCGAATCACACGACGCGAAAATCGCCATATGGCATCTGTTAGCGAGAGAAATCGAGACGAGTTTCGGGGCAGCACCAAACCCACATAGTTCGAGTTCTCACTCCTTCGAAAGGCGTTCCACCGAGCGTATTCAGCACCCTTGTGAACCTTTTCGGGGTATCGCAATTCCGCAATTCGCTCCACTGTTTCCATGTCGAACCCTTCCGGGCTGGCGATGGCCAAAAAAGGGGCGTGTACGGCGGCCGCCACGCCGGAAATTCTAGCCAGCAATTCAACATCGGCTGGAGCAGGCCCAAATTCTAAATCACTGATAAGAACACTGAACGGAGCATGTCCCACTTTGCCGAAAACATCATCGTGGATTTTCTTAAACAGAGCGCTCTGACTCACCTCTGGTGCGCGTAGTAAGTCACGCCTCAATTCCTTCTTGGTGGCACTCAGTATTTGGAATCTGACTGGTGCGTCTGAATCCGCGCTGCTGATCAAGAATCGGAGACCATGCCATCGGTCTTTCATCTTTCTCCATTCTGGCGCATCCAGAATACGTTCCATCTGAAGGAAAAGAAGGTCTGGTGGGAGCTTCAACAATCCTTTTAATTGCTTCAGGATCTGCTCAGGCTCGAAATCCAGCAGAGTGCGGAAAGTAAGCCCAATGGTGATCAAGCAGCCAGCACCATCTTCCACCTCACATATCAATCGTGGGCTTACATCAGCCATTACTTGATCGAACGTGGCGCTATCGATTCGTACAAAACGCCGTTCGGCAAAGATCGGCAGCGACATCTCCGGTTGGCCTGCAAGGTCTCCAATAATGCCCACCACAAAAGGCAGTTCACGCTGCTCTGCAAGACCATCCCGCTCAAATTCATATGTGATCCTTTGGAGGTGCATTGCCTAGTTTGTGATAGCACATGCCGACTTTCCTAGGAACCACAAAGAGGCAATTAAATAATCGTGTAAGGTGGATTGAACTCGGGAATTCCGGCGTGCCGTCCAGCAATCCAGCGAAGCACATAGACCTGTCGAGGATCGGTCAAGCTGCCACTGGTTTCGTTCGGGATAACTTCCAGAAGGCCGTGTGCTAACGGATCTTTATAGTAATCAATGTCAGGCTCCATCATGATGCAAGTGGTGCCATCAATCAGTTTCGTGTTATTAGCATGAAAAGTGAGTTGGAGGTTCGCTTCCCCAAATTGTATTTGCTTGTAGCTGTCGGTAGCTCCTTTATGAAGCGTGGCGAAACCAGGCTCGCGCACAAATTCACCGTGAGATGCCGCGAGTTTCACCTGTTCATACAGCGTTGGGTCTGCATAAGCAAAAAAACGATCACGAGCCATGGTCTGATCCCAAATCAATTCCTGGAAATAATCGAGCGGGGTCTTTTGCGGTAACTGTATGGCTGCCATTGCTGTCATGATGTTAAGCAAGCAGGCCAGAACATCCGAACGGTTTTCCAGCAAATTAGAATAACGGGTTTGCGCGATGGTGTCATCAACACCGCTTCCGAGCAGCGAGGATATCGTCGGATGTGAGTTTCGCAAACTTTCCCACTTTGCATCGGCAAAGTTGAACGTGCTTTCTTTGCTGAGAAGCATCAGATCTGCATGCTGCTGAATATGGGGTGAACAATGAATTGGTTGAAAGCCGCACTGCTCATACCCTTTCCGGTATGCGATCACCGTATAGTTGTCACCGAGATTATCGTAGAACGGGAGATCACAAATGGTTCCGGAAGAATACTCGTCTCTTACAAGGATTTTTTCATCTCCATCCTTGATCGTGATCAATGCTTTAAAATCCGAAGTCATTTCCTGGCGAGAACCATCGAAAATCTGAATCTTCAGCTTTGATCTGTTCATTTTCTCTTATTCGGCAAATTCGTTGTGCCGCATGGTTGAGCCTCCACCAACAAACAAAGCCGGTGTCGCTAGAAACAGCATTCTTACTTGATGGTCATCTGATCTAGCGCGTCTTTGCTGGCAGGGAGTTTCGCACTGCTAGATTTGGCACCGTTATGTTCCAGGATATACGCCACAATATTGGCATATGTTTCCTTCGGCAAAGAGTTCGGCGATGACGGCGGCATAGTAAGAGCACGATTGTAAAAAGCTCCTACCGTTTGCCCTTGCCATGTACGTTGGAAATACTCGCCTCCCAGTGGTGGACCGAACGTGCCATTCGTCATGGTGTTGCCATGACATAACGCACAGTTGTCATTGTAGGAGCTTTTACCTGCTGCAACTTGTTCCGCAGTAAATTGTGGTGGGTTGCCCGCAGTTGCCCTTGTTGCGACTGTGTTTGACTGCGCTCCGTTGTTTGCTGGAGTGACGCTGCTGATTTGTTGCGGCTCGGTAACAGGTGCTGCGGTACCCTCGCCTGCATACGTAAATGAAAGGATTGCTCCTGGATCATTCATTTTTTGAGTTGCGCCTCCGCTAAGCGATTCCGCTAATCCGCTCAGATCAGTGGCGACGTAAATTGTCTTACCATCCGGGCTGACAGCCGTGTCACGATAGCGGTTCTCGGAATGGAAATAGCGAGAGATTTTGCCATTGGCCGCCTGTCCGTCCGCCCGAAGAGGGACAACGTAAAGGGAACCGCGCTTCAGTGCAGTCACAAGCAAGACATTATCCCAGCCGGGTATACCCTGTTTTTTCTTTACCCCATAATATTCAACGCTGGAAACGGCAACAGTAGGCCAGCAGATAAAATCAATGCCTTTGCAAACCGGGTTGTGAAAGTTGTAATTGCTCGGCACTGTAAATAACGTGGCGATCGGCTCCATAAAGGGCTTTTGAAAGGCCGACTCTGGCTCTCGCGGCACGGAAGGGTCAATGGCGAGATCACTAAAGGTTAGCTGTGAGCATGCCGTGCTGGCATCTGCCCAGCGCGCATACTCATAGGCTTTGTTATCACGCAAACCGGCGACATGCGGCCAACCGTAATTGGAACCTGCTTTCAGAATATTGACTTCGTCATCCGTTTTCGGCCCTTGCTCGGATGCATACAGTGTGCCATCCGGGCTGAAGTCGATGCCTTGCATGTTGCGGTGACCGTAAGTGTACACATGGCTGACCACCCCAGCGAGCTTCGGGTTGTCGGTTGGGATAGAACCATCGAGATTGATCCGGAGCGACTTGCCGACATATGCCTGATAGGAGTGGCGAGTGACTTCTTCTAGGGTAGGCAAGCGCTGTGCCTCAATCGGAAGACAAAAGTTACCGAGCTGGTCATGCCCCTGATCCCCAATCGTGAAGTACAGCTTCCGGTCTGGTCCGAACTTAAGGCGTCCAGACACATGATCATTACCAGCGGGCAAGCCGGTCAGGATGTTAACGGGATCGGAAAGCGTTCCAGTTGATTTGTGGTAAGTAAGGCGAACGATTTTTCCATAAAGGTATCGGAAAGGGTTTTGGGGATCAGCAATTTCCGGGTGTGGACCTTTGCTTCGATCCACGTAAGTATAGGCTGCATATACGTAGTCGTTGCCTGTCCCCTTCAACAATTCCGGATGCAGCGCCATGCCCAGTAAGCCATCCTGACCGCTAGGAACTGATACTTCATCAATGGTGATGGCTACGTTTTTTTGACCACTAGCTGGGTCGACGCGTGAAATGCGCTTGCCCGAACGCTCCGTGACCCAGAGCATGTTGTCCGGTCCCCATGTTATCTCCCAAGGATCTCCAAGTCCTGAGATCAGCACACTTTTTCGAAACTGCTTTGTTTCCGGCAAAACAGAGTCCGGGCTGTCCTGCGCAAAAATCACTCCGAAGCAGAAAAAGGAGAGGAGCAGCACCGCTGCCCGAGAAAAACGCCTCATTGCCATTTCATTGAACGATATCAAACCCTGAATCGCAATACACCAAGTCTCAGTGACCCCACAGAAAATCAACAAAACTACTTCGAGTGGTAAGTTTTGCTGAAACCGTTTCGCAGGTTCGTAATGGTGTAATCCCCTGTGGAAGTAACAGAGGCTTTGATCAGATTGCCCTGGCACTCCGCGCTGGGTCCCAGGTTCGCAATCTGCTTTTCATCCGCATTGATCTCCTTAGCCGTAGCAAGTGCTAGGTGCCCTTGCCAGATATCTTGGAGGCCGGGAGACTTTCGCAGAGTCTCAAACACGCTCGCTTGTCCGCCTTTCCGGGGACCATTGTTCATCACCGCCACAGTGGGACGAATTGCCCACACAAACTGCGGGGAGTTGGAACGATCCAGGCCATGATGCGTGGTCTGGTATAAATCCACAGTTCCGATCCGATTTACTGGACACACAAGCTTTTGCTCGTAGTTCCAGGTTAGGTCTCCCATATCTACGAACTTGAACTTGTTGAATTTCAGCAAAAAACCAACACTTTGATCGTTATCCGGATCGGCTTCTGCTGCATGCTCATGAAAATCGGCACATGCGGCATTGGCTGCTCCTGCACCCTTTAATGGTTTCTGAATGGGCTCCCCAGCCGACATGATCACTTCCACATCGACGCCTTTCAAGGGAATACGATCTCCTGGTTTCAGAATTTTGCGCTTGCCCGCGCTTTGCTCCTGGTAGGCCTTATATGCTGCTGCTACTTGCGGCCTGGAAAGCTCGACTGAATCGCCATGATCCATATACATCTCAATGGGGATCATCTTCGCCAAAGCAGGCATGGCACCGATATGATCGGAATGAAAGTGCGTGGTAAGCAGGATATCAATCTTTTTCAATCCTGCTTGCTGGGCAGCCGCAAAAATCCGTTTTGCATCACGATCATCTGCGGCGCGATTGGCCGTATCCACCAACATGGACTCGCCACTGGGAGACACAATCAGCGTCGCTGCACCTCCTTCTGCATCAATCCAATAGATCTCTAAATTGCGAGAGGCTCCAAACAGAGTTGGAGCCCCCAAGAGCAATCCGAACATCATGATGCTTCTTGTATAGGTGAGCAACAATTTCGAGCAAGTCATTGCTTCACACTAACAGAAACAAGCACGATTTTATTGGGTAACCGCAATCGTTGCCGCGTTACTGTCCTTGCCGCCTACTCGTAACGTAAACTGTGCGTCACCTGAGGCGATAGCCGGCACTTGAACATTTGCCTGCGCCAAGCCAACGGATCCGGGCGATAGGCCAACATACGTTAAAGTGGCGGAGGTTGTGCCGAAGGTCGCACTGGTGGGCAAAGTAGATATGGCGTTCGGCGAAGCGGCTCCGTCTACCAAGGTCGCATTGACTGGCCCAATGCCGGTAAAATACACCACAATGGTGCTGCCCACCTTTGCCGGATTTGCAGTCGTATTCAGAGTTCCGTCTCCATTCACTGCCACAGCTCTGTTGTTAGCCAGCGTCAGATACGGCGCAGCCTGAATCACCTGGAAGGTTGTGGTTGCCGTGGTGCCTGCCGGAGTTGTGATTTGAAGAGTGATATTGCCAGCGGAAAGCCCATTTGGCACCTGCGCATTAATCTGGGTAGGTCCTACGTAGTAGAGCGGAGCAGGGCTTCCATTGATCAGCACTGCAGTTCCATTTAGATTGGTTGGTAGGGGCAAGCTTTGCGCGGAAACTGCCGACGCGATGAAATTTGTACCAAAAATCGAAATTACGGAGCCAGGAGCAACAGCGCCAGAAGCAAAGGTTGCTCCGTTCACAATACCGCCACTCGAAATAGTCGGCGCCCCTGTCGAACTAGAGAATAGGATTTTCGCGAAATACGCATCGCTGCCCCCGCCATTGCTTGACTGCGCAGAACCACTGTTCGCCGGGAAGTCCGTAGAAGAGGTAATGCCGGTTACATAGGCGTTCTTAGAAGAATCCACGGCAATGCCATACCCCACATCATTCAAAGAGCCACCCATGTAGGTTGAAAATTGCAGCCCAGTGCTGGAGGGGTTCAGTTTTACAACAATCGCATCTCGATTTCCTTTGCGCGTCGCTTGTGTCGGATCTTGGATGGGAAATCCGCTCGAATCCGAATTACCCGCTACATAAATAGTGCCGTCACTATCAATGGCAATCGCAAATGCCTCATCCGTTCCACCGCTTCCCAGGTAAGTGGAATATGCGGGATTTCCTTGGCCAGGGTTCATCTGGAGAATAAACATGTCATTGTCTCCTCCCTGATAACTCCTTTGGTAACCATTGTTAGTTGTTACGAAGTCGAGCGAAGCGGTCTTCCCGGTGATATACGCACTGCCATCGCGGCCCACGGCGATGCCATATCCGACATCGCTAAACAATCCCCCATAAAGCGTGGAGTAAATTACTCCGCCTCCGGATGGGTTCAACTCAGCCACAACAATATCGGTTTGTCCATGCCGGGAGTGCTGAAAGGTATTGTTCACTTGAGGGAAATCGTCTGACTCGGAGGAACCTGTAATATAAGCATTTCCCTGTGTATCTACCGCAATCGCATTCCCTTCATCATCAGAGCCGCCACCGAGCAAGGTAACGTAGGATTTCACGCCTTGTGCAGTAAACTTAGCAACGAATGCATCCTTACCGCCGCGATTGGAAGGTTGGTAAGAACCTTGTGTAGTAGGAAAATCACTTCCCGCTGTTCCCGTGATGTAAGCCGCACCTTGGGAGTCAATTGCCAAGCCTTTACCAAGATCAGCACCGCTGCCTCCCAACAGCGTAGAAAACATGAACCCATTTCCATTCGCATTCATTCTCAACAAAAACGCATCCGAGGTACCGGCTTTGGTGGATTGGGAAGCACTCGCTAAAGGAAAATCTGAAGACGCGGTGGTGCCTGTTACATAGATGGTGCCAGCTGCATCCACTTGGATGCCTGTTCCTGAATCGTCGCCAGTGCCGCCCAAATCCGCGGTGAACAACAAAGATCCACTTGGGCCGTATTTTCGAATCAGTACATCAGAATCACCGTTCTTGGTGGAAGTGGTCGAGCCTGTAATGTAGATGTTGCCTGCACTATCCGTTGCAATAGCATTGCCTTGTTCATTTCCAGAACCGCCTACATAGCTGGCAAACGCCACGGTAGGGTCAATGCGGAGAACGGCCGCAGAATCATATGCACCCACTTGGAACCGAACATCTCCCCGGTCCGTTAGCTCAAAACGCACTGGCACTGTTGTTTGGGTTTGCCCATGTAACTGGTAAGCCAAAGGCTTGTGGTGAAATAGCTTTCCCGCCGCGGTTTCCAGAATCAGGTTCCCTTCCCCATCCACACTCAGGCCCTTTATTCCCTGAAAATGCATACGGATGGATTTTGGATCGGAGCCTGGTTGAACCAGCCAATCGTATTCCAGGCGATTCTGATTACCGTAGTACACAAGATCTACGCCAGGAAAGATGTTCGCCTGACGGAGCCGTGCATAGAGAGGAATGTTTGTCTTCCACTGTCTAGCTGTTCCGTGAAAGTAGTTTGCTTTCGCAGTCGTAGGTTCAAGCGCTTGCCAGGGGTTTTGTGTATTGGCTCCTGGAAACGTTGTTTCCACCTGCACAACACCGTGTTTTGTACGGAGGTTTAAATGTGTGCCGTTCTTACGTATACCGAGTTGATAGCCAGTGCCACGAGTGATGTATTCGGCTTTCGGGTCACCTTGCCCAACATTAGGTTCAAAGGAAATACCGGCTTCTTGCAATGCCGGCAAAGTCGGATGAGCAAAGCATCCTAAGCTGAAAACAAGTGTTGCCAATGGCAACTTTGTTGAAGTACGCATATGATCAGAAGATTCCATTTCTGCGAGTAGTTATCTGAATTGTGAGAGACGCATTGTGTTTGCATTTCTACCTCCAATTCCTCGTATGAGAACGGAAAGTCCCTGATTTATACGCACCAACACAGTTCGTGCGGAAGCAAGCGACTTAGCTTAACGTTGTGAGGAAGCTTGCTTTTCCCAGATCAATCCACTTGATACGGCTGCAGTGATCCGCCAGCCTTGCCTAGCCATTTCGTTCGCATGATCCGTACACTTGTGGTCAACACTCACACGGCTATCCGCCGTTGTTTCGCACACGTAGCTAGTAGTGTTTGGAGCAGCCGCTTGGACAATTACTGGGTTAGTTCGAAAAGCAACTACCGCAAGCAAAACCACAATGGCAGCCAGACAGATTCGTGAGAAATAGTCAGAGAACATGATAGCGGTCATTTTATACCGCAAGCGTCATGTCACGCTCAGGCAATAATTTCTTTGATCGGTCCTTCGCCTTCTTCCACCAATCGCATGGTGCGGCCGAAAACCGGTAGCGTAAGTTTCTTATAATCCAGGCCCATCTGTTGCAGGATAGTGGCATGAAGATCGCTGTAATAATGGCGATTCTCCACCGCACGGTAACCGTATTGGTCTGTTGCGCCGTGTACCACTCCGCCTTTGATTCCCCCGCCAGCCATCCACATGGTAAAGCCTTTCGGGTTGTGATCACGCCCGGTAAGATTTTGTGACCATGGGCTTCTGCCAAACTCGCTGGCCCAAACCACCAAGGTGGAATCCAGCATACCGCGTTGTTTTAGGTCGCGGATTAAACCAGAAATTGGTTTATCTACCGCACGGCACAAAGGTTCATGGCTCTTCATATCGCCATGCGCATCCCATGCGCCATTACCGCCGCCAGCATGGCAGATTTGAATGAAACGTACATTCTTTTCTGCTAAGCGACGCGCCAGAAGAAGCTGCCGACCGAAATCGTCTGTTTCTTTCACGCCGATTCCGTAAAGATCCGTAACGCTCTTGGGCTCCTTTGCGAAATCAACCAGCGCTGGTGCGGAGAGCTGCATTTGCGCGGCAAGTTCATAAGACTTTACCCGCGCCTGGATGTCAGTATTCAGAGCGTAATGGTCTCGGAACTCTCGATTCAATGTTTCGAGTTCCTGCATCTGTTTTTCGCGTTCTGCCGCAGTGCCGCCCTTGGGCGGATACAAATTTGGGATTGGTGTATCTCCAGGTTGGAACGGAGTCGCCGCTACCGTTGCGCCCAGGTAGCCGCCGGTTACTTGCACCGGCGAAGATGGGCGGCCGATGTTTACAAACGTTGGCAGGTTCTTGTTGGCTGATCCGAGAGCGTAAGAAATCCAGCTTCCGAAAGTCGGGTGATCGAATTGCCGTCCTCGATGGCCGGTGGTGGTTTCAATCACGGCTGGAAAGTGATTTCCCTCGTTGCACCAGAACGACCGTACCATCGCAATGTCATCAACTACACCGCCGACATTGGGAAACCAATCGGAAACCGGAGTGCCGGACTGACCATAATTCTTGAAAGTACGAAGACAGGGAATCACGGGCCGCTTCATCTCGGCGACGTTGTCTCCGAAACCAACAGCATCCACAAGCGTTCCCGCCAGTTTGTTGTCCTTGGGGTCGAACGTATCGATGTGGCTAACCCCGCCGCACATAAACAGGAAGATAACGCTCTTAGCCTTGGGGGCAGAACTCAAAGCAAAATGAGCATCTTTGATTTTTCCCTCATCGGCAAATAAGCCGCCCATGGCAACGCCGAAAAAACCACCGCCAGCTTGGTACAAGAAGTGACGTCGGGAAACCCTGCCACATGGGTAGATACGTTTATCGTTCATGCTAGTCACCTCAGGTAAATAAATTCGTCCAGGTTGAATAACACCCAAGCAAAATTCTTTAATCGCTTCGGGTCGTTATTGATGTAAGTGAGTGAACTGTCCTTCTCTGAAGGCGACGGCGGTCGGGATAAAGTAACTTTGTACGCCAAATCAATTGCCGAACCCAGATCTCCATTGGATTCTTTCTCTAAGCGTTCCGCTAATTTCACCGAGGCATTCTCAATCACAGGATTGTTCATCATGAACAAGCTTTGTGGAGCGGTAACCGTTTGAGTCCTCAGTGGGCAGGGGGCACGTCCATCGTCTACGTCAAAGGCCTGGAGGAAATTCGGCACCACATCCCGATTCGGCGAGTAGCCTCTTACCATGTAGATGCCACGGCGATTGGTTCGGTTGTCACCCTGAGCACCACCACGCCTTCCGCCGCCACTACCTCCCTGTGGGTTTGGATCGAATGAGCGACCCCCTACCGTCAGGTCAAGCGTTCCAGCAGAGGAAAGAATTTCATCCCAAATCGGTTCGGCTTCTAGGCGCTGAAGATTGAAGTGCCAAAGATACGCGTTGCCAGGATCAATCTTGTTGTTTTCCGTTGTGAGAGCAGCCGGAGCCTCGGAAGTACGCTTATACGCATCCGAAGTTACCATCATCCGCGTCATCGCCTTCATGCTGAACTTCTTGGCAACAAATTCAGAGGCCAGCCAGTCTAACAGCGCTTGATTGGAAGGGGTTCCGCCCAGTTTTCCGAAATCACTGGAGGTCTTCTGCAGCCCTTCGCCGAAATGCCATTGCCAAAGTCGATTCACGGCAACTCGAGCAAACAGAGGATTTTCCGGAGCCGTCAGCCATTCCGCGAAAGCATCAATTCGACCATTTTTGAAATCAATCTGCTCAGGCGCGAAAGCCCATCCTGGCTGAACCTCATGGTTCTTCTCAGGGCGCTCCACGTCACCGCTTGTCAGGATGTAGCTTTTCTCAGTTTCGCGTTTACCATCGACTTCCACTGTCCAAAACGCCGGCAGATCTTCTGGCCTGCGTGCTTCCTGGTTGAGTTTCTTGGTCAGTTCTGTGTATTTGGCAGCCACATCCGGCGGCATCGATTCTTTGAGCGGGCCAGCATCGATTCGCAACACAGGATAGTAATCATCCGCAATTTTTTGCTCGGCGGGCGTACGATCCTTCTCCGCTTTACGGATCACTTTTTGCACATCCGGGGGAGTCATCGCCACGCGCTCGTCATACAGTTTTTTCTGATAGGGAGCGGTTAAGGCATCAATGGGCGCTTGCAGCACGGCACGTTTCGCTTCGTACTCGTCCATCGCCTTACCGTGCGCGTTGATTTCTGCCGTGGTGGCAAGAATGACTTTCTTTACGGCCAAAGAATCAAACAACGCTTTCATGGAATAAAAATCGCGCTGTTTGATGGGGTCGTACATGTGGTTATGGCACTTGGCGCATCCCACCGTCATTCCCATAAAAGCGGTAGACACGGTTTCCACAGCCGTAATGGGAAGCTCTCCAACGTCGTGATTGTCCCGAATCACATCACCGCGAGCCAGAAACCCACGGGCAAACAAATCTTCTGGGCGCGGCTCAACGCGGGTGCGATATCCGGTCGCCGTCATCTGCGTGCGGACGTTGTTCCGGTAACCGGTTAACTGCGCATTGACGAACTCATCGTAAGGAAGATCCTTGTTTAACGCGGAAATCACCCAATCGCGCCACATGTGGATTCCCGGCGCGGCAGCCATTCTCTCGTCCGAATCAGCGTAACGGAGAACATCCAGCCAATGGCGTCCGTACCGCACGCCATATTGTTCGCTGGCCAGCAGCTTATCCACTACTTTTTCGTACGCATCAGGGGAAGAGTCCTTTAAGAAGGCCTCCTGCTCTTCCGGCGAGGGCGGCAGCCCCACCAAGTCCATGTGAAGGCGACGCAAAAGCGTCAACTTATCCGCCGGACCAGTGGAACGCAGCCCCTTTTCTTTCAATTTAGCGGACAAGAATGCGTCGATTGCGTTTTTAGATGTCGTATCGCTAGGGGGAACATCAGGGCGAACTACCGGCTTCAGGCTCCACAAACTCGGAGCTTTCTTGACGGGAGCGGGAGCAGGAGCCGCTACATCGGGGGGAGGAGCAGCGACACAAAGAACAGGGAGAAAAAGAAGAGACGGCAACAAACCGGGGCGCACAACCAAGTGAAACACCTCAATGTAATTCTATCATCCTAGGCCAGTTAACAGAAATAATCCGGCAAAATTAACGGTATAATCATTCCGTTGTGCTGACCCACTCCACCGTCTCCTGATGTGGACTCGCAGAGCCTTCTCCGGACTTTTAGCCGCATCTGCCCTGAAACTCCAAGGACAAGGAATTTCCAGCAGAAATATCAAAGCTTTACCGCGTGGAAAGCCTTCTGGTCTGCCGTTCGAAGCTCATTTTACTGACATCGCGGACACGGCTGGATTGCGCACCCCAACTCTCTGGGGTTCTGAAGACCAAAAATCCTACATTCTGGAAACCGTTGGCTGCGGCGCAGCTTTCCTTGATTACGATAACGACGGTTGGATGGATATTTTCCTTCTGAGCGGAAGCAGGATCGAAGGCTCGGCGGGAGTTGGCAATCGCCTTTACAAAAATAATCGGGACGGCACATTTACCGATGTGACGGAGAAAGCCGGTCTACAGCGTACAGGCTGGGCTTCCTCCGTGGCAGTCGGTGACTACAACAACGACGGGTTTGATGACCTTTTTGTCACCTACTGGGGCCAGAACGTTCTATACCGGAACAACGGAAACGGAACATTCACGGACGTTACGGCTGCCGCAGGACTGCTGCACAGCGGCACCAAATGGGGTTCCGGCTGCACCTTCCTGGATTATGACCGGAATGGCCATCTGGATCTCTTTGTTGCCAACTACCTGGAATTCGATTTACATTCGATTCCCAAGCCAGGAGCAAACGCCTATTGCAACTGGCAAGGGATGCCGGTCCTCTGCGGACCGCGCGGGCTAACCCCCAGCGTAGCAGCGCTTTACCGGAACAACGGCAACGGTACCTTTACCGATGTGAGCACAGAATCCGGTGTAAACAAGGTTCAGGGCAGCTACATGATGACGGCTGTTGCCGCTGACTTCAACAATGACGGCTGGCCGGATATCTACGTCGCCTGCGATTCCACTCCTAGTTTCTTGCTACTGAATCAGAAAAACGGAACGTTTATCGATGCCGGACTGGAATGGGGGGTGGCGCTGAATGAGGATGGGCAAGAGCAAGCCGGTATGGGTGTTGGAGTCGGCGACTTCAATCTCGACGGAAATTTGGACATCCTCAAAACACATTTTGCAGATGACACCAGCGTTCTTTACCGTTACACCGGAAAAGAAAATTTCGACGATGTCACGATCGCCAGCGGGTTGGGAGTTGAGACGCGCTTCATCGGATGGGGAGCGGGCATTGTGGATCTGGACAATGATGGCAACCCTGATCTCTTCATGGTGACTGGCGGCGTTTACCCGGAACTGGCTCGAAAGCTCGCCAAATACCCAATGAAGACGCCGCGAACGATTTTTCGCAACCTGGGTAACGGTAAATTCGAAGAACTGTTGGAAATGGCAGGACCAGGAATCACGGCCCCCCATTGCAGTCGCGGGTGTGCTTTCGGTGATTTTGATAATGATGGCGACCTGGATGTTTTGGTCATCAATCTCAATGAACCGCCCTCGCTGCTGCGCAACGATGTGACCGGCAAGAATCACTGGCTTAAGGTAAAACTGATTGGCGTGAAATCGAACCGTGGTGCAGTGGGGGCCAGAGTCACCGCTCATTATGGAGACAAAGTCCAGGCGCAAGAGGTACTTAGCCAGTCCAGCTTTTACTCTTCCAACGATTCACGTCTACACTTCGGCCTGGGAGCAGCCAAAACTGCCAACTTAGTGATTCGCTGGCCAAATGGAGGGACGGAAACCGTGATGAACGTATCAGCCGATCAACTGGTAACCGTGAAAGAAGGCTCCGGGATTGTGAAACAAACAAGTTTTGAAAAACCTTCGCGTGCCTAGCAAACTAGCGCTTGGCACTGCCTTCAGCAACACCGAGTTCTTTGAGAGCGGCTTGCACCTCCGCTGCGGAAGGGTTTAGCTTTGAGGCAATCTGCAGACTAGCACGAGCTTGTTGCCAGCTTTTGGTCTGGATCTCAATCAATCCCAGCAGGTAATGGTAAAGCCAAACGGAAGGGGCCAAGTTGACTGCCTCTTCCGCATAGTTCCGCGCGATGCCAAACTTCTGCATATCGTAGTGAACGCTTGCGAGGCGAAACAGAATTCCATCATTAGAGGGTTGAATTTCACGGGCCTGCTCCAGACGGGAAGCTGCGGCAGGGAGGTCCCCTCCCTCCACAAAGGCTTGCGCCTCCTGCATGAGTTTCAAAGCTTGGCGCTGAGCTTTCCGCATCTGCTTTTGTCTTCTTTGTGAGCTCAGTAAATTTGGCGAGAGCACGGCTACGCTCCTCCGTTTTCCCCAAACCGCCATATGCACGAGCCAGATGGTAATAGACTTCGGAATCTTCACTCCCCAGGCGTATGGCTGTTTGAAGTTCTTCGGCAGCTTCCTGATAACGGCCTTGCCGGTTATATGCCGACCCGAGCAGGAAATGAGGCTCATACGCGTTGGGAACCAGCTTCAATGTGTTGCGCAGAGTCGCGATGGCTTTCTCCGCATCGCCGCTCTTGATATAGATATTCGCTAACCCAAGCAAAGCAGCCGCATCGTTCGGATTCCAATGAAGCGCTTCTTGAAATTGCTGTTCAGCGCCTTCCGGGTTTCCGGTAGCCAAGTATCCAGCGCCAAGATCTGCATGGGCCTGTGGATCTTTCGGCTCAACCTTCACCAACGCTTCAAGCGTTTCCACTGCTTTCTGGGGAAGCTTTTCTTGCAGGTAAATAGTAGCTGCCCCGCGCAGTGCGGAGCTGTTGTTCGGCTCCAGTTCCAGGGCATGAAGATATGCAGAAAGAGCTTCCTTGCTATTGTGCCGCTCCCCATACACTTCCCCCATGGCAACAAAGGCAATGGTTAACTTAGGGGCACACTGGATAGCGGATTGAAAGGCAATCAATGATGCATCAAGCTGGTGTAAACGGTATTGGGAAAGGCCCAGGCCGAACAAGGACTCACACCGTGAAGTTTCCTGGTAATCCTTCTCAAACAGCCTGGCTGCTTCCGCAAATCTTTGGGCATCAAAGGCTTGTTCCGCCTGCTTTCGCGTCTGGCCGTGTGCTAGCCAAGCAACACATACCAAAGCTGTTAGCCGCCACACCATCAGCTTGATTGTAGTCGAACACACTGGCTTCACGATATAATCATTATCCTTGCAGCGCAGATCCTTCCTGCTTGCGGCACTTTCGCAAATTAATCGCAAACTGTGGTCCGCTTCCCCGCCCTCCCATCATGGGTTTGAAAACATAGCTACCCAAGCCGGCGTACACTTCCTGCATGCCGCCAGCAAGACGAACCAGAAGTATCTTCCCGAATCCATGGGCTCTGGTGTTGCCATGCTGGATTACAACAATGACGGCCTGCTGGATCTCTTTTTCGTAAACGGCGCTGCACTGCGCGACCCCATGCCACAAGGCGCAAAGCCGGATAAGTCCGACCCTCGCTATTGGAATCGGCTATACCGAAACAATGGAGACGGTACTTTCACGGATGTAACGGAGGCCGCAGGTCTTCGAGGCGACGGCTATGGCATGGGCGTAGCCGTTGGCGACTTCAACAATGATGGCTTTCCAGATATTTATGTGACAAGCCTGGGTGGCAACAATTTATATCGGAACAACCGCGACGGCACTTTCACGGATGTAACTCAGGAAGCGGGAGTTGGCGGGAGCGGGTGGTCCGTGGGAGCAGCTTTTATCGACTATGACCGCGACGGGCATCTTGATCTGGTTGTCAGCCGCTACCTGGACTGGGACTTCGCCAAGAACAAGTATTGCGGCCAGTTGGAAAAGGGGTTCCGATCTTACTGCCATCCCAATGAATTTGAACCCTCTACACATCTGGTCTTCCATAACAATGGCGACGGCACTTTTTCGGATGTTTCCAAAAAGTGTGGGATTGGAGCTGTGCCTTCCAAGGGATTAGGAATCGCGGTTCACGATTTCGATCAGGATGGTTGGCCCGATATTGCTGTGGCGAATGATTCTTTTCCCGAACAACTGTTTCGCAACAATCGCGACGGAACCTTTACCGAAGTGGCTACTCAACTCGGCCTAGCCTTTGATGAGGATGGGAAGACCTTCGCCGGAATGGGAATTGATTTTGCGGATTACGACAACAACGGTTGGCCGGACATCTTCATCAATGCCTTGGCTACTCAGCGGTATGCCTTGTTTCAAAACCAGAAAGGTCGCGACTTCGAGTACGTTTCGGGGAGCACCGGAATTTCACGCATAACCGCAAACCATTCCGGCTGGGGAGCAAAGTTTGTGGATTACGACAACGACGGCTGGAAGGACCTGTTTGTCGTCCAAGGGCACGTCATGGACAATATCGAGCTGACTCAGCCTTCTTCACGGTACAAAGAATCCCTGTTACTGATGGGCAACAAGAAGGGGAAATTTGAAGATATATCCGCTTCCGGAGGCAAGATCTTTCAAGCGCCGTTTGCCGCACGAGGCGCGGCCTTTGGTGATTTGAATAATGACGGCTTTGTGGACATCGCAATCAACTGCAATGACGGGCCGGCTCTGGTGCTGATGAATCGCGGAGGAAACGAAAACAACTGGATTCTGATCAAGACAGTGGGAACGCGGAGTAATCGAGATGGAATCGGCGCCCGCATTCGGCTGGTATCAGGTTCGGGGGAAGAGCAACATGGGTTTGTCAGTGCTGCGGGCAGTTATGCCTCCGCCAGTGACACACGCGTCCATTTCGGATTAGGGCAGGAAAAAGAGATTAGACTATTAGAAATCGCTTGGCCAAGTGGCATTGTGCAGCGTCTGGAAAAGGTAAAAGCCAATCGGTGCTTAACAATCACTGAGCGCGAGGGCGATTAATGCGACACTATTCTCTAGTCTCACCTAATCGGGCCAATTTTCCGCTTCACTAATCTATATTAATTAGTGCTTTAGTGTGATATTCTGTCCACTATGCCCAAGTTTGGCCTGATATTTCCCCAGGTGAAGTTGCTTCGTATTTCGGGTCTATTTCTTTTATTGCCCTGCTTTGCTTTTGCTCAAGATCGCGGCACAATTAGCGGCTTAGTAACTGATCCTTCAGGCAGCCTGATTCCGAGTGCAAAAGTTGTTGTGGAGAACCCTTCGACCAACTTTTCCAAGGACGCAATGTCCGGAAGCGACGGAACTTACAGCCTTGTCAATCTACCAGTAGGGGATTATAAGGTTACCGTCACAAAAGACGGTTTCCGCAGCGCGGAGACGCCCCGGGTTCATGTGGACGTAAACACCACAACTCACGTGGACGTGCAACTGCAAGTAGGCTCAACCAGAGACGTGGTTGAGGTGCAATCCAACGTGTCACTGTTGCAGACAGACAGAAGTGACCTTGGGCAGGTAATTAATAACCGAGCAATCAACGATTTACCACTGTTTGCGAACGGTGGTCTTCGCAGCAACGTCGCCTTTACATCTCTTGCGCCTGGAGTCAATACGAATCTTACTGGCGACCCGGATAGCACGACCGCAAATATCCGTATTGCGGGTGGTTTAGCCAACGGAGCCAGCCAGTTGCTCGATGGTTCTGAGGCACAGAGCGAACGCAAGAATGATCCCCAAATGCGTGTGGTGAGCGCTGAAGGAATTGAAGAATTTAAGGTCCAGACGAGCGCTTATTCAGCAGAGTTTGGCCGTGCCTCCAATGGCATTCTGAACTACACCACCAAGTCGGGCACCAACGAGTTCCACGGGACAGCTTTCGGCATTATCCGAAATCAAGCATTGAATGCTTCCGGATTTTTCTACACGGCTCCCACGGTTCACAATCCAGTGATCCACAATCAAAATCTGGAAGCTGCCAGTTTCGGCGGCCCGATTCGCATCCCGAAAGTAATTGACCTGCGCAACAAGGCGTTCTTTTTTCTTTCCGGTGAGCGTTCTCGCGCAAAAGACGTCTCCAATTCGGGCCTGATCAGCCTGGCGCCGGCCGCTTTCCGCAACGGAGATTTCCGGGGCCTGACCGATGCCAGCGGCAATGTGATCCCGCTCTATGATCCGTTTGATGGCAGTGGCAATCTCATCAGCGACGCCTCTCAGCGGCAGCGTCTTTCCTGCAACGGAGTTCTGAACGTAATTTGTCCAAGCCGTATTAATCCAGTGGCAGCTTTGATTGAAAGCAACGTGCCGCTTCCCACGAATGGGAATGCTTTCTTAAACAACAATGCGATTGTGAACAACGGTTCCCGCACACCGGGAGAGAATCAGGGAGTTTACGCGGTAAAGGGAGACTACAACGCCACGCAAAATATGCATTTCAGTGGTGTGTTCAGCCGCCAATATTTCAATAGTTACACCCTGCAGGGGCCTATCCCTGGACCGGTGAGTGAAGCGTTTCAGGAGTTCGGCACCACAAAATGGGTTCGGCTAAACGGAGATCAGACCATCACCAGTAATTTGCTGAACCATTTCGCCTTCGGATACAACCAGCGTGATCTAGGGGAGCAAGGGCAATACGAACCTCGGCCCACCCGACGGTCCCTATGGAAAAGCTACGCAGATTCCAGGCGTTACGAGCTATGGAAAGTCGCCGAACTATAGTGCTTACTCGTTGGGCACATATGGAAACCGAAATACGAACATTTCTACGCGCTCTCCTGGAAAGACGTACAACTTCACGGATACCCTTACCTGGTTAAAGGGCAAACATTCCATCAAGACCGGCTTCGAATATGTTCATGCCAACTATGCGCGGCAGGATTGTAACGGCTGCGCGGGAAGCGCCAGTTTCGCGGCTGCGGGAACGGGAAATCCGAACGTAAGCGGCACCACTGGCTTTGACTATGCTTCGTTCTTGCTCGGTGTTGCTTCAGGCGGCAGCTTCAATTACGGCGCAAACATCAACTATATTTTTCCTTACTACGCCACATTTATTCAGGACGATATCAAGGTTACAAGCAAGTTCACGCTAAACATCGGACTTCGGTACGACCTGCCATTACCGCGCCGGGAAGCAAACTTCCAGAACAGCAACTTCGATCCCACAGCCCTGAACCCAGCCGCTGGAAATCTGCCAGGAGCTTTGATTTTTGCTGGTTCGGGCACTGGCCGTACTGGCCGTACGTCACTCCTGCAAGCCCGAACGAATGCATGGGGTCCGCGTTTAGGATTTGCGTACCAACTCACTGCAAAGACTGTGATACGGGGTGGTGGGGCGATACTTTACGATTCCAACCGTGAGGATGGAAATGCCGATAGTGGAATTCAGGGATTTGGCGGGAGTTTCAATGCCATTGGCAACTATCTTTCAACTGGTGTCTCATTTCTGCTCCAAAACGGTTACAACACGTTCGGAAACTTGGTAGCAAATGGTCAGCCACCCATCGTCAATCCTTCAACCGCGAATTTTGGTAGTCCTAGTTACTTCTCAGACGGTCCAGTCGCCCAGTTCTACGACTACAATCTCACGCTGGAACATAGCTTCTCGTCGAGCACCTTGGCGCGCGCTAGTTACCATGCGAATCTCGGCAACCAACTGCAGTCCAGCCAGAACTATAACCAGCTTGATCCCAAGTACATCGCGATCTACGGAAATCTCCTGAATTCACCGTTAAGCAGTGTTTTGTCGAATCCGATTCTGGCCGCCAACGGGTACAAGTTGCCTTATGCCAGCTACCCGACAAACTACACCCTGGCTCAATCGCTGGCTCCTTTCCCGCAATACAGCCTAGGGTTTGGTGGCACTACGAACGGTGGGCACAGCACGTGGCATGCTTTAGAAACCAGTTTCCAGCACAATTACTCGCATGGATTGTACTCACTGGTTTCCTACACGTTCTCGAAATTCATTTCCAACAACACTTCGATCAACGTGTATGCAAGAAACACGGAAAAATCGATTTCGAGCGCGGACCGACCGCACGTGTTCTCTGCTGCAACAATTTACGATCTGCCCTTCGGTAAAGGGAAAGCATTTGGAGATCACTGGAATCCCGTGGTGAATGCTGTGCTTGGGAATTGGCGTGCTTCCGCCGTACAGCATTATCAAAGCGGCAATCCCATTCAAGTGACTGCGGGCCAGAACTTATATGGGGCAGGTTCCGCACGGCCGAACTATGTGCCGGGGCAGCCATTACTCAATCCAAACTGGAATCCCAAAGATCCCACTAGCCCGTATATCAATCCGAAAGCTTTCGTTCAACCGGCAAACGGACTATTTGGCGATGTTCCAGCCTACATTCCCAATCTGCGCCAGCCGATTCAATTGAGCGAAGACGTAGCTCTCAGCAAAGACTTTCCGGTGGGCAGCAAGGAAGACAAGAAGTTCGAGTTCCGGGCTTCCGCCTTCAACATAGCCAACCGTCACTTGCTGGGCGGGCATAACCAATGGCGTTACCAGCGCCGCATTTGGACAGTTTACGAATCCTCAAACGAATCAGCCGCGGAATATCGAATTCAGTCTTCGATTCCGCTACTAATTCACCACAACAAAATAAGCGAAAAACAAGAACCCCCTTGCGGTCTAGCAATCCGCAAGGGGGTTCTTCGCTGTAACATAGCTACAGCCATGCAAATGTTTCGTGTATTCACTGCTTTCCTGATTGCCTCGGTTGTTGCGTTAGCACAGGGTCCGCGTAGCATTACACTGGCATACATCCAGCTCAACTCCGCGAATCCCGATGTTGCCGTGGCATTTTGGAAAGATATCATCGGAACCACGACTTTTAGCCGTGGTTCTCTGAACGGTGTCAGCACGCTTGGCATCATGATCGCAATTACCCGGAACGCTCCTTCAGGCCCAAGTGTCGGCTCAGTGATCGATTATCTCGGTTTCCGGGTTCCGGACCTTCAGCCATATATCGACAAATTAGCGAAAACCTCTTACAAGAGTTCTCAGCCGAAGTCCGATAGCGAGGTACTGATGATTGACGGGCCGGATGGGGTGCAAGTTGAGTTGACTGCAGACAATTCGATGTACGCTTCGTTGGAGTTCAGTCACATCCATTTCCATACCGCAAAACCGGATGAGACCCAAGCTTGGTATGCCGAGCACTTTGGCGCTAAACCCAATACCGAAGATCAGTTACATTCCAGTCGGCTGGGCGCTACAACACTCACTTTTTCACAAGGCGATTCGGCATTGCCGACGGCAGGTCGCGCCATTGATCACCTTACTTTAGAGGTGAAGGACCTCCAAAACTTCCGCGATGCACTTGCCGCCAAAGGAGTCAAGATGGACCCTCCTTCCTCCTCAAATCCACACACTGTGTTTCTTACCGACCCTTGGGGCACGCGCATCGAATTAACAGAAGCCGCTTCCCACTAAGTGTTGCTATTCCATATCACGTGATCCGGGCGGCCACCCCTAAGGATGGCTGAGGTGGGGTATGTTGATTCTAGGAAAATGCGGACATTGATCGCCATAGCCGCTTTCGCTTTCCCCTTGGTCGCAGCGGAAAGTAAGTCCGCACTGTTCGAAATTCGCGGCAAGATCCTGCCGCACCACTCGGCAACGGTGAGTTTGTATGCAGTTAGCAACCCTTTTACCATCTCCACACAGGCCGGGCGAGATGGTGGTTTCCACTTTCAGAATGTGGAGGCAGGTATTTACACTCTTTCTGTCTATGTGCCGCATCATGGGGAGACAAGAAGGACCATCCCTGTTGACCCTGCCATGGCTGACAACAAAGGGCATGTAACCATCACCGTGGATACCGAGGCGGAAACACTCGACCGGGAATCCGTCGCTAAGATATCCGTCCAAGAATGGAAGATTCCAGCTCAAGCCCGTCGTGCTTACGAAGAAGCGAAGCAGCGCCTGTCTGAGCACAATGTAAACGGTGCCATTGCCTCCCTCCAGCGGGCTGTAGAAGTAGATCCTCAGTTTGCTGCCGCATGGAATCATCTTGGGACCATTGCTTACCAAGCTCAGCAATACCAGGAAGCGGAAAATTACTTCCGACAGGGTATGGCAGCTGACCCTGGCGCCTATGAGCCTCTCGTGAATCTGGGGGGCGTGCTGATCAACTTAGGGCATTTGACCGAGGCACAGAAATGTAACGAACAAGCATCACGACGGCGTCCCAATGACCCCACGGCCCAATCCCAACTGGGGATGACTTACCTGTTTCTCAACCAACTAGATCTAGCCGAACAACACTTGCTTATGGCATGTCGGCTCGATCCCGCCCACTTTTCTTATCCGCAACTCCACTTAGCTGAGTTGTACTCCCACAAGCAGGATTTCCACCGTGCCGCCGACCAACTGACCAATTTCCTCAAGTATCACCCCGATTGGCCTAATGCTGCTGTGCTACGAGCCAACATCGAAAAATGGCACCGTTAAAAGTATTGCCTCTTACAGCAAACTTTCGCCCCTATTTCAGCTGCACACGAACCTCAAGTTTGCACTAGCTAAGCGCGAGGAGCATGGACGCATTTTCCAGATACACCTGTAATCCGTGTACGCGCTCATTCCGCACATGCCAGATATGCACTAGCGGCACATCGACCTCCTTTCGTTTTCTTTCACCTTTCCAACAGTTTCTGCTCTGGCGTGGTTCGAGGAAGGAGTCTAGTTCCACCCCCTGAACTCAAGCCAACTTTGTTTTTCGCCTTACAGGAGCAAATTGGAGTGAAGCTTTCGTCCGATAAGGGGCTGGTCAGCTTCTTAATCATCCATCACGTAGAAAAGCCTGATGCAAATTGAAGCCCACCTGGGGTATTGTCACGAGGGATGATGGTAGTGTTTGAGTATGCTCTTTTGAGCAGTGTCAGTTTCCCCCGTACCCCATTGACCCAAGAACATCTCGAGCCTGCCGAGCCACCTCAGCATCACTCCCTGCAGATGCCTTCCGCAACAACCCTACCGCTCCCTCTCTATCCCCCAGAGCAATCAAGACCCTAGCCAAACGCAATTGAACGCGCCCAAGCTCCGGGAGTAACCGAAGTTCCTCCCGATACTCCCGCCCCGCCTCCACCCACTCCTTCTTCCTCGAATACAACCCACCTAATAGTTCATGAGCCTCAGCCAACGAGCTATCCTGAGCTACCGCAAGGGAAGCATACTTCTGCGCGTCCTCAAACCGGTCGAATCTTACCAAAGCCAATGCGTAATCATAAAAATACTGAGCTCGCGGACTAATCCGAATCGCCCGCTCAAAAGAAAAACACGCTTCCCGAAAATCGCCCTTCTCAGTCAAAATCCGGCCTCCGAGATTCCACGCTGCATCATCAAACGGATCCGTGCGCAATGCGTCCTGCAAAGCCGGAACCAAGTGAGTCATCTCAGCCAACCGTCGTGACTGATCCGGCAGCCACGGATTCAGCACAATCGCCTTCTGAATCATCTTCGGATCAGATGTAAGGTTCCCATACTGAAACCAGGTCTCCGGATCATTCGGCGCGATCTGAACAGCACGCGCCAATAGCGCCCCCGCACGATCCGGCTGCACAGACGCCAACGAGCGGATCGCCCTCACCAAATCCGGCTTACGGTGCAGCGCCGCCTCATATGCGTTCGCAGCCTCTGTGAAACGTCCCTCACTCTTCCACCCATCTCCAAGCACCATATAGAACTCCGGATCACGAGGCTTCCATTCACCCATCAACCGGATCAAATCCGGCATCCCGCCCGTCACATTATTCCCAAGCCCCACCTGCGCTACTGCCCGATACAACTCGCTCTCTCCATCACTCGGAAACGGGGAAGGGTAAAACGGAGCCACCACACCGCGATACTCCTCAATCGGCGCTTCATCGAACTCCGCCAGCGCATTCGCGGGCGCGCGGCGCTGAATCAGGTGGTCCGTCATTACGATATGAGGAGCATTCTCACTCCGCCGCTTGGGCATGTGACAACTGATGCAATCCTCCCGCGTCGCCATGACAGCCTTCGGATGCTGAGGCGATGCATGACAACGGACACACACAGCCGAATAACGCCGAGTCGCTTCAGCCCCGCGCGGAATGTCATGCGGATCATGGCAGCTGACGCAATCCAGCTTGCCCGCGCTTTCGCGCACACAGCGGGATTGCAGAAACCGGTAAGCCCCGCCCACGCCCTCGAATCGCTCTTCCCGCCCGGACCCAGGCGCATAGTCAAAGAAAAGCGCGTAGTCGGAGAGCTTCTGTCCCGGAACAAAGGAGAATGTGCCGCGATCAAAGCGCTGCAGCGTAGCCGGAATATGTCCACCCGTAGTCTCCAAATGGCATTGGAGGCAAACCTCCAAGCGGCGGGCCGGCGAAAGCTTCACCGGATTCACAATCGCCCCTCTTCCCATCGTTCGAACATGCTCTGCCCCCGGCCCGTGGCAGCGCTGGCAATCGATTCCCTGCGGGAGCTCGCCGGTAAACACCAAATCATTCGGCGCCTCTGTTCCGGTAATCGACTTTGGATAAGCGTTATGGCAAAATACGCACTTGTCCGTAATAAACCGGCGCGTGCGCGGCCGTTTGAGGTCTGAACCCGGCACCATCCCCCATTCGCCGCCCTTCTGCGAATACCACCCAAGCGGGAGTTCAAACATCACGCCGCCTTCGGTCCGGTGAAGATAGAAGCGTCCGTGATTGCCGGAACCGATGACGTAATCGATCTTCACTTCCTCCGCATTGATCTCCTTACCATCCAGACCCATCTGCCAGCGCTTTTGAAAGTACTCTCCATTCCGCACTGTCATCGAATAATGACTATCCGAGAGCGTGTGGTAATACTCGGGCTTAGTCGCGTACGGCTCTACTGTGTTCCTCGGAGACGGCTTGTAGAATGACCGAGCCATCCCCGTCAGCGCATATTTAGCGGCAATATCCGCATGGCACTTCGCGCAGACGTTGGAATCCGCATACGAATTGCCGGCAACATTTTGTCCGAAGCCCTGCGCGGCCGCAAAACAAATCACCGCCAGCGCGTAACCAAATCGCCCCATCAAGGATGATTCTATCTTTTCCGGCTACCGCCCGGCTCGCACGTGCTCCGGATACCAGCCGCTAAACTTGATCGCCCCGTCTGATGCCAGAACAATCGCCACCTCCCCAATCCGCCACGGCCCTCACCAGTCACCAGCGGCGCTTGCTAGCCGTTAATCCCTCGATCGACATTCACTGCTTTCGCGCATTCCAGAATACGATTGTCCGGTGGGTCATAAGCGATGATGTTCACTGTCTCATTTGGCTCCACGATACGGCAGATTTTCTTCATGCGCTGGTAGGCGTCCTGCACGTCATATTCTGGCCAGTCAAACTTCTCGCGCAAGACCCGCGTGACCTCATCCTTCCCGATGAGCACGTAAAAGAACTGCTGGCTCTTATGATGCAAGTGCAACCTATCGCTTGAGCCTGGTGACATACGTTCCTGGATCACGTGTAAACGGGCATTCTTTATCAGGTACCATTCGTCACCACAATTTCCCTAGCGATAATACTCAACATTGCTAATGCTGCTGCCCATATTGGGAAGATCACAGAAAAATGATAATTTTCCTTGGCTCATACGTGATCCATCAGAGTTTCATGGAGATGATTTTCTTCAACTCTTTAATTCCACGTTCATCCCGTTTATAGAATGTCCACTGCTTAATCCTTTTCCCCTGCACCAACCCGGCATGTGAAAGAATCCGCAAGTGTTCGCTCGCGGTAGGAGGTGTCACACCGAGCCGCTGTGCGATATTCAGACCACATACGCCGTCTCTCACTAAATCTCCATCTACCTGAGGAGGAAACAGCTTTGTTGGGTCCTTTAACCATTCCAAGATCTGCATGCGACGCTCGTTCGCGATGGCCCGAAGCGCAAGTTCATAACGCATGTAGACAATTTGCCATTCGACTAACTATACTACAGTTCATCCCCATGGAACGATACCCGGTTCAGCCATGACTGCCTCTCGCAAGTATCTTTACCAAGTTGTTGATGTTTTCACCTGCCAAGCGTTGGAAGGAAATCCTTTAGCCGTATTTCCGAAGGGGGAAGGACTGGACGACGATACTATGCAAGCGATTGCCAGGGAGTTGAATCTGTCGGAAACTGTATTTGTCTTTCCGCCAACACATCCGGACTGCGTCGCACAATTGCGGATCTTTACTCCCACACGGGAACTGCCCTTTGCCGGTCACCCTACCATAGGAACAAGCTTTGTTCTCCTGGAAAACGGTACTGTTCCCAATCAAAGCGAACGCTTTATGCTGGAAGAGAAGGTTGGTCCGGTTCCAGTCCGTGTGGAACAAGGGCAGAATCCGCTGATCTGGCTATTGACACCACCGATTCAGAATGGTCCAACATTTAATCGTGATCTATGCGCGGCTGCTCTTGGGCTTACCGCAACCGATCTATTGGACACGGTACCGCAACTGCTAAGCGCTGGAAATCCGACAATTTTTATTGGCCTGCGGGATAAGACCGCCGTGGACCGTGCGTGGCTCGACTGGAGTGGGATGACAACTCTCCGGGGTGCATACTCTGATCCGGTCTGTGTCTTTGTGTTTACCCCTACTTCGGAAGGAGCTTACTCGCGCATGTTCGCTCCAGAGTATGGAATCGCCGAGGATCCGGCAACCGGCAGTTCTACTGGTCCGCTTGCGGCTTATATGATGCAACATCAACTCGTATCCAGCGAAGACGGCACGCGTTTCATTAGTGAGCAAGGAACAAAAATGAAGCGTCGCAGCTTATTGCATGTGCAGATCTTGGGAGAAGGAATCGAAGTTGGGGGTCATGTTATCTCACTTGTAGAGGCTGCCATGCGAATCTGAAACAATTGCTTTGTTTCGTCGTCTATGCACTAAGCCAATTCATCTCTTTCCTCCCAAATTGGTCGAAATCACCTATGGCTCAGATCAACAAAACAGTAGCGATTCAGGAGAGAAAAGAATTGGTCGGCAATTCTATGCCCGTTGATAACATTTCCGAAACGCTGATCTGCGAGCAGGTATCCAGAATTCTGACAAGCAGTCTCTTTCTGGCTTCGGCCCGGATGATTCGTTTTCTACGCTTTGTCGTGGAAGAGGCTGTAACTGGCCACATCCAGGAAATTAAGGAAACAACGATTGGGGTACAAGTGTTTGATCGGCCTCCTTCGTATGATCCTCGCATTGATCCAATTGTGCGAGTGGAGGCACGCCGATTAAGGCAGAAGCTACAAGCATATTACGACGGGCCGGGAAAAGAGGATGCGCTTCTCATTGAGCTTCCCAAAGGAAAATACTCGCCCACATTTCAGATTCGCAATGGTGGACAGGAACACACACAATCTAAGATTCTTCAGAACGAAATCACAATTGCTCTTCTTCCTTTTACCTATATAGGGCCTGAACGTAGGGATGCATTCTTTTGCCAGGGACTGCGTGAAGAACTCATCCTGGTGCTGACCGACGTTGCAGGTTTGCACATTGTAGCCATAGATCCTCTTGCTTCAGCGGGAAACGATCAAGAAAACACCAGAATCATTATTGCTCAGCAATATGCAAAATATATCCTTCACGGAAGTGTACGGCGAAGCAATCAGCGCTTGCGTATTACAGCACATCTGATTGAAACCGCAACCAGCTATCATCTCTGGTCTGAAGCTTACGATTATGCAGGGCAGGATATGTTTGTGGTCCAGCAAGAAGTTGCCGCCAGGGTTGGAACCATGCTTCGTTACTATCTGAGGAGCAAGTCAGGATCGTACTCGGTAACGAGTAAGCTGCAAGCCGTCGACTGCATGAAGCTTTGCCTGCAAGCTCGCGCCCTGTCCCAGGAAAGAACTGCGGAGGGTCTGCGGCGAAGCATTGTTGTACTGGAACAAGCAATTCGTGCTGATCCAAGCTCTGCTTCGGCGTATGCAGGACTTGCCACTACATACACGTTGCTAGCGGAGTATGGACTTGCCGATGGAGAAGCGACCGTTGTAAATGCCAGAAATTCTGCAGAAAAAGCACTGGCACTGGATCCTTCTTCCGCAGAGGCTCATTCTGCTTTTGGACTGCTTACGGCGGTGTACGACTGGCGTTGGCAGCAAGCTGGACATGCATTCGAACGCGCCCTCGCGTTAGACCCAGGGTATGCTCCTGCGCATCACTGGTATGCAATGAACTATCTCGCGATGTTCGGCTTGCTCGACCAAGCCGAGGCAGAGATGAAAGCAGCACTTCGACTAGATCGACATTCTCCTCTGATGCTCCATTGCAAAGCATTCCTCAATGTCTTGTGTCAGGATTATGACCAGTCCATTGAAATTTGTAAATTGCTTCTGGAGCAGGACCCTTCTCTTTACAAAGCCTATACTTCGATGGGACGCGCTTATCTGCAGAAAGGTGACTACGGTAAGGCGATTGAGCTACTCAAAATAGGTCGTTCCTTGGCCGGGGATGTCCCTACGATTCTTGGTGCGCTAGGGCAGGCACAGGGAATGGCTGGATACATGGCAGATGCAAACCAATCCTTGGCTGAACTTAGCGAGTTGGCTACACATCTAGCCGTACCGTGTACTTGTTTTGCGCTCATTTACTTGGGGCTGGGGGATTTGGAATCGGCTATGGACTGGCTAGAACTTGGAATTGAGCGTCATCAGTCTTCTGTTCTCGCAATGAAAGTTCATCCTGCTTATTTGGAGTTGCGCGGAGAACCTCGATTTTCGGAGCTGGTTCATAGAATTGGATTGTCTGAGGTTCCTTACGGTAAGGTTTTACCGTAAGAACACTGCTTTACACCTAAACTTCTGACAACACGCGGTTCAAGATGAGGGAATGAAATCTCTTCTCTGCGCTATTCTGATGTGCTTACCAGGGCTTTGGGGGGATGAGACAAAAAACGTTTCGGCAACTGCACTGAATAATCTTGGAAGCAGGTATTACGCTTCCGGTAGTTACCGGATGGCAGCGTCCTGTTTTGAAGAAGCGCTCGCTCTGGAGAACCGCGAACAGAGGAGAATACCAGAGAAGATTGCAACGATATCGTTAAATTTGGCTGCCACCTATCGTGCACAAGCGCGGTTCAACGAAGCGGAGTCTCTGTACCGGAGTGTAATCTCCACTCGTCAAGCACTGTTTGGCGCGGATGATGTTTCTCTTACGGTACCGCTGGACGGACTTGCACTAGTGTATTCCTGTACTGGCAAATTCTTGCAGGCAGAGGAGGCGGCAGCCCAGGCATTACAAATTGCGGAACACAGCGCTGTAGCTTCCCTATCCCGTGCCGAAGCCATGCGAGACTTAGCAAACGTTTATTTCATTGCAGGCAAATACCAGAAAGCTGAATTGTTGTTACAGCAAGTCGTGCTTACCCTGCAACAAGCTTCGGAGCAAGGAAGCGTCTGCTACGCGGAGGTATTGAGCCTGCGAGGCCTTTTATATCGTACGCAGCTTAAGTTCAAGGAAGCAGAAGTGGAGTACCGAGCGGCCATTCTAATCTTCGAGCTGACCCTTGGGAAAGATCATCCTTCTACGACAGCGACCTGGAACAATCTGGCGGGAGTCTTAGCGGCACAAGGGCAATGGCAGGAAGCAGAGGTAATATTTAAACGCTGCATTGCTTTGTGGCAGAAAGTATACGGAGCTGAGCATCCAAGCGTTGCCTCTGGATTCACAAACTTGGCGGGGATTTACTTGAGCCAGAAACACTATGTCCAATCAAAAATCTTGTACCAGAAAGCATGGGAAATCGATACCAAAGTATTAGGCAGGGAGAGTGTGAAAAGCAGTACGGACCTGAGTAATCTGGGCTTGGTCGCTCTTCGTCGTCATCGATTACCAGAGGCGGAACACTACTTTTCTCAGGCCTTGACGATACAGGAACGGCTCTTGGGGCCGAATCACCCGGATACCGAATTCCCCTTGGTCAACCTTGCTTCTGTTTATTACCGAGAAAAGCGATTCGCAGAAGCTGAGCCGCTGCTCCGAAGAGCAGTCGAAGTGCGAGAACACGCCTTCGAATCTGATGTTCAGCTAAGTCAGCTCCTGGAGAATTATGCTAAGATTCTGCGTCTCAATCAGAAGTTCAGCGAAGCTGCCCGCGTAGACGCTCGCCTGACAGGGATCCAGGTAAGAAAGGCCCGGCAAGCTGAGATGTCGGACCCCTTCGCGGAACAGACCAGGAAATCTCAACCTTAGCAAACGAACAAATCTTTCTTGGAGTAGCATATGGACACCAATCAAACGTCTTTGAACCCTTACAGCCATTATCTGGGAACACAGGATCCCGCCTCTGTCATCGAAGCAACTCCTGTGCAACTGCGCAGTCTCATTGCAAACGCTGATCCGGAGCAGCTTACTTTTCAAAGTGCTCCGGGAAAGTGGAGCATCCGGGAGATCCTATGCCATCTGGCGGATACCGAGATTGCTTTTGGCTTCAGGTTGCGACAAGCGATAGCCCAGGAACACCATACAATTCAACCATTTGACCAGGATCACTGGGCGAAGCTCTACCACAACTTCAGTGCAGAGGAGGCTCTCGATGCCTTTTCCGCAATTCGCAAATGGAATCTGCTGTTCCTTCAACAAATTGGGCCAGACAGCTTTCGTAAACCGGTGACGCATCCAGAAAGGGGCACAATGACAGTCCGCACGATCATGGAGACTATGGCCGGTCACGATCTGAATCACTTGCAGCAAGTTGTGCAGCTACTTCAGACTTCGCGAGAGGAAGGAACAACCAAGATAGAGGGGCAAAATCGGTAGCGGGAACCGATCAATTCTCATAATCATGTTGAGCCATGTTGCGCTAGAATCACCTGACATGGAGACCCGGGGAAACAGCAATTGGCTCGTTTCAGCCACTCCAGCCAGTCCCGTTCCGCTTGGCTCATCGCGATTCGTTCCACTCCTCAGCCTTACAGCTTTCAATAGGAACTTTCTACTTGGCTCGATTAGGAACTTCTCAGTTGGCCGCGACATTGGAAGTCCGAAACAGACGAAGTTACCCCTGGTTCGATATAATAGCCGCCGCTAAGGAATCTTTCATTTTTATGGCTGATCAGACTTCCCGAAGGTTTTTTCTGGGTGCCGCAACGGCAGCAGCAGCGGCTCGTGTATGGGGTGCAAATGACCGGGTGAATGTAGCGATTGTGGGCCTAGGAGGCCGTGGCACCAATCACCTGAACATCTACTCCAAACTGCCTGAAGCGCGTGTGGCTGGCATTTGCGACATTAATCAGGCGGCGCGTGAAAAAGCGCAGGCCACTTTGCAGAAAAACACCGGCGAAAAGGCTAAAGAGTTTGAAGATATGCGGCAAGCCTTTGCGGATTCGGGCATTGAAGCCGTTTCCATTGCTACGCCGAACCACTGGCACGCGCTCGCCGCGATTTGGGCCATGAAGGCGGGCAAAGATGTTTATGGAGAAAAACCCGCCTGCCACAACATTTACGAAGGCCAAAAAATGGTGCAAACGGCTCGCGACACCAAAAAGATGTTGCAGATCGGCTCACAGCACCGAAGCTGGCCTTTCAAAATGCGGGCGATGGAAGCTCTGCAAGGCGGCTTGATCGGCAAAGTCTATATGGCGAAAGGGTTATGCTTCAAACGGCGCGCTTCGATTGGGCACAAAGACGACAGTCCGACGCCGCCAGGTGTGAACTGGGATCTGTTCCGAGGTCCGGCTCCGATGCGCGCTTTCAATGAGCTGCGGTTCAAGTACAACTGGCATTGGTTTTGGGATACGGGCAACGGTGATATCGGCAATCAGGGTGTGCATGAATTAGGAATTTGCCGTTGGGGTATGGGCGATCCCCTGTGGCCCAAGACCGCTTTCGCACAGGGCGGCAAATACGCTTACCAGGACGACCAGGAAACGCCGAATACGCTACTAGCAGACTTCAATTACGGTGACCGGGAAATTATTTTTGAAGTTCGTGGCTTGCTGACCGGAGGCGAAGGCATTCCGGTACAGCGCCGTCCGGGTCCGCCAGCGGAAGGAGCCGTTGCTCCTCCTTCCTCGCCTGCGCCGACCAGTACTGCGCCAAAAAATAGTGCTCCTCTGAACATCATGATCGGCAACCTTTTCTATGGAACCGAGGGTTGGGCAGCGATGAGCGACCAAGGCTTCCAGGCGTTCAAAGGCGAAAGCAACGAACTGGTGATGGAAGAAAAGCCGGAGCGGGGCGCAGGAGGCGACCCAACCGCTCTCCATATGCAGAACTTCCTGGCCGCTTGCCGATCCCGGAACTACAAGAGCTTGCATGATGAGATTGCCAACTCATACCCCAGCGCAGGCTTGTGTCATATCGCCAATATCAGCTACCGCGTGGGCCGCAAGCTTACCCTCACAGATGGACCGAAGTTTGTGAACGATGGGGAAGCGGAAAAGCTTCTGACACGCGACTACCGTAAGCCTTACGTGGTGTAAGTTTAAGGGGGACTTCGCATCAATCTGGTCAGATGACCATTTCGACTCTGCTAATTTGAAATAATGAAGCATCGGGTCCTAAATGTAACTGAGTTTAAGGCAAAGTGCCTCGCTTTACTCGATGAGATCGGAGAGCGAGGCGGTACCATCACTATCACGAAGCGCGGTCGGCCGCTTGCCAGCGTAGGTCCCGCTAAACAGCCTAAGCGGAAATCATCAGAGGGCGCATTAACCGGGAAGGTGACGATCGATGATACCCTTCTTGATGCTGATATATCTGATCTTTGGGAAGTTGTCCGTGAGCGCAAGGGAGCAAAGAACTGAATCCTCGCTTTCTCCTCGACACGCATATAGTTGTTCGTTGGCTTGTTACACCAAGAAAGCTTTCGCGAGAACAGACGCGTGCATTGAGAGATGCGGTTCGGCGACACGAACCGTTTGCGGTAAGCGCCATCACATTGCTCGAGATTGCAGTTCTGTTTGGTGCAGGCACAACACAAAGCGGTATTGCCTTGGATAAAATTCTTGAAGAGTTGAATTTAAACCCGGATTTTCGGATTATCCCTTTCACTGTGGCTATTGCTGCAGAGGTTGCAGCACTCGGTCCGTCTCTCCGAGATCCGTCTGACCGGGCCCTTGTAAGTACAGCGCGCGTAATGAAACTGAAACTCGTCACATCAGATCAGCGCATCATCGACTCGGGCCTTGTGCCAGTGGTGGTATAGCTGGCAACTTGCGAATTACCCCTAGCTAAACTTCAGCTTTCTTACCAAAAAGTGCCTGAATTCCGGCATAGGCGCTTTTTGGGAGGGAACGGACCATTTGGCGGCGCTTGTCACGAAACGCAGTGCGCCGCTGACGCACCAGGTCGCGCAGAATGCCTCCGGCAATCTCACCCATCTTCCAGACGCCTTCCCGGAAGTTGCGATTCATAGCCGGGCTTTGCCGATGTGCTTGATCCAAAGCCAGCGTGTCGGAAGCCAGAGCAATGCCGTGGTAGTACAAAATGCCAGCGGCCAGTGCTCCTTCCGCTAGTTCATCGCCCGCCGATTCAATCACTGAACCAAGCACATGCAAACCAACTTGGCCTACGGTAAGCGACATGGTGGCGCCAAGCTCCAGCCCTTTGGTAGCCATCCCAAGCAAACCACCGTGCTGAACATTCAAGGCTTCGTCTAAATCCCAATCACTTTCGGAAAGGTGATGGGCGGTGCTCTCCATGACATCGCCTGCGGCATAAAGGCCCATTCCTGCTTTTTTGATCATCAGATTAAGGGCCAGGGAATCCTGCCGGTTCAGGTAGCTGTTCAGGAATAAGCTGGCACCGCAACGTTGGATCAGCATTCGCCAAGTGTGCCAGGAAGGGCGCTTGCCTAAGTGAGTCAGCACGTGAAGTTGTAGTTCCAGGGCAGCAGCAAAGATAGTAAACAGGTCAAGATATCGATTGCGGCTGATCCCGACAACAAGACCTGTGGTGAGCGCACGTTCCGCAATGTCTTTATCTAGTTGGAGCAACAGCCATTCCGCTTGAGACTGGTAAGTGCTGGTTGCTTCCGCAGTGGGCTTGTGGTGCGTCCATACGTCGGATTTCCTTAACGCATTGACGTATTGGAGAGACTGATCCTGACGCGAGGCGCTGGCACGGAACGGCGGAGCTTGCCAGCGAGAGAATCGCTGGAGGTCCGAACGATTCGGCCACGCGTGGCTTAGTTTCTGAAACCAGAGCCTTCGGTACCAGATTCCGAAAGCAGCAAGAAGCACAAGGCAAATGGCAGGCCCGGAAGCCAGCATTGCCAGGAGGAACCAATCCGGCCCACGGGGCGGCGCAGCAAAGCCGAGTCCTCCTCGCAATCGTTCTCCCAAGGCGATGGCGTAATGGTAAACAATTACGGCAGAGCCGCAGAAAACAGCCACGAAACCGGCCATGGCTCCCCAAAGCAGTCCTGAGATCAGAAACTGACCGCGATGGCGCAATGCTTCCAGGCCGGTCGAATCAGAATGGGTTTGCGGTTCCGTAGGCATGTTCGTTACTGATGCCAAGCTTTTGCGCGTTCCAGTGCGCGTTGCCAGTTGCCCCGCAGTTCCCCCATTTGCGGGGAGTGCCTTGGCTGAAATTCTTTCTCCATTTTCCACTGTGCTTGGATTTCTTCCTGATCTTTCCAAAAGCCGACGGCAAGACCAGCCAGGTAAGCAGCACCCAGCGAAGTGGTCTCCGTGATGGCAGGGCGCACTACGCGGATGCCTAGGAGGTCAGCTTGAAACTGCATCAGAGTGTCATTGGTAGCCGCTCCTCCGTCTACGCGCAATTCGGTGAGCGGAATGCCCGAATCTTGTTGCATGGCGTCCAGAAGGTCTGCCACTTGAAAGGCAATACTTTGCAGAGAAGCACGGGCAATATGTGCAGCCGTGGTGCCACGCGTAATACCGATGATGACGCCTCGCGCGTCAGGGTCCCAATGCGGCGCGCCCAGGCCCGTAAAGGCAGGCACCACAAAGACACCACCATGATCCTCGGCACTTAGGGCCAGCGATTCCACTTCGCCGGAAGAACGAATGATGCCCAGACCATCGCGGAGCCATTGCACCACGGAACCGGCCACAAACACGCTGCCTTCTAATGCGTACTCTACTTTTTCGCCTAATTTCCAGGCAATGGTTGTCAGGAGTCGATGTCTGGATTCCCTTGCTTCGCTTCCGATGTTTTGCAACAGGAAAGCGCCGGTGCCATACGTGCATTTCGCCATACCCGGCTGGAAGCAGGCTTGCCCAAACAGAGCAGCCTGCTGATCGCCGGCCACGCCTGCAATCTCGATATCGCCTAGGCCCAAAGTAGTCGAGACTCTTCCGATCGGCTCACTGGAGGAACGAACTTCCGGAAGCAGGGCAGCAGGGATATGAAACGCTTCCAGCAGTTCCCCATCCCAAGCGCCTGTGTGAATGTTGAATACCATGGTGCGCGAAGCATTCGTGGCATCCATGACGTGCTGCGTGCCGCTGGTGAGATTCCAGATCAGCCAGCTATCCACCGTCCCCCATGCGAGTTCGCCTCGGTTGGCCCGTTCGCGAGCACCTTCCACGTTTTCGAGAATCCACATGATCTTGGTCGCGGAAAAGTAAGGGTCTACTAGCAAGCCGGTTTTTTGGCGGATGGTGTCTTCCAGCCCTTGCTCCAGAATGTTTTTACAAAGGGGGGCTGTGCGACGGTCCTGCCACACAATGGCGTTGTAGACAGGCTTGCCGGTTTTGCGATCCCAAAGGATGGTAGTTTCCCGCTGATCGGTGATGCCCAAAGCCGCAATGTCTCGCGGACGCGCATTCGCACGGCTCAGAGCTTCCACGGCCACACTGATTTGCGAGGCCCAGATCTCTTCCGGATTGTGCTCTACCCAGCCAGGTTGCGGGTAAAGCTGTTCGAACTCGCGCTGCGCGGAGGCGCGAATGGCTCCTTGACGATCATAAAGGATTGCTCTGGAGCTAGTGGTTCCTTGATCCAGAGCGAGTATGTAATTCACGTATTTTCTCTCCCAGTGACATGGGCATTGCCCAGGCGACGCTTCCGTTATACATGAATTTTCGTGAGCCGATTGCCTTCTCTGTTGCGCCTTTGCAAATAGAGACACCCATATGATGAGATTCCGACACGCTTTCCTTCCCGTTTTGGTATGCGGCTACCAGCTTGCCGCACAAGTGCCTGATTTTACGCCACCCACTCCGTTGTTTGGGGCGATTCTTCGTGACAACGCGGCAGAAACCAAGAGACTGCTGGATTCCGGCAGCAATCCGAATGAAAACCGCTTTCTAGGGGAATCACCCCTGACCGTTGCCGTGATGCAGCGGAATCTTGCTTCCGTACAAAATCTTTTGGCAAAGGGTGCGCTACCGAATGACGTGGATGGTGCTGGCTCTACTCCTCTGATGTGGGCTGCCACGGATGAAACCGGAAATCCAGCCATTGTGAAGGCCCTGCTCAGCGCTGGCGCAGAGGTGAACACAAAGAACAAGATGGGAGAAACAGCACTTACCTGGGCGATGCGCCGCGGGTATACACCGATTGTGGAAACTTTGCGGCAGCGTGGCGCTTCGGATCGTGAAATGATTCGGCAATCCGTGGAGAAAGCAGTGGCACTCTTGCAAAAGAGTGGGCCTGAGTTCGTGAAGGTATCAGGGTGCACATCGTGCCACAACCAGTCTTTGCCACAAATGGCCAACCAGAGCGCACGCGAGCACGGCTTCCGCGTAGATTCCGAAATTTCTGAGAAACAAGTGAAAGCAGTGATTGCGATGTTTAAGCCTTACCGGGAACAAATGTTGCAGGGAATGTCAGGCTTTCCCGATCCGCCGATTAGTGTGAGTTACTCGCTGCTTGGTTTGGCCGCAGAAGGCTATGCTCCCGACGCTACTACGGAAGCAATGGCTTACTTGGTTTCCAAACAACAAACGAGCGATGGCAGCTTCCAGGTATTTGCCGTGCGTCCGCCGCTGGAATCCAGCAAGATCACCGGAACAGCACTCAGCCTCCGTGCCCTGCAACTCTACGGGAAAGAGCCTGCCGAGAGTGTTGCGCAAGCTCGCGAGTGGCTGCAAACTGCCGTAGCTTACACCAATGAAGAACGCGCGATGCGGCTCTCGGGGTTAGCTTGGGCAGGAGCGAAAAACAAAGAAATGGCTCCTGCTGCCCAGGAGCTTCTGTCGAAACAACGTCTGGACGGCGGATGGGCACAGTTAGACACGCTGGAAAGCGATGCTTATGCGACAGGGCAAGCGATGGTCGCTCTTGTTTCGTCCGGGTGGGTAACTCCTTCTGATGCGGTATACCAGAAAGGCGTAGCCTTCCTGCTGCGAACACAACGTGCAGACGGATCCTGGTATGTCCGTAGCCGGGCATTTCCCTTTCAGCCATATAAAGAGAGTGGCTTCCCACATGGAAAGGACCAGTGGATCTCGGCAGCAGGCACAAGCTGGGCAGCCATGGCGTTGTCCTCCGCTGCTCCAAAGGCAACAATGCCGGTTTCGCAGGAAGTATCCTCATTGAACGGCCGGTAAGCCGCCCGGTTCCAATGCCATCTGCTCTGGCGTGAAATGCCAGAGCAGAATGGATTGCCCCACTCGCTCCTGGATCGGGTAACGAGCAGCCCAAGCCGGAACGCCGAAGATTTTCCACATGGAAATACTCACAGCGTTCCAGCCGGGCGATGGCCGGTCATAAGCCCCAACTAACATTTGAGGAAAAGCCTCCCCCGCCAGTCTTGGGTATGTGTAGTTAAAGGGGCGAAATGTAACTTCCTTCGCGCCGGCCTGATGTAAGCGAGCAGCAAGCCTCGCCATATCCTGCCCCCAATCCAGATCGGAATCCGCAACAAAGCGTTCCGGCTCCCGGCTGAAACATTCATTGACGTAAGCGAAGTAATCCGGATGGTGAACTGCTCCTGCCACAATTTGCCAAGTAAATAAAACGGCTACTCCAGCTTTGGCGATCCCCCATTTGCTGGAGTGTTCATGGAAAACTCGGGAAATCATCCAGCCGCATGCAATCGAAAATCCCACATAAACAGGAAGAATATGGCGAATACCGATATTGATCCGGCTAGGCATGGCAAACAGGAGAATGGCGAGTGAAAAGGCTAAGGGCATCACCACTTCTCCCGCACGCTTTCGGATTGCCAGAAGGATGCTGCCCGCTGTCAGCAGCAGCATGGCAATGGGCGTTTTCACAAGGAAATCTACGGGGTAGTAATACCAAAATCCTTTACCGCTCCGTTGGCCAAATAGGTAAGCGAGATGCCCATTATGGTTGTGCCGCCACACACTTTCCAAACCCGTAAAAAAGCGAGGAGCAGGCAGGCGAATATGGAGAAATTCTACTCTGGCGAAGGAGAACCGATAAACCGCCCACGTCGCCAAAAAAGCCACACCAAGCACAAGCAGGGCCGAGCGGGAGCGAGTGGTGACTTGGTGAATTATTGTTCCGGTATCGGGATGAGTTCTGCTCCAGTGACACGCATACATCACCAGCCATGCTCCCGGCAGGAACAGAAGGGAGGAGAACTTAGAACAGGCGGCTAACGCCAGGGCCACGCCGAACCAAACAGCACGCTTTCGTGTAGGCTGCTCTGCCCATTCTAAGGAAGCAAAAGCAGCAGCCCCCACAAATGCGGTGAGCGCCATGTCTGTAGTGATCAAACCAGCATGACCCAGCACCACAGGCACAGTGGTGAAGACCAGCAGTGACCACAGGGCGGCTTTCCTTCCTCCTGTTTTCATGGCCCATTGGTAAACCACAAAACAAGCTACCCAGAAAAAAGGAAGCATGGTGAGGCGGCCCAGAAAGAGCATCCGAAAGTAATGTTCACCATGCCCCAGAATGCCGTAACCTTCCTCATAGCTATTCGGCAGATATTTCCAGCGTTCCCCCGCCAGATAGGGACCAAGAGCGCCAGCAATGCGGGAGATCGGCGGGTGTTGGTCTTCATACCAATACTTGCCACGGGAAAGCCACTCCATACCGGCTGCCAGATGTTGCGGCTCGTCGATGGTGTGGTTAAAGACTCGGTAAGTGGATACGATGCGGAGGGATGCCACAAGCACAAGAAGTAGCGCCAGTGCAGTTAATGTGCGCTGACTTCTTGTGCTTTTCCGAGGAGTTTCCTTCTGCGACGAATCAGAACTGGAAGCGTAGCTGGAGATCAATCTTGCGATTATACGTGCTTGCGCCTCCCATGGGTCCGAAACCGGCCAAGCTTCTGTACTGGCCGAAAAAGGGCGAAGACAAATCCCCACTCGGGGCCGCATAGCTGGGATGGTTCAGGAGATTTCGAGCGGAAACAGAAAGCGTCAGATTATACTTCTTTCCACTCGCCGCCCCGAACATACCCGGAGGAGGTCCGCCACCGCCTGGACCACCGCCTCCCGGTCCGCCACCACCACGCATACCACCGCCACCCCCAGGAGGAGGTCCACCCCCGCCCGGACCGCCACCACCAGGTCCACCACCATTGTTGGCCATGCCGGATTCCCCTTTTTGGCCGAAAGACCAGGTTCGGTTCAGGCGCATGTTCAGAGTCACTGTGGAGGGGCCACGGGCTGAGTTTCTTCCGATGGCAGTGCCTGCTGCCGGATTCAAACTGAAGCAGCCGAATCCTGCGGCATACACCTGATCATTCATACTGCAGGAAGCAGCGCTCACATTGCTGAGCAGCACAGGTCGTTCTGCCGTGAAGCCATCCTTGTTGGTATCTTGCCCCGTGGTGATGGTATAAGGAGTGCCGCTGTTCATCATCAAAAAAGGATTGATGCTAAAACGCCAGGGTAATGGCACGCTGGTGCCGATCACAGCGCGATGGCGTATATCCGCGAAGCTGGAAGGTCCCCATTCCGCACGGAGGTTGTAAGGGTCCGCAGGTTCGCCTTCATTGTTATCTTTGCCGTAGGAAAGCGCATAAAAACCAAACAGGAATATGCTCTTATAGCGGAGATTCGGGCTGATAAACATTTGGTGGCTGCGGCTCATTCCGCTGCTTTCCGTCAAGAGGCGAACAGCAGCGTCTCCAAAGGGGTAAACACCGTTGATGGGCGTGTTAATGTTCCGGCTATTCTGCAAATGGACGCCCCGGCTTTCCAGGTATTGTGCGCTGAGGCGGAAGTATGAGTTGATCTGCCGGTCGATGCCGATGCTGCCCTGATAAGTGCGCGGCGCTTGCAAATCACGTGTCAACATTTGCAACTGCTGAGGCGAGGCGCTGCCTGCCAACTGGCTCAGAGTTGGAATGTTAGGAAAGAAATCAGGATTCTGGAGGAAGTAAGACTGTTGAGTAAGGCCATTGTATCTTTGGGAATTCAGGATTACAGTGTCAGCAACACGATCATAAAACACCCCAAAACCAGTGCGCAGAACAGTTTTGGCAGCTTTGTTTGCGCCTCCATCTATGCCCCATGCCAAGCTGACACGAGGGGCCCAATCCCGGTAATCGTGAATATTGGTCTGCGTTTCATACCGCATTCCATAGCTAAAGGTCAGGTTTGGCCGTAAGCGCCAGTCGTCGTTGTAAAACAATCCAATATCAAATTGATTGATCTCAGTAGTAGGTGTGCCGGCGTTGAGAGTGAATTGAGAAGCGCCGCCCCCCAAGGCACGAATCTGCGCGGCGGAAAGTCCTTGCTGCTGAAACAAAAGCGTTCGCCGGTAGCGCTCCAGGGCAGTCAAATTGATGGAAGTATTGGCAATCGCCTGATTGCTCGCATCCAGTTCCGGCCCTACGCCGCCGAGAAAGATATACGTTCCATTGAAGTTATTCACGGATGTATCGTCATTGAACGATTGCCGCAGCCTGCCGCCCCACCGGATGGTGTGTGTTTTAAATGTCCAGGAAGTGGTGTTGGTCATTTCCCACCGGTTGGTGGTGTTGCCGGACTTGCCGATTTGCACGCCTCCCCCGGTAAATGCTCCGCTTACGGAGAGAGTAGGAATGGAATTATCTCCTGTTTGCGTCACATTCGAGCGCAGGTATTGAAACCGGGTTTCATTGATAAGCGTAGGGTTAATGATTGCCGTTTCCGTGGCCTGCACGGTGTTTTCCGAACTCAATTGATTGCTGCCTTGCGAAGCCAGGTTATAGCTGCCGACGCCATTTTGATCCAGTTCAATCGCCGTATGCTGATAGCGAACCACCAGCGTATTGTTGGCGTTAATGCTGTAATCCAGGCGAGGGCTGATGTTGGTCCGCGTTTGTGGCGTTACCACCGATTGGTTCACGGTTTGCGGCATTAAGTTGCTATCCAGCGTGGTCGCCAGCACAAACGCGTTTTCGGTAATGTCACGGCGCTCAAAATCAAACCCGAAGCTTGCCTTTTGTTTTTTAATGGGTCCGCTCAGGTTTAATCCCAAAATGCGGTTTTCATAAGGCGCGCGCGTGCTCGATGTCAATAAGGGGCTGCGGGAATTCAAGTATTGGTCATTGAATTGAAAAAAGCCTTGCCCGCGAATCGTATCCGTACCGGGCTTGGTGAAAATTTCCACGCGTCCAAACCCTGGCCGGTCGTATTCGGTTGAGTACGGATTGGAATTGACGCGCACTTCCCGGATGGAGGATTTCGGGGGAAGATTGCCGCCCGTAAATCCATCGATATAGATCTGTCCTCCATTGGGACCGCCGCCCGGACCGGCAAGCGCCTGTAGTTCCTGCGCCAATTCGTCAGGATCATCGGAAAGCGCGGCTAACTCCTTTTCTCCCAACACCAGAGCGGTGCCATTAGAGGTAGGCTCGGTGTTGACCGCTGCAGCGTCATCTTTTACCGTCAGCACTTGCGCGTCACTTTCCACGGCTAGTTGGAAATCCAGCGTGATGGGTCCGCCAACGTCTACGTCTCTTTTTTCACTCGCTCCAAAGCCCTTTGCGGTTACGCGCACCGCGTACTTTCCCGGCCTTTGCACGGAAAGCGAATAATGACCCGATTCGTCTGCTCTGCTTCGCTGCACTCCACCAGGACCACGCGATTCCACGCTTGCCCCGGGAACAATGGCACCTGAAGGGTCCGTAACTACGCCCTGTAAGGCCGGTGTGGACTGCTGTCCGTAAACTGCCATTCCGCAAGCCAAGCTCAATACACATGCGAGCCGGGCAATTGCGCCAATACTTCTTTCCAACATAGTTCCTAGTTCAGCAGGGTATTGTAAAGCGCATGTGAGGATTGCCGAAAGAATTGTAAAGCTTGGTAAAGTTGCTTTCGGCCTACCGAAAAACGAGCGTAAATAAATGAGGAAGACCATGGCGATCTCTCCTGAAAGTATCCCGGAAACTCCCACGCGCATTCTGATTGTGGATGATGATGCCAAGCTATGCCGTCTGGTGCATGATTACCTTCAACCGCTGGGGTATGAAGTGGCCGCTGCCCACACTGGTCCATCCGGGCTTGATCTGGCTCTGCGTGAACCATTTGCCGCTGTGATTCTGGACGTAATGCTGCCCGGAATGGATGGGCTGCAGGTATTGCGGCAACTGCGGGTGAATTCCAATGTGCCGGTTCTGATGCTGACCGGGCGCGGGGAAGAGCCGGACCGCATCGTAGGGCTGGAACTGGGAGCAGACGACTACTTACCCAAGACATTCTCCACTCGTGAGTTGCTGGCTCGGCTTCGCGCCGTGATTCGCCGATCCATCCTGGCGCGTGGGTCTTCTGAAGATGCTTCACAGGAGGTATTGGTGGGAGATCTTCGGATCAATCCGGATGCCAGGGTGGCTTCTCTCAACGGGCAAAACATAATTTTGACCTCAGTAGAGTTCGATCTTCTGCTCTCATTAGCGAAAGCTGCAGGGAAAGTAAAAACGCGTGAGCAATTGCTGTTGGAAGTGGCGGATCGGAACTTCGAAGTGTTTGACCGTTCCATTGATGTGCATATCTCCTCTATCCGGAGAAAGCTTCAGGATGATGCCAAGACGCCAAAGTTCATTACCACCGTGCGCAGTGCAGGGTACATGATGCGCAAACCCGGCATGGAGGTTGTGTAATGCGAGCGAAATTTTCTCTTTCCAGCAAAATTCTATCCTTAGCATTCTTGAATCTGGTACTGCTGGTGCTAGTCTTCTCGATTTTTGGGAGATCGCAACTGCGCTTTGATCCAAGCTCATTTCTGCTTACTTCCGCACGCGACCGAATGATGTCAGTTTCCCGATTGATTGCCCTAGAATTACCGGATCATCCGGCTGCTTCATGGACCCAATTGCTGACACAGTTTTCTTCCACCTATCCTGCTGAATTCTTCTTGTTCAACAATGATGGCCGCGAACTAGCCGGGCGTCCAACCCAGTTGCCGCCAGCGTTGCTGGAGCATCTTCGCCGCAACACTGGCCCTCCTGCATGGATGTTCCACCAAGAAAAGCCCCGTAAATTGGAAGATATGGTATTTCCCTCCCCCATGGTCCTGGTGAAAGCGGGAACGCCGGCCCAATATTGGGCCGGAATCCATATTCCTGTTCGCAATGGTTCTGCCAAAGAGCCGATCCACGGCACTCTGGTCTGGAGCTTTCCTTCCTTGTGGACGAACTCTTTCTTTTTTGATTACAGGCCATGGTTGGTGGTGGTGCTTGCCGTGGTTTTGGTATCCAGCATCTGCTGGCTTCCTTTGATCCAAGGAATGACGCGTTCCATTTCACAGATCACTCGGGCCACGGGACAAATCGCCGAGGGGAAATTTGATATTTCCCTGCCCACCAAGCGACGCGATGAGCTTGGTTTACTAAGTGGCGCGATCAATCGCATGGCGGCCCGGCTTTCGGGTTATGTAAATGGGCAACGCAGATTTCTGAGCGACATTGCGCATGAACTGTGTTCTCCCGTTGCCCGAATTCAGATGGCACTCGGCATTCTGGAACAACGGGCGCAAGAAAACCAGCGCGAATATGTGGCGGATTTGCAGGAAGAGGTGCAGCACATGTCCGGCCTGCTGAACCAGTTGCTCTCATTCTCCAAAGCTCAGATCAATGCAGGTGGCGCACAGTTAACAGAGGTCAATGTAGCGGATACCGTAAGTCGCGTGCTGCAACGGGAGGCGAGCGAACATGCGCACATTGAGACGCATATTGGAAGCAATCTGGCTGTGATGGCTGACGGGGAATACTTGTTCCGGTCCATTGCGAATCTGGTGCGCAACGCAGTGCGATATGCGGGGGATGCCGGTCCGATCACGGTATCTGCCAGCAACGGAAATGGCATGGTTTCTATCGTAGTGGCCGACCACGGGCCAGGACTGCCGGAATCCGAACTGGAACACATTTTCAAACCCTTCTACCGTCCGGAATTTGCACGACAACGTGAAACCGGCGGTACAGGCTTGGGTTTAGCGATTGTGCGCAGTTGCGTGGAAGCCTGCGGAGGCGTAGTGCAATGCCGCAATCGCCCTGGAAAAGGGTTGGAAGCGGAAATTCGACTTCCTGCGCCAGCAGCTTAGGTAATTTTTGACGTAAATATAGTGGCATGGCCCTGCAATTTACCACTTCTTATCTGGCAGATTCACTTGCCCTGTTCCGTTACTACAAAGCCTTAGCCGAACGAGCCATGGCACAAGTGACGGATGAGGAACTTCTTGCGGCATTAGATAGTGAGATGAACTCCATTGCCGTGATTGTGAAGCACATGGCAGGAAATATGCGATCACGTTGGACAGACTTTCTCGCCAGTGATGGAGAGAAACCGAACCGCCAGCGGGATACTGAGTTTACCGATCCACCCTCTACGCGGGAAGAATTACTTGCGATGTGGCAAGAAGGTTGGCAGTGCTTGTTTACTGCGCTGGAACCGCTTTCTGAAGATGATCTGCAACGAACGGTAACGATTCGCAGTGAACCCACTCCGTGATGCAGGCGATCAATCGCCAAATCGCGCATTATTCCTACCATTGCGGACAGATTGTGTTTCTGGCAAAACATTTCCGTAGTAGTGAATGGAAGTCCTTGAGTATTCCTCGGGCGCAATCCGACCAGTTCAATCAGCGAGTGGCAGCAGGAGATGCCAGCCAGCGGTAAGAATGGCCGTTCTGTTTCAAGCTGCGAGAGCCATAGCTGGCTTCGCGACACCGCGTAGCTTAAGATTGAGCGGCTCCGAAAAGTAGCGGGCTACCAAGGCCCCCACGGGTGCTGAGACAAGGAGTATTCCAATAACCCACAACGACAGCGGACCACCGCGCAACTTGGCATGAAGCAGCGCTCCCCACACCACAACGAATTCGTGTGTCATATACACTTCATAGCTATGACGCCCGAACCAGCGGATCGGGGCTGTGAGTTGGCTTCCCACTGTTCCGCGCAGCACTGTGGCTACGATTACGAAACAAGTGCCAAGCGCCAACACCGTTCCATCTAAGCCGCTGCGGCCTATCCAATTCATCCAGTGCCAGGGCGGCCAGACAGCAATCAGAAGCATCATGGAGGCCCCTATGATTTCCAATGGGATGAGCGAGGCAAGCAAATAGGACCGCCATTGACCGCCTTCGCGTCGTAGCAGCCTGTCTGTAAGCAGAGCCGAAAGGCAGCCGAGCGCAATTCCATCCATGCCTCCTAAATAAGACTTTTCCTGCCAGATGGGATTCGTCGTCCATACCACCCGCGCAAAAGGTCCCATGAGGACGAAGATGAATAGAACGCCGACCAACAGCGTTGTACCCAAGTAAAAACGAAACAGAAGAATGCAAATCAGTGGGAAAAACAGATAGAACATTTCCTCCACAGACAAGGACCAAAGCACATCCCAATTCGCTGGCAAGTATCCGCGAACCGCTTCCAGCCAGTTCAAGTGAAAGCTCAATGCCGCCATAAGTGCTCTTGGCAGCGTTGCTTTTTGAGGCGGTATATGGAAGCCATTCGCCTGCAGAAGATGCAGGACGCTTAGTATGGCAAGGATCAGCAGCAAAAGCGGTGCAATGCGCGCAAAGCGAATACGATAAAACCGACCGGGCTGCATCTTCGCTAACGATCCGAAACGGCGAAGAGAAGTAAGCGTGATTAGAAACCCGGAAATAGCAAAGAACACAGTGACGCCATTGTTGCCGTTCCGAAACAGGAGATGAAATAGCCACGGCGGCATTATGGTTTTCAATGAAAAACCGACTGAGTTCATCCGTATCGCCGTATGCAGCAGAACCACGGCAAGAATGGAGATGCCGCGCAGCATGTCCACGCCATCAAAACGCGGAGTCACGGGTCTTTGCTCATTGTTCATACTTATAAGAGTTGATGGTACAACTGAGTGGGCTTTTCCGTATACACTCAGAAGCTTACGGCTTTTGGAGAGCCGCACGAATGCGTTTACTCCAGATTGTTTTCTGGTTGTTTATTCTCTCGGGACAGATCTTTCCCGCCACACTGACAATCGGTAACTTTACCTTTTACTCTCACGACCCATTCAGTGATTCGTACCAAATCACTTCCTCCAGCGAGTCTTACCAGCAGATCTACTCCAGTTCTGTTTTTCCCGGACCTATTTTCATCTCCGCCGTTAGTTTCTTCCATACCAATGAAGGGCAGATTTACCCGAATTTGGGCATTCTTGACGCGGGCGATTACTCCATTTTCTTCTCTGTTTCCGCGCAGCCCGTCAACGGATTAAGCGCCGACCTCAACGCGAACCTAGGTCCGAATCCGCAACTCTTTCTCACGTACTCTGTTACCAATCCGTTCCAAGATATTCCTGATGTTTACACCCTGACGGGGACCACTCCTTACTTCTACGATCCTTCAAAAGGCAACTTGCTGATGAGCATTGAAAAAACAAACGGCAGCTTTGTGGGAAGCTCGCGCAACTGCTGCTACAGCTTAGAGAGTGACACATCCGGCACAGCCACGAGCCGTGCGTTTGTCTCCGAGTTTCAAAGCCAAGTTGACGCAAACGGGCTGGTTACACAATTTACTGAGACGACGGCTGGCGAGGTTCCCGAGCCGGCATCCCTGCTTCTTATGACTATGGGGATCGCGGGGCTGGCGCTTTTGCAACATGGATCGTACAAAGCCCGGTAGTTTCAATAATGCGTTTAACGAATCGCTGCTACGCTATAACCGGCTTGGGATATGCAACTCCCTGGTGCGTGAATGCCGGATTCATTGTTGGCGAAATGCGTACGCTGGTGGTGGATGCAGGGGCAAACACGCTGGCAGCACAGACAGTCCACGGCTACGCGCGAGCGGTCAAGCGAGAAAATCAGCTACTCCTGATCAACACCGAAAAACATTTTGATCATATCGGAGGAAATGGGTACTTCCGCGAGCAAGGCATTGCAATATGGGGTCATGCCGGGATTGCGCGAATCGCCAGTGAATGGGAAAACGAGATCACGGAATGGAATGCCGCCATTCCGAATGCCACTCGCCGCGAACTTGGCGAAGCCAAAGTGTTTTTTCATAATACGCGACTGACTAATCCGAACTGCCCGATTCACGAGGACATGCAATTCGACCTAGGCGGCTGCACCGCTGAAGTCCTGTTGACTCCGGGACATACTCCCACCAATCTTTCCGTGTGGGTGCCCGAAGACCGTGTCTTGTTCACTGGTGACTGTTTGATCCATCAGTACCTTCCCAACCTGGATGCCGGGACCACAGGGGATTGGCAAGTATGGCTTGCTTCTCTCCAAAAGTTGGAAGCCCTTCGCCCAGCCGTGGTGGTTGCTGGCCATGGTCCTGTGGCGCAAGGGGATGAAGTCCAGATTGTGTTCGATACGGTGAGGCGAATTTTACAAGAATCCCTTGCACGCGGCTACTCTCCCACAGCCGCAATCCCAACATCCTCCACTGAGCGATAGAATTGTTGCGTTAAGATCAGGAGTTATCTGCTATGGAAAGAAAAAAAGCTAGTGATTACCCGCAGGAACTACTAAACCTGTTTGATAAATACGTACACGGCGATATTGAGCGTCGTGATTTTCTGGAAGGCGCAAAAAAGTTCGCGGTCGGAGGAATGACGGCCACGGCAATCTGGGAAAGCTTGCGCCCGAACTATGCTTGGGCGCAACAAGTTCCCAAGGATGATAGCCGCATCAAGGCAGAATATGCCACAGTGCCTTCTCCGCAAGGAAATGAAAACATTCGGGGGTATTTGGCGCGCCCGGCAAATGCTTCGGGAAAACTGCCCGGCGTGCTGGTGGTTCATGAAAATCGCGGGTTGAATCCTTACATTGAAGACGTGGCGCGAAGATTGGCAACCGAGAAGTTCATTGCCTTTGCTCCGGACGGCTTGACCAGCGTGGGCGGCTACCCCGGCAATGATGAAGAAGGGGCAAAGCTATTCGCTAAAGTAGACAAGCCCAAAATGAACGAAGACTTTATTGCCGCCGCAAAGTGGTTGAAGGGCCGTTCCGATTGCAATGGAAAAATCGGCGTGGTCGGATTCTGCTTCGGAGGCGGCGTCGCCAATATGTTGGCCACACGGATGGGTACGGATCTTTCGGCAGCGGTTCCCTTCTATGGTGGGCAGCCGACGGCGGAAGAGGCAGCCAAAATCAAAGCGCCGCTGCTGCTTCAGTATGCCGCCCTGGATACGCGCATCACAGGGAACTGGCCGAAGTATGAAGAAGTGCTAAAAGCAAATCACGTTCCCTACCAAGCCTACATCTACGAAGGGGCGAATCATGGCTTCCATAACGACACAACGCCTCGCTATGACGAAGCTGCCGCAAAGCTGGCTTGGCAGCGCACGCTGGACTTTTTCAATAAGCAGTTGCGCAGCTAAAAACTTAATTGACGCTCGCGGCTTCATGCGCCACCATGAGCGCTTCTTCGGTGGGAATCACCCAAGCCTTCAAGAGGGAATCCGGCGTACTGATGATTCCCTCTTGATCAACAACACTGTTATTCCGTTGCTGGTCGATGGTGATTCCCAAGCATTCCAAACCTTCGCAGATTTGCGCCCGGACGTCAGGTGAATTTTCGCTGATGCCTCCGCCGAACACAATCGCTTCCGCACCGCCCAAAGCCGCGACATAAGCGCCAATGTACTTCCGCACGCGGTAGCAGAACATGCGGAGTGTTAATGCTACATCCGGATTATCCATGTGCTTGCGTAATTCGCGAGTATCCGCCGAAACTCCGGAAACACCTTTCAAGCCACACTTCTTGTTCAGAAAGGTTTCTATCTCTTTTTCGTCCAGCTTTTCCTTGCGCATTAAATAAGGAACAATGGCCGGATCAAGGTCGCCCGAACGAGTTCCCATCATCAGACCTTCCAGGGGAGTAAACCCCATGGACGTATCCACAGATTGCCCATTGCGGATAGCGGCAGCAGAAGAGCCGCCTTCCAGGTGAAGAGTCACCAGATTCACATGGCTTACGGGCTGATGCGTAAGTTGGGCATAGCGCAGCATCATGTAGCGATGGGAAATGCCGTGAAATCCGTAACGGCGAATCTTGTACTTCCTGGTGATCTCCAACGGCAGCGGATACAAGGCGGCCATATCGGGAATGGTTTGGTGAAACAGCGTATCAAACACTGCCACCATGGGCAGATCCGTGCCGATTTTCTTTTGCACCGCACGAATCACATCCAATGCAGCCACATTATGCAAAGGAGCCAAATCCTGAAGTTCTTCGATCTTATGGATTACGTCCTGATCAATTTTTGCCGGTGACTGGAAAACAGGACCGCCATGAACAACACGATGGCCGATCTTCTCAATGGCGGCAAGTCCTTTTACTCCTTGCTTTTGGGCGCCGCCTTGGTCTAGCCACTTCAGAAGCAGTTCCGCAGCACGCGCATAGCTAGGGACATCCTTCGGTTCCTGATGACGCACGTGCTTGCCATCAAAGAGAGTGAATTGGCCGTCTTGTTTGCCGATGTTGTCGTAAGCGCCCGAGACAATCTTGCGCCCTAGGTCTGATGCTTCGTTGTTGGGATCTTGCGGATCGACATCCACAATCTCAAATTTCAGTGAATTACTCCCAGCATTCAGAGAAAGGATTCTCATGATAATGCCCGTTTACTCATTCGGTTTTTCTTCGAGGAGAACTTGCTCCGCTTTGCGTGAGGCTCCCTCATAAATCGGTTCCAACGCTTTTGGTAAAGGCATCTCCCCACGCCAGAACTGAAGATTGCCTAAGCGCAGCGGCAACCCGGCTAAAGATCTCGATTGGGTGAAGTTACCCAATAAGTCCTCCGGTAGAGTTTTGGCGCTCCAGAAATCTCGCGGAGTCAGCGGCACGGCTTTAGGGAGAGGTGCTGCAAACATGGTCAACGAAGTTCTGTTTTGACCCAGCAGCGCCCGGAACTCATCCCGATCCATACCACGGAGACGGAATATCAAGAAAGGATCTCGATCAAACGCTTCCCCCAGCAGGTAATATACGGCAGCGATGTGCTTACAGGGGTTGGACCAATCCGGGCAGGAACAAGCAGTAGATATCTCTTTCAGCTTTTCCGGAAACAGGGACAATTTGGCTTTGGTGAATACCTGCTCAATTTCATGCGGCATTTCGCCTGCCAGCAACTTGGCTGCAAAGATAGCTTCCTTGGAAAGCTGGTCAGCTAGCCGCCGCCACTCTTCAGCCATTAGGGGACGAATCTTGATGGTGACTTGATAAGGACGTGGTTGCGATCCTTGTACCTTAGCCTCCACAAGACCTTTCTTTATGTCAATCGAGAGGACTTGGCCTTTACGGGCGTAAGACCGGCCACGATCCAGGCGTGAGCCGATATCAAAACTTTCCAAAACTTCAATCCACCTTCGCGCCCACCAGCTTTCCCCGAATTTACCGCTCCGCGTAGAAGCCTTGATGCCGCCTTCCACTCGCTTGGGCTTGGAAGGAGGAAAGTAATCCCGAAAACCACCCCAATCATCAAATCGCATATTACTCCGCCACTGCTGTCTTTTGCAGAGTAAGCAGTTCCTTTAGATGAGCGGTGGAAAGCTTTGTCAGCCACCCTTCGCCGGAACCTAACACGCCAGCAGCTACACTCTGCTTCTGCTCGATCATTTCGTCAATTCTTTCTTCCAGGGTACCCGTGCAGATAAGCTTATGCACCTGTACGTTCTTTGTTTGCCCGATGCGGAAAGCGCGGTCAGTGGCCTGGCTTTCCACCGCCGGATTCCACCAGCGATCAAAATGAAATACGTGGTTGGCACGCGTCAGGTTCAAGCCTGTGCCTCCTGCCTTCAAGGAAAGCACAAAAAACGGGGGACCATCTGCCTCTTCTTGAAACCTTTCCACCATGCGGTCCCGCTGTTTTTTTGGAACGCCTCCGTGTAGAAACAGTGCTTCCCGTCCAAAATTCTCCTGCAAGTAGCGGCGGATGATCTCCCCCATTTCAGCGAACTGCGAAAAGATCAGCATGCGATCCCCGACGGAAACTGCTTCTTCCGCCATTTCCGTGAGTCGCGCCAATTTGCCTGAACGTTTGGGTAAAGGTGAATTGTCACGCAGAAACTGCGCCGGATGATTGCAAACCTGCTTGAGCTTCGCCAAGGTTGCCAGCACAATGCCTGACCTTTGAATTCCTTCCGCCGATTCGATTTGCTGCATGGATTCATTCACCACGGCGGCATAAAGGGACGCCTGTTCTTTGGTGAGCGTGCAAAAGACTTTCATTTCCAGCTTCTCCGGAAGATCGCGAATCACTGATTTATCCGTTTTGAGCCGACGGAGAATGAAAGGCCCTGTGATATTTTTCAGGCGTGCTGTTGCCTCTGGATCAACGCCACTTTGAATCGGCAAGTAGAAGTCGTGCTTAAAATCAGCGCGCGTGCCCAGCAACCCTGGATTCAGGAACTCCATGATGGACCAAAGATCGCCCACGTTGTTTTCCACCGGAGTTCCCGTTAAGGCAATACGGTAATCTGCTTGCAAAGCTCGGGCTGCGGCAGCTTGCTTGGTGTCGGGATTCTTGATGTTCTGTGCTTCATCCAACACCACCGCCGACCAGTCGATTTTTTTTAGATGCTCGAAATCGCGATACAGCAGCGCATAGCTGGATACCACGATGGCATGTTGGGAGGCAGCCTTTGCGAAGGAAGTCGCCCTTGGCGCGTCCCAATCCATGGTGCACCAGCACAGAAAGCTCGGGAGTGAAACGCGCCGCTTCCTTTTGCCAGTTTCGGATGACCGAAGTAGGGCAGAGCAAGAAGCACAGGAGCAGTTACTGCTTGCTTTCGGTTCCGCTGGATGAGATGAAGCGTTTGAATCGTCTTCCCAAGCCCCATGTCATCGGCAAGGCATGTTCCGAAACCCCATTGCCCCATAAAAGAAAGCCATGAGTACCCGCGAACCTGATAGGGTCGCAGAGTGGCATGCAGTCCTTCGGGCGGCGGAATCTCCTCAAACGGCTCGCGGCCTTCCAGCCTCTGGAGCAAATCGCCGATCCAGCCCTCCGCTGATACCCCAGAGAATTCAAAAGGGATTGGCGGCTTTGTAGCTCCGAGCGCCATATGCACCACTTCACGCGCAGTCATTTGCTGCTTTCCGGATTTCTTCCAAAAGTCGAGTGCAGCCTGAATTTCCGAGCTACTTACCTGTACCCATTGGCCGCGAAACTGCACCAGAGGCGCTTTTACTTTGGCCAGAGCCCGCAACTCTGCCAGCGTGAGTTTCTCGCCGCCAATGGAGATTTGCCATTGAAATTCCAGCAATGTTTGCAGGGATAAACGCCCGGCGCTCCGAAAAGGAGTCTTCACTTGCGCGCTTACGCTGAGCCGTGACCGGGCGCCACGACGAGTCCACCATGCGGGCAACATCACGCCAAAACCGGCTTCTTCCAGAACAATAGCTTTTTCCGTCAGAAATTCGTGCGCGCCCTCCACATCCAGTTCGTAGCCTGTTGGAGTTTTTGCTCTGAGGCTTGCTTCGATTCGGGGACTGATGCTTGCCGCTTGACCCAAGGAGGTCAGCAGAAATTCACGAGGATGAAACCCAGGGTGTTTCCAGACCGGCGACCTTCCTCCGTTGCTGTTCCATGCCATTGCGGCAGGTACCAATAAGCTTGGATCGTTTCGCGATTGCAGCAAATAACGAACTTGCCAGGACTGCGTTTCACCCGGTTCCGGCTCTTCCAACCGGAAGCAAAGGCGGAAAGGCGCATGGGAGAAAACAAACAGGGGCCGTCGCCATTCCTGCACTTGCAGTTGAAGAGTTTCCAGGTCCGCATCGCTGCCGCTCACACGGTCGTCTTCCGAGTGGAGAGCAGCAATCCATTGTTCATGGAGAACGCGACTGGGGGATCTTCTCCGCTCGGAACTGCTGCGAACCAGTTCATCCACCACCGTGTCAAGAAACCCTTCCAATAGCGCATAAGGCACGACCTCAGGAGTAAGCGCGCGTGCGGCGGAAGGCATTGCCGCCGCCAATTGATCCCGGCGGTGGTCATCGCGGCCAAGGCAAGCAGCACGCCAGCGTGCATGAAAACTGCCGTCCTCCTCTGTCACCAAGTCCGGCAAGAACTGCTGCCGGGCAACCAACCCGGCAGCAAATCGCATTGCCGTTGCCCAATATCGCAAATCACTTCCAGCAATCGTGGCGGGTTGTATTAGTTGCTGATTTGCACAGTGAGCAAGCAACTCAATAGCTGCCGCTGGCACAAGGGAAATGGCCGCGACCTCCCATTGTCCCAGCGCTTTAGGCTCTGTTTCAGGATTCTCCCGAATCAATGGGCTGGAAGAGATCGGGATATTTCCTGCTGCAGGCAACCAGACTATTTCTGCTGTAATGTCGCTCTTGGTTACTGGAAGGTCGAGTGACTTCAGCACATCCAGAAGACTCTGCGCGCCTACCCCGAAAGGATGCTGGTTGCGTTTGCCACCTCGCCTTTTTTCAGGCGATGAGATTTCTCCCCAAAGCAGCAACAATCGTGCAGAAAAACCAGCATGGAGGGCAATCATGAATGGGGCCTAACGCCGGAAATTTTAGCACGGCAGCACGGAAGAGCTTCTTACAACGTTTCACGCGCTTCAAAAGGAATCACTTCCACATCTGTCAGAAACATCAATCCATGGCGCATCATGCCGCGAATCACCGGCACTACGGTGGTGCGGAGCAACTCTTCCCGGTCCACCACGGAAATGGTGACAGGCCGGTCGTCTGCAATGCCAAACAATTGCTGGTGATGGAGGCGCTTCTGCTGCCCGAAGCCCATAATGCCACGCTGCACATTTGCCCCCGAGAGATGCATTTGAATCAGCTTGCGGACAATTGCCTCATACAAAGGTTGATCATCCCAACGGTCATTCTCGCCTACCACAATCACAAGCAGCTTGTGTTTCATTAGGCTTTTTTCCTTCCCTCTCTTGCAAGCACAGTATATAAACTGGGCAGCGCCAATAAAGTGAGGAACAACGTGGAGAGTAACCCGCCCACTACCACGGTCGCCAGGGGGCGCTGCACATCGGAACCAATGCCCGAGGCACGCGCAGCAGGCACCATTCCGAGCAGAGCGACCACAATCATCATCAGAACGGGCCGCATCTGCGCGAGCGAGCCTTCAATAATAGCTTGCTGCACAGGCAAGTCCGCATGTTCCCGCCTTCTGCGGTTGATCTCAGCCACCACCAGGACGCCGCTCATCACCGCGACGCCGAATAAGGAGATGAATCCGACGGCAGCCGAGACGCTTAGGTGGATATTGCGGAAATACAGAAATAAAATTCCGCCCACCAGGGAAAACGGCACATTCATGAGCACCAAGCCAGCCCACTTCGGGGAGCCGAACGTAAAAAACAGCAATGTGAAAATGATGCCAATGGTGACAGGCAAAATCACGGCAAGGCGACGCTGCGCACGCGCCAAGTTTTCGAATTGGCCGCCCCAGTCAATGGTGTAACCCGGTGGCAAGTGAATCGCCTTCTCAAACTTCTTCTGGGCCTCAGCAACGTAGCTGCCCTGATCACGCCCGCGAATGTTCGTGCGGACAGTGATCTGCCGTTTGTTCTCACGCCGGGCGATGATGCTGGCTCCGTTCACCACGCGTATGTCCGCCAACTGGGAAAGCGGAACACGACCTCCCTCGTGCGTAGGAACCATTACATTTCCAATCGCGCTCAAATCCGTCCGAGCCACGGAAGGGTAACGTACTGTGATATCAAACCGCCGCTCGCCTTCAAACATGGTGCTCACCACGCGACCGCCAATCGCCATTTCGATTACATCTTCCACGTCGCGAACATTGATGCCATAACGCGCCACTTCATCCCGGTTCACGGATAGTTGCAATTGCGCCTGATCGCTTTCCTGCTCAATTGCCGTATCTGCCGCGCCAGGCACCTGCCGAATCACCTCAAGCGTTTCTCCGGCAAGCTGGCGAAGCCTTACCAGATCCGGACCGCTAATAATCACAGCCAAATCGGCTGCGGAACCTGTCACCGCTTCTGTAACATTATCAATAATCGGCTGTGTAAAGCTGAATGCCGCGCCGGGAATGTTGTCGTGCAGCTTTTTGGAGAACTGCTCCACCAGAACGGCTTTATCCACTCCGGAAGGCCACGTGTCATAAGCATTCAGAGCAACAAAAAATTCATTGCGATTGGGGCCGTAAGGATCGGTGCCATCGTCGTTTCGGCCGGATTGCGAGCTGACCAGCTTCACTTCTGGAAACTCATGCAAAATGCTTCGGATTTTTCCGGCAAGCTCAGCGGACTTTTGAATGGAGATTCCCGATGAAAAATTCGCGCGAACCCAGATCACACCTTCGTCCAACTGCGGCAGGAACTCTGAACCCAGAGATCCGCTTAAAGCAAACGCGCCGATCACGCACGCTGCGGCGATCACCACCACAGGCCAAGGCCGCCGCACCACAATGCGTAATATGCGCTCATAGCCTTTTGCCAGCCACCCTAGCACTGGATTTTCCCATGCTTTGGAATCCTTCTTAAACAGATAAGTGGCCAGCACCGGAATCAGCGTTAACGCAATCAACATGCTGCCCAGCAAGGCATAGCAGACAGTGAAGGCCATGGGTGTAAACAATCGCCGCTCGACCCGTTCCAGCGTGAAAAGCGGAATATACGCCGAGATGATAATCATGAGCGAGAAAAAGATAGGCCGCTCTACTTCCAGCGCCGCATCGCGAATGGCGGAAAGCGCGCTGGAACTCTCAGCGTCACCATGGTCTTGCGCCCCGGACAGGCGGTGTTTCCTTCTCTCATCCAGCGTGTGAACAATATGTTCCACCATGATCAGAGTTCCATCCACAATGATGCCGAAGTCCAATGCTCCCAGACTGAGAAGGTTTGCCGGTATGCCGGTGAAATGCATACACAGAAACGCAAACAACAGAGAGAGCGGGATGGTAACCGCTGTGAGCAAGGCCGCCCGAACGCTTCCCAAGAACAGAAACAAGACCGCGACCACAATTACCAAGCCTTCCAGCAAGGTATGAATTACCGTATGGAGCGTGTTATGAACCAGATCCGTGCGGTCATAAATCGGGACCACACAGACTCCTTTGGGAAGCAGATTATTGTTCAGGTCGTCTGCCGCAGCCTTGATTCCTTGCAGCACTTCACTCGGATTCTCGCCACGGCGCATCAACACGATTCCTTCCACGCCGCCTGACTTATTATTCACGCCAAAGATGCCGGTTTGCGGCGCCGCTCCAGTGGTGACCTTCGCGATATCGCGCACAAATACCGGAACGCCCTTAGCTTCATTCACCACAATGTTGCCAATATCCGCCGGAGTTCGGATTAAACCGACGCCCCGGATCACCATGGATTGTTGCCCGTTGTCGAGTTGAGCGCCTCCGGCATTGGCATTGTTATTTCCCACTGCCTGGGCCACTTGGGAAATGGAAAGGTTATAACGCGCTAGAGCAAGAGGATCAATCTCGATCTGATACTGCTTGATCAGACCACCGAAAGGTGTAACGTCGGTAACGCCAGGAACCTGTAGGAATCGCGGCTCTACGACCCAGTCTTCCAACTCCCGGAGTTGCATCGCATCCATGGGTCCTTCCAGGGAGTATCGATACAGCTCGCCGATGGGAGTGGAAAGAGGGCCAAGCGTAGGAGTCACCCCATCCGGCAGGTTTACATCCCGAAGCTTTTCCAACACAACTTGGCGTGCAAAGTAATCGTTGGTTCCGTTGGCAAAGGTAAGCTCCACCACGGAGAGACCGAAGATGGTGCGGGAACGCCGCGCAATCACATTTGGAGTGCTATTCAGAACACGTTCCAGCGGAACAGTCACTTGCTGCTCCACTTCTTCCGCCGCATGGCCGGGATACAAGCTGATGATCACGGTTTGGGTATCGGAAATATCCGGATACGCCTCAATCTTTAATTGCTGAAACGCCCAGACCCCCAGGCCGATCAGCGTAAGCCCCAGAATGAGCGTAATAAATCTTTGATTGAGCGCAAAGCGCAGGAGCTTGGCTATCATCGGAACTCCTAGGGTGCCTTCAGCAACATCACGCCATCCGTTACCACGCGGTCACCGGCGCGAAGGCCGCTGCTCACGGCTACCTGATCATTCAGGCGAATTCCTAACGTAACGGGAGTGCGCTCAAACACATTTTTGGAAGTGGCGCGATACACAAGATCCTGCCCCGCGCCTTGCACCACGGCCGTCAGGGGAATCACAGGCATCGACTTCATGGATTCCACATGCCGTATCCGACCAAACATTTCCGGGCGAAGTTGTCCGCCAGGGTTGGCCAGTTCCGCCTGCACTTTGATGGTGCGCGTAGTGGGGTCCACGGTATCTGCAATGCGTTTTACACGGGCATGAAACACACGATCCGGAAAAGCTTCCAATTGCAGATCCACTTGCTCGCCCAATTGAATGAAGCGGATTTTGGTTTCCGGCACATCGCTGGATACCCACACCTGGCTAAGATCCGCAATGGTCATCAGCGAAGCATTGGTATCGTTCCGGTATTCATTCGGCGCGACGCTGATTTCCAGAATCTTGCCGGAAATCGGTGCCTTTACTTCTACCTTCTGTCCGTATTGATCGTGCTTGAGGCCAAACAAGGTGAGACGCCGCTCCGATTGTTCCCGCACAGCCGTGGCTGTATCCAGCGAAGCCTTGGCTTGCGAGAGCGCACTTTCCGCTGTCAGAACATCCTTTTGCGCAACTGCGCTGTTCTGTAACAAATCTTTCTCGCGATCGTAGTCCGCCTGTGCTTTCAATACCATGGACTTTGCCGTGTTGATCGCCGCTTCTGACTGCATATAGGTAGACATCGCCAAATCAGCATCAGGGCTTTCTATTTGCAGCAGCGTCTGTCCTCGGTTCACATAATCGCCCAGGTGTACCGATACGGAAGAAACACGTCCGGACAGAGGCAACACCACATGTGACATACGGTTTGGGTCAGCCTCTATCTTGCCGGGGGCATCCACTTCTTCTGTGGGAACTTGTTGGGAAACGGCGGCTGCCGTATGAATCTGATTCAACATGGGTGAATCCCCTGGCAGTTCCACCGAGTTCCCGTGCATCACAGGGCCTTTTGGCGCTTCCGCTTTTGCCGGTTCGGCTGCTTTCTTTTCGCCGCAGCCGGAAAACAGCAGAAAAGAGAACAGCAGCGACCCCAGCATGTAACTTGGCATTTTCATGGATTTACCCCACGTCCAGATACGGAATCCAGCAGATACAAGCTCCTTGCAAAATCAGATCGTGCGTCATTATAGGTCTGCATAGTTTCATTGAAAGTGCGCTGGGCATCCAGAAATTCCAGCAGCGTGGCCTCTCCGCGCTTATAGGAGTACTCCATAATCCGGCGAACTTCTTGCGCCTCAGTCAGCATATTTTTCTCAATGTTTTGCAGCAACTGCTCCGAACTGTTGTACTGCTGGTAAGCTCCGGCCAGTTCATTGGTGATAGATGCCTCGCTTGCTCGAATGCGGGCGTCAATCTGCTGGCTCTCCTGGCGCGCGCGCTCAATTTCCCCTTGGTTGCGATTAAAAATAGGGAGCGGCGTGCTGAAAAAGAATCCTGCCGCATCCGCGTGGGTCAAATCGAATTGCCGGTGGTATTCAACGCCAACCGTAAAATCAATCTTGCCCTGCGCTAGTTGAGAGCGGATTTCCGCTTGGGAGCGAGCTTGATCGCGACGGAGCGCCAGCAGGTCAGGCCGCAGCCGAAAGGCATCTGTTTGCAATTCTTCCATCACCAGCGGCTTGTCGTCGCGCCGTATATCGCCTGTCACATCGAACGATTCCAGTACAGCCACTCGACCGATCAGCAGTTGTAGCTTGGTTTTTGCCGTTCGTAGCCTCAGTTGCGCGGCAGCAACGGCGTTTCCGGATTGGAGGGCCGCTACGCGGGAGCGCATTTCGTCAATTCTTGCTAAGTCTCCCGCACGCACGCGCTCGGAATTGATCCGCACAATCTCGTTTAAGGACGTGAGGTTGGCTTGTGCTAGGGAAAGCCCTTCTTTCGCAGCTTGCACATCCAGAAAAGCATTCTCCACGTCCAGAATCAGGCTTCTGGTGGTGTTCAGAAGCTGCAACTTCGCCACTTCCCTGGTATTTTGGGCCACATCAATCCGGCTTTGCCGCTTGCCGCCCCTTTCAATCAGGTAATCAAACCGTGCATTCCACTCTGGTGGACCTTGGTTGCCGTCAGCCGTCCAACGTTCCCGCAAAATGTTCTGGTAATCCAGACCAAGACTCAAAACCGGATTTGGCCGGAGCCGCGCTTGCACAATACGCGCTTCCGCGACAGAAATGTTATATCGTTCAGCAAGCAGCGCCAGATTTTTTTCCAGCGCCTCCCGAATTGCTTCACTTAAGGTGACAACTTCCGGAAGTGGATTCGTTTTCGGTGCGGCAACCTGGGCGTGAGAGAAAGACGAAAACAAAAGGACAAAAACAGCAATGAACAGAGAGCGATTAGCTCGACAAAATTTCATAACTCGCCATCTGTTCTTACTTTGACCTATCCGGCGAGAGAACTTCTGTAATCTTTTGGATAGATGCGTCTATCTTTTGGCTAAGGAAAATGAATGAATTTTCATCACTGGCCGCAGCTAGAAGCAAGCGTTTGTACGGAAGTGATATTGATCCGGTCATCTCCCGGCTTTCGAATCAAAAAACCTTTCGCTTCCACTTTATGACCCCCATGAGGAGCAAAGGCAATGGAGGGATCTTCCAGAAAATGAAACTGGTGTGTGCCCAGGGATTTTTCTGACACGGCAGCTAATTCTGCTTTGCCGGTATCCCCCGGTTCTCTGGTGCGAACTGGCTCACTGGCACGTGTTAAAACCCAGGCTTTGTCAGGCTGTTGGCTTAAGCAACCAACTACTTCCACCAGCGAAGAATCCGGAACTGGTTGGGGGCCTTCCTTCCCGATGAGCTGCGTTTTTTCCAACAAGCTGGAGGTTAACTCTGTGTTCCCGGCAGGAAGGCCGTTTACTTGGAGCACATACGCGACGATATCCAGATATTGCTGATCCGTCAGGCTTCTTGGCGCTCCTCGGGGCATGGTCATTTTGGTGACGTTGAAAAAGCTTTTCAGGCTATCTTCCCGCCAGTGCTCCCAGAAGCGATTGCCGTTCAAAACTCCCTGGTAGCCAGTCAAATCCTCCCGGTGGCACCCTGCACACGAAGTGTTATACGCGCTTTTGCCGCGTGCGGCTTGCGCCTCCGTGTATGCGCCATCCCAAATACTTTTCCCCTCAGCAGCACTTGCCGGGAAAGCCATCAAGGCAAGAAAACCATACGGCGCGAGGGAGAAAAGCCTGTGCAAAAGTTTCATGACTGCAATTCCTTATACTGTATCGCGGGAGTTTATCGTCTTCGTCCGCCGCCGCTTCCGAATCGTTGTCCACCACCGCTTCGGCTAGGAGGCCGACTGTAACTGGGGCGTGAATTATTGACATGAGGGCTGGCCCCAAATCTGGTTCCACCACCACTTTGGTAGCCGCCACCCCGATTGGTGGACCCGCCACTCTGGTAACCGGAGCCACGATAGGTTCCACCGCTGGTGGCATACTTCGACCCGGAATAGGTTCCACTGGAAACATACCGGCTGCTGGCATAATGCGACTGCGTGAAAGTGCCATGGGAACCGTACTTCTGCTCGGTGCCGGAAGTAGTGGCTGATTTTCCGGTCGAGCTGTTTACCGTTCCGCCATAGTAGGTTTGGCCGTGTTGCTGGGCGTACGTGTAGTTCCGAAATTCGTAGATTTCCACGGGACGGTAGCTGCGGTTCCACAGCAGATCCCGCATGATGAGGTATTGCGGAAGCCACGTCCAGACGCTGGTCCCATTCTGCTGACCCCAATACCCATATTGATTGGACTGGCCGGGAGGCGCCATGTAGGCAAACCCAGGGGGTTGGGCCACCCGCTCTGCTTCGGAGTCGTAGTTTCCGGCGGCCTTGTGCTCAATCGTCATTCCCAGGTTGTTCTCAACCGCCTTGTACTGGGACGGAGTTACTTTGACCCACTGCTCTGTGGAATTAGTTTCGCTGGTTTTCGCTGCAACGTCGGTGAGGTGGGTCTTTACGGTACGAATTTTTTCTTCGTATTCCTTGGAGCCTTCTTCTTTCCGCTGCTGCAAGTCCACCAGAACTTTGTCCCAGGAGTCATAGAGTTGGCCACTTAGGAGCTTGATCTGATTTGCCCCAGTATCCAGGCGGCTGCTAAGCCCATCCAGATCCTGTCCGGCTGTGTAAAGCGCCGCGTAGTCAATGTCCGAAGTCTTTTGCTCTCCGGCTAACTTGCTGGCAGTTTGCACCACTCCCCAGTCCTGATTGGCCTGGGCACTGAGACGCTTTCAACGTTTCCAGACGATTGCTCAGATCGGATTTCTTGGCTGGCCAATCGGTACCGGCTTTCGCCACTGCCGAACTCACGCCCGAAAAATCATAGCCAGCAATGGCATCGTGTTCCCGCTGGAATTCCGCTAGCTTTTTGGGGAGGTTCCGCTTCATTTCCAGCCAGCGGTTTGCTTCTGATACCACGCCAGCAGATTCATTCAGCGCTGTCGTGCGAGACTCTTCCCCACTTCGCAAAAGCTCTTCTGCCTTGCTCGCCAGCTTTCGACTGTTTTTCTTGCGGATCGTTTCCAATTCCGCCATGTCCCGTTCCGCCTCCTTTAACGAGGAGGAGGCTCGGTCCATTCGCTGTTGCCAAAGGAGGGAGCGGGAGCGCAGGAGGTCGGGCTCCCCTTTCAGGTCAGCTAAAATTTCGTTCCGTTCAGAGGCGATCCGGTTCTGCGCCAGAGTAACCGCTGTACCCTCGTTGTGAATGCGCCTTTGGAGATCGGAAGGAAGATGACCGGTACCGCTAATGATTACCGCGACAATGAGGATCACCAGAATAATGGCAATGGCTCCCCATCCTTTTTGAGTCATACTAGGAACCTCGATAAATCGTGATGTCCGCTGGATTTAATTGAGTGGCCAGCAAGCCCATAAACGGCTCCCCGGCGAACTTGCGAACCTGCAGCCAATCTTTACCGCTTTCCTGTTGAAACATCCAGGCATAAAATCCCTGGCCGCTTGGCTGCCCACCCCGGAAAACACCCACTTCTTTGCTCCAGCGGTACATCCACTTTTTTCCATCGAATTCAAAGAAGTCTGAAGGGTTCTGGCGTTCATCCAGGGAGGAAAGATCGTCTTCCCCCAACCCCAGCTCATCCAGAGTCAGCTTTTGCGGGTCTAGAAATCCCAGTACCTGGACATCATCATCTTGCTCTACATCCAAGGCCACACGCTTTTCCCGATATGTACCGCTGACATCGAACCAGCGCCGCTCGCCGGCTTCATATTCGTTCCGGTTCGCTACGGTGAAATCCAGGTCGCTGAAATCTGCGGCAGCGCCTCGCACGGAAATGTTATCGCCTATGCGAGCATCCGTGATTTTTAAGTTCGATAAATCCGGCAACGCGGCAGCGGGTTGCTCTACAGGTTTGGGTTTCGAGAAAAACATTTGTTTCAGTACAAAAACTAAGACAACGCCAAGAACAGCAATCAGTAAGATTTCCATTACGGGAAATGGGGATTACTTCGTTTCCGAAGATCCCGGATTCAGGCCGATCGGTACCGTAGGCTTGCCTAGCCGCCGTTCATTCTTTCAGAGTTTCCAGTTCCGCATCCACGCTTTTTCCGCCTAACCGGGCAAATTCTGCTTCCAGACCGTCATCTTTGCCAGCCGCAGCAAGGGTATTAAAAGCTTTCGCAGTCGCTTCTTCCTTTTGCACCGACTCTTCGAAAGTCCCTAGCGCCGCAAAGGCATTGTCTGCATTTCCTACTCCCGCCAAGGCTTCCGCCACCTTCCGCTGTGCCTGCGCCGCATTCTTGCGCGCCACCAGCGTGGTTGCCGTCCGTTCGCCTTCATCGATTTTTTGCTTGAGCTGCGTTACCTGCTGCTTCAGCGTCTCACTGGCCTGGCGGGCAGACTCCACGGCAGATTGCATGGAATTCACCTGCTGATCCGCTTCGGCTTTTTTGGCCAAAGCCTTTTTCGCCAGATCTTCATTTCCTGCATCCAGCGCCTGGCCTGCGCGATCCTTCCACTCCTGCGACATCCGTACATACTTCTGGTATTCGGACTCCAGGCGGTTGTGATTGCTCATCGCCATGGCGGATGCTTGTACGGCTTTATTCAACTCCGTACGCATATCCTGAACGGTTTGGCGAACCGTTGCCTCAAAAGTGGCCGACTCTACAGCCGTCATGCCTTGATTCAATTGACCACGCGCCACGCGACCACTGCGGTTGAAGATATCTGACAGAAATCCCATGTTATTCGTCCCTTTCCTAGTTTCTCTCGAATTCCACTACGCCGCTAAGTTCCCAAGAATGTTCCGCGCATCCGCTACATCCGCCACCAGGAAGTGGAGACAGGAAAGAACGTCATCTTCATCTTCCGGCCCCATGTCTTGCAGTTTGCAGAAGTTATTAAGGGTGATAGAGACGTTGCCTTCCAATGTTGTATACAACTGAAAGTGCGAGGTGGAAATTCCATTGTCGCTTGCCAGCATCCGGCGAAGAATTTCCGGAGTCAGCTTTGATTCCGGCACTGTGATGCAGGGAAGCGAAAAAAACAAAATATCTCCTTCCAGAACCGCACTCACAACAATGCCGGTCTCGCTTTCTCGAACTTTCCACAAGTTTGGTTGAGGCTCCGTTACTTCGTATCCTTTCTCAGCTAGAAGGGAACTAATCCGATCGGAATGGGACGTAATGGTTTCAGTCATAGGGGACTCGACACATAACATCATACGAATAGGCGAATCGATTTGTTCATCAAGCGCTGTTATAGAATGGCGGCGGGTAGGAAGAACGATGAACAAATTTGCTTTTGCGGGCCTGTATGCCACGGTACTGCTCGCCTTCACCTTGCCGACTCAAGCCGCAGGCACGATTCGCGTCATGCTTCTGGATGGCCAGAGCGGCGGACCCTATCATGCATGGCAGCAAGTGACACCGGTTTTAAAAAAGGAATTAGAAGAGACCGGCTTGTTTCAGGTGGATGTGGTGACAGCGCCTCCCGCCAACGGGGATTTCACCAGCTTTCAACCGGATTTCCAGAAGTATCAGGTGGTGGTTTCCAACTATGACGCCCCTGATTGGCCAGCCAACTTGAAATCTGCTTTCGAGCAGTATATTCAAAATGGCGGAGGGTTAGTCACTGTCCATGCGGCGGATAATGCCTTTGCGAACTGGCCCGCCTACAACAAAATGATTGGAATTGGCGGCTGGCGTGGTCGCAATGAACAGGCTGGTCCTCTTTGGTATTACAAAGAAGGCAGATTGGAGTCCGATACTTCCCCAGGAAATGCAGGCAGTCATGGCAATCGCCTGCCATTTGCGTTAACCGTTCGGGATAGCGATCACCCAATTACCAAGGATTGCCTAAAGTATTTATGCACGCTGGAGATGAACTGTATGCCACTCTGCGCGGTCCTGGCGAAAACATGAAGGTTCTGGCCACTGCTCATTCGGAACCAGGAAACAAGGGAACCGGCCATGATGAGCCGATCCTGATGGTATTGCAATATGGAAAAGGACGTGTGTTCCACACCACGTTAGGTCATGATATTCCAGCCTTGAGTTGCGTTGCGTTTATCACCACATTCCAGCGCGGCACCGAATGGGCGGCTACCGGTAAAGTAACGCAGAAAATACCTGCGGATTTTCCCACGGCGGACACTGTGAGATCTCGCGCGGACATTGCGGCCATGGCCCCTGCACCTCCAAGGGACTCCAAGAAGTAGATTTTTTGAGCTTTATCGCACCAAATTTCGGCTATAGAATTGCACACCTCTTATCGACAGGAGCAATTCCATGAAAGACAGCACAACTGACAAAGTAAAAGGCACCGCTCACGAAGCAAAAGGAGCCGTGAAAGAAGCTGTAGGAAAAGCAGTGGGTAATCCCGATCTGGAAGCAGAAGGCACTGGTGAAAAGGTTGCCGGCAAAGTACAGAAAAAAGTTGGAGATGTAGAAAAAGTAGTTGAAAAATAAGCTTTGCTTTCCTGCCCGAACTTATTCTTTCTGCTCACTGGAAAAGGAATTGGAGAGCCTCAAATTCCTTTTCCAGCACTTCCCCTCAATGCTCGTGTGGACAATCTGGAAACGCGGAAAGAACTGTATTCCCCTGGTACCCTAGCTCTTCAATCAGCCCTGTTCGAGAGGTGTAATACCCGTCTGCCGTTAAGTTTTTTAACAAAGCAAAAAACCGGACATTACGTGAACTGAGTTGCCGCTTGTCCACGGCATCACAAAGAGGTTGAAGAATCGCGAGTTGCTTGGCTTCAGTAAGTTCCAGAAATGGACCTTGTTGCGCATCCAGCCAGCGCAAGCCGTCTGCCATCAACGCTTGGTGCTCCATATTTGGCTCACAATGCGGTCAATATATTCAGGAACTCCCGCTTCCATGGCACCGGGCGTACGTTTGGGGAATAATCAAATCCGCAATTCGTGAAATGGTGCGGAAATCGCGCTCGCGAAAGTATCGCGGCAGTGGAGCGGCCGGGGCAAGGGCTTGATGTTTGCTGTTCCACGGTTTGCCCGAACAACTCATTTCCAGGCGCGGCGTAAGCGCATGTGGTTCCAATCGCCCCTAGAATCTTCAGCAGTCCACGCCGATCAGTGGAATAACTTGGCATCTACGCTTCTCCTTTTTTCAGTCTTTCAGCAATATGGTCAGCAGTCCGGGAAGCCAGCGCCATGATCGTATGCGTTGGGTTCTTCTCCGATGCGGAAGGAAACGCGCTCGCATCCACTACATAAAGGTTGGAACATCGTGCGCACGGCAAAATGCATTCAGCACCGAACGGGAAGGGTCGCTGCCCATGCGGCACCCCCCGATTTCATGATTCGTAGTGGGCTGGCGCTTACGCTATGAATCTTTGCGTTGCTCGCAATCAGAATGTCCTGGCACCAGCGCTTCATATCCTCATAGAGTTTCAGATCCACGTCCTGAAAGTTTCCAATGCCTTCGCGCGCGCGGCAACCCGAACTCGTCTTTGTTTTGGTCGAGATCGATATAGCTATCCTTGTTCGGAAGCAGCTCCTGGTATCCGGTAAACGTCAGGTAAGCCGGATAGCGATCCTTCACGCTTTGCTTAAATGCGGCGCCCATTCCCGGCAGGCTGCGCGCCCAACCCACCGAGCGGCGATTCTGATAGTTGAATTGGACGCCAAAACTCCGCGCGTAATCGCGTTTCCGGTCGTGCATGAAAGAAGGGACATAGGCGTGATCCAGAAAGCCTTCATCGTTCACCACAGGTTGGCCGCACGATCTTCCAGAAACGCCTCAATTCCGCAATTGATATGCGGGATGAAGTTCTTTCCCAACTCTCCGCTGGAGTTCGCGAGGCCGGCGGAAACCGGCTCGATTTCGACATCAGCAGCAGCGCCACGCTCTGCGCGCAGGCACACGCCACCACCACGACGCGTCCCCGGGCTTCGCCCTGCACGCCGGTCTCCCGATTGAAATAGCGGACCGCGTTTACCTTGGCTTCGTCGGATACGCCGAGTTCATACACGATGCTGTTGGGCTGAATCGTGAGCGGCTTTCCGGCGCGCACCGCGGGATTCATATGCACGTCGAACGAATTGTATTTAGCCACTACATCACAGCCCGCCATGCAATTTCCGCAGAAATGGCAAGCCGGCCGGCCCTTTCGTGCTCGGGTCAACGTCGATTTTCGGACGTGGATCACCGGCACGCCAAGTTTCTTTGCGCCCGCCTGCACCATCTTATCCGTGCACTTCATCGGGACCGGCGGCAGAAAGATTCCGTCGGGCAGATCCTTCAGATGATCGTAGTTGCCGCATACTCCCACTTCGCGCTCAATGCGGTCGTAGTAAGGGGCCATGTCAGCGTAGTCGATGGGCCAATCTTCGCCCGCGCCGTCATGCTGGCGTCCTTTGAAATCACGCTGGCTCATTCGCAGAGCCACTGCGTTCCAGAGCATCGTTTTGCCGCCCACGCCGCGGCTCCGCTCGCTGTCAAAGCCCGGCTTGCCCGGCTTCATCACCGGGATGTGGCGGTTCGGAAATTCGAATGGCAGCGCATGCGTGTTGAAGTCGGTGCGGGTATTCACCGTGGGCCGCCCTCCACCACCAGAACATCCGCGCCCTGATTCGGCGAGCTGCGCCGAGAGCGTTCCGCCACCTGCGCCGGACCCAACCACCACAACGTCGTAACTTTGACTGGCATCTTTGACGCTCTACTTGGTCTTGTTCTCGAACAGAAACAAGCCGCTCTTGCCGCCCACTACAAAGTCCAGGTCGCCATCGCCATCGATGTCCGCCACGGGAATCTGGATGCCGCCGCCGGCGCGCGTACCGTAGTCGATCACGTGTTTGACCCACTCCACCGCTTTCGTTTCCGGGATCACCAGCGTTCATACCAGTAGATGCCCAGGGGCTCCCGCTCGCCCGGATCGTGGCCGTTGTGAGCCATAAACCGCTTGCCCGTCAGCAGCCCGAGATTTCCGTTGCCTCGAAAATCGATCAGCGTCATGGCATGCGGCTGCGACCAGGAATCATCGATCAGGCGTTTCACCCAGGTGCCGCTCGGGTATGCTCCAGCCAGAAAATGCCATAGTCGTGAGCCATGGACGTCACAACATCGGTTCTCCATCTCCGTTCACATCGGTCACAAACATTTGCCCCACGAGCCCAAGCTTCCAATCCGAGTGAAAGGTCCAGTTTCCGGCAGCGCGCGGATTAGCGGGAGCTTCCAGCCAGCCTTCCGGCGTCAAAATATCATTGCGTCCGTCTCCATTGACATCACCCACTCCGATGCCGTGCCCGTAAGACCGGTCGGCGACCGCATGCTTGACGAAACTACCATCTTTGGCTTCATACCATGCAGGCGGCGTTTTGGCGTCCCCAAACTGGGGAAGCACGTCGCGTGCTTTTCCGCTGTTCGTTAGATCCACCAGGAAAGTAAACTCGATCGGCGAGCCGCTATCGATCGTGGTTTCTTTCCACGTCCCGCTATTTCCTGGGTTCCGCCACCAGGCCAGTTTCTTGCTGAACCAGCCCGAGGTGACCAGATCTACTTTGCCGTCGCCATTCACTTCGATTGGCAAGGTGCTGAGGTCATCGATGTAGTAATTGGTGTACAGAATGTCGCGAAAATGATGCTTCTTCCACGTAGGCGCCTGGTACCAGTTTTCCCCCGAAACAATATCCAGTTTGCCGTCACCATCGATGTCGCAGACCGCAGCCGATTCGCTGGAGCCGAGATCAATCGTGTGCTTTTCGAAGGGAATCTCTTCAGGTCGAGTGACCAAAAAGCCAAACACAGTGGAACAGCCCAGAAGCAGGAGCGTGGCGGCATGGCGCATGGCGACAGTTTATCGTATGGAATCCGCTAAATCTTTTGAATGGGAGCCTGGGAGACAGGCGCTCCCATCTCTGGTTTGATAAAGGGAGGAATGCTGGAAGATAGTTGGGCGGCAGGCAGAGTACAGGGAACTGCCATTTCTTCGACCTCTCTGTTGGAGGAAGAAGTTACGGCTCTCTTTGATGAATTCCGTCAGCCGCTCTTTCGGTATTTACTTTCCATCGGGGTTAGTACGCAAGACGGCGAAGAAGTCATACAGGAAGTCTTTCTGGCTTTGTTCCAACATTTAAAGGCTGGTAAACTTCGCCACAATTTACGAGGCTGGATTTTTCGCGTCGCACACAACCAGGCTCTAAAGCTTCGCATGCATGATCAGCAGCAATCCATGCAGCCTGATACGAGCTTGGCCGAACAACATGCGGACCCGGAACTAAACCCGGAAGAACAGGCACTCAGCAACCAGCAACAGCAGCGTTTGTCAGCAGTGGTAAGAGCCTTACCGGAACAAGACCGGGCTTGCCTTTCCCTGCGCGCGGAAGGTTTCCGGTACCGGGAGATCAGAGAGATTCTTGGTATGTCCTTGGGAGCAGTTTCTGCTTCATTGGAAAAATCACTGGCCAAGCTGAGCCGGATGCATGGTCGGTAAGTGGGAAGGAGGAGAAGCAAACCAGATGCCACTACCGAAAGACCACATCACCGACCAAGAGCTTCTGCTGGAAGCCGATGGTGAACTTTCGCCGAAACGTGCGGCTCAAATCCGTGGCCACCTTGCCCATTGCTGGTCTTGCCGAAGTCGTAAGGCTGAACTGGAAAGAACAGTCACAGACTTTGTTCAGGGACCTTACCAATCGCTGAACGATCAAATTCCATCGGGAAAAGGGCCTCGGGCACTGCTGAAAGCCAAGCTTACCGAAGCAGCGGCGCAAGAGCAAACCCAGCCATTGGTTCGCTTTTGGTCAACTTTCCTGCTGCCTTATCGGACGGCTTGGATAGGCGCCCTACTGCTGTTGATCTCGCTCTCGGCACTTTTCCTGCTGCTTCCTTTTCGAAAGTCCGTGCAATCCGTTTCAGAAGGACCTGAACCAAACGCGGCATGGACTCCCGGCGCTGTGCAGTTAGTCAGTCGCGAGGTAGTTTGCTCCGCTTCGGAGGATAAGGAATCCCACCCGATTGCCGCTTCCACGGCACAGGAAGTCTTCCACCGGTATGGCATTCATGAGCCTGACCCACGCGCTTATGAAGTGGACTATCTGATTCCGCTGGATCTAGGGGGATCGGAAGACCGCCGCAACCTTTGGCCACAACCTTACACTACCGGCATGTGGAATTCCCATGTAAAAGATGCTCTGGAAGATCGCCTGCGTTCCTTGGTATGCCAAGGCAAATTGGACCTTGCCACAGCACAGCGGGATCTGGCACACGACTGGATCGCCGCATATAAAAAATACTTTCAAACAAATAAGCCATTACTCACGCATGTGGCCTTTGTGAAAGACCCTGCCTGGGAGTAGCATTCCTACCAATTGGTAATGGGGAATACGGTCGCCACGTACTAGTACAATTAACTCTCTGAAACACCCCACCTGACGATTTGCGTCAGCACGCTGTGCGATACATAATAAAGCGGCCCCTTAACCTCACATTACATTTCAGATTCAATCCCCAATTCTTTATCTACAAAAAGTGTTTATGACTTTTTTCAGCTTAAATATAGAAAAAAAGGATGTTAATTCCCGATTTTTTTCTCGGTTCTCTTGGAAAAGCATTGCCATTCTGGGTTTGCTCATTCTGCTTAGTCATCCACTGGCTACCCACTTACAAGCACAGACGTTCAATAACGTACCAAACCTTACATTCAACAAAGTGTATGGGACACAAGACCAGCTTCCTCAAAACTTCACCATTTCCAGCACCGGAGCTGATTTCACTTTTAACATTGTGGTGGTAACAGATAGTGGAGGAAGCTGGCTGCTTCTGAACAGTTGCTATCAGACTTGTAGTACTCCCAGCACAGTCACAGCCACCATCAATCCTAACGTGACGCTCGCAGTCGGCACCTACACCGGGCAACTACGGGTGGTGTCCTCTGATCAATCCAGGATTATGGTGGTTTCGGTTACCTTAAATGTCACGCTTCCGCCTGTCACGATCGTTGGGCCTGCAAATGGCTCCACAAGCATCTCCTTAACTCCTGCTCTGACATGGACTGTTCCAAGCGGAGGAGCGGATTCTTATGATGTTTATTTGGGAACTTCCCCGAATCCACCTTTTTTCATAACAACTGCCTCCACTAGCTATCGGCCCTCTGTTCTCACCTCGAGCACCCTGTACTACTGGAAAGTAGTCGCTAAAGTGGGGAGTAACAGCACCGCTGCCTCCTCGATCATTTCATTCCGCACTGGCCCCGTGCCGACCTTATTGTGGCAAAAAGATGATACCCGGCAGGTAACCGTCTGGTTCATGGGAGGTGCCCAAAACAGCACTTACTTATCACAAAACTATGTTGGTGCAACGCCCGGCTGGACCTTACGAGGCTCAGCGGATTTTGACCGGGACGGCGTGCCTGACCTCCTTTGGCAAAACGATTCCACTCGGCAGGTAACCGTGTGGTTCATGGGAGGACCACAAGGCAGCACTTACCTGTCACAGAACTATCTCGGCGCAACTCCAGGTTGGACTCTACATGGTGCGGCAGACTTCAACCGGGATGGCGTACCCGACCTGATCTGGCAGAACGATACCACGCGGCAGGTAACCGTGTGGTTCATGGGAGGACCACAAGGTAGCACCTATCTGTCACAAGACTACATTGGTGCCACACCGGATTGGACGTTATGTGGTGCCGGAGACTTCGACCGGGACGGCGTGCCTGACCTGATCTGGCAAAGGGACGATACTCGACAAGTAACGGTCTGGTTTATGGGAGGTGCGCGAGGCAGTACTTACTTGTCACAAAACTACATTGGCGCCACTCCTGGCTGGACCTTACGAGGTGCGGCGGATTTCGACCGGGACGGTGTGCCTGATCTGCTTTGGCAGAACGATACCACTCGGCAGGTAACCGTCTGGTTCATGGGAGGACCACAGGGCAGTACCTACCTAAGCCAGAACTACATCGGAGCAACTCCAGGTTGGATGCTGGACGCTTCTCAGCAATGACATTGGCGGCGTAATAAAAATAAGAAAGGGGAATTTGGTGGCCCAAAAGGCGAAGCCGATTCCCCTTTCTAGCCTTGTCCGCGTCGGGTATGAGCAAACTCAATCAGGCGTTTAATTTGAGCCACGAACAAGAGGACGACCTGATACCTTGCCGGGAATGCACTCGATCAGCTCACATTGCATCCAGTCGATATCGGAGTCGGTGTCCGCGCTGACTGGAAACAGATCCATCTTGCCCGTATTGTAACGCTGACCGTAAAACTGGTGCTGCCGCAATGATGTTTTACTTGATCTATAGAACCTAGTTCTATAGATTGAAGCTATAGCGTCGAGCGAATAGACCAGTCAATGCGCATCTTTAAAAGCAAATGGTTTGTCAAATTTGCCCTCAAGGAATGCATTTCTGACGCTAAACTACGCGAGGCTGTGTGGAATGCAGAACGCGGCATCATTGATGCTGATTATGGCGGCGGGGTCATCAAGCAGAGGATCGCTCGGCCAAACGAAGGAAAGTCGGGCGGATATCGGTCCATTGTTCTTTTTCGTCAAGGCGAGCGCTCTTTTTTCGTCTATGGGTTTGCTAAAAGCAAGCAGGCCAACATCGACAAAAGCGACGAGCGAGATTTTAAGGAACTGGCTAAAATTCTTTTTGCCGCTTCCGATAGGGAGATGGAAAGACTTGTCGAGAATGGCAAATATGTGGAGGTAGAGTGGGATGAGCAAAACGAAAAGTTATAAAAACGGCATCAAGGCAGCTATTCATCAAACGGCAAGTGATCTTTACGAAGCCGGTATGATGGATAAGCGCACCATGCGCCGCTTCGACGAATCTTGCTTGACGCCGGTACCTGACTTCAGTGCTGAAGAGATCCGTGCTCTACGAGAACGCGAAGAGGTGAGCCAAGCGGTTTTTGCTCACTATCTAAACGTATCGAAAGATTCGGTTAGTCAATGGGAACGCGGTGAGAAGCACCCGGCCGGCCCTTCTCTGAAACTCTTGTCTCTGGTTGCGAGAAAAGGTTTGGAGGCCATTGCCTAAGAAGCCGTTCGGGTTCACTTCCATGCCGCGTGCCACCTCCGCCATGGATACTCCTTGTTCCAGCCGCCGGATGGCGGCCCACTTGAACTCTTTGGTGAACTGCCTGCGTGACAACCCCATGACTCAATTCTCCATTCGATGGATTTTGAGTCTTAACCATGTCTCAAAACTGGGGGCCACTCCCGCAGTTCCCTATATGGACTATTCACAAAGACCATTTCAGGGAATGGGAATATCTGATTTAAATAAGTATATGGGAATGCTGGTGAGCGCGGTAGGAATCGAACCTACAACCTAGTGATTAAGAGTCACTTGCTCTGCCAATTGAGCTACGCGCCCTTCGGTGAAGGATGTCGCCAATAGTTTGACCCGTGCGACTTCCTCAGTGTAGCATTCCCGCCAGCCTTGTGCTGACAGTTCCCTCCGGCAACATACAATAGAGGCGGAGCCGATGTTCAGCCATCAACACCGGAAAGCGAAACTGCTGTTTGGGTTATCCGATATTGTGCTGGTCGCCCTTGCCTTTGAAGCGGCGTACCAGACCCGGCTCTCGCTTACCCTTAGCCACACCTTCTTCTTTTCCACAGAAAAAAAAGCGTTAGTTCTGGGGTTATGCGTGGTGACCTGGGTGGCAGTTGGGTACTGGCTGGATATCTACGGCAATCTCGGCTCCGGCGAACTGCGGGTGGTGCTAAAAGACTCCCTGCGCCAGTCTGCTTATGCTGTGCTGGGCCTGATCGTAGCTGAATTTGCACTGCGGTTAGACCTGAGCCGCCCGTTCATTTCCTTCATCACTGTGTATACCTGGGCGTTGCTGCTGGTATTCCGTATTGGCGCTCGCCCTTTATTAGGAATTATCCGCCGGGAGTTTGGCGCGTTGCGCTATGTGGTGGTGGTCGGCATTGGGGAACGTGCGCGTAAGCTGGGTCAATCTTTGGAAGCGGCATATGACCAAGGAATCCGGCTGCGCGGTTTTGTTGCGCCGGAAGAAGCCTCGGCCTACCCTGCTGTTGCATTAACGCGGAACTACCCTGTGCATGCACTGACGCAATTGCCTTTGCTGCTCAGGCGTGAAGTGATTGATGAGGTGTTGTTTGCCGTGGAAAGCGAAACTCTAGGCTCTCTGGAAGACGTGTTTCTCCTATGCGATGAAGAAGGGGTAAGAACTCGTGTTGCCGTGGACTTTTTTCCTCACGTCAACAGTGAAATGCATCTGGAACGGTGGGGAAAACTCCACTGCTGACGTTTACCGCCGCCCCGGACGACGAGATCCGCCTCCTGATCAAACGCTCGATTGATGTGGTTTTGGCCATCACGGGCCTTGTGCTTTCCTTTCCTTTTTTGCTGATCACTGCGCTGGCAATCCGGTTGACCTCCCAAGGTCCTGTGATCTTCCGGCAGGAGCGTTGTGGCTTGAATGGCCGCCGTTTTGTCTGCTACAAATTTCGTTCTATGTGTGAAGACGCGGAAGCGCGCAAAGCGGAAGTGCTCCACATGAGTCAGCGCACGCTGGCCACGAAGATCCCGAATGACCCGCGCCTGACCTCCCTTGGCCGTTACCTCCGGCGGTTTTCCATTGATGAACTGCCTCAGTTATTCAATGTGTTAAGAGGCGATATGTCGCTGGTAGGCCCTCGCCCTGCGATTCCCGATGAGGTGGCGCAATATAAATTGTGGCAGCGTCGGAGGCTGCGGATGCGTCCTGGTCTGACTTGCCTTTGGGCGTTGAATGGCCGGGATCGGGTGGACTTTGAAACCTGGATGAAGATGGATATGCAGTATATCGATAACTGGTCTCTAGGTCTGGATTGGAAGATTCTGTTCCGTACCATTCCGCAGGTTGTGTTAGGAAAAGGGGCCAACTAACCGTATGCATTTGGTTCCCACCCAGGACGAAGTGCTGCAAATCTTGCGGGAAACTGGCGCACTCCGGGAAGGACACTTCGAGTATCCCGATGGGATGCACTCCAACGAATACCTGCAGGTTCCTTTAGCCATGCGTTATTACCAACATGCGCGCACGCTCAATGTTGGCCTCAGCCGCTTGCTTCGGTCCAATCCGGAAATTCGGGCCAATATTCCGCAGCTTTCGATTGTGGCGCCAAACTCCGGTGGCTTGCCAGTAGCCTTTGGTATCTGTGAAGCGCTTCGTGCAAATCAGGTCTACTGGGCAGAGCGGGAAAATGAGCAGCAACCCATGCGGTTCCGCCAGTTCCTGGAGCAACACCCGGGGGAACAGGTGGTGCTGGTAGATGACATTCTACGCTCCGGAAATAAACTGACGGAGATGCGAACTTTGCTGGAGCAAAACAAAGCAAAGGTAGTAGGGCTGGCTGTACTGATCTACCAACCCACACCCCACACCCGTAGCTTTGGTCAGCTTCCTTTGTATTACTTAGCAAAACTGGATGCTCGTTATTACACAGATGCTTCTTCTTGTGAATTGTGCAGCAAGGGAATTCCTCTGCAGAAAGTGTGGATTTAGCTCTCCATGCTTACCTCTAACTTGTTCATTCATCAAAGATTATTTCTCTTTTCCGCGACTGCTGAATGGAGGTGCATTATGACAGAAAGGGGTACAAAACCAGAAAAATGCAGGGAAGTGGGTAAGTATTTCCACAGCCATTTCCACATAGGCGGTGGAAAGTATGAATAATCACACTAGAAGGCTGTTTCTAGCAGAGTGGAGTACGGTTGCTTTCTTCTCCCGGACGCTAGTTGCCCAGCAAGCGCAGCCCGCAGTAGAAAAACTCGCGCCCTACTATCCCACCCCGGAAACGATTGTGGAAAAAATGCTGGATTTGGGGGGGTTGAAGCAAGGGGAAAAAATGTACGATCTGGGCAGTGGAGATGGGCGGATCGTCATCATGGCAGCGCAGAAATATCATGCGAATGCCATAGGCGTAGAGTATGACGTGGATCTGGCGCGCCAGAGCGATGCCAGAATACGCAAACTTCACCTGCAGGAAAACGCAAAGATTATTCAGGGCGATCTGTTCCAGCAAAACTACAGCGATGCGGACCTGCTAACGGTGTATCTTCTTCCCACCTCCAATAACAAGATACGGCCCTTTCTGGAGCAGCAGTTAAAAAAGGGAGCACGTGTTGTGGCGCATGATTTTGAGTTTCAGGGTTGGAAGCCCACCCGAACGGAAACCATTGACGATGACGGCGAAGGCAGGAGCCACACGCTTTTTCTATATCAGCGTTAGTTTTGCCGTAACGCTCATTTCTTGCGGGCATTACCGGGATTTCCATCTTCCCGTTCTTTCCGGAAGTGGGGAACAGGGCCATTGGTCGTTCGTGATTGGGCCAGAACCTACCCTCCTTCGTGGTGCGCCCGGCAGTTGGGACGCTGTGGATGTCCTGAACCCTTCCGTGGTTCACCACAATAACTTGTACCTGAACTTTTATTCCGGTTTTGATGGAAAGACTTGGCATACCGGACTGGCGACTTCCCACGATGGAACTCACTGGACTAAGCAGCATAAAGTAATTTCTCCCAATCCTGCTACGTGGGAGGGCTCCGCTATTGCCGCTAATGGTGCGGCGCTGTATTCAGAAGGGAAGCTCTGGTATTGGTACCAAGCCGGAAATCCGAATCAACCACGCCTGGGGTTGGCCACTTCGGACGATGGAAAAGAATGGGAAAAGGAACCATTACCCGTACTCAGCGGTGGACCAAGCGGCAGTTGGGATGAGCGTGGAGTGGCTGATCCCTATGTGATTGAGATCGGAGAATGGTATTACCTCTACTATCTTGGGCAAGACCGCGCTCATCGGCAACGGCTGGGTTTGGCTCGTTCCGGGGATGGCATTCACTGGGACAAACTAAAAAGTAATCCCATCATGGACTTGTCTCCTCCCGGTTCGGGCGGCATGGATGAAAACGGATTAGGCGAACCAGCCGTATGGGCCAGTGGAGGCTACTACTGGCTCCTGTTTACCGGAAGAAATGCACAGGAAAATCGCAGCCTGGGGTTAGCTCGATCCAAAGACGGTGTGCATTGGGAACGGTTAAGCAATGTATTTCACGGCGCACAAACATGGGACGCGAAAGTGCTCTGTGACCCCACAGTGCTAAAAGAACATAACCATGTCCGGGTCTGGTTTGGAGGTGGCGATGTTGCCTCGCCCGATCAGAACCTCCACGGCCAGATTGGGGAAGGCATTTTGACCTATTCTGCCGCTGCTGCGGCAACCCATCCATGAAAATCGGAATCACGTGCTACCCCACATATGGAGGCAGCGGCATTGTTGCCACAGAGCTTGGTCTGGAGTTGGCAACGCGGGGGCATGAAATCCACTTCATCACCTACGCCAATCCGATTCGGCTGGACCCCGGTCTCGCCAACATTCATTATCACGAAGTAGAAGTTTCCACCTATCCGCTGTTTCAATATCCGCCGTATTGCTTGGCATTAGCGTCGCGAATGGCCGAAGTAGCAGAGCAGCATGAACTCGATCTGCTCCATGTCCACTATGCTATTCCCCACTCTATTTCCGCTCTGCTGGCGCAGCAGATGCTGGCAGGCCGTCGCCGCTTGCCCTTTATTACGACGCTTCACGGAACAGATATCACGCTGGTGGGGCTGGATCGCTCTTATTTCCCGATCACCAAATTCTCCATTGAAAAATCAGACGGAATCACGTCCATCAGCAACAATCTCCGGGAGCACACGGTTGAGGTGTTCGGCATTACCCAAGCAATTGAAGTCCTTCACAATTTTGTGAACTGTGACATCTATCGCCCTGACGTGAACAAGGAAGGAGCACAAGCCTTCTCGCCAAACGGGGATAAGTTGCTGATTCACCTTTCCAACTTTCGCCCGGTAAAGCGCGTCCTGGATTGCATTCGCATTCTGGCAGAGGTAAGAAAGCAATGTCCCGCGCACCTATTGATGGTGGGCGATGGACCGGATCGTGGTCCGGCGGAAGCTCTGGCACGGCAGTTAGATGTTTCTCGCCATGTCAGCTTTCTAGGCAAGCGCGACCATGTGGAGCGCCTGATTCCCCTAGCGCATGTGCTGCTCATGCCTAGCGAAATGGAATCCTTTGGGCTGGCTGGCCTGGAAGCCATGGCGTGCGGCGTGCCGCCCGTAGCTACCCGCGTTGGTGGGGTTCCGGAACTGATTACGGATGGAGTAGACGGCTTTCTGGAGGCTGTAGGCGATATCCCTGCGCAAGCGAGGCATGTAGCGGCCCTCCTATGTGACCCTAGCTTGCATGGGCAGTTTGCCGCCGCTGCCCGAAATTCTGCCGAGACACGGTTCGCCACTCGGACGATTATTCCCCAATATGAGGCGCTTTACCGGCGATTGATCGCCAATTCCTTGTAAAAACAAGTTAAAATATGCGGTAGTAGTTATTTCACGTTCTGCTGTACCCTTCGTTTTTATGCTTCCACCGCTGGCCTTTCTGACGACCAGTACTTTCCATCAACTGCGCCTTAGTCTTACGGACAATACATTTGCCGGAATCCATCATCTCAGTTGGTTTGACTGGTGCATGCTGGTTCCTTACTTCGGCGTATTGTTCATTCTGTCCATCTATGGTCTCCATCGGTATGAAGTGCTGCACGCTTATTTCAAGCACCGGAAAAAGGCAGTGGACCAGCCGCTTATTCAGTTTTCCGAGTTGCCCAAAGTAACCATTCAACTGCCGCTTTATAACGAACGGTACGTGGTGGAAAGGCTGATTGAGGAAACGGTGAAGATGGAGTACCCCAGGCACCTGTTACAGATTCAGGTGCTGGATGACTCCACTGACGATACGCACCCTTTTGCGGAAGCGTTGGTTTACCAGTATGCTGCGTTGGGATATCCGATTGAATATATCCATCGGACCAATCGGCACGGCTATAAAGCCGGTGCCCTGCAGGGAGGGTTAGAAAAAGCTACTGGCGAGTTTGTTGCTGTTTTTGATGCCGACTTTGTTCCCCCACCCGATTTTCTGACGCGCACCATTCACCACTTTGCCGATCCCACGGTCGGCGTGGTGCAAACACGCTGGAGCTACTTAAACAAAGATTATAATTTCCTGACCGAAGTGGAAGCGATGCTCCTGGACGGTCACTTTGTGCTGGAACATGGCGCGCGTTCCCGCTCCGGATTATTTTTTAACTTCAATGGCACTGCGGGCATTCTGCGCAAAGCCATGATTGCGGATGCGGGCGGCTGGCAGCATGACACGCTCACCGAGGATTCCGATCTTAGCTACCGGGCGCAGCTGAAGGGATGGCGCTTCGTATACATGCCCGGTCTCCATTGCCCTTCCGAACTGCCGGTGGAGATGCACGGCTTTCAGGTACAGCAATCCCGCTGGGCCAAGGGGCTGACGCAGTGTGCCAAGAAACTGCTGCCGAGCATTTTGAAGGCAAAGATTCCGTTCCGGGTAAAAGCGGAAGCGTTCCTTCACCTCACACCGAATATTTCGTATCCCCTCATGATTGTGGTGTCTGCTTTGATGCTGCCGGTCATGATTGTACGGTTTTACATGGGCTGGATGCAGTCCTTGTTACTGGACTTTCCGCTGATTGTCGCCTCCTTTCTTTCCCTTTCGGCTTTTTATGTGGTGGCGCAACGCGAGTTATATCCCAAAACATGGAAGCGATCCTTTTTGTTGTTACCCATGTTGCTGGCAGTCGGTGTAGCGCTTACCATCATCAACACGCGTGCGGTGCTGGAAGCATTGTTTGGGATTCAAACCAGCTTTGTGCGTACTCCGAAATTTGCGATTGAAGGGGTGTTGCCGGCAAAGCGTTTGGAGCAGAAAAAATACCGCCGCCGCAGCGGTTGGCTTCCCTATATGGAATTGTTGTTCGGTACCTATTTTCTGGCGATGGCAATCTTTGCGATTACCAGCAAGAATTACCTGTCTCTTCCTTTTATTTCTTTGTTTGTGGGGGGCTATTACTGGGCAGGCTTCGCCACCCTGTATCAGGAACATCGTGAGCGCTTGCAGGCACTGCGGCAGCGCAAGCTGGAGATGCAAACCGCTCGATGATGCCGACTCCTTCGGCGGCCATGGTGCGCGAAGCGGCAGAGCGGATTCAGCCGTTAGCGCGACGAACCCCTGTTTTCACTTCGCCGGAACTAAATGAACGGACCTCAAAATCTGTTTTTCTGAAAGGAGAAAACTTTCAGCGAGGCGGCTCGTTTAAAATCCGTGGTGCTTCCAATCTGATTCTTTCTCTTTCCCCGGAAGAGATTTCCCGTGGCGTGGTAGCGTTTTCTTCCGGCAACCATGCACAAGGCGTTGCCATTGCCGCCAAGCACGTAGGTGCGAAAGCGACCATCGTAATGCCTACCGATGCGCCGCGTTCCAAAGTAGAGCCAACTCGCGCATTAGGGGCAAACATCATTACCTATGACCGAATGCGGGAAGATCGGGAAAAGATTGCCGCCGAGCTTTTAGAACGCACAGGAGCCACGCTGGTTCCGCCTTATGACCATCCCATGATTGTGGCAGGCCAAGGCACGGCAGCTTTGGAGTTGCTGGAAGAAGTGCCGCATCTGGATACCTTGGTGACTTGCTTAGGCGGTGGTGGATTAACTTCCGGCTGTGCGCTGATTGCCAAAGAGATCAATCCACGCATTCGTATTTTTGGAGTGGAGCCGGAACTGGGCAATGATGTGTTTCGTTCCCTGCAGGCAGGCGAGCGCATTCAAATCCCTTCACCGGACACAATTGCCGATGGCCTGCGAACACCATCGCCGGGCCGCATCACGTTTCCCATCATGCAAGAGCTTCTGGAAGCGGTTCTTCTGGTCAGTGATGATGAACTGCGGGAAACCATGCGATTTCTGATGATGCAGATGAAGATTGTGGTGGAACCAAGCGGTGCAGCAGCTACGGCAGCCGTGCTGTTCGGCAAACTGCCCCCGGATTGCGGCATGGTAGGAGCAATCATTTCAGGCGGAAATGTGGATCTTGAGTTTTTGAAAACACTTTAGATCCACATACACGCGGTGAACACGATTGCCAATGCCGCACAACACGCTATAAGAAATTTCTCCTGCCGTTTCCGCAATCTGTTGCGCATCTATTGCCACATCACCTTCATGCCCGATCAAGGTCACTGGATCACCAATTTGCAGGTTGGGGCGTGGCTGAGATCAATCGTGGTCAGGTCCATGGAAACGGCTCCCAAGATGGCGGATTTCTGCCCGCTGCGATCACATGCCCACGATTTCCCAAGCGGTGCGGCACGCCATCCGCATAACCTGCTGCAATCACGCCGATTCGCATAACATGCGGTGCTCGGAACCTTCCGCCGTACCCGACCAGCGTTCCTGCCGGAATGTCTTTTACACTTACTAATCGGGCTTGCCAGCGGAGCACAGGTTCCACAGAAAAGCCTAGTGGCGGTGCACCTTCCGGCGGTGGAGAAACATAACCATAGACCGAAAGCCCCGGACGAACCATGGAGCGCCACGCAGCACGACGTGAAAAAGCAACGCCATTCGTGCTGGAGAAATGCACGATTTCCGGCATCAATCCTGCCTGATGCAGTGCTTGGCAGTACTGGTCGAACAAAGCGATTTGCTGCTCGGTTTGTGGAGTGCGGAAGTACTCAGCCGAAGCGAAATGGGACATTAGTCCTTCCACATGCGTGCAGCGAAGAGACCGTAATGCTTCCACTACATCCGCAATGCTGGCGCGTGTGCCTAAGCGGCTCATCCCCGTGTCAATTTTGAGATGAACTGGCCCGGCATAGCCCATCGCGTCCAACTCTTGCAGTTCCGGCAATGCATGGACTACAGGCGTGAGATGCGCACCAAAGGCAGCTTCGCGTTCAAACGGAAGCACTTTCCCCATCACCAGAATGCGGCAGTGAATGCCAGCCTTCCGCAGTGCTACACCTTCTTCCGTGCAGCTCACTTCCAGCCATTCCACGCCTTCCTTCACCAGCACGCGTGACACTTCAACAGCGCCATGCCCATAAGCATCTGCTTTCACCACTGGCGCTACAATCACAGCCGAGCCTACAAAAGCTCGAATGGCTTCCAGATTTTGAGTAATCCGGCTTCGGGAAACTTCCACCCAGGTTCGTGCGGGGACATTCACTGCTTTATTTTCGCAAGCCCTTCAGCAGTGTTTCGTATTGCGTGGTCACTGCGCTCCAGCTATAACGCTGTTCTACGCGTTCCCGAGCCTTACGGCCATACTCAGTGCGCAATGCTTCCGGCATCGCAAGTGCTTCCTGCATCCGATTCACCAACTCCGATTCGGTTTCATACGGCAACCCGGCATCTCCACAAACTTCCGCATTTTCTGGCGTGTTCCGGTAAATCACCAGATTGCTTCTTCCCATAGCCTCGATTAAAGCGGGATGAGTTCCACCGACTTCTGTGGCGTGTACATAAGCAAAACAATGGGAGCCAAGTTCCCGATAACCCAAACCGTAAATTGCTCCTGGCATTACCACACGCTGGTCTTTGGTATCACGAACCTGCCGAATATAATCACGGGCGTGCGGCGCGTCTCCAACCAAGGCGAGTTTCATGGAAGTGCTTACCGTTTCAAATGCACACCGAACTTGTAGGGCGTGGTTCTCCGGCTCTAAGCGGCTGACATACAGAAAATACTGCTTAGGTTCAAGGCTTAACGCTTGCAGTGCGCTCTGGCTTGGTTCTGTTTCTGTTTCCGCTCCATACGGAATGAACGTACTGGCCTTCCGGTATCGTTCCTGATAGTACTGTTCGATCACTTCCGCGTCCGTAACAATCGCGGTGGGCAGCAAGGTTGCCAGAAATTCAGACAGCAGATACCACGCGCGGGCAAACGCATTCCACTTTTTCCGCTTTCTTTCAATCCCATCCACATTCAATGCCACCGGCATCCCTAAAGCTCTTGGGGCAATGGTGAACAAAGCGTTTGCCGCATTGCAATACAAAGCCACATCCATGCGGTGAAACAGAAGGTGCAGCGTGGAAAGAAAGGTGTGGGCCAGAGTATCAAAATACTTATGGCGTAGAGTGGGCAGGTAACAAAGAGAAACACCGCGATAAGTAGAGGTTTGGGGGCGTTCACGGCAATAAACGCGCACTTGGTGACCTCGTGCCGCTAAACGGGTAGAAAGCTCTTCCGCAAAGGTTTCAAAGCCGCCGTAGTTCGCCGGGATTCCCCTGGTGCCGAGGAGGGCGATGCGCATGGAAGAAGGTTAACGGCGCGCAGCTTTCGAACGTGTAGGCGAAGGCGTAAACTTCTTCGGCGCAGGCTTGGCGACAGGATCAAAACTGAACCAGCTTGCCATGTATTGATGATCCACTCGCCGCATTCCTTGAATCAAACGGCGCTTTGCCAGAACACGCCGGTAATTCTTTGCCACGAACCAAAATGCCTTGAGCGAACTATGCTCCCATAACACGCAACACGCCACTACCACCAAATCGCGCCCGGTAATCTGCCACCAGTTACGCCGGTAAAGATCGCCAGAGATGTTCTTGAGCCGCAGCAGAAACCGGTTCTTGACCGAGTGCATGTTGATTTCGGCTGGCAGAGCGCGCCGGTTTCCCGGCAGGGCTTTGCGCACATGGTAGCCAATCGCATTCGGCGCATACAGGCAACGCCAGCCTTGCAATTGCGCTCGCCAAGCGACATCCGCATCTTCGCGATAGGCAAAAAAATCCGAATCAAAGAATTCGCCGTCCAGCGAGATATCTTCAATCATCTCGCGGCGGTAAAGGGCAGCAGCGGCGGTGGCGCCAAATACATATTCGTACTGGCGATAGTGGCCGTTATCAATTTCCAGGCTTCCCCGATCCAGGTGGCGCAAAGTAGGGGTAAAAAAGATTCCTGTAGAGTCCACCACCGGCTTTTCCGGGAAATCAAAACCCGCGCTCATGGTGAGGAGTTTGCCGCAAACCGTGCCGGTCTGGGCATCCAGATTTCCGGCATAAACCAGCGATTCAATAAAATCCGGCAGCAGGAGAACGTCGGGATTAAGAGTCAGCACCCACTCGGCATTGGACAAAGCAATGGCTTGGTTCTGGGCGGCGGCAAAACCGATATTTTCATCGTTATAAACAATCCTGCATCGATCCTGAAACGGCTCCAGAATATCCGTCGTCCCATCTGTGGAGCAGTTATCGATAACAATGATGTCCTTGAAAGGGTACTTTTGATCAAGAACCGATTCCAGACATCGCTTGATGAAACGGCCGCTGTTGTAGGTAACGATCGTGACCGAGACGAAATCGTTATGCGCCATGGATTTGAACCTGGGAATAAAGGCTGCCCATTCCAGCCGTCATTTGCTCTTGGTCTTTCTCAAATCCTATTCATTAACCCCCAAGATGGAAGCTCTGGACCCGGTCAGCAGGAAATTCAGAGTTAAGCGAACGACACTGCGATATGCCGCCAATTGACTCCAACGATCCTTACCGAGCATGCCTGCTACTAGCCGAAGAAAACACCCGACTAGAATGGAGCAGCACACTACCTTTTGTTGCATACGCCCAAAGTGTTTCGAGACGTACTCAAGAAGACTACCATACCAATAAATTTGGCGCATCTCCAGTCTTATCCTACGGATAGAGTGTGCTCCTGTATGTTTCGCCACGGCTTGAGGGACGTAAAAAACGGCAAGTCCGGCCAAACATAAACGACAGCAAAAGTCCACATCTTCAAACCAGATCGGATAGAATCTTTCATCAAATCCGCCTAACTGCTGCCAGGCATCCCGCCGGATCATGAGAAATGCTCCTGCCGGCTGTTCCACCCGGATCGGCTGATTTCCTTCCAGATTCAAATCTAAGCAACGGAAGCGCCAGTTTACTGGATTCCCTGGCCAGAGCCGGTTCAGCAGCAAAACTTCAAAACAGAGTGCCGCAACCGTAGGGAGCCGCCGGACGGTAAACCCACGCTGCGTTCTGCCCTCCCCATCTAGTAATTTCCCTCCTGCTGCTCCGGTTCCCGGCAAACCACACTGCTTTTTCAAAGGCTCAATACTTGCGACTAGATGCGCGTCTGGATTCAACAAAAGCACAAATTCAGCGCTCGTGGCCCGAAATCCTTGATTCACGGCAGCGGCAAAACCCAGGTTCCGGGAGTTTGCCAGAAGACGGACACCCCGGCGCAATACTTCTTCACAGGTTCCATCCGTGGAAGCATTGTCCACCACCAGAATCTCCGCGCCAGAGCCTTGTGCTGCCTGCAAGCAAGGCCCAATTTCCTCGCCTGAATTGTAAGTGATGATTACAATGGCAGTGTCATTCATGGGCATGAGCCGTGTCATTTGGCCTCACTGCTCCGGTGAGAAGAAAATACATCCGCCAGTAAAAATCCCACCCATTCTGTTGTTGTAAGGTTCTGATCTCGCCTTCGCTATGGAGCAAGAAAGAGTGAAGTTCCCTTTGCCCTTGTTGACGGAACGCGCGAAACTGGCGCAAACCTTGCCATTTTCCTAGGCAAAAAGCGAACCCTGCCCCGTGCCGGAAAGCCAGGAGGCCCCATAATGCCTGTCCTGCCAGAATGGGCCACCACCACTGGAGGAGAAGTGAGCGAGGATAGTGTTTCGCCAGCAAAAGCACTTGATTGCGGGCCATGCGCCGAGTGGAATCCCCATGCCACCTGCCCAGCGTGGCACTTCCGCGGTGGTAACTCAGGGCTGCCGGAACATACGTGCCTTTCTTTTCCCCAAGCGCACAACGCAGCCCAAAATCCACATCTTCCAGGTAAGATTCGAAGCGCTCTTCCAACCCTCCAATTTCCTGGAACAATTCGCTTTTCAGGAGAATGGCAGTAAACGACGCAAAACCGATCTGCCGTGGCACGGAGAACAGCGGCGCATCGGGTTTTCCTTCTCCTGCCCGCCATGGACAAGCGCTTCGGGCCATCAAGTCCCAGGTTCCATCCAGCAGTGTTCGGTCAGAAGCAGAAAGAATCTTACCGGTTCCGAACCAGGCTCCCGTGGTTTGCACGCCTTCCACCAGCCGGGCCAGCCAATCCGGCGCAAGCTCTACGTCACTGTTCACAATGGCGAGCCAATCCGAGTGGCTTTCCCGAACTCCTCGGTTCACCGCTGCCGCAAAACCGGCATTTTTCCCCATGGAAATAACTTTTGCTCCCTCCGCTTCTGCCAAAGCAGGAGCACCATCTGTGGAGCCGTTATCCACCACAATCACTTCCGCAGGTCGCAAGGTTTGTGCGGCAATGCTGGCGAGAAGCTTAGCCAGGAGATCGCGTCCATTCCAAACCGGAATGATGAACGCAACTGTTACTTCCATTTCCGAACCGCAAAGCGTTTTCGTGCCAGGAACAGCAGATTGTGCCAGCCGTCCCGCCAAGGATTCAGCTTGATTTCTCCCGTGCGGGAAGTATACAGGATCGAGATTTCTCCAAAGCTTACTCGTGGATTGAGTAGCGCTTCGATTTTGATTTCTTCCGAAAAGGCCATGCCATCGGCAATCAATTCCATTTCATCCAAAATCCGTCGGCGGAACACCCACATGCCGGATTGAGAATCCCTGACCCAGCGAAAAAACAGAACGGACATGGCAAGAGATAAAACAAGATTGCCGCACTTGTGCTTGAAGCTCATGGCACGCGGATCGCGAACGGGGAAGCGGGAAGCATTCAGAAAATCGACTTTCAAATGAAAGAAGGCTTCCAGCAAATAAGAGATGCCGTTTACCGGATAGCTGTGGTCACCATCCAGCGTAATGATGATGTCACCCGTAGCTATCGAAAACCCTCGTTTATATGCTCTTCCATACCCTGGCACACGCTCCTGAATCACTTGGGCGCCCATGTGCGCGGCAACTTCAGGAGTGCGGTCTGTGGAGTTGTTATCGACCACAATGGTTTCATCCACAAACTCCGGAATGTCACGCAGCACAAGTTGAATGCCTTCTTCCTCATTCAAACAAGGGAATGATGACCGTGATTTTCTGGCCCTTATACATGAATTGGTATCATCGTGGATAGCATGAAGTATTTGGCTTGGACTTTGCTGATCGTAGCATCTGGTTTTTCTTCCCTTCTGAACGCAGCTCAGTTGAAAGATGTGAAGTTCGTGTACCTGTTTCCCATGGTGGGCGGTTTGGATCAGCATCTTGCCAACCAATTGACGCAGGATCATCTCTTGCAGGTGGTATCTGATCCTAAGTTAGCGGATGCGTTAATCACCGATAATCTGGGTCCTAGTTTCGAATACAAGCTGGAGCATATCAATCAGCCCAAGCCTGCTGCCACCACGGGAACTCCTACACCGGATGTGGAACCGCACGCCTCTACTTTTAGCCGTGGGCGCGGCACTTTGTTCTTGGTGGATGCTAAATCCAAGCAGGTATTGTGGTCTGCTTATCAGAAGCCGAAAGACACTACCCCGCGTGAACTGGAACGAACCGCGAAAAAGGTGGTTATGAACTTATCCGATGCGGTAAATCCTCCTGCACCCAAGAAGTAGGTTTTCGCTTTTGCACCAGAGCATCCCCATAACTTTCCAGTAAGCGGCGAGTAATCACCGGCATATCCCAGTTTGCTTCAATTTCCGCTCGCGCACGTGCAGCCATGGCTTCGCCATGCTCGGGATGTTCAAACAGGTCCAATACCTGCTCTGCCACTTCACCGGGAATGTCACTCAGGTAACAAAGATCCCCATTCTTTTCCGCTAAACCTTCTGCTCCGATCCAGGTGGATACCACAGGAATACCGCTGGCAAAGGCTTCCAGCAGTTTCACGCGAACTCCGGAACCGCTCAGGATGGGGCAAACAAACACTGCACATTGCGCAAACAAGGGCTGAATGTCTTCCACAAAACCCAGCATTTCAATCGCGCCGAATGGATCCTGGTAAGCATGGCGCGGCAGAGGGTCTGATCCGGCAACCAACAGTTTCGCCTGTGGACACCGCTCCACAATATGGGGAAGCACTTCACGCGTAAACCAGCTTAGTGCCACTTGATTCGGAATATGGCGGAAGCTGCCCAGAAACAGCATGGTGTAGGGTTTGCGCGGGCCGCCTGGATATTGGTAATTGGCAGCAGCAATGCCGGCGCGCAAACCGTCATCTATGCGCTCGGTTACCTCCGGCAGATAGGCTTGCAGGTATCGCTTGTTGGCAGGCGTACACACTTGAATGCGGTCACAATGAGGAAGCATGCGAAGCTCATAGCGAATGGCTCGCAGGTATTCCCAACGTGCTTTGATCTTATCCAGCGGACTTCGCATGTAAGGAAGCCCGCGATGAGACGGATTGGAAATAAATATCGTGCTCGAACAACACGCAGGGAATGTTCTGGTAAGCGGCAACATAATGTCCCAATGCCGTGTATTCCAGTTGAATCACATCGATTCCTTTTTGAAACACTTGGCGCTGAATCAACCAGTGAAGCTCTCCCATTTGGAACTCATGCACTGCCGCCGGCAGGATGGAACCGATTTGGTTGATCCGGCACACTGCCGCGTACAATAAACTCCGCCGAAGCACAAAACGTGCGTAGTTCGAGGTTGGGTTCGAGATCGCTTGGGTAGTCCAGCAGCACAATGGCATGTACTTCGCATAGCTGGGAAAGTTCACGAAGTGTTTGGTACATAAACAAGCCACCGCCATGCACAGGCGGACAAATCGGATAGGGCGAAATAAATAAAACCTTTGGCTTTTCCGGCACTGTGGAAGGAGCTAAAAAACGGTCATAAAAATAATCACCTTGCGAACGCCGAAACACTTCCGCATCGGTGATTTGCGCCAGGCTTCGCGCCTGCCAACGGGAGCGAAGCGCCCCCGGCAATTGCAACGATGCGCGCCAGAATCCTTGTAGGCTCGCACGGCCGGGCTCGTCGCCAAAGACAGATATTAAGCAATGCTCCGGCATAGCCGAACAAGAAAATGGCTCCACAGGCGCGTCCATTCGTGGATGTTCTTCCAGCAGAACAGCACGAAATTTTTCTTCAACACCGCTTCGATGTAGCTGCTGCTAAACTTCTTGCCAATAGTGCCGCGATGTTCGTGATAGACCACACTGCGCGGCTGATAGAACACCTTCCAACCGCGTTTCCATGCCAGATAGCCTAGATCCGTATCTTCCAGATAAAACGGAGCCAGCAGTTCATCAAAACCGCCGAGTTCGAGGAACTTGGCGCGATCAAAGGCACACGAACCGCCGCCGCCATAGAAGCATGGAAACAGCGTATTCACTTGGGAATCAGCACGGTGTGTCACCTTTAAAGCACCGTCTTGCCACCATCCGCCGGTTAGTCCGGTCTCTTCCCGACGCTTCGTGGGGTCACTTAGAAAAATCTGGCAGGAAACAGCAAACACCTGCGAATCGGCAAAGCCCTCCAGCAAGGGAGCAAGAAAATCAGGCTCCACGCGCATATCACTGTTGAGCAACACCACAATTTCATTACGCGCCGCTCGAAAGCCTGCATTAGAGCCACCACCAAAACCAAGATTGCGTGGAAGCGCCACTAGCTTCACACCGGGAAAACGGGAGCGTACAAATTCGGCGCTGCCATCAGCGGAGCCGTTATCCACCACAATGATTTCGTTTTCCGGATTGCCTTGCAGCGCTGCTTCCACAGAAGGCAGATACTTTTCCAGCAGGTCTCGCCCATTCCAGTTCGGAATCACAACAGATGCGGCACGCCGGGATGGTTGTTTTTCTTGCGGGGCAATGCGGCGTCCAAAAATCAACCAAGCTAGATCCGTACAGGCTAACGCCAGAATGGCAATCAACCACAAAAGCGGCGAAAGCAGCAACAGCGGCAAGGCCCGCAGTAGCCGTTGCAAAAACGCCATGTTACTGCTGTTCCGTTACTAGCTTTAAACGGTTTCCGGCTCGCACCCAGAACGACTTTCGCAAGGTGACATACCGCTGTTGCCATTCCTGCAGTTCCCGCTCCAGGCCTTGTGCCCATAGCGTTCGCTCTTCCACGCTTTTTTCCGCTGTGTTTAGCAGATTCACCACATCCGCCAACTCTTTGCCTAGCCGTGCTTCCGAAGCCAGCGCCCATTCGGTTTTCACCCGATTGGCTTCTTCCAGCTCCGTGATTTTGTTTTCATAGGCAGCAGCAATTTCCGCAAACCGGGCTGTTTCCTGTTCTAATTCGTTTTGCAGTTCCACAACGCGCAGGCCGCGTTGTTCTGATTCCTGCTCACACTCCAGAGCCCAACGATTACGCGCTTGCAATTGCTCATTCACGTCTCGAAAGAGTTCCAGCAGCTTGGCATGTTCTGCCCGTGACTGCTCCGCCCACTCGGTTTTTAATCGGACTTCACCTTCCAACAAAGCGATATGGTGTTCGCGCTCTCGTAGAACATTTCCCGTGTCTGGCACCCACACAAATGCTGATTGCGCGGGAAGCGGCTCGGTTCCACAACATGCCAGAAAGAAGTGCGCTTCTTCCGGTGCGCTCCCCTGGGAAGCAGCTTTCGCTTCGATCCCCTGCTTGCCTTCCACCGGCGAGAACGACACAGCTTCTACGTGATTCTGTAAGAAGAGATCGACGTGGGGAAATTCCTGCTTCAGTTCCCGAACGAATTCTTCGTATTCGAACTCATGCACATGAAACGGATTGGCTCCGGCTTCACGCCGGGATTCCGCATAGTAAAGCTTGTTCGGAGTGGACACCAAAAATCGGCCACTCGAAGCAAGCACACGGCGTGCTTCCCGCAGAAATCCTCGCCAGTCTTCGAGGTGTTCAATCACTTCAAACGCAGTGATGAGACCATAATTTTCGCCAGGCAGCGATGCGCAAGTGCCTTGCTCAAAACGGAGACCAGGCGCACCGTATTGTTCCCTGGCGTATTGAATCGCTTCTTCAGAAGCATCGATGCCCAGCACTTCCGAAGCGACCGTGGCTAGTTCTGCCGCTCCGTAACCCGAACCACACCCCGCATCCAGAACACGTCTGCCCCACAGCAAAGCGTTGGGCAAACCGGTAACGTGCCAGATGCTCATGATACAAGTCGGCATCGACCAGACCTGGAACGACTCGCTCCCCAGTGAACTCAGGCAACGGCGGGCACTCCCAACCTTGCGTTGACCTCCACCTTGCAAGGGAAATGCTGATATCCGTACACCTGCGCTTCGCCATGCGACATTTGCAGCGTGATCGCGTTATCAATCCAGTCGCACATTTTGTAGGTAACCAGCGTGCCATCTGCAATCGCGGGCGAAAAAGAAAACGAAGCAGGATACAACTCTGGCAGATCCAGATGAAAATCCACGGTATAGATGTCGCCGCGCTTCATGGGAGGAAGTTCATACTCTTCACGGCTGGTATTGGTTCCCGCAAAATCGATTCCCAAGTGATTCCGCATCATGAATCCCACAATGGGCATCGCCACATTCTCTTTTGCGCGCACACTGATGCGCACCACAATCTTGCTGCTGGGCTGCAACAACGCAACAGGCTGGCCATCCGGCGTTACCACCGCAATGCCGATCACCTCCGCACGCCCATCGCCATAACGGTGATCAATGTTGGGAATGGTATCCACAATCTCCGCTGGTTTGGCGAACGGTTGCTCGGTCCACTCAGCCTGTGGCTGCACAGACTTCAGAGTCAGATATTGCGTATCTTTCTCCACCATAGCTGCCAGATATTTTTCCACTACCTGATCCGTGGGGCCGATTTCCACAACCTTGCCCTGCTCCAGCCACATGGTGCGATCTCCAATGGCTTTCACGTCTCCCGCGGAATGCGAAACAAACAGAATGGTGACGCCACGCGCGCGCAACTCATGCACCTTACGCATACAGCGATGGCGGAAATACAGATCGCCCACGGCCAGTGCTTCATCCACCAGCAGCACTTCCGGGTCTACGTTGATCGCCACGGCAAACGCCAGCCGGACCACCATGCCGCTGGAGTACGTTTTCACCGGTTGGTGAATGAAGTCGCCAATTTCCGCGAAATCTTCAATGTCCTTGTATCGCTGATCGATCTGCTTGGTGGAAAGGCCCAAAATGGAGCCGTTCAGGTAAACGTTATCCCGCCCGCTGAACTCCGGATTAAAGCCCGCGCCCAACTCCAGCAAGGCGGACACACGGCCATGGACGTTGACTGTGCCGCTAGTGGGCCGCAGAATACCAGCCACCATTTGCAGCAGCGTGCTTTTGCCTGATCCGTTCTGCCCCACGATGCAAAACGTTTCCCCGCGCCGGATCTCAAAGCTGATATCCTGCAAAGCCCAGAAATCACGGTGAAAGCGGAGTCGCTGAAAACTAGCAAGCTCTTTTAATCGATCGCCGGGCGAGGCGTAGATAGAATAACTCTTTGAAACCCGGTCGAACTCAACAGCATTCACAGACTTTCAGTTTAGCGTGAGGCGGGAATGTCTTTGTTTCGTGCGTCCTGCTTGCCTTCCCCGGTTTCCAAAAGCTGCACGCCGACAATCTTCTTACCGAACTTTTTCGCTTCCACCGTGGAAGGCATATAGATATCAATGTGGTTCCCGTTTACTTTAGCACCAGTCTCCGTTACCGTGTAAACGCCGTTGTAAGGACCTGCCTTTGTGACTCGGACGCGCGAACCCAGCGGCAATACGGCAGGATCAGCAGCAATAATCCCGCTATGCACCACAGTGCCCGCAGAGGTGGGCTTCCCGTCCACGGCAAAGGCGGTGGCTTCCATAGGCGTCACTTTTGCCCGATGCCGTAAAAATCGCCCCTCCATCAGAGAAGGTTCCAGAAACATCAATAACGCTCCTACCAAAGCCGTGTATTTCATTCCTTTTTAGTGAATCATTGCCACGGCCATTTAAATCATTCAATGCCTCATCATTTTCTGTTTTCCTGAAATTCGGCTTGCGGAAAGTAACCCGGTACTGCTCAGCCCAAGCCATTCCGTCCGGCTGAATCAGAATGCTAGCAGCACCTGCACCCATATTGATTCGCTTATAACCTTGCGAATTAAAGCGGAGTTGCTGAAAGGGAGCAAGGTCTTTTAATCAATTGCCGGACGAGGCATAAAAGGAATAACTCTTTGACACCTGGTCGAACTCAACACCATTTACAGACTTTCAATTTAGCTTGAGGCGGCTTTCCAAAACTAGCTCTCTTTTGAACGGGTAGCCTCGTCGTAAGCATTTTGTGCTTGCTGCTGCAATTGCTGTAGCGAATGCAGGTAAGTCAATGCAATCCTCAATTTTGAAGCGGCTGTTCGTTTCTGCTCAGCCGAGAGATGTACAACATCTTCAAACCCGCTCAGATCATACCAAATTGTCTCTAATCGGCCCTCCATCTCTTCAAAGGCTCGCTGGGCAGTGTAAGCGTTTGCATAGCGCCGTACCTCTCCATACTCCATCAAACTTAGTGCTCCTGTGGAAAGTGCGGTATCTCGCGCTGCGGCTTTTAAGACAACAAAGTCAGCGCCCATTTTCTCAATAGCGCTTTCCACAGTTTTTGGATCTCGCTCCGCTTGAGGCAAATCATTGAGAAGCTCCTGAACTGCCCTTATCGTTACGGCAGCACTTAAACCGTACTGAGTCAAAAGCGTGCGATTCTCATTCAGTTCAGACCTGAAGTTAGCCCAAGCTTCTTCAATCACATGCCTATGGTGAAGCATCTCGCGAACCCCCTCCAGGCTAAACGCAATCAGAATTCCTAGCGTAACCATGGCGATATGGATCAGGAAATCCTTAAGCGAACGGATCGGGCTTTCCGGGCCATCTATTTCCACATTATTCTCCTACCCAATACAGAATACATAGGATTGGAAAAAAGGATTAAAGTTAAACTCTGCAGAACCTAATGCTGCACGGCCCAAGCCATTCCGTCCGGCTGCGGACCGGCGTCGAGTCGCCTAGTGATTTCCAGTTTCTTCAAATCAATGACTGCGACGTAGTCGCCTCCCGTGCTGGCCACAAACGCGCGAGAACCATCCGGCTGCATCAGGATGCCGGCCGCGCCTGCCCCTAGATTGATTCGCTTCACGACCTTGCGAGTCGCGGCATCTAGAACAGTAAGGTCGCTTCCACTCAGAGTGGAGATCAGCACCAGCTTGCCATCCGGCGTAAACTTCAGGCGATTCGCGCTGGCAACATTTGCTTGCAAGGTATCGGTTACTCGCTTGGCTGTTAAATCCACCACGGAAACGGTGCCATCCTGCGCGTTTGCTGTCCAGAGTTCCTTGCCGCCCGGAGCAATGTCGAAGCCTTCCGCGCCCTTGCCTACCGAGATCACGGTTTCGTCCCAATCTCCGCCAGGGGGAACGCGCGGGCCGGTGCGGTTGCTTCTTTCAATGATGCTGATCGTTGCCGAACTGATATTCGTGGTAATGATGCGCTTCTGATCTTCGGAAACCAGGAGCATGTGCGTCCGGTTTTGCCCGGTTCCCATGATCCAATCCACCCTTTTCGTAGCGGGATCGTAGCTGGCAATCACCTTTGCCGCTTCTGCCGTAAACCAAGCCTTTCCACCTACAAAATCCAACCCATGCGGACCGCGCAAAGGGTCCAAGGTCGATAGCCGTCACCCGTTTCTGGCCTACCAGATCAATCAGAGTCAGCGTGTTGTACATGCCGCCTCCGTAGTTGGAGACGTAAGCGAATTTCCCGTCCGTAGAAGCGATGATTTCATGGGGATCTTCGCCAACTGGGGCTTTCGCCACCACCTGCAAGTTGGAAGGGTCCACGATGGCAACCGTATGATCGCCTTTGGACAGCACCAGCAACGCTTCGCGAGGAGTGCTGCCGGACCATGCTACGCTTCCGGCCAACAACCACAGGCACCACCCAAAACGCACCGTTCTCATGCCTTATTGTACGCATGCGCAACTGCGGGATTTCCGGCTTGACTCGCTCCACCTTTCGCCTTACTATCACCCCATGCCGACCGACCCGCGTGTGGACCAATACCTAGCGGACAGCCCTGCTTTCGCGCAGCCGATTCTGCGGCATCTCCGTGATTTAGTACATCAAGCCTGCCCGGAAGTGGTGGAAAGCATGAAGTGGAGCCGCCCTGCGTTTTTGTATGGCGATAAGATTCTGTTCGGCATGTCGGCGTTCCAGGCGCATTGCGCTTTCGGGTTCTGGCATCCGGAAATGACGAAACTGTTGCTGAAGGAAGGCGTTCCGGCAGAGGAAGGAGCGGGTTCTCTGGGACGGATCACGCAGATAAAGGATCTTCCTTCCGACCGGGATCTTTTGCGCTACATGCGTGAAGCAATCCGTTTCCAGCAGGAAATGCCTGCCAGCAAAGGAGCACAGAAGCGTGCTGCGGCTCCCAAAACAGAGGTAGTGGTTCCCGACGACTTAGCCGCTGCGCTTGCGGAAAACGAAGTTGCCGCCCAAACGTTTCACACCTTTAGCCCCAGCCATCGCCGCGAGTACACGAACTGGATCACCGAGGCGAAACGCGAAGAAACACGACAGAAGCGGATTGCCACTGCGATAGCATGGCTTTCCGAAGGCAAACCTTTGAACTGGAAATATATGAACTGTTAAGGGAGACCGGCAGTCTCTTCCTCACCACTGGCGGAACACAACACAGACACCGGTTTTATCTAACACAGCAAACTCCAGCGCTCCCCAAGGCCGCCGCGTGACGCTGCGGGAATTAGGATGCAACATTTCGGGTCTTTTCGCCTGGATCTCTGCGTAAAGCTCCTCAATCGTGTCGGTTTCCAGCGCAATTTCCGGTCGATCCTTGGCGGCAAACTCCGCGCTTTGCACCAAGTACGCCTTCGCGCCGTCCCGTTCTACAACGGCTAAGTCTCCTTCTTGATAGAGCACTCGAAAACCAAGGCAGTTCACGAACAGATCCAGGCCATCGGCTAAGGCGTAAAAGAAGAGGTTGGGAATAAGTCTCTGGATCATATCCTTTGGGCTCCTTCAACTTTTGCGAGGTTTCGATCAAATGTTCCAAGCGGCAGATGTCCGGCTTTCCGAGCCATTTGCAGCATCAGGCAATCGGAAAATCCCAATACAGGACGCGAGCGAAACAGAGTAAGTGCCGCAGCTACAACTTCGGAATCTTGCAGAACTAGATTCTTGTGGTGAAGAAGCATTTCCGCTGCTGTTGCAATACCCTCTGCGCCTCGTTCGTAAACCGTCGCAAGCACCCACATTGTCTCGGCAAGAGCTAAGGTTGAGACCCATGCCCCATTTGCAATGAACGTATCAGCGGCAATTGCTTGCTGAGCATCGTCACGGGTGAGCAAACGAATTAGAACATTGGTGTCAACGGCTCGCATGTCGGTCTCTAACTCGCCGCCGAATACCTTCTTTCAGTTCTTCCAGGGTGTGGGGTAGCGGGGGTTGATGAGGAAAAAGTGCCCGGTGAATCTCCTCTGTGGAGAACTGAGCCGACCGTCTTACCACGATCTTATCTCCCTCTTCATCCCATTCCAGAACTGAACCTGGACTGATTCCAAGCTTTTGACGAATGTCAGCAGGAATTGAGATTTGGCCTTGTGCGGTAACTTTGGAACGAGCAATTACCATATTTCTAGATTACCGCGGTAATGCTTCTGCTATCAGGGTGAAATTCGTATTGCTCTGTCTTCCTCCTGCATAGACAACGGCACCATACCTGATCTGCGCATAAACTAAAGCAACTTCGCCGCACGGCCAAGCAATTTAGCGCGAAGCCGTTTTTCCCGATGTCGCAGCTCCGGTGTTTCCGCGCATTCCAAGGCAGCGCATGTGATTTCCAGAGCCTTGGCGTAATTGCGCTCCCGGTGTTCGTAGTGCTTGGCCAGTTCTTCCAGCGCTTGCAAGCGGCAGGGATTTTTGCAATCCACCAATTCCTGAAAACCAGCTAACGCCGACGCGTGGTCTTCGCGCTTTTTATGAAGCAGCGCTGTTTCCAGCAGCGCCGGAAACAGGAGGTGATCCGGCAAGCCAATTGTTACCGCACGTTGCAGCAGCGAAATCGCTTGTTCTGGCTTCCCTACTTCTTTGAGCCAACGCGCAATGCCGAGCAAGTCCGCGCCGTGCCGCACGGGAATGGTTTCCGGGTTGCGATACGCTTCCGGCACAATCGCGGTCAGGCAAGCTAAGGACACGATATCCATCACGTTGTGATGGAACACCGGCACTAAGCGCATGGCGCGTTGTGTACGCACGTATTCAAAGTAAATATATGGAATCAGCGCCCCCGGCACATCGCCTTCCCGCTCCACGCCCAAGACTTCCCGCTCCAAGTGTGTCAAGCGGCAGTTTTCCATGCGCCGTTTCCACATGCGGCGCGCGCCAAATAAAAGGTCCAGGTGCTCCATGCGCCCAAAAGGATGGCGTGCGCGGCACATGCGAAACCGCGTTTCCAATAGCGGCTGGTCATAAGACTTGCCGTTATACGTCACCAGCACATCAAAGCGCTTCAGATACTCGCTGACTGCGTGAAGCTGAGAGGCTTCTTCCCCGTAATCCCGCATAAAAAACTGCCTGACCCGAAAGCCTTCCTCCTCAATGGAACCGATGCCGACCAGAAACGCGTAGGTACCCGAACCGCCTGCGAGCCCCGTGGTTTCGGTGTCCAGAAACGCCCAACGCGTTGGATGCGCCTCCGTGATTTCTCCATGGGAAATAGGTGCGAGCAAATCTTCCGGCAGCGCATGGAGATCCCGAATCGCCACGCTGCCATGGCTGGTGTGGGCTTCGTGCCATTTTTCGGTTTCAAAGTGGGTGCCGTGCGGCGTTTCCACCACTTGACCAGTGAGCAGGTCTTCCACGGAACTACGGCTGGCCGGGGCAGGAGTTTGCTGTTGCCACTGGGAATCAATGGCTGCAATCCGCTGGCGAAGATTGGCTAGCTGTTCCTGAATATCCATCTTCGCCGGGTCTTCGCTCATTGTAACGCTATCCTCGAAAGGTTGAAAACTTGGCTCTTTTTCGCGCTGCTGTTCGGGGGAGTTCTGCTGGCGAGATTGTGCCATCACGGCGTCCTATGGGAGCCGGAAACCTTTCCGCTCGCCGCTGCCACGCAAATGCTCCACGGCAAAACGTTGTACCGGGAAATTTGGTATGACAAGCCCCCGCTAGCGCCAGTGCTGTATTGGCTGCTCCGCGTTCCTTCTGGTTACGGGCTGCGCATTGTGGGTGCCCTTTATGCGCTTTGCGCCAGCTTTGTGGCGTACCGTTTCGCAAAAGACTTATGGGGCCATTGTGAAGGCCTATGGGCAGCAGGGCTGATGGCATTCTTTCTCACGTTTGACATTTCCGCGTCCGTTCTCCCCTTGGGGCCGGATTTGCTGATGGTGGTTCCTCATCTTTTGGCCGTATGGATGGCCTTTCGCGGGCGCATGTTCTGGAGTGGCTTGGCGGCAGGCATTGCATTTTTGTGCAATGTAAAAGGACTGTTCGTGCTCGCCTCCTGCGCATTGTTTGGCGTTCCTGTGCTGGGATTCCTCCTTCCCTGTGCCTTGGCAGCCGTTCTGCTGCTCGCGCTTGGTGCATGGCCGGGTTACTTGGCGGAAGTCTGGGTCTGGAGTTCCGCTTATGCCGGAAGCACGTTCTTGGAACATCCCGTCTGGAACGGCATGGTGCGCACCGGGAACTGGCTTGGGTTCCATGCGGCGCTCCTAGCCGGATCGTTATATCGCAACATCCCTTGGCGGTTGCTTGCATGGCTGGCGCTTTCGTTTACCGCAGTGGCGCTTGGTGGACGATTTTTCCCTCGCTATTACCTCCAACTGCTTCCTCCGCTCGTAATGATCGGAAGCCGGATGATGCCTCGGCGCAAGTGGGTCGTTTGCGTTCTCCTCGCTGGTGCCGCTGGTGCGTTTCGGGCCTCGCTATGTAGAGCAAGCGCTCGGAAAGCCCTGGAGCGATACCGTGATGGATCAGGATAGCCGCGAAGCCTCTGCCTTACTCCAAAAGATGGCGAAACCGGGGAACACGTTGTTTGTGTGGGGCTATCGGCCCGAAGTGTGGGCCTATACCAGGCTGCGGGATGCCACGCCATTTCTGGATTCCCAGCCGCTTACGGGTGTTCCTGCGGACCGGCATCTGACGCAGTCCCAACCTGTAGCTGATACACGCGTCGCCCGCCTGCAGTTCGCGCGCTCCCGCCCGGATTTCCTGCTGGATGGATTGACGCCCTTTAACCCCCAGCTTGCTCCGAATCGCTATCCGGAACTGCAAAATTGGTTTTCTCAGTACGAACTGGTAGGCCGAACTCGTTTCACATTGCTCTATCGGCGTCGCTCCCCTTAGTACAATTGAGCGTGAAACGAATTCTGGTTACCGGCGGTGCCGGCTATATCGGGTCCCACACCGTTCTCCAACTCACCGATCAAGGCTATGACGTGGTGGTGGTGGATAACCTCAAACGCGGCCACCGAGATGCCGTAGACCCCAAGCTATTGCGCGTCATGGACATCCACGATACGGATGGCCTGATCCGCTTATTCAACGAGAAGCCATGTGATGCCGTGATTCATTTTGCCGCTTATATCGCGGTAGGGGAATCCATGAAGCAGCCGGAGATCTATTTTGAAAACAACGTGGCCGGTTCGCTCTCCCTGTTCACGGCTATGGTGAAAGCAGGCGTGAAACACGCCGTGTTTTCGTCTACTGCTGCTGTGTATGGAATGCCAGCGAAATCTCCGATTCCGGAAGATCTGCCTTACGCAGCTATCAATCCGTATGGCGAATCCAAGGTGATGACGGAGAAGATTTTGGGCTGGTTCGATGCCATTCATGGCCTCCGCAGCATCTGCCTTCGGTATTTCAATGCATCCGGTGCGGACCCGGATGGCCGTGCAGGGGAACGGCACGACCCGGAAACGCACCTGATTCCCTTGCTCTTTCGTGCCGTGCAAACCGGCGAGCCTGTGACATTATTCGGAGACGACTACCCCACACCGGACGGCACCTGCATACGAGACTATATCCATGTAACGGATTTAGCGCAGGCGCACATTCTGGCAGTGGAATCGCTTCTGGCAGGTGGCCCATCCAACCGTTTCAATGTAGGTACTGGCACCGGATTTTCTGTTAAGGAAGTACGGGAAGCAGTGGAACAGGTTACCGGTAAAAAAGTGCCTTACACCATGGGTCCGCGCCGGGAAGGAGATCCGCCTGCGCTGGTAGCAGACTCCGCCAAACTGCAAAACACTCTAGGGTGGAAGCCGCGCTTCGGGGATCTTCACCAGATTGTGGAAACTGCGTGGCGGTTCGCAAACCGATAAGAATCTGCTAGGCAAGCGGAGGCTTGGCTAGTGATACTGCCAGTTTTAACGGTTTGCAGAATTGAGAGATAACGAAGAGTTCGACCAATTCGTTCGCCGCTTTTCCTTAAGAGTAAAACTATGGATGTCCAGGTTAATGGCGTTTACGCTGGAATAGGAACAGGTAACTGGGAAAGCTTCGCTTCCATGAAGTTCGATATCCAGCGGATCTATGCCGCTGCCGAACTCTGGAAGAAAGCAATTGAAGGCGTGGATAAGCCATGGCTGTGCTGGAACGTAAGTGATCGATGGTGCCAGCTGCAGCAGCGGCTTATACAGAAGTATGGATGGACTCCTGTGGTTGGCTATGATCCCAGAGTGGGACCTCCTCCTTTAGAAGGAAATGCTGTTGTCATTAACTTCAATAAAGGTTTCGAGTTCCCTGTGATGTGGCCTCAGTTCCCTCTGGAATTTGCATTCCGTTGGGCGCCGAAGAAGCTTGCTTTCTGGCATGCTGACTTGTTGTGCAGGTACCCCGTCATGGAACAGCTAGTTTCTTTGTTCGATTCTCTTCAAGACGGGGAGATGGCGGCCGTTCTGGATAAAGGCGGCATACGTAACTCCTTCAACTTTAGGAATCACAGATTTTGGGAAGTTTGCGGATGCACCACACAGGCAGCAAGCGAAAACCAATTTTGTAATGGAACAGGCTGGTGGCGGCACTTTGAATTACATATCAAGTGTGTGCTTCCCTTAGAAAAGGAAAGGCGTAAGCATCTTTCTTACGATAGCGGAGCCGGTATCTATTACTGGAAGAAGAACTACTACGGTTCCATCAAGGAAATTAGTTCGCGGCTTATCGATGAAGGACACTGTAGCGAAATCAAAGCAAAAAACTACAAAGAGGCCGCCGATCATTTAACACCCATGCGAAGTCTTCAAAGTGAAATCGATGCAAATTACCGGATTGAAGAGGTAGCAGCGAGGCTTGGAATCGCTGATCTGTTATAACCGGCTTCGTTAGAAGGCTTCAGATCAGCGTGTGCTTGCCTGGCATTAGGGAAGAGTGGCCGATGCCGACGTAAGAGTGCACCAGAAAACTCGTTGGGCTACGCTAATTTCATGCGTATCCCCGCTCTTGCTTTTCTATTTGTTCCTTGCCTAGCGCTTGTTCAAGCGCCGGCACAAACCACGCCGCAATGGGTGACGCGCAGTAATCAAAATACAAAGATTCTGATCGACCTGGAATCCCGGTATTTTCCGGAAAGCTCGGTACAAAGTGGCGTACAAGGCTTGGACGATCAAATCACCACTTTGACGGCTGATCGCATGGAGAAGCTTCGAGCCGAAAGAGTCAAAGCACGGGAGCAACTGCAAGCAAAGCTGGCGGTGGAAAAGGACCCGCTGGTACGGCAGGATCTCCAAATCCTGATCCAATCCGTGGATTCTGATATTCGCGCCGCAGATGCGAATTACAAAACGTTTCTCCCTTACTTCAACGTTGCCCAAACGGTTTTTTCTGGTGTAAAGGGCCTGCTTGACGATCAGATTGCAGAGAACAGACGGCCTGCTGCCGTAGAAAGACTGAAAAAATACACGGGTCTTCAGAACGGCTTTACTCCCATGACAGCCCTGGCGGAAGCGCGTTTCCAGGAACGACTGAACACACCTGGACTGCTTGGGCCAGCAAGAGGGGAAGTCATGAAAGACCTGGGCGATACCAATACTTACCTCACCGGTATCGGGCTGCTGCTTGAAAAGTATCACCAGAAGGAATATCAAGAGGCACTGGCAAAACTGCGAGATCAACTTACGGAATACGATGCCTTCCTACGTCGGGAAGTACTGCCGAAAGTACGGAGCGATTTTCGGTTGCCGCCTGAAATCTACAAAATCAACCTGGAAGGCTTCGGCGTTGATTACACATCGGAAGAGTTGCAGAAGTTGGCGCATACCGGTTTCACTGCTATTCAAGCGGAGATGAAGCCGATTGCGGCACGAATTGCCGCTGCCCGCAAGCTTCCTTCGGCTGATTACCGTGACGTGATTCGTGAGTTGAAAAAGGAACAACTTGGCACGGAAGCGATCATGCCGCATTACCAGAAGCGTCTGGCTGAGATTGAAGAAATCATACGGAAGAATAAGTTGTTGACGTTGCCTTCCCGGCCTGCCATCATCCGGCTCGCTTCGGAAGCCGAAACCGCACGGTCGCCAGCGCCCCACATGATGCCGCCACCATTACTCAATAACAAAGGGGAGCGCGGCCAGTTTGTGTTGCCGCTAGGTACATCAGGTACTGACGGCGCAGCACTGAAATACGATGATTTCACGTTTGCGGCAGCGTCCTGGACACTGGTCTCCCACGAGGCTCGTCCGGGTCATGAGCTACAGTTCGATTCCATGGTGGAGCGCGGCGTTTCACAAGCCAGAGCGCAATACGCCTTCAACAGCACAAACGTGGAAGGTTGGGGATTGTATTCGGAATGGTTCATGCTGCCCTACATGCCGGATGAAGGCAAACTCATCTCACTGCAATTGCGCTTGCAGCGCGCGGCTCGCGCCTTCCTCGATCCCGAATTACAAGAAGGAAAAGTAACACCGGAAGAGGCAATGCGAGTCATGCAAGAGGATGTCGTCCTCTCAAAAGCATTTGCCACTGAAGAGGTGGAACGATTCATGTTTCGCATGCCCGGGCAGGCGGTATCGTACTACGACGGATTCAGCAGACTTCTGGAAATACGCCAAACAGCAGAGAAAACAATGGGATCAAAGTTTGATGTACAACGCTTCCATGATTTCATCCTGTCGCAAGGGCTTTTGCCCTTACACTTGCTGCGCAAAGCCGTAATGGAGGAGTTTGTAGCTAATGGGAAATAGTTATGCTCGCTAAGGAGTAATGAAGAACTTACTTCCGTTCCCACACCAAGGTCGCCGTGTTATTCCCATTCGGCGACTTCACATTTAGCTTTTCCGTCGCTGTTTTGCCATCGCCGGAAACCGTGATGCGCATGTTCTCCACGTAGCTGCCATCCTCTGATTTCCGGTCGGCCACCAGCGTCTTCCCATCCCACTTGCTCATCTGCGTCATTTTGCTGGCAGTGGCTTGGGTATCCACCGGGTGCTGCTTGCCATCCAGAAACCAATCGCCTTCTGTGCTCCTGCTACCCTGCCCATCTTCGGTGGTTTGCACGGAATGAAGCACGTCTCCTTTGCGAACTGCTTTCAGAGTCATGGATTGAGGCTTGGGCATTTTGCCGAACTTGGACTTGCCAATATTCAGCGCCCAATTCCCAGCAAGATCAGGTTTATCGTCAGCCCATGCCAGAAAGCTGAAGCATCCCGCCAAGGCAGCGAATAACAGTATGTTCCGCATTCCCCGTTTACACGTCATAGTGCTTCCTTACTCCTCATCCTGAGTCAGGCGTGAAAGAACGGTCAAGTCTTCCAGCGTGGTGACATCCCCAGTCACAGCGTTGCCAATCACAATCTCTCGCAAAAGGCGACGCATGATTTTTCCACTCCTGGTTTTTGGCAATGCGTCCGTAAACTTAATCTGCTCAGGCCGGGCAAAGCTGCCGATTTCCTTCGCCACCCACTTCTTCAGTTCCTCGGTTAACTGGTCATGGTCCCAGTCCCCCTGCCGAAGCGTCACAAACACGGCCACTGATTGCCCAGTCACCTCATGAGGCTTACCGACCACCGCCGCTTCCGCCACTGCCGGATGTCGCACCAGCGCCGATTCCAACTCCATGGTGCTCAGCCTGTGGCCACTGACATTCATTACGTCATCCACGCGGCCTAATACCCAGTAGTAACCGTCGGAATCGCGTCGTGCAGCATCGCCGGTGAAGTAAATGCCGGGAATCTTGGCCCAATAATTTTCGTTATACCGTTCCGCGTCTTTCCACAACGTACGAAACATGCTGGGCCAGGGATGACGCACCACTAAATATCCTTCTGCATTGTCCCCTACTGGGTTTCCCTTCATATCCATTACGTCCGCCTGAATCCCCGGCAGTGGCAGCGTGGCGGACCCAGGTTTCAACGTCACTGCTCCTGGCAGAGGCGCAATCATCATGGCACCGGTTTCGGTCTGCCACCATGTATCCACAATCGGGCAACGCTCTCCACCAATTACCTTGTGATACCACTCCCAGGCCGCCGGATTGATCGGCTCTCCCACGGACCCCAGCAGTCGCAGGCTGCTGAGATCATGGCCATTTGGCCAATGATCGCCTTGTTTAATAAACGCCCGGATTGCGGTAGGCGAAGTATAGAAAATACTAACCTTATACTTCCCGATGATGCTCCAGAAGCGGTCCGGCTTGGGTGAATCCGGCGCGCCTTCATACATCACGGTGGTGGCGCCAGCCGCTAGCGGACCGTACACCACATAACTATGCCCGGTGATCCAGCCAATATCGGCAGTGCACCAGTACACATCTTTTTCCTGGATATCGAACACCCACTTCATGGTCATTAATGCCTGAAGCAGATAGCCGCCCGTGGTATGAACAATGCCTTTCGGTTTTCCCGTGGTTCCAGAGGTATAGAGCACAAACAGCGGTGTTTCGGAATCCAGCGGTTCCGCCGGGCACTCGTCTTCCACTCCTTGCTCCAACTCATGCCACCAGTGATCGCGACCTTCCTGCATGGGGATCGCGGTGCCGGTACGCCGGTACACAATCACGTTTTTCACCGTGGGGCATTCTGGCAGGGCTTCATCTACCACCGGCTTCAGCTTCACTTCCTTGGCACGCCGCCATCCTCCATCGGCGGTGATGACGACCTGTGCTTCCAGATCCTGAACGCGCATCTTCAATGCTTCGGCGGCAAAACCGCCAAACACAACACTATGAATAATGCCTAAGCGTGCACAGGCCAAAACTGCCACGGCAAGCTCCGGCACCATGGGCATATACAGAATGGCGCGATCGCCCGCCTTTAGCCCGCGCCCTTTCAGCACATTGGCAAAGCGGCAAACCAAACGGTGCAACTCGGTGTAAGTGATGGCGCGCTGATCGCCCGGTTCCCCTTCCCACAAAATCGCGGGTTTGTCTTTGCGGGGGGTAGAAAGGTGCCGGTCTATGCAGTTATAGGAAGCATTCAGCTTCCCACCCACAAACCAACGTGCTTGCGGCGATTGCCATTCGAGCACGCTGGACCATTTTTCAAACCAAGCTAATTCGCTTTCTGCCAGAGCACCCCAAAACTGAGCCGGATCTTTTTCGGCTTCTGCCGCAAGTGCATTTCGGGCGTCCAAACTAGAGATGTGAGCGCCCTGGGCAAATGCGGACGGAGGGGTAAAAGAACGGTGATCGGCCATTACGGGAATCTTATCATTTCCCCTGAAATGAACAAGTTCCGTTACTTACGGTTCTGAAACAGAAGGGGCGCTACATCCGTTAAATTGCGTCGCCATACCATCCAGGTATGCGCTCCCGGCGTTTCCACATCGCGAACCGGAATGTCTTTGCTCTTCAGCCATTCCTTGAACTGCCGGTTTCCCGCAATCAATCCATCTTCGGTGCCGCAGGAGATCCACAGGAGGTGGAGTTTCGAGGCCGATTTCGCATCCAGCGCTGGAAACAATTTGGAAAATGTAGCAGCGTCCAGCACAGGAGGAGCGCCTCGTGGACCACCAGCGGCAACCGGGGGAGCGCCTTCGCGAGGCAGCATCACCAGGGCGCTGCTGAATCCCGCAGCATACGAAAACTTATCCAGGTGATTGAGGCCGATATAAAACGTTTGCGCACCTCCCATGGAAAGGCCCGCAATGGCACGTGAATCCCGGTCCGTCGCTGCGCGGTAGTTTTTCTCTATCATGGGAACCACCTCATCCAGCAAAGAAGCGGTAAAAGTATCGAAGTTCTTTTTGCCCTGCCCCATCACAGTTTGCAACCCGTTTTCCGGGTGCGGAATTCCGTAGCCTAAGGTGTTCACCATGATCATCGGCTTGGCTTTGCCGTCCGCAATCAAGTTGTCCAGAATGACGTTGGCGCGTCCTGCTGTGGTCCACCCGCTAGCGTCGTCCGAGTAGCCATGCAGCAGGTACAGCACAGGATACTTTTTGCTGGAAGCCGGATCATATCCCGGTGGTGTATACACCCATAGGTCACGGTCATCGCCAATCAGAGCGGAGTGAAAAAACTCGTGGACCACTTTGCCATGGGGAATATTGCCGTTCCATTCCCAACTGAGGGAAGCAGGTCCGGGCACATGCACAGAGGTTTCTATGCCGCCGGTAACCGATGTCTTGGTGATCGGGTTTGCCGGGTCTGGTGTTCGGAATCCATCCACGGTGAAGGCATATGGATAGTAGTCTGGCTGCATCGGTTCGCTGGTAGCGCTCCACACGCCCTGTTCATCCTTGGTCATTGGCAATTGCGTACTGCCGATACTGACGCTCACCTTTTGGGCATTCGGAGCACGTAAGCGAAACGTCACACGGCCATCTTCACTCACTTCCGGCGAACGGGGATTTCCCCGAAACATTGGGTTTGGATTGGGGTTTCGTGGCGCATCCTGGGCTTGGGTCGCTATGCCGATTCCAAACGCTAAGGTAAACAAAATCAGCAATCTTCTGGTCGTCATGGTTCTTTTCTCAGCGGCTTACTACCTCTTTGGGTAATGTCGGGCTATAGCAGCGGACACGACCAAGGCGATATCATCATATACAAATTCCCTATGAGCCGGGCGCATGCCAGCATCAAAGGCCGTGTTGCGGCTGAAACAAAACCTCTCTGTGTAGATCTGGATGGAACACTGATCCACAGCGATGTTTTGCACGAATCCCTCATTCTGCTTGCGAAGCAAAAGCCATGGCTACTGTTTCTGGTGCCCTTTTGGGTGCTGGGCGGCAAATCCCACTTCAAACGCAAGATTGCGGAAAAAGTGGTGATGAATGTGGCCACCTTGCCTTATCGGCAGGATCTGCTGGCTTGGCTCCAAAGCGAAGGGGAAGGAGGCCGAGATATCTACTTGGTCACTGCTTCCGATGAACAGTTCGCTAAGGACATTGCCTCGCATTTTCCTTTCTTCTGCGGATATTGGGGCAGCAATGGGGAAATCAACCTTTCCGGACGGCGCAAGCGGGAACTGCTGGTGCGGGAGTTTGGTGAACGCGGCTTTGATTATGCGGGCAATGCTCCCATTGATCTGGAGATCTGGCGTCATGTAGATAAGGCCGTGGTAGCGGGTGCGAACGACCAATTGATCAAGGAAGCACGGGAAGTTGCCGCCATAGATCAAATTTTTCCAGGCACTCATTTCCGGTGGGGAACCATCTGGAAGGCGATCCGTGTCAGGCAATGGGTAAAGAACATCCTGGTTTTTGTGGTGCTGCTCACATCCCATCGCTTATTAGACCCGGCGGGCTGGTGGAGGGCCTTGGCTGCCTTTTTTGCCGTGAGTTTATGCGCTTCGGCGATCTATGTGGTGAATGATCTGCTGGATCTGGAATCAGACCGCCAGCACGCCACCAAGTGCAGAAGGCCCTTTGCTTCCGGAGCGTTGCCCGTTGCGTTTGGGGCTGTGCTGGTTCCAGTGCTGCTGACGCTAAGCTGCCTTACGGCCCTGCTGCTGCCGCCGAATGCCTGGATTCTGCTGGCGCTGTACCCTGCCATCTCTCTCTTTTACAGCTTTTTTCTGAAGCGGCGTTTGCTGGTGGATGTATTCACCTTGGCGTTGCTTTATACCTTGCGTATTTTGCTAGGGGGTGCGGCTACCGGCCAGGAATGCTCTTCCTGGTTGATGGGATTCTCTTTCTTCTTGTTCCTTAGCCTTGCTTTGGGGAAGCGTGCTTCCGAATTGCATAACCTCCGCGCTCAGCAGGGTGAAATTGTGGCGGGCCGTGCTTACTACGTGTGGGACTTGATTGAGGTGCATATTTTCGGCGTAGCCAGCGGGTTTGCCGCAGCCCTGATAATGGCCCTTTATATCCATAGCGATGAAGTTCTGAAGCTGTACCGGCAACCGCATTGGCTTTGGATCATAGTGGTCACTCTGGTCTATTGGGAATGCAGAATGTGGATGTTTGCCAGTCGAGGCCATTTGGATGAAGACCCCATCGTATTTGCCTCCCGTGACAAGGTGACTTATTTTGCAGGAGCGTTGATTGCTTTGAGCATTTTTCTGGCGACTCAAACCGCCCTCCCCATTCCTGGCCTGATGCATTAAAACCAATACCGGCTTTCTCTCTACTCTTGTGGCACTATCAGGTTAGCCATAGATGATATATCTTGTTTTCACTGTTCTTGCCCTTGCTTTTACAGGGCTGGAGTTGCTCCCAGCGCAGGAAATTCATCCAATCCTGAGTTCGCATGTTGACACAGATAAGGATGGTTTCAGTGATGAGCTGGAACAGTCGCTCTTGCAGCAATTCGCTCCACGCTTCATGGTCAGCCGCTCGGATTGCTCCTACGTTCCGGCCGAATTTGCAGCAGGCCTCGGCACGCCAAAAGTTGCTTCAGAAAACGCCACCATTTACGGCCAGGTTTTTCCAGCGAAGCAACTTAACGCACCAAAGCCCTTAGCAGAAATCCACTTTTACCATCTATGGAAACAGGACTGCGGAGCAAATGGTCACCCCTTAGATGCCGAACACGTGTCAGTGCTGATACAAGCCTCTGGGGATGATCTTTCCTCCGCACGGTGGCAGGCTTTGTATTGGTTTGCAGCCGCCCACCAGAACACGGTATGTGATGTCAGCCAGATCGCTCGTGCTTCCACGCTCCGGGCAGAAGAGCATGGCGCTCCTGTATGGATCTCGGCGGGCAAACATGCTTCTTATCTGAGCGAAACCTTGTGCAAGGGTGGCTGTGGTCATGATCAATGCGAACGGATGGAAGCACTCCCGATCGGCAAAATCATCAACGTGGGGGAAACGGGTCAACCGATGAACGGCGCTCTTTGGGTGAACTCACCGCGTTGGCCCTTGGCGGCTAAAATGAACGAAACTGATTTTCCCGCTGCAGCGCTGGCGAGGTGGAACGAACTTCCGCTTACGGAGATTGCCGGGTTTCATGGAGGCCGGCACCCGGCACAAGGAGTGATTGCCATCAGCAGCGCCACTGCAGATGCACTCGGGGGCAGCAGCGAAAATACCGTCAACGCAATCTCCCTTGCCAGTGAAGCCGCCGGGAATGCGGTGGAGAAAAGTTACTCCAATACTCTCCGTGCCCTGGGAAGCTCTGCCGGTCATGTCAGCAAGTTCCTCCATTTCCAATAAATCAACAAAATGAACTCGTAAAGGATTTATGGCATCCTCGGTAGCATGTCCCGCTCTCTCCTTCTGCTGATTGGTCCTGTTTGGTTTTGCTTTGCACTGGAGGCTCAGGATCGACCGCTCACCACATTCCCCTACACGCCGAGCCTGGATACTTCTTCCATGGACAAATCCATAAGCGCATGTGAAAACTTTTATCAGTATTCTTGCGGAAACTGGATCAAAAAGAATCCGATTCCACCGGACCAGGCACGCTGGAACGTGTATTCCAAGCTGGATAACGAAAACAAAATGTTTCTGTGGGGCCTGCTTCAGCAAGCCTCGCAAGGAGGTGCTTCCCGCACACCGGAACAACAGAAGATCGGAGACTTTTTCGGCTCCTGCATGGATGAGGCATCTGTGGAACGCGCAGGCGCAGACCCGCTCAAGCCTGTGTTCAACCGGATTGCGGCACTGAAAACCGTTCGGGATTTGGGGGCATTTCTGGGGGAGCAGCATTTGGCCGACTCCGGTAGCGGCATGTTATTCGGTTTCGGAGCGGACCAGGATTTTTCCGATTCCAGTCGTGTGATCGCTTTTGCCACAGCAGGCGGTCTTGGCTTGCCGGACCGCGATTACTACACCAAAACGGATGCCAAGAGTGAAGAGATCCGGCAGCGCTACATGCAGCATGTGCAGAAGATGCTCCAACTGCTGGGTGACTCTCCCGAATCTGCGGCGCAAGGGGCAATGGAGATCATGGCAGTGGAAACAGCCTTGGCAAAAGCCTCGCTCACGGCAGCAGACCAGCGCGATCCTTACAAGCTGTTTCACAAAATGACTCGTGCTCAGTTGCAGGCTCTCACTCCCGCTTTTCCCTGGGATGATTATCTGGAAACCGCGAAAATCTCCTCTGTTCGCGAATTCAATGTCACTGAACCGGACTTTTTCCGTGCCATGCAGAAGGAGCTTACTGCTCATGATGTAGCTGTCTGGAAAACATATTTTCGCTGGCACGTAATCAGCAACAATGCTGCTTACCTTTCGGAAAAGTTTGCGCAGCCGGATTTTGATTTCTACCGTAAATACTTGCATGGTGTTTCCGAACAAGCTCCCCGCTGGAAACGTTGTGTGCGTTGGACGGACCGCTATCTAGGGGAAGCGCTGGGCAAAGTGTTCGTGGAAAAAACGTTTGGACCAGATGTAAAACAGCGAACACTGCAAATGACGCGGGAAGTGGAAAAGGCAATGCAATCGGAAATCGACCAACTGCCCTGGATGAGCGCCGCCACCAAAAAGCAGGCTTCCATCAAGCTAAATGCCGTGGTCAACAAGATCGGTTATCCGGATAGATGGCGGGATTACAGCAGCCTTCAGATTGAATCGAAGGATTTTGCCGGAAATGTGCGGCGGGCTACCGTGTTTGAATCTAAACGACAACTGGCCAAGATCGGAAAGCCGGTAGATCGTGGGGAATGGGGCATGACTCCGCCCACTGTGAATGCCTACTACAACCCGCAAATGAACGATATCAACTTTCCGGCAGGAGTGTTGCAGCCGCCTTTGTTTGATTCCAAGCTGGACGACGCACCTAATTTCGGCAACACAGGAGCCACCATCGGCCATGAGTTAACACACGGCTTTGACGACGAAGGCCGTCAGTTTGACGCTAAGGGCAACCTCAAAGACTGGTGGACCAAGGCCGATGCCGCCGAATTCGAACAGCGTGCGGCTTGCGTGCGAGACCAATATGCCCAATACACCGTGGTGGATGACATCAAAATCAACAGCAAGTTAACGCTGGGGGAAGATGTAGCAGATCTAGGTGGCACGCTGCTGGCTTATATCGCCTGGAAAAACGTAACCAAAGGGCAAAATCTGCAGTCCGTCAATGGTTTCACACCAGACCAGCGCTTCTTTATCGGCATGGCGCAATGGGCGTGCGGGGATGAAAGGCCGGAAAGCAAACGCGCCGGGGCCATCACGAATCCCCATTCGCCGGAAGAATACCGGATCAATGGCGTGGTTTCCAACATGCCGGAATTTGCCACCGCGTTTGCGTGCAAAGTCGGGCAACCCATGGTACGGGAAAAAGCTTGCAAAATTTGGTAGGGAAACGGAGCTCGGCCTAGCTTCCGCTCCTGGTTAACTGCCAAGCCAGCCATAACCAAGCGCCAATGAAGCAAAGTCCTCCAATCGGGGTCACAGCCCCTAAAATTCGAGTACCGCTGAGCGCCAAAGCATACAAGCTGCCGGAAAACAGCAGAACTCCGGCTAATAGCAGAAAGTTCACTTGCCCTGCTGCTTTGGCGCTGAGCGCTCCGGTTCGTGCAAAAAGCGGGATGACCAGCATTCCCAAAGCGTGCACAAAATGGTAAAAAACCGCTTTTTCCCAGATACCAAGCGAGTAAGCATCCAGTCGATCCCGCAGCCCGTGTGCGCCAAACGCGCCCAACATCACGGCCAGCGCCAGCAGAGCCGCGCCAAAAACGGAACTATTCATGCTTACTATGTAACCAGACCTCAAAAGGTCAAAAGTTCATCGGCAGCGCAGAAGTTTTCTCTGGCTTCGCAAAAAGCTGATAAGGTGACGAATAGGAAAAGGAGAAAAACAATGCGAATACGCTCGCGTTTCCTGCGAAATTTTTCCGCAACTTGTTTATGTGTATCTCTAGGTGGTTTGGTAGTTGCCCAAGGTCCGCCTCATAAAAACCCACAACAAGGTACCGATCCTGCGGATGGCACGAATGGAATTGTGCTTACCACGCCCAATAATCCCGCCGGAACAGGGAATTCGGTTTCCAATGGGGAAATGGTGGTTGGCAATCCCCTGTTGTCAAACGCTTTGGACCAGGCTTTTATCCAACGTATCGCCATGGCAGGTATGACGCAGATGGCCCTGGGAAAGTTAGCAACAGAAAAAGCGTCCAACCCGAGTGTGAAGCAGTTTGCCGAGCGCGTGGTGGAGCAGCAGACCAAAGCCACGAATGAAATCAAGCGGCTTGCGGGGAAAGAAAGCATCACCATTCCCGCATCCATTGATGCCAAGCGCCAGGAATATATAGACCATATGGCCAAGCTTTCCGGTGACGAATTTGACCGGGCTTTTATACAGGCCGAGTTGCGGGGACATGAACGTGCCTTGCGCGATTTCCAAACCGAAGCACAAGACGGTCAAGACAATAACCTCCGGAAATACGCCAACAAGCACCTGGGCACGATTCAGGAACATTTGACCACTGTACGGAATCTGAGCAAAACCGTTATAACAGCTAAGAAGTAGGAAAAAGGAGGCAGAAGCGAGCAGCGCCAGTAAAATAAAAGAAGGTGCTGCGAAACGTTTTTTTCCTCCTTGTTCTTTCCCTAAGCGCCATGCAGGGTGCGGTACCGGTTAACTGCGCAGCAGGGGTACCACTCGGAAATCTCCAGTTCGATGTAGCGGGAGATCCCCAACTTTCGAGATTGCCTTTGCGCGGCATGAATCGTTTGGGAGAAGGCGACCGGATTTACTACACTCCGGGAAAGCTGCGCGTTAATCCGAAAGGTGGTGAAGTGGCTTTGGTATTAGCCCCGGCACCGCTTACGGCTGCCCCTGGCACTCCCCTTCCGAAAGATGTTTCTCGTATTTTGGTGTTGGACCCTATGCCTGCGAACAAACCAGCTGAATGGAGTGTTCCTTTTCGCGTGGGGGTAGTTGCCTTGGTATATGGGCCGGAAGGAGTAAGCACCAAAAAGGTCAAAGCATTTCTCTCCCAGGACGAGGACCTGATTACCCAATTGGCGGATTACGCCGATAAAACCGCGCAAACCGAAGCGCTGCTTACTGCCCTTTCCACCTGGAACCCTAACAATACGAATGATGTGGATGCCGCGCTAAATGGCTTTGGCTCCCAATACGGCATCACGGCGGGAATCGACCGAACCTTGCCTCGCGACCAGCAGATGCTGGCCGTGATGCGAACCATTAACCCTTCTTTAGCCGGGGTTGATCCCGTTTCCACGGACTCCTCGCAACGTACAGCCCAATCAGCGGCGCTGGCGACCTCTGTAGCTGGCATGTTTTTTGGCAGTGGGGTTGGCTTAGCTGCCAGTGGGGCTGCATTGTTCATGAATTTACGTTCCATGATGTTTCCGAATACGGAGTTTCGCTCCAGTTTTGCAGTGGTGTCCAGCCCTCCTACGGACAAGTTGGAACTATGCGGCAAGCGGGAAGCGCTTAAGCCACGGACCAAAGTTGCTTACCTCTGGGCCGAACGGCTCCCCAACATGGGGCCTCCGGAAATCAAGGCAGGGTCTGCGAATCACTTGCCTATCGGGCAGAAATCCCCTTTCACTGTCACCATGAACGAGGGAGCCTGGAAAGTGGTGGATCGCGCTCATGATTGGAAGCTGGTCAACCCGGAAACCAAGGCTACTTACCCGGTCAAAGTAAAAGGGATGCCAGCGGAAAAGTCGTTGGAAGTGGACTTGAACGGTGTTCCTGCTTCGGAAGGCAAGTACGGCCTGCAAGCCGGTTGGGATTGGAACACGCTCCAGGTCGATGGTGAGGTATGGCTTCAGCCGCTCAGCACTTTTTCGGGAGCGCATCTGGTTCCCGCCAGTCAGGACCACCTGCATGAGCAACAAGGAAAAACAGTGGTGGAAGCGGAAGGGGCAGATTTCCAGTTCGTGGAAAAGGTGGCTCTTGTGAAAACAGGAGATAAGTATACGCCGCCCGTAAACCTCCCTTTCTCGCTTCCCAAAGGAAAGCGGCAAGGCCCACAAGACCGGTTGGAATTTGAAGTAGATACCAAGCCGCTTGTAGCTGGCGATTATTCCCTGCTGTTGATACAGGACGATGGGAAAACCCACCCGGTGCCCGTGAAAATCCTGCCGCCGGGGCCGAAGATCGAAAACATTCCGCTTGCCTTGAATGCTGGGGAAACGGAGCAATCTATATGGATTCGTGGCGATCATCTGGAACAATTGGCAAAACTGGAAGCGCCAGGAACAAACATCAAGCTGGGTCCTCTGGAAGGCAACCAGCGCTCGATTTTTGTGGAGCTTAAGCCAGAAGTGCAGGCTGGCGCGGATTTAGACCTGAAAGAGTACGCGCAAAATGTAAGTCAGCCAACGGTGGTGCCGGGTGGCCTCCGCGTAGTTTCGCCGCGCCCGCAAATTTTGGATGCGCAGATTTCCTTGCCGCCACAATCGGATATTGCCCTCTTGAAGGGGGAACTTCCGGCAAGTGGCTTTGTCAGCACTTCATTGCGTGTCAAGAATGCCAGCTCACAAACAGCCATCCGGTTACGCTGCAACATCTCCGGCTCCAAAGAAATGACGCTGCGTACCGGTGAGCAAAACAGTTCCGGCAGTTTGCAGGCGGTGAGTGAAGACAATCTGTTTCTCACTTTTGATCCGGGAATCTGGCAGGCTGGCTGCGTGATTTCCGCCACCCTGGATGACAAAACAGCAGGTGTTTCTAAATCCTACGGAATCGGCAAAGTGGTGCGGCTGCCCAAAGTGGAGAAGTTTGAGTTAACAGATCAAAAAGCAGATGCGAACTACCTGGGTAAGCTGATTGGCACAGACCTGGAAGTGATTGCCAAAATCGGGTGGACGGCTGACCAGGGGGTAGCAGTGACCGCATTACCTGTTCCCACGGGCGGCGACACCCGGAAACAATCCCTGCAAATTGCTTTGCCTTGGCCTCCGCCTAGCCCGCGTGCTCCCTTGTATCTCTGGTTCCGCGGAGAAACGGAAGCAAGAGCCACTCAGATTCGCTACTGACGGGCAACTATGGCCCCGCTTACTGCACGGGAACTGGTAATGGCGTATGGCTGGAATGCCACGGCTTACCAGATTCTGAATCCTGGCATTCAGCACTGGTTCAGCGACCGTGTGCCTGCCGTGGCGGGTTATGTTCGGCGCGGAAATTTCTTGTTGGTAGCCGGAGCTCCCGTGTGCCCGGAAGCAGCCTTGGCGAAAGTAGCCGAGGAACTGGAGGAGTTTGCCGATCAGCAGGGTTGCCGCGTTTGTTACGTGTGCGCTGCGGACCGGCTTGCCAATCTCTTTGCCAGCTCCACTGAGCACTCCCTTGTGACGATTGGCGCGCAACCTGTTTGGGACCCACGCGGATGGGCTGGCATTGTGGCCTCCAGCCGCTCCTTGCGAGCGCAGATCAACCGTGCTGCCAATAAAGGACTGCGAGTGGAGGCAGTGCGAGCCGAAGAGGCCCGTCAGAACTCTGCCTTTCGCGAGCTTTTGGCAAAGTGGCTCCACACTCGCAATATGCCGCCTATGCATTTTTTAGTGGAGCCGGAAACACTGGAAGGCGAGTTGAGGGACCGCGTGATTTTCCGTGCTGAGAATAGCAATGGCATGGCCGGATTTCTTGTGGCTTCCCCGGTAAAAGCCAGAAATGGATACCTGATTGAGCAGGTGGTGCGATCTCCGGAAGCGCCGAATGGAACAAGCGAATTACTGATTGATAGGGCCATGGCCTTGTTTGCAAGCGAGAACCGAACCTATGTCACGCTTGGGCTGGTAGCGCTTTCTTCTCACGCGGAAGAAGGCGTTTTGAAAAATCCCTGGTGGCTCCGAACGGCTATGCTTCTGGCGCGAACCCACGCCAATCGCTTTTATAACTTTCAGGGCCTGGAAAACTTCCGGACCAAAATGAAACCAGATCAATGGGAAAAGATATACGCGATTTCTAACGAAAAGTACTTTTCTGTTCGGGCCTTATATGCCCTTGGGGCGGCATTCGCAGGAATCTCCCCTTGGCAAGCCGTTGCTTTGGCAGTAACTCAGGCTGCTCGTGCAGAGCTGAAGAAAATTTGAATCTGGTTTTCTTCTGTTGGCAAGAGTCAATAAGGCATCTGCCTAGTTCTATAAACAAACTTTCCTTTTTATTGTGATAGTAAAGCTAACATCGGCAAGAAAGATCACAATGGTTATTCGTATTGCTCCAGAAAGAACTGGAATGTCTAACTCTTCTTGCCCTTTCCACAACTCCCCCACGAATACTGATAAACAAAACTCCCCCTCTATTTTGGTAGTAGATGATGATTCCAGTGTTCTTGGTTTAATTACCACTTTTCTTCGCCGGGAAGGTTATGCAGTGATTTCTTGCAGCAGCCCTTTGGAAGCCCTGGAAGCTTCAAAACATCTGAACAACTCGATTGAAATGCTGATCACAGACGTAGATATGCCGGGAATGTCTGGCCTGGATCTTGCCGCTGAATTTTGCGAAATGAAACCCGGCGTGCCAATCTTATTTATTTCCGGATTAATGGAACTACCCGATCACCAGCCAACAAAAGAACTTAAAACTTCCGTATCTTTTTTGCAAAAGCCTTTTACGCTGGTGGAATTTCGACAAAAAGTTGCTTATGCATTCAATCAAATAAGAAAATCTTGTTCGGGTAACAGGAATCCAAAACTCATTGCGACTCTTACTGATTGAGGATCACGCTGCAATGCGTGATGCTCTTCGCATATTGCTGGAACAAGAGCATGACGTTGTAGGGGAAGTTTGCAACGGCTTGGAAGCACAAGCCGCGATAGAGGACTTAAAACCCGACATTCTCTTACTTGATATTTCCCTGCCCGGTGCGAATGGATTCAAAATAGCAAGCCAACTTCAAAAAACAGGAACATCGATAAAGATCATCTTTGTTACCCAGCACCGGGAACCACTTTACCTGCAGGAAGCGAAACGCCTCAAAGTTCCCGGTTATGTGTATAAGGATCGTATCGGAAGCGATTTGTTATCCGCTATTCAGGAAGTTAGCCGTGGTGGTTCTTATGCCTCCCCGAATGCTTGATTTTCCTGTTTTCAAGGTTTTTACCTAAAGCTCCTAAAAAGCTGTATGATAAATCGGCATTTCCGCTTATTCGTCTCTAATTTAGATTTTGGGGCGGGGGGAACAAAACCTCTCGTGGATGTTTCCGTCGCAAGGACAAGAAGGTGAAAAAGCCAACTATATTAATTGCTGATGATCACGACTTAATTATCCAGGGCCTGAAAACCGTACTAGCTTCCCGGTTTGACATCGTGGGCATAGCGGCAAACGGCTATGAACTCATCAGTGAAGCACAGAAATTCAAACCGGATTTGATTCTGCTGGATATTGCTATGCCTATGCTGAACGGCGTGGAAGCAGCGCGCCAGATCCGGGATATAGGTCTTAGATCCAAACTTGTGTTTCTTTCTCAATACTCAGATCACAGCTATGTCAAGGCTGCTTTCCAGGCCGGAGCATCAGCTTATCTAATGAAGCAATCGTTCAGCCACGAAATTGAGCCAGCGCTTCGCAACGTTTTATTAGGGCGCTTCTATATTTCTCCGGAAGTGCGAACCGGCATCCCGGATGCCCTGTTTCATTCTTCCCGCAATCCCGGCGAACTATTTGGGCACGACTTAACATCACGGCAACGTGAGGTATTGCAGTTGGTAGCAGAGGGAAAAGCGGTGAAAGAGATTGCTGCTAAATTGAAAATTTCTCCGAAAACCGTGGAATTTCACAAAGCAGGCATTATGCAAGAACTCGGCCTTCGCACCACAGCGGAGTTGACCCGCTACGCCCTGGAACAAGGCATTATTAGCTAGTTCCCCTTCCCCAAAAGAATTCCCATAGACTCTAGATTTTTCCTTGCGTAACAGGGACACCCGTTGCTATCCTCCATAAAACTGTCCTAATTTTTTTCGCGATTCCCCGTTGAAGCCGCGTTATGTACAAGGGTCAAAAGGGGGATTTCGTGAAAAAATACTTTTTTCTACTTTCCATATTTTTCTGTTTGGTCACATTCTCCTGGGGCCAATCCGTTACCAGTCAGATCAATGGAACTGTGACTGATCCGCAAGGCGCAGCCGTAGCAGGAGCTGCGGTAAAAATCATCAATACCGATACCAACGCTCAGTTCAACACCATTACCAACGATCGCGGCGAGTGGATTGTGCCTTCGCTGCCGGTTTCCACCTATCGCATCACCATCACCATGGCGGGTTTCCAAACCACTGGCGTTGACAATGTGAAGCTGGATGCAGGCAAACCAGCCACGGTAAATGTCGCGCTGGTCGTGGGCAACATCAGCGACCGCGTGGAAGTTTCCGCAGGCGCGGAAATGCTGCAAACCACGGATGCTTCCGTGACCAGCAATCTGGAAGGGCGGCAGATTAATCAGTTGCCCATGACGGCCCGCAATGCCACGGAACTGTTGGTAAATTTGCCGGGTACGCAAACGCCGGGCACTTCCCGCACCTCCTCTATTAACGGCTTGCCGAAAGGCTCGCTGAACATGACCATGGATGGCATCAACATCCAGGACAATTACCTGAAATCCAGTGATGGTTTCTTTGCCAATATCCAGCCGAAGCCGGACGCTGTGGAAGAAGTAGCAGTGACAACCGCAGGGGGCGGTGCGGACGTATTAGGACAAGGCGCGGCACAGGTCCGGTTCGTGACCAAATCCGGCACAAACCAGTTCCACGGAACAGCCTTTTGGCAAACCCGCAACACGGACCTGAACTCGAACTACTACTTCAACACTATCGATAAGCTCCCGCGTGATCGCCTGATTCTGAACCAGTTCGGCGGCAGTATCGGCGGCCCCATCAAGAAAGATAAGCTGTTCTTCTTTTTCAACCAGGAATTTTTCCGCCTGCCACAAAGCTATACATCGGCGCAGGAACTGATTCCGACTCCTTCGGCCATCAGCGGCGTTTACACGTACCTGGACAGCACCAAGCAATTGCGCCAGATTAATCTGTACGACGTGGCCCGTACTGCGAATGCGACCCTGCCTGCAGGCACCCGTGCTCTTTCTACCACAGCCGATCCGAGCATGCTTTCCACTTTGCAGGACATGTATAACCTGTCTTCCAGTGGCGGCAACCGCACAGACCGGGTTGCCAAGGCGAGTGACTACAATCGTTACGACTTCACTTTCCCTACCAACGGTTTCAGCAGGCGTTTATTCCCCACGGCGAAAGTAGATTGGGTTGCCACCCAAAAGCACCATCTCGATATGGTGGTGAATTATCAGGTCTACCATGCCGACCCGGACGCGGTGAATGGCATTCTGCCGATTCTGCCGGGAACCGGCACGGTGCTAGGTAATCCGGCTTCCGGCGGCACTAGCCGTATTTCTTTCTCTGGTGTGACCTCTCTTCGTTCTGCCTGGACTCCACGCCTGACCAGTGAAATCCGGTATGGCTTAACGGGCGGTAACACCATCTTCCGTGACCAGATCACGCCTTCCCTGTTTGCCCGCTGGAACGGATATGCGCCGGTATTTGGCGGTACTTATTTCACCAATCCTTACAACAGTGCCAGTAATTCACGCCGAAACTCTCCGGTGAAGCAGTTCGAATCCAATTTCACTTTCACGGCGGGAACGCATGTGCTGAGCTTTGGCGGCAACTTTACGCAGATTAATATCTGGCAGCAAAGCAATGGGACGCAATTGGTGCCAACCGTTACCATGAACGTGATTACTGGTGACCCGGCGAACAGTGCTATGTTTACGTCGGACAATTTTCCGAATAGCACGTCCACGCAGCGCACGGAAGCATCGCAGCTCTATGCCATTCTAACGGGGCGTGTTTCCGCGATTACCCGTTCGCTTTCTTTGGATGAAAAAACCAAGCAGTACGCGAATACCGGCTCCATTGACCGTGACCGGCAGCGCGAGTTTGCACTCTTCCTTTCAGATAACTGGCGCGTGACGCGCGGGTTGACGTTAAATTATGGTCTTCGCTGGGATGTGCAGCTTCCGTTTGTGAACCTGGATGGCTTGTATACCACCAGCGGCATTCAGGGCGTGTGGGGCGTTTCCGGAGTGGGAAATCTGTTTCAGCCCGGCGTGCAAACCGGAACCGCGACTCCGGCCTTTAACCTGGTCAACAGCAGCACCTATGCCTACAAGCCCGACTACAACAACATCTACCCTTCTTTCGGTTTAACCTATGCTCTGCCGCAACACGGTGGATGGCTCAGTTGGCTCACCGGTAAGCCGGGAAGCGGCAAGCAGACCGTGTTACGTGGCGGCTATTCCATCTCTTCCGTGCGGGAAGGCACGGCTACCTTTACCTCTATTTGGGGTTCCAACCCTGGACGTACGACCTCTACCTCCGTAGACCCTAACAACACGCCAGCACAATTCGGCTCCATCGGCAGCGTGCTGTTCCGTGACCCCAGTTTGCCGGTAAGCAGTGTTTCCACTACACCTACGTTCCCGCTTCCGGTCAGCACAAATTTCAGCATTAATGAATTTGATCCAAACCTCCATCAGGCGTATGTGCAGAGCTGGAGTTTGGGCGTACAACGAGAAATTGTCAAAGACACAGTGCTGGATGTGCGCTGGGTAGGAAACCATGCTGTCGGATTGTGGCGGCAGGTGAATTTGAATGAAGTCAATATCTTCGAAAATGGCTTTCTGAACGAATTCAAGATTGCGCAAAATAACTTGGCCATTGCGCAGAAAGCAACCCCAACCAGCACTAATTTCGGGAATCAAGGCTTGCCAGGGCAAGCTGCGATCCCCATCATTCAGACTGCTTTTGGCGCCACCACGGATTCCACGCAGGCCACCAACATTCTGCAAGGCCAGGCAGGCGCAGTGGCTAACGCGATTGCCACTAATGCGACTCGCATGTCCAACTTAGTAAAAGCTGGCTATCCTTCCAACTTGTTCATGGCGAACCCGGCTACTTACAGCGGAGCCTATCTGCTCTACAACGGCGGCAGTGCCACTTACAACTCGCTTCAGGTGGAAGTGCGGCGGCGTTTTGTAGGTGGTTTATTGACACAAGGAAGCTATACGTTCGGCAAGTCTCTGACCAATATGGATGTTTCCAGTTCCAGCGTGCTGAGCCAGCCCACTACTCTACGTAATCCTGGCTTAGATAGGGGCCCCTCTCCGTGGGACATTCGGCATGCGTTCAAGATGAACTACATCTATGAATTTCCCTTTGGAGCTAACCGTCACTGGATGAGCAATTCCCATGGATTCCTCGGCAAGTTGGTAGAAGGATGGGAACTTTCAGGAACTACGCGCGTGCAGTCCGGTTCGCCTTCTTTGCTGCGCAGTGCACGTAGCGTCTTCAATAACAACAGTGGCACGAGTACCACTGCGGATTCAGGGGTTGTTCTCCATAACATCACGGCCCAGCAACTAAACGACATGGTTTCGATCCGTAAAGATGGAAGCGGGCTGGTCTACTACTTGCCGCAGGACCTGATCAACAACTCGCTGGCCGCCTTTGAGCAGGGTGGCTTTACCTTGTCACAACTAGATCCCAGCAAACCATACATTGGACCACCCACCACGGCGGGACAATTGGGCAACCGGATCTATCTGTATGGCCCATGGCAGAGCTTCATTGATTTCAGCATCCTGAAGCGCACGTCCTTGGGTGAAAAACGGAGCCTGGAGTTCCGCGCCACTGCCTTGAACGCTTTCAATGATGTGAATTTCCTGCTTGGTTCTGCTGGCAATGATGTGAACTCCATCTCGCTTGCTTCCGCCACTTTCGGACAAACGCGCAACGCTTACCGTGATATTACAGTATCCGGCGCAAATGATCCCGGCGGGCGCATTGTGGAGTTCCAGCTTCGGTTTGTGTTCTAAAAGTTGGGCGCTTACTTCCAAGCGCCCAACAAAATCCGCAGCAGGATTAACTGGCCGACATGGTAGGCCGTATGATCCGCAATCAGCAAGGCTTCCCGCATCACGGTCTGCCCGTCGCCATGTGACAGCGGCGCAGTTAAGTCCGTTGCAGGGTCATTCACAATCTGCCGAAACGCGGCGGCATCTGCTGCAAACTGCTGAACGCTTTTCTCCCAAGCGCCTTTTTCGGAAGGAGCTTCGAAATCCGGCCAATACCCTTCCGGCCATTTCGGGGATTGGTAATGGGCGTCACGAGTAAATTGGAGAATATCGTGTTGCGTAATCCGCATGTGCTCCAGCAGTTGCCAAGCAGTGTGCGGTGCGTTCGGCGCTTTCGCTCCTTGTAAGGGAACAGGTAAGTCAGCAACGGCTTTGCGGAAGCTGGCATGTGCTTCACTATCACCGCCTATTAGTTTTGAGAGATGTTCGCGAATGCGTTGAAAGTTATCCATGGTTCACCAGATTAACTAACTACATTGTAGAAATGGTTATCCGCTGTGAGTAGTATCCCAAACTCAATTAGTTGAGTTGTAGGATTTCGATATACTGACTTAGCGAGAAGATCACGATGGATGACCAGGAACTCTCTGGCGGCCCTGTTGCTCCGAGTGAAGGCGATGGGACACCACATACTGTTGTCCAGGGTGAGTGCGTTTCCAGTATCGCCGGACAGACGGGATTCCTGTGGGAAACAATATGGAATTATCCGGCTAACTCGCTCCTGAAATCACTACGTAAAGACCCGAACGTTCTCCTGCCCGGCGATGTAATCTTCATTCCGCGAAAAATAGCGAAAGAGATCGGTTGCGCAACTGAAACGAAACACTGCTTTGTACTCAAAGGCGTGCCTTGCTTGTTGCGTCTTCAGGTACTTGATAACGATGAGATCCAGGCGAACGTTTCCTATACCCTGGTGGTGGAGGGAAAGGTCTTCCAAGGAACAACTGACAGTGAGGGGAAACTCGTGCACCCCATTCCGTATAACGCCACATCGGCAAAGCTGATTGTCGGACCTCAGCAGCGCGAATATCTGCTCGATCTCGGCGAGTTGGACCCTATTACGGAGATGACCGGTGTACAAGGTCGCCTGCGAAACTTGGACTACTATGCTGGAGACCTTGATGGCCAACTGAACGAGGAAACTAGGCTAGCACTGGAAGCGTTCCAAGCTAAAGAAACACTATCAGTGACCGGAGCGCCTGATCTGCCAACCCGTGAGAAACTACAAAAAGTACATGGCTCTTAAGTGAAGCGGCCCACGCGAAAACGAGATAGCACATGGGCGACGACAATCGTAAGGCGAGCAAACAATCCTGGGTAAGCACAACATGTACCCCAGTAAATACAAAACTACGAGATATTCAGTTTTACTTCTTAGTAACAGGTCGTACGGAGAATAACGGATTTAGCGGGTTCGCCGAAAATCTGGTGATTGAGATTTTGGGGAAGCTCATCAAGGGAAAAGCGCCGGGGGTGGCCCGGTTTATTCACTTTGATTGCTGGAACAACAAGGTTGGAGTGGTCGACTTTACTCCCATCAAGATGAGGTCACCAACAAGGCCCAAATGGGTTCCTATCACGGAGTTCAAGCCAACCGAAGGAGACATTTCACAAGACCCGAAAACATTTGTGGATATCAATGGGCGCACGTTGTCGAAGACCCTTAATAATCAATTCTCCATCACAAACGTGTACCACTCGATTCGCGGAGCCCCGGCGGGATCAGTGGTGGCGGTGATGTTCATCTCGCACGGCTTCGCTGATGGCCCGGTATTGGCAAATACCGGCATCTCACCTCGTGGCAGACCCTTAGTAACATTGCCATCGGTTGACGGAAAAGATGTGCAGGCGTGGGATTCTTTCCCGAACAACCTTCCAAAGCGCTGGAACGAAGATGCTGACGGACGAATGGACGGAGATTTCGCTGAAAACATGGGGGAAGACCCGACTGTAAGTGGCAGTGGTTTGGCCGCTGATGGCACAACCAAACTAAAAGATGGGGGTAAGGACGCTCTGACCCAGTTCAAAGCCGCCTTCAATAAGACCACGGTACCCGGCCTTGGCTTTGCCGCCCGGATTGGCCTTCTTGGTTGTGATGTTCAGGAAATCGTTTACGACGGCAACAGCCGGCTTATGCTGAAGTCCACTGTGCTGGAAGTCTTGGCGGCGATTATGTGGGAGTGGAACCAAGAAGGATACTACGACCACTCGAAAGCAGGAGGAAAAATTAATAGTCATTCCATCACCGACACACAAAACTTAAAATTTGATTTGCATGAACAGTTTCATGATGAAGCGCAAAGATAAGGAGCATTACAGTGTGCAGGATGTAAGCGAGATCAGAAGACTTCATTTCAGTGCTCATGCAGATCTTTTCGGGACTCCACCACCTTCCGGCACGCAGGTACAAACCACTTGGGGCGATGTAGTGAAATTCGCTGCAGGCCAAGCCATGCAAACATATGCCTTCAAGGCGGCGAAGGCGCTGGAAGTCGAAGTACTGGCAACCCCGCCAGGCACAAGCGGAGAGATTGAAAAGGAAAAGGCGCCTAACAAGATGGTCGCTTGTAGCAAGAACATCCGTTGTACGGCGATCACCAAGTTTTTCAATGATTATGTAGGTCTCCCTGCTAGCCAGGATGGTTACTCGCTATTTGACACGACGAGCGTGACCAGCATTGAGCAACATGCAGCACCCTAGACCAACACGGCCCGGAGAACGATTGCCTGTTTTGAGTGCCTTTGCCCCGTGAACATTGACTTCCGTGGGAACAAATGTAGATCACTTAAGACAGACCTTACACTGGTAGAGTCATGGTGGAGCTTGTGGTTGCGAGGGATCGAGAAGTTATGAATGGAACACCGCGTTTTCGCGGTACTCGAGTCCCTTTTCAAACGCTCATTGATTATTTAGAGGGTGGTCACTCTCTGTTGGAATTCCTTCATCAGTTCCCTACAGTTACACGTGGAATGGCAATTCAAGTCCTTGAAGAAGCCAAAGATTCCTTGCTTGCCAGAAAGGAAGGAAAAATGGAGAGTTGCTGGAAGCAGCGGAACTAACTGGCTATAACGTTTTACTCACGGTGGATCAAGGAATTCCCTACCAGCAATCATTTACGAGCCGCAAACTCTCCATTATCCTCGTCCGTGCTCTGAGCAATCAGGTAGAAGATTTGTTGCCTCCTGTAGGAGGAGTTTTGAAGGCCTTGGAAACGATTCAGCCTGGACAGATTTTGGCTGTTGCCTGACATCGTACAAGCTTAGGCAGATTGAGTTTCCGATTCACCCATCCAGTAGCAGAGCAGTGGTGCTGGAATACGCATGATTCTGGTGCTGATGCCTTCCGGCAATTGCAAAATGCCAAAGTCACTGAGTGATTTTGTTAGGACGTATCCTCGCTCAATACTTTTCTGCGAACACAGTTCAAGCATTCCTTTCAGTTGCCGTACCCCAGTACGTTCGGCTCGGTACTTCACCTCAAATGGAATGAGCTGGTTGCCGAGATCTGCTACAAGATCAACTTCGTGATCCTGTTTCCCACGCCAATATGTGAAACGAACCTGCCTCGAATAGTACCGCGCAAAAAGATGTTTGAAGACTGCGGTCTCAGTTGCCACTCCAAGGGCATCCGGGTCATCCAGTACTGCCTTACCCTTCAACATGACTGCGGAAGAAATAGCGGCGTCAGCCAGATAAACTTTATAACGTCCCCGTAATACTTCCTTCCCGTATCCAAATGGCTGAAGCCTGTAAATGAGATGGGTTGCCTCCAACAGTTCAATAAAGTGCTGCGCTGTGGGCCTTTTTACCTCAAGATTGCTGCATAGTGCTGGCATGTCCAGCAAACCGCTATCGTGCATGCAGAGATACAGAAAAGTCTGTTCCAGATCCAGAATTCGACGGACGCCAAACAGAGCAGTCATGTCACGCTTTAGAGCCTTATCGATGATGTCCTCTCGCAGTAACCGTTGCGCCTGAGTAATACTCTCCACTTGAGCGGTCTGGGGAAATCCTCCTCGGATAAGGTACTCATGGAAGTGAGCCACGTATGCTTTCCCTGTTTCCTGAATTCGGTAGAGACGATTTGGCTGCCACTCAAACAATTCGGCTAGGCTGTTTACTTTTTCTAAAGGCGGCAGTTGAAGTTTTTTGATTTGCAGATATTCATAAAACGATAGGGTAGTCAGGCGAATGGTGTGCCATCGGCCAACACCAGACTCCTGGTCTGCTTCCATGAGCGGCATGGCCGAACCTGTGAAAACGACTCGTCGCTGCCGGAAAAAGTCGACTTGATGTTTGATCCACGTTCCCCAGTCCCGTATAAATTGCGCTTCATCCAAAAATAGATATTCCGATCCCTCCATACGCGGCTCGCGTTGCCGCCATGCCTCTAAAACGGCATCTATGCCAGCTAGCTTCAGGATGGGATGATCAAAAGTCGCGTACAAAATATTTGCGGCTGGCACGCCTTTGTCCAGCAACGTGCGAATAGATTGGAGCAACAGCGTTGTCTTTCCAATTTGACGCGCACCCGACAGCAACACGGCACGAGGCGCAGGCGGGTTTGCAATCCAGCGTTGCAACTCTTGGAAGGCGGCGCGATGCCAATTTGGCAGGTCCGTTATTTTCTCTCCACGCCACCACGGGTTGAATTGGCCTAAAACTGAGGTGAGTTCCTCATGCAAGATATGCACTCCCACAAACTAGCATGATCTTACAGCTTAGTTAAACTATACTTTAACTAAACACGTTAAATAGGGAGTTTTCCTTCAAAAGACAGACGACTACAACGTTGTTCCCTCCCGGCGCGTCTATCCGATTGAGAGATGACATCCGTTTCCACAAAAGTCGCCCTTTGGTACGTGCTGGCGATTGTGCCCGCCCTTGCCGCAAACACCGGCACAAACCTGGATACGGTGCTGAAATCTGTGGAAAACCGGTATAACCATGCCCAATCTCTCCGGCTTCACTTCACGGAAACTTACCAGGCCCAAAAGCGGGCTACACAGGTGGAATCCGGCGTGCTTTCCCTGCGAAAACCGGGCCGGATGCGATGGGATTACACCACTCCTCCGAATAAATGGTTTCTGTCGGACGGCAAAAACGTGTTTCTGTACACCCCGGATGACCACAAAGTAGAGCGCAGCAAGATGAAGGACACGGAAGATTTGCGTGCTCCCTTGGCTTTTTTGCTGGGAAAGTTGAACTTTTACAAGGAGTTCCGCAGTTTTCGCCTTCGTCCGGAAGGCGCCGCGAACTGGATTGAGGCCGAGCCGAACTCCAACAATCTTCAGTATTCCCGCGTGGAATTCCTGATTGGGGAAGATTCCCGCATTCGGGAGTTGCGAATTGTGGGGCAAGACCAGTCCATTCTCCACTTTCAATTTGAAGGAGAGCAGTTGAATCCGCCTCTGAACCCCAAAATGTTTGTCTTTCAGGCTCCTCCTGGTGCCGAAATGGTGGAAAGCGACCAGTAACGCATGTCTGAATTTGTTTTGAAATATGCGGACGCGCGTGGGGAAGTCCATTCCCAGGTTGCCACCGCAAATAGTGAACAGGAACTCCGGGATCGTTTTTCCGGGCAAGGATTCCTGATCTATTCCATCAAGCCGCGCCAGGGGGCAACAGCGCTTTCCGGTCGCGTAAATCTCGGTCGCAAGAAAAACGTCAATCTGGAAAAGTTCCTGATCTTTAATCAGCAATTTGTGACGCTGATTCGCGCTGGATTGCCCATTCTGAAAGGGCTGGACCTGCTGGCTGACCGGTTAACCGACCCCAAGTTGACGCCTTTTATTCAATCCGTGCGCGATGAAGTGCGGCAGGGCACAATGTTGTCTGACGCCTTTGAACACCAGGGCATCTTTCCGAAAATCTATGTAACGTCCGTGCTGGCTGGGGAAAAAAGCGGCAGCTTGGGCGAGGTGCTGGAACGCTACATTACTTACCAGAAGTTAGCGTTAGCGGTACGCAAAAAGGTGCTTCTTTCCCTGATGTACCCATCGGTGCTGATCGTTCTGGTGATTGCACTGATTATATTTTTGGTGACCTACGTGGTACCGAACTTCGCTGGTTTGTATACCAGCATGTCTGCCCAATTACCGGCAGTGACGGAAATCTTGATCACTGTGGGAACAGCGGCGAAGTCCTACATTCTGGTTTTTGCAGGAGCCATTGCCCTCCTCGGATTTGGGCTGGTCACCTGGGCCCGCAAGCCGGAAGGTTCGGAAAAACTGGATGCCATCAAAGCGCGTGTGCCGATCTTTGGCGATATCTGGCTGAAGTACCAAGTGGCGCAATTTTCACGTATTTTGAGCACCTTGCTGACGGGCGGCATTCCCCTGGTGCAAGGGTTGGAAACAGCGGCGGACTCCTTGGGAACGGCATTGCTCCGAAAGATTCTAAGCCGGGCCGGGCAAATGGTGCGGGAAGGCAATCCCTTATCCGCTTCCTTGCGCACCACCGGCATCTTCCCTTCTCTTTCCATTGACATGATTGAGGTGGGTGAATCCACTGGCGCTTTGCCGGTTATGCTCACCAGCGTCGCGGAATTCTACGAAGAAGACGTGAATACAAAAATGACCGCCGCGCTCTCGCTGATTGAGCCTGCGATCATGGTCTTTATGGGTATTTTTGTGGCTTTCGTGTTGATTGCCCTGTACCTGCCGATCTTTTCTCTGGCGGATACCATCCGCTGACAACGAACATGGCTGCTGAAAGATTAATGCTGAAAGACCTGGAGCCGGAAATTGCGGCTTCCCGTGCGATGGCAGCGCGCTACCGCTGCGAATACGTTGACCTGCGCGAAGGCTCCATTGACCATGACTTGTTCCGCAGTGTTCCTGTGGACCTGATGTTTCGCTACAACTTCGTGCCGTTGCGGGCCGTGAATGGCACGCTGGAAATTGCGCTGGTTGATCCCCGCAACCTGAACACGATTGATGAGCTTGGCCTGCTGCTCAATAAAAAGCTGCGGGTCAAGGTTGCCACTGCTTCCCAGATTGGGGACCTGCTCAAGAAAACCGAGCAGTCGCAGCGCGTGCTGGAAGAAGTCACGGAAGGCTTCACGTTGGATGTGGTCGGAGATGACGACAACCCCGATGAAACGCTTTCCATCGACAAGCTGGCGCAAGGCGATAGCGACATCGCGCCAGTCATTAAGTTAGTCGATACCACGATCTTTAATGCTCTGGAGCGGCGCGCCAGTGATATTCACATTGAATCGCGGGACCAGGAAGTGGCGATCAAATACCGCATTGACGGCGTGCTCCATTACGCTATGGCGCCGATTGCCAAAGACTGGCAGTCCACCATTCTTTCTCGTATCAAGGTCATGAGCGAACTGGATATTGCCGAACGGCGCGTGCCGCAGGACGGCCGTTTCCGCGTTCGCTATAAAGGGCGTCTCATCGATTTTCGCGTCTCCGTGATGCCTACAATTCACGGCGAAGATGCCGTGCTTCGCGTTCTGGATAAAGAATCCATGAGCGAGAAGTTCGCCAAACTCTCGCTGGAAGTGGTCGGCTTTTCCGATAATGACTTGACCAAGTTTCGCCGCTACATCAGCGAGCCGTACGGCATGGTGCTGGTGACAGGGCCGACCGGTTCCGGCAAAACCACCACGCTGTATGCTGCGCTCAGCGAGATCAAGAACGACGAAGACAAGATCATCACCATTGAAGATCCGGTGGAATATCAGGTAAAGGGCATTACGCAGATTCCGGTGAATGAAAAGAAGGGTCTCACCTTCGCGCGTGGCTTGCGCTCCATTCTCCGTCATGATCCGGACAAGATCATGGTGGGCGAAATCCGTGACCAGGAAACCGCTCAGATCGCCATCAATTCCGCGTTGACCGGCCACTTGGTTTTTACCACCGTGCACGCCAACAACGTCCTGGATGTGTTGGGCCGCTTCCTGAATATGGGCGTGGAGCCGTACAACTTTGTTTCCGCGTTGAACTGCATTCTGGCACAACGCTTAGTGCGCATGATCTGCGAATTTTGCAAAAAGCCGGTGAAGTTCCCGGACAGTGCTTATCTGGAAAGCGGCCTGAACCCGGAAGAATGGCGTGATGCGCCCACCATGGAAGGCGCCGGGTGCTTTGAGTGCGGCGGCACGGGGTTCCGTGGCCGTACCGCGATTCATGAGTTGCTGGATCTGAGCGACCGCATCCGCGAAATGATTCTGGACCGGCGCTCCACAGCAGAAATCAAGCGCGTGGCACGGGATGAAGGCATGACATTCTTGCGCGAGTCTGCCATTGATAAAGTGCGAAGGGGAATTACCACGTTGAAAGAAATCAACAAGGTAACCTTTATCGAAGGGTAAGCCATGGCTTTTCACCTCCCTTTTCTTTCCCGGCTATGGCAAGATCCGCCGCCGGATTTTGTGTTTGAGGTTTCCGAAGCCGGTATCAGCATGGTCCGTGCGCGGAATCTGACAGCCATTCAGTTTCAGGAACTGCCGCCCGGTGTTGTTTCCGCTTCCCCAGTGCGTGATAACGTCCTTCAGCCTGATAGGTTGGCGGAAGCCGTTCGTGCGTTAGTGCCTCCTGGTAGCGGACGCAAAAGAAGAACCGGCGTGCTGATTCTGCCGGACTACAGCACTCGCCTTTCCGTGTTGACGTTTGATTCATTCCCGGAAAAAGCAGAAGAACAGGAAGTGCTGGTACGCTTCCGCGTAAAGAAAAGCGTGCCCTTTGAAGTGGAAACCGCTGCGCTTAGCTATTGGCGGCAAAACAGCCCCGGTGGAAAATCGCATGATGTAGTGGTGTCTTTAGCGCCCCTGGAAATAATTGCCCGGTATGAAGCACCGTTCCGTGCTGTGGGCATTCAGCCGGGCTTGGTAACCGTGGCTCCTGTGGCCATGCTGGACTTGGTCACCACGGATGGCATCTCCGTGGTGGCCCGTGTCAATGGGCGCGTGCTCACCGTGATGGTGGTGCAGCAAACGGTGTTGAAGCTGGTGCGTTCCCTGGAATTGACCGAATTCTCATTAGAAGAGATTGCAGCGGACCTTTACCCCACGTTTGTGTATGTGGAAGACAATTTTGAAGCGCAGGCAAATCGCCTTCTCTTGTGTGGATTTGGGGAGTTGGAGACTACTGCGGTATCGCGCTTTCATGAGGAGTTGGGAATTCCGGTGGAGCCGCTTCGTTCCCGTTTGGGAGCCATGAATGGGCAGAACGCCGGATTGCTGGGCTACCTCCAGTCCACAGTGGCCCCGGCGGTAGCAGCATGAAAGGCAGAGAAGCATGAGAATTGAATTAAATCTCGCCAGCGAGCCTTTCCGCCGAGACCGCCCCTTGCTGATTGCTTCGGGTGTGGCGAGTCTCCTTTTGCTGCTTTCGTTGGCTACTTTTCTCTGGATGGCTTGGAGCGACCGTGCGCTGGTGAGTCAGGATCGGCAAGTGCAGGCGCGCCTGGAGCGTGACCTGGCTCGTTTACGCACGGAAAAAAGCCGCTATGACGTCGAGGTGCGGAAGCCGGAAAATGCGGAAGTGCTGGAGCGTAGCGTGATGCTGAATCAACTGCTGCTGCGAAAAAGTATTAGTTGGACCAAGTTGTTTGCGGACCTGGAAAAAACATTGCCCCCTAACGTTCGCATCACGCAGATTCGGCCTCAGGTGAATGGGGAACGCAACATCTCCTTGGAGATGACCATTGCGGCAGAAACGCCCGATCCCTTGGTGGTGTTTGTGCAGAAGCTGGAACAATCTAGTGTATTCAGTTCCGTATTGGTCCGGGTATCGCAATCTCCTTCGCAAACTGATCCCTTTTATCGCGATCGATTAACGGTGAATTATGCCCAGAAACTTTGATGTCACCAAGCAGTTCCGCGCTGTTTCCTGGGGTTCGCCGAAAATCTTGGTGCGAACCGGCCTGAGTGTTTTGCTCTTGGCCAATCTAGTGGCGGCAGGGTTTGCCTTTCATTGGTGGAACGATTCTCCGAAGAAACTGGAAACTCAAATCGAGGACATGCGCCATCAGCTTGCCATTCAACGCAGCATTCTCAACAGTGCGCGAAATATGTCCGTCAAGGTGGCACAAGCGCGCACGGAAGGCGGCAGGTTTGTGGAAAATTACATGACGCCTCGCCGCATGACGTATTCCGTGATTCTGGGCGAACTGAATCAGATGGCAGCTGCTTCCGGCGTGAAGTCTCGTGAGTCTTCCCTTTCCAGCGATTTAATTGAAGGCAGCGCCACCATGAGTATGCTGACGGTCACTGCTGGTTATGAAGCCACGTACCCGAGCCTCCTGAAGTTCATGAACCTGCTGGATCAATCGAAGCGTTTCCTGATTATTGAGAACCTGCAAGCCGCGCCTCAGTCCGGCACTCCGAACCTGCTCATTACCCTCAAGTTCAATGCTTTTGTGCGCGATGAAACGGAGGAGCCGATATGAAAGTGGTTCTCCGAAAACAGGGCGAGCAGAAGAAGTTGATTTTTCTGGGTGCGCTGGCGTTGATTGGCATTTGGGTTTTCTATACCAACGTCCTTTCCTCTCCAGATTCCGGCCCATCCTCTTCCGCGGGATCGGCTGGGCGGGCTTCCATTCCTGCACCGGCAGCAGCACCTACGCTAACGGGAAGTGCGCCTGTGCAGCGGCGGGGCATCACAGCACGGCGAGGCAGTGAATTCCGTCCCGTGCTCCATCCCAATCGCCCGGAAGAACGGATCGATCCAACCAAAGTAGACCCTGCTCTTCGGCTGGATCTGCTGGCCAAAGTGCAAAGCGTGTCACTGGAAGGTGGTTCGCGCAACTTGTTTCAGTTCGGCGCTGCGGCACCTCCGGTGCCTTTGACGCCGATTCCGAAAGAACCTAAAATTCCCATCAACAAAACAGCCGTTATGGCTCCGCCGGTGGCGAACCCGGGTCCGCCGCCACCTCCTCCACCGCCCCCGATTCCGCTCAAGTATTACGGGTATACCAATGCACGCGGGGAAACCCGCAAAAAAGCGTTCTTTCTGGACGGGGAAGACGTGATTGTGGCTTGGGAAGGTGACATGGTGAAGAACCGTTACCGGATTGTGCGCGTTGGCGTGAGTTCCGTGGAGATGGAAGACACGCAATTCAAAAATAACCAGACTTTGCCCATCGTGCCGGAGGCAATGGGGGGATGAAGCAGCGCCGCTCAGAGTCCGGGTTTGCCTTGCTGCTGGTACTCGCGATGGCATCGCTCATTGCCATCTCGCTCTACATGACGCTGCCACGCGTAGCATTTGAAACCCAGCGTGACAAGGAACAACTGTTGATTGACCGTGGTCATGAATACCAGCGCGGCATTCAGCTCTATGTCCGCAAGATGAAGCGGTTTCCCTCCAAAATAGAGGACCTGGAAAACACCAACGGCACTCGTTTTCTGCGGCGCCAATATACGGACCCGATGACAGGAAAATCCGAATGGCGCATTATCCATGCCGGTCCTGGCGGTGCGCTGCTGGATTCCAAAGTACAAAAGCAAACAGATAAAGACAAAAAGGACCAGAAAAGCGTAAACACCTTTATTACGGAATTGCAGCCTATCGGCGCTGCTCCCACCACTGACACCGCAGTGAATCTGGCAACCCGCAGACGGCCTAGCGATGGGAATCTGGCAGGTAACGGGCCGGAAGTGAACAACAATAACGGCAGCCAGATCGGGCCGCTGCCTCCTGATTTGTCGCAAAGTGCGCCCCCTAATAGCCAAATGCCAACGCCGCCTCCCGTGGTGTACCCGCCGGGATCTTATCCGCCCGGTGTAACGCCGCCTCAGCCGCCAGTGGGAATTCCGGGGCAGACAAACGTGAATGGCACGCCTCAACCTATGCCGGGAGGTTTCGTATACACTGCGGGTGCGGGAGTCATCGATCCCGCAACAGGAATGCCGATTGGCCCGGCCCTTCCTGGTCAACCGTTTCAGAATCGTGGCGGCCAGATGCAGGCAATGCAGCCTGGCATTTCTCCAACGCCAACCACGCCAGGCGCTTCGCCGAATACTCCTGCGACCGCGGCTCAAATCATTGGGAACTTGTTAACCAATCCTCGTCCTGGCGGGGTAAACGGATTATCGCAAAACGCTTCCGCCACAGGTCAGGTGATAGGCGGCGGCATTGCGGGCGTGGCCAGCAAAGCCAAGGGGGAAGGCATCAAGATCGTCAACGATCAAACAGATTACGAGAAGTGGGAGTTCGTCTACGATCTCAGCAAAGATACGGGAATGACGGGGAATGCTGCGGGAAACTTGCCTAATGCAAACCAGAACAAGACTTCGGGAACCCAAACAACGGGCCAAACCACTGCTGCGGGTGCCGGAACTGCTGCTTCCCCTGCTCCCGTTTCCGGGAAACAATAATTCGTTGTCGCCAAATCCAGTGTGCTAGCTTACTGGTTTCGACATGGGAATCGTGATTGCCATTGACGGCCCGGCTGGTGCAGGAAAAAGCACCATTGCCCGTAAGTTGGCGGAACAGCTCGGCTTTACTTATATCGATACAGGTGCCATGTACCGGGCAATTGCATTGTGGGCGGTGCGCCAAAATCTGAACCCGGATGATATGCACCGCATGGAACAGTTAGCGGAAGCGGCTTCCCTGCAGCTCCTCCCGGAAAACAACCGGATTTTGCTGAACGGCGAAGATGTGAGCGAGGCCATTCGGGAGCCCCACATCTCGGAAGCAGCCTCGCGTGTGGCAGCGATTCCCGCCGTGCGCCGCTCCCTGGTGGAGAAGCAGCGGAAAATAGGCGAAAGCGCCAACATGGTGATGGAAGGGCGCGATATCGGCACCGTGGTGTTTCCCACGCCCGCATCGAAGTGTTTCTGGATGCCAACCCGGGCGAGCGTGTGCGTCGTCGCGCTGTGCCAGATGGGGATGCGCACAAGATACGGAGCCTGTTGCCACGCAGATTGCCGAACGCGATGAGCGTGACCGCTCGCGGCGGAAAGCCCGCTGACGCAGGCGCCGGACGCGGTTTACTCTGGATTCCACTGGGCTCACCATCGAGGAAGTGCTGGAAAGCGGTCTCAAGCTGGTGCGCGGCGCGAGTGACCAATGGGAAGGAATATCATTGAACGGAATATTGGTGATGAAGTTTGGCGGCACCAGCATGGGTTCGCCGCGCGGATGCGTGTGGCAGCGGGCCTGATTCGCGAGCAAATGCACCGCGCGTCCGGTAGTGGTGGTGGTTTCGGCCATGTCAAAATCACCGACCTCCTGCTGGACACCATGAAACATGCGGAAGCCGGAGATGAGGCAGGGATTGAGAAAAATCTGATTAGCTTCTGCGGGACCGGCACCTATGCACGCGGCGGCAGGACTGGAACTCGGCGATGACGCCATTACGGCGATGGATGAGTTGCGTTGGCGAGTTTCAGCGTCTGGTGGGCGGCATGTTGATGCTGGGCGAGCGGCCTGCTCGCTCCGTGGATGAAGCCGTGGCCATTGGGGGAGCGCCTGTCCGCACTGCTTTTGAGCCGCTATCTTCAGATGCACGGTACACCAGCAGCGCCGGTGAATGCGGCAGACGTTGTGGTCACGGATGCGGTGTTCGGAAATGCTTCACCGTTGATTCCTTTAACAGCGCAAAAAGCAGCCGCCATTCTCCATCCGTTGCTGCAAAAAGGGGAAGTTCCCGTGGTAACTGGCTTCAATGGTGCTACCGTGGACGGTCGCTGCACCACGCTAGGGCGTGGCGGGTCGGATTTTTCCGCTTCCATTCTGGCTGCTGCGCTTCCCGCTTCCGAACTTTGGATCTGGACGGATGTGGATGGCATTATGACCGCTGATCCGCGCCTGGTGCCGGATGCGCGAGTGCTGGAGGAAGTCAGCTTCAGCGAAGCGGCGGAACTGGCTTACAACGGCGCTAAAGTGCTGCATCCCCGCACGCTGGCACCCTTGGTCAATAAAGGGATTCCGGTATGGAGCAAAAACAGCTTTTCGCCGGAAAAGCCGGGAACCCGGATTGTGCCGGTGCTTTCCGTTTCCAGCGGTGCGCGCGCTGTTACTTCCATGCGTGATGTGTCGCTGATCTCCCTGGAACCGGCGCAAGGCGCATTAAGCGGCACGCAAGTACTGGCACGCGCCATGGATGCTCTGGCTCGCAGCAATGTGGAAGTGCTTTCCATTTCTGCTTCCAGCTACCGGCAAAGCTTTTGTTTTCTGGTGCGGAATGATGAAATGGCAAGGGCCCTGGAGAGCGTGGAAGCAGCGTTGGCGCTGGAGTTGGCGCATGGCTATGTCCATCCGATCGGGATTGATGAACAAGTGGGTTTGCTGGCCGTAGTAGGCGAAGGAATGCGGGGAACGCAAGGGTTAGCCGGTCGGATTTTCACCGCCATTTCCCGGGAAAACGTGAACATCATGGCGATTGCCCAGGGTTCCAGCGAACTGACTATTGCCATTGTGGTGCATCGGGAAGGTTTGGAAAAGGCGGTTCGCGCCGTCCACGCCGAATGCCACCTTTCGGCCGATTAGCGCAAAAAGAAGCCGGGAATCGGCGGCTGATATAATACAGAATTCGTAATTTTCGGGAGATTCCTTTACATGTTTGATTTATTTCGCAGCCGGGATAAGGCTGTGCGTATACTGCTCGGAGCCATTCTGGTGATTGTTGCGCTTTCCATGGTGACGTACCTGATTCCAGGCAGCGGGATGAGCACTACCAGCGGTGCTGGTGACAACGTGGTGGCCCAGGTAGGTGATGAAACCATCACGGTACAAGCGGCGCAGCGCGCCATTCAAGGGGTTCTTCGCGGCGGCCAGGTGCCTACTCAATACCTGGGCTTGTATGCTCCCCAGATTGTGCAGCAGTTGGTAGGAGACCGCGCCTTAGCTTATGAAGCCAAGCGCCAGGGCTTACGCGTCAGCGATGAAGACGTGAATGTTGCGATTCAGAACCAATTGCCTCCTGGCTTTTTTCAGGATGGAAAGCTAGTGAAACGGGCGGAGCTGGAAGCCGCCTTATCACAGCAAGGAATGAGCATTCCTGACCTGAGGACGGAAACGGCTCGGCAACTCCTAGTGACTCGCCTGCGGGATATTGCGCTGGAAGGAACCGTGGTTTCTCCGGCGGAAGTAGAGAAGGAATATAAGCAGCGTTCGGAAAAAGTAAAAATTGACTACGTAATTCTTTCGCCGGCCAAGTACCAGTCCGAAGTGAAAACGGACCCGGAAGCCATGCGGCAGTATTACGACAAGAACAAGGGCCAGTTCCAGACCCCTACACGAAAATCAGTTGCTTACGTGGTGCTGGACGGTGCGCAAATGGAAACCTCCATTCCCGTTTCCGACGATGATCTTCAGAAGCAGTACAAGGCCGATCTGGACAAATATCGGGTGCCCGAGCGTGTGCATGCCCGGCATATTTTGTTGATGACCAGCAAACCGAACTCCGATGCCGAGCAGCGCGCCAAAGCGGAAGGCATCTTGAAGCAGTTGCGCAGCGGAGGCGATTTCGCGGAGCTTGCCAAAAAGAATTCGGAAGATCCGGGTTCCGGCGCCAAGGGTGGCGATCTGGGCTGGGTGCTGCGAGGGCAGATGGTGAAGCCCTTTGAAGATGCCGTATTCTCGTTGAAACCCAATGAGATCAGCAACTTGGTGAAAACGCAGTATGGCTACCATATTGTGCAGGATCTGGAAAAAGAGCCGGCTCACCTCCGCACTTTTGACGAAGTGAAAGGGGAACTGGCAACCAATTACAAGAAACAGCGTCTGAACAACCTGATGCAGCAGGCGGCAGACAAGGCAATTGCCGATTTCCGCCGCGATCCTGCTCATCCGGAAAAAGCCGCAACAGATGTGAACCAGCCCTTGCAGAAAGTGGACAACATGGTTCCCGGTGATCCTCTGCCGATGCTGGGCGTGAGCAAAGAGTTCGAAGCCGCTGTGGAAGGGCTGCAAAAGAACGAAGTTTCGCAACCCATTGTGTTGCCGAACAACAAAGTCGCTGTGGCCGTGGTAACTGCTGTTACGCCTGCGCACCCCGCCAGCTTCGAAGAAGCGCAAGCTGATGTTCGCAAAGCATTGCAATCCCAAGGCTTGGAAGTGCTGCTCACTCAGAAATCTTCCGACTTGCTGGCCAAAGCAAAAGAAAACGGCGGCGATCTGAAGAAAGCGGCTGCTTCCATGGGCCTGGAAATGAAGACGTCCACCGATTTCAACCGTTCTGGCGCTGTGGAAGGAGTCGGCTCCGCTACTTCGCTTCCTGATGCGTTCAGCAAACCCGTAGGCACTTTGTTCGGGCCAGTCCGGGTGGAAAACAATCGGGTAGTAGGGAAAGTAATCGCCAAAACAGAAGCGAGTATGGCAGAGTTTGCCTCGCAAAGAGCTTCCATCCGGGATGAGATAAAATCCCGCCGCGCTCGCGAGCGGAACACTATTTTTGAGGACGGTGTTCGCCAAAGGCTGCTGAAAGATGGAAAAATCAAGATCCACCAGGACGTGGTAAACCGCATCGTGTCGGCTTACCGCGGCTAGAGCTTCGAAAGGCAAATCAAGAGTGCTGCACGGTTTATTGCAAGTATGGTTTGGCTGGGTCCGCGATGGGGGCTACCTGGGCATAGTGGTGTTGATGGCGATGGAAAGCTCGATTTTGCCGGTTCCTAGCGAAATCGTGATTCCTCCCGCTGCTTTTTGGGCGTCGCAAGGGCGGTTGAGCCTGACAGGCGTCGTGCTGGCTGGAACCTTTGGCTCCTGGCTGGGTTCAGCGATTAGCTACTGGGTATCCCGATCCGTGGGACGGGCATTGCTGCTTCGGTGGGGGCGCTTTGTTTTCATCAAGCCGGAAAGCTTAGATCGCGCAGAAGTGTTTGTACAGCGTTACGGCATTGCCGGAGTATTTTTCGCCCGGTTGCTTCCCGTGATTCGCCACCTGATCTCCATTCCGGCAGGGATCGTGCGGATGCCGTTCGGCATTTTCAGCCTGGTAACAGTGGTTGGCGCTGGCTTGTGGTGCAGCATTCTGGCCTGGTTCGGTGACCGGGTAACTTCCGCGCATCCTGACCTGATGAGCGACCCGGAATCTCTGGTCAAGATCATGCAGCAAGAAGGCCGCTGGATTGCCGGTGCCGTAGTGCTGATGGCTATCCTGTATTTTCTGGTCCTGCGGCTTACCAGCCGCAAGAGTTCCGGTGCCGTTGCGTAAAATGATTTGGCAGATTACTTCACAATCTGCCAAAGGTTGCTGTAATCATCTGTCCACATGCGCAAGCGGGGACGTGCCGGAATTGGCGAAGCCGCACGCTTAAATAACGGTTTCTCCCAATAACCAGGGCGGGACGAGACCAGCACCCATTCCGCTTCGGAAATATCCGCCGCAACGTTGCCATCGCTTTCAATCCGAATGGCCGGCCGGTTTTGCGCCTTGGCTTCCTGATTTACCACCGGAGCTAATTCCAGATACCGGTTAGAAACATGAATCGCCAGCACGCCATCCGGTTTCAGGTGCTTTAAATAAAGCGCAAACGCCTCGCGGGTCAGGAGGTGAATCGGAATGGAATCGCTGGAAAAAGCATCCACTGCAATCACGTCAAAGTCCTGCGGCGATTCCCGTTCCAGGGACAAGCGCGCATCGCCTAGCACTGTCTCAATCTTGGCCTCGGAATCGCTCAAATAAGTAAAGTTATGACGGGCAATCTCCAACACCAGCGGATTGATTTCGTAGAAACGATACACGTCAAAAGGTTGCCCATATGCGGCAATCGTGCCCGTTCCTAAGCCAATCACAGCTACTTTCAAAGGTCCTTCCGAGCGAAGGTCGCGCAGCACGATTCCGATTCCGGAGCGCGGCCCGTAATAAGTTGTCGGTTCGCGATGGCGGGCAGGCTCAATAAACTGCTCGCCGTGGCTGATGGTGCCGTGCGTCAGTTCACGGATGGCATCATGTTCAGCGGTTTTGTCCCAATCATTCACACGCAGTGCCCCGTAGAAGTTGCGAACCAGCACCACGGCATCGCTGACCATGCCTCTGGTCTCGCGAGTGAGGTAAACGGCCAAGGCTACGCTTCCCGCAAAGCCGAGAAGCCAGGCAATCTGCCGCCCGGATTTCCAGGCAATGGTGGCTGGCTGCTCGTTGTAGTACACGAGCAAAACCATAAACGCCGTAAATACTACAGAAATGGGAAACTCATAAAGCGCATTGAAAACCCGGGGAGCCAGAAAAGCCACAAACAGGCCGCCGATTGCGCCTCCCACGGAAATCATGAGGTAAAATCCGGTCAAGTAACGGGCGGGTGGTTTCAAGCGCGCCAGTTCGCCATGGCACACCATGCAGCACACAAACAGGGAAATAGCGAAAAAGGCAATCTGCTTGCGAAACACCGCGTCAATGGCGCTGCCGCTCAACTGAAACGCCATACCGGCAAGCGCCAACGCAAACAAGGGAAGAAAAACAGGGCGCAGGTACCAGATGGAGCTTTCAAAACACAGAATAAAGCTGAGTAGGTAAAGGCCAAGCGGCAGAATCCACAAAAACGGGATGGAGGCCACGTTCTGCGACAGGTGATTGGTAACCGAAAGCAACAGGGCGGAAGCGGTAGCTGCTAAGCCGATCCAGATCAAGTAATCGCGCAAAACTGGCGCTTGGCCAGTGCTCGAAGACTCAGCAACTTCCGGCAGCAAGGAAGGGAGACGAGCGCGAAAAGCAACCGATCCGCAAATCAAGGCAAACGCAACATAGCCAATGGACCAACTCCAGGCTTGCTGGCCGTTAGTTAAGTTCGGTTCCACCAAAATCGGATAGCTGATTAACGCCAGCATGGAACCAAAATTGGACAATGCGAACAACCGGTACGGTACGGCTCCGGATCTGGTTCGCGCCAGCCAGGATTGGAGCAAAGGACTGGTAGAGGAAAGCAGAAAGTAAGGCAATCCAATCGTAGCGGCCAGGAGGCCAAGAATGCGCCATAGCGGATCATCCGAGCCGGAAGGCTTCCACCAAGTGGAAGGCAGAATGGGCAGACTCAGAAAGCTAACCAATAGCAATCCCAGGTGAATCCAGGCCTGCTGACGCGGGGCGGCCAAGCGGGACAAAACATGGGCATAAAGATATCCCAGCAACAGGACGATCTGGAAGAACAACATGCAGGTAGTCCAGACGGCGGCGGAACCGCCAAACCAAGGCAGAATCAACTTGGCAATCAGGGGCTGGACCTGAAACAGGAGAAAGGCGCTTAAAAAAATCGTAAGCGCAAACAACAACATGCTGCTGGAGCGAGTGGAGGCGGAAGAAAGCTCGCTTAAAGGGACGGAAGAAGCCGTATCTGTTGTTCTCATATGAACTTACAGCTTTCGCGGAACATAACTGCGCATTATAGGGCATTCTGTTTCCCTTGTGGGGGAGCAGGGAAACCCATGCACCTTACTAGGTTAAATAACAAATTTAATTTAATTAAAGTTGAAAAGCTTATTAGCCGATAGTTCTCCGAGTACTATCTTGCTCATTTTAATGGTTTTGAAAAAAGAATAAGATGGATCAAACTTACGCTTTACTTTATACTCAAACCTGTACGCATTTTCTATCCGGTCCTGACGTTAGTTCTGGTAAAGGCTCAGTGTTGATCGGAGTATTTGAATGAACGCATTACTCTGGCTTGGTTTTGTATCTTTCGCAATCTCGGTGGTTCTCACCCCCATTATTCGGGATGTTTTCCGTTCGTATGGAGTCGTAGACAAGCCTGACCAGACAAGAAAGCTTCACCGCTATCCCATTCCGCGGGTAGGCGGAATGGCAATTGCCTTTGCATACACAGCTTCTTTCTTTTTGACTCCCTTTTTTACCAAGAATCTTTTTGAGGAACACCTGTCTTTGGTATGGAACCTTTTGCCAGCGGCAGGCGTGATTTTTGCTGTAGGTGTAATTGATGACCTATTTGGGTTAAAACCTTGGCAAAAGTTGTTTGGTCAACTAGCGGGAGCAGGTTTGGCGTATTGGGGTGGAGTGCGAATCAGCGATTTAGTGGGTTTCTCCACGGAAAGCTGGTGGAGCCTTCCCGTCACGATTCTGTGGCTGGTGATCTGCACAAATGCGTTCAACCTGGTAGACGGAATGGACGGCTTGGCGGCGGGTGTTGGGCTGTTTGCCACACTCACGATGTTTATTGCCGCCGTGATGCGGGACAACATACCGCTTGCAGTGGCTACGTTCCCGCTTGCCGGATGCCTGCTTGGATTTCTTTGCTACAACTTCAACCCGGCCACGGTGTTTTTAGGGGATTGCGGAAGTCTCTCTATAGGTTTCCTGCTGGGTTGTTATGGCGTGATCTGGAGTCAGAAATCAGCCACGTTGTTGGGCATGACAGCCCCTTTAATGGCACTTTCGATTCCTTTGATTGATGTAGGATTAGCTATTGTCCGCCGGGCCATGCGTCGTCAGCCCATCTTTTCGGCAGACCGGGGCCACATTCACCATCGCCTGCTAGACCGAGGATTAACCCCTCGCCGTGCGGCTCTGGTGGTGTACGGAGTATGTGGTTTAGTCGCTGCTTTCTCGCTTCTCCAAAGCGTATCTAGAAACGATCGCCTTTCCGGCATCATCATTGTTCTGTTCTGTGCGGTTGCCTGGGTTGGAATTCAGTATCTTGGCTATGCCGAATTCACGGTGGCCGGGCGTATGCTGTTCCGAGGCAATTTTCAGAAAACGCTGAAGGCACAACTGGATCTACATGCCCTGGAGAAAGAACTTGATACAGCTAACACCGTTGAAGAGTGCTGGCAGGCCATTTCTCGCGCCTGCGGAAAGTTCGGGTTCCACTGCACCCGGATGGAGTTTTTTGGGCAATCCTTTGAAGGAGAACCCTTTCATGTTCCTGCCGCAAAACGATGGGAACTTCGGATTCCGCTCTCTGCTACCGGCTACATTGAGTTCACACGCGAACTGCAGTGTTTGAATATCACAACCATTGTGGGACCTTTCGTGGACTTAGTTCACACCAACCTTCTTTCCCGGCTTCGGTTCCTGCGCGAACAGATGGCCAGCAAGGAAGAAGTGGCATCTGTGAACCCGAACGGACTTGCAAATCCGGAAGCAGCCAGCTAACGGCATAAATCACGGCCTGATTCCTCATGAGAATTTTTAGCGTTATTCTTCCGGGCCGTGTTTCCGGGCTGATTTTTTCTGAATTTCTGATTGCTATCTCCTGCTATTTGGCAGCGACTTTTATCTTTGCTCATGAAGTACTGGAGTACCTCACCATTGAGCGTGGATGGCTCCGTCTGCTTATTGTTGCTGCCAGTGTTCTGATTGGGATATTTGTTAACAACCTGTACGCTAAGCCACGCGTAGAATCGCGAGTCTCCCTGGTTTTGCGACTCTGCAACGTGATCGGAATCGCGCTTATTGTGCAAGGGCTGCTGGCTTATGTTCCCTCCGGCCTGACGGTTCCCCGCCTCGTGATGCTTACGGGCAGTGCTCTTGTGTTTTTTGCGCTCTTGTTGTGGCGGCTGGTGTATACGGCAGTGGTACTGAATCGGACCGGAGAGCGCAATGTTCTTTTCCTGGGGTCCGATAGTGTTTTAGAAGAAATTGCCGAGCGCATTCGAGAGCATTCGGAACTGGGATTCGGCATCGCAGGGTATCTTGCCGACCAGGACTTTTTTCAAACAGATTCCGTAGACCATGTACTTGGGCCTTATCTAGGATCTCTTCATGACCTGGAATCCGTTGTCAGCAGCATAAAGCCGGCAAGAATCATTGTTGGGCTATGGCAACGTGGTTTGGATCTTCCTGTTCCTGCCTTGTTGGAAATATCGCAGCAGGGCATGCCCATTGAAGAAGCTTCCATGGCGTATGAGAGCATTTGCGGACGTGTTTGCTCCCGCGAGTTGCGCCCTTCTCAACTGATCTTTCGCCATGAGTTGGGCTCTCGGCCAGGCAGTGTTGCTTTGCAATCGATCTATACGAACCTGATTGCGCTGATTGGCATTATTGTTACCTCGCCTTTGATGATTCTGATTGCCCTGGTTGTGAAGCTTACCTCTCGCGGCCCGATTCTGGAACCTGATATCCGGGTAGGATTACATGGAATTCCGTTTTCTCTGAATCGTTTTCGTTGCTATGCTCTCTCCGGCGGAGATTCCAGAGAAGAGCGAATTACCGCTGTGGGACGATGGCTACAACGGCTCCATTTAGTCAACCTGCCGCGCTTGTTTAATTTGGTGCGAGGTGAGATTGCTTTGGTAGGGCCAAAGCCGGAGCGGCCTGAGTTTGCCGACCAGCTAAGCCAATACTTTGCCTTTTACCGGCAGCGACACAGCATCAAACCAGGCATGACGGGTTGGAGCCAGATCCATACGCCGCCGGCTACTTCTAGCAGCGTCAATTCGCTCATGGAACTGGAATACGATCTTTACTACACCAAACATATTTCTCTCGCTCTGGATGCCTATATTCTGCTCCACGGCGTTCGCTCCCTGCTTCCTTTTGCACGCCACTAGTTCATCAAATAAAATTTCTAAATACCGCTAAAGTTTTAATGTTTTTCGTCCGAATAGTAATCATGATGTCTCCTATGACACCGGTTTACGGTACGGCATTTCTCACTATCGGAGTGCTTTCTTTCTTCGCGCGACAGAACCATAAGCAAGGGTGGAAGAAGCAACGTACCAGCTTTGCCCAAGCGGTTCATCAGTTCTATGAGGACTTTGGAGTGGCGGCTCCTGATACTCAGCCGTCCTTACCTTCCCCACTTCTGCCATCACTCACCAATGCAGACCATTTTCAGTTTTCTACACAGCTCATTAAAATGCGGTCTGCACTGGGCGCAGGCGGTGTAGCGCCAGCAGCAATGGCGGTGCAGGAAGAGTACCAGATGGTGAAGCGCTAAGTTCCTAGTGCACAATGCCAGCCGCGACTTCCGCTGGGCATGTTGCCTTTCGCTGATCGTAGTGCCGGAACCACATCTCCAGCACCAAGAGCGCCCAAAGCCAGGTACGGTTGTCACGCCTGCCGCTCTGATGCTCCTGGAGCATATGCCGGACAAAGCTGGGGGAAACAATCCCGCGTTCGAAGAATCGCGGGCTGTTTAAGTGGTCCCACAACATTTCCCGAAGCGGCCCACGCAGCCAGCCCGCTAAGGGAATCGCAAAGCCCATTTTGGGCCGGTTCAACAACTGTGGGGGAAGCCGGTCTCCCAAAGCCCGAATCAGAATATGCTTCCCTTGGCCATTTCGAATTTTCCAGTCGTGTGGAATGGTAGCGGCAATGTCGGCCAGTTCATGATCCAGAAGAGGAGAACGTACTTCCAGGGAAGCAGCCATGGACATACGATCCACTTTCACCAACATATCGCCGGAAAGCTTGGACGTGGCTTCAAAGTACAAAGCCTGCGAAAGAGCATCAGCACCGGCGGGCAATAAGCAGTTTGCAAAAGTAGACGTCAGGTAAGCGCCATCCGCAGGCAGCATCCACTCCGGTTGCAACAATTCGCGCCGCAGCAGAAAAGGCGCATAGTTGCTTTCGAAATACCGTTCCAGCGCGGTGGGGCGGCTAATCATATGGAGGTAGTTCTTGCCATAAGTGGAATACGGAAGACGGTCCGCCACAGCAGACATCACACGCCGCAGGAATTGGGGAATTGCATCAAAGCGGCTCAGCTTTTGCACAATTTGAAAGCTATCGTATCCTCCAAATAATTCATCGCCTCCATCACCGCTTAATGCCACCTTGACGTGCTGCGCCGCGAACTCAGAAACAATAAACGTGGGAATGGCGGAAGAATCGGCAAAAGGCTCATCAAAATGATGCACCAGGCGTTCCACCAAAGAAACCGAATCCGGCTTCACTACAATCTGATGATGCTCGGTATTGTATTTATCCGCGACTGCTTTGGCGTACCCTAGCTCATTAAACTCAGCTTCCTCAAACCCGATGGAGAACGTCTTCACCCGATCCGGCGATTGGAGGGCCATGGAAGCGACTACGGAACTGGAATCGATGCCGCCGCTCAGAAAAGCGCCGAGAGGCACATCCGCAATCATGCGCATCTTCACGGATTCGTCAAACTTGGAGCGAATCCGCGCGCAAGCTTCGTCCGGAGAAAAATAAGAAGGAGTTTCGGCCTGTGGCACCGGCATTCGCCAGTAAAGGTCCTTCCGCACCGTTCCATCCAGCCGGTATTCCAGCCACCCGCCGGGTTCCAGCTTGCGGATCGCCTTATAAATGGAGAAAGGGTCTGGAATATCGGTAAATTGAAAATACAGGCGAAGCGCCTCCGGATCTAATTCCAAAGGCACGCCTGCTGCTTCCAGGCACTTTAGCTCGCTGCCAAAATAAAGCCCGTTTGGTAAATGCGCGTAGTAAAGCGGTTTTTTACCGAACCGGTCCCGCACCAGCAGAATCTTGCGTTTGCGTGCGTCCCAGATACAAAACGCAAACATTCCCCGCAGTTTTCGGAGTCCTTCTATTCCTTCTTGTTCATATAAATGAACCAGAACTTCCGTATCACTTTCTGTGCGAAAGGAATGTCCCTGCTTCAGCAGACGCGCTCGTAGTTCCTGGTAATTATAGATTTCCCCGTTGAATACCACCCAAATGGATTCATCCTCGTTTGCAATTGGCTGGTGCCCGCTTGCCAGATCAATAATGCTCAAGCGACGCATTCCAATCGCGCAAGGGCCGTCCACATAAAAGCCCTCATCATCCGGCCCTCGATGCCGGATGGTGTCGCACATTGCCTTTACAGTGGCCTTTTGTGCTACATCATTTCGGAGGAAATAGCCAGCTATTCCGCACATATTATAGAAAGAATATAATCCGAGAAATCCCTTGCTCTATGCTACTGTGAATTTTTGGAAAAGTCCGCCGGAGAAAGATAAGATTGGGCCAACATGCGCAGGAAGTAGTTTCAGGAGAGCGCTTCGAGTTTGGTGCGAATTGGTCGAGATTCCTCAAACTTCTGGACGATAGCAGAATCGCCAGAGCCGAAGAGTCTTTAAAAGAGAAGCTGGAAGTCAGCGATTTAGCAGGGAAACGAATGTTGGATGCAGGCTCTGGCAGCGGCCTGTTCAGCTTGGCAGCGCACCGCATGGGTGCGGAGGTTCATTCGTTTGATTTCGACCCGGCATCGGTAGCTTGTACACGCGAACTGCGCCGCCGTTATTTTCCGGACGATCCTAACTGGACCGTTGAGGAGGCTTCGGTTTTGGATAAAAACTATTTATCCAAATTGGGCAAATTCGACATCGTGTATTCCTGGGGTGTGTTGCACCACACCGGGTCCATGTGGGAAGCCTTGGACAATGTAAGCCCTTTGGTCAACCAAGGAGGCAAATTATTTGTTGCCATTTACAACGACCAGGGTAAAAACAGCCACCGCTGGACTGCGGTGAAACGTTTCTATAACAAATCACCTAAGCCTCTGCGTCCTGTGATTGCCGGAGCGGTGTGCGTCAACATGTGGTGGCGGCGTTGGGTCAAGGATGCGATAAAACTCCGTCCTTTTCAGAGCTGGCGCGACTACGGAAAGTTACGCGGCATGTCAGCCTGGCGCGATGTAATCGATTGGGTGGGTGGATATCCATTCGAAGTTGCTAGGCCAGAGCAAATTTTTTCGTTCTACCGGAATCGCGGCTTTGAGTTGCGGCAAATGACCACCGAGGGGCATAGCTCCGGCTGTAACGAATTTGTGTTTGAGAAGGTGCGTGCGTAGCGTTCGCGAGATCCGATTTCGTCTTAGCCAGCAAATCGCGAATCTCGGCCTTCTCGCCTTTTCCCCTCGGCTTACAAGGCGAGCCAAAGTACAAGATCTTCCCTTGCCGGAGTCTGCCTCGGTTGCCGCCACCCTGCGCGGCAGTGCTTATGCTCAGGAACTGTTGCGGCTGGCAGAGGAGATTCTGCATCATCGATTTCCGGTTTTGGGCATTACCATCAGCACGGGGCCAGAGATTGCATGGCGTCGTGATTATGTTCATGGCAAGGAGACCGGCACTTCCTATTTTCGATTTGTTCCTTACCTGAACTTTGCGGAAGCAGGAGACCACAAGAACATCTGGGAACTAAGTCGTCATCAGCATTTGGTCCTGCTGGCTCAGGCATTTTTGATCGAGAGCCGTCCGGCTTACTTGCAGGAGATTGAAGCCGAGCTCGAAAGCTGGTGGCAGCAAAACCCGTTTCTGAAAGGAATGAATTGGGCCAGCGCCTTGGAAGTGGCTTTCCGCGCGCTCTCCTGGTTATGGCTGGACCATTTGGTGGGAAGCCATTTCCACGAGAACACACGCCGGCAACTGCATAGCAGCTTGTATCAACATGGGCGTTACCTTCAGCACAATCTTTCCACTTACTTTTCTCCGAATACCCACCTGCTAGGAGAAGGAGTGGCGATTTATGCTTTGGGGATCAAATTTCCTGGCACGCAATGGCGCAATCTGGGGGAACAGATTGTAGAGGAAGAGTGGATCCGGCAAGTGCAAGCGGATGGAAGCCATTTTGAGCAATCCACTTACTACCATGTTTATGCACTGGACTTCTTTCTTCTCTACTATGTGCTGGCAGGTCGCCCGGCTCGCTATGCCGAGCCGATTCAGCGCATGGCAACGTTTTTAGCAGCGATCAATGGCCCCTCTGGAAAATTGAGCTTTCTTGGGGATGATGATGGAGGGCGTTTATTTCACCCTTATGGAGACCGCGCTGCATTTGGCCGGGCTACATTAACGACTTGCGCCATTTTGTTCCCCCGAAGCGGCTTTCCTGCTTATGTGGAAGAAAACCCCATTCAGGCTGCCTGGTGGCTGGGCAGCAAAGCCGTTGCTTCCCTTCTCCCTTCTACACAGGAAGCGACACTGTTCCCCAACTCAGGCATTGTTGCTGTGGCACGCGAAAAGCTTCACCTCTTAATTGATGCAGGCCCATTTGGTCCGGGAGGCGCTGGACACAGCCACTCCGACACGCTTTCCCTGGTGATTCGATATGGGGAAAGCGAGGTATTGTTGGACCCCGGCACATACACTTATGTAGCTGACCCTGCTATGCGTGATTTGTTTCGCGGCTCCGCCATGCACAATACGGTGCGCGTTGGCGGACGGGACCAAGCAGACCCTGTGAAGCCCTTTCGATGGGAGAACAAGCCTGCTGTGCAAGTGAAGCAATGGCAAGCAAGTACGGCAATGGTGTTTCTGGATGCGGAATGCGCTTACCGTGAGTTCCGACATCGCCGACGGTTTGTTCTGGTGGAGAACCGCATTCTCTTTGTGCTGGATGAAGTTTCCGGAGGGGCAGAGGAACAGGAATTGGAGCAGTTCTGGCATGTGGGTCAAGTTTCAAAGCAGTTGCATTCGCATGGATTTCTGTTGGGAGAAGCTGCGCTATTGTTTGCCTCACCAGGGACGCCCGTAGTGGAAAGCAGTTGGCGCTCTCATGCCCTGGCGGAGAAGGTAAGCAGTTCTGCCATTGCGTTGCGATGGAAAGCAACTCTTCCCCAAACAAGCGCTGCCGCTTTTGTGTTCGGCAAAGACGCGCGCACTGCAACCGAACTGCAACTGGAAAATGCGAAATCTGATCTCGTGATTCGGGTTCCTGGAGTGGTATCCATACGCTTACCGGAACAGGCTCTTCCTCTTCTGGTGCCCGAATGAACGGCTCCGGTTTGCCTCCTGCGCTTGCGTCAGGTTTGGCGCAGCGGCAAATTCCCATGATTGATGGGCTGCGAGCCGTGGCTGTATTGATGGTGGTGGTTTACCATTCCGGATACGAATGGGTGCCAGGGGGATTGGGGGTGCTGATGTTTTTTGTGATCAGCGGATTCCTGATTACCTGGCTTCTGCTGAAAGAGAATCAGAAACACGGAACTGTTTCCTTGGGTCGTTTCTATACACGGCGATCTTTACGTATTTTTCCAGCCTTGTATGCTTATTGTGCGCTTGCCCTGCTGATTCTGCTCATCCGGCACAAACCGATCAATTGGCCACAAGCAACGGCTGCTTTGTTGTACTACAACAACTATTACCAGGCTCTTTACGGCGATCCTGCAACAGCATTCAGCCACACTTGGTCGCTAGGCATAGAGGAACAGTTTTATTTAATCTGGCCCTTGCTGTTTTTAGCGCTCCGAAAAAATTCCATGCGGCTGGCTGGTACTGCAGCCACACTTGTTGTGGTGGTATGGGGTTGGCGCGCCTTGCTTCAGTTTGTATGGGACGTTCATCAAGGCTATTTTTACGAAGCCTTCGATACTCGTTTTGACCATTTATTAATAGGCTGTTTGCTGGCAGTGTTGTTGTTTTATTCCTGGAATGCACAGTTCTGGAGATATGTCTGCGGACCATGGCAGTTAGGGATTTCGGTGGTTTTGCTGACCGTCTCCGTGACGCTTAGTTCTTCTATGGATCGTCTTATCGAGATTCCGCTGGGTTCATTCTTCACCCTTTGTTGACTGCGTTCATGATTCCGCAATTGGTTGCCGTCCGAAGCGTCGCCTGGCTCGCATGGTTTCAATCGAGCGCGGTGAGATATCTTGGGCAGAATTTCCTACTCTTTGTACTTGTATCAGCAACTCGTTATCGATCCGGTAAAGAAGGCTTTAGCGGGAATGCCGGAATGGATTCAAATGGCGGCGATACTTATTGTTTTAGTTCTCGCGGCGAGCCTTTCCTACCATTTCATTGAGAAGCCTTTTCTGCGGCTGAAAGATCGCCGGTTTCACTCCTGATGCCTCTTCCTGTCCCCCTTCTTCTGATGGTTCATCGCCTGGATCTCGGCGGCAGTGAAAGGCAGATGGCAGAGGTGGCAAAAGCACTGGACCGGCGTTTGTTCTCTCCGCATGTGGGTTGCTTTCATGCCACTGGCTTACGCGTAGAAGAATTGAAGGACGCGGGTATTCCAATTCTCCAGTTGCCGGTTACTTCCTTTGCTTCTCCATCTGCCTTGCGTGGAGCATGGCAGATCGCCAGTATATCTGGAAGCATGGAATCCAACTCGTACACAGTTTTGATGTGCCATTCAACATTTTCTCTGTTCCTGTATGCCGCTGGCGATCGTCCCAAGGTGCTTTCCAGCCAGCGTGCCCATCGGGGGCTGACGCCTGGTTTTTACCATAAGATGTTGCGGATCACAGACAACATGGTGGATGGCATCGTGGTGAACTGCCAGTACATGCGTCAACATCTGCTGGAAGACGAAAAAGTACCAGATGAGTTAATTCACCTTTGTTATAACGGCATCGACACATGTGTTTTTCCCTGCCCGAGGCCCAGGAACGTCCCGCCGAGGTGGCCGGCGCAACAGTGTTATCGGGGTGGTGTGTGCATTACGCCCGGAAAAAGGGCTTTCCACGCTGGTCGAAGCCTTTGCCGCGATTTCACAACAGCATCCCGGCGTCAAACTCGCCATCGTCGGGAGCGGCCCCTGCTTGCCCGAATTGCAGGAACAGGCGCGCGCGGCCCAGATTGCGGATCGTTGCGTTTTTGTGTCGAAGACCAACGAGGTAGCCCGGTGGCTACGCGCCATCGATATTTTCGTGCTGCCTTCGCTGACGGAAGCGCTTTCCAACGCGCTCATGGAAGCCATGGCATGTGGATGCTGTGCCGTTGCCTCGCGAGTGGGGGGAAATCCTGAACTGCTCGGGGCGTCAGAACGCGGCGTTTTGTTTGAGAGCCGCAACGCTGCGGAATTGGCTGGAATTTTGGGTGAACTGATCCGGGATCCGGACCGGCGGCGATTCTTGGCGGAGACCGGCAAGAGCTTCATCCACGAGCGATTTTCCGGTCCCGCTTCCATCGCGCGCATGCAGGAAATCTACACTTTAGTGAACTTAGGAATAGCCGCCAAATAGCCCATTGAGAGGTATGAATAGCTCCTGTTAACCAGGTCGTAGCTTGAATAGACGTGAGTCTTGACGTACGATGATGAAAGCCGTTGTAAGAAGCATCTCCATTACGTCGTCAACAGTCAACAGAGTTATCAATGAGCTATAAGAAAGCGATCATCATCGGAGCGGGTCCGGCTGGGCTCACCGCTGCCCATGAATTCGTAACCAGGACCGGTATCGTACCAATCGTGCTGGAGAAGAGCGCCGCGATGGGCGGCATTTCCCGTACGATCCAATACAAGGGGAACCGGATCGACATTGGCGGCCACCGCTTCTTTTCCAAGTCTGATCGCGTGATGAACTGGTGGCTGAAGATTCTGCCATTGCAGGCGCTGCGGATGCCCAGTCCATCACTTACCAGCAGAAGACACGCAATATCGATGGCATCGGCAACTGGCCCTGATCCCGAGCCGACCGATGAGGTGATGTTGCTGCGTAAGCGGAAATCGCGCATCTATTTCCTGCGCCAGTTCTTCGATTATCCCATTACTCTGAGCGGCGACACCGTTTCCAAGCTTGGTACGCAAAGGTGATGCGGATCGGCATCAGCTACATGCGCAGCGTGATCTTCCCGATCAAGAACGAACAGAATCTGGAGCAGTTCTTCATCAACCGTTTCGGGCGGGAACTGTACCTTACGTTTTTCAAGTCCTACACAGAAAAGGTATGGGGCGTTCCTTGCAATGAGATCAGCGCGGCTTGGGGGGCACAGCGCATCAAAGGTCTTTCCATCACGAAGACGCTCGCGCACATCTGCTGAAGAAAACTTTCGCGAAGAAGAAAAAAGTCTGATCTTTCCCAGAAGGATGTAGAGACTTCTCTGATCGAGCAGTTTATGTATCCCAAGTTCGGCCCCGGGCAGATGTGGGAAGAAGTGGCTCGAAAAGTGACAGACCAAGGGGGCCAGGTGCTTACTGGCTGGGAAGTACTCGAATTCTGACGCAAGGCGATCGAGTGACCGGCGTGTAAGCGCTGCAATGTCGGAAACCGGGGAAGCGCATGTGTTTGAAGGCGATTATTTCTTCTCCACTATGCCGATCCGGGAACTGATTCGCGCCCTGGACGACCGGGTTCCCGCCGATGTGCAGGCTATCAGCGATGGCCTGCTGTATCGCGACTTCATCACCGTTGGCCTGCTGCTTGAACAGAGCTGAAAATCAAAGAAGCTGACGGCAGGCCAATTCAGGACAACTGGATTTATATCCAGGAGCCGGATGTGCTGGTCGGCCGTTTGCAGATTTTCAACAACTGGAGTCCGTACCTGGTAGCGGATCCGAAAAAGATTTGGGTCGGCTTGGAATACTTCTGCTATGACACGGATGACCTTTGGAAGCTTCCCGACGACAAGATGATCGAACTGGCCAAAAGCGAACTGGCAAAAGATCGGCATTATCGATGCCAAAGATGTGCTGGATGCAACCGTGATCCGCGTTCCAAAAACTTATCCTGCGTACTTCGGCACCTACGACAAATTCGACACGCATGCGGCGAGCACGTGGACATTTATTCAAACTTGTACCTGGTTGGCCGGAATGGCATGCACAAATACAACAATCAGGACCATTCCATGCTGACGGCCATGATCTCCGTGGACAACATCATTGAAGGCCGCGTAGACAAGCAGAACATCTGGGACGTGAATACCGAAGAGGATTATCACGAAACCAAGCAGGATACGGCCAAGAAAGAAGAAGTTTTACAAGAAACACGTTAAGCGTTTCAAGGCAAAAAGCGATAAATCTGGATGTGCCCTTTCCCGGAGGATGTTTTCTCCGGGAAAGTTTTTAGGAGTTGCCAAGAAGCAGGGTAGTCTCGTTTTGCTTGTAGTAACAGTTCGTGATGTTGCAGAACATTGCGCGGCGTAAAGTCATCCAGAACCACAACTCCCACTCTCGCCTTTCGTAAGTACGTCATCAAATCCTCAGGGGAATGAAAGAAGCTTTGGTAAAATGCTCCTGTCCAATCAGCATGAGATAAGACTTTGGAACCACGCAGAACATAGTGCGTAGGGCGTGCTTCATGCATTGCGATCTCAGAGATCATCATTCCTTCCCCATCACGCTCGGAGGAGACTAAAACCACTGCCTGGCGCAACGGTTCAGAAGAAGTAATGTATTGAGCCGCTTCGATGTATCCGTAATGCTCTTCATGCGGAATGGCAAACGTCTGCAGCGAAAATGCAAATGTTCCTAGTAATGCCACCAATGCCCGGCGCCATGGGCGTAAGCTGCCAGTGACCGGCAGCTTCGAAGCCACCCAGAATCCTCCCGCAAACAGGAAACAGATAATGGCCGGCACACCAGCCACCATTTTTCGATCTTCCACGCCTGCGGGCACAATCACATGGAATAGCCATGCACTCACAATCAGCCCTAGCAGCGAAGCCCATTCCGGCATTACCTTTTTCTGGAAGTAAGCAGCTACCACGGTTAGGGTGATGCCAATCATGGCCAATACGGATAGAACAGGTCCGGCAATATAGAACAAGATGACCAGAAACTGCTTCATCGCATCCAGCGTGTAGTGAAGGTTCGGCTTATCGCCGCCCGTCCATCCTCGATGCGCCATTTCCAAAGTCATCAACTGCCAGGGAACGCAGATCAGGCAAACAAGGGCAACAGAAAGCCACAAGGAAGGCCGAAGCAAAACTCGGTACTTGCGGGTTAACAAAATCGCGAGAGGCGGAATAATAGCCATCTCCCAACCATTTCCTTTGGTCAATATGGCCAGAGAAGCAAACACGCCGAATTTGGCGCTGTCCTGCCAGCTTTCAGAATGGAGATAGCGGGCAAAGTAGATTGCCCCCCAAAAGCTGACCAGCATCAACAAGGTCTCTGCCATCACTTCATCTGTGTACACTTGCACGATTGGCAGAGCAACGGTGAGCAGGCAAGCCAGCGCAGCCGCACCATTGCCAAAATGCCGCTTTACGAAAGCGCCTACGGAAAGAGCCAGCGCCAGCGTGAAGCAGGCCAGTTCCAGAAGCACGGACGCACGCGCAGGCGAGAACAGCAACATCCACAATGCTTGCAGAATGTAGAGCAAGGGAGGCCAATGCCCGAACGCCACCTTAGGGTAGTGTTCGTAATAGTCTTCTGCAAACTTGAGAGGGGAAGCAAAGTTCAGACCAGCAATGTAGTCGCGAACCATGAGGCCGGTGATGTAGTGGGCAGGCTCATCCGGGTAGCCTCCAAACTCGCTACCGTAGGCACCGCTTGCGATCTGCAACCCCACAATGAGCGCGAACAAAGCTACAACAAAGGCAGCCGTTCGCCCAGGGTGAGAAGGAATGACCCTTTTCCACACGCTCTGTTGCTCTTTACCGTTCTGCTGAGGGCGTCGCGGATTATCCACTATCATCACAGGTGTTCTATTCAGCGTAAACTATTCCGCTAAACGGAAGAAAAAACTCTTAAGAGCAAGGAGATATCCCCTTTTCCTAAGTGTTACAGGGTGATTTCAGCCGCTTCAAACCCAATATGCTGTTCGGCTAGTAATCGAATATTTCGGTGGATATCATATTCGTTTAACACCCGTTCACGTCCAGCGATTCCCAACCGCTGCCGCAGCGGCGCATCCGTTTCCAACCGCCGAATGGCAGAGGCCAACGCTTCCACATCGGAAGGCGGGACCAGGATGCCTTCCACTTCGTGACGTATTAACTCAGGAATTCCTGTAATCGTGGTAGCCACGCAAGGCAAGGTTAGCGCCATTGCCTCCATAAGCACCACAGGAATGCCTTCCGCAAAGCTCGCCAATGCAAATAGGTCAGCAGCGCGATAAAGGTCCAACACCTTGTGGTGAGGAAGCGGCCCCAGAAAGAACACATGCTGTTCCATGTGAAGAGCCTTTACCAAGGATTCCAAACTCTGGCGGTCAGGGCCGCCTCCCACCAATCGAAGCACTAAAGAGTGGCCCTGCCTTACTAATTGGGCACATGCCTCTATCAGAAGGTGCTGCCCTTTTGCAGGCGCAAGGCGGCCTACGCAAATCACTTCTAAGGGGCGCTGTGAAGAATCCAGTCGAGGCGTGGGAGAGTACTCGCTGGTATTCACACCCAAGCGAATCACTTTCAGCTTATGCCAGTGATCGTATTCCACAAAACGCATGAGTTGGCTTCTGCCGTAGTAGCTGATCGCCACCACAAATTCTGCGGATTCAATTTTTTCCCGAAGCAGAAAACCGACCGGATCATTGAACTCATCAGGCCCGTGAATGGTGGAAGACATCTGCACCGGGAACATGACCCGCACCAGCAAGGCCACAGTGGAAGCAAAATGCGTATGGATATGCCGCAATTGCTGTTCCTGCATCCAGAAACCGACCACCAGCGCTTCCAACAAGTAACGACAATGTTTTGCAGCAGTGAACAGATTCCATCGACTCAGGGCAAGCGAAGCTTTGATTCCTTTGAACAGCGCCACTGGCCTTTGCAACAAAGCACGTCCCAAGGCTCTCAGTTGAAACAGAATGCCTTTCGGCCTGACGTAAAGCGTGGAGGCCAGTTCCTCACGTTCTTCCGCGCTCATAGCTTCCGGAGCGCGGTCTGGGCAAAGAATCGAGATCGTACAAATTTCCAGCCCAAGCTCGCGTAAGCCGCGCACCTCTCTCAAAATAAAGGTGTGATTTACCGCCGGGTATTGACTAATTAAGTACGCCAGTTTTTTACGTGGAACAGTTTTCGCTGGAATAGGTTCGATATCCCGTCCTCGCGGAGAGTCATTCTGGAATAATCCCCCCGCCGCTTTACGCATTATAAGCTTTTCACAACGGTAGCCCGGAATACATCTGTGGGGGTACCGGCAGATGCGCTTCCCACATTACATACCCGTACAGATACTGTGTTGGCAGCACTTACCCGCATCATTCCCATCAGGGAGTTCGGAAAGGAAACAGGCCAGCCCGCCACTACGCCGTCTCCTGGATTTGCGCCTATTACAGAAATAGTCAACTCTGGGGAGCAACTCCCCCCGGCTACCGTACCGAAGCTTAGGCTAGCCGTATTGCTGACATAGGTGGGAACGATTGCGGTATTGACCGCCATTGTGCTTTGAGTGCCAGATTCGGTGACCACAATCCCTGTTCCTCCAGCTAAGACCTTGGCAGATAAATACGACCGAAAGTCTCGCCCCGTAGTGGTTCCCCATGCGCCGTTTACCGTAGTCCATGTGTATAAAGGAACGGAGTTTACTGGGAAGGCATTAATTCCGCAGCAGCAACGCAGCTACTTGAACAAACAATACCGAGGTTACTTCCGACCGTTAGCACCCCCGCATTGGTCACATAAATAAAGGCAGTACCATTGCCAGATTGGAGTGTGGCAGTTGCGCTATTCACGATCGAATATGCGGTATTTCCAAAACGAATATTGCACGGATTATCATTTGAACACCCAGCCCCTAGCGTTAACACCGTTGGGCTGGTATAGGTTGCGCTCAGAACGTTTAATTGTGAGCTTCCTGTGGCAGAGCTACCGCTCATTGTCTGTGGCTGCCATTGTCCGCTGCTTTGATTCCAGGTCAGTACTTGCCGGTCCGTCGGCATAACGGCGGATACAGGCCGACTTTGCAATCCTGTAACGCTGGCGCTGGAAAGCAGGCCAGAAAGATCTCCTCCGGCAGAAGGAGTCAGGCCCGATCCACCGCTTCCATTCACGACGCAACGGCCTGATTGTGCAGAGGCAAAAGTGATCGCTATGGCGAATGTAGAAGGGTTGACTGTCACCGAAGAGGGTTGAATCTGTGAATAAGGCGATACCGCGCTGTAGCAATTCACAAGGAGATTGGCGGTACCAAAATTGTGCTCCGTACCCGCGATGGCCAGGCTGCTTGCGCTGGAAAAACTCTTGGAATAATTCACTACGGTTTGCAAGACTCCCGGTTCCCAATCCTGCGCCGTATTATTCCAGCGCAAAACTTGGCCGTCTGCCGGATATTGCCGGAGACCACTCGCCCTTTTAGCTTATTGACTTGCACGGCTTGCGGCGGTCCGGAAACATCGCCTCCTAAAGGCCGCCATCCAGCTTGCGAACCGTCTGTGCTGAGAACGGAATCCGCGTTGCCAGCCCCATCTGGCAAGCCTGTTCCGCTTTGCAGGGTCCAGGTATTCGCGCTGGTGCAGCCAAAAATATTTTCCCCCGCTGTGGCATTCAGGAGGAAAAAAGTTTCCCCCACGCCGCAGGTAAGGGGCAGAACAGTACCTGTCTTAAATGGCTTGGTAGCGGCTGCGCTAGAAAAGTCAACGCTTTTGGACTGCGTCCGGAGATCGACCGAGGTCTGGCCTATTCCGGCTGGAGTAGTAAAAGCAAGAAGAAACATGCTGGAAATAATTGTGTTTGGCGACAAGCTTTTGAATAGGATCATAGTTCCGTAATAAGGGAGCTGCCAGCCCTATACCGACACAGCCTTACAGCCCGTCTCGATGCTATTCCTCCCTCATAGGAATAATTCTGGAAGTTGTTTATTTGATTAGCCCCGTTGATTGTGAACGAAGCCCCGCCATCTCCTCGGAATATAGGCCTTTGGAGAGATTTTCAGCACTGGACCATGATGTTAAACTTGGAAAGAGTGTATAAATCGTTACCGGATTAGTTTCCTGACTCATTGGTGCAGTTTTGAAGTGTTTTCCTAAATGATTGAGAGACCGATGACGACGAATCCTTCTCCGGCATTTGCCATTTCTCCTCCCAGAGTGCCCACTCGCGGGGGGGTGAACCCCGGACAAACAGCAGCAGTCGCAGCACCAAGCAGCATTGCTTTTGCGATTGGTTGCGTGTACATGTTCTTTCTGTTTAGCCGGGCTTCGGAATTTGTGGATAGCCACGGGCAGTTTCACCTGATGGTGATTTTCGCTGGGCTAGGTTTTTGTGCTCTTGTTTCCGGTGGTGCGCTTCCCGCCATGTTTATGGCTAAGCCGGGTTGGTGGCTCACTTTGTTCACCGGTTGGCTGATGTTCAGTCTTCCATTCAGTCTTTGGAAGGGCGGCAGCTTCGGAAACTTTTCCAACGTTTGGCTGAAATCCTACTTTGCTTATTTTCTGGTGGGTGGCGTTATCTTCAGCGTGCAGCAAGCCAGAAAAGCGTTCTTCTGGATGGCCTGCGCCAGTGTTCTGGTGATGTATTTCTCCATGAGCCACCAGGCAGCGGGTGTTGCGGATGATCGTCTTTCGGTCAGCTACGGAAGCCTTGGGCAATGCAAATGACCTTGCCGGTACATTGTTGATCGGCCTTCCTATTCATGGTGTATGTCTGCACAGACAAAAAAAGGAATGGATTTATCCGTCTTCTGTTTTCTCTTGCCTGCCTGGGATTGCTCGGGCTTGTGCTAAAAACCGGCTCTCGTGGCGGATTGGTCACCATTGCAATTTTGGTGCTGATTACATTTTTCAAAACTACCATGGCGAACAGGGCGAAGCTCATCGCGTGCGGCGTGGCAGGAATTATGGTGTTTCCGCTGGTGGTGTCCAAAGAAGTGCAGGACCGTTACAAAACCATTTTGCTATCCAACACGGATGCGAGTCTGAGTGCCAATCAAAATTCCGCCCTGGAATCCACTAACGCCAGGCGCGAGTTGATGAAGAATCGGAGTGGAACTCACCCTGAAGCACCCTTTGTTCGGCGTTGGTTTAGGGCAGTTTGCGATGCAATCCGCAATGCTGCTGATCTCCAAAGGCCAACAACCCATGTGGTTTACGTCACACGACATCTATCTGCTGGTTGCTGGTGAGACTGGACTTCCCGGCATCCTGATTTATTTCATTTTGATCGTGGTTTGTTTCAAAACCCTGCTTTCTCTTCAGAAAGCTCATAAACTGGATGCCTCTCTGGATGAACTGTCCAGGCTCGCTTACACCGTGATGATCTCCTTAACAGCCTTTCTGGTATCCGGGATTTTCAGCACCAACGCTTATACGTTTCAACTGCCCATGCTTGCCGCTTTAACAGCAGCCCTGGAGAGAATGTCCAAGCCCTTGATTGCTGAAGCGCAAGCGGCATATACGGCCCGGTTGCAGGCAGCTCTTCCGGTGAATCGCTTTTCTGCTCCTCGCGAGCACCGAAGTTCTCTTCCATTCCGGTTACGGGAGCCAGATAGTTATGTGTGGCATTGCGGGTTTTGTGTACGCTACTCCTCCGGCTGATGCAGCGGAATTTTATCCACGCATTCTGCGGCGGATGACAGGGGAAATTGCTCATCGCGGGCCTGACGATACAGGAATCTTTTGTGACTCCTCTGCAGCGCTTGGTCACCGGCGTCTCAGCATCATCGATCTCAGCACCGGCCAGCAGCCGATGTTCAATGAAGACCGCACTCTTTCCGTGGTCTACAACGGAGAGATTTATAACCATGCGGATTTGCGCCCGGCTCTGGAATCTGCTGGCCATAAATACCACTCCCACTGCGATACCGAAACGATTCTCCATGCCTATGAACAGTACGGGCCGGATTGTGTTTCCCGCTTTCGAGGCATGTTTGCTTTTGCCATATGGGATCAAAAACGGCGAACTTTATTTTGTGGGCGCGACCGTTTAGGCATCAAGCCTTTTTACTACTACTGGGATGGCCGGTTGTTCGCGTTTGCCTCGGAAATTAAAGCGCTTCTTCAGCACCCTGCTATTTCCGCCAAGTTTGATTCCACCCTGCTGCCGAATATCTTTCTTTTGGGTATATCAGCGGCGAGCAGTGCATGTTTCAGGGCATCAGGAAACTGATGCCAGGTCATACACTGGAATTAAGCTTAGATCATTTCACCCCGGAAGTTCGGCAATACTGGCAGCTTCCCACAGAAGTCAGAAGAGAACAGAAATCAGACGGCGGAATGGATCCCGGAATGCCGTCAATCTGCTGGAGCAATCGGTCCGCCTTCGCTTGATGAGTGATGTGCCTTTGGGCATGTTTCTGAGCGGTGGCGTGGATTCCAGTGCGATTGCAGCCATGATGCAGCGCATGGTGTCTGACCCTGTGAAGACGTTTGCTGTCGGCTACAAGGAAGAACAGTACAGCGAATTAAGCTATGCTCGTGCGGTTGCCAGCCGGATCGGTACGGATCACCATGAAGTCACTATTGGCATGGAAGACTTCTTTAATAGTTTTCCTCAGTTGGTGTGGCATGAGGATGAGCCGATTAGCTGGCCTTCCAGTGTTTCCCTGTATCACGTTTCCATGCTGGCCTCCAGAGAAGTCAAAGTGGTGCTGACCGGGGAAGGCAGTGATGAGTTATTTGCCGGATATGGCCGCTATCGTTACCAGATGATGAGCCGCTCCCAAATGCGGTTTTACGGTCTCGTTCCTGCACCGATTCGCGCCTGGATTCGGAGGCAAATTGCGTCTTCGTCATTGCTGGGGGCGGATCTTCGCAGAAAGCTAAAACATACTGTTCTAGGGCGAACCGCGGACCTGCAGTCGCTTTACCTGGAAAATTTTTATGGAGCGTTTCCCGATCAGGAAGTGAAAAAACTGGCTTCTTCTTCCTACCGCCCGGGAGCCGCCTATAGCAAGTTCATCCAATACTTTGAAAGCGTGCCGAAACTTCCCTACCTGGAACGGCTTTTGTATGCGGATAAGAAGACATACTTAGTGGAGTTCTTGATGAAACAGGACCAGATGAGCATGGCGGCCTCGATTGAAAGCCGTGTTCCGTTTCTGGACCATCATCTGGTGGAGTTCGCCTCCCGCATTCCTCCCCACTTAAAGCTCCATGGAAAAACCGGCAAACACATTCTGAAGGAAGCCATTGGGGATCTTTTGCCCGCAGACATCATCCATCGCAAAAAGATGGGATTCCCTACCCCTTTGAAGAAGTGGCTGCTTTCTCCTTCGGCTTCGCACTTGTATGACTTTCTTCTGGAGAAAGATTCTGTTCTAAGCGAGTATCTGGATCGCGCTGCGCTGCAAAATCTGATTACGCGCCACCGGAACGGCAGTGAGGATGCGACAGACCGGGTTTGGAATCTTTTGAACCTTCAGATGTGGGGAGATATTTTTTTGAACGGACGGCGGGAACGGTGGGTTGAAGGTATGTTTCCCCCTGCCAAAGTTCAAGCGGCTGTATGAAAATTCTTTGGGTGAAAAATGATTTTCTCCATCCGACGGATCGGGGAGGTCAAATCCGCACGCTGGAAACGCTGCGTCACCTTCATCGTCACCACGAAATTCACTATGTGGCCTACAATGATCCCGCGCAGCCGGAAGGCTTGCAGCGGGCGGGAGAGTACTGCACCCGTGCATATCCGGTAAACCGCCCGATACCAGCCCGTAACTCCCTTGCGTTTTTCGGCCAGTTGGCGGTCAACCTCCTATCCAGCCTTCCTTTGGCAGTAGGGCGCTATCATTCTCGCGAAATGCGGGAAAAGATTGAGGAATTGCTTTCGGAACAGCCGTTTGACAGTGTGGTGTGTGATTTCCTTTCAGTATCCCCGAACATTCCAGATCTTTCCCGCTGCGTGTTGTTTCAGCACAACGTAGAAACCATCATTTGGCAGCGCCATGCGGAACATGCCTCCGGTCTGCGTCAGATGTATTTCCGGTTACAGGCAAAGCGGATGTTTGAGTGCGAGCGGCAGGTGTGCCAGTCTGTTGCCCATGTGATTGCTGTTTCCCGCAAAGATTCAGATCAAATGAAGCAGCTATTCGGGGTGAAGCATGTTTCGGAAGTTTCCACCGGCGTAGATCTCGACTACTTTCAGCGGCCTTCCCAAACTACGCGGGAGTACGATCTCGCCTTTGTGGGTGCAATGGATTGGCTCCCAAATATTGATGGCATTCGCTATTTCACCAGTGAAATTCTTCCGTTAATCCGGCAGAAACGTCCTGGCACATCATTGGTGATTGCTGGTCGGAATCCTGTTCCGGAAATTCGTGCCTTTGCGGAAGACGATCCCCTGATTCATGTTACAGGGACCGTGCCGGATGTACGGCCCTACTTATGGAATTCCGCAGTATCCATTGTTCCCCTGCGCATAGGAGGCGGTACACGGCTGAAAATCTATGAAGCAATGGCGGCAGGTGTTCCTGTGGTAGCTTCCACGGTAGGAGCGGAAGGGCTTGCCGTCACGCATGGAACGGATATTTGCTTAGCAGACGAACCTGCCGTTTTTGCGGAATATTGCTTGCAATTGTTAGCAGTCCCAGAAAAGTACTCCGCCCTTTCTGCAGCCGCTCTTCGTTTAGTGAACGAAAAATTTTCGTGGGAACAAGTCGGTAGCCATTTTGAACGCATTCTTGAAACTGCATGCGCCGCGTAACTCTGATTGATCTAGTCACCCTTGTTGTGATCTCCGCCGCTTTCTTGTTTTTGTTTCGCGGTGTTCCCCCTCCTGATCCTTACTATTTCGATGAAGCCGATTACGTGACTGCGGGGAGCCGCGGTGTAGTTGCTAATGTTCTGGAACGGCCTTCCATGTCCATTGTGACGTTTCTGGAAACGGGCCTTCATCGTGGAATGCAGGCATCACGCCGTACTAGCCTTTCTGAACTGGTTCGGGGCAGCAAAGATATCACCTTTTACCGTCACTACCATGGGCCAATCTACTTCTACTGGTTAGCTCTGGTAGGGCCGCTGGTTGATTTCGACGAATACGGACTGCGGTTTTCTGGCTTTGTGTTTCACATTCTCACCTTTGCTGCCATCTACCTGGGTGTGGCGCTTTTGACGGGTTCCCGGATCGGCGCTCTGCTGGCTTCCTTTCTTTTCTTGTTCGGACAATCCAACATCAGCACGGATGCGCAGATTACGCCCCATATTCCCTATGTATTCTTCACGGTAGTAACGTTGCTGCTCTTTGCCGGGTATCTTCAGACCGGTACTCGACGTTTATGGTATGCCACCATCTGTGCCTTTGTGGGAGCGTTCTGTAGCATTGATTATGCCATTCTGCTTCCCATTACATTCGCCATTTGCTTCTTTGTGTTCCGCAATCGGATTCCTGAAAAATCAGTCCTGATCCGTTCCGGTTTGTTGTTCTTGGGCCTCTTGCTGATTCTATGGCCGATTGGGCTTGTGGAGCTTTCCGCCATTAAAGGCTATTTCTATATTGCTTACCTGGCTTCACAGCGAAAAGGCTCTTATGGAGATGACGGACCTTTGGCCGTGTGGTGGCAGCGGATTTCTGCTGCTCCGGTAGAGTATGGATTGGATCTTCTCGTCTTTGTGCTGGTGATTCTGGCATGGCGGCAGGAATCGTTGCGGCGCTACCGAATGGTGATTTTGCCCTGCCTGACGTATGCTCTGCTGATGCTTTCTACAACACTCAAGAACACGTCCATCAACCCTACTTATGTATCTTCTATCCTGCCGCCGTTTGCCGTGATCGGCGGCGTTGTGTTGGAAACATTAACTCGGCGGGTTCCCACAATGGCGCGCATGGCAGCAGCGTCAGTGATGCTGATTGCGATTGCGTGGGGAGGCTACATGGTAGTGTTGCGGCAGGAAAACCGTCCTCCTGTCAACCGGGAACGCTCGATTCTGGCTATGGTTCGCGATTCTCAACTGGAATATGGCAAGCTGCTTGTGCCTTATGACATTCTGCCCACTATGTCCTATTACTTTCCGGGCCTTGAATTGCATCCATATTTGCTAACAGATGATGATGCTGTGATTCTGGAAAAAGCGAAAGAGTTTGGTATACAAGGGTTGCTCTATACCAATCATCCGGACGATTCTTTTCCTGAAAAGTTGAAACAGATTTTTCATGTAGAAGAGAAGCTCTCGCCGGGAGCCGCCTCAACTACTCTATTTCGTCTCGAAGGCCGTGTTTAGCATTTTGGCAAGCATTCTCTTTTTTGGGAGCCTCGGGCTGATTCTCTATATCCTTGCCCTCTACCCAATGCTTCTTGCCTGGATTGCAAAACATTATGGTAAGCCGGTTCGCAAGGATAGTGTTTTACGTTCCGTTTCCATTGTGATTGCAGTACGCAATGGAGAGAACTTTATTGCTAACAAGCTTCGTTCTCTCCTGTCGGTAGATTATCCGCGTGAGTTGATGCAGATTACCGTAGTTTCCGATGGATCAGAAGACCAGACCGATGAGATTGTACAAACTTTTGCTTCTTCCGGCGTTGAGTTCCTTCGAAATGAACGCAGCGGAAAGGCAGCTGCCGTCAATAAGGGAATCAACAACTCCAAAGGCGAAATTCTGATTCTGACTGATGTCCGCCAAACGTTGGACCCGCAAAGCATCCGGAATGTGGTGTCCTGTTTCGGCGATCCCACAGTAGGTGCAGTAAGCGGAGAACTTTCCATCCGACGCGGCAAGACCAGTGAAGAATCCGACACAGGATTGTATTGGAGATACGAAGTATTTATCCGAAAGCAGATGAGCCGCCTGGATTCCACTTTCGGAACAAACGGGCCTTTCTACGCTTTGCGTCGTGATCTAGCCGTCCATATCCCTACGGATACTCTATTGGACGATGTGTATCTGCCTTTGGCGGCTTTTTTCCGTGGGTACCGGCTAATTTTGGAAGAGTCAGCCAAAGCTTTCGATTACCCCACCAATCTCCATTCAGAATTCCGGCGAAAAGTACGCACGCAGGCAGGGCTATATCAAATCCTGCAGCAGTATCCGCAATTGCTTACCTCGCAGAATCGGATGCGCATCCATTTTCTCTCTGCTAAGTTCGGTCGCTTAGTGATTCCATTTCTGTTGATTCTGATGGCTATATCCAGTTTCGGCCTACCGAGTCCTTCACGGGAAGCCGCTCTCCTGATACAGGTTATTTTTTACAGCCTTGCGTTTCTGGATCGTTGGGTTCCACAAAATACATTTCCCAAACGGCTCACTTCCCCGATTCGCACTTTTGTGGTGTTGATGACGGCTGCTTTTATGGGTGTTCAGATTTTTTTTGTTTCTCCCCGGAATCTGTGGAAAGAAACAAAAGTGCGTGTCACCTTATAGACACGCACCAGGAACAAGCTTATTGGGCTGCCACGGTGGGCACAAAGATCTCGTGCAGGATAGGTACATCCACAAACAGGAGAAACACCATTACCGCCGTGCAACAGATCACTGCCGCCATCAGAGCTGGTTCCTTGTATAAACCTTCCGGCCTTTGCACAGCGCTGTCTCCTTTGAAGGAAAGCGACAAGTATTGAGCCATCACTAGCGCCACTAGAGGAAAGGCTAAAATCAGTTCCAGCCGGTAGCGGACAATAAAAGCTCCAAAGAACAACATGGCGTGAGCTGCATAAAACATAATGGATACCAGCAATTTCTGCTCGGTGTAGTACCGAAAGGATTTGCGGTAAGCGGCGCTACGGGATGCATCGCCAATATCCCGGTACTCCGCATATCTTTTCAATGCCATGAAGTAACAGCCCACCATCCAATAGCTGATTAATAAGGAGGTGGGCGGCACAGCGGCAATCCCCGTCATATACCAGCCTGCCAGCATACGGAGCGGATTATTCACGGATTCGGAAAGCACATCCAGGTAAGGGACATCTTTGCTCCGAAGCGGCGGAATATTGTAAATACACCCCATCACCCACAACGTCAGCATGGTTCCAGCGAAAGGAACCGAAATCTTCCAGGACAAAGCCAGTCCCACCACCATCAATGCAATCCACTGCACATAGGCCAAAGGAATACTGACCTGCCCAGAGGGAACAGGCCGACGAAATTTGGTCGGATGCTTTAAATCAAAGGGTGCATCCAGCACTTCGTTAATCACGTAATTACTGGACGTAATTAAACAAATCGCAGCAAAACCGATCAGCAACGTAACCGGGTTTAGGGACGACCACTTATCGTGCTCAAGCGAGAGCGCCACGATAATGCCAGGCAGAACAAATACATTTTTTACCCAGTGATCCGCACGGGCAATCTGCAAATGGCCTTTCAGCGTGGGAGTGGCTTTCGTTTCTAAAATACCAGCCATGAATTTCCGATCATCTCATACTACATTTACAATAAAGTAAATAACGCCATGGCTATCACTACCGTATTAACCGGCATACTCCTGATTGCATTAGGCCTGGGAGGTTACGTCGGTACGGGAAGTGAACATAAAACCGCACTGATTCCAGTGGCTTTTGGACTGCCAATCCTGATTTTGGGCTTAATGGCACAAAACCCGAAGCGCCGTGCACTGACCATGCATATTGCCGTCACGCTAGGATTGCTTGGGTTTATTGGCAGTCTCATTCAATTTCTAAAAGGCATGAATGGACCGGCCATGCAGGAGCGGCCGATTGCAGTGGAAGCGCAAGGCACCATGGCTCTGATTACCGGCATTTTTGTGATCCTTTGTGTTCGTTCCTTTATCAGGGCTCGTGTCGCTCGCACCAGCTAAACCACTACAAGCAGTACCCGGCAGCAAGGGCATCATTGGCAAACATTCTGACTGTGTCCCGGGAAAGTTCAGCCAGATCCATGCCCCACAACTTATCTGCTTTAGCCAGAATGTCATGCGGCACGGTAATGATGTGGCAGCCGCATTCTTCCGCATGGAGAATGTTCAGCACCTCACGCACACTGGCCCACAGCACTTCTGCTCGAGGGCGTGATCTCGCCAAGTAAAGACTTTCGCAAATGATCGGACGCGGGTCTACGCCGGTATCCGCAATGCGTCCCGCAAAAACAGACAGAATGGAGTCGGTTTCGGGGTGGAGGGCACCTACCACTTCCCTTACCTGCTCCCGGGTCAGGATCGCCGTAACGTTTAATTTCACGCCAGCGTGAGACAGTTCCCGAATCAAGGAGACGGAACTTTCTCCATAGGTGTTCGTGATGGGAATCTTGACGTATACATTTTCCTGCCAGGCAGAAATCTTCAGAGCCTGCCGTTTCATTTCGGCGAAGTCATCTGAAAAAACTTCGAAAGAAATCGGCTTATCTGTTACCGTCCTGAGAACGGATTTTGCAAAAATTTCGTAATTGGAAATACCTACTTTACGCATCAGCGTCGGATTTGTAGTTAATCCCTGTATCCTGGAGTCGGCATACAGAGCGCACATTCCCGCCAGATCTGCTCCATCCGCGAAAATCTTTATTTTTAATTCGTTCAGCATTCCGGTTTAAGTCCCGGTTCTTGATTTCTCTATTTCAACAATAATACGCGCTGCTTCCAATAAATTTCTTGCCCAATAATCAGGTTTCTGCCGCAAATCTTCCGCATACCCGTTATCGATAAACAGCGTGCAGCACCCAGCCGCATGGCCGCAATCCACATCACGCCACCGGTCGCCCACCATGTAGCTATCCGGGAGCGAAATTCCCAATTCCTGTGCGGCACGCAGCAGCATACCAGGCGCAGGCTTTCGGCAGTCGGAAGGCGTATAGCCACTGTCAAAAGCTACTTCTACACTGTCGATCGGCAACGCTTTGCACATCACAGCATGCATTTTCTCCACTTCCTCCTGCAGCAAAGTTCCCCGCCCCACATCCGGCTGGTTGGTCGCTACTACCAGTAAAAAGCCATGCTGCTTGAGTAAGCGACAAGCCTCGGGAACATCCTCCAGAATCTGGAACTCCGCAACGCTGTGCGGCGGATACGGGAGGCCATCCCGCACCACAGACTGATTAATCACTCCATCTCGATCTAGGAAAACAGCTTTCACCACTTTGTTGGATTCAGTTTCAGCTTGGGATGAGTGACTAATAAATGCCAAACCACTGCCTGAAATGCTTCCGCATGAGGAGTAACATGATGGGGGTTTACCGTAGGCACCACCACGCATCCGTCCGCGACCTGCTTTGTATAACCGCCATCCCGGCCCACAATTCCAAGAATAGCCGCGCCACACTCCTTGGCCAGTTGCAACGCCAGCACTAAATTCGGGCTGACATTTCTTTCCAAATCTCCGCCCCCTACGGAAAATACCAACACGCCATCGCGCTGATTCAACCGGCTTCCCTTTAGCCACTCCGAAAACACGGTATTCCAGCCTTCGTCGTTTGTACGTGCCGTGAGCTCGGAAGCGTTATCCGTGGGCGCATAGCACTCAAATCCGCAAATCTTGCGGAAATCATTCACCGCATGAGAGGCATTGGCAGCACTTCCGCCCACCCCCAGAATGAACAGCCGTCCTTGCCGTTCTCGTATCGCCTGAAGGAGTTCTGCCAAATGTTCAATTTCGGAAGCTGACAAATTTTTCGTGACCTGCTGCACTTCTCCCAAGTAATCCTGCGAAAAGCTCATGAGCAGCCTCCCAAGTAATGGTTCAACTCCGCCAAGCCAGTGTGAGAGCCAATTTCATAGAAGCGGTGCTGTGCTTCGAAACCAGCCATTTCGCCCCGCGAAGCGAGACTGCTCATAATGTCTGCCAAGTCTGCAGGCTCCCCTGCTGGCAATTGCTGGAAGGGCAAGGTCTGAAACAGGCTTAATCCATAATCGATGTAGTGCATTTCCGGCACGCGATCCCGTTTTGAGTATTTTCGAATCTCTCCGCCCTGATACCAGACATTGCTGGTATCCCAGCGGTCCTGATTACGATAGATCGTCATCAGCGCTTGCTTGTGGGATGCCTGGAAATGCCGCCAGACGGCCCGGAAATCGATCGGGAGGTAAGAATCACCATACAGCACAAAGAAGGCTTCCCCCAGTAAAGGCAATGCCTGCCGGATAGCCCCGCCAGTGCCCAGAAGCACGGGACCATCAAAGGAGTATTGAATGTCTACACCCCACTCGTGACCATTTCCGAATGCTTCCTGCACCAGTTCCCCCAGATGCCCTACGCAGAGCACTACTTTTGTTATCCCTTGCTCACGGAGGTAGTCCAATTGGTGAGCGAGAAAAGGTTTGCCTGCCACAGGAACTAGCACCTTGGGTATGGTTTCGGTCAGAGGACGTAACCGGGTTGCCAAGCCACCGGCCAGAATGGCTACAGGGGGCAGCGTCATTGCGTCACGACCTTGGTGCCTTCAAAATCAAAGCGGAACCGCACTTCCGTGAGTCCGATCTCCCGCATGGCATGGCGCAATTTGGCCTTTTCATTGGCATAAAACATCAAAAAGCCACCGCCGCCTGCCCCAATCAGCTTTCCCCCTAGAGCGCCATTTGCCAGCGCATGCTCATACCATTGGTCAATTTGTCCGGACGTCATGGCACCGGAACGCTCTTTCTTGCGCTGCCAATGGATGTTCATTAGCCGGGCAAACTCATTCAATTCCCCTTGTTCTAGCGCCGCTTGGCTTTCTACCGCCAGCTTCTTCACGAAGTGAAGGTTTTCCGTGATGGAAGGGTCAGCAGCGCGGCTTTTGTCATCCTGGTCTTTCAGGATGGTGGACGCAGAACGGGAATAGCCCGTGAAAAACAGCAGAAGGTTGTCCTCCAGGTTATAGCGAGTTTCTTCCGAGATACGGAGCGGCCATGCTTCTACGCGGCCATTTCTGCAATATCGGAAGCAGGTAATTCCCCCAAAAGCGGCAATATACTGATCCTGCTTTCCTATCGGTTCCTGCAGGCGATTCAGTTCTATGTCACATGCCTGTTCCGCCAGTTCCGACGGGTGAATCAGATTTCGTTTATGGGCATGTAAGGCTTTTAGTAATGACGTAGTAAAGCTTCCGGATGACCCAAGCCCTGTGCCTGCCGGAATATCTGCCATGGAGGTAATTTCCAGGTATCGCGGCTCAATTCCGGCCACCTGCAAGGCCTCCCGAATAATGGGATGCTCCACTTGGCCGATGTCGTTGACTCGCTCCATCTTGGAGTACTTGATAATCAGGTTCGGCACAAACGTCTCATGCACGGTGATGTAGACGTATTTATCAATGGCCGCTGCAATCAGAAAACCTTCGTTCTCGCAGTAATAGGAAGGGAGGTCAGTACCGCCTCCGCCTAATGTGATTCGCAAGGGAGAACGGGTAATAATCACTGTCGGTAAATTTTCTCCACTACTTCCAACGTTTTTCGCGCTTCCCGCAAACCCGGTTCCGGGGTTTGGCCTGTTTCCATATCTTTCAGGAACTCCTCCATTTCCCATTTCCAGGAAAGGTCCGCGCCAGGGTACTCATAAATCGTGGTTTCCGGCGGCCCCATCTCCGGCAGCATTCGGTAGTGGGCCAGCCGCTCCACTCCATAGCTGCCGCCTAACCCTTCCACATGCAGCTTTCCATCACGCCCATAAATTTCGAATGAGAAAAGGTTTTTCCACTCGCTGCAGCTAACATGGAGCCACGCTGTACAGCCTTCGGCATTCTGAAGATCCAGGAAGGCGTTGTCGTCCACCGGCATGTCCCAGAAGTAGGTGTTCGCATGGCCTCTTACCACGGGAAAATCACCAAGAAACCAGCCTGCCAAGTCGATCAGGTGCACGCCCTGGTCAATCAATTCGCCTCCCCCGGAGAGCTTCGGATCGGCACGCCATTCCTGGTGGTAGCCAACTCTGCCGCCATGCCCATAGCGGCCTCGCACAAACATCAGGGGGCCAAGCGCACCGGAATCCACGATCTCTCGCGCTTTGCGGAAAGCGGGATGATAGCGATGGTTATATCCAACGCGCACGGCAACCTTCTTCTCCTTAGTTAGCTTCTCCAACTCCGCCAAATCCTGGGACGACACCGCCGCCGGCTTTTCCACCAGCACGTGTTTTCCGGCAATTACAGCCTGCCGCGTAATGGGTGCCAAGGTGGAATTCAGAGTGGCAACAATCACTGCGTCTACGTCTTCCGCTAACGCTTCTTCCACGCAACACACAGCCCGGCCACCAGCCTTGCTGGCCATGGCTTCCGCTCGCGCTATTTGTAGGTCACAAGCTACCTGTAACGATCCGCTCGGCAGGGTCGCTGCGCGCTTTTGTCCAATCAATCCGCAACCGATGATGGCAAAGCGAGGAGCCGAACCGGTCATGTCCAGTGTTTCCCTCGATCTTCCGGAACGATCCGGCGCAGAGTGTAGATATCTCCAGAAAGGTCCGCCTGCCGTTCATGCAGCGTTTCCCAAGGGTCCCATTGGGCGCTGATCAGCTTGCCGGTAATGCCGTTGCTGGCCTCTGAAGCCAGATAAACGCATAGCTTCGCCCCCTTTTCCAGTGGCACGCCTCCGCTTTCTTTTTGCTTCCGGGCACGAGCGTAAAAATCAGCGCCAACCTTTTCCGGTCCGGCTTGCAACGTTTCTTCCAGCAGCCGTGTGTTCAAAGCTCCCGGCGCTACGGCATTCACATCCACGCCGTATTCCCGCAGTTCCTCCGCTAACGTTTCCATCAAGCGCACCACAGCGGCTTTGGAAGCAGCGTAGGCACTAATCATTGGCAATGGCCCGGTTGCGCCACCGCCGGACAGGATCACGATTTTGCTTCCTTTTCTTGCCTTAAACCGAGGAATCAAGGCGCGACATGGCAGCAGAACGCCATAGAGATTGATCTCCACCGTGCGAGTCCATTCCTGCCAGTCCACCTCTTCACTCGGACCTTTCGGACCATACACCCCAGCGTTGTTGACCAAAATGTCGAGCGAACCTAGCTCGCGCTCCGCAAACGCAACCAACTCGTTCACTTCCGCCGGAGAAGACACGTCACAGTGCTTTGCGACTACTTTTCCCCCATCCTTTGCCAATTCGGCACTGGTTTGCGCCAGCAGTTCTCCGTCGCGGGCACAGAGAGCCACGCTTGCTCCTTCTGCCAGAAATTGCCGCGCAATCTCTTTCCCTAGCCCTTGGCTCGCCCCTGTGATCAGGGCGCGACGGCCTTTCAGTTTCATGCTCGCCCCACGGATAGATATTCCACGTTTTCCCCAGTACTGATTTCCTTTTCCAAAAACCGGTTTGCGTCCAGCACCAATGGATTTCTCATGCAGGAAAGAATCTCTTTCCAAGCAAGAGACCGAAATTCAGGCCACTCCGTACAAATCACCAGAGCATCCGAGTTTGCCGCTGCTTCCTCCACACTTCCAGCGAGTGTGAGCACCCCATCCGGCACTTGCCGGATCAACGGATCAAACGCACAAACCAGTCCTCCAGCGGTACAGATAGAGTTTGATAACTCCAAAGCTAGGCTCCGTCGCAAGGTGTTAGTTCCCGGTTTATACGCCAAACCCAGAAGAGAGATTCTGCGCCCTTTTAACGAGCCAAGCCGTTCCGAAAGCCGCCGAAAGGCCCAGCCACGATGCCGGTCATTACTGCGCTTGATGGCCGGAATTAACTCCAGCCGTTCCCCTTTCGCCTGTGCCACGTCCATCAGGCTCACTACGTCACGCGCTAGCGTGCCGCCCGCGAAAGCACCACCAGCGGAAAGGTATGCTTTGGGGCCAATCCGCACATCACTTTTCAAGCCTGCGGAAAGCTGTGCTGCGTCCGCTCCCACTTTTTCGCAAATACCTGCCAACTCGTTGATGAATGTGACGGAAAGGGCTAAAAAGGCGTTCAAGCCGTGCTTTACCATTTCTGCCGATTCGGTCCTCATCCAAAGAATGCGTTTGGTAAAAGGAGAAAGCAGTTGTTCTAAAACCACATGGGGAGCCTCGTTGCGCGTGCCTACCACAGTTCGCTCTGCTGCTTCAAATGCTGCGATTGCTTTTCCCAACTGCAGATTTTCCGGAGAATACGCAAACCGGAGGGCAGGATATTCCTGCTCCAGTTTTCGGCATGTTCCCACCGGTAGCTGAGAGGAGATCAAAACTGTGGCTTGAGCTGGCAGATACGGTATACAGCGCCGAATTCGTTGCAGCACAAACTCCACATCTGCTTCGTCGTCGTTATTTACTGGCGTGTCATAGGTAATCCAGAGAACATCCGCAGCGGCGCACGCTTCGGCGTTGTCAGAAGTAAAGCGGAGTCTTCCACCTTGAACGCCTGCTTGCAGAAGCTCATCCAAGCCCGGCTCGTATAAAGGCGCTTTTCCGGCTTGTAACTGTTCTACCGTTATCTGATCTTCCTCAAGCCCCACCACCTGAAAAAGACGCGCACAACACGCGCTGGTGACACATCCCAGATGCCACAAGCCAGCCACTGTAACGTTTAGTGGTGGCATAGCACCTGCGGGTTGTCTCCCAACCACTTGACGGTATCTACAATGCTGTCACGAATAGAGTGTTGCGGAGTCCAGCCAGTAGCGCGGATCTTTTTGGTTTCTAAAAAGATAAATGGGTTATCTCCTACCCAGCCGCGATTTCCGCTTCCATACTGAATTTCCGGATTTAATTGGAGAGCTTCGCCGATCCACCGAACAGAATCCCGTACCTGACAGAACTCGTCTGTGCCTAGGTTGTATATTTCTACGCGGTGCTTGGCACGCGCCGCAGTTTCTGCTTCTACGGCTGTCAAAATGGCACGCAAGCAATCACTGATGTGGAGATAAGACTTCCTTTGTGTGCCGTCCCCCAGAACAGTGAGTTGTTTCGGATGCTCCAAAAGCTGGCGATAAAAATCAATCACGTGCCCATGCGTGTAGCGCGGCCCCATCAGGGAAACAAACCGAAAGATATAGCCTTCGAAGCCATATCCTTCGCAATACGCCTGAATCAGTGATTCCCCAGCTACCTTTGACGCGCCATACAGAGAAGTCTGAATCGGAAACGCAGCGTCTTCCGGCGTAGGAATCACCGCTGCTTCTCCATATACCGATCCCGTGGAAGAAAAGGCAATGCAGCGGACATCGTTGGCACGCATTGCTTCTAATACGTGAAAAGTAGCTTTGGTATTTTGTTCAAAGTCCTTGGAAGGGTGTTCCAGCCCAAACCGGACATCAGCATTCGCTGCCAAGTGGAATACCATGTCTGCCCCCGCCATGGCTTGCGTGAGCGATGAGAGGTCAAGATTATCCCCTTCCACAAACCGAAACCGGGAGTGCTGCTGCGCCCCCGCTAGAAATTCTTTTCGGCCGGTAGAGAGATTATCCCAGCCTGTCACCTGATAGCCGCGTAGCAGCAGCGCATCACACAGTGAACTGCCGACAAACCCGGCAGCCCCTGTGATGAATGCATGTTTCAAGTCGTAGTTCCAACTCCTATTGAGGCAGCAAGGGCCTGAAGCCAAAGCTCCAATAACGGCATTTCTTTTTGTGGCACAATTTCCGCCCGTACTAGCGCGTCATAGCACTTCCACACGTTTTCAGCAGTGTTGTCCGGATGGCTGGAGAGCGATAAGCCCGTCAAAATTTCCACGATTCGGACATTATGAAGATAACCCGGTACTTCATCCCGAAAGTCGCGAATCAGGGAGTGCTGGTTGCGTTCCTGAAATACGGTGGCATCTCGAAACGCCATACTCTTGCCCATCGCGTATAAACAAACCTCCGCCACAAAAGAGCGCCAGATGTCCGTCATCCGAAAACTCACATAGGCGGGCAAGTACAAAAGCGGAAAAGCTTCCTGCCAAAAAATGGTGTTCTGGGAATTAAACGGACAGAAAGTTCCCGGAGACAAAGTAACCGTATTCGGCTTGAATTTGGTTTCCGCCTCAATGGTTAAACGGTATACCGCATCTACGTCTGGGTCGCCATCGGCCAGAAACTGCTGCACCGGGCAATCGGTTTTCGTTTCTTCCCCCAAAGGTGAGCGGTGCTTCAGGCTTTCGGTAATCAATTCCAGCGGAAATCCACGCGGCCAAATTTTGTCGTCTGTGAAGTGGGTATATACGTTTTCCCAACCGCTCTTCAGAACCGGCTTTCCCGTTACTTCCCGATTTACGTCCTGCAGAAACGTGTCATAGGGAATGTTGTCATCGTCTGTTTCCGCAATGATCTCTGCTCCATTCTGAACAGCCCAGAGATATCCAGCATTCTTTCGAGCGTAGTGATTGAAGGGACACTCTGACGCAAAAGCTCCCCCAGTTTCGATCTGCTCGGCGGCAGAAAGAAATCGAACACCGGGATATGACCAATCCTGAGGTGTTTTCTTATCGCCTACCACCAGAAAAGTCCAGTCCTGACAAGTGCTGGCAATTTTTCGAACTGCCTCAGTAGGCGGGTTGATCGTGGTGATCACGATTGCATTAGCTTTTTTCATTCGCGTTTCTAAAAGTAATTAGACGAAAAGTACTAGGGCTTTGGCCATCCTAATATGGTACTCAAACTTGCCCCGCCTTCCGGAAGAGAAAATTTGTTCCTTTTCGCACTTTTTGACTGAAGTCACAACATGCATGCCGCGCTCCTCTGCCTTTTTCTCGCGCAAGCTCCTCCGCCTGATTACCAAGCTCTTTCAGGAGCTTACGAGGCGCTTCGAACACAATCCTATGAAATCGCGATTGCGGGATTCGAAACTGCATTGCGCCACAATCCCGGCAAAGCCGCAACTCATAAAGATCTCGCTTACACCCTCCTCAAAATAGGGGAAAACGAGCAAGCCCGCGAGCATTTTCGTCTTGCCATGGAGCTTGATGGGGCTGATACACAATCCACGCTGGAATATGCGTTTCTCAGCTTTGAATCCAGCGGCGTAGAAGGCGGAGAAAATGCACTCACTCGTAAAGCAACCGCCCGCCGCATCTTTGATCGTCTTCGTCATCAAGGAAACACTACGGCAGAGCAAGCTTTTCAAAACATTGATGGACCATTAGCAGACGGCATTGCCCGTTGGAAAGCTGCATTAACTTCTGCTCCAGAAACATTTAGCGCCCATTTTGAACTAGGGCAGCTGGCGGAGCAGCGCGACGAACTGGAACTTGCTTCTGCCCATTATTTAGCTGCCTGGAAGATGTTGCCAGCAAGGAAGTCCGTATTGCTGGATTTGGGACGCGTACAGCAAAAACTTCATCAGACGGAGCAAGCAAATGCCTCTCTTCTAGCTGCTTCCCGAGGCGGCGAACCTCGTGCGGCGGAGCAAGCGCGTGAGCTTCTGCCGGGCCGGTATCCCTATGTTTATGAATTTCGAAATGCTTTAGCCTTGGACCCGCAAAATGCCGAGCTACAACGCGAATTGGCTTACCTGCTGCTCAGCATGGGCGAAAAGGACAAAGCTGAGCAGGAATTTGCTGTTCTTTTGGCTGCTCATCCCAACGATTTACTTTCTGCCGCACAACTCGGGTTTCTTTATCTGGGCCGTAAAGATTCTGTACGTGCCATGCCCCTTTTAAAACTAGTTTTGGCGGGAAACGACCATGAGCTATCAGAAAAAGTCAGAACCGCTTTACAGCTTCCTCCTGAATTGCAAACAGCAGAACATGAGTCGGAGGCCAACCCCTACATCATGGCCGACCGGAGCTTCAAAGCGGGATACCTGAAGGACGCTCTCCGTTATTTCAAAATTGCCCAGGAAGCAGATTCGGCAAACCCTGACATCATGCTGAAGCTTGGCTGGACCTACAACATGCTCCATGATGACCGGAGTGCTCTCCAGTGGTTCGATCAGGCTCGTCATAGCAGTGATACAGCGGTCGCCAAACAAGCGAAAACTGCTTACAACGCTCTCCGGCCTTCCTTAGCTCCTTTTCAAACCACAGTTTGGCTATTTCCGTTCTATTCCAGCCGTTGGCATGATGCGTTTGCATATGGGCAGATCAAGACGGAATGGAACACATCGCGCCTGCCGTTTCATCCCTACGTTTCCCTCCGCATGATTGGCGATACAGGCCCAACTCCTGCTTCGCTCTCGGAAAAGTCCTTTGTAGCAGCCATAGGAGCACGCACGGAATGGCACCACATCACTGCCTGGGCAGAAGCAGGAAAGGCAATCAGCTATGTGAAGAAAGAAATGCTTCCTGACTATCGTGGCGGTTTAGCATGGGCGCGAGGATGGGGAACCTCTCTCCTTTCCGAAAAACCGGGATTTTTCGCGGAAACCAATGCCGATGAAGTGTTTGTAAGCCGCTTTCAAAATGACATGCTCACGTACTCCCAAACCCGTTTTGGGTATACACGTCGACCCGTGCAATTTCTGTTTCACACTAATTTCACCGTGGATACCAAGCGGCAGTATTGGGCGAACTACGCCGAAGCCGGGCCGGGCATTCGTTTTCACATTCCGGGTATGCCCAATGCTCTCTTGTTTTCCGTTAGCTGCCTTCGAGGAGTTTATTTAGTCAACGCCGGCAATCCCCGGCGACCCAATTTCACCGATGTTCGTGCGGGGTTCTGGTATGCGATTTCTCATTAGCCTTCTTTTCGTTCTTCCTGTTTTTGCGCAGCCGGGTGGTTTCACCGTATTGTCCCCGGATGCCGGCTCCTGGCCGCAAATCCTGACCAGCGTTGGCCTTTATCCGTCGGCAGAAAGCACCGCTTCGGTGTTTGTAGCGCGAAACGGAGCCAACGCTTCTCCAGAGTGGCAAAAAAGAGTAGAAGAGGGCGCTTTTCTTGTGCTGGAAGGCGAATCTGCCTTGGCGCGGAGTTTTGGCTTTATTGGCCAATCTGAAACCACACGACTTACGGCTTTAGCCGACAACCGCCGTCCGCAATTGCCGCTCATTTTAGAAAAAGCTTTGGAAATCCGGCGAACACAATTGCCTTCTTCCGCGCATATTTTTTCCAAAGACCGATGGAGCGAAACTCCTGTGATGGCCGGATTTCGGCAGGGCAAAGGAGCTGTCTTATGGCTCGCAATGAATCCCGGCAAACAAGGCTTTGAGCGATTTCCCTATTTGCCCCAAGCAATGAAAGATCTCGGTTTTGATCCGCCATTTCGCGGAAATCGCACATGGGCTTTTTTCGACGGATCTTACCGGAATCGCGTGGATCTCCAGTATTTTGCCCGCCAATGGCATGCCACCGGAATCAGTGCTCTTCAGGTGGCGGCGTGGCACTTTTTCGACAATGATCCCGAGCAAAATGCCTATCTCCAACGCCTGATTGAAGCTTGCCACCAAGAAGGAATTTTGGTTTATGCCTGGCTGGAACTTCCCCATGTGAGCGAGAAGTTCTGGGCTGATCATCCCCAGTGGCGAGAAAAAACAGCAGTTCTACAAGATGCACAGCTCGATTGGCGAAAACTGATGAATCTTGCTGATCCGGAATGCGCTCAGGCTGTCCGGGCAGGTTTGCAGCAGTTGATGCAACGCTTTGACTGGGATGGCATGAACTTTGCCGAGCTTTATTACGAATCCCTGGAAGGAGCAGCAAATCCGGCACGGTTCACACCAATGAATGACACCATTCGAGCCGCTTTTCGGCAGACCGCAAACGGATTCGATCCTGTGGAATTATGGTCAACCCGGACTGATGCTGCTTCCTTACGTCGGTTTTTAGAATACAGGGCTGGACTGGCACGAAAACTACAAACGGAATGGTTAAATGAAGCTGAATCGTATCGTAAAACAAAGCCTTACCTGGATTTGGTTCTGACGCATGTAGATGATCGTTTCGATACTGGTATGCGCGATGCCATTGGTGCCGATACGACTCAAGTCCTGCCGTTGCTGAAAGCTCATGATTTTACTTTTTTAATTGAAGATCCGGCGACCATCTGGCATTTAGGACCAAAGCGCTACCCGGAATTAGCTGCGAAATATCCAGCCTCGCCTCAATTGGCGATTGATATCAACATCGTGGACCGTTACCAGGATGTGTATCCCACCAAGCAGCAAACCGGCTTGGAACTATTTCAACTAGTTCATTTAGCTTCTTCTGCCTTTGCGCGCGTTGCGTTGTATTTTGAGAATTCGCTGGCTCGCGTAGATTTACCGCTTCTTTCTGCAGCTGCTGCCACTTATAGTGATGTGAATTTCACTAACGGTAAGCTTTCCCTTCAATCGCCCTATGGTGTAGGAGTGCGTTGGAAAGGCGGAGCAAAGGTGGACGGGCGTTTATGGCCGGTTGGTGATGGCCAGATCATCTGGTTACCTGCTGGCCCGCATGAAGTGGAACCCACTACGGAGATAGCTCCGACAAGACTCTTGGCTTTCAACGGCACGCTGCAAAGTGCTTCGTGTTCCGGAAATACTCTAGTGATTGCCTACCAAAGTAGTAGCCGTGCTCTGGCTACTTTAAATACGCCACCAACCGCAGTGATTGTGGATGGTCAGAAAACTTTTCCTGTGCTGGCAGGCAAAACATTGCTGTTGCCCAAAGGACAGCATCGGGTAGAGATCAACTAGCTTTGGGAAATCAGAGTATAAAGGCGGTCCAGATCTTCGGGCGAGTAGAACTCAATTTCAATCGTGCCCTTGCCTTTTCCACCGTCAAAGATGCGTACACGAGTGCCAAGCGCTCTTTCCATCTCTTGAATAGCAGCACGGACATTGGGATCTAGCGGAGGGTTCGGTTCACTGCTGCCAGCACGCTTTTTTCGAGCAGCCCCAGGCACTTGCTGAGTGTATTCTTCCATCTGCCGGACCGTCCAGCCGTCTCGAATCGCTTGATCCGCTAATTCAGACTGTTCCTTTTCCGAAGGGAGCTTCAGCAATGCGCGAGCGTGCCCAGGAGAGAGCTTTCGGTCTGCCAGCAATTGCTGTAATTTTTCCGGAAGCTGCAAAAGGCGGATCGTGTTGGTAATGGTGGCGCGGTCTTTCCCTGTTCGAAAACCAATTTCCTCATGGTTTAGGCCAACTTCAGAGGACATTCGTTCAAATGCAGAGGCCAATTCGATAGGGTTCAGGTCTTCCCGCTGGATATTTTCAATCAGCGCTACTTCCAGCAGGCGATCGTCCTGAATCTCTCTTACAACAACCGGAACCTTCTCTAGTCCGGCAAGCTTCGCGGCACGCAGTCGCCGTTCCCCTGCAACTAATTCGTATCCGTCTTCTACTCGTCTTATCACAAGAGGCTGGATTACCCCATCCGCACGGATGGAAGAGGCTAATTCCTCGAGTTGCTGGTCTCGGAACTCCCGACGGGGTTGGTGGGGATTAGGCCGAATCATCTCGACTTCCAACTCTGTGACAGGGAGCGGAAGCGAGTCCTGCTGAGGAGGACGTTGTGGCAGAAGAGAATTTAGCCCTTTACCGAGCGCTGGCTTTTTGTTCATGTGCCATTACCTCCTTTGCCAACTGAATGTAGCTTTCCGCCGCTTTGGAGCGAACGTCGTAAGTAATGATCGGCTTTCCATGGCTCGGAGCTTCTGCTAAACGAATGCTGCGGGGGATGATGGCGCGAAACACATCTTTGCCGAAAAACTCCCGCAAATCTGCGGCAACTTGGCGGGTGAGGTTTGTCCGGTCATCGTACATGGTCAGCAACACGCCTTCCAGTTCCAGTTTGTGATGGAAAGAGTCTTTGATTCGATCAAGTGTGTCCATGAGACCGGAAACGCCTTCTAATGCGAAAAACTCACATTGGATAGGCACAAGCACGGAGTCTGAAGCAAGCAAGGCGTTCAAAGTTAACAGATCTAGCGCTGGTGGGCAGTCAATGATAATGAACCGATATTTGCTTCGAATTTCTTTCAAATGGGCACGAAGCAAAGTCTCCCGATTTTTGAGATTGACTAGCTCCACATTCGCGCCAACAAGATTTTTATCCGCAGGAACAATGTCTAACCCGTCAAACTCTGTTTTCAGAATCGCGTCTACTAGCTGCCGGTCACCCAGAAGAATATCGTATAGGGTGGACTGGTCCGGAACTTTGGCAATTCCTAATCCTGTAGTGGCATTGCCTTGGGGATCGGCGTCGATTAGTAATACAGAAAGATCATTGGCAGCTAAAGAAGCGGCTAGGTTGATAGCAGTGGTGGTTTTGCCTACCCCACCCTTTTGATTTGCAACGGAAATAATCCTGCTCAATGCTGTTCAGAATAACAAAATGTTTCACGTGAAACATTCTCGTCTGCCTTGGAGGCGGAGGTAAACGTCCAAAATGGCAACTGCTGCTGGGGTAACACCGGGAATGCGAGCCGCCTGCCCCAACGTAGTGGGTTGCACATGGGCCAGACGTTTCCCCAACTTCCCGTGATAAGCCTGGAACTTCGTTGTACCGGAACGAAGCAGGAATAGGACGCCGTTCGGAGTCCCGTAGTTTTTCTACTTGCCGGTTTTGCTGGGCGATGTAGCCTTCGTACTTAAATTCTGTTTCTACGGTGGTTAGTACACCGCGAAGAGGACTGCCTTGCATCACAGAAGCCAGCCAGGAGGAGCACTCTTCCGCAGACAGAGAAGACTCTGGGCGCTTGATCCAGGTCCCATATTGAGTTGAGGCTAAGGCTTTCCGTAATGCTGCCTTTTGTTCCTGTTTCTGTTGAAAGAGTTCCCATCGGTTGTCACGCACCAGACCGACTCTTCTTCCTACAGGAGTTAAGCGCTCATCCGCATTGTCAATCCGAAGATGGAGACGAAACTCAGCACGCGAGGTAAACATCCGGTACGGCTCGTCTGCTCCTTTGGTGATAAGGTCGTCAATCAGAATCCCCGCATACCCTTCTGAGCGTCGGAATCACCACTGGCTCCATTCCTTTGATCTGGCATGCAGCATTCAATCCTGCAATCAGACCCTGACAGGCAGCTTCTTCGTACCCGGATGTTCCGTTGATTTGTCCCGCCAGATAAAGGCCCGGAATTTTTTTCACTTCTAATTTATGGTCCAGTTCCCGCGCATCCACGGCATCATATTCAATCGCATAACCGGGGCGAACCATTTCCGCATGTTCTAAGCCGGAATAGAGGCCACCATGGCAGTCTGCACGTCGAGCGGCATGCTGGTAGACATGCCGTTTACGTACACCTCGTTAGTGTCCAGACCTTCAGGTTCCAGAAAAATCTGGTGCCGCTGCTTATCCGGGAACTTAACAAACTTGTCTTCAATAGACGGACAGTAGCGAGGCCCAATGCCTTCAATCTGTCCGCTGTAAAGAGGCGAACGCGCAATGCTGTTGTGAACAACGGTTTTTGTCTGTTCGGTGGTATAGCCCAAATGACACGCGATTTGAGCTTGCGGCAGTTTTTCGGTGAGAAAAGAAAACGGAGTTGGTTCGGGATCTCCCCACTGCTTCTCAAATTGCGACCAGTCTATGGTTCTTCCATCCAGCCGGGGCGGCGTACCTGTTTTCAGGCGCTTCCACTGCAGCCCCACAGAACGAAACTCCTCCCCCAGAGCTTGGGAGGCAGCTTCCCCGCTCCGCCCACAACGGTATCGTTCCTCCCCAATATGCGCCAATCCATTCAAAAATGTGCCGGTAGTTACGATCACCGCTTCTGCTAAGAATTCACGGCCATCACGGCAGTGAATTCCTATAGCACGACCATTTCTTATGAGCAGGCTCGCTACTTCCGCCTGTTTGATCAGGATATTCGGCTCCTGCTCCAGCACTGCCTTCATATTCTGGCGATACAGCTTCTTATCGCATTGAGCGCGCGGAGACCATACAGCGGGGCCACGGCTGGTATTCAACAAACGAAATTGAATTCCGGAGGCATCTGCCACTTGGCCCATTAGGCCACCAAGCGCGTCAATTTCCCGGACCAAATGGCCCTTGGCAATTCCACCAATTGCCGGATTGCAGGACATTTGGGCAATTAAATCGGAATTCATGGTGACGAGAGCGGTTTTCAAGCCAAGCCGCGCACAGGCAGAAGCGGCTTCGCAGCCGGCATGTCCAGCGCCGACCACTACTACGTCATATTTGTGTTGCATTTATTCCTATTGTAGCGTTGGGTATAAACAACTTATGAACGTGCTGGTAGTAGGGAGTGGGGGTCGGGAACACGCTTTAGCCTGGAGTCTTGCCCGAAATAATTCCGTCAAAGTTTATGCATTTCCTGGGAATCCGGGTATTGCTCAGGTAGCGCAGTGTTTACCCGGAACAGACTTCACGCCGAAAAGCATACTGGCAGCAGCGGAATCATCCCATGCTGATTTCACCGTGATTGGGCCGGAAGTCCCTTTGGTGGCAGGTGTAGTCGACCTTTTTCGTGCCGCTGGCAGGCTGATTGTTGGCCCGACTGCGGAATGCGCTCGCCTGGAAGGAAGCAAGGTATTTGCGAAGCAGTTCTTTGCCGATCATCAAATCCCTACAGCCACATTTGTTTCCGTGGACAACACGGAAGAAGGACTTCGCGCGCTTTCCCGCTTTTCTTTTCCTGTGGTGATAAAAGCGGACGGGTTAGCAGGTGGTAAAGGCGTGATTATTGCCCAAAATAAACAAGACGCAGAAGCAGCAGTCCAACAACTAGGGCCAAGTTTAGTCATTGAGGAGTTCCTACAAGGGCCGGAGCTTAGCTTCATTGTGTTGAGCGATGGAAACAACGTAGTTTCTCTGCTTCCTTCCCGTGACCACAAAAAGGTGCTGGAGGGAGAGCAAGGCCCGAATACCGGCGGTATGGGAGCTTTTTGCGATGCCGGGCTTCTGACAGAAAGCACAAGCCAAGAAATTCTATCCCGTATTATTCTTCCTACAGTTGCTGCTACAGGTTTTACTGGATTTCTTTATGCCGGACTGATTCTGACGCCGCAAGGGCCGAAGATTTTGGAGTTCAATGTCCGGCTAGGAGACCCGGAAACACAGGCTATCCTTTTTCACTTAAAAACCGATCTCGCCGGACTGCTACACAGTGCGGCAACCGGGAAGTTGGACCGCGTAACGCTGGATTGGAAAGATGGCGCTTCTTTGTGCGTAGTGCTCACGGCAGAGGGCTACCCTGGCTCTGTGACTACAGGCGATCCCATTAGCGGCATCGCTGAAGCGGAAAAAGGAGGAGCCACTGTTTTTCATGCAGGCACCCGGATGGAAGGGGAACGCTGCGTTACCGGAGGAGGCCGGGTGCTCGGGGTAACAGCAAGCGGAAATAATGTCAAGGATGCCGCTAAACAGGCCTACCAAGCTGCCAGCCAGATTCACTTTCGCGGAATGCACTACCGGCGGGATATCGGCTCGACTTATGATGGACCTGAGGGCACGTAGCTCAGATGGATAGAGCAGCCGCCTCCTAAGCGGCAGGTCAGCAGTTCGAATCTGCTCGTGCCCACCAAAAAGGCTCCTAAATTGCTTACTTTCTGCATATATGGCAGAGTCTTCCTTTTACCGCTGGGAAGTAAAGGGCAGCCCTGTAGCGGTTGAACTATCTCTTTCTCTGATTGACCGGTTGAAAGCAGTTGTACAACAAAGCGCGAGCATACCGGAGCCTACGGAAATACCTCGTGGGCGGGAGATTGGCGGTATTTTGCTGGGAAGCAAACGCGACGACCATACCATCACAGTCAGTGACTTCGAACTGCTGCCCTGCGAACATCGGCGGGGCGCTTCTTACGAACTCTCGGCCACAGATCGTACCAAACTTGGTGATCGTTTAGAAAAACTCGGTAAGAAAACCCGCGATCAGAAGTTACCAGTCGGCTTTTTTCGCAGCCATACCCGTTCTGGCCTTTATCTGGACCAAAGCGATCATGCTTTGTTGAAGCAGTATTTCTCTGAACCTTGGCAAGTGACTCTTGTGGTTCGCCCGTCTCAGGAAGGCTCTCCTGTAGCGGGATTGTTCTTTTGGGAAAACGGAGAAATGGATCGGCATCGCTCTTACCTGCCATTTCCCTTTGACAGCAATTTGCTTCTCACGGAAGGTCATCCTGTTTCACAGGAGAGGAAGAAACAAGGGAAACACCGGCTCAACAAGCAGTTCCGGAGAAAGCTATAGTTTTTTCCACTAACCGAAAACGCACCTTCACTACCCTTACAGCGTGTTTAGCGGCTGCTTTGTTTGTTCCAGGGAGTGTGTTTCTCGCGACTGGGTTGTGGACACGTTCTCACCACCTTAAAGAACTTTCCTCATCACGCAAACTTCCACAGGTAGCGAGGCATAAAGTGGAAAATCCGCTTTCCCCGTCTGCTTCCGTGAAAGAAGACGCAGTTCCAGCACCAACGCCAGTTCTTCCATCTCCGGCTTCCAAAGCTGTTCCCGCAGAACCTGAAACCGTTTATGTTCGGATTCCGGCAAAGCAACAGCAACAAAAATCCAAAAATTCTTCGCCTGTTTCCTCTAAACCTACTGAAGCCGCTACCTTTTCTCGCTTAGAATCGGCCCCTTCTCGTCCTTCCATTACAACTCCCATGCCAACTGTTCGAGAGGAGCCCTCACGAGAATTTTCCGTTGCTTTCAGTCCTGCTACTAAGCTTCCGATCCGGCCCTCTATTTGGCTGGAGCCTATTCGCGCCTCCTTATTCCGTAGAACGGTGCATCATATTCCCTTGCTCTCCAAGCTGCAAAAGAGCCGTTTCAAGGAAGGAGACGATTTTATTCCTGCTCAGCCGATTCACCTGGATACTCTTTCCGTATCGCCAGAAGAACTCCCGGCTCTTCCAAACCGCATTCCAGTAGATTTACGAATCCGGATCACAAAAGAGGGAAAGGTTTCTGAAGCAGAAATGATTTCCCGTTCCGTCACTCCTGGTTTGGCAGAATCCACGATTCATGCCACCACGCATTGGGATTTCGAGCCGGCTCGTATTGGAGATAAAGCAGTTGCAAGCGAGATGTTCGTCCATTTCACATTCAGTAAATAAGCTTTACTGAATCGTACTTGCGCCTTCTTGCCCCAAGTCCTCGCTTAGTATGTTCTTGTTCGTGTGGTTATCCAGATTGATAACGTAAGTTTCCTTGGCTTCAATCAGCACGGGAGAATGAGTGGCGCAGATGATGCGGAACTTTTTTTGATCCACCAACTCCAAAAGCATTTTCAAGATACGCCGCTGATTGGAAGTGGAAAGGGCCATTTCCGGTTCATCCAGCAGGAGGCATGTGCCTTCCGGCATCTGAGGAAAATTCTCCCGAAACATAGAAAGCATGACTTGCCCGTGGCTGGCAGACTGCAAAAACTCCAGCATTTGCGGTTGATCTTTGAAAAAATCCAACTGCATCCGGGGATTGTGCTGCTCTGCATCAAAGAGGAAAGTGTTCTCCACGGGAGGCTGCGCTTGCTGCTCCAGGCGATAAACATATCCATCCACTTTGTCGCCGCGTAAGGCGTACCAGATGGAATGGAGAAGAGTGGACTTTCCGGACCCGTTCTCTCCCTGCAGCATAATCAGCGGATGAGACAAATCCACGATCATGGGCATATGAAAATTCAGGTTTACGAAAACGGGGTGAGCAAGGATTTTCAAAAACATGCTTGCCCAGAATAACAAGTTAAGCTACTAAACCGGCGCGTTGCAGCAATGCTTCCGGATCAGGATTGCGGCCCATAAAGCGACGGTATAGCTCTGCCGCGTCTTCGCTGTTTCCTTTGGAAAGCACATGCTCACGAAACTGGGAGCCAACCTCACGATTAAAAATTCCAGCCTGCTTAAACTTAGTAAAGGCATCGGCATCCAGCACTTCCGCCCATTTATAGCTGTAATACCCTGCCCCATAGCCCACCGGGCTGCCAAACAAATGCGTAAATCCGGCAATCAGGGCGTGGTCAGCCGGAAGCGGAGCCGCAGAGAACTTCTGCACAATGTTTCGGGAATAGTCCATGACGTTGCCATCCTTGCTCCGGGGAGTACAGGATATAGAGGGAAAGGTCCACAATCCCAAAGCCAAGTTGCCGCATCTGGTTGTTGGCGCCGCGGAAGTTTCTGGCCCGCTTCATCTTTCGAAACAGTTCTTCCGGGATCGGCTGCGCCTGTCTGGTAATGGCGGGCAAACAGATCCAGGGCTTCGCGCTCCCAGCACCAGTTCTCCATGATTTGCGAGGGTAGCTCCACAAAGTCCCAAGCGACATTGGCGTCCGGCCAAGCTGCGGATTTCTACGCGGCTAAGGCAGTGATGAAGCAGATGGCCGAATTCGTGAAAGATAGTTTCCACTTCACGATGGGTCAACAGCGCAGGCTTCCCCAACAGGCGCGGTCATATTGCCGCAAATCGTTCCTACATGCGGCTCGAGCGATGCCGGAGCATCCACGCCGGTGATAAAGGCGTCCATCCAGGCTCCACCCCGCTTGTCTTCACGCGGGTACCAGTCTGCATAAAAGCTTCCCAGAAAGGTGCCGACTTCATCGAAAATTTCGTAGCACTTCACAGCGGGATCCCAACCGGGACGCCGGTCTTTTCCTTTACCTGAATTCCATATAAGCGTTCTACAATCTGGAACATTCCAGACACTACACGTTCTGTGGAGAAATACGGGCGCAGTTCTTCTTCGTCGAAGTCATAGAGCGCTTTCCGCTGCTTTTCCGCGAAATAGCCTACATCCCACGGCTCCAGTTCCGTTCCCGCAAACTCAGTCAGTTCCTGGTTTTCCCGCTCAGAATGAGGACGCGTTTTTTGCTCCAAATCCGTCAAGAACCGAAGCGCATGCTCTCCGGTATGGGCCATACGGTCATACAAAACAAAATCAGCAAAGTTTCGGAAACCTAATAAGACCGCTTTTTCCTGGCGAAGCTGAAGAATCTGAACCACAATCGGGCGATTATCCAGGTTCGGAGCAGTGGCTCGCGTACTGTGAGCGCGATAGACCTGTTCGCGGATAGAGCGGTCGTCCAGGTAAGTCATCACGGGGGTGTAGCTGGGGGCCTGGAGCGTGAAACGCCACCCTTCTTGTCCCTTTTGTGCGGCACTCTGCCGGGCAGCGGCAATCGCTGTAGGGGGGAGTCCTTGTAATTTGCTTTCTTCCGTAATTAAAAGTTCAAACGCATTGGTGGAGTCCAGAACATGTTCCGAAAATTTGGTGGTCAGTTTTGCCAGTTCTACATCAATTTCCGCTAGACGACTTTTACCAGCAGAATCGAGTTCGGCTCCCTGCCGACGAAAACTATCCACCGTTTTGGTGAGGAATCTCCGACGGGTGCCAGTAAGCGCTTCCGCTTCGGAAGTAGAAGCGTAACGCTGCAACTGTTTCCAAATTCCTTCATGGAGCGGGATGCGAGAGTAGAATTCGCTTACCTGCGGTTCCACCGCATTGTAGGCTTCTCGCAATTCCGGGGTGGTACGCACGCTTTCCAGATGCCGGACCACGCTCATGGCATAGTCCAGGCGTTCTGTGGTCTTTTCCAAGGCCAGCATGGTGTTATCAAATGTGCGAGGGCCAGAGTCATTTGCAAGAGCTTCCAATTTTTGCGAAGCATCCGGAATCAACTCATCCACAGCCGGCTGTACTTGCTGGGCTTCAATGCGATCAAAGGGGATCTGGAGACTAATCCCAAGCAGCGGATTTTCAGACATTTTCAGTATTGGTACCTAAATCGTACTTAGCTCTCTCTGTAAAGTAGGAAGGGGTTATGTTCCTTCTCATGACCAATTGTGGTGTTCTCCCCATGGCCGGGAATCACCACTGTTTCTTCCGGCAGGCTCATTAATTTCCCTTGGATGGAAGCAAGAATCTGCCTGCCGTTTCCGCCGGGCAAATCCGTCCGTCCAATGCTTTCCCGAAACAGGGTATCGCCTGCTACCAGTTTGCCTTCCCCCAGGAATCCATAAACTGATGCTTCCCTGCGTGTGGCCAGGAGTATGAAGAACATGGAAAGGCACTTTGCCTACCATCAGGACATCGCCCTCACGGGCAGGAACATCAATGCCAGGATTTGGGGGAGTTTCTACACCTAGCCACGCTGCTTGCATGTCCAAACGATCACTCAACTCCTGGTCGCCTTCGTTCATGTATACCGGCGCGCCGCTCGACTTCCGCAGTTGGTCGGCTCCCGCAATGTGGTCGATATGGGCATGAGTGATCACAATCGCCTTCACCCTAAGCTGGTGCTTATTTAAGATGCGTTGAACGTCTGCCAAGTTGCCGCCAGGGTCAATCACAATGGCTTCTCCTGTGCTTTCATCGCCAAAAATGGAACAATTGCAGCGCAGCATTCCCACCGGCAGGATCTCGTGAACCATAGCTGATAATTAAGTATAGTGAGTGACGGTTACCAGGCCCTTCATCAAGGGGCAGCTCTAATAGATCTTTCCAAACGAGGGCGCTTGCAAGCCACAGGCGACGATCGCGCACGCCTTCTGCATGCCCTAAGCACAAACCATATCCAGCAGCTTACGCCGGGCCAGGGAGCATACGCTTTCTTTTTGACAGCCCAGGGGAAAATCGTGGCAGACGCCCATCTGCTTTGCTTCCCAGACTTTTTCCTGATCGATACCGAACCGGAAACGCGCAGCACCTTGGCAGCGCATATGGAACACTACATTATCGCGGACGACGTCACGGTGGAGGATATTACCGATACCTCGTTTTCCTATGGCCTGGAAGGGCCGGAAGCTCAATCGTTGCTGGAACGGTTGGGAGCGACCGTGCCACAAGATCCGGAATCCCATGCTGCTTGGGGGGATTGGACCATAGCCCGCATCAGTGCTACTGGCGTTCCGGGGTTCCGCTTGTTTGGATTGGCATTATCTCAACAAGAAAATGCCGTTTTTATCAATCAATTGATTGATGCTGGAGCAGTGTCTGCCATGGATTCCGACATTCATCGGGTTCGCGTGGAGCGCTGCCAGCCGCGTTATAGTGAGGATATTTCCAGCACCACACTTCCCCACCAAACGGGCCTGACGTCAGCACTGCATTTCCGAAAAGGATGCTATCTGGGCCAGGAAATTGTAGAGCGCGTCCGGTCCCAAGGCCAAGTCAACCGCGTCCTTTCGGGCCTGGAAATTCTTACCGGGGAATCGGTGGTTCCTGGGGACACAATCACGGCAAACGGTACGGAAACAGGGAAAATTACTTCTGTGGATCAGGCTCCGGAACCGGGGAGAATTTTCGCGATTGCCATGCTGCGGGTGCAAAGTATACAGCAGGGCGCGGAGTTGAGCGTCAACGGCTTCCCTGCTAGGGTGCGAGCTCCCGCAACTTAGTGAGCAACTGAAGCGGAACTTGCAGGTTTTCGTCTATTCCGGTACCAAGATGAATGTTGGGCTTGTTTGCCCCATGAAAATCAGAGCCACCGGTAATAGCAAGCTGGTAGTGTGACGCAAGACTCTGATAAGCAGCTACTTCGGCTGGGGAATGGTCACTGTGGTAAACCTCCAAGGCTAAAAGCCCTAGGTCTACCATTTCGCCGATTGTTTTTTCCAGGGAAAAGTATTTTTCGTGGCGCTTCAAGCGAATGGGATGAGCTGTGGAAGGAATGCCACCTGATTTCCTGATGCGTGCCACAGAATCCCCGAAGTCCGCTTCCTGACGCTCCACATATCCTTTTGCAGATTCATCCAGATACTCATCAAATGCCTGCTGCATGGAAGAAACATAGCCCTTTTCCAAGAGCACGCGAGCAAAATGCGGACGCCCTGTCAGGCTGCGCCCTCTTGCCTGTACTTCGGCATAAGTGATCTCTACTCCCAGGCCTCGCAACCGTTCCACCATGCGCAAGTTCCGATCATGGCGGGAACGCTGCATGCCAAGCAGCCATTCGCGAAATTCCTCATTTGGCGGCTGATTCGGAAAGTAACCAAGCAGGTGGACGGAGCGGCCCTGAAACTTAGTGGAAAGTTCAATGCCGCACACCAAGTCCATTCCCTCCTGAATGGCAAAGGGAACAGCAGCGTCGTAGCCAGCAAGGGTATCGTGGTCAGTAATGGCTAGCGCTTCCAGGCCGATGCGACGTGCTTCCTGAATCAGTTCCGCAGGGGTAAACGTTCCGTCAGATTCGCTGGTGTGAGTGTGAAGGTCAATCAAAGGAGGTTCCGGTCTTTCAGGGTACTCCAAACCCGCTCCACGCTCTGTTCCAAGGGTTCGCGATCAGAACGGATTAATACGTCCGGGTGCTCCGGTGGCTCGTAAGGATCAGAAATTCCAGTGAAGTGAGGAATTTCGCCTGCCAAGGCACGTTTATAAAGACCTTTCACATCCCGTTCCGCCAGAACAGGAATGGGGCATTCCACATAGATTTCGACGAAATTTTCGATTTTGCTGCGTACTTCTTCCCGCACAGCCCGGTACGGGGAAATGGCAGCCACTACCGCCAAAACTCCATTACGGGAGAGTAATTCACAGACAAACCCAATCCGGCGAACATTGATGTCGCGGTCTTCCTTGGTGAATCCAAGACCTTGGCACAAATTAGTTCTGACAACATCGCCGTCTAGTAATTCCACTTTGCGACCCGCCTCGCGAAGCCGTTCCACAATGATGTGGGATAAGGTGCTCTTTCCGGAACCGGAAAGGCCGGTGAACCAAATCGTAGCTCCTTCAGACATGGGTGGCAGTTAACACTTCTTCCAGCATTACATCCACTTTACGCCTTGCCCTGCCATCAGAAGTGAAGTGGAGGCCGCATTCTTTTGCGGCATCCTGTTCCCACCACCACCGCCCTGCTCTTTCCTCTTCTCCGGGCAAGGTGGCTCTGGTGCAAGGGGCACAGCCAATGCTGGTATAGCCTGCTGCATACAGGGGATGCACAGGAACCTGATGCGCCTGTATATAAGCATCTACTTCCTTTGCAGACCACTCCGCTAAGGGAGAAATTTTTACCGGGATGCGAAGTTTCGTCTATCTGTGGAAGCAATGCACGCGTTTCGCTTTGGGTTCTTCGGAGACCAACAAAATACGCGTCAAATTCGGTTAGTTTGCGAGCTAAAGGGCGTACTTTGCGGATCTGGCAGCAAAGCAGGCGGGCTGCATACTCTTGCCGAAACAAGTTTGGCCCATAGCTTTCCACCATTTCTTCCAACTCCCTTCGATCCGGGGAGATGGTTTCTACGGAAACCCTATAATGTTCCCGTACGGTTTCGATCATCTGGTACGTTTCTTCCGGTAGCCGCCCGGTGTCTAACGTCAGTACGCGCAATCCAGGAATGATTTTCACGGCCATATCCAAAACGACCATGCCTTCTTTCTGGAAAGAGGTGGAAATCGCTAACCTTTTCCCAAAGCGTTCCTGGCCCCAGGTTATTGCTTCTTCCGCAAGCACTTGTGAATTTTGCCTTCCGTACTATTCATATCAGGTATCAGGAGATAAAGAGGAAGGAGGGGTAATAATTGGAGCGGGAGACGGGATTCGAACCCGCGACATCAACCTTGGCAAGGTTGCACTCTACCAGCTGAGTTACTCCCGCAACTGGACAAAAGACCATTTTCCAACTTTCCCGCATGACTGTCAAACAGGGATTTTTCAGCCACTCCCGGGAAAAACAATCAGATTTATTAATACCGTTAAATGATTGATTCTAATCAGTTTATAATCTTGCTTAGTTTTTCCACAACTGTGCTAGACTTCAATTGCTGTTGCCCTCACGAACGGCTGGTAAGTGAAAGTTGCGCTTCTTGTCGCCTCATTGCTCTCCGGGAGTTTTGGCTCACTTGTAAACAATTGGTGTCTCTTAGTCTAGTTGGGAAAGCTGTGTTTTTTTGCTGGTTGATCGCGCGATGAATCCTTGGGATTTGGTGAAACAAAAACTCGAGTCGCTATTAAGCGCGGAAAGTTTCCAGAATTGGGTAACCCGTACCAAGTTTCTCCAGATGGAGAACTCTGTGCTTCGTGTGGCGGTGCCGGACCAGCAGACACTTGGATGGATTGAGAGCGAGTATAGCGACCAAGTCATGGCGTGTGTTCGTGCCTTGGATTTACCGGTTCGTAAAGTAGAGTACGAAGTACAGGGAGAAAATTACCCTTCCCGTACAGGAAACGCGCTAGATGAATCGCCAGAGCCGGATCTGGATTCCACTCTCAGCAATCTGAACCCCCGATTTACGTTTGAATCCTATGTAGTGGGAGCTTGCAACCAGTTCGCCCATGCCGCAGCACGTTCCGTAGCTACCAATCCGTCTCGGAGCTACAATCCCCTGTTTATCTATGGGGGTGTGGGAATGGGAAAAACACACCTGATGCACGCGATTGGTCGGGCGTTGGTGTACCAAAGCAAGCTACGAGTGGTTTATACCTCCAGCGAGCGGTTCACGAATGAAGTGGTGACCGGCATTCGCCTGGAACGCATGGCGCAGTTCCGGCAGAGGTATCGCTCAGCGGATGTTTTGCTGGTAGACGATATTCAGATGCTGGGGAACAAAGAACGTACCCAGGAAGAATTTTTTCACACGTTCAACGAGCTTCACGATCACCAGAAACAGATTGTGATTTCCAGCGATGCTCCTCCAAAAGAAATTCCAGGCCTAGTGGAGCGATTGCGGTCCCGGTTCGAGTGGGGCCTGATGGCGGATATCCAGCCGCCAGATCTGGAAACCAAAATGGCAATCCTGGACAAAAAGGCGGATCTGGAAGGCGTTCGCCTGCCGGACGATGTCAGGACGTTTATCGCCGCTCGCACAAAATCCAATGTCCGAGAGCTGGAAGGGGCGCTGGTGAAGCTGGTTGCCTATTCTTCACTGACAGGCGCTCCCATTACGCTTCCCATGGCACAGCAGTGCCTGAAGCATCTTCTTCATGTGCAGGACCGCCGGGTCACCATTGACACCATCCAGAAGGCTGTGGCGGAAAAATTTGGCGTTAAGCAGTCTCAACTAAAAGAAAAGAGCAACACCAAAGCAGTGGTGTATCCGCGGCAGGTGGCTATGTACCTGGTGAAAGAGCTAACCACAGCTTCCCTGCCCGAGATTGGCCGCGCTTTTGGCGGAAAGCATCACACCACAGTGATCCATTCCATCGAAAAAATTGCCCAATTGCGTCAGGTAGACCCAGAATTAAACAGGCAATTGCACAGCTTAACTGATTCTCTCCAATAGATTTAACCCTTTTATCCACAACAAGATTGCGCGGCGGCTGCGGTTTAGTGTGTGTTTATTGCCCTCTGCTCGAGATTTACCTTTCTGCGCGATCTTCATCAACACTGTTCAAAAAGTCTAAGTCTCTGCTTTTTTAGGAACTTACACGGGAATTCACATTTCCACAGGCTCTACCACGACGGGGTACTTTAGCTTTTTATTCCGTCTGGTTGTAGTAGTGGGTCAGAGCAAAATTTTGCCCCAGCCTTTCCCATGCGCGTTTTTATTGGCTTTGTGTGTAAACTAAGCTCCACTCGGAAACCAGGAATCAACAGCGTATTGCACAGGATAACCCATTGATTTCAAACAATCTTTGGAACAATTTCAACACCCCCACTTCAGCGGTTCTGTTCAGTCCGATGAAATACAAGGCTGAACCCGCATTTTTAGGATCCGAGTCCGAAAATTTTCACACCCTTTGTTCCCCGTAATTTTCTGAACCCAAAACAGTTGCTGCAAAATCCACATTTCCACAGGACCTACTATCACGGAGTATTTAGGGGCTAAGGTTGGGTCACTAGAAGCAGTAGTGGAGTGTGAGTTTTCCTCTTGGGCGATTTTCTTGCCTCAAGTTGATCGTTTCAGGTCAGATTTTGGATGTAACGGATAGAAAAAGCTGCGTTGCTGACGCCCGCCAAAATTTCCCCAAGAAATTGCACATTGTAATCGGCAGAAAAGAAGCGGGTTACTTCCGTTATCAACAGACAGGCAAAAATAAGCTGTTGAGAAGCGGTGCAAAGCGGGCAGAGGTAAAAACTATCCGCTCCTCATGGATGGCTGTTGCACAGCCTTCATTCGACGAAAGTCTCTGAATTTTGTATAATTTAGAGAGCCATCCACATTTCAACAGGCCCTATCAAGACGGGTTGTATTTGAATATATCTATTCTTCAGTGGAGGAATCAGGAAGCGAGAACATGGAATTCACGGTCAGCAAATCAGATTTGGTCCGGGAGTTGAGTCTCTCGCAAGGCGTTGTCGAGAAGAAAACCACGATTCCGATTCTTTCCAACGTCCTGTTGGAAGCAAATGGCGACCGGCTGACATTGACCGCTACGGATCTGGAGTTAGGAATCCGATGCTCATGCCCGGCACGCGTCAAAAAAGCAGGAGCGGGCACGATTCCCGCGCGTAAACTGCTGGATTATGTGCGGCTGCTGCCCGATGCGGAACTGAACATCAAGTTCATGGAGAACCACTGGGCGAATCTGACCTGTGGCCGCTCCAAAACCAAAATCGCCGGCATGTCGCGCGAGAGTTTCCCGGAACTGCCGATGATGCCAGCGCCGATTGCGCGAAATTCCAGTGAAGCAACTGTCTTCCATGATCAGCCCGACGATGTTCTCCATTTCCATGGAAGAGTCGCGGTTCACCTTGAACGGCGCGCTGCTGCTGCTGAAGGATAAGTCCATCACCATGGTGGCGACAGATGGCCATCGCCTGGCTTATGTGGAAACGCCGAAACTGCGCGGCCAGCAAAGCTTTCGTGCGCTGATTCCCCGTAAAGCCATGGGTGAGATCGTGAAACTGGCGGATGAAGCGGAGCAGATGCTGTTGTACCGTTTCCGGCGACGACAATCATCTGTTCTTCCAGTTCGGGGAGCGGCTTCTGATTACTCGCAAGCTAACCGGCAACTTTCCGGATTACGAACGCGTGCTGCCCAAGGAAAATTCTCACATTGCCAAGCTTTCCAAGCCGGAAATTCGCTCTGCCATCGAGCGCGTCGCCCAGTTTGCCGATGAGCGTTCGCGCGCGATTCGGGTGCAGTTCGCTCCGGGTGAGGTGAAGGTGTTCTCTTCCTCCGTGGAGATGGGTGAAAGCGAAGAGAGTGTTCCCAGCGAATACAGCGGACCGGAATTGGAGATCGGCTTCAATGCGCAGTATCTGCTGGATTTTTCCGAGCTACTCGCAGGACAGCTGGTGTTTGCATTGAAAGATCAGAAAAGCGCGGGCGAGCTGCAGCCCGTTCGGCGGACGGAGCGAAACGACCAGTACCGATACGTCGTGATGCCCATGAGAATTTGACGTAGCAAAAGATTTAATGTCGATACCAATGAAGTTTCCACTCCCCGGATGTTTATGACGCCAGCAGTATCAAGGTGCTGGAAGGTCTGGAAGCCGTGCGCCTGCGTCCGGCCATGTACATCGGCTCCACGGGCGAAATGGGTCTGCATCACCTGGTCTATGAAGTTGTCGACAATTCCGTCGACGAATCCCTTGCCGGGTCATTGCACCGAAGATCAACGTAGACATTCACATAGATAACTCCGTTACCGTGATCGATAACGGCCGCGGCATTCCGGTGGGAATTCACGCGGAAGAAGGTGTTTCCGCGGCCCAGGTGGTGCTTACCAAGCTCCATGCGGGCGGTAAGTTCGATTCCAACAGCTACAAAGTTTCTGGCGGCCTCCACGGCGTGGGCGTAAGCTGCGTCAACGCGCTGTCGGACACTTTCGAAGCTCGAAATCTGGCGCGAAGGCTTTACCTGGACGCAGGAGTATTCGCAAGGCGTTCCCAAGTATCCGCTGAAGCAGGCGGGCAAGAGCCGGCGAAAGACCGGAACCAAGATCACCTTCCATCCCGATCCGAAGATCATGGACGCGGTGAAGTTCAACTTCGACACTCTTGTCGCAGCGCCTGCGGCAGCTCGCGTTTCTGAACAAGGGCCTGAAGATCACGCTGACGGATGAGCGCGAAGACCCGATCAAGATCCACGAATTCATTGTATGCTGGCGGCATCGCGGAGTTCATCCGGCATATCAACAAGGGCAAGAACGTGCTGCACGAAAAGCCGATCCACTTCGAAGGCGAACGCCAAAGGTCCGAACGGCGGCGAGGTCGACGATGGAAGTGGCGCTGCAGTACAACGACGCCTATTCCGAAACAATTTTCAGCTTCGCGAACAACATCAACACGGTGGATGGCGGCACGCACCTGAGCGGCTTCCGCAGCGCGTTGACCCGTACCATCAATGCGTTCGGCCAGCAGGGCGGCTTGTTCAAAGACGTGAAAGAGAATCTGAGCGGCGATGACGTGCGCGAAGGTCTAACCGCGGTCATCAGCGTGAAAGTTCCGCAGCCGCAGTTCGAAGGGCAAACCAAGGGCAAGCTCAACAGCGATATTCAGGGCATCGTGACGCAGTTCGTCAACGACAAACTGGGCGAGTACTTCGAAAAAAACCCGGCGTGATGCGCAAGATCGTGGGCAAGGCGATCGATGCCTCGCGCGCGCGAGAAGCGGCTCGCAAAGCCCGCGATCTGACCCGCCGTAAAGGCGCTCTCGATTCCGGCGGTCTGCCTGGCAAACTGGCCGATTGCCAGGAGCGCGACCCGGAAAAGTGCGAAATGTTCCTGGTGGAGGGCGAATCGGCAGGCGGCACCGCTAAACAGGGCCGCGACCGCCGTTTCCAGGCGATCCTGCCGTTGAAAGGCAAAATCCTCAACGTCGAAAAGGCCCGCTACGACAAGATGCTGGGCCATGAGGAAATCCGCACGCTGATCACCGCGCTCGGCACGGGCATCGGCAAGGACGATTTTGCTCTCCCCAAACTCCGCTACCACAAGATCATCATCATGACGGATGCGGATGTGGACGGCTCGCATATTCGTACACTGCTGCTGACGTTCTTCTTCCGGCACATGAACGACCTGATCACGCACAACAACGTGTACATCGCTCAGCCGCCGCTTTACCGCATGCAAGCAAAGGCAAGACGCGAAAAATACATCAAAGATGAAAAGGAGTTCACGCGAGAGATCATGCGCCGCGCGACGGAGAAGCTTGACGCTGGAAACGGCTGCCGGCAGGGATTCCGTCAGAAACTGGAAGGCGGCGAGCTGCGGAATTTCCTGCTGAGCCTGGATGAGCTGGAACAGATCTCCTTAAAGGTCGAACGCCGAGTGCGCGATGGCCGTGTGGTGGAGGTTCTGACCAACACGCGCCCTCCATATCGACAAACGGGAAGATTTTGCCGAGACAAGCAAAATCTGCAGCCGGTCGTTCGATCAGTTGCAAGCGCCAGTATAGATGCCGAGTGGCGCTTTGATGAAGAGCATTCTGCCTGGCGGGTGACTTACCACGATTCCACCAACGCGGAACGCGCATCGACCTGGAATTGGCCGCACAGCCGGAATACAAGAAGCTTCGGTCGCTGGCGAAGCAGGTCGGCAAGCACAACGATCCGCACTTTGTGGTGGTAAAAGGCGATCGCCGCGAAACGCTTACCAACTGGCGCGATCTTGCTGAATTACTTGAAGAACGAAGGCAAGCGCGAAATCACAGTGCAGCGCTACAAGGGCTTAGGGGAAATGAACGCCGAGCAGTTGGCGGAAACCACCATGAACCCGGAAAAGCGGACGCTGCTCCGTGTCCGCTTGGAAGACCTGGTGGAAAGCGATATCATCTTCACCACGCTGATGGGCGAAGACGTGGAAAGCCGCCGCAAGTTCATTGAAGACAACGCGCTCGAAGTGAAGAACCTGGACGTTTAATTCACAAAGCCGAACGACGAAATCGCCAGCCCATATTGGACATGGTTCACTGGCGATTTCCAGGTTCGGTCCATGCGAAACACTACGGGTGTGCTTTGTTCGGAAATGGACGGAACAGCAAAATGTAACGTTTGTTCGCCTGCCGCAGAGATTCTGGCAGTTCCAATCGAATTCCCGTTCAAAAAAACCGTGAGGACCGGCTGTTGTTTGGCTACTTCCGGAGAAGTGACTACCTTTACTTCAAATGATGTGGCATTAGCAGGCCGATGCAGAGTGGCCGTTGCTTCTTCTCCAATCCAGCGATAATCTCCCTCAAGCGGAAGCCAGCCTTGTTCTAGCTGCCAAATTGGGGTGTCCTGATTCATGGCGATGTAGCTTGCCAGGGTTTGGGCAGGCTCATGTACCAGAAAATGTACACGATGGTGAGAACGGTCCCAACTTAGCAGAGCCATGGAATCAGAATGGATCAGGGCGGCAGCTTGTGGTTCATTGATGTAAACTGGCTCGATTGCCGTGGTGCCATAGGCATATTTGAATGCTCCGCCTACGCCCCAACTGGCGTAGCCAATCGGAGCGCCGTTATACACAATGGCTTTCGGCAATGGTGTGGTGTGGGCAAAAGCCTCAATCGCTCTGACGTAAGGCTTTGCTTCTTCCGCAATGGCTAACGTGGAACGCCTATCTTTTCGTAGAGTGTGAATGTTGAACGGCAGCCACACAAGAAAAAACACAGCCGTGAACACCTGGCGATGGGAAGAGGCAAGAGCGGCACCGGCAAGAGTTAAACCTGTGAGCGGCAGGTAGCAATAGGCGTTATAAATTCGCCCTGGCAAAAACAAAAGAGGCACCAGAAACAGGCACATCATTGCCAGCCCTAGCCATACCCGGCGGTCGCGTACAAAAAGCGGGAGCGCCAGCAAAGCAAGAGCAGCATAGGGAAGCAGCAAAAGACGCGAAAAGTAAAAAGGCACGGTAGCAGCGAGTGCGTGGGCCGTTAACCGGAATGTGTAAGCGTCATTGCGGCCATGGTTGGCGACCATGCCCTGAAGGCCAAAAGAAAGGGATACCAAAAAAAATGGCAGGAGGCGAAGCCAGCGCCGGTTGCCGAACCAGAGCTCATAACAGAGCAATACCACGGGCAGCATCACCGCTAACTCTTTTGCTTTATACGCCAGCCAGAATGCCAGTAAACTCCAAACCCAGCGGCCTTTTGCGTAAAGAAGAAGACTCAGGAGGCAAAACACCGTGCACAAAACATCGAACACGTACATGGGCTTCCAGATGGCATCAAAGGCCGCCATGTTGATGGCGAAAAAGAGCGTTCCGGCGGCTGCCGCAAAGCGGTTGATTCCCAATTGCCGCGCCAGAGCCCATATGAGCAGCACCGTCGCAAAATGAAACACGTGCAACAGTGTGACCCAGGGCACGAAATGAAGGCCAAAAAATTTGGAGCCCAGGAAGAAGTAAAAGTGTCCTACAGGCCGGAAGTTGTCTTTCATCAACAACGGCGAGATAAGGCTGCTGATCCAGGTATGCGCCTCCACAAAAGGCGCCCAGCACATGTTGTCCAGTTCGTCGTCTTGAAAGAAGCTCTGGTAAGCGCCCCGGTTCAGCACCAGGAACAAGAAAACCAGCGACAAGAGCAGGAAGGCTCCTGCCTTTTTTTTCATAGCTAGTGAGGGACGAGTTCGTCCTTCTCTACTTTACCGTCACGCACATGGATGATGCGGTGAGCGTGCATGGCAATTTCCAGTTCGTGAGTCACCAGAATAATGGTGTTTCCCTGCTGATATAACCGCTCAAATAACGCCATGATTTCAATGCCGGTTTGCGAATCCAGGTTTCCGGTCGGCTCATCCGCCAGCAAAATGGAAGGATTATTGATCAGTGCGCGAGCAATGGCAACACGCTGGCGCTGTCCGCCGGAAAGCTCATTCGGCTTATGGTCCATGCGCTTGGCAAGGTCCACTTGCGTCAGGGCTTGCTTGGCGCGCTCCATGCGTTCCGCAGCAGGTACGCCGCTATAGATGAGCGGCAGTTCCACATTGTGAAGTGAAGAAGCACGAGGCAAAAGATTAAACGTTTGAAAAACGAAGCCGATTTCCTTGTTGCGAATATGAGCCAGTTCGTCATCGCTCATTTCGCTGACTAAATTGCCGTTGATGTAATACTGCCCACGGGTAGGCGTATCCAGGCATCCAATCAGGTTCATGAGGGTGGATTTCCCTGAACCGGAAGGTCCCATGATCGCTACATACTCACCGCGCCGGATCTCAATCTCCACACCGGAAACCGCATTGATCTGCTGGTCTCCCATGGTGTAGGTTTTCCAGAGGTCGTATGTCCGAATCACAATGGAATCGCGCTTTAATTGTGCGCCGCGTTCCAGAGTTTCTGCCGCTAGTTGTGCTGTGGCCATGATTCCTTTCTAGGTGAGTGGTTTTGCCACTGGTTTGTTATCGACCTTGATTGCTGTTCCGTTTCGCAGCGTTTGTACAACTTGATATGGACCGGTAATGATTTCTTCTCCATCCTGCAAGCCGGACAGAACCTCGATATCCGTTGCGCCAGTGATTCCGGTTTGCACTTTGCGAAACTCGGATTTCCCATTTACCACTGCGAACACCCCTTCCACTTCCTCCTTGCGCGCCCGTTCTTCGGCAGGGGAAAGGCGCACACCAGAGGGTTGCGCGGGGGCTTGCGCCGATTGTTCCAGATCTGCTTTCCGGCGCTTGGTAAGCGACTGGATGGGAATGGTAAGAATCTGAGCCTTTTGCGCAGTGGTGATTCGGGCTGAGCAGGAAAGGCCGGGGCGGATCTCATCCGGTGGATTATCCAACGCGATCACTACTTTGAAGTCTTTTGCTTCCTGGCTGGAGATGGTGCTTTGAGAAGCAGCCAAGCCAGTGGAACGGAGAATGGCAGTGTTTCCGATTTCAATTACATGCCCTTTGAAGGTCTGGTTCGGAATAGCGTCAATGCTGATGTTTGCCATTTGTTCCAGCTTCACGTTCACAATATCGGTTTCATCTACCCGCACTTCCGCCGTAATCAAAGACATATCAGCGATGGTCATGATGGTACTGGCCGAGGAGTTCTGAATTCCAGGTACCACGGTTTCTCCCACGCGAACCGGCAGATCAGTGACAACACCATCCAGTGGAGAGTAAGAGTTATGCTTCTTCAGCACATCGGCGAAACGGGTCAATGCAGCCCGCGTCTGCGCGATACGCCGTTGGGAAGAGGCAGTTTGCGCGGAAGATTGAGCCAGTTGCGCTTTGGCTTGTACCAAGCGAGATTCAGATTCCCGCACTGCCGCTTTTTGGCTGTCAAAAGTGGATTTCCGTTGCTCAAAATCCTGTAAGGCGATTAACTTTTGCTCATACAACGCTTTATAGCGCTGAAAGTCTGACTCCGCCTTCTCCAAGTCGGCCTTGTTCCGGTCAATGGTGGCTTGGAGAGCAATTAAGTTGTCCTGCGAGGCCCGTTCCGCCGCTTCGCTAGCCGTGGCATCCGCTTCCGAGGAACTCAAGGCAGCTTGCTGGGCAGCTACATCCGCCTCAGGCTGCACATTCTCAATGCGGGCCAACAACTGGCCCTTTTTGACATGATCGCCTTCCTTGACCAAAATCTCTCGTAATTCCCCTTGCGCATTCGCCCCAATATTGATGTAGTTGCGAGGCTTTATTTCCCCGGAAGCAGTGACAATACTGGCAAGATCTTGTTTGGCGGCTCGCCCGGTTTGCACCGTGATAATGCCGCGCTGGCTGTAGCGAACGCCAGCCGTTATCCCAACTGCAACCATCAGGAGAAGCGCAATCCCGATGATCACTTTCCACTTTGTTTTCACAAATAAAAGGCCCTTCAGAGAGGTAAAACGGACAGGAACTACGTTTCGTTCAAATTAATTATAGCGAAACAACACAGTTTACCGACCGGTAAGCCATTTTACACTGTCGGGTGGAGTTCCGGGGCAATTGAAACGATCTGTCATACTTTGTTCCACTTGGGCACAGGCGTTCTCCGTAGCGGTCCGCTGGGCTGTTTCCTTGTTACTTGCCGCAGCAGTGCGGCACACTTTCTGCCCCGGAAGGTGAGGCAAACTTCACAACGGTATTTCTGATTGCCAAGCGTTGTGAACCACAGCGCCGCCACCACAGCAATGCCGAACAAAATCACGATCCAGGAACTTTTTTTCACGCAAAGAAGTTTCCCATCTTCCGAAATTTGGAGTAACGCTGCTGAACCAGTTCCTGGGAGGACAGAATGGTGAGTTCTTCCAAAGCCTGTTTGAGCGAGGTGCGCAGGAAGACAGCCGCAGCATCCATGTCTTCATGAGCACCACCGGGAGGTTCCGGCACTATGCCATCAATCAACCCCAAACGAAGCAAATCTTCCGCAGTGAGCCGCAGGGCTGCTGCTGCTAATTCTGCTTTGCTGGCATCTCGCCAAATGATAGCGGCGCAGCTTTCCGGGGAAATCACGCTGTACACAGCATTTTCCAGCATATGTACCTGATTCCCTACCCCGAGAGCCAGGGCACCGCCGCTGCCGCCTTCCCCAATGCAAATGGCAATCACCGGCACTGACAAGCGCGCCATTTCCCGCAGATTTCTAGCAATGGCCTCTGCTTGGCCGCGCTCCTCGGCATCAATGCCAGGGTAAGCGCCGGGAGTATCCATCAAAGTGATAATGGGCCGCCCAAATTTCGCGGCCAGTTGCATGGCACGAATGGCTTTTCGATACCCTTCCGGCTTCGGCATTCCGAAGTTTCGGAGCACTTTCTGCTTGGTATCACGGCCTTTCTGCTCAGCGATAATCATGACCGGAACATCATCCAACATTGCCATGCCACAAATAATCGCCTGGTCATCACCGAACAAGCGATCTCCATGAATTTCATGGAAATGGGTGAAGATACGCTCAATGTAATCCAAAGCATGGGGGCGCTTCGGGTGGCGGGCGAGTTGAACCCGCTGCCAGGCAGGATGAGCGGCTGCCTGTTGCGGTTGCGGCTCCGTTTCTAGGGAAGGCTGTTCTTCGCTGGTCAAGCTTCTATTATGGACGCGATGTCAAGAGGGGTGAGCGCGGGGGTAGTGTCCTGTGGTGCGTTGCTGCGCTGGATGAATGAATATTCAGTGTTTGGAATCAGTGGGTTAGGTGGAGTGGTTCAGGGATGAGGGGAGTTGTCAAGTTTGCGACGAATAATCATCAAGCGACAGGAGGATACTATAGATCGACATTCGGGCGTGCTATGTTTGACGTGTAACAAGGAAACCGCCGAGAACCGCGCATCTGAATGATAAATGAAAATCAATGGGATGATGGCGCAGTTCGACTTGGTCAGGTAATGACGAACACTGTCTATTTGAGCAAAAAGAATGCCTCCTAGTCCTTCTAGCAACCCTACATCAATTAACGTCCAGACTGAAAAGGTCATGATTTCGGATGATGCGGGAGCCGAGTCTTAGAGATTAAGCCTATTTTTACCAATAGGATTGAGGCTTTTGTTATGGGGCAGGACGTTGTTTCAATGTGGGGGTCGTCAGACCAGTTGATATAATGAGCATCGGTTATAGGCCAGCCGTGATACAGCAACCCACAAAGTGCAGTTCTTTGTGGTCAGAGCGGATTGCAATGAGGCATCAAGTACACTGCATGGATTTAGCCCGGCAAATTGATATCGTGAAAGCGAAAATAAATCCTGGATTATTTCCAAGTACAGAAGGGAAACAGTAGGGCATGTATAGCTCCACTGTTCCTGAGGTAATTTTTGAGCATGCCACGCCCAATAGCAGTTTCTCGGATGCTCTCTGCTTCAATGACAATGACAGCGGCTTGGTTATAACTTCCACTATTTTTCTTTCCGATTTAGTTCAAGTTTCACATCGAGAAATTAAGCAATCTACTATTGCATCGCTCTCCAGAGACTCTATCTTTAGTTTTGGAAGAGCCCTTGACGAGGCAATGGAGGAGCAAGACGAAGACAAGCCTAGTGCTGATACTAGAGCGTTTGCGCAGGGTCGTATCCTTACAGCAATGCGTTTGATCAGACGATCACACCTTCTTCCTACCCCAAAGGTTGTAGGTTTGGAGGGTGCTCTCCGCGTTACATGGACGAAAAAAACAAAAAACGTCCGGGTGGTTTTTTTTCCAGAAAAGTCCAATAGAGAGTCGTATGTATACCAGGAACGAGTTTTTAATAATCGTTCTTACGCATCACATCTATTCGAGCCTGCTGATTCTACATTAATTGCTGATCATTGAATTGGTTCCTTGCAGATTCCATTAGGAAATTGAGTAGATAGTGGCCGTGGATGTAGTCGGGGATTATGTCTATCGAGGCATCAGTAAAAAAAGGCATCTAAACTACCCAGAGATGTCAATAAACAATGAGGCTTTCCTTCGCCTAGATAGAGATATTGATGGGTTATCAATTGGGACGAGTGGGAAATCTGTACTCATGAACGTTCCTGGTGCTTATGGGATGACCGAGTTGCCAGTAGCAGATATACGCCAAGTGGTTAATTGTGAAGAAGGGCTTTATCTTGATGTTGTGATTGATAACTCGCCTCACGGTTATATCCATAACGTTCCATTCCATAGCAAGCACCCACAAGCCGCAGAAGAAGTTGCTGGAAACCTTGCGCGAATGGCAAAATTATTTCCGCAGCAAGATTTTGACTCTCTGAAAGCCGAATTTCAATCTGAACTTTATACACAGTGCAACGCACAGTGAGATTAGCTCAGCATCTCCGCTATAGTCCAAACATGCTCCGTGATCCCCGCTTCCATAGCAGGAGTCACGCGCAAGCTCTGGTGGATGCGGCAGAAGTTGTAGTAGGCCAGATGTAACGCAATCGCTGCTTTGTGGTTCTCCATCTTCTTGCTGAAGGCATTGGTTAAGCGGGTAAAGCGACGAATGCCCATGCGAAGTGTGAGGTTGAAGCGTTCCACATGCGATGTGCAAATGCGGTCTGTGTCGGGATTGCCGCTCACCGGAACCTGTATTGCCTTTATCATTGGGGCTGGTGAGTAGCGTTGCTGTTTCTCCCGTGGGCTGGCGTATATCTTGATCAGCTGCCCAAAGTCCACGCGATCCGAGAGCATCTCATCTACTGCGTCCAGATAAGCCGGTAAACCGTCTGTGCTGAGTTGAAAGCGCTGGCGGGAAGTGGCAAGCCGAAGTATCTACCAATACCATCAAGAAATCTTGCTTTTAGCCACTGCCTTTTCTCGGCGTCTACAAACCTCTTGCGCATCAGGCTCAGTTCCGCGAAAGGCGCGAAGGCGCTCATAAGCGGAACGACGTACCAAAGCCTCAAGACCCAAACGGATAGTTTCTGTATCCGTAGAGGCACCACATGCCACTTTGGCTCGCTGGAAGAGATCATCGTCAATATTTGACGTCTTCTTCACCTGCACAATTTTGCTATACATGCATGGCTCTTAAATAAAGCACCGATTTAGCAAGTTCTATCCATTCGGCCACTAGTATGCACTGTGTTCCACGGAGGACTGATCATGAGCAACATTCCAGCAGATGACCCACAACGCAGCCTTACCTTTTCCAAGGCAGACAACCCGAATTTGCCGCACCTTGGTATAGCAGGAGACACATATACAATTCTGGTCACGGGAAAAGATACCGCCGGACATTACTGCTTGATTGATATGCATATTCCGCCGGGCGGCGGACCACCGCCGCATCGTCATGATTTTGAAGAGTCGTTCACCCTTCTGGAGGGTGAGATTGAGGCAGTCTTTCGCGGTGAAAAGGTAACGGTAAAAGCGGGAGAAACAATCAACATTCCTGCGAATGCTCCTCATCAGTTTCAGAACAAATCAAACCAAGCAGCGCGAATGCTGTGTTTATGCGCGCCCGCAGGACAGGAAGAGTTCTTTCTGGAAATAGGCATTCTGGTTCCTACCCGAACCACTCCCCCACCAAAACCTGACCCGGCTATGGAAGAAGCAATGAAAGCAAAAGTCGCTGCTCTGGCATCCCAGTATAAAACTGAGATGTTGAAAGAAGCTTAACACCGCTGTGGTATGTACCAAGCTGCATTAACCAGCACGGAAAGTCATCTTAGATTGTTCTTATGAATTAATTAAGACCGTTACGATTTTTGATCGACCCGCGAAGAATAAGCTCCTGATGAATCCTATTTATCGCTTCTGGGTTTCCTGACTGTAAGTCTTCTTCCAGATGCCAAAGCGCAATTCCGAAAATATCTCGCTCGTGCAGGGCGATGCTCCCCTTTGTTCTTTCCAATAAATCACGCTTAAGACGATGCACAAAAGCTTGATCCTCCATAGAAGGAAGAATAAGCGATTGATTGAGCTTTACTTTCCACGGCGCTTCGTCGCCGTCCGGCATAATTTCGACATTTAATTCCGGCCGTGGACGCGGAAGATTCTCCCAAGCTTGGGCGATTTCGCGCTCCTGTTCTTCGGCGCCGACTTTTTCAGAAAGGCTCATTACCACGCGCGACGAGCGAAGTTTGCTGGCAGCCAACAGGATGAGTTCATAGACTGCTTTTCCGGGAACCGCGATCAGGTGTGCCGGCTTGCCAGCTTTTTCGCCCACATAAACGACTTTGCTGAAAACCTTGGTCTCGCATGCGTTGATGACTTCTTCCGGTTTGCTCGGGTCTTCCGATTCGGCATCGGGACAATCCGCATTGACGGAAACAACAACAACATCCGTACGTTCAGGATTGTTCTCTTCGAGGACTTTTGCCAGATGGGATAAGTTTTCAGGATCATGAACAGCCACCAGTACGCTACCCGGCCGGACACCTAAAGACTTCGGAGATAGATTTTCGCGTACCTCCAGCCGGAACAACTCCGTTTCGCTTTCTTCGCGTTTTTGCGGTCCACTTCCGTCCTTGTTCTTTTCTTTCCTGTTGCTTGTCCTTGGGCTTGTAATACCGTTCGCTCAATGAGAAAGCCACAAAGAACACAATGGTAAAAATGGTTCCTGCTATGGTGGCGGTAGTCTTGGTAAGAACGTTGATGCCGGCCAGCAGAAATAGCATAATCGTGATGATCGCCAGCCCAACCGGCAAGTCAATACCGCGCACGCGAATGTTTAGCGGGACCTTCCATCGCTCTACGTCAGGTTCGGTGAAACGCAGCACCATGACGGCCAGCGCTTTCATGAAAAAGCTCCAGGCGACGCCAAAGGCGTAAGCTTCGCCAAGCAGAAATACGTCTCCCCGGCTAATCACGATGGTGATGAGTTGCAACCCGACAATCAGGTTGATGATGCGGTGCGTAGTGCCGTACTTCCGATGAGGGTCACGAAACCATCCGGGCAAAACTCCATCTTCCGCTACCCGGTTCAGTACTCCATTCGAGCCAATGATGGATGTATTCACTGCCCCGGCGAGGATCAACGTTCCGACCAGTACCACAAAAGCCTGGAACAATAATTTCAACGTCTCCGGCCCGACAAGGAACATCGCCAGCCCGCTAATCAGGTTGTCGAAATACTTAGGCCGCTCCCCATCGGGAATCAGCATTACCGCGAAGAAGGAAACGAGCGAGGTAAATATCATGCTGTAGAGGAAGATGATGAAGCCCGTCCGCATCAGGTTCTGATGCTTGGGATGTTCAATTTCCCGGTTTACCTGCGCCAGGCTTTCCTCCCCGCTCATCGCCAGCAGTGAGTGGCCCAACCCAATAAGCACCGCGATGGCCGTGATGGTGGGAGCTACTGTGCCTTTCAGCCAGCCCAGTGAGCCGTCACCGAATTTCAGATTGGCTAGCGTGGGTGCCGGGACGGGTTGATAGCCCTTTACAAAAATCGTCAGCACACACCAGACGACCAGGATCACGACCATCACGGTTGTAATCTGCATAATTCGTAATGCTTTGCCGCTCGAAAAGGGAATTCCAACAGTGTTCGTCCACCAGAAGTACATCGTTACAGCAATGGCGAACAGCGCGGCAGCATAAGCTGTGGAAATGGGCAACTTCGGGTAATGGAGAAAATCGGCGGTTTGATTGAACAGACCGGCTAGATACAAGCCCGCGCTAACGGCGCTAATTGGTCCCGTAAGAACATAGTCAAACATCAGCGCCGAAACCGAAAACTTAGCTGCGGTGCCGCCCATTGCTTCCCGGACTACCCGGTAAACACCTCCGCGAACGAACATGCTGCAGCTTTCCACGTACACGGCACGCACTGCGTACGAGAACAACATGATGCCCAGGATGAACCAGGGAGCAGCCTTCCCGATGGCTTTCTCTGCAATTCCGCCGATGTAGTATGCGGTTGAACCGAGATCATTCAAAACTATGGCTGCCGCTCTCCAAAATGACACAAAGGAAAGCATAACGGTCGCTGGCACAACATAACGCGACAACCTTCCCGGTTCTGAAGTAAGGGTCTTACTGGGCATGGTTCCTTTTGTTTAGATTAAGGTGAAGTTTGAAAAACTTAGATCTGCGGTATTCGGGCCTGTCAGTTTGGAATGAACAAAAACATCGCAAAGGTGTTGGTGGGCATCGAACTCGAAAGGAAACGAAGTAGGTTTCCCGAATCCCTTCCCAGAACCAATGCTGCAGGCCAACACTGCAGATAATCTGCGACTTAGCCTTTTCTGAGATACAACGACTACGCCCATCTCTTCCTAACCCTCGAATCGCTAGAAATGCATTGACCTGTTCTAAAGAGCTGTTGAGGGAAAGCTGATCAAGGATGACGGAACGGACATTTTGTGGAATCACCCCCATGTACCTGGGAACATTGAAAAGTTGACGCACCTGCCTATGTGTCGATAGTATGCCAGTCGCCATAGTGAGAAAGCAGAAGCAAAAAAGAAAAACAATCAACCACACACCTTTTTTCATACATACTCCTCAGCATGGTTGAATTAGGCGCTCTTGTAAGCTGGCACTTGTACTCTGGCCTTCTCCTCAGCCTCCGGAGCAGCCACGCTGAAAATACTGGGGTCTAAGGTACGGAAGCATTCGCCATGCAGCGTTTCCACGGCTGTGGTGAGTTGATTATCAGGAACTAAATACGCAATATTCAGAGGTGATGTTTCCAGAAGACTTGCCTTGATACTGCGCTGATTTAATATGCGCCAAGTACGCAGTAAGAGTCCTGGTGTTTCCAGTATTCCCTCTCCCACAAGACATACCAAGGCTTGATGTGGCTCTGATGGCGGTCTGCCCAATTCGATTGAGTTCTAAGGCAATTTGTTCAATCTGCGAAGTTGCTTCATGCACAATTGTGACGCTTTCTTGGGAGATTGATACTAGATCAACGGAAACGCCGCATGAGGCGAACACATTTACTACCCTGCTCGCGAAATCATCATTCATCGGCTGGGACATTGGGCTTACACGAAAAACACACAAGTCCCGCTTTGTAGCTATAGACTTCACCACCCCTGGTCTTGAGTTCGGGCGATCAACAATTCTGGTTCCCCGTGTATTTGGGTTCCGTGAATTTCGGATACTGACTGGCACATTTTGACGCATGGCAGGAGAAACAGTGTCAGGATGGAGTACCTTGGCTCCGAAACATGCCATCTGCTTAGCCTCCGCATAAGAGATTTGCTTTAAACAATGCCCGCTTGCCAGCACTCTGGGATCACATGTCAGCATGCCATCCACATCCGTCCAAATCTGAATTTCTTCGGCGTAAATCGCTGCTCCCACCAGTGCCGCACTATAATCAGAACCACCCCGGCCGAGAGTGGTAGGCACCCCTGCTGGAGTAGCGCCGATAAAGCCTCCTAGTACAGGCACACAGCTTGAGGGAAAAGAGGAAACGGCATGCCGTACTTTTGTGTAAGTTTCGAGGATCAATGGACTGGCATGGGTGTGGTTGTTGTCTGTGACAATTACGTTTCTGGCATCTAAATGACGTGCTGAGATTCCTTGATTCCGTAAAGCATACGTAACAATCAAACTGGAGAGGCGCTCACCAAAGCTGGAAACTCGATCTGACATTGCGGGTCCCAGGTTTGCTTCCTCTGCAATCTCTTTCAGATTTTGTTGCAGTTCGCAAAAACAACTCTTAACGGACGCAGTGAGCAAACTTACTTCACTACCTAAGTGGAGTTCATTTATCACCTTGAGGTGATCTGCCTGCAACTGCAGCCTCTGACTTTCTGCCAAGCTTACATTACGGTTAGCCGCATCAGCAGCCATTTTCAGCAATCGATCCGTGGTTTTTCCTATGGCGGATACAACTACGATGGGATCAGTAGAAAGGTGTTGTTTCACAATCGCAGAAACTCGATCAATCGCTGTTGCACTTTCTACTGAGGAACCGCCAAATTTCATGACAATCATAAAGGGACTATTTGAGATCCTTTCCTCTCGCACCGAAGCCGCTATTTCGCACTTCGACCACTCCTTCAACGTACGGAAAACTTCTAAAGAAAACATAAAGATTTTCTAAAGAACATGTTTGAACGCAAGCGCTTAAATTTTCTTTAGGAAAAGTTTAGGAATTTTTTATGATCTTCGCGGGACACTAAGGCTGAAGTGAGAAGGAAAATCTTCCATGCCTTTTCAAACCGACTCTGAAGCCAACAAAAAATCAGTATTGGATGAAATGAACGTTTCTGTGGTGTTCACGAACACCGAGGAAACTTTTTTTGCTTTGCAATATGCCTCCCACTTATTTCCAGAGCGGAAGGGGCACATTACTATGTTGGCTTTACAAGCCTCAACTCATTTTATTTCAAGTATTAGTTCAGCTTGCCTTGCCGAATTTGCTGCTCGCTATTTCATGTGGATCATTGCGACAACCAAAGGAATCCAAATCGAAATCACCGTTTGCTCTGTAAAGCGAGGTGAATTAGAAAAGTATCTAGTCCCGCGTTCGCTTGTTATTATTGCCGGGCAGAAACGCTGGTGGCCTTCCAAGCAGGAACGCTTTGCAAAGAGCCTGCTGCTTTCTGGGTACAGTGTCATATTTGTCCCCACTCCATCCCACTTAAGCCCTTGCTAATTCTCCGCCGGGTTTTCCTCTACATGGTCGATGACGAGCACAGTTCCTATAACTTTGGTCGATTTCAGTTTTAATCCCAGTTGTTTCTCCATTGCCTCGAAAAGGGAGATTGCACCGCTAGGGTCGGATGCTACCTCAGTGCTGCCTGTGGCTGGGCTGTTCGTTTTCTGGAAAAGGTAGTAAGGGCTGAAGTTGAGAGTGAAGTCATAACGGCCTTTTACGCGGGTCAGGTCCACCACCGGCGGAAATTGGTATAAGTATTCCGACGCTACATTCCGTAGTTCCGCCGAAAATTGAGCAAGGGTCATGTTTCGACATGTGATCAGCTTAGATGCAATGGGGTCTGTGATTCGCGGGTCTTTGCCGTCACTACCAGGACCTTCTTTGCATCCAGGACGATTGGCAGGGTCCGCTTTCCGAAGCTTCGGTTTTGCCGCTACCAAAGCGTACCCAGGCACCAGCCGGTTCTCTTCGTGAGTTACTAACCGAAAGCGATCCTTTAGCAGAGCACGCAACATGATCCGCATGGAATCGATATCAGCGCCGTTAAAGACCGCCGGACCTGCTGCAAATTCCGGACCGTTAATTTTCGCCACGACTTCGAAACGGTTCGTATCCAAAGATTTCGGTCCACCCAAAATATAGTCAGGATTCAGAGCATTCCATGCTTCTCCAATCAAACCTTTCAGCGTCATGTCTATGCGCACCCGGCCACCATGCTGGATACCGACGGAGGAGCCCCGAATGCCGTCATTCGGGTTTTCCGGTTTAATACTCGCCACTTCGAACTCTGTTGGAGGCGCAGGCAGCTTTTCCGTAACTTCCGGCAGATTGGCCGTTGGTTTTTGATTTACGCTATCTATTACCACAACAGGCGTCGCGACCCTGGAGAGTTCCAGTTTTAATCCGAGTTGCTTCTCAAACGCGTCGAACAATGTAGTTTTGCTATCCACCACGGCATTCGGTAATCCTGGTGCGCGCAGATTCCATTTGAGGTCGAAGTTCCACGTGCCATTCAGTCTGGTCTGGTCTACCACCCGATAGGTAAACAGGTAACCAAACGCGCCGCGCAGGTTAGGAAGATCCTTCGCAAATGCCGATATAGAGATATTGCGGCACGTATAGCCAACTGGCTCCCCATTCATGCCACGCGGTGAAGGCGGCTTCTTGCCTTGCTGAAGCTTGCATCCGGTTTCTTCGGATCCATTTGCTTCCGTAAGGGAAAGCTTGTTGCCTGCTGTGATCACGTATGCGGGCAGATTGCTCATACCGTTATGGATGGCCAGATGAAAGCGTTCCTTGAGTAGGGCTTGCAGCATGGTTCTCAGCGTTTCTGGAGGGGAATCACGCGGAGCCATGGCGATCACATCGAAACGATCCATTTCCAGCCATCCTGGTCCACCCAAAACCTTATCGGCATCAATGTTCCATGCGGTCCGGATCAGATCCACCATGGTGGCATTTCGCAGTTCATAACGACCCTGGAAAAATCCGCTCCTCATGGCCAGAATGGAATTCGGAACTCTGGCGTGAACGTCTGCAATGGCGAATTTTGATGTGACTTCGCCAGACTGAGCGAAGATTGCGGTGGAAAAAAGAGCAGTGAAACTGATGCAGTGAAATGCTCGCACGGTATCTTTGTACTCTCCAGAAAAGCGCTTTACTTATACCAATACTTGGTTTGCTGTGCCCATTTGGTTTGCGGATAGCGTTGATGGAGAACATCAAAAGCAGCCTTGGAAAGGGTTCCCGTATCCGGGTCTGAACAGCCGTAATGAGTGGCTTCCACGGAACGGGCAAGGGCTTCGGGAACCAGTGGGTCTTCGGGATGCTGACGTGCCCATTTCACGGCTTCCTTTACCAGGTAATTGGAGCCGGAGTTGACTGTTTTCCGAAGGGTAGCAGCTTCTGCTGTGCCTGCTTTTTGTTCTGCCGGAGAAAGCACGGCAGCAGGGTCAAAGGCATCGGTTTGTGCTTCTCCATCGGAAGGATTCACTAAGCACCACCAGTTATCACGCAATGAATCCCGTTCTCCTAGACGAGTCAGGCGTCCGAAGCCATCCGGCAACAACGGAGAAAAACCAGGGTTGCGCAGCATCGTGAGCACAGCGGCAAATTGGGCGTGTTCCCCGTCCGGTGCTTTCGCGTAAAGTTCTGCGGCTTTGGCAGAAGCCGGATTCAGCTTTTGCCAGCGCGCCAGAAACGCAGATGCTTCATTCGGCTGTCGCAAAAGTACCGCTCGCACCCAACCTGCATGTGCCGCTTGTGCCTGGATATTGGGCGGAAGCTCCGCGTTGGCAGCCGCGTCCCGCCACTTGGAAAGCGGAGTTGCTTCGTTGAATACACGAGTGGAATCCAGATCCAGTGCCGGACCGGTGTTGGCATATTGCAAGGCACCACCCTTTGCTTTGTCGTCTATTCGATTGATTTCGTCATCCATGTCGCCGTAGTTATAAAAAGCAACTTCCCGGGGAGCGTAATGGAGAAAATCATTCCAGGTAGTCGCCATGGAAAAGCGTTGCGCCAGAAATAAGTTATGATCTTCGGGGGCTAACGGCTGCTTCAAAGCTTGCTCGTCCCAGGCTTTGGCTTCGGCAACTCTTTCTCCTTCCCAGTCCAGTTCCGCAGCATAATAAGCCACGGAAGCGTAGGCAGGCGATTCTGGTTTGATTTGGTGAGCAGCCGCCAGCAATTCCGGAATTGCCGGATTGTGATCACTTACCCGGTGGAGCGCGGGAATCAGCCAGAGAGGTGATTTTGTGGCTCGCCAGCGATCCACTACAGCCTGCACAAGTACCTGATTTTCTGAAGCTTTCCAGGCGTTCAGCCAGTCTACTAACTCATTTTGTACTTTGGTGGGGCGAGGATCGGTGCGGTCTTTGTTCCAATACAGAGAAATAAAATCGGTAAGTTCCTGTCCGGCATTGGCGCCCGGTTGGGAATCGGTCAGTTTCTTGCTTACCGTGGCCAGCATTTCATCCGGGTTCAGCCGTGCTTGTACAAACTCCAAAAGCCTTGTCGCTGAGGCCTGCCACGTACCCGCAGCAGGATCGTTGATGATGGTGCGAAGCTGACGAACGGCATCAGTCAGGCCGCTTGGGTCTCCATCCACTAAGGCTTTCCGTATGTCTGTCCGAGCTATCAGGTAAGGCGCAACATCTTTCCAGGGCGAGGATTTATCCTGAGAGATTTGGCGGAATTGCTGCAGAGCGTCCTGCCAGTTCCCTGCATAAAACGAAGCAGAAGCGAATTGGTAAGCGCGGTCCGCCTTCAGCAATGCGCTGGCATTGGCTGGTGCAGGGTCAGGCATCACCGGCGGTTTCGCGCAATTGGCGAACACTTTATCCTGAGCCGTTATCCAATCCCGCAGTTCCGGACTATCTGCTCCCCAGCGAGAAGCACGGTCCTTCAACGTTTCCGCTGCTTTCTGGAATGCAGGAGTCAGGCAGTTCTCATATCCTCCATAGAATCCAGGCTTTTGGATGGAGCGGTAAGAATCTATGTAGTCTACGTGTGGCAGACCAGGAACCGCATTTCTGGCTTCCTGCCATGCTGCAGTGGTCACGCCACCGCCGGACACCGTTGGCGGCTGTTCCTTGCTGTCTGGGAAGATGCTTTGCAAGCTCTCCTGATTCAGCGGTGTTCCAGCCAGAATGCGATACGCGGCGACAAGGTTGCGCGTACGAAAACTAGGCTGAATTACCCCTAATTTATTTCCGCTGCTGAAATACGAAAGAGGCTCAGGCGGCCCGTTCGGTGTGGTGAATGCCACTTGGGGAACAAACGGTCCACAACTGGTTAAATCCGTTGGAAACGCCGCAAAAAAGGCGAGCAGCGTAAACGCAAGCAGGGCGATGCGCGTGAGTTTCATTGACGTCTTCGAGCTTCTCCGATGATGCCTTGATATGCAGCGGGTGTCCACTGGCGAGGGTGGAAGAAGTAGAGGCGGCGACCGCGTGGGGTGATTGGAGGGAGTTCATCGGTAGCCAATCCCAAGCTTCCTCGGCATAAGGGAATGGAAAAATCCTGCCCGTTCCAGGCTCCTCCAGCTCCCATGCGAAACAGCATGGGAACAGCTTCCGCTACCGGCAGATCGCGAATCCATGGATCGCCTTGACACCAGGAAGTTAATGCAGTGATAGTGAGTGGAATCTTGATCTGCTGATGAACCGACTGAAGCAACGTCACGGTACCATGCTCGCTCAGATCGCCTTGCATCAAAATCAATTTGAAGCGCGAGAACATGTGAATCCTCCGTGACAGGAAGAATTTGAGCTGTAGCAGCTTCTACGGACGGAAGCCCTGTTTGATCGGATTCGAGACGAACTACTGCCATAAGCGCGGCTCGGGGAGGAAACTGCAGCGGCTGTAAGCGCGGATGGAGAAGGGCATGGCCATTCTCCAGAGCGACGGTGCGAGCCAGAAATGCAATTCCGGCGTTGCCGGTGTTTAGGTAACGAAGATCTTCCGGGCGTTCCCAGGCCCACAGCATGATTTGCGGCAATTGGGGAATGAGACGAGTTTGGCGGCAGGCAGCAAGGAGGGCCAATGCCAGAGCAAACTTCCCTACCCTGCCAGAACTTCCAGGCATTCCGGACCGCAGATGCGTTCCAGCGCGGAACGAAATTCCCGGTCAGGACGCACCTTGACCGGAACGTCTAACACCACAGAGAAATCTTGCGGGTTTTCCAGGCGGAAACGTACACCGGTATCACCGGGTTTTTCCTTGAATAACTCCTGCAAAGCAGTCGCTTTATCCGGTATGCCATTCCGATTCAAACGGACCTTGATGGAGATCAAGGAAGGCAGCGGAATACGGGCCACATCCAAAGGAACAATTTCCTGCACGGAAACTTTTGTAGCGGTGCTTTCTTCCGGCAGCGCAAGGCCCCGCACCAGCACTGCCTGGTCTTCCACCAGCATGGGAGCAAGCCGCTCGTACTGCGTGGTAAAGAGCATAATTTCCGTGGTGCCAAAGCGATCTTCCAGCAGCATGGAAGCCCATGGCTTCCCTTCCCGATTGCGGCGGCGCTGAATGGCCGTGAGCACGCCGCACATAGCCACTTCCGTATCCTTTTCCAGGCCTTCCAGCTTGGTGGAATCGTGCGTTGCCAGTTCCTGCACTTTTTCTTCGTATTGATCCAGCGGATGCCCGGTGACATAGAAACCGAGCATTTCTTTTTCGCCCTGAGCTTTTCCTTGCAGCGTCCAATCGGCGGCATTGGGCAATGCGGCGTTCGGCGTGCTCTTCCTCGGCAGCAAACATGCCGAACAAGCCTTCCTGCCCGCTGATCGCGGTCACGCTGGCGCGGCTGCCCGCTTCCATGGCGCCTTCGACGCGCCAGCAAACAGTTGCGCGCGAGTGCCGTCGAAAGCGAATCCATTGCGCCTGCGCGAATCAGGCTTTCCATCACGCGGCGATTGATGGCGCGCAAGATCCGCCTTTTCGCAGAACTGGTAGATGGAATGGAAACGGCCCACTTCCTTACGCGCCACGCGAATCGCTTCCACGGCGCCCTGCGCCGACGTTCTTCACTGCGCCCAGGCCAAAGCGAATGGCGTCTCCCTCCGTCCGCAGCGTGAAATTGCAATCGCTGGCATTCACATCGGGCGGCAACACCTTGATGTTCATTTCGCGGCATTCGTTGATGTACTTCACTACCTTGCGGAACGTTGCCGGTTTCCGAGGTGAGCAGCGCGGCCATGAAGTCTACCGGGTAATGCGCTTTCAGGTACGCCGTCACAAAGGCTAGAAACGCGTATGCGGCGGAGTGCGACTTGTTGAAGCCATAGCCTGCGAACTGCTCCATCAGGTCGAAGATCTTTTCGATCTTCTTCTGCGGAAAGCCGCGTTCCAGACGCGCCCTGGAACAAAGCGTGCGCGCTGCTTCGCCATCTCTTCCAGCTTTTTCTTGCCCATGGCGCGACGCAGCAGATCGGCATCGCCCAGCGAATACCCGGCGAGGCGGCTGGAGATCTGCATCACCTGTTCCTGATACAGAATGACGCCGTAGGTTTCTTCCAGAATGCTTCTTCAGTTCCGGAAGATCGTACTGGACTGCCTTGCGTCCGTGCTTGCGCTCGATGAAGTCGTCGAGCATGCCGCCCTGAATGGGGCCGGGACGGTAAAGCGCATTCAGCGCGGTCAGGTCTTCCATGCGGCTCGGCTGGTAGCGGCGCAGAATGTCGCGCATGCCCGGCGATTCGAACTGAAATACGCCGCTGGTGAACGCCTTGCAGAAGATCTCGTAGGCTTTTGGATCGTCCAGCGGCAGATCTTCCAGCACCAGCTTCACGCCGTGCCGCTTCTCGATCAGTTTCAGCGCATCGTCGATCAGCGTGAGCGTGGTGAGACCGAGAAAGTCCATCTTGAGAAGCCCCAGTTTGTCGAGGCCGTTCATGTCGTACTGGGTGACGATTTCCTCGCGGTTTGTGCGATACAGCGGGACGAGTGTTTTCAGCGGCTCGGGCGAAATCACCACGCCGGCCGCATGCACGGAAGCAATTGCGCGCTAAGCCTTCGAGGCGTACCGCGACATCCAGCACTTCCTTCACGCGCGGATCTTTGCGGCCAGCTTCCTCGAAGCCCGGCTCCTTCTCGATGGCGTCTTCAGGTCGATGTTCAGAATGCCGGGCACCAGTTTGGTGACCCGCTCTCACATCAGCGAAGCTGAGATCGAGCACGCGGCCGACGTCTTTAATGGCCGCGCGCGCGCCTAGCGTATTGAACGTGATGATCTGCGCTACCTGTTCGCGGCCGTACTTCTTCGGTGACGTACTGGATCACTTCGCCGCGCCGGTTCATGCAGAAATCGATATCGATATCAGGCATGCTGATGCGCTCAGGATTCAGAAAGCGTTCAAACAGCAGGCCGTATTGCAGCGGATCGATATCGGTGATCTGCATGGCATAGCTGACCAGACTGCCTGCCGCCGAGCCGCGTCCCGGCCCCACCGGAATGGACATGCGACTTCGCGAAACGGATGAAGTCCCAGACGATCAGAAAGTAGCCGGAAAACTTCATCTGCTGGATCATCTTGATTTCGAGATCCAGCCGCTCGATATAGGCGTCCAGATCGGACACTTCGAGCTGCCCCTTGCGCTGCCAGGGCTTCCAGGCGTCGCACGGCGCTTCTCAAAGCCCTGCCGCGCCACGTAGTCGAAATAGGTATCCGTGGTGTGCTCTTGCGGAATGTCGAAGCGCGGAAACGGTTCTTTGACTTTTTCGAGCTTTACTTGGCAGCGCTGCGCGATTTCCCAGGGACGGTCGATGGCGTCTTCCAGTTCGCCGAACAGCGCCATCATCTCCTCGCGCGATTTCAGATAAGAAATCGGGATGATCCCAGTGCATCCGGTTGGGATCGGACATGGTCTTGCCCGTTTGGATGCACATCAGAATTTCATGCGCGCGCGCGTCGTCTTTGCGCAGGTAATGGGAATCGTTGGTGGCGACCAGCGGGATGCCGGTTTCGATCGACAGCCGGTTGACTTGCGGAGTCACGACGCTTGTCCTGCTCCAGGCCGTGATCCTGAATTTCGAGAAAGAAATTCTCTTTGCCGAACATGTCGCGATACTCATAGGCGAGCCGCTTGCCTTCGTCGTAACGGTCCGCCATCACGGTTTCGTTGATGTCGCCGCGCAGGCAGGCCGAAAGGCAGATCAGACCCTTTGGATTGGCGCCAGCAGGTCTTTATCGATGCGCGGCTTGTAGTAGAAGCCTTCCAGATAACGCCGTGGAAACCAGGTCGATGAGATTGCGATAGCCCTCCTGGTTTTCGCAAAGCAAGAACCAGGTGGTTGTAGCGATCCGTATCGGAGCGGGTCTTCTGGCCCTGCTGCGAAACATAAACCTCGCAGCCGATCACCGGATGGATGCCGTTGGCTTTCGCGGCGTTATAAAACTGACCGCGCCGAAAAGATTGCCATGATCCGTCATGCCGACTGCCGGCATTTTCTGCTCGGCGCACGACCTGCATCAGCTGATCGATTTCGCAGGCTCCATCGAGCAGGGAATAATCGGTGTGGCAGTGAAGATGGACGAAAGGGGTTTCGGCCATAGAAAAAGATCACGGAGGAGGGTTTACCTTTCGATTGTACGCCAGCCGCTTCGAAGGCGAGAAGGGAATCAGTCTAGCTCGGAAAACAAGTCTTGTAAGGGCAGGGAAATGGGAGAAGAGGCGATTTCTAAA
>CAWBTD010000016.1:0-356393 GCA_963791675.1 Bryobacterales bacterium
CACCCGCATGGATCAGCAGCGGGAAAAGCTCATGCGATCGGGAAAATTTCCGCTGGACTTGCCCATGAGCTGAACAATCCTGCTTCTGCTGCGCGGCGTTCCTCGGAATCACTACGGCTTCGTTTCCGAGAATTTCGTGAAATCAACCAAAAACTGGACGCGCTTCAATTGCATTCCGAAGAATATGCTGCCCTAGCCCTCTTTGAAAAGAAGGTGTTGGAGCATTCCGCCATCGCGCCGGTTCTGGATGCGCTGGAACAAAGTGATCGTGAAGAATTGCTGGCTGCTACCTTAGCCCGCCAGGGAATCCGAAATTCCTCCCGAATCGCGGCAAGCATGGCGGAACTTGATGTCCGCCCGGAGGAGCTGACGCAATTTATGGCGCAGCTTCGGGCAGAAACAATCGGCCCTGCATTATCACGTGTTGTGGCAACGGTGGATGTCGAGAATCTCACTCGCGAGATTGAAAACAATACGGGTCGTATCTCGGAGCTAGTTCGCGCCGTAAAAGAATACTCCTACATGGATCAGGCGCATGAACAAGAGATCGATATTCACCAGGGAATCGAAAGCACCTTAACCATGCTGAAGTTTCGCTTGAAAAAGGGCGTAAATGTAACGCGTGAGTTTGACCGCACTTTGCCCCGAATCTTCGCGCATGGAAGTGAACTCAATCAGGTTTGGACCAATCTGATCGACAACGCCATTGACGCCATGAATGGCCAGGGCGAGCTTTTGATCCGTACTTCCCGCGAATTGGACACCATTCTTGTGGAGTTCGTAGATGGAGGCACAGGCATCCCCGAGGAGCTAAAATCTCACATCTTTGAGCCTTTTTTCACCACCAAGGGCGTGGGAGAAGGAACCGGACTTGGGCTGGACATGGTATATCGAATCGTGAGAGCTCACCATGGAGACGTTCGGTTCGATTCACAGCCGGGTCGCACCTGTTTTCAAATCAGGCTACCCATACAGAGAAAATAAGGGGACAAAAGGAACAATATGACTCGTTGTACACATATGGACCAGATTCAGCCTGTTCAGCCGCATACACGCGGTTGTGAGGAATGCTTGAAAACAGGAGATCAATGGGTTCACCTCCGTTTGTGTCTCACTTGCGGGCACGTCGGTTGCTGCGATTCTTCTAAAAACAAGCATGCAACTAAGCATTTTCACTCGCTCAAACACCCCATCATGCGATCCATTGAACCCGGCGAAGAATGGGGATGGTGCTACGTTGATAAGTTAGAGTTGAATTTCAGCGATTCCTAGAACAGATCGCTCTGCTTGCCTCCTTTTTCCTGGCTCCTCTCGCAGCTCAATTCGTTTGGGAACGGAAAGATGAGTTTCTGAAATCATTCATTTATGGCGTTGGTTTGCTTCCTTCTGGGATTGGCCTTGCTCGGGGTTGTGTTCCACGACGCCTTTGAAGTAATGCTCCTGCCAAGGCGTGTTCGTCGATCCTTACGCCTGGTGCGCGTATTTTTCCGATCTACTTGGGCAGTGTGGTCCCGCTTAGGCGGAAGGTTTCCGCCCAGCGATCGCCGGGCTCACTTCTTCAGTTTGTATGGTCCCCTTTCCATGGTGCTGCTTCTGGTGGTTTGGGCAACCGGACTCATTATCGGTTTTGGGCTGATCCAATGGGCCTTACAAGCCCACCTTCGATTGCCGCCGAGCTTAGGGGATCAACTGTACTTCAGCGGAGTCACTTTTTTCACCCTGGGTTACGGCGACGTGACTCCCCATGCACATTCGGCAAAGTTTGTGGCTGTCTTCGAGGCGGGTGCCGGGTTTGGTTTTTTAGCTGTGGTAGTTGGCTATCTTCCAGTGCTGTATCAATTGTTCTCTCGCCGGGAAGCTGCCGTAATTCAGTTGGACGCTCGGGCGGGTTCTCCTCCGTCCGCTTTGACTCTGCTTCGTCGGCATAGTTCGGAAGCAGGACGTATAGCCATCAATCTGTTGCTGGAAAAGTGGGAAGCTTGGTCTGCCGAGGTAGTGGAAAGTCATCTTTCCTACCCGATGCTGAGTTATTACCGTTCGCAACATGACAACGAAAGTTGGCTGGCGGCAATCGCCACGATCATGGATACCTGTGCGGTTCTCTTGGTGGGAGTGAAAGGCGTGCCCAATTTTCAGGCTCGAATGACCTTTGCGGCTAGCCGGTTGGCGCTGACCGAATTGTGCCGCATCTTTGAGATCGCCGCGAGTCCCTTAACAAAAGATCGTCTTCCCACCAGCGACTTTGAGCAACTGCGAGAGATGTTGACAGGAGTCGATATTGTGTTTGAAGACGAAAACCCAGAAGCAGAGCTTGCGGCCTTCCGTGATACTTATGAGCCGTTCGTAAACGGCTTAGCAAAATACTTTGTGCTTCCGCTTCCCTCTTGGTTGCCCCTGGAAGGCGCTTTGGACAATTGGCAAAACAGCCCGAGAGGGCGCTCAGCTAAACAGTTAGTGGAAGCTGTCCCTGATATTCCCACTACTCAAAACTAACAATAAATACAAAACCCCATGGTCTTAACTTAAAACCCATGGGTTTTATATTAGATTAATCTTTCTTGTTAGTATTTTACGAATTAGAGTAACAAAAAATGTCTATAGTTTTGTTCTAAGACCCTGGGATCTTTGCCTTTCCTGTTATAACGTTGTATCATGCTGTGAACAGTGCCCAGGAGAAAAAGAACAGCGCAATACCTCACTACTGCTCAGGTGGCTCGTGTTTTGGGAGTGACGAAGAAGACTCTATACAGGATGCTTCAGGATGGTAGGATTTCTGAACCTTACCGAAACCCAGAAAACAATTACCGAATGTGGGTTCCGCAGCAAGTGGAAGCCTTACAGGGAGAAAGGACCAAATGATTCGTTTAACAGTGGGGAACCAGCGAGGGGGCGTCGGGAAAACCACAACTGCGGTCACCCTCGCCAGATTGTGGGCAGAACGCGGGCTTCGGACTCTGTTGGTAGATGCAGACCCGCAAGGCTCCATCGGCTCGATTTTGCGTGTCAAACCCGAGTTATACCTAAACGACTTCTTATGGAATAAACGGCGCCTTTCCGATTGTGTGATGCACCCGGTGGAGCGGCTGGATGTCCTGTGCAGCAATAGGGACACTTTGGAAGCAGAGCAGCGCGCCACCGGCACAATCGGACGTGAACGGATTTTTGAGACTATATTTCAACCGGTAGAGGAAAACTATGACGCAATCCTGATTGACATCGGCCCTTCACTGAGCCTGATGCAGATTTGCGCCATGGTTTATACCACCGATTATCTGATTCCCATTTCCATGGATGCGCTTAGCGTTACCGGGGCAACCGCGTTCTTCAACACGGCCGAACAGTTAAAGGTCCAGCTAAAAAAGAGCTGCCAGTGTATCGGGCTGCTCCCGACCATTGTGGACAATCGTTACCAAAACACCGAAATGGTAATGAAGATGGTGCAGTTGATTAGCGAGAACTATAAGGTGTCTGTTTTACCGAGTATCCGCACCGATTCTGTTGTCGCAAAGGCAATTCGGCAGCGCCAGTTCATTGTGGACGTGGATCCCAAGGCAAAGTGCCTGGAAGATTACCGGGTAGTATCGCAGCAACTTTTGAAAACCTACGGTTATGGCGGCGAAGAAGAAACGATCAAGGTTGCCTGAGGAAGATCTTGCAGCTGCCGTTGCAGATATAATCAACAGCCCAATCACTCGATCTAATCTCAGCTTTCTCAATATTCCAGCTGAGCCTGTCAATACGCCAGTGACTTTGCCCTCACAGAAGATCACTTCTGCTGAAGGCAACCAAACTGTAGAATCAAAACCACCAGGTCTTGAGCCAAAACCCCCTGGTTTTGATTTTTCTCGAAGAGATTATCCTGTAGCCCAGCCGGTACGACAGCCTGCTCCTAGGGGATTTGGGCTAGATCCCGCGCCAGAACCACTTCCTCATAGACCTCCTTCCCCCCGCATCCCAGCAACTGTACCGTCGAAAAAGCGGCTTTGGCAGGCCGAAGGGATTGGAACGGTATTCGAGCAGAGCAGAGTACGAAAAATCTCTCAAGCGCAAGATGCACTCTCGTTGGTAGAAGAAAAGGTATACGACCTTTTATGGGGTACTAAAAACCAAAAAAGAGACGAGTATCGTTTAGTTCACTTTAGCCTCCAGAGAATTTCGGTGGAAGCCCGCATCAATATCAAAACTGTCCGGGAGCTAGTCCCAAGGCTGATCGAAAAAGGTTTTCTCTTGGTTGAACACGAAGCGGATGTTCGAAGAAACATTCCTACGCTGTATCGAGTCTTCAGCTACTCTGCCGTTCTGAACCAGCAACGTGATCGTAAACGGCAATTCGTGGTGAAAACGGGTAAAGGTGTTTTTTATGTCCATCCCTTCGCCGCTGAAGGAGAAGGGAATACTGACTCCTATATAGGAGAGGAACAATCAAAACCCCTGGGTCTTGACTCACCGCCCATGGCTTTAAACCCCAGTGGTCTTGCAACAAAACCCACAGGTTCTTTCCCAACACCAGGAGGTCCAGCACCCATAGCCCCCATGGGTGCTAGTGGACTAAAACCCGTGGGTTTTGGTTCCCCTCTATCTATAGACAGTTATTTAGACAGTTTATTTAGGCAGACGACGACGAGCACGCTGAATTCACTCAGCCAAATCATTCGAGAGACTCTGGACGTAGAAGTAGATGACTCCCTTCTGAAGAGTATGCTCTCTGCTTGCCACCGGAACGCGATCGATACCACTGGTGTAGCAGCCACGGAAGAAGAGCTGATTTACTTCACCTCCACCAAGGCGCGCATCCTGGCACGTGCCTCCAATATTCGGAACCATCTAGCCGTGTTACGAAAAGCGGTGCCGGAATGCTTCCTGGGGGAAAGCTTTCAGGCATACCGCCTTGCTTCCACAGCCCGTAAGCAAAAAGTGGGCGAGAGGGAGCAGCGCCAGGAGAACGACCGCCTGGAAAGGGACCGCGCCGCGCGGCAGGAGGAATGGCAACATGCGCGTTGGAGCGAGATTAGCGAGAAGTATCGGGATGCCCGAGGCTATGATATGAGAGCCATTGCCAACGACCCAGATCTGGATGAACTAGGAAAACAACGGGCCAGAGGAATGATTGAGCGCCTGGGTTACTTTACGCAAACAGGTCTTTAACAGGGTAAAAGCAAAAAGGCCAAATAAGCGGCTATTTGGCCTTTTCATTTTTTACAAATTGAAAATAGCGCTTCTTACACGTTGCCTTGGCGCATCTGCTCTGCCAAGTGCTCTGAGGCACGCATGGAAAGCGCAAGAATGGTCATGGTGGGGTTCTGCCAGCCGCAAGTGACGAAGCTGGCCCCATCCACCACCAGAAGATTCTTGACGTCGTGGCTTTGGCACCACTTGTTCAGAACACTGGTTTTGGGATTGTTTCCCATGCGGCAAGTGCCGAGTTCATGAATGCTATAGCCAGGAGGGTTCACCCGATCGGTCTTACAAATGACTTCCCAGCCTGCTTCATGAAACAGTTCTTCAATGGTATTGGCGGCATCGCGAGTAAGATTACGCTCATTTTCCCCGTCGCGAGCTTCGATGTGCAGCGCTGGGATGCCCCAGCGATCCGTCACATTCGGGTCAATCCGAACATGATTTTCATACTTCGCTACCCGCTCGCCAAAAATGCCGCCCGAAACACAGGAATTGGCATAGCTATCTAGCTTGGTTTGCAATTCTTGTCCATATAACGGGAAGAAGTTCGGGCTGGCGCTGCCGCCGCTATTGATAGTGACGCAATAGCCCTTAATGAAATCCCGCTTATCGCTCTTAGTTAGATTTCGGAATCGCGGGATAAAACTGCCGCCGCCCATCAAACCCGGTTTGGCCTTGCCATCCCGTGCTTCCGGCACAGAGGCCACTACAGAGACGCCATACATCTGGTCAATCAGGTAATGTCCCATCACGCCGCTGGAATTGCCAATCTTGGAGTTCAACAACAGACGTGTGCTTTCCAGGGTTCCCGCCGCCAGAACAACGACGCGTGCCTTGACGTGCATCTCGCGCCCTGAGTGCCGGTCCACAAAATACGCGCCGTTCGCTAATCCGGTGTTCTTATCCAGCGTGATCTCGCGGACAATTGCATTGTCCACAATGTCCAACTTGCCGGTTTCCAGGGCATCCGGAAGCAGCAGATTCATGGAACTGGCTAAGCCGTCTTTGCCGAGAGCGGAACGTCCTTTGGAAACTTGAATACCGCGCTTGGTCGCAAGCTCGGTGACTTTCTTGATGGTCTCCGAATCAGGCGGGTAATTCGTTTCCACGAAATTCCCGTCGGGAAACTGAGGCCATCCTTCCTTGCGACCCGCCACGCGGAAAATGCCCTCCACGCGGGAATAAAAGGGCGCTAGATCCTCCAGGCTGATGGGCCAGTTTTCTCCGGTTCCATCAATATCCGCGGCTTTGAATTCGAAATCGCTCAAGCGGAACGACTGCCGCGCCCAGAACAAGGAACGTCCGCCTAGCAGACGCACCCGCACCCAGTTGTAGGGAGCGTCCTTGGGGTATGTATACGGGTTCTCTTTTTCGTCCACCCACTGGTTGGCGTTGAATTCAGTGGCTTGGAAAACATGGGGTAGCCGGCCTGGTTTATTGAAACCACGATACGGCAATTCGTAAGTTGCCTTGGTTACGCGGTCTTTTTCGAAGTCCGCTTCCGGGCCGGCATTCAACATCAGGCAGGAGATGCCTTTTTGGGTCAGAATGTTGGCCGCCATTCCTCCGGAATGGCCTGAGCCGACAATCAGAACGTCATAATTTTTTACAGGCATGAATTACTCTCCAACAATGGGATCGACGGGCAACCAGTACAAGCCCGTACTTCTACCCCCACGGGTGAAACGGCGCCCGGAGTTCGCCGAAGCTTCCGCCCATTCCCGTGAATTCGCGGTTGCTGTCCGAAGATCTTCGTGTACTTGCGCGACAAAGTTCTTTTCCGGATCGGTTGGCAGATCTTGAGGCCAATACCGGACCACCATCAACGGCCGCAGAAGGGCATCCACTTGGCTCGCATCGAGTTGAGAGAAGTCTTTGTGAAATTTCTGTTTCGCTTGCGCATTCAAATGATCCAAACCGCTCCGGTACAGTTTCTGCCGGTCTGCAGGGGACACACTGAGCAGAAAATCCAGAAATTCCGGCGCATGAGCCTCCACGGCTCCAGGATTTCCTTTTATGGATGGCATCATTATGGTGCCGAGTTTCTGCAGAGTGGCGAACTGCTCGGCAGTGAAAAAGTGGGGGCGGGTTTCCGCGGTGAGATCAACCTCCGTCACTTTCAGAAGAGGAGCGGCTTGCGGTTGTCTGGATACTTGACGAGCTGGTGTATTAGGCTGTGGAACAGGCTGCTGTTGCGGCGTGGTTTGCTGCGCGGTTAAAGCGACAGGAGCGGCAGGCGCAAGGAGCAAACTCTGAACAAAGCCTCGGCGTTTCAGGGGCATAGGCTAGAGAGATTATTTCATATTTATCAGCAGAGTCGTGCTGAATGCACTGCATCTTTTAGGGTACTGCAGCACTCATAATAGAAAGAGGATCAGAATATGGTACGACGGCATAGCCTCTTTTTCCCTTCCTTGACACTCTTCTCTTTGGGCGGCGCGCTTCTGCTGACATCATTGCTTCCTGCTCCCGGAATGGCACAGGCTGATAAATGGCCTGACGGAGCAGGCAAAGTGACCACACAGCGGATTTGTGGCGGCTGTCACGCGGCGGAAATTGTGATCGGCAGGCAGGAAACAAAAGAGCGCTGGACCCAGATCGTCAGCGACATGGCCGATAAAGGCTGCAATGCAACCGACGCTGAATTCAATCAAATCATCGATTATCTAGCTACCAATTTCGCGAAACCAAAGACCACTGACCGTTAGCTCGGTCTTTTTCTTTCCATTGTTCCTTTGGCACTAAACTCGATATAGTAAGGGTCTTTGAGTCGGCAAGCCATGGGAAATATCACAGTTGAGGATCGCGGAACAAAAGCCGAGTTGTTATCGCCCTACTTCACCGATGCGTCGGGATACAAGGGCTTTGCCGAAAAGGTTTTGATCCCGGAAAATGAAGCGGAAGTAGTATCTATTCTCAAGGCAGCGAACCAGGGCCGCATTCCTGTCACAGTGGCAGGTTCGGGTTCAGGGCTTACCGGCTCGCGAGTGCCGCAAGGTGGCTGGGTTGTTTCCCTGGAAAAGTTTCGGAAACTGGAGATTCGGCAAGGTAGTGCGCGTGTCGGTTCGGCAGTGACGCTGGTAGAGATTCGGGAAGCTGCTGCTCAAACCGGACAGTTTTACCCTCCAGATCCTACCCAGAATACAGCCTCTATCGGTGGCACCATTGCCACAAATGCCAGCGGCTCTCGTAGTTTCCGATACGGCAGCACCCGCCGACATGTACAGGCCTTACGAGTTGCCTTTGTGGATGGCCGGGTAGCAGAGTATCGCCGGGGTGATGCAGTCAACTTTCCGGTTCCCGCCATTCCGCTTCCGGCAACTACCAAGTGCACAGCTGGCTACCACCTCTATCCAGGAATGGATTGGATCGAACTGCTATGCGGCTCTGAAGGAACCCTGGCAGTGGTGATGGAAGCAGAGCTTGGATTGCTTCCTATTCCTGAGGCTTTGTTCACCGCAGTAATCTTCTTTTCTTCCGATGAGCTTGCCCTCCAGGCAGTAGATACGTGGCGGTCCATCTCAGATCTCCGGATGCTGGAGTACGTGGACCGGAATTCCCTCGGGTTACTACATGAGAGGTACCCGGAAATTCCAGGGGAAGCCACTGCCGCGCTCCTGATTGAGTCTGAAGGTAATGATGTTGACACTTGGGGGAAGCGCCTGGAACTGGCGGGGGCGTTGGTCAGTGCGTCTTGGTTCGCCTCCAACTCGGCAGACCGGGAGAAGTTTCGCCATTTCCGCCATTCCTTGCCGGAGTTGGTGATTGAGGCGGTAGTGAAACGCGGATTTTTGAAGATGGGTACAGATTTCGCGGTACCGCTTTCCCGGAATCGCGAAATGCTGGATTATTATCGGCAGCGGTTGGAAGCGGAACTACCCGGCAGTTATGTGATCTACGGGCACATTGGCGACGCCCATGTGCATGTCAACATGCTGCCAGCAAGCATTGTGCAAGCCGAAACTGCCAGTAAGTTGTTGAAGGAGTTTGCGCGCCATGCCGTAAGCCTGGGCGGCACCGTTTCGGCGGAACATGGTTTAGGCAAGCGAAAAGCAGATCTTTTGCCGCTTCAATATTCGGCCCAAGATATTGAGGCAATGAAAGCTGTAAAATCCCGCCTGGACCCTGAATGGCTTTTAGGACGGGGCAACATCTTTTCCGCACCCGTGATATAAATTTTGGCGAGGTTCAGCAATGGCTGTCTTGGAACGGATTTCAGAGGAATACCTGCTGCCTATTGGCGAGGATTGGGTGGAAACCGAAAAATCGGATACCATTCGTCTCCCCTATGACGGTTCACCCGTCGCGACCGTACCTCAGGGAACTCCCGACCTTGTGCATCGCGCAGCATTGGCCGCCCGTCGCGCCGCACAAGTGCTGGAAAATTGGAGCAATCACGAACGGGCAGAACTCCTTCAGCGAATCGGAGCCTTGCTCCGTCGCGACAGTGCTGCGTTTGCGTCCGCCATCAGCCAGGAAACCGGGAAACCGATCACGGAAGCGCGTACGGAAGTTGACAGATGCCTGCAAACTTTAGCGGTTTCCTCCCAGGTGGCGCGGGAGTTGCACGGCGAAGTAGTGCCGATTGACGGAGCCTCCATCGGAGCGGGCCGCATGGCCATGACCATTCGTCAACCGCTTGGCGTCATCGGCATCATCACTCCATTCAACGTTCCGCTAAACCTAGCGCTTCATAAACTCGGTCCGGCCATAGCCGGAGGCAATGCAGTGGTCCACAAGCCTTCTGAACAAACTCCGGTGAGTGCGTTGATGCTGGCGAAACTGGTTCAGGAAGCAGGCGCGCCTCCAGGGACCTATAACGTGGTAACAGGTCCCGGAGAAACCGTAGGGCAGGCGTTGGTGGATTCGCCGGAGATCGACATGATCACGTTCACCGGCAGCGTGGAAGTCGGGCGGCACATTCGCGCAAGCGCTGGACTGAAAAAAGTAACTCTGGAACTGGGTGGGAACTCTGCCGTGATTCTGGAACCGGATGCTGATCTGGACCAGGCAGTGACTCGCGTAGTGCAAGGCGGTTACGGGTACAGCGGGCAGGTATGCATCTCCGTACAACGTGTATATGCGCACCAGGGCATCGCAAAGCAGTTCCGCGACAAGCTGGTAGCCGCTGTGGAGAAGTTGCGTGTCGGGCCTCCTGGAGAAGAAGGGACGCAAATTGCTTCGCTGATCAGCGAAGAAGCCGCCGAACGGGTAGAACAGTGGACGCAGGAAGCCGTGAGCGCAGGAGCAAAGGTCCTCACGGGAGGGGAGCGTACCCGAGCCACTATCCGCCCTGGCGTTTTGGCGGACGTGCCGGAACAAACCACCTTTATGCAAAGCGAATTGTTCGGGCCTTTAGTGGCAGTGAACGAATACGGTGATCTGGAAGAAGCCATTCGGCTCGTGAATGGCACGGAGTATGGTTTACAGGCAGGAATCTACACACAGCATCTGCAACGCGCCTTTCAGGCAGCTCGTAAACTTCGTGCAGGTGGTGTGCTGATCAATGATGTGCCGACCTTCCGGGCAGACCTTATGCCGTATGGCGGCACCAAGCACAGTGGCTTGGGGCGAGAAGGACCAAAATACGCCGTGGAAGAGATGACGGAACCAAAGTTGATCTGCTGGAGAGTGAGTTAGGCCCTTGATCACCAACACTGCAAAAGCAAAATTAAAAGCTGGTAAGACGGTTACAGGGTGTTACCTGCGCTATCCAGATCCTAGCCTGGCGGAAGTGCTCGGATACATGGGCTGGGATTACCTGCTCTTTGATGGCGAGCATAGTCCGCTCTCTCCACGGGAATGTGAGCACCTGGCTCGCGTGTGTGAACTAACCGAAACTACATCCATTGTTCGGGTTCCTTCCAATCTCCCGTGGATGATCGGCCAAGTGCTGGATGCCGGAATGCAGGGCGTGCAAATTCCCATGATCAATACGGGAAAGGAAGCGGAAATTGCCGCTACAGCCGCAAAGTACGGTCCTTTTGGTACGCGGGGTTTAGCTACAGCACGCGTGGCGAAGTATGGCCAAGCGCAGCCTTTCACGATTAAAGGACATATCGAAAGTTCCAATACGGAAACTCTGGTGATTGCGCAGGTGGAAACACTGGCGGGGATTGAACAGCTTCCTTCTATCCTCGAAGTGCCAGGAATTGATGTCGTGTTTATCGGCCCGAACGATCTTTCGCTTTCTTTGGGAGTGCCAGGAGACTTACAACACCCATCGGTTCAGAAAGCCTTTCAAGACATCACCTCTGCAGTGCTCGCGACGGATAAAGCGCTAGGCATCATGGTGCCCAATGCGGAAGCTGCGCGGCAATGGCAGGAGAGGGGAGCTCGCTATATCATGATCGTACTGGAAGCAGTGCTCGGGCCAGCGGTCCGAGGCTTTTTGCAAACTGTGCGGGCCGATTGATTGCGGATCGCGCGCGGCGTCGCGTTATGCGCCGCTTGCTCCCATTTCTGATTTTGGCTTACCTGATGGCATATATCGACCGGGCCAACCTGGGTATTGCCAAGCTGCAAATGCAGGGCGAGCTCCATTTCACCGACGCTGTAATCGGTTTCGGCGCAGGCATCTTCTTTGTTGGGTATTTTATTCTGGAAATTCCCGGCAGCCTGATTGTGGAGCGCTGGAGCGCCCGCAAGTGGTTTGGCCGGATCATGATCACGTGGGGCTTAGTCGCCGTGCTGAATGGGTTCATTGGCACGGCAGCATTTTCATTCCTCAGCGTCAGGAAACAATTCTTTTTGGCCCGTTTCCTGTTAGGCGCTGCCGAAGCAGGTTTTTTCCCCGGAGTGATCATTTATTTATCTCATTGGTTCCGGTATCAGGATAGAGCCCGTGCGAAATCCTGGTTCATGATGACGCAGCCGCTTGCCGTGGTAATCGGTACTCCGTTAGCTCGCTGGATTCTGGAAAGCGCTCATTGGTTAGGCTTCAATGGGTGGCGCTGGGTTTTTATTTTGGAAGGTGCCCCCGCCATTCTGTTAGGATTTGTGGCGTTTTTCTACCTGACCGACCGTGTGGAAGACGCACGCTGGCTTCCCGAAGACGAAAAACAATGGCTAATCGGGGAATTGGAAGAAGAAAAGAAAGAGCGGACCGCCGCTGGCCGCGTCCGGATCGCCGATGCCTTCCGTGAACCCCAAACTCTGTTGCTGATGGCAATCTTGTTTCTGATCGTAACCGGGAATCAAGCCATTCTTTTCTTTCTCCCTTCCATCACGGACAACATGAAAGGAATCTCGGTCACTTGGCGCACGGTGGTGACTGTGCTGCCGTATCTTTGTAGCATGGTGGGCATCGTGCTCAACGGTTACTCTGCAGACCGTACCGGAGAGCGCCGGTGGCATACCGCCGTTCCCATTCTGATCACTGGCATGGGATTGGGGCTTGCCGTTGCTTCTGGCGATCATCTCGCATTAGTGATTACCTTTTTCTGCCTTGCCGGTTTTACACAACAGGCGTATCTGCCTGTTTTCTGGAGCTTGCCCTCGGCCTTTCTTGGCAAATCCGCAGCGGCAGCCGCAGTGGGAACCATTAACTCAGTGGGTAACCTGGGCGGATTCTTTGGTCCTTACTTATTTGGATATTTCAAAACAGCTACCGGCCATTTTGAGGCAGGACTTTGGTTCCTGACCGGTTGCATGTTGCTTTCTGGATTGCTTGCCTCGCAAATCCGCATGGGAACACATGACAAAAAAACCTGAAGAACTAAGAAGCTTTCGCTGGTTTGGCCCCGCTACCATGCGTGGCTTTAGCCATCGCTCCCGCATGAAGCAGTTGGGCTATCGACAGGAGGATTTCGTAGGAAAGCCCGTGATTGGGATCATCAACACCTGGAGTGAAATGAACCCTTGCCATGGGCATTTGCGGGAACGTGCGGAAGCGGTGAAAAAGGGAGTCTGGAAAGCGGGCGGGTTCCCCGTGGAAATTCCTGCCTTCTCCATCACGGAAACCTACATGAAGCCCAGCCCGATGCTGTATCGGAATCTGCTGGCCATGGAAACGGAAGAAACCCTCAGAAGCCAGCCAATTGATGGAGCGATTCTGATGGGCGGCTGTGATAAAACTACTCCCGGTTTGCTGATGGGAGCCATCAGCATGGATTTGCCCGCCATTTACCTGCCAGCCGGGCCTATGCTGCGCGGCAACTGGAAAGGGCAGCCGATGGGAAGCGGCACCGATGTCTGGAAATTTTGGGCCGAACGATGTGCAGGAACCATCAGCGACGAGGAATGGAACTCCATGGAAGGCGGCATCGCACGCTCGCCCGGCTTCTGCATGACAATGGGCACGGCCTCCACCATGACCGCATTAACCGAAGCGCTTGGTTTGACGTTGCCCGGTGCTTCTTCCATCCCAGCCGTGGATTCTAACCATGTGCATATGGCCGTGGATTGCGGAGAGCGCATCGTGGAAATGGTATGGCAGGACATGCGGCTGAAACCGTTGCTGACCATGGAAGCATTTGAGAATGCAATCGCAGTCGATATGGCAATTGGTGGCTCCACAAATGCCATCATCCATCTGGTAGCGTTAGCGGGCCGATGCGGGCTTACTTTGGAGTTGAGCGCGTTCGATCAGATTTCGCAGCGTGTTCCTGTGCTGGCAAACATCCGTCCTTCGGGCAAATTCCTGATGGAAGATTTTTACTACGCGGGTGGCCTTCGCGCCTTGATGGCGGAAATCTCCGATCTGCTCCATCTCGATTGTTTGACGGTAAATGGCCGGACCCTGGGAGAAAATCTACGCGGTGCCGCTGTCCATAATCCGGAAGTGATTCGACCGAGAGAGGAGCCGCTTACCGCGAGCGGCGGTACGGTAATTCTTCGTGGAAATCTCGCGCCGGATGGGGCAGTTCTCAAAACCGCTGCGGCAGATCCCAAACTACTGCAGCATACCGGCCCTGCTGTGGTGTTCAAGAATTACCAGGACATGGAAGAGAGAATGGATCACGAAGATTTAGATGTCACCGAAAATTCTGTTCTGGTGCTGCAAAATGCCGGTCCGCTCGGAGGGCCGGGAATGCCGGAATGGGGCATGCTTCCGCTTCCCAAAAAGCTGCTGCAAAAAGGCGTGCGGGATATGGTGCGAATTTCGGATGCACGCATGAGCGGTACCTCTTACGGCACCTGCATTCTCCATGTCACTCCGGAAAGCTACGTCGGCGGTCCGCTGGCTTTGGTACGGGACGGCGACCTGATTTCCCTGGACACGGCGAATCGACAGTTAAACTTGCTAGTGTCAGAAGACGAACTAGCTAGCCGGAAAGCTGCCTGGGTACAACCACCGCCGCCCTATGGCCGTGGTTACGGCGCGCTATATAGTGCCCATGTCACGCAGGCAAATCTAGGCTGTGATTTTGATTTTCTGGAGCGCCAAGTCCCTGTAGCGGAGCCGGAGATCCATTAGCGCTTAGCGGTCCAACGCAATCACTCCCCAAGGGCTCTTGCCAGCCTTGATTTTTTTGGTAACCGTATTGGTGGCAACGTCCACCACGGCGATTTCGTTGGTGGGGCCATTGGCGGAGTAGAGCGTCTTTCCGTCAGGGGAAAGCCCAATGCCCCAGGGCCGACCTCCGACTTCCACGGAGCCAACTACTTTGTTGGTAGCCGTATCAATGGTGAATACCTGGTGTCCGCGACCGGTGCTCACAAAGAGTTTTGCGGCATCGGGGGAAAGCAACACCGCCATGGGCTTGATCACTCCTGGCTTGCCAAGGGAGATTGGCTCCAGCATCTTCTTTTTCACAGCATCTGTGAGCACCACGGTGCCATCATTTTCGGCGTTTACATAAGCGTGCGAGCCATCCGGTGTAAACGCTACGGAACGGGGTCGATGCCCCACCTTGAATGTCTTGGTAATTTTGCCTGCGGCAGGATCTAGAACAGCAATGGTACCGGTCTCTTCGGAGGTGACCCAGACTTCTTTTCCATCCGGGCTTGTCTTTACGCCTTCGGGTTGTTCGCCGACCTTGGCTGTTTTCACCACATTGCCGGAAGCAATATCGACGATGCTCACTCCGGCCTCGTCCTCATTGGAGATGTATAGCTGGGTTCCGTCTTTGCTGAGATCGAAGTTCTCCGGGTCGGAGCCACCATGAATCACGCGAACCACTTTGTTCTGCGCCACATCAAACACTCCGATTCCATCCGCGCTCTTGTCCGGCGGCGGAAGAGTGCTCTCATCTACATCGGGTCCGCCAATTGGCGAACCGCTCAGCGCCACATAGATTGTTTTCCGGTCAGGGCTGGCATGAATGCCGCGTGGCCGCTTGCCGAGTGGCACGGTGGCAATTACCTGAGACGTGCCGGAGTCAATCACCGTCATATCACCGGAGACTTCATTCGTGACATAGAGCCGGTAAGCATTGGACTGTTCCGGAATCTTTGACTCCGTTTGTTGCACGGCGGGAGGTTTGGAACAGCCCGTGAATAGCGCGGCGAGGCAGGCAGGTAGTAGTAAATGTTTGAATCCGGTCACGGACTATTCTCCTTTAAACGTAAAGTTGCTGGTAATTTTTCCAGATGGACTTACAGTGATCTTTTGCTGCTGTGTACCAAGCGTTTCGTGCCAGGCTTCCAGTGTGTAATCACCCGGCGGCAGATTAGGAATCTCAAAAGATCCATCCGCTCCGGTAACCGCAAAGTATGGATGCTCCAGCACTCCAATATAGGCTCTCATCCAGCTATGAATGTTACACTTGACACGGATCATCACCTCGGGCTTGGTAAATTTGCGGGCCAGCGGAGGGTCGCCTTGTCCCTGGCTGTGGTTCCACTCCCGATTGATTTGCGCCAGAGGGTGGATATTGTGGGTAACCGGATCGGAGTTGGTTACCTTTAAAGCCTGGCCCGTTTGAATGCCCAGCACGCGGGGACGAAACCAGCAGCCATTCTGATCGATGGTGACCGGCGTAGCGGGAACTTCGAACTGTTTTCCTTCCAAGCCGGTTTTAACATAAACGAATACGTTGGCCAGTGTGCCGTTGGGATTCACCACCGTGGATTCATCGTAGGGCTTGCCGTGATGTGCTTCCACACAAGCCGGGTCGCCAGTCATATCAATCAGCTTGTGGGACGGGCTTTTTCCCGGTAAATTGTATTTTGCCCGTGATCGCTCCCGCCGTGCTGGAATCTACCTTGAAATAGGAGGGTGCTGGCGATTCTTTGCTGGAAACAGAGGACTCTTTCTTGTTGCCAGTGCTCGAGCAGCCGGCAAGAAACACAAAAAGGCAAAGGGGGAACGCTAAGCGTGCAAATCTCATGGCAAGTACTCGCAGGAACCAGATTCAGTGTCTCAAGATCTCAGCGGATGGGAAAGGGTCACATTCTCCCATTCATCGAAACGCAACATTTTTCATGAGGAAGGTAATCACCCCCATCGATTTACACCCAACAGGAATGAATGCAAATTTTCTTCGCCTCCATATGTTGCGGTAGTTTTCCCGATTGTCCAGGTGGCAAACTGCTGCTGCACTTGGGTGCAATCTATGCAAATCTGCCGTAAAACAAATACTTGTCCCCTTGTTCCCGCAGATTTCCACAGCTTATCAACGCAGTTCGTGGAAATTGTTCGTGCTGGCTGATGCGAGTTTACAAACAGGCAAAATCCATATAGATTGGTCGGGCTGATGAATCCATCTCCGGGGAAGGAGCCTTCTCGTCTTCGCTGGTTCATGATTGCGCTTGTGTTTTGCGCAACCGTGATCAATTATCTGGATCGGCAAACCTTATCTGTGGCTGCGCCTGTGCTTCGGGAGCAGTTTCACATGTCGAATGTGGATTACTCGCGTGTGGTGTCGGCCTTTATGCTGGCTTACACCATTGCGAACGGAATTTCCGGGCCGTTGATTGACCGGCTTGGCACCCGGCTTGGCTATGCCGTGACAATTGCCTGGTGGTCCATTTCCGCAATCCTCCATGCGTTTGCCACTGGCCCGCTGAGTCTTGGAATTTTCCGCTTCCTGCTGGGCATTGGTGAGGCAGGGAATTGGCCGGCAGGCGTAAAAGTGGTGTCGGAGTGGTTTCCTGTGAAGGAGCGCGCGCTGGCTGCGGGAATTTTCAACGCAGGGTCGTCTGTGGGTGCTATTCTTGCTCCGCCCGTTGTGGCCTGGATCTTGTTGAGCTTCGGCTGGCCAACGGCATTTTTCTCCATCGGGGTTCTCGGCCTCGTGTGGATTCTGGTGTGGTGGCCTTCCTACTACACGCCACGTGAAACAACGGAACAAGTGATTGCCGTAAAGGTTCCGACGTGGACACTGTTTCGCACACGTTTTGTTTGGAGCTTTACTCTTTCCAAAGTGTTCTTTGATTCGGTCTGGTATTTCTATATTTTCTGGTTTCCAGAGTACCTACGGAATGCGCGCCATTTCGATATGGTCTCCATTGGCAAGTATGCGTGGATTCCCTTTGCCATTGCGGGTTTTGGGAACATTCTAGGAGGCACTCTTTCTGCCTTTCTATTGCGCCGAGGATGTTCCCTCACGGTAGCGCGCAAAGGGGCCGCAACCGTGTTTCTGTTTCTGATGACCTCCGCGATTCCGGCAGTGCTGGTCGGAGATGTACGCCTCTCGATCCTGTTCGTTTCCCTCGCGATGATGGGGTATACGGGTGCTTTGGCGAATACACTCGCATTTCCCGCCGATATTTTCCCAAAACATTTAGTGGGTTCCGTGTGGGGGCTTGCTAGTATGGGTGCCGGTTTCGGCGGTATGGTGTTTATCCTGATTACGGGTTGGGTAGTGGAGCACTACTCCTATGTGCCTGTGTTTATTGGATTCGGCCTCATTCCCCTGATCTGCGCCGCTATTTTCTGGACGCTGCTTGGGCCAATCCGCTATGGAGCAGCAGGATTTGTTTCCATAGCAGGAAATAGAAGCAATTCGTCGCGCTTGAGTGCAAGCCAGCAAGAGAAATACTCCCGCCAGTACATACACCACAGAGGCTAACGCGATTCCGAAGCCTAAGCCACCTCGTTCAGCAACAATGCCAATGGCAAAAGGCGCAGTGGCGCCGCCGCCTAGCCAGCCTACGGTGTTCATGAATCCAGCGGCTGTTCCTCTCGCTTCCGCGGGGATCAAATCAAACACAGAAGCGAAGATATTGGCATCGTAAAGCCCCTTGCATAGGCCCCAACATGTGAGGGCAAAAATGAGGGCGCCGATGGACCGGGACGTTCCGCAAAGCACAACAAACGGTGCGCCTCCAAATACCCCGACTGCCTGCACCAGCATGCGCCCGCTTGGCCGCTTCCCATACTGCCAGTCTGCCATCCAGCCGCCAAGGAGCGAACCCACCAAGCTGGCGATTTGTACATAAAGCGTGGCGGTAAGCCCTGCCATTGCAAGCGTCATGTGAAAGCGGTCATACACAAACTTAGGCATCCAACTGAGAAGCACGGAAGCCACGAAATTGGCACACAAAAAGGCAGCCATCAATAACAGAGCGCCAGGGCTTCTCCACACAGCGCTGAGGGTTTGCCGAGAAGTCAGGCTGCGTACAGGCACAGCTTCCGAAGCGCCTCTTTGCGGTTCGCGGAGAAAGCGCCACAGCAAGAATCCAAGCAGTATGCCTGCGCCGCCGAACACAAAAAAAGACCAGCGCCATCCGTAGGATTGCGCAAGCAGTCCGGCAAAGAAGCCGCCTGCAATGGTGCCAACGTAGACGCTGGTCTGATGAATGCCGATGGCGCGTGAGCGTGTTGCTGGCCCATGATAGTCGCTCAACATCGACATGGAGGCCGGGAAGTAGAACGTTTCCCCTAAACCCTCAGCACCGCGCAAGATCAGCAGTGCGCGATAGCTGCTGACCCAGCCGGTCGCCATGCAGATCAAACTCCAGATCTGCAATCCCCCTAGAATCGCCGTCCGCCGTTGCACCCGATCCACAATCAGCCCGGCGAATTGCGCTCCCAAGCCGTACACGATAGCGAACGAACTGCCGAGTAAGCCAAGCTGCGCGGTGCTTAAGTGTAGCTGTTGTTCCAGCAATGGAAATACGGTGAAGATTGCCTGACGATCCGCATAATTGCAAAAGGAAATGGCCCATAGCATTGCCACTACTTGCCAGCGATAAGAGCGGGAAAAGGCGATGTTCGACAGGGTAATCAAAGAGAGTATACAATCTCGACTTGGCTTTGACTCGGCGTTCTCTTCTTCGGTGTGTGTCTGCAGCGCTTTCGATAGAGAGGGTTTATTCCCAGGCTCCGGTCGTTTCGGAGTTTGTCGCAGAGCAAATGCCGACGCCTTCCTGCCATGCGTCCACCGTTCTGGAAGTCCGCCCTGGCGAGTTGCTCTGCGCCTGGTTCGGCGGCACAGCGGAAGGGAAACCAGATGTTGCCATCTGGATGGCTCGGCGAAAAAACAGCAAGTGGGAAGCGCCAGTGGAAATGGTGCGGGAGCCGGACGTTCCTACTTATAACCCTGTTTTATTCCGTGCCGCTGATGGAGTGCTTTGGTTGTACTACAAGTTTGGGCGCTCTCCGGAAACCTGGACTGCTGGCAGGCGATGGAGTCGTGACGAGGGGCAAACCTGGTCAGAGCCGGAGCATCTGCCAGCAGGTTTGTATGGGCCGATTCGTGCGAAACCTTTGGTGTTGAAAAATGGCGTGATCGTCAGTGGAACTTCGGTAGAAAGCTATTCTTCCTGGGCCGCTTGGGTGGAGCGCAGCACAGATAACGCGATAACGTGGAAGCGTTATGGGCCTATCACCGTATCAAAGCAACTTCTGACTGGACCGCCTAATAAGTCACACGGAGTGATTCAACCTTCCATTGTTTCTTTGGGTGAGAAGCGGCTGCGCATGTATCTGCGCTCTACGCCTTCTATCGGTCATATCTGTGTTGCGGATTCCCGCGATGAAGGCCTTACCTGGACGGAAGCACGACCTCTCGACTTGCCTAATCCAAATTCCGGTATTGATGCCGTGCGGCTGAGAGACGGGCGTTTTGTGATGGTGTATAACCACACCACCACAGGCCGAACTCCGCTGAATTTGGCTCTCAGCCAGGATGGCGAACACTGGAAAGAATTCTATGCGCTAGAGCATGAGCCGGGCGAGTATTCTTATCCGGCAATGATTGAAGGGCAAGACGGCAGCTTACACATCACCTATACTTGGCAACGCAAAAAGATTCGGTACGTGAACTGGCGCATGAGTCCGAAGTGAAGATCACCAAATAGATTTCAGTGCCCAAACGTCCGAGCCAAATAACTTGGCGGCCTTTGTGCCTTTGGAATAAAACTCCATTCGAACAGGTCGGGTCTTGGGAAAGATCAGGTTTGTCAGCGCTACGCGCCCATCGCCCACAAATACTTCCATGGAGTTTCGATCTACCAGAATATCGAACGGGAACTTCTCATTCGATTGCGCGAACGGTGCAGCCGTGCGTGCGGGAAAATCCTTGCTGAAGGAAGTGTCGCCGGAATGCGAACGGTCCACAAATACTTCCTGCTTCGCGGCATCGTAAGCGATCAAGGTATAGGAGCCATCTTTGGAAACTATTTTCCAACCGGCTTCGGTTGCCCCACTCAGGCTCATGGCTGTCATCATTTCAAAGCTGGAACCCGGTAAAGGGGTGTTTGGCCCTTTGGAGACGTGTGCTTGCCACGCAACGCGGGAAGCAGCTTGACAGGGTTTTGTTGCAACAACATTCCATGCGGCGTAGTGACCAACGCGAGTTCGCGGGGCAGTGTCATTTGGCCGCGCCATGGCGAAGTAGGTACTTTATCGGCATACTGCCAGTTGTTCATCCAGCCCAGTATGACGGGGCGGCGTCCGGCGGGAAGATTGTGAAAAGTCAGCGCGCAGTAGCAATCCTTGCCATAGTCGCTCCAGAGGGAAACGGCGGCAGGGTTTTCACTCACAAAATGGATGCCGTCGAAATGGCCAACAAAATACTGTTCCCGGAACCACCCTGCAGCGCTCCCGGATTGAGTCCTACTTTCAGCACCCACTTCACATTCTTCGGGTTTCCGTCTAATGGCAGTTTGAACAGGTTCGGGCATTCCCATTGGCCGGATGTGCTTCCCGCAGGACCGAACTCACTTAAACGATCCCATTTCTTTAGATCGGGCGAGCCGTAAAAGCGGATTTGATGATCGTTCGGCAGAGAAACAGCCATCACCCACTGCTTGCCTTCGTCTGACCAGAGCACATCCGGATCACGGAAATCAGACAGATTGAGGTTGAGTACCGGGTTTCCTTTATATTTGGTCCAGGTGCGTCCCCGGTCATTGCTGAAGGCCAAATTTTGGGTCTGCAGAGCGGGCTTGCTGCCGGATTTTGGAGTGTGGCCAGTATAAACGGCTACCATGCATGGTTTCCACCCGCGCAAAAGCCGCTGGTATTACGTTCATCAATCACCGTGCTGCCCGTGAAGATCATGACGCCGTTTTCTTCGGGCAAGGCCACGGGCAATTCCTTCCAGTGGATCAGGTCCGTGCTCACGGCATGGCCCCAACTCATGTGGCCCCATTTATCGCCAAACGGATTGTATTGGTAGAAGAGGTGGTACTCGCCTTCGAAATATACAAGCCCGTTAGGGTCGTTGGTCCAGTTCTTTTGCGGCGAGAAAAGGTACTGGGGTCGAAACGGTTGATTGTAAGGACCACTGAGAAGTGATAAGAGAACAAGAAAAGTCCAGTTCATGAGGTCGCCATTTTCGCTTGCATATCTTCCAGAGAAACGCCTTTAGTTTCCGGATAGGCGACCAATACCACAATCAATTGAAGCGCCATCATGGCAGAGAAGAACACGAAGGGACCGGCTTTCGAGTAGGTCGCCACAATAGGAAATGCCCAGGAAATCAGCGCATTCATGGCCCAATGCGTAAAGCTGCCAAGGCTTTGCCCTTTTGCGCGGACACGGTTAGGAAACACTTCACTGATATAAACCCAAATGACTGCCCCTTGTGAGAACGAAAAAAAGGCAATAAAGCCGACCAGCAACCAGACCAGCAGGTTTTCATGCGCATTGGAGGCGAACACAGCAGCCACACCCGCTAAGCAAGCCGCCGTTCCCACAGAACCAATCACCAGCAGGGTTTTGCGGCCTACCCGGTCAATGATCGTCATGGCCAGCATGGTAAACAGGAGGTTCGTGGCCCCAATCGCTACGGCTTGCAGGTCACCTGAGACCTTGTTGAAGCCTGCTTTGGCGAAGATATCGTTCAGGTAGTACAAAATGGCGTTGATACCAGAAAGCTGGTTGAACATGCCAATGGAAATGGCCAGAAACACGGGAAGGCGATATTTACGTTGGAAAAGGGTTCTGATCCAAGACCGTGATCGAGGTCAGCCTGGCGATCATGCGTGCTGAGTTCTCCTTCGATGTCTTCTTCCCCAATCTGTGAAGAACTTTACGCGCTTCCTCCGACGCGGCTTTGGAGACAAGCCAGCGCGGGCTGCGGGGAATGCGTAACAGCATAAGGAAAAACAACAGAGCCGGGACGCCCGAGACACCAAGCTTCCAGCGCCACTCTTCCACTCCTAATCCGGCAAGCCCGATTGCGTAATTGGAGAAATAAGCGAGCAGAATTCCCGCCACGACATTGAATTGAAAGAATCCCACCAGGCGTCCTCGCCACTTAGCCGGGGCGATTTCGGCGATATACATGGGTCCCAGAACGGAAGAGCCGCCGATTCCCAAGCCGCCAATAAAGCGAAACAGCACCAGTGCATACCAGTTCCAGGCAAATGCGCAACCTACCGCAGAGATGACATACAGCACGGCCATGACTCGCAAGCTATCTCGGCGGCCATAGCGATCTCCCGGAATGCCGGCAAGCATTGCGCCCAGAATTGTGCCCCACAAAGCGCTTGCCACTGTGAGGCCCAAGCCACCGGGGGAAAGTTGGTAAACCCTGGTGAGTGCGTCTGTGATGCCTGCAATCACCGCAGTGTCAAAACCAAACAGGAGACCGCCTAGAGCAGCCACAATCGTACTTCGGACGAGAATGTTGGACAAAGTCATGGGAAAAATGAGGAACTAGGGCGATTCAGCACAGTATATATGGTGCTGAACTGCTGAGCAGTGCGTAAGAGCCATAACAACGGAACGTGTGTTGCTTGAAATGTACTTTATCAATGGAAAGGCTTCCAACGTGGCAAAAACGGCAGCGGATGTTTTAGTGGAAACAATGCTCCAATGGGGCATCGACACCATTTTCGGGATTCCCGGAGATGGAATAAACGGCATTATCGAATCCTTACGCAAGAACCAGGAGAAAATTCGTTTCATCCAGGTGCGCCATGAAGAGGCGGCGGCATTTATGGCGTGCGCTTGGGCAAAATTTACCGGCAAACTCGGAGCCTGCATCGCCACTTCCGGTCCCGGAGGAATCCATCTGCTGAATGGGCTATATGACGCCAAGCTGGATGGAGTGCCTGTTCTGGCGATTACCGGTCTCCAGTTCCATGACTTAGTGGGAACTCACACGCAACAGGATGTTGCATTGGACAAATTGTTTGAGGACGTCAGCTGTTACAACCAGCGGGTAATGGGCGCGGCCCATATGCAAAATCTGGCGGAACTGGCGTGCCGCACGGCGCTTGCGCGGCGCGGTGTTGCACACCTTACCATTCCCGTAGATTTTCAAGATCAGACCCTCGATGATGATGAGCGGTCCCAAAGGAACCTTCCTAACCACGTCTCGAATGTGTATGCCAAAAGCGGGCGGGTGCCTCCACCGGAGGATATTCAAGAAGCGGCCCACCTTCTGAATGAGGGCAAGAAGATTGTCATTCTGGCCGGGCAGGGCGCTTCCCACGCTGGAGCGCAGTTGGAGCAATTAGCGGAAACTTTGGGTGCGCCTATTATTAAGGCGTTGCTTGGGAAGCACTGTGTTCCCGATGATAGCCCTTACACTACGGGCGGCATCGGCCTACTAGGAACAGAACCCTCTCAAGATGCAATGGAGAGTTGCGACACGCTGATCATGGTGGGAACCAGCTTCCCATATATGGAGTTCTACCCGAAGCCAGGCAAAGTGCGGTGCGTTCAGATTGATGTAGATCCTGTTCGGATTGGTTTGCGTTACCCGGTAGAAGTCGGGCTGGTGGGGGATAGCTTGAATACGCTGAAGGCACTTTTGCCGTTGCTGAAGCGGAATGAAAACAGAAGTTTTCTGGAAAAAGCGCAGTCCGGTATGAAGGATTGGAATGAACTGATGGCCAGCCGCGGTACGGACGAATCCATGCCCATGAAACCCCAAGTGGTAGCGCATGAACTAGGCAAACGTCTGCCGAATAATGCCATTGTCACCAGCGATTCCGGCACCATTACTACATGGTGGGCACGCCACATTCCCGTTAAACGCGGACAGCTTCACTCCTGCTCGGGAACCCTGGCAACCATGGCGTGCGGATTTCCCTATGCGATTGCTGCGCAAGCCGCGTACCCAGATCGGCCTGTATTCGCCTTTGTGGGGGATGGCGGTTTTACCATGCTGATGGGAGAGCTAGCGACATGCGTGAAATATAACCTCCCGGTTCGCATTGTGGTGATCAAAAACAACACACTCGGGCAGATTAAGTGGGAACAGATGGTGTTTCTGGGAAATCCGGAGTACGTCTGTGAGTTACAGCCTATCGATTTCGCAGGAGTTGCTCGTGCATTTGGCGTCACTAGCTTTGTGATCGACGATCCAAAGAAGTGCGGTGCCATTCTGGATCAGGCTCTGGCCGTGAATGGACCTGTGATGATTGAAGCCGTAGTGGACGAAAATACGCCTCCAATGCCCGCCAAGATTAAAACGCAGCAGGCGATTCACTTGGCGGAAGCATTGGCGCGGGGCACCAAAGACGGAGGTACCATTATCAGGGATATTGTGGGGCAGAAGGCTCGGGAACTGGTCTAAGACTCTGGTCTGTCATGTCTTTGACTGAGCCTGAGTTTCCGATCCGCACGGTGAATGTGGAAGCATTCACCGTGCCGACCACCAGCCCGGAATCAGATGGAACATTTATTTGGGATTCCACCACTCTGGTGGTCGTGGAGATCACGGCTGGAGGAATCGTTGGAACCGGTTTTACTTACGCAGATACCGCCACTGCCGCTCTGCTTCGTTCCACGCTTACCAAAGCAGTAACGGGAAAGAATGCTCTGGATACTCGTGCACTATGGATCGCCATGGTGTACGCCATTCGTGGAGTGGGAAGACCCGGCGTCGCTTCCATGGCCCTCTCTGCGCTGGATACAGCGTTGTGGGATTGGAAAGGGAAGTTGTTCGGCAAGGCCGTAGTGGATTTGCTAGGGGCCGCACGGTCTAATATTGAAGCATATGGCAGTGGTGGGTTCACTTCCTACTCTGATCAGCAGATGCAAGAACAATTAGGAGGCTGGGCGGAAGCTGGCATTCCCGCCGTAAAAATAAAGATCGGGCGCAACCCTGGCGACGATCTCCGACGTGTGCGGCTTTCGCGGAAAATTATTGGGGAGAAGTGCCGATTGTTTGTGGATGCAAACGGAGCTTACACACGGAAACAGGCACTTCAGTTTGCGGAACGATTTCAGGAATCCGAGGTCTGCTGGTTTGAGGAGCCTGTATCCGCCGATGACCTTGACGGGCTTCGCATGATGCGGGACCGTGCACCGGCGGGAATGGATATTGCTGCCGGTGAGTATGGGTACCAAACGCTTTACTTCCGCCGCATGTTGGAGCATGGAGCCGTGGATGTGCTGCAAGCAGATGCTACACGTTGCGGCGGCGTAACCGGGTTTTTGGCTGCGGATAGCTTAACTGACGCATGGCAACTGCCCCTCTCCGCGCATACCTCACCCACTTTGCACGCTCATTTGGGATGCGTCGCACTACGGGGAATGAATGTAGAGTACTTCCACGACCATGCTGTGATTGAGCATCGGTTTTTTGATGGGGCCATGAAACCGAAAAATGGCATGTTGACTCCAGACCGAACCCGACCCGGATTTGGCTGGGAGTTCAAGCGGGCTGATGCGGAGCAGTTCCGGGTACAGTGATGCTTCCGAAAAAAATCGAAAAAGTTGCACCTGTGCTGTTTCCCGAGGTGTTGCAGGATCTCTATGCGGTGGATCACCGCATCCGGGAAGGCCGCTTTCAAAAATGGCTTTCGTTAATTACTGCGCTCTCTGGCATTCTGAGCGGCTTGGAAGTAAGTTATGAACATTACCGAGGCAGTTATAGCCGCAGAGTGATGTATACGCCAGTGATTCTGAGTGGTGCGCTTACCGTAGCAGGTTTTTGGGGGGCGGTAAGTGGTTGGGCAGCACGAACCGTACTGCGCGGAGTTTCCGGGGTGACGTTGTTGGATTCGGTGATTGGGTTTTACTTTCATGTGCGAGGCATTGCCCGAAAGCCTGGCGGATGGGACATCCCTATCATCAACATGGTGATGGGACCGCCTATCTTTGCACCGCTGCTGTTTGGGGTTGCCGCTTATCTGGGTTTGGTGGCTTCCTATCTGCGCCGCGTAGAGCCTGGGTTACCTTCTCAGTCCTCTAAAGGACTTTGGGCACGTTTGCCGATGGGGGAACATTTCCGACCCACGTGGCGTCAGGAGATTCGCGAAGGCCGGTTTCAAAAACACATGGCTGCGGCCACCTTGGTTTCCGCTTTTTTTAGCGGCTTTGAGGCTTGGTATTCACACTACAAAAACAACTTTCGGTATTGGGTGCAGTGGACTCCTGTGGTGATTGCACCCGCGCTGATGATTGCTGCTGGCGGTGCTCTGAAGAGCAAACGGGTGGCGCGCACATGGCTGCCTGCCTTGTCCGTGTCTAGCCATTGCGGATGGCAGTGTTGGTTTTGGTTACCATGCGCGGGGCGTGCTTCGTCGTCCCGGTGGATGGCGCAAGCCGATTTATAACATTATGTATGGACCTCCCATTTTCGCTCCCTTATTGTTTGCAGCGAGTGGATTTTTAGGCGTTCTGGCGAGCTTATTCCGGCGGGAGAAATCATGAACCGCCGTATTCAGCCGGGCTATTATCCGGGGTACAGCACACTCAGTCAGCAAAAATATTGGGACGCGACGACGCGGAAAATGGTTCTTGATCGCGTAGAAAAAATCCCGGAAATTCGATTCTTCTCGCCGGAAGAGACAAAGCTAATGGAGGCAGTAACAGATCATATTCTGCCGCAGGATGACCGTGAACCTGCGCGCCGGATTCCCATTGTGCCGGAAATCGACAAGCGCCTCCATGAAAATCGGACGGCGGGGTACCGATTTGAAGACATGCCGCCAGATCCGCAAGCCTATCGACTCGCTTTGGAAGCGATTGATCTGATGGCGATGGAAACGCACGGCAAGGATTTTGTTGCCCTCACATTGCGCGAGCGTGAGGAGTTGCTGAAGTCTTTACACGACGCCAAGCCCCTGGGTGCAAAAGAGATTTGGGCAAGTATGCCAGTACATCGTTTCTGGGCCTTGCTGGTGCAAGACTGCATCGAGGTTTATTATGCTCATCCCTGGGCTTGGGATGAGATTGGTTTTGGCGGCCCTGCTTACCCGCGTGCTTACATGCGGCTGGAGAATGGCGAGCCGGAGCCGTGGGAAAAAGACGAACAGCGGTATGAATGGAGCGCGCCGGAGTGGGCGCTTTCCGACCGGTTCGAACGGGCAGGTGGGCCGGAACATGAACCGCCGGGCCAGGAAGGTACGCATTGAATACCCCAATTAATGGCGGGTTCGAATTTTTGAACGAAGAACACAGCCTAGGTCCCATGCAGCGGATCAAAACGCCCATGCGGCGTTTTGGGGAAGAAGAAGTGGATTATGTGATTGTGGGTGTTGGTGCAGGGGGCGGAGTCCTTCTTCAGCGATTGGCGCGTGCAGGGTTTCGAGTCATTGGGTTTGATGCCGGTCCATTCTGGGACACAGAACGAGACTGGGTGAGCGATGAGGCTGGTTCGCATAACCTTTACTGGGAAGACCCGCGTGTCATCGGCGGCAAAGAGCCATTAACGCTGGGTTCAAACAACAGTGGCAAAGGAGTAGGCGGCAGTACGGTGCACTGGGCTTCCTTTACACCGCGTTTTCATCCGTCTGACTTTCGTGTTTACACGCAAGATGGCGTAGGGGCAGACTGGCCCATCAGCTATGAGGATCTGAAACCATACTACGAACTGCTGGAGTTGGAGATGCCCGTGGCTGGCCCTTATTTTCCGTGGGGCGATCCACACCGCTATCCGTATGGACCGCACCCTATGGGCGGCGTTGGCAATGTGCTGATCAAAGGCTGTACGAAGTTAGGACTGCGCGTTAGTGCAGGCGGACCTGTTGCTATTCTTTCCGGTTCGCGGGATGATCGGCCTCACTGCATCTATCGTGGTTTTTGCATTCAGGGATGCAAAGTTGGCGCGAAAGCCAGCACGTTGGTGACGCATGTGCCGGATGCGCTTGCCAGTGGAGCGGAAATACGTGCGCATTCCATGGTGTCCCGAATCCATTTGGGCGCAGACCGGCGCGTCACCGGAGTTTCTTACTTTGATCGGGAAGGGAAGGAACATTTCCAAAAAGCAAGAGCCGTAGTGGTGGCGGGCTACTCCATTGAAACACCACGGCTTTTGTTTAACTCTGCCTGCCCTGGCTTTGAGAATGGCCTTGCCAATTCGAGCGGCACGCTGGGGCAATACCTGATGGCTCAGGCAGGAAATGTGGTTCTGGGCCGCTTTGAGGAACTGATTCGCATGTATAAGGCGCCACCTGCCCATTGCATGACGGAAGAGTTTTATGAAACTGACCCCAAGCGTGGTTTCGCGCGTGGGTTTGCCATTCAAAGCGTGGGTCCGCTTCCTATTGCTTTCGGCAAACAAATGATGGCATCTAAGGGAGCTTGGGGATGGGGATTGCGGCGCGTAATGATGGACTACAATCACTGGTGCGCTATCGGTTTACTAGGCGAAATTCTGCCTGACGTAAGAAACCGAGTCACCATCGCCGAAGAGAAAGATCGATTTGGGTTGCCTGTAGCAAAAGTAACCTTTGGTCTCTACGAAAATGATAAAAAATTGATCGAGTTCGCCAAAAACAAAACCATGGAAGTGTTGTGGGCTGCGGGAGCAAAGGAAGTGGTGCAAGAGCCTCGTTATGCCCATTTAGTGGGGGCAGCGCGCGCGGGCAAAGATCCGGCTTCCAGCGTGGTGGATGGGTTTGGCCGGACGCACGATATTTCCAATTTGCTGATTTGTGACGGCAGCATTATGCCGACGCAAGGGTCCGCGAATCCCGGCTTGACGATTCAAGCATTTGCGGCAAGAACCGCAGATTACCTGATCGATCAAGGCGAAAAGATTTTCCGATCGGAAAGACGAGAGATGGAGAAGCCAAAGATCCGTTATGATCTTTCTCCTCCTTCCACTTGGGGCCATGGAGTGAAACTCAAAGGATTGTTATCGTTTTCTCACTGATTTTATCCGTGGGCGATAATAGCTTTCATGCAGGGCTTTGCAGAATTCATCGCAGAATCCTATGAGTCTCATGTGGAGTTAATCTGGAATCTCGCAAATTTGCACCACTTAACAGCTTCTTTCACTGTGGGTTCCATGCAAGTAGAAGTGAGTTTTGATGCGCCAGAAGACGCCGATGAGTGGCGGATCTCCTTTGAGACGGGTGGAACGGCAACTAGCTCGGAAGGCGTTCTCACGGCTTTTGATGTTTTTAATGGAGTTTTTCAAGCAGTTCGGGAGTTCATTGAGGTTCGTGAGCCAGAAACACTGATCTTTGCGACCAAGACAGACAAGCTGGCAAACATCTATCAGACATATCTTCGCCGAGAAGCTTCTGCTCTGGAGCAACTTGGTTACGAAGTAGAAGGTCCTGTGCGTATTGAGCCCTTCATGGAATTTATCTTGCGGAGAAAGCGCGCTTCAAACTGGCGAAATTCATAGTCTAGTGAGGTAGTTCAAGTGATTTGCCGGAATGACTGATATGATTCCGGCAAAGACTATGGAACGACGCACATTTCTGACCGGGCTTGCCGCTTCCTCCGCCATGGCGCAAACTTCTGGCCAGCGCCGCCCGAACATTCTTCACATCCAGTCCGACCAGCAACAGTGGGCCACCATCGCGAGTCGCTCTCTTTGCCGCACGCCGAACCTGAACAAGCTTGCTGAACAAGGAATGCTATTCGAGCGTTCTTATACTCCCTCTGCTGTGTGTTGCCCTTCCCGCGCTATGACCCTTTCTGGGGCTTACCATTGGCACAACGGCGTTTACAATCAGGTCCACTCCGCTCCTTCTGTTCATCGGGATCTGAATGCGGATACTGTTTTGTATTCTCAGCGACTCAAAGCGGTGGGGTATCAGCTTGGGTATGTCGGGAAATGGCACGCTTCCTGGGTACGCACTCCTGCGGACTTTGGGTATCAAGTAGCAGGAGTGTTTGGTTGCGATCCTAAGGCATTAGCCAAGCTCGACCTGAATCCAGATCAGGTACCGCAGGTAAAGCGTACCGCTCGTCCACAAATCGCCCGAACATTTCAATGGCCGGGGAGCGAACCCTTTCCGATGTGGGGATATGTGGAAGGGGAAGAGAACCAAACGCAAGAATGGTATTCCTCAGAGTGCGCCATCCGCATGATGCAGCGCTTTGCGCGTGCCAGCGAACCTTGGCTACTGGAAGTACAGTATGTGCAACCGCATGACCCTTACCTGCCTTTGAAGAAGTACCTGGACCGATACAACCCTCGCGATATGGCTGTTCCCACCAGCTTTCATGACACGTTCAAAGATAAGCCGGGCATGCATCGGCGCGAAGCAGAAACCTGGGGCGCTGTGACCGAAGAGGATGTCCGCGCCAGTTGCGCGCATTACTATGCGGCAACGGAGCAATTGGATGCACAGATTGGCCGTGTGTTGAAAGCATTGGATGACACAGGCCAGGCAGACAACACCATTGTTGTTTTCACGACGGACCACGGCGACATGATGGGCGCGCATCGCATGTGGCTAAAAGGATGGATTCCTTATGAGGAGGCTTACAGGGTTCCGCTGATTATTCGCTGGCCGGGTCACATTCAGCCCCAATCCAAAACTCACAAACTGGTTCAACTCCAGGACCTTGCTCACACGTATGTGGAAGCTGCGGGAGCACCGGCGCTGCCGCACCCGGATGGGCAATCTTTACTGCCTCTCTTTCGGAACCCTGACACGCCAAACTGGCGCGACCAGATTCTATGCGCTTACTACGGCGGGGAATTTCTCTATACACAGCGCATGGCAATCACAGAGCGTTACAAATATGTTTTTAACGGCTTCGATTATGACGAGCTTTACGATCTGGAGGTTGATCCAGGCGAACTGCACAACATTGCTTACCAGCCAGAACAACATGTGACTGCAGACGATATGCGGGCGCGTACTTACGAGATGATGCGCCAATTTGGAGATCCTTATGCGGATAAAGGTCCTGCGCAAAACGGTGTAGCTACAGACCGATATGGCGCTTCCCGATATTTGCCCCGAGGAAAACGACTCAACCAATAGACTAGGAAAATACCCAATCTCGATAGGGATTATGGTGTTACAGCGCTTTGGTAGGTTAAAATCGCAGATTAGATCGGAGGAGATGTTGTACATCAGAGGATTTCTCGCGTTGTTGGCGATGAGTGTTGCGTTGTTTGCGCAAGGGACAACAGCGGTAATTAGCGGACTTGTGTCTGATACACAAGGAGCTGCCGTGGCAGGAGCCAGGATTGTCGCGACAAACGGTGCTACCGGCATCACTGTTTCCACAACCACAAACAGTTCCGGAAACTATTTGCTTTCCAATCTGGAAATCGGCACATACTCGCTTTCTGTAGAGCATGAGGGGTTTCGGCGCTATAACCAGACGGGGCTTGTGCTGAACGCGGCGGAGAATCGAGCCGTGAACATTCAGTTGGAAGTGGGGCAGGTTTCCGAAAGCGTGAATGTTTCGGCCCAGGCTGCGGCTTTGGAAGAAAAAACATCTGTGATCGGCCAGACCATTGAATCCCGCAATGTGGCAGACCTGCCGCTTGGCAATCGCCGCACCATGAACGTGATTAATTTAAGTCCAGCGGTGGTATTTGTCGGGCTACGATTCCGGGCAGAAGCCGAACTTCAGCTTGGCTGGTGGTCGAACGCAAAGCCAGATGTTCTGGATTGATGGCGGCTCAGGTCAGAACATGCGCTTAGGCGTAGGGCAAGTGGATATGGACCCGCCTGCGGAAAGCGTACAGGAAATTCAGGTTCTTTCCAATAACTACTCGGCGGAGTATGGCGGCTCGGCAGGTGGTGTGATTCTGGAAACCACCAAGTCCGGAACGAACCAGTTTCACGGAAGCTTGTATGAGTACCTGAGGAACAATGCATTTGATGCGCCCGGATATTTCGCTCAGATTCAGAATGGCGCAAAGGTGATTCCGGAGTTGCGTTACAACATTTTCGGCGGCACCATTGGCGGGCCGATCCGCCGCAATAAGACATTCTTCTTTTTCTCCACGGAAGCTCAGCGGCAACGAGTAGGGACCGTTACTACGCTTGACAGTGCCGACTCTGCTTCAGCGCCAAGGTAATTTCTCACAGACGTATACAGCCGCTGGAGCTGTGATTCCCATTTATGATCCGCAAACCACAACCGTGGTGGATGGCAAGACCGTGCGGACCATGTTTCCCGGCAACGTGATTCCGCAGAGTCAGATTGACCCTATTGCCGCAAAAATCATGACTTACTATCCGCTTGCCGAATCGTGCTCCTGACAACATCAGCGGCGCCAATAACTTTCGCGCGAACGGTGTTTCCGGACTGAATGGGAACTACTACATGGGCAAGGTGGATCACAGCTTCAGCGATAAAGACCGGCTGATGGGCCGCTACATTTATAACAGCGGCAACAATGACGTACTCAGCGCGTATTCATTGAAAGCAGCGGACCCGACTGCGTACATCCTGGCTCATCAGCAGTACTATCTACGCCAATCTGGTTCACATCTTTTCTCCCACCGTCGTGAATGACCTCCGGTTCAACTATGGAAATCGCATCGCCCATTCCTTGACTCTAGGCGTGGGCAGCGATGCTGTGCAGAACCTTGGCTTGACGGGGGTTTCCAATAATGCTTTTCCTCAAATTGTCGCTGCCGGCTTTGCCACCATTGGCTCCAATGCGCAGGAGCGTCGGCAATATCCCATTCAGAATTTGCAGTTCGTGGAAGACGTTTCCTGGATTCGCGGCAAGCATGCCCTGAAGTTTGGTTTTGAGGCGCGCCACTCCTCCAACTACGAAGTGAATCTTTCCACCGCATCGGGAGCCTTTACTTTTGCGACCCAACCTACTGGCTTACCCGGCAGTGCAGCAACTGGCAACGGATTTGCGTCTCTACTGGTAGGGTTTCCTACGGCCTTTTCCGAATCCTCCACGGCGGTGATTGACCGGCATAGCTGGTACTTTGGGGCTTTTGCGCAGGATGATTTCACGTTCTCCCCAACCTGACGTTGAACATCGGCGTTCGCTGGGAAACGGATACGCCGATGGTGGACGCCAACAACCGGATGAACGGGTTTGACGCTCACCAGATCAATCCCGTATCCGGCACGCCGGGAGTGGTGAAGTTTGCAGGGCTCAATGGCTGGCCCACCAGCCCTTACTCCACCGATTGGAACAATTTCGGACCTCGATTTGGTTTTGCCTGGAAGCCTTTTCAGGCAGGAAAAACCGTGGTGCGCGGTGGCTATGGCATCTTTTATGCGCATCCTTTCGATACGGGTCAACCTGCTTCCGCTAGTCTTGGCTTCGGCACCAACGCCGCCTTTAACTCCCCCGACAATGGGATTACCGCTCCCTTTTATCTGTCACAAGGCGGTGCCCGCGCGCCAACTTCGCCCACACTGAACGATTCTTTTGGGGCGGTTCCCGTAGGCAAAACCACCACTACCGCAGTTACGTTTTTCGATCCGACCCGGCGTACCGGCTACTCGCAGCAGTTCAATTTGGGAGTGCAACACCAACTCAGCAGTTCCCTGGTAATTGAGATTTCCGGTTTAGGCAACATTTCCCATAAGCTGCCGAATTCCAACCTCACCATCAACCAGATTCAGCCGAATATTCTAAGCGCTGCGCACCAGTCGCAAGCGGACCGGCCTTTCCCGCAGTTTACGAATGTCACGATTCTGAGTCCAACGATTGGCGATGCACGATACCTGGGTGGTTTTGTGCGCGCGGAGAAACGGCTCTCCAAAGGACTCACCATGAACGTCAGCTACTCGTACTCGCAATTTCTGGATAACAGCTTCGAAGGTGGCTCCACGCAAGGCAATGACAACGGCGCTTACTCCAATCAATACAACCGCAGTGCGGATTGGGGACCTTCCGCCAACGATGTTCGCCATCGTTTTGTCTTTAGTTCCGTGTATGATCTCCCTTTTGGCCCAGGCAAGCAGTGGCTGGATAACGGTGTTTTGGGGCAGTTAATTGGCGGGTGGACCTTAGCAACGGTGACGACTTTGCAGAGTGGCGCTCCTTTCACGGTGATCACACAGACGAACAATACCAACACTTTCTCGGCTGGCAATCAACGCGCAAACGTGGTGGGCGACCCCAATCAACTTCCGAATGGACGCAGCGTGGCGGCATGGTTCAACACAAGCGCGTTTGCGCAACCGGCTGCGTATACTTTCGGCAATGAAGGCCGTGATGCGCTGCGCGGCCCTGGTTTGATCAATGTAGACTTATCTATACTGCGTAACTTTCAAATTCGGGAACGCTTCACGTTTCAGCTTCGCGGCGAATTTCTGAACGCCATTAACCACACGAATTTGAGCCAGCCAAATGCTACGTTTGGATCTTCGGCATTCGGCACCATTACCGCAGCAGGTCCTGCCCGCCAGATCCAGCTTGGCGCAAAACTGCAATTCTAAAGAAGGCAAGTGGTATGTCCAGTCTTACTCGTCGTAACTTCGTTTCGGCATCGGCCACCACCGCCGCCATGGCGCAAAGCTCATCTGCAAAATCGAAACCGCCGAACTATGTTTTCTTCATGCCGGACGAGATGCGCGCGGAGAGTTTGGCCTGTTATGGCCATCCGTTAGCGAAGACGCCGAACTTTGATCGTTTGGCGAAAGAAGGCGTGCGATGGGACCAGTGCCATGTGCAGAATCCTGTTTGCGCGCCTTCGCGGTGCAGCTTGATGACGGGCTGGCCTGTTCATGTGCGGGGTCATCGCAGCCTGTACTATCAGCTCCACCCGGATGAGCCGAATCTGCTTCGGTATTTGAAGGAGAGCGGCTACGACGTTTACTTCTTTGGAAAAAACGATTTGCTCTCTCCGGAATCGTTTCCGCTCAGCGTTACGGAGTGGGGAAGCAAGAATGGTGATCGTCCAGGAGGCAGCCAATCCGTGGAAGCCGGGCGACCCACATTACTATTCTTTTCTCTGGCAAAAATCGCCTGACCGGCGCGCCACCACCGATTACCACAATCTGCAGGCTGCATTGGAGATCATTCGCCTGCCGAGTGATCGACCGTTTTGCATCTATCTTCCCTTGATTTGGCCCCATCCGCCGTTCGGCGCTCCGGAGGAGTTCCACGACATGTACCGTCCGCAAGATTTACCTCCTTTGCGTCCACCCGGTCTGCCGCGCAAGCCGAATTTCCATGAGGCGATTCGAAAAACGCGCGGGCTGGACCGGCTCTCCGATGCGGACATGCGGAAAATTCAAGCGGTCTATTTGGGAATGGTCAGCTACAGCGATTGGCTGCTTGGCGTTCTGCTGGAAGAGTTGGAGCGCACGAACCATGCGAAGGATACTGCGGTATTCACGTTCGCGGATCACGGCGAATGGGCAGGGGATTATGGCTTGGTAGAGAAATGGCCGAGCGCCATGGACGATTGTTTAACGCGTATTCCGCTGATCGCACGCGTGCCGGGATTTCAGCGGAGGGCATGTCTCTAAAGAGATTGTGGAGTTGTATGACGTGATGGCAACGTGCTTGGAACTGAGCGGGATTCCCGCAAAACACACGCACTTTGCGAAAAGCCTGGTCCCGCAACTGCAAGGCAAGCCTGGAGATACTAAACGAGCGGCATTCTGCGAAGGAGGTTACAACACCTATGAGCCGCAATGCTTCGAGCCTCTGGAGGAGTTCAGCAATTCCACAAACATTTACTACCCTAAAGTGAAGCTTCAGAACGAACATCCCGAAACCATCACGCGCAGCACTATGATTCGGACGTCTGAGATGAAGCTGATTCACCGGCCGGACGGCCAGAGTGAATTATATGATTTGTTCAAAGATCCGCGCGAACTGCATAATGTTCACGGTGAGCATTCTTATCGCGCCAAGCAGGCCGACCTGGAAGCGCGTATGTTGGCCTGGTATGTTCGCACGGCAGATGTTGCACCTCGTGCTCTTGACCCACGTGGCTTTCCGGCGATGAAGCGATGAATCGGCGTCGTTTTCTGATGGGTGCCGGAGCGGGCGCATTTGCGAATGCCGCTCGCTCACAACGGCCTAACATTTTGTTTGTAATGGCAGATGAATGGCGTGCGCAAGCCACCCGCTTCAATGGTGACGTGAATGTGAGAACGCCTGTGCTCGACCGTTTCATGCGGCAAAGCTTGTGTTTTGACAGAGCGGTTTCCGGAACTCCGGTTTGCTGCCCGGCTCGCGCCAGCATCATGACCGGGCAGTATCCCCTTACGCATGGCGTCTTCATCAATGATGTAGAACTCAAGCCAAACGCCCCAACACTTGCGGAAGTGTTGAGAAAAGATGGTTACCATACCGGATTCATCGGCAAATGGCATCTATACGGAAGTCCGGATGGGAACTATGGCCGCCGTCTTGCGTATATTCCCCCTGAGAAACGTTTCGGGTTTGAATATTGGAAAGCCTGCGAGTGCACTCACGAATACAATCAGTCTTTGTATTACGAAGGGGATGATCCGAAGCCGAAGCATTGGGATGGCTATGATGCCGAATCGCAGACGCTAGATGCTTGCCGTTTCCTGGAAAAGCAGAAGAATGCGGCAGACCCTTTCTGCTTATTTCTCTCCTGGGGACCACCGCACTTCCCTTATGAAACAGCGCCGGAAAAATATCGCGCTTTGTATGAGAAGGTAGCCATCCCGCTTCGTCCGAACGTACCTGCCGAGAAACAAGCAGAAGCGACCAAAATCTTACGCGGTTATTATGCTCATATGGCGGCGTTGGATGACTGCTTTGCGCGCCTGCTTTCCACGCTGGAACGGAACAGGCTGGCGGAGAATACGGTCGTGGTGTTCACCTCCGACCATGGAGACATGATGCTTTCGCAAGGGTTGACGACCAAGCTGTACCCGTGGGATGAATCCATTCGTATTCCCATGTTGATTCGTTATCCGCGTCGTTTCCATACGAGAGGCCGTCGAATTTCCGCGCCCGTTAATATGCCGGATATGATGCCGACATTGCTGGCCTTGGCAGGGCTGCCAGTGCCGGAAGTGGTTCAGGGTCGTGATGTTCTAGGAAATGCCAAAGCACCTTCGTCCACACTTCTTAGCCTTCCTGTTCCCATTACCGAAGCACGGCGGTATGGATTTGCGGCATACCGTGGCGTGCGTTCCGAACAGTATACCTATGTACGCTCGACGGAAGGACCATGGCTGCTCTACGACAATCAAAGCGATCCTTACCAGAAGCGGAACCTGATCGGCAGCACGGCACACGTGGAGATTCAGAAATCGCTGGAGAGCGAGTTACAACTCCACCTCCGCCGTGTAGGAGATGAGTTTCTGCCTGCTGCCACGTACCTAAGCCGTGCAGGACTGGCGCATTATCGGGAAGCAAATGTTCCGGTCGGGCATATGCGGAGTCCTTGGGGAGATTGGGAATCTACATTAGCAAAGGGAAAGGATATCCGTGATGCCAGATGAGTCAGACAAGAGTTCCAGGCGTAGTTTCTTCCAGGATTTAGCAGTCGGCGGAGGCATGACGATGCTCCAGAGTAACCGCAGCGTAGCTGCCACTGGAGGACCACCGAATGTTCTCTACCTCCATTCCCATGATTCCGGGCGCTACCTGGCTCCGTATGGGCATTCGGTTCCAACACCGAATTTGCGAAAACTGGCGGGAGAAGGAATTCTGTTCCGCCGTGCGTTCAGCGCCGCTCCCACGTGCTCTCCCAGTCGCGCCTCACTATTGACCGGTCAGTTTGCGCACCAGAACGGCATGTTGGGCTTGGCGCATCGTGGGTTTTCGTTGAATGACTACCGGCAACACATTCTCTATACTCTGCGTGGAACCGGTTACCATTCTGTGTTGGCGGGGCTTCAGCATATTGCTGCAAAACCGGAGCAAATTGGGTTTGACGAGTTACTGAATCCGAAGAGCACCGCTGCCGCTGATGTCACCCCAAAAGCAATTGAGTTTCTGAATCGCAAACCCACAAAGCCATTCTTTCTGGATGTCGGGTTTTTTGAAACGCATCGGGAATACCCTGCTCCACGCCCGGAAGATAATCCCAACTACATTCAGCCACCTGCTCCGATTCCAGATACTCCAGCGACACGCGGGGACATGGCCGGTTTCCATGCCAGTGCTCGAAACTTAGACCGAGCGGTAGGGCAAATCATGGAAGCCCTGGAGCGAAACGGGTTGGCAGAGAATACTCTGGTGATTAGCACAACCGATCACGGTTTGCCGTTTCCCTTGATGAAATGCAATCTGACGGATTTTGGTTGGGGCGTCTCCCTGATCTTACGAGGACCGGGTGCATTCCGGGGCGGCAAGGTCTGCGATGCCATGGTGTCTCACGTTGATCTGTTTCCGACGGTATGTGAAATGGCGCAGGTGAAGCCGCCTTCGTGGCTGGAAGGGAAATCGCTATTGCCTATCTTGCGTGGTGAAACAAAGGAGATCAACCAGCAAGTTTTTGCGGAAGTGAACTATCACGCTTCGTATGAGCCGAAACGGGCAGTTCGCACGCAGCGTTGGAAGTACATTCGGCGCTATGACAATCGAACCACAGCCGTGTTGCCAAATTGCGATGACAGCCCAAGCAAGAGTCTTTGGCTGGAGTATGGCTGGCGGCAACAAGAGCAACCGCAGGAACAGCTATATGATCTGATCTTTGATCCCGGAGAACACCATAACCTCCTGGCGGACACAAAGTCTGCCAACGTACTCACGGAAATGAGAGCCAATCTCCAAGGGTGGATGAAGCGGACCAATGATCCGCTTCTGCTTGGCCCTGTAAAGGCTCCACCGGGAGCGAAAGTAAATCCGGCAGATGGCATCTCACCCAAAGAACCGGTAGTGGATGCTAACTAGCGCTTAAATTCAAGGTTGGCAATGAACCCGATTAAGAGGGTATTTTGCTGTCCCACTGCCGCGCTTTCCGGGCCGCGGTCAAAGGTAGGAACATTGGACCAATCCCGCCGATATTCCAACCTTGTCGAAATGTTGTCCCGCCAGCGGTATTCACCAGTGATAGTGGCTTCTTTCAATTGCTGTGACGTGCCTGTAACAAATCCGCTGACATCGTTGTACCATTCCAGCCGGGAAGCTAAAAACACTTGTGATGTCAGACGAAAGCGGGCTGCGCCTGCAATGCCATAGAAAGGCAATCCGCTTCTGTTGGGCTGCCGTTCCATGCCGTAATCAAAGTTAATATACGCGTTTACCGTTTTGTTCGGATTAAAGGTAAGACCGGTGTCATAGAAGTGTCTCCATCCTTCGGTGGTATTCGTTTTTTCCGGGCCTACGTAGTAAGTGTTAAACCAACTCACTTTGCTGCCGATGGCGCTGGCAGTAAATCCCATGGTTTTTCCGCCATTGTTGTCGAGGATATTGTTCCACCCTTGTACCAGCTGAAAGCCGGCATTGAAGTGTTCTCCGAGAGGTATGGAAGTGCGAAGACCAAAGTGAAAGTAAGGTCCGTTCGTGAACAGAAGCGATCGGGAATAATTCCAGTTCGGTAAAGTATCAGTGCCTTCTGATCCCGCACTAGTCAGGAATTTTCCAAAGTCAATTTCAAGCCCCCTTGCATTTTTTGGTTTGAAGCTGACGTAAGACTGCATGATGTTGCGAAAAGGGTCAGTTTCGGAGTTGCTGAAGGCATGAAGGGTGTCGAAGGCACGTCCGGCGCCGACTTCTACGCGGAACCCAATTGGATCAGGCAGATGCTCGATGCTGAGCTTTGCCATATTGAGATCAAATCGATCCGCGCCGATATCAAAATTCCGGAAATTATTCTTGCCGCTATCCGGATGATTTGCGTTGAAGCTGTAATATCCGTCAACAAGAACGTTGATGTCGAAGAAACGAGTCGGCTTGAGGGGAACCGCATTTGCGGGATCCACCAAACCAGGGTCGGAGACCTGTGCATTTCCTTGAGAACAGGCAGCAGCAATAAACAACACGGTGTACAACAGAGTACGCATCACTTGCTCCACGGAGAGAAGTAGACCCTATCGTTGGAGACATGCCAACGTATTCGGTCAGGGAAAGTATATCGAACGACCGACAAAGAATCCGCAAAAATTTAGAGTTTCTCGATAAATTTTAGGGTGATTCTGTTTACCGCGATTTCCTGCCTGAGAAAATGCAAAAAAGGTGTGGCACAATGGATCAAATCTTTTCCTGAACACTGTGCGTATTTGCTGAAAAAACGCTGCGCACTGGAGGTCCCTATGTCCCGGTATACCCTGGCACTCGCAATTGCTCTGTTCCTGCCTGCGGTTTCACTAGCAGATGTGAAAATACTTCGGCATCCTTCTTATTCCAAGGGCAAAGTAGCATTCAGCTACCTTGGTGATATTTGGATTGCCAATGAAAACGGCTCCAGTTTGCAACGCGTGACAGATAATATGGCGCGCGACGTCTATCCTCGTTTCTCGCCAGACGGTTCCACCATTGCGTTTTCCTCCAATCGCGACGGCAACTACGATGTGTTCGTGGTGTCTGCCGAGGGTGGGAAGCCGAAACAACTCACCTTTCATAGTGCTGACGATAACGTAGTCGGCTGGACACCCGATGGCAAAAGAGTGATCTTCTCTTCGACTCGTGCCAAAGGAGCTTTTCCCAATGTTGCGACGTTGTTCGAAGTCTGCGTAGAGGGCGGCGCTGAGCAGCCGGTTCCTACTGACTGGGGATCGAGCGCCAGCTATTCGCCCGATGGCAAGAAAATGGCATTTACCCGCCATCCAGCCGTCTGGTCGCGCAAGCATTATCGGGGTGCTTATGCAGCCGACCTTTGGGTGATGGACGTCGCAGCAAAAACATTCAACAAGCTCGGCGACGCGGATTACAAAGGAAATTATCTTTGGCCGATGTACGGGGCTAACGGAGAGATCTATTTCGTCAGCGACCGTACCGCCAACGAGAAGAACATCAAGTATGGCGGGCCGGATGTGATGAAGAGCGTTAACAACATCTGGAAGATCTCCGAAAAGGGCGGAACGCCCAGTGCAGGTAACGCATCATACGGATGGCAACCTTTTTTTCCCCAGCATCTCTGCCGACCGCAAGACCATCGTCTACGAAGACAACTTCGGATTATGGAAGCTGGATCTTGCTTCTGGAAGAGCACAGAGATTCGCATCAACCTTAAGGCGGATCCGAAAGAAAATGATACGGAACTGGTCACGGTCAGCAATGACGCCGAAGATTTCCACCTTTCCCCTTCCAACCGGCGGGCGGCAGTTGTGGTGCATGGCGAGGTGTTTACGATCGCAACGGATCGCGGCGAGCCGCAGCGCGTGACCGAGACGCCCTGGCGTGAGCAGGACGCCCGATGGTCGCCGGATGGCAAATGGATCGCTTTCGTTTCCGACCGAACGGGCCGTCAGGAAGTGTGGATTTCAGATGAGCTAGGAAAGACTCCAAAGAAGTTGAGCGATGCCGATTGCGACAAATCGGCCATTACTTGGTCGCCGGATGGGAATTCGCTGCTTATGGTCTGGCTCTGATCATAACTGCGCAGGGTGGAAATCGGCAGCGGCAAGACCGACGTAGTGGCTTCCAGCGAAGCCGGTGCCGTAGCAAGTCCGCAGTTTTCTCCTGACGGCAAGTGGCTTTCTTATGCGAAGCAGGATCGGCTGCTTCGTTCCCACGTGTGGATGAAGAATCTCGGCGAGTGGCGCGGAGCACATGGTTACCTCGGATCAGTTTCAGAATGCAAATCAAGCGAAGTGGACTCCCGACGGCAAGAAGCTACTGTTGATTGGGGGAATCAGCCTTCCTTCCATGGCTTCGCAAGGGTTTCGCGGTACCCCGAGCCAACTCTATTCCGTAGCTCTCCAACACTCCGAGAAAGCACCGGACGACCATGAAATCAACACGGAAGAACAAGCCATGGCGGCACTGGGCGACAATGCCGCAAACCTTACCGCAGCGGCACGGGCTGCCCGCAACCCTGGCGCTATTTCCACGGTTACGGTGAACATTGAATGGGATGGAATGGAACGCCGCGTCAAAAAGCTGACCAATATGCCTGGCGCAGTAATGTCCGTAGTGCCTTCCCCCGATGGACGCACCTATGCTTTTCTTTCCATGGGTGGGCAGACGGGCGCACCGGGTGGCAGCCGAAGCTGGTGCAGGCAGCGGGCCAGGAGTTTACATTATTCGGGATGACGGAACCGGGTTGCAACGGCTGAACACCACGGTTGCTGCTACCGGACAACGCGGCGGAGGTGCACGAGGAGGGCAGGGCGGTGGTGGCGGAAATGAGCCGCAATGGTCGCGTGATGGACGCAGCCTCTATATGTTGCAGGGCCGCGCCTTGTACGCTGTTTCTGTTCCGGCTGGCGGTGGGGATGGTGCAGGAACGGGGGCAGGAACTGCTGCTGGAGCCGGTCGAGGAAGAGGTGTAGCCACACCGACGGTCACAGCTTCCGCTAGTTCCACGGCAGCGGCGACAAACGCGGGTCCGCGCCGGATTGATTTCACTGTGCGCATGGTGATTGATCGCCCTGCTGAGCGCAAGCAGATTTTTGAAGAGGCTTGGCGCGTGATGAAGAACCGCTTCTATGATGCCAAGATGCACGGCATCAATTGGGCGGGCGCAGAAGACAAATACGAATCGCTTCTGGAGCATGTAGCCGATAACGAGGAACTCCACAACGTGATTATGGAAATGATCGGGGAGTTGAACGCTTCGCATACCGGGATGTCAGGCGGAGGTGGGAACTCTTCCCGGCGAAACACAAGCTCCCGAGCGCATGCAAACCCGCAATCCTGGCTTTACACTGCAGTCCGATCCTTCCGGCTACTACCAAGTAGAATCGATTCTCGCCAAAGGTCCAGCCGATTACGAGTACATGAACATCGCAAAAGGCAATTACGTCCTTGCAGTGAATGGGAAGGACTTGAAGACGAGTGAAAATCCATATCGCTTATTGAATGTTCTTCCCGGTCGCAAGCTGGAGTTCCGGGTGAACTCGAAGCCCTCTTTGGATGGCGCTTGGACAATCGCAATTGAACCGCTGACGGCGGCTGCCCAGAGCAATCTGGAATACAACAACTGGGTAGCGGAACGTAAGCAGATGGTGGAGAAGATTTCCAATGGAGAGATCGGCTACCTTCATATCCGTGCCATGGATGCGCCTTCCCTGCAAAAGTTCCAGGAAGACTTGATTGATAACCGGGGCAAGAAAGCCTTGATTATTGATCAACGCTTTAATGGCGGCGGCGGAATTGATCAGGAATTGCTGCAAATTCTGAATCAGCGCAAACAATACCAACTGACACGCGGCAGAGATTCGCTTGACGTGCCGCGCCCCGTGCAAGCATTCTTCGGGCCCATGGTGGTGCTTCAGAATGAACGCTCTGCCAGCGATGCGGAGATGTTCCCGGATGGTTTCCGTCGTTTGGGATTAGGCAAACTGGTTGGACTTCCCACCATGGGCGCAGTGATTGGAACCGGAGCATTCACGTTGATGGATGGATCGCAATTACGAACTCCCGGGGCCGGTGTCTACACTTCCTCCGGCGAGAACATGGAAAACTATGGCGTACAGCCTGACGTATGGGTGGACAATGGCCCGGCAGATTTTCTGGCGGGCCATGACCGGCAGATCGAAAAAGCAATTGAGGTATTACGCGCGCAGCTATAGCGGCGAAGCGCTAAACCAACTGCTCCACCGGAGTTGGTGAATTGCTGGAAGGGGAATGGGAAGGCAGATTCACTCCTTCCCATCTTGCTACCACAGCAGTTGCAAGGCAGTTTCCTAACAGATTGACGGAAGTGCGAGCCATATCCATCAACGTATCAACGCCCAGGATCAACGCGACGCCTTCCAACGGGAGATTGAACGTAGCAAGGGTGCCTGCCAGAATCACGAGCGAAGCGCGCGGCACTGCGGCTGCTCCTTTGCTGGTTAACATCAAGGTCAGCATCATCACCAGTTGCGTGCGGAACGGCATGTTCACTCCAGCCGCTTGTGCTACGAACACAGAGGCGAGTGCAAGGTAAAGCGTAGTGCCGTCCAGATTAAAGCTGTATCCGGCAGGAAGCACAAAAGCCACAATATGCTTCGGCACGCCAAACGCTTCCATGTTCTCCAAAGCCAGCGGCAAAGCGGATTCACTGGAGGCCGTGGAGAACGCAAGCACGAACGGCTCTCTTACATAATGCACAAAGCGCCGAAGCGGAATCCGGGCAATGGCGGTCACACTGCCCAGCACCACCAATGTGAAGAATAGCTGTGCTCCGTATAGCGTAAGCACCAGCTTACCTAGGTTCGCCAGAATGCCAAACCCTTTGTTCCCAATCGTGGATGCCATCGCCCCGAATACTCCGAAGGGGGCAAACAGCATCACATAGTTGGTATAGCGGAACATGATCTCGGACAGGGATTCGCAAAAACTGATCACTGGCCTTGATTTTGATCCCACGCTTGCGCAAGCCGCTCCAAAGAACAATGCAAATACTACAATCTGCAGCACTTCGCCACGTGCCATGGAGTCAAACACGCTGGTGGGAAACGCATGTTCCAGAATCTCTCCGAAACTCGCGCCCTTCTGGGTTACCTGGGGAGCCTTTGCGTTTTGTAACGAGACTCCTACACCTGGCTTCACCAGATTCACAGCACCCAAGCCTACAAACAGGGCAACAGTGGTCACAATTTCAAAGTAAAGAATTGCTTTTCCGCCGATGCGACCCATGCTTTTGAGGTCGCCCGTGCCAGCAATGCCTGCTACCAGAGTGCCAAAAACGAGCGGCGCAATGATGGATTTAACCAGACGAAGAAAGATGGTGGCCAGGATGTCCATGCTTTTCGCTGGCGTAGGAAATAGGGCGCCGAATACCACTCCAGCGACAAGCCCAATGATGACCCAAGTTGTTAATGAGATTCGCTTCTTCATTCACAAGAACCGCTGATGATGCCGTCGCTACATAAGGACGAAATTGCTCCACTTACGTGGGGATCTTAGAAGATCGCTGATATTAGATGGGGAGTCAAGCCTTTTCCTGGGCCATAAGAGAAACCATAAGCCAGATAAGTAAAAGTAGTTTTGAAACCCTTGCCTTAATTGTTGACTTGTCTCCGTATAAATAGTTACGCTACAGAAACACATTAACGGCCAAAGTTGGCCTTATATCTTTAGTTGACTGCGGGAACCGCCCCTGCCGGCGCTTAGCCCTGTTTTGCTTTCTCGCATAATCATTTCTCGCACTTGAGTTCGGTTGTTGTTGATCTCTGTTCTCGTGGGAGAACTTTCATTTCATACATTCAGGGGAAATTGCAGAATGAAGTGGTTTTTTTACAGGGTCTTAATTCTATCTGTTCTAGTTGGCGCAAGGCTGGCTCCTGCGCAAACACTTACCGGCTCGATTTCTGGCACTGTTACCGATGCTGCTGGAGCGACAATTCCAGATGTAAAGGTAACTGCCAATAGTCCTGCTTTGATTCGGGGCACCGTTGATCTGAATTCAGATGCAAACGGCTATTTCCGGTTCCTGGAGTTGCCGCCAGGAGCTTACTCGGTTCGGTTTGAGAAAACCGGATTCAAGGGATATCAGGCAGAAGGCATTACTATTAACTCTGCTGTTCAAGTAACAGTTAACGCAAAGCTGGAAATTGGTGACGTTTCACAAAACGTCACGGTTGAGGCAAATATTGCCACCATTGACACGGAACACGTCACATCTTCTACGGTAGCAAGTCAGGCCGTTATGGAAGGTATTCCGACTGGCCGAAGTCCATGGGCAATTGGCAACACTGTGGCCGCCGTTACCCCCTCTACTTTTGACGTGGGTGGATCTTCTGGTATGCAGCAATCCTCGCTTACTGCTCACGGCTCTAACTCTGCCGATCAGAAATTCATGATCGATGGAGTTAGCGTAAATTGGCCGGGCGGTGGCGGCGGAGCAACCTTGATGTACTACGACATGGGCATGTTCCAGGAGGTAAATTACCTGATTGGAGCTGTTCCTGCCGATGTTTCGCAGGGCGGCGTGTACATGAACATGGTCACCAAAGATGGTGGCAACCAGATTCATGGTGCTTTATTTGCGAACGGCGCGTCTCAGGGAATGCAATCCAACAACGTCAATTCCGTATTGGCAGGCCAGCTTCTCAACAATATCTCTCCCGCCGTACGGAGCCGGGTTAACACGGCTACTTACACCCCCGGCAATCCTATCACCGATACTTACGACTACAACGGTCAAGTTGGCGGTCCGATTATCAAGGACAAGCTGTGGTGGTTTACCTCCTGGCGTTTATGGGCGACCAACAATCTTGTTGCGGGCGGCTTTGATCTAGATGGGTCACAGGCCATCAATGACAACAAAATCGCAAGCGAGATGGGGAAATTCAGTTATCAGCTGAATGAGAAAAATAAGTTAAGCCTGATGTATTTCCGCAATCAGAAGAATCGGTACCATCGGCGGAACCAGGGTACTTTCGGTGACAATATCACCACCGTGCTCCAGAATCAGCCTGGCTATGATGCCCATTTGCGGTGGACCTATACGCCTACCAGTCGCATGGTGATTGATACCGGAGTAGCACTCAATGCTGGCAAGACTCCTTACCGTTATCAACCCGGAATCACAGATCAGATCTCTGTATATGACAGCGCCACCAGCACGGTATACAATGCCGCTCAATATAACACCATCAACCCTTGCTTCCGGTTTGCTCTGGATTCCTCCGTTAGCTACGACACGAATGCGCTCGGTGGCCATTCCGGCCTGCGTTTAGGTGTGCAGTTCAGCCGCGACGGTTTCAACCAGCGCTTTACGGCGAATGGTGATTTGCAAGGCGTGCTCATTAATGGGGTGCCGAGCACGGCAACGATCTACAATACGCCACTGGATCAGCAAAAGAACAATTTGTCGACCACAGGTCTTTACTTGGAAGATACCTGGACTCTGAAGCACCGGCTTACTCTGAACCTCGGCGTACGCTGGGAGCGGCTGTATGGTTCCATTCCGGCAGAAACTTCGCCTGCTGGGACCTTTGTCGCTGCCCGTAACATAGCTGCTATCGGGGGGGTGCCAAACTTCCACAACTGGACCCCGCGTTTCGGCTTTTCCTATGACGTCACAGGTAAAGGAACCACTGTGGTTCGAGGAAGCGCCAACCGCTACATGCAGGGAATCGGCATGAATTTGGTCACTGCGGTAAATCCATTCGGCTTCACTACTGCCAGCGTGCCCTGGACGGACACGAATCACGACCTGATCCCGCAACTGAGCGAGCTCAATCTGAGCGCTTCGAACGGATTTGTTGGAGGGGCCACTACGCATCAAGATCCCACCTTACGTCGGCCGCATAGCTGGGAAGAAAGCTTGGGCATTCAGCAGCAGCTTCCGTTTGGAGTGATTGTGGGTGTCACGGCTTGGTATCGCGCAACGTTTGACCAGATTGGCCGCGTGAACCTGGCTGTTCCTTCCTCCGCTTACACGCCGGTAACGATTGCAAATCCTCTCACCGGAGGATCCCTTACGGTTTACAACCAGAACTCTGCCTACCGGGGACTCACGAACTACATGCTCACCAACTCCAGCCAGTTGAATAATCAGTATCGCGGCATTGATATTGATTTCCGGCGGCAGATGAATCGGCGTTGGATGCTGCTGGGCGGCATAACATTTAGTAAGTTCCGGGGCGCCACGTATGGAGATGTGAACACCAGCCTGGATGATCTGAATAATCCGAATTTCACCCAGAACCGGGTTGGATTTATGCCCAACGATGCGCCCATCATCTTTAAACTGGGCGGCACATATAACCTTCGCTGGGGAATCGTCCTTTCCGGTAACTTTCAGCATGTAACTGGTTACCCCATCAATCAGACCTACACCGTCAATACGGCGATTCTGGGAAGCACATTGACTCAGTCTAGTCAGGCAATTCGCCTTGCTCCGGCTGGCGACAAACGGCTGCCAAGCGTCAACATGCTAGACCTCAGAATCTCGAAAACGATCCGCATCGGCGAACGCTGGAAGCTGCAACCCGAGTTTGATGCTTATAACTTAAATAACTCCGGAGCTTACACAGCGGTAAATGAAAGCGTAAATGCCGGAACGTTGTTCTTGAATCCCACCACGGTGCTTTCGCCGCGGTTGTTCAAGGTTGGCATGCGAGCGGATTTTTAGATGAATACTTCCTCTAAACGGGCGCTGGGGATTACCTCAGCGCTCGCTCTCACCTTAGTTCCTGTTGCGCTTTACTCCCAAAGCGGAGCAGGGCGCAGCAGGGCTGCTAGCCCGTTTCCGGGCGGCACCAACCCGGACGGTTCCCTTCGACCTTCGGCTCCGTTAACGCGTTTATTTACCCAGGACGCTTATACGGAATACTCGATTTTAGAGCCTGGCTCTGAGCAGTTCCGGGTAATGTTTATGCCGGAAGAAACTCGCACTGGGGCCACGGAACTGGTGAATGCAACCCGTGGCGGCAGTGAAGGGTCAGATGTAGAAGTCTACGACCCACGCACTGGTAAGCCCATGCAGTTCACTTACCGGCAGGAACCAGACCAGCCCGATACCCATGCGATTCATGCGGTGCTTCCCATTCCTGTTCCGGAGGGCGGCGTAGGGCGCGTCCTGATTTATAAGACCTACAAAGATGCACGTACGTATATGATGCACGGGGATGACTTAGTATGGGTCCGTGGATTGAGCGCACAACGCTTTGGCGTGATTTTGCCGAAAGGCTACTCTTTTCTTTCCAGCAACATCGCCTCCCAGCTGAGCACCACTGCAGACGGTCGTCTCAAGGTAGCTTTGACCAACTCAAGCGGCGGGGGAAGTCCCATCACGATTCACGCCCGGAAATCGGCTGTGAACTTTACCCCAGCCCCTTATACCGATATGTTTATGGACGATATCAAGACGCTGTACGATCTGGATGCGCCAGAAACACACACTATCAAGGTGGAACAGACATATAGCGACGCTCGCAAGGGAGCTAACGCTAAGCTGGATTCGTTGAGTTACCTGAAACTGCAAGATTTCAAGGTAATTGACCTGGATACCGCGAAGCCCCTGACTGCTTCCAAGCAAGGTGGTACAACGGTTGCCAAACTGGAAGTGCCAATCACTGAGGATAAGCAGAGCGCACACTTGAAACTTACCGGGACCGTTAAGGACACTGGCTATAAGGCGGAAAAAAGCGATCTGGTGTTTAGCCGAGCGCTTCACGGCTTGCGGAACACGGTGCTGCTGCCCGCTGGCTGGGAAGTAGAGAGTGTTTCGCAGTCGAGCACTCTGGGCATGTACCAGGGCCGCGCGTTTGTCTCTTTAATTAATCTGAATGCGGAAAACAGCTATCAAGTAACAATTCGTGCTCATAAGTTGTAACTGCTTTATTCCTTGTAGTTTGCGAGCGTTAGCCGGGCAACGATCTTGATAAGTTTTTCTTATTTTGTTGCCTGGCAATTGCCGGTTACCATAAATGAACACACGAAATTCTAATTATGTTTCGGCATAGGGCTCCTGCTGTAACCAAGGTCGGATCTGTTAGTCTTTATCCCATCCTTTTCCTTCTTTTTGCCCTTTCTGGGTTTTCTCAAACTGGTTCCTCTTCTTCGCTGATTCTGGCCAAGCAACAGGCTTTGCTGAAGCAATACTGCGTAGGTTGTCACAATGCTCAGGTAAAATCGGGCGGGTTGCTGCTGGACCCGGCTTCACTTTCGAATGTGGGGACTAGCGGAGCGCAATGGGAGAAAGTTGTTCGTAAACTTCACGCCGGCGTGATGCCTCCCGTAGGACTTCCGCGTCCCAACAAGGCTGACTACAACGGATTTATCTCTTGGCTGGAAACGGAGCTGGATCATTATGCGGCGCTGCATCCGAATGCTGGACGTACGGAAGCGCTGCACCGGTTAAATCGTGCAGAGTATCAGAACACCATCCGCGATTTGCTGGCGCTGAAAATCAATGCTAGTGACTTGCTTCCTGCCGATGATGGCAGCTATGGATTTGACAACATTGCGGGTGTGCTAAAGGTATCGCCAACCTTGATGGAGCGTTACCTTTCAGCGGCGCGCACGGTGAGCCGCTTGGCCATCGGTGTTGCCCCGAAAACACCAGAAGCCGTTACGTTCCGTATGCCGCCTGGTTTGCCGCAATATGATCACGTGGAAGGTCTTCCCTTTGGTACTCGTGGCGGCACTCAGCTTCAGTACAACTTTCCTGCGGATGGCGAGTATGAGATCCAGGTGCAACTGCAGCGAGCTTCCGGCGGCGCGATTAGCGGCCTTTTTGAGCCGCACGAAATGGAGATGACCCTGGATGGAGAGCAACTGAAGATATTTACAGTTGTTCCGGAAGCACGAGGGAAAGCTCAAGGAGAAGAAGGGGCGGGAGCAGGCAAAGCGTCCTCCGCAGCTGAGAAAAAAGAGGCGGATGCCGACCTTCATCTTCGGATTCCTGTGAAAGCAGGTCCACGGGACCTGGAAGTGGCTTTCTTGATGAAAGATCATGCCGAGCTGACCGATCTCCGAAAGCAGTTTATCCGACTTGATAATGCGGGCGGTAATGGTGTTGCTCTGACCCAGCCCCACGTCGCTGCGGTAACTATTACCGGTCCTTATCCAGCAAAAGAAAAACTTTCTGAGGCAGGGGTGGGCGATACCCCAAGCCGCAAGAAGCTGTTTGTTTGCTATCCGCAAAATGCGGAGGAAGCGAACCCCTGCGCTAAAAAAATCATCACAGCTCTGGTTCGCCATGCGTACCGCCGGCCTGTTACGGATGCTGATTTATCTGTGTTCTTAAGTGCCTATGGAGAAGGAAAAGGGAATTTTGAGTTAGGCGTTGAGAAGGCTGTTCGGCGTTTGCTGGTGAGTCCGGAATTTTTGTTCCGGGTGGAGTTTGATCCACCACAAGCGAAACCTGCGACGAACTACCGAATTAGCGATATAGCGCTGGCTTCTCGTCTCTCCTTCTTTCTGTGGAGCAGCGTGCCGGATGAACAGTTGCTTAGCTTGGCAGAGCAGGGAAAGCTGAGTCGCCCGGAAGTGCTGGAAAAGCAAGTGCGGCGCATGATGGCCGATGGGCGTTCACAAGCTCTGGTTAGTAATTTTGCCGGGCAGTGGCTCTACCTTCGGAATCTGCCTGCTGTGACACCGAACCTGGATATGTTCCCGGACTTTGATGAAGGGCTGCGGCAGGATCTTGGCAAAGAAACGGAAATGTTTGTGGATAGCGTGATGCGGGGCGATCAGAACGCTTTGACGCTGTTGAGTGCCGATTACACTTTCCTGAATGAACGTTTAGCGCGGCACTATGGGATTGCAAACGTCTATGGAAGTCAGTTCCGCAAGGTGCCACTTGGTCCTCATGCTGCTATACGGGGCGGATTGCTTGGGCAGGCCAGTATCCTGACAGCCACCTCTCAGGCGAACCGAACCTCGCCGGTGGTACGGGGAAAGTGGATTCTGGAGAATATTTTAGGAACGCCTCCTGCTCCCCCGCCGGCTAACATTCCCCCTTTAAAAGAAAACAATGTAGTGGGCGGGAAGGTGCTTTCCATGCGGCAACGTATGGCAGCCCATCGGGAAAATCCGGTGTGCGCCAGTTGCCATGCAGTGATTGAACCGCCCGGCTTAGCGTTGGAGAACTTTGATGCCGTGGGGCAGTGGCGGAACGTGGATGATACGCGAGCTGTTCCGTGGGTCCGTAATGAAGGTTGGCCTGCCATCGATGCCTCTGGCGCTTTGCCGGACGGACAGCAATTCAACGGCCCGGCTGAACTAAAAAAAGCTTTGTTAAGCGATCCGGATCGGTTTATCACCACCATTACGGAAAAACTGATGATTTATGCGCTGGGCCGGGGCGCTGAATCCTATGACATGCCAGCAGTGCGCAAAATTGTACGGGATTCCGCCAGGAACGACTATCGTTTTTCGACGCTGATCCTGGGAGTCGTCAATAGCGAACCATTTCAAATGAGGAGATCACTGTAGCAATGTTTATCACCAAAAAAGCACTGGATCGGCGGACATTTCTACGAGGGGCAGGCAAGGCAATGGTCGCTTTGCCCTTGCTGGAAGCTATGGTGCCGGCTCTCACCGCGTGGGAAAAAACTCCCGCGAAGCCGGTACAGCGTCTCGGCTTTGTGTATATTCCCAACGGAGTCCGTCAGGATACCTGGTGGCCCAAGGATCTCCCTGGCAACAAGCTGGAGTTATCTTCCACGTTGAGCCCGTTGGCTCCGGTGAAGGATCAGATCACTGTGTTCCGTGGGTTGCAACAGCATCAAGCCGAGGGTTTAGGAGACGGTAACGCGGAACACACGCGAGCCAGTTCCTGCTGGTTGAACGGTGTGCATCCCAAGCTGACCGAAGGGGCGGATGTGCAGGCCGGCATCACCGCTGACCAGGTGGCAGCGAATGTAATCGGCAAAGACACGCAGTTGCGCTCTTTGGAGTTGGCTTTGGAGCCGAACTACATGGTGGGCAACTGCAATGACGGTTATAGCTGCGTGTACATGAACACGTTTGTGTGGCGCACAGCGACCATGCCGTTGCCGATGGAGAACAACCCGCGCGTAGTGTTCGAGCGCCTTTTTGGCCTGGGGGGAACGGCTGCGGAACGTATGGCGGAATTGCAAACTGACCGCAGCATTCTGGATTCCGTGAATGTCCAGATGGCGGGTTTGCAGCAAAAGCTTGGTCCTTCGGATCGCACGATTGTGGGCGAGTATCTGGATGCGGTGCGGGATATCGAGCGGCGCGTCCAAAAAGCCCAGGCACAAACGGATGGCAATGCACTTCCCAACAAACTGGAACGTCCAGTGGGAATCCCGGACGATTTTGATGTGCATGCCAAGCTGATGTTTGATCTTCAGTGGCTGGCACTACGAGCGGATATTACGCGCGTCATCACGGTGCAGTTGGCCCGTGAATTCAGTAGCCGCCCGTATCCGAATATCGGCGTTGCGGAAGGCCACCACGCCATTTCCCACCACGATTACCTGCCGGACCGCTTGGCTGCTTACGGCAAGATCAATCAGTATCACATCTCGTTGTTCTCTTATTTCCTGCAGAAACTGCAATCCACGCCGGATGGGGACGGCTCCATGCTGGACCACACCATGTACATGTACGGCGGCGGTATCAGTGACGGCGATCTTCACGATCACGTCAACCTGCCGACCTTGCTAGTAGGGGGCGGCTCGCGTGCGCATCAGGGAGGCCGTTATCTGAAGTGCGCCGCGGAGACCCCCATGAATAATCTGCTTCTTAGTGTTCTGGATAAGGCGGGTGTAACCCTTGACAAGCTGGGTGACAGCACTGGTCGGCTTCAGGCAAGTGGGGATCTGGTCAATCTGTAAGGATTCACAGGAGCATGAGCAGGCATATCCATATCCATTCCCGATGGGGCACAGCTCTGGTCTTCTTGGGCTCCGCGTTTCTGCTTCGGGCGGAAGTGCGGCAGGTGCCACTGATCGAGGCAGCAAAAAAGGGTGACGTAGCTACCGTACGCGTTCTTTTGGCTCAGCATACGGATGCGGATACTCCTTCCTATGATGGTTCCACTGCGCTGATGTGGGCGGCGCGTGTGGGAAATAGGGAGGAAGTCGATGTATTGCTGAAGGCTGGTGCCAACGCGAAAGCGGCCAACCGGTATGGCGTAACACCGCTGACGCTTGCCGCGACGAATGGAAACGCGGCCATTCTGAAGCGTTTGTTGGAAGCAGGAGCGAATCCCAACACTGCACTGGCAGCAGGGGAAACTGTGCTGATGACGGCGGCTCGCACCGGCAATGTGGAGGCCGTGCAAGTGCTGCTGAGCCATGGCGCTGACCCGAATACCAGGGAAGAATGGCGAGGGCAGACTGCATTGATGTGGGCGGCTGCGGAAGGCCATGCCGATGTGGTGAAGGTGCTTCTGAAAGCCGGAGCGGATATGCATGCACGTCCGAAAGCACCTCCGGCAAGGGTAAACCCGTTCGCCGATGCCAAAGTCGCGCCGGAAGCAGCAAAGCCGAGGCGGTCCGGGAATCCTTCCGACTTCACTCCGCTTTTGTTTGCCGTAAGAGAAGGACATATCGACACGGTTCGCGCCTTGCTGGATGCAGGCGCGGATGCGAACGAAGCTTTGTCCGATGGCCAAACGGCACTTCACTTGGCTGCATTGAACGCGCACTATGAAATCGGTATTTTGCTGCTGGATCGTGGCGCAAACGCCAGCGCAGCGGCTTGCGGATGGACTGCGCTTCATCAGGTCGCTTGGACCAGAAGGCCAAACATCCATAAAACTCCTGCCGCTATTGGTGCCGGAAAAGTAGATTACCAAGGCTTTACTAAGGCGTTATTAGCGCATGGAGCCGATGTGAATGCGCGGGAAACCAAGGAGCCGCGTGATGGAAATCTGGGCAAGCTGAAGCGTCCAGGTGCCACGGCGTTCTTGTTGGCTGCTAAGGGTGCCGACTATGAAAATATGCGGTTTTTAGCTTCCCTTGGTGCCGATCCGCGTTTCATGACGAATGAGCAGGTCACGCCTTTGGAAGCTGCGGCAGGGATTGGAATTTACCGGGTAGCGGAAAGTCCCGGCTCAAATGAGGACGCTTTCGAATCTGTGAAAGCTGCCTATGAACTGGCGCATGGTGATCCCGAGTATGTGAATCACATTGATAAAAATGGCCGGACAGCGCTCCATGGCGCGGCTTTCCGTGGATCGCCGGAAATTGTGCAATATCTGTATGATCGCGGCGCAGGGGCCACCATTGACCGGAAGGATTTTCTGGGCTGGACGGCTCTCACCATTGCGGAAGGCGTGATGTGGCCAACGGTGCTGAAAACAGAGCTGGAAACAGCAGCACTATTGGTCAAGCTGGGAGCCAAGCACGAAGATGTGCCCGATGAAGTACGCATGTTAGGGATGGCGACCCAGGGTGTAGACAATGGCCTGGACCAAACCACAGGTGGTGGCGGGTTTTTTGAAGCTCCTCCCCCACCGGCAAAGACTCCGGTATCATCGTCTGGACAACCCTAGTCCCTATGCAAACTTCCTTACGTTCTTCCCTTGCCTTCTTGCTGTTGGCTGCTGGCTGTTTTGCGCAGCCGAAACGCCCTTCGGAAAAGTTCTCCACCAGTGCCGAAACGGTTACGATTACCCCGATTCAGCATGCCTCGGTGTTGATTCAGGCAGGGAATCGAAATATCTACCTAGATCCCTCGCAAGGGAGCTATGAGGGCCTTCCTCCGGCTGATCTGATCCTCCTTACCGATATTCACGGCGATCACCTCACTCCTGAAGTCATTAACAAAATCAAAAAGGACGGTACGGTAATTTGGGGTCCCAAAGCAGTTGGGGAAAAGACCCATGTGGATGCAGTGCTTTCCAACGGCGATTCGAAAAAATGGGAAGAATGGACCGTGGAAGCTGTACCCGCTTACAACCGCATCCGAGGGCCGCAAGCCGGGCAAGTCTTTCATGACAAAGGTCGTGGAAACGGATATGTGTTGAGTTATGGGGGGAAGCGTTTCTATTTTTCCGGGGACACAGAAGATATTCCGGAAATGGCAGACCTCAAGAATATTGACGTTGCCTTTCTGTGCATGAATCTTCCTTACACCATGACGCCGGAAGAGGCTGCTTTGGCTGCACAACGTTTTCATCCCAAGATCGTTTATCCCTATCATTACCGGGACACCAATCTGAAGTCTTTTGTGTCTTACATGCAGGGGACCGGAATCGAAGTTCGAGTTCGCGACTGGTATTACAAGTAGAACGAAGCGACGAAGCTTCCCATAGTTCTAGATCGTAAGCGTGAGTACGCCAGCCCTTGGCTGCCCTTGACTTCTCGCATGCTTTCTTTTTATACGCGAAAGTCTTACACATAAGGAGCAATTCATGGCAATTCACAGGACAGGGTTATATCTCCCTGTTTTGTTTGCGTTTGCGGGATCGATTTCACAAGCTGCAGTACCGCCCGCAAAAATCACCACACCGAAACAGGCGCTTGGCTTTAATCTCGGTGACGACTTCCATATGGCCAGCTATTCTCAGTTGGAAACTTACTGGAAGAAGTTAGCCTCCGAATCAGATCGCATGAAACTGGTGGATATCGGCTTAACGGCTGAAGGCCGTCACCAGTACATGGCGATTCTGTCATCGCCGGAAAACCTAAAGAATCTCGAACATTACCGCGATATTGCCCGAAGGCTTTCTCTGGCGGAAGGCTTGTCTGACCAGGAGGCGCATCAGCTCGGCTCGCGGAAGGGAAAGCCGTCGTTTATATCGAAGGCGGTCTCCATGCCGGGGAAACCGTCGGCTCGCAGCAGATGATGGAGTTCGTTTACAACATGGTGAGCCAAACCGATGCGGAAACCATGCGGTTCCTGAACGACGACATCACGCTTGCTGTGTTGGCAAACCCGGATGGTCAGGAGATTGTCGCCAATTGGTATATGCGGGAAAAGGAGCCTTCCAAGCGTACTTTGAACGGCCTTCCGCGCCTGTGGCAGAAATATATCGGCCATGACAATAACCGCGATTCCTTCATGCAAAATATGCCCGAGACCGTTAACATCAATCGGGTTCTGTTTCAAGAATGGCATCCACAGATTTTTTATGATCATCACCAAGCAGGTCCTCCAGGCACGGTGGTGTTTATTCCGCCCTTTCGTGATCCCTTCAACTACAATCTGGACCCGTTAATTCCTCTGGAAATTGAACAGATTGGTTCTGCCTTGCACAGCCGCCTAGTTTCAGAAGGAAAAGGCGGGTCGGGGATGCGTTCCTTTGCAAATTACTCCACTTGGTACAACGGCGCATTTCGCACGAATGTGTATTTCCATAACATGATTGGCATTCTCTCTGAGATCATTGGAAATCCGACTCCAGAGGCGCTTCCTTTGGTGCTGGATCACCAGCTTCCTTCCAGCGATGCACCGCTTCCGATCAGGCCGCAGTTGTGGCACTATCGCCAATCATTGGATTACGAGGCTACGAATAATCGTGCCATGCTCGATTTTGCATCCCGCAATCGGGAAAACCTGCTGTATTACCGGTACCGCATGGGCATGAACGCCATTGAAAAGGGCAGCAAAGATAACTGGACCATTTCTCCGAAGCGAATTGAAGCCGCCAAACTGGCGGGAAAGGGAACTGAAAGCGCTGCAGGCCGCGACGGGATGCGTACCGTGTCCGCCGACCTTTATGACAGCGTTCTCCATGATCCGAAATACCGCGATGCCCGAGGCTACATCATTCCTTACGATCAGGCGGATTTCCCGACTGCCACGAAGTTTGTAAATGCCTTGATCAACAATGGCATCACAGTTTGGAAAGCTGACAAATCATTTACCGTGGCTGGCAAGAACTATCCGGCAAACTCTTATGTGGTAAAAACCGCGCAGGCGTTTCGACCGGAGGTAGTGGATATGTTCGAGCCACAGGACCATCCAAACGATTTCAAGTATCCGGGCGGACCGCCGATTCCTCCTTACGATCTTGCCGGATGGACTTTGGCTTACCAGATGGGTGTTCAGTTCGACCGCATAGTCGATGGATTCGAAGGACCCTTTTCCAAGATCAATGGTCTAGCCGTGACTCCGGCTGGCAAGATTGTCGGACCCGCGAATCCCGCCGGGTACCTCATCAGCCACCGCATCAATGATTCCTTTATCCTGATGAATCGCCTGCTGAAGGCTCATGGGGATGTGTACTGGCTTAAGAAACAACAAACTGCCGATGGCCAAGATCTAGGCACGGGAGCGATGTGGGTTCCTGCCTCTGCTGCCGTGAAACCGGTGCTGGAACAGGGTGCAAAGGAGTTTGGGATCACCGTTCATGCCGTTGCCAAAGCTCCCACCAGCGAAGCCGCGATGAAGGTGAAGCCGATTCGCATTGGTTTATACGATCAATACGGCGGACTAATGCCCACTGGCTGGATTCGCTGGATGTTTGAGAAATACGAATTTCCATTCGAAATGGTGTATCCGCAGGGCATTGACGCCGGAAATCTGCGGAGCCGTTTTGACGTGCTGGTGTTTCCGGACGGTGCTTACCGCACAGGAACAGGAGGCAGAGGCGGTGGTGCAGCAGTAGCAAATAGACCACCGAGCGATTTGCCTGCGGAGTACGAAGGCTGGACCGGACGAATCACGCCAGAAAAGACGATTCCCCAAGTGAAGCAGTTTGTGGAATCCGGCGGTTCGGTGGTGACCATCGGCAGTTCCACCGGCATGGCCCAACTGCTTGGCGTACCTGTTTCGGACTACCTGACCGAAGCCGGACCGGATGGCAAACAGAGGCACCTGCCACAGGAAAAGTTCTATATTCCAGGGTCACTTCTGAAAACCACGGTGGACAACACGCAGCCGCTCGCCTACGGAATGCCCGAAAAACTGGACATTGTGTTTGACAGCAGCCCTGTGTTTAAACTCGGTCCAGATGCCCGCAAAAAGACTTCTGCTGTCGCCTGGTTTTCCGGAACGGAAGTTTTGGATAGCGGCTGGGCGTGGGGCCAGCAGTATTTGGATGGCGGCTCTGCTGTAGTGGAAGCGAGTGTGGGAGAAGGAAAGGTTCTTCTGTTCGGGCCGGAAGTGGTGTTCCGCGCTCAACCACACGCGACCTTTAAGTTCCTGTTCAACGGACTTTACGCCGGCACGGCGCAAACTACGCCTGTGCCATAGCCATGGAAACCAGGAGGTTCGTCGCGATGGATGGCGAACCTCCTGTTCCTTATCTTTTCGCTTCTTGTTCTTCCGTGCGGAGCCGTGTGTTGCTGATGCGGAACTCCTGCATAATTTTCAGGAACTGGCGCGCTGGTTCGGAAAGCTGATCGTGGTACACCATCAAAGTCTTGCGCGGCATGCTTAACTCCGCCACAGGAATCACCGCCAGTACTTTCTCCCGAATTTCACGTTCCACAGTGCAACGAGGCACGATGGCCAGCCCTGCACCATCCCGGACAAAGCTCTTGATGTTTTCAAAGCTCCAGAGCTCTGCAACCACTCGGCAGGGCGTATCGTACTGCTCAAACAAACGGAGGATCGTTTGTTCCGTGACATTGCATTGGTGCCGCATAATGAACAGTTCATTGCCCAACTGGCTGATGTGAACACTCCGCTGTGAAGCAAGCCGATGTTGAGCAGGAGCGATCAGCACCATATCGTCCGTTGCGATTTCTAAGCAGCGTAGTTCGTGAAACACGGGTTCTTCTTTCACGAAGCCGATGTCGACCTCGCGATCAAGAACCTGTCGCGCTACCTCGCCCATATGGCGGTTGTAGATACTGACCTTGATCTCAGGGAACTTTTGCAAATAGGAACGAACCGGCCCGGGCAGCAGATAAACAGCTGCCAACTCATTCGCACCAATCAGCAATCGCCCTGCTGTTAAGTGTTTAAGCGCTTGAACCTCGCGTGTTGCCTCGTCCCGCAGGCGCAGCATACGCCGCGCGTATTCCAGTACTACCCGGCCTGACTCAGTGAGCGCGAAGTCATGTACTCCCCTTGCCAGCAAGGGCGCACCTACTTCATCTTCCAGCTTCTTGATGCTCTGGCTCACTGCAGACTGGGTCCGGAACACACGTTCAGCGGCCCTAGTAAAAGTCCGTTCTTCACATACTGCAAGAAAGTGCTCGAGTTGGAGCAGGTCCACCTAAAATTTTCCCACTACATCCTAGCATTGGTTTTCTTAGAAATTTCAAGAGAAAAAGGCTGATTTTCCTTGCTCACCAAGCAACTCTTTTATTCATCAGTAACTTAACTCGTAATCATTTAAGAATTTTTTTACAGCTATGTGTAGCTGCCATGTTGTTTCTCGAGTAAACTTGAACCAATACCCGCGCTGTTATTGGAACAAGTACGAACGTGCTTGCTTCTGACCCCGTCGTCAATTACCAGAAATACTAATTCGCTTGGGAGAAATCTTGTCTAGGCATTTATCCTTCGTCCTTGCCGGCATTCTGCTTGGTTCCACGCTCACAGCACAAACTGCGCCTAAAATCACTACGCCCAAAGAAGCCTTGGGATTCAATATCGGCGATGACTACCACATGGCGACTTATTCCCAGTTGGAAACTTACTGGAAGAAAATCGCCTCGGAATGTAACCGGTGCAAGCTGGTGGAAATTGGCCGCACGGGTGAAGACCGCCCGCAGTACATGATGGTTATCAGCTCGCCGGAGAACATGAAAAAGCTCGATCACTACAAAGAGCTTTCCCAAAGGCTGGCGCATGCGGAAGGTCTTACCGATGAACAGGCCCGTGCTCTGGCACGCGAAGCAAAGCCCATTATTTGGATTGATGGCGGCCTTCATGCCAGCGAAACTGTGGGTTCACAGCAGTTAATGGAAACCGGTGTACCAGATGGCGAGCAAGACCGATCCGGAAACCATGCATCTGCTCGATACAACGATTGCTTTGTATGTGCAGGCAAACCCGGACGGCCAGGAATTGGTGGCGAATTGGTATATGCGGGAAAAAGAACCTACCAAGCGTTCGCTGACGGGATTGCCGAAGCTTTATAACAAATACATCGGGCATGACAATAACCGCGATTTTTATATGTCGGCCATGCCGGAAACCACCAACATCAACAAGGAATTGTTTTTGGAATGGTTTCCCCAGATTGTGTACAACCATCACCAATCCGGGCCTGCAGGCGCGGTGATCTTTATTCCGCCTTTCCGTGACCCGTTCAACTACAATCTGGACCCATTGATTCCGCTGGAAATTGAGTCAGTGGGTACGGCGCTTCATACACGTCTGGTGTCACAGGGCAAGGGTGGATCTGCCATGCGTTCCGGCGCGAATTACTCCACGTGGTGGAATGGCGGCCTCCGCACTATCCCTTATTTCCATAACCAGATCGGGATTCTGACCGAGATCATTGGCGATCCGACCCCTATGGATGTGCCGCTCGTCTCCCAAAAACAGTTGCCTACTGGCGATTGGCCATTGCCTGTGGCTCCAGGGAAATGGCACTACCGGCAATCCATTGACTACGAACTGGAAAACAACCGTGCCATGTTGGATTTTGCGGCGCGCCAACATGAAATGTTGCTTTACAACATGTGGCGCATGGGTATGAACTCCATTGAAAAGGGAAGCCATGACAATTGGACGGTTACCCCGAAGCGCATTGAAGCGCTGATGACGGAATTGGCAAAAGCTGACCCGGAAGCTGCCAAGCGGATAGCCGGCGTATCTGCCAGTGACGCCATGATGAGCGCAGGCGGATTAGGGATGCCTACCTTGCCGACCGGCTTATACGAAAAAGTGCTTCATGACCCTGCGCACCGTGATCCGCGTGGCTTCATTATCACTGCCGATCAGGCCGATTTTGCCAACGCCACGGAGTTTATCAATGCCTTGCTGAAAACGGGTATCACAGTGATGAAGGCAACTACTCCCTTCCAGGTTGCCGGAAAAAGCTACCCTGCTGGCTCATACGTGGTGAAAACGGCCCAGGCATTCCGGCCTCACGTGATGGATCTGTTTGAACCGCAGGATCACCCGAACGACTTCAAATATCCAGGCGGTCCCCCGATTCCTCCTTACGACGTAACGGGCTGGACTCTTGCCATGCAAATGGGTGTGCAGTTTGATCGCGTGATGGATGGGTTTGATGGTCCGTTTGCAAAAGTGAGTGGCTTGCTTCCGCCGCCGCCCGGCTCCATTGTAGGTCCTGCTAGTCCGGCGGGATACCTGATCAGCCACAAAGTGAATAATTCTTTCAAGCTTCAGAATCGCTTGCTGAAAGCGAATGCTGATGTGTATTGGGTGAAGGCTGCCTTGGAAGCAGATGGACAGGATTTGGGAACGGGAACCATCTGGGTGCCTGCCTCACCCACCGTTCGTCCCATTCTGGAGAAAGCGGCACGGGAGTTTGGAGTCACCGTTCATGCCGTAGCCAAAGCTCCTACAGGGGAAGCTTTCAAGTTGAAGCCTGTTCGAATCGGCTTGTATGACCAGTACGGCGGGATTATGCCTTCCGGTTGGACTCGTTGGTTGCTGGAGCAGTATGAATTTCCCGTAGAAGTGGTTTACCCCAAGACGATTGATGCCGGGGGATTGCGAAGCAAGTTTGACGTTCTCGTGTTTACTGACGGGGCTTATCGTGGAGGTACGGGTGGGCGCTATGGGCGTTTGTTTGACCAAAAGCCACCAGATGACATTCCGGCGGAGTATCAGCCCTCGCTAGGGCGGATTACCCGGGAAACCACCATTCCACAGATCAAAACGTTTGTGGAGTCTGGCGGCTCCATTGTGACTATTGGCAGTTCTACGGATATGGCGGAATTGATGGGCGTACCTGTTTCCAGCTACCTAACCGAGAATGGGCCGGACGGAAAACAGCGGAAGCTCTCGAATGACAAGCTCTTTATTCCGGGCGCTTTGCTGAAAGCCAAAATCGATAACACTAACCCGGTTGCGTTTGGAATGCCGAAAGAAGTGGATGTGGTGTTTGATAACAGCCCTGTCTTTAAGTTGAGTCCGGATTTTGCTCAGAAGCATGGGTCTTCTGTGGCATGGTTCGGAGCCAATTCGCTGGATAGCGGTTGGGCATGGGGGCAGCAGTACTTGGAAGGGGGAACCGCCGTCGCTCAGGCGAAAGTGGCGGAAGGAACGGTGACCTTATTAGGACCGGAAGTTGCCTTCCGTGGCCAGCCTCACGGAACCTTCAAACTCCTGTTTAATGGCCTGTATACAGGCTCTACCCAGGCAGTCACGCTGAAATAGGGGCTGTTGTGAGTAGAAGTTTTTCTAATTTGGACAACAGAAACGTGTTGGATAGAATTATTACAAACATGACAGTCCTGCCGAGGAAGCAGCAGGCACTCCGCCCGCGACTGCTACTTTCCACGGGTTGCCTCGCCACCTTATTTCTGGTGCCCGGGTATGCCCAAGTACGTTCCACCTCTCATTCCCCAACACCGCGTAGTTTAGCCTCTGAACAGGCTTTGGTGCAGCAGTACTGCGTTAGCTGCCACAATGCAAAAGCAAAGTCCGGTAACTTGGAGCTGGATCCTTCCACTTTAAGTGATGTCGGGCAGAGCCCGGCGAAGTGGGAAAAAGTGGTCAGCAAGCTTCGTCTGGTGTGATGCCGCCCGATGGGTATGCCTCGTCCTGATAAGGCAACTTATAGCGGGATGATCAGCCTGGCTGGAAGCAGAGCTCGATAAGAATGCTGTGCTCCATCCGAATCCTGGTCGAACAGAGGCCATGCATCGCTTGAATCGCGCCGAGTACCAGAATGTGGTGCGCGATTTGTTAGCTTTGGATGTAAATGCCTCCGATCTGCTGCCCGCAGATGATGGCAGCTACGGATTCGACAACATTGCTGGCGTGCTGAAAGTGTCGCCCACCTTGATGGAGCGGTATTTGAGTGCTGCCCGTACCGTGAGCCGACTTGCGGTTGGGGGCGGTCCGAAAACACCGGAAGCAGTGACATTTCGTTTACCTCCAGGCTTGCCTCAATATGAGCATGTAGAGGGTCTTCCGTTTGGAACACGCGGCGGTACCATGATCAGCTACAACTTCCCGACAGATGGGGAGTATGAGATTCGCGTTCAATTGCAACGCGCCTCAGGCGGTGCTATCAGCGGATTGAACGAGCCGCATGAGATGGAGATGAGTTTGGATGGAGAGCGCCTGAAGCTCTTTAACGTGATGCCGGAAGCTCGCGGCCGCGGCGCAGGGGAAGAAGCAAAAACTCCAGCCGCCACTCCTCCTGCTGCTTCGGGGTGACCGCCAAGGGGGAGAAGAAAGAAGCAGATTCCGATCTGTTCCTGCGAGTTCCTGTGAAAGCTGGCCCGCGCGATGTGGAAGTGGCCTTTCTGATGAAAGACCATGCGGAAGTTACGGATCTCCGGATTCCGTTTGCCCGCTTGGATAATTCTGGTGGAAATGGCGTCGCACTTTCACAGCCCCATGTGGCGGCAGTGATTGTGACAGGACCCTTGAAGACAGCCTCAGAGTCTCTGAAATCAGATACTCCTAGCCGTCGCAAGTTGTTCGTGTGTTACCCGGAAAACGAAGCTGCCGAATCTGCCTGCGCTAAGAAGATTGTGGCCAATCTGGCGCGCCATGCGTATCGGCGTCCGGTTACGGAAACAGATTTCAAATACTTGCTGGCTTCTTATCAAGAAGGCCGTAAGGATGGAAACTTCGATGCCGGTGTGGAAATGGCGTTGCGCCGTTTGCTGGTCAGTCCGGAATTTCTCTTCCGGGTGGAGCGGGATCCTGCGAATGTAGCACCAAATACCAACTACCGGATCAGCGACCTAGCTCTGGCTTCTCGCCTTTCCTTCTTTTTGTGGAGCAGCGTGCCCGATGAGGAATTGTTGAGGCTTGCTGAACAGAACAAGCTCAGCAGCCCTGCGGTGATGGAAAAACAGGTGCGCCGTATGATTGCCGATGAGCGTGCCCAGGCATTAGTCAGTAACTTTGCCGGCCAGTGGCTATACCTTCGCAATTTGCCAGCGGTTACGCCTAACCTGGATATGTTCCCGGATTTCGATGAAGGTCTGCGCCGGGACTTGCGGAAAGAAACCGAACTGTTCGTAGATAGTGTGATGCGCGGCGATCAAAGCGCGCTGAAGCTGCTCAATGCGGATTACACCTTCTTGAATGAACGACTTGGCCACGCCACTACAGAATTCCCAATGTGTATGGAAGCCAGTTCCGAAGGGTGTCCTTAGGATCTTGCTCCAATTCGAGGCGGTTTGCTGGGTCAGGCAAGTATTCTGACGGCGACTTCCCAGACGAACCGTACATCCCCTGTGGTGCGCGGCAAGTGGATTCTGGAGAATATTCTGGGCACCCCGCCTGCTCCTCCGCCCGCTAACATTCCGCCATTGAAAGAGAACAATGTGGTGAATGGCAAAGTGCTCTCTATGCGAGAGCGGATGGCTGCCCATCAGGATAACCCGGCTTGCTCGGCTTGCCATGCCGTGATTGAGCCTCCTGGCTTGGCGCTGGAGAATTTCGATGCGGTCGGGAGTATGGCGCGATGTGGATAATACGCCGGCAGTGCCATGGGTGCGGACCGAAGGCAGTGCCGCTGATCGATGCCACGGGAAAGCGCCGGATGGGCGAAATTCAATGGTCCTGCGGAGTTGAGGCAGGCGCTGTTGGCACACCCGGAGCGATTTGTTACCACGCTGACGGAGAAGTTGTTCACTTATGCGACAGGCCGCGGGACTGAGTATTACGACATGCCGACAGTCCGAGAATAGTGCAGGATTCGGCGAAGAACGAGTACCGATTCTACACGCTGATCCTAGAGATTGTCAACAGCCGAACCATTCCAGATGAGGAGATCTCTCTGCATGTTTGTTGACGAAAAAGTCATTCCGCGCCGTACGTTCTGCGCGGCGCCGGAGCGGCGATGCTTGCGTTGCCGCTGCTGGATTCCATGGTTCCCGCACTTTCGGCCATGTCGAAGACAGCGCGCCAAGCCCGCAAAACGGCTCGGGTTCTTCTACATCCCCAATGGAGTCTCCCAGCCGTATTGGTGGCCCAAAAGATTGGGTGGCACGCCCTGGAACTGTCCCCACGCTGAGCCCCTTGCCAAGGTAGGGATCAGGTAACTCTGATGGGTGGCTTGGCGCACCATCAGGCAGAAGGTTTGGGCGATGGCGATGCGGAACACACGCGCGCCAGCTCCGTTTGGCTGAACGGCGTGCACCCCAAGCTCACCGAAGGCGCGGATGTGCAGGCCGGGACCACAGTGGACCAGATTGCGGCAAATGTGCTGTGTAAAGATACACAGTTACGCTCCTTGAATTGGCGCTTGAGCCGAACTACATGGTGGGCAACTGCAACGACGGCTATAGCTGCGTGTACATGAACACGTTTGTGTGGCGCACACCGACCATGCCGCTGCCGATGGAAAACAACCCGCGCGTAGTTTTTGAGCGGCTGTTCGGCCTGGGCGGACCACGGCGGAGCGAATGTCGGAATGCGGAAAGACAGAAGCATTCTGGATTCGGTAACTCCGGAAATGGCCAGGCTGCAGAGGACCTTGGGCGCAGAGCGACCGTACCATAGTGGGCGAATACCTGGATGTCCGTTCGCGAAATTGAACAGCGCATTACAGAAAGCGGCTGCCAAGACCAGACGGCAACGGAATTCCTGCCAATCTGGAACGTCCGGTAGGGATTCCAGACGATTTCGATGAACATGCCAAGTTGATGTTTGATCTCCAATGGCTGGCCTACCGCGCCGATATCACCCGCGTCATCTCGTTCCAGATGGCACGAGAGTTCAGCAGCCGCGCCTACCCGAATATCGGCGTGTCCGACGGCCATCATTCCATTTCGCATCAGAAAACAACCCGGAAAAGCTGGCGAAATATGCCAAGATGAACCAGTACCACATGGAACTGTTCTCTTATTTCCTGGAAAAGATGCAAACTACGCCAGATGGGGATGGCTCGCTGCTGGATCATTCCTGTTCCTGTACGGCGGTGGCATTAGCGATGGTAACAAGCATGACCACGTGAACCTCCCTCTCGTAATGGTGGGTGGCGGAACTCGGGAACATAAGGGCGGGCGTTACATGAAGTACCCTGACCCCACGCCGATGAATAATATGCTGGTCAGCTTGCTGGATAAGACGGGAGTCTCCGTCGACCAGTTAGGCGACAGTACGGGTCGGCTTCAGGCGGAAGGTCTGACTGGGCTGTAATCAGATTCATCACAGATGAGGGTAGCAAGTATGAGTCTTGGTTATCGGATAGGGGCGCTGGCTCTTCTTTCTTTGTCTTTGCTGAATGCGGAAATCAAAAAGATTCCGCTCATCGAAGCAGCAAAAAACGGAGATGTCGCGGGAGTGCGTGCGCTACTCGCTCAGCATACGGACGTGAACACCGCCATGCCGGATGGGGCAACTGCTCTTATGTGGGCGGCTCGCGGCAACAATCTGGAAATTACGGAATTGCTGCTGCGCGCAGGCGCTAATGCGAATGCCGTAAATCACTACGGCGTGGGTGCCATCAATCTGGCGGCAACGAATGGGAATGCCGCCATTTTGGAGAAATTGTTGCTTGCCAAGGCTAATCCCAACACAGCGCTTCCCGCGGGGGAAACTGTTCTCATGACGGCTTCCCGTACCGGTAGCCTGGACGCGGTTAAGGTGCTTTTGAAGTACGGAGCGGACCCCAACAAGCGGGAAGAATGGCGTGGGCAGACCGCGTTGATGTGGGCTGCCGCAGAAGGGCATGCAGACGTGGTGAAAGCCCTGCTCGCCGGTGGAGCTGATATGCGTGCGCGGGCCAAAGCACCGCCACCGCGCATTAGTCCCTATGCGCTTAGCCGCGCTCAAACAGATGCAAAACCGGCATCTGAGGCAAAGCAAGGCTCTGAAGTAAAGGTTGTATCGGAAGCAAAGACGCCTCCTGATCCCGCAGGCCCGAATAAGCCTGCGATCTTGGCGCCGGGAGCAACACCTGCTGATGGCAAACCTTTAACTAAGCGGGCTGGCAATCCTTCCGATTTCTCGCCGTTTCTGTTTGCAGTTCGAGGCGGACAAATGGAGGTAGTGAAGGCACTGTTGGAAGCAGGCGCAGATCCGAACGAAGCGCTTTCCGATGGTCAGACTGCCTTGCATTTAGCGGCCATGAATGCCCACTACGAACTTGGTGTGCTTCTGATGGAAAAAGGGGCAGATCCCAAGGCGTCAGCCTGTGGCTGGACTCCCTTGCATCAGGTAGCCTGGACGCGTCGCCCCAATATCCATAAAACTCCGGCTGCAATTCCTACGGGTAAAGTGGACAGCCTTGCTTTCACGAAAGCCTTGATTGCCCATGGTGCTGATGTGAACGCATTGGAAACCAAAGAGCCCAAAGACGGCAATCTGGGGAAATTGCGACGTTCTGGGGCCACCACTTTTCTGCTTGCGGCAAAATCTGCCGACTTTGAATATATGCGTTTCTTAGCTTCGCTAGGCGCGGACCCCCGCATCATGACGAACGAGCAGGTCACGCCTTTGGAAGCAGCAGCGGGTATCGGCATTTACCGAGTAGCAGAAAGTCCGGGTTCGAATGAAGATGCATTTGAAGCAGTGAAAATTGCTTACGAACTTGGACACGGCGACAAAGAATACGTCAACCATGTGGACAAGAACGGACGCACTGCTATGCACGGTGCTGCTTTGCGTGGTTCGAATGCCATTGTGCAGTACCTCTATGACCGTGGGGCCAATCTGGATGTGGTAGACAAGTTGGGATGGTCACCTTTGGTAATTACCGATGGAGTTTTCTACCCCAATGTGTTTAAGACGGAACTGCAGACATCCGAGTTGCTTCGTAAGCTGGGAGCCAAGGAACGGGAAGTCAGCGAAGAAGTCCGTTATGCAGGCATCGATAAGGACGGTCGTGAAAACGGAGCAGATGCCACCGTGGGAGGAGGCGGATTCTTTGAAGAACCTCCACCTGTCACTAAAATGCCCGTAGTTCCGACTACTCCGACCACTCCAAATCCTGAAAAACGCTAATAAAGGTATCTTGATGAACCATCTTGGAAAACGCATATTCCTGATCGCTTTTTCTGTAGTAGCAGTAGTGACGCCAGTATGGCTGGTGGCTCAGCAGCAGGGGGGTCGACGTGGCGGAGCAGCAGGGGGAGCGTTTCCGGGAGGTACTAACCCGGACGGCTCGCTCAGGCCTACTGCACCGGTCAATCGCCTCTTTACGCAAGATGCTTATACAGAGTATTCGATCTTAGCTCCCGGCACAGAACAGTTCCGCATCCGGTTCTTGCCGGAAGAGCCACGCGCCGGGTCGAAGGAACTGGTCAATGCGACGCGCGGAGGAAGCGAAGGCTCGGATGTGGAAGTGTTTGATCCTCGTACGGGCAATCCCTTGAAGTTCACGTATGAGCACGAGGCGGATAATCCGGAAAATCATGCGATTCACGCTACACTGCCGATTCCCGTGCCGGAAGGCGGCATCGGTCGCGTATTGATTTACAAGACGTATAAGGATGCTCGCACTTACATGATGCACGGTGACGATATCGTGTGGGTTCGAAGCTTGGCAGGGTATCGATTGGGAGTATTACTTCCCAAAGGATTTTCTTTTCTTTCCTCCAACGTAGCCGCGCAACTCAGCACCACTCCGGATGGACAGCTAAAATTAGCATTTGCAAATCCTAGCGGACAATCCAACCCTGTTACGATTCACGCCAGGAAAACGGCAGCAAACTTTACGTCTCATCCGTATACGGATATGTTCTTTGACGATATCAAGACGCTTTATGATCTGGATTCGCCTGAAACACACGCCATCAAGGTGGACCAGACATACAGTGATTACCGAAAAGGCACAAAAGCGAAACTGGATTCCCTGGCTTACCTGAAGATGCAAAATCTGAAGGTGGTTGATTTAGATACCGCCAAGGCTTTTACCGTATCCAAAGAAGGCGGATCTTCGGTGGTGAAGCTGGATGTGCCGATCACCAATGATAAGCAAAGCGCCCACATCAAAATTACTGGCACATTGAATGATGGCAGCTACAAGGTAGAAAATGGCGAGCTGGTATTCAGCCGTCCCTTGCATGGTTTGCGAAACACGGTGCTGCTTCCTGCTGGATGGGAAGTTTCGGGCGTGTCGCAGTCAGGCACTATCGGCATGTATCAGGGGCGTGCGTTTGTGGCATTGATTAACCTCAATGCAGAAAATAATTACCAGGTCACCATTCGCGCTCACAAAGCCAGCGCTTCCTCCACTCCGTAAATTTCTTCTCTTTTTTCCTCTTTGACGGGCATTCACAAAAGGCTGGATGCCCATTTTTATTTGTCTATTTGCCGAGCAATCCATTGAGCCTTACGGCCCAATCGTAAGCAGCGATAGCCAACGTCCTGGTTTGCCATCGGCATACCCTCCCTCAGTTTCAAAGTGTTCCCGGTAGGGCAGCCCACAATGCACCATGTAGGACATGCCATCCGGGCTTCGACCACTACTTCGGCATGGAAGCGTGAACGAACTTCTCTAAGTCGGTATGGTATTTGGCGGCAGAGGGTAGGTCGATATAAACCATATGGCCTGAGTCGTAATAACCCGTGTCGATATTGTTTTTCTTGATTTCGTCTGAAACTTTCAGGTGATTGATGGTCCATTCCACTGGATAGAAGGGGCAGGCGAAATCGTAGTAACCCATGCCAACGAAAAGGCGCATATTGGGGTTTTTGGCAAATGCACTTTCCAGATTCACAACCGTGTTATATTCGCCCGACCATGGCGGTGCGTTCCCGGCAACGTAATAGAGATTGTCGTTCTGATAATTCAGATCAGTCCGCATATAGGCCTGAAAGGCAGTCAGAAAACAATCTTCAATGTTGGCGTTACTGAAATCGAAACTGGTGTTGGTGGCCCCAGCGTCCAGTTGATAGCCTGCGAAGCGGGAATCCAGGCGCGAGGTCATCAAATGCTGATCACGCATCAATTCCGTGCTGAAAGGCCCTAGGGGAACTCGGAGGTCCATGGAACTGACAAAGCTTTTGGAAAGGCCTGTAAGCCGCGCAAAGTCCGTGGCTACCTTGTCACGCTGTGTTTGCGTTGCTCGTGCACCGTCAAAAAGATATTCCAAGTATTCGCCTGAGGCAAAATTGCGAGCTTGCTGCGCAATCTGTTGGGTGCTCAGTTTTTGCAAATCCGGCGGCAGCTTCTTATGATAGTGCGCTGTCATGATTTCGGTGGGAAGCGTGGAAAGCTGCCTTTGCTCGCCTGCAGCCGCATTGGAATCAATCACAGCCGATAAGAGCATTACGCCATTGATCGGCATATCATGGTCGGTCAGATACCCCGAAAGACCAGCCGCACGTGTCGTACCGTAGCTTTCTCCGCCAACAAACAGCGGCGAGCCCCAAAGGTTGTACTCATTCAGGAAACTGCGGATAAATTCGCCAAAGGCGGCTAAGTCATTTTCCACTCCGCCGAAATCGACCCCGTAACCAGGCTTATCGGGACGGCTGAACCCTGTACCCATCGCGTCAATAAATACGAGATCTCCGGTATCCAGCAGGCAGTTCGGATTATCCACATACGTATAGGGAGGCGGAAGGGCCATGCCGTTCGGCTGCATTTTGACCATCTTTGGCCCGAATGCTCCCATATGGAGCCAAACGGTAGCCGCACCGGGTCCGCCATTAAACAGGAACCATACCGGCCGTTTGGACTTATCGGTGACGTTGTTTTTGGAGTAATAAACGTAGAACAGGTGACCCTGCGTGATGCCGCTTGTTGCCTGCTTGATGGGGATAAAACCAACATGAGCCGTGTACTGAATCGTCTCACCGTGCAGGGTGATTTGGTGTTGTGTGGTGATAGGGTGCGCCGGATACTGAATTGGCTGCATATCTTCCCCGTTGTAGTTGAAACGGTAGAAGTCGTTCGTAACGATGGATGGTCCTTGCCGGCCTTGACCGAACGTGGTCACAGCCGAGGCGGCGACAAGAAGAAGAGAGAAGCAAACCCTTTTATTTAATAATTGAAAATTTCTCAAGACATGGCTCCTGGATTGCAGCATTCACTTAGTTGTTATTGCTTGAGTTATAAAGCTGGCAAGATCACGTTCCAGCTTCGCTGACGCTTTGCTATCCATATACCCCATCTGCCCGGCTTCCTGGTGACTGATGGTGATGTTGTGCGAGCGTACTTCCGGCGACACGTTTAAATGCGCCAGTGCATATTCGGTAGTGTAGAAAGGTGAACCAAGGTCAAAGTAATTGATACTGACGAACAGGTGCAAACTTGGATTGCGGGATAACACGGCGGATAAATTCATGTCGTCATTTCCGGTGGAGGTGAACGATCCCACGCCGCCACGTGTCAGGTAGAAAATTCCTTCTTTGTCGCCATTGAATGTGAGTTCGCGACGCAGATAGCTATCGTATGCTGCTGCGAATGGTCCGGTGATCGCGCTCATGTTGAAATCAACAGGAGTCTGCGCAGCCCCAAACCCACGGCCACCACCACCTCCGCCGAACTGGCCCGTTGTTGGGGGTGTAAAGCCGGTAACGCGTGCATCGGAACGGGAAAGGCTAAGGTGCTGATCGCGCATCAGCTCGCCATTATAACGATCCAGGGTGATGCGAAGATTGTTGTTCGCAATGAAGGCTTTGGAGAGGCCCGTTAATCGGGAAAGATCCGCAATTACTTTTGTGCGCTCTTCCGGGTTCATGCGATCCCCCTTATACAAAGCGTGAAGATACTCGCGCGAGGCGAATTGACGCGCTTGCCCGGCAATCTGCTCCGAACTCAACGCATTCATTTGTGGTGATAGTTTCTTGTGATACCAGGAAGAAAGAATCAGGCTCGGCAGCAGCGTGATGTACTGCGTATCGCCTGCCACGGCATCCGCAGCAGGAGTCATGGAAAAGAGAACAACACCGCGCACGGGAATCATATGGTCACTCAAGTAATTGGCTAAGCCAGCAACACGCCCCGTCGCCGCATCCTCTCCTGCTACGAAAAGCGGCGAAGCAAGGCGATGATTCCGATTGACGTAAAGGCGTACAAATTCCGCAAGCGATGCAATGTCACCTGAGGTGTTCCAGAAGTTAGGCCCATGATTCGGCTGTGCTGGAAAACTAAAGCCCGTACCCACTGGGTTGACGAATACTAAGTCCGCCTGATTCAGAATTGTGTCGGGATTATCAGTCCAAGTGCCTTCTGATTTCATGCGTTTTGGGCCGAAGCCGCCAAGCTCCTGCCAAGCTGCCGAAACTCCAGGGGCACCCCCAAAGAAAAACATCAGAGGTCTGCCTGAAGTATCACTTATTCCATCTTTTGCGTAGGAGGTAAAAAACAGGTGCGCGAGCGGAAGGCCAGTGGTGGCGTTCAGCAAAGGCATGAAACCGACACGCGCTGTATAAGCAAAGGGCTGTCCGTTTACCGTGATTTTCTGGTGGGTTTCCACAGGCGGTCCGTCCACATTGGCACTGAGCCGCACCTGAGTTGCACTGGTATCAAAATTAAAAAACTCGCTGGAGATTGATCCGGCGTCAGCTCCGGAAAGTGCTGCTGCCCCACGGCCAGCGTTGTTGCGGCCAGCCGCGCCTGGTTGTGCGGGTTGTTGCGGCGGCAATGCTACGTTCGCGCCGGTTTGCTGAGGGTTGGTGTTGCCGCGTCGCGGGGTGGTTTGCCCCGATGCCATAGAGGAAATGAAGAAGGCACTTGCCAACAACGCATTTCCAGTACGTATTTTTCTCATTACGAATCGCTCCTGGCCCAGCGAGAAGAAAGAACCTCAATCAGGGCAATGAAAACATAAAGCCATCTGCTCACGTAAGGCAGCCGTTCCTTTGCGGGAAGCGCGAACAGCCGACGCAAATACAGCTTTTTCCAGTTACTTGTACAAGGGAATTGCATCTTTCATGAAGCTGGTTTCCAGTTATGATACCGCTCTGCGCTCGGTTTCGCGGTGTGGCAGACGTTTTCTCTCAAATCTTTTTCACGCGCCTCGTGTCGGGTTTTCCGTTATCGCGAATTTATGCAGCAAAACAGAAGTGGATAAGTATGGAGAAACTGTAAGCCTCACCCCACTAAGTAGAGAAGTTCGTTATGTTACGGTCTGCTCTACTCCTCTTATTTTGTTTTATTGCAAACGTAATCTGCAGCGCCAGCGCAGATTATCCGGAGCTTGTAAATGCACCGTCCGCTTTGTCAGTAACTTCCGTTCAAGCCTGCAAAGTGAAATCTGTTTCTAAGTATCCTGCCACCTTCGAGAACGTAGCAGTGTCACCTGCTTCTGACCTTCTCGCGGTAACACAACAGGATGCAAAGGGGGTTTACCAACTATATACAACGAAGCTAGGAAGCAGTGATTTAAAATGCCTCAGCTGTTCCACCGCTGCAGGCCTTCCACGTGTTGACCGCAGCAAGCTGATGGTCACTTGGCACCCTTCCGGCAACTGGCTGATTGTAGGCGTGGAACAAGACACCCATGACAATATGTGGATGCCAGATGCCTGGAAAAGAGGGCTTTTACAAAGTGGCATTTGGCTGAACATCTGGATCACTACACCGACGGGCGACAAATGGTATCAGATTACTCACTTCAGCAAGCCTGGAAACGGGCCCAGTGACGGATTTGTAGGCACTGCGTTTACTCCAGATGGTAAGCACGCGGTATGGGCAGAAGTAGTTGACGGTAACGTGCTGGTTAATCATTTCGGTTTGTGGAAGCTATACATGGCGGATTTCTCCGTCGGGGTTGACGGTACTCCCGCATTTCTGAATAAAAAAGACATTACCCCTGCAGGAGCACGATGGGTAGAACCTGGAAATTTTGCGCCGGATGGCCGGAACCTCTTGTTGTCCACTGATATCGGACTCAGCGATGCCCAAGGGCAGGATCAGTGGGCACTTGATACCACCACGGGACAACTCCGCAATCTGACAAACTCTCCTGCTGTCTGGGACGAGCATGGTTTTTACTCAGGTGACGGCAGCAAAGTAGCGTTTATGTCTTCCTATCCGTACAGAAGCTGGCCAGCCAGCTACACTGCCATGTTTCTGCGAACAGAGTTTATGCTGATGAGTGCTGACGGCAGCAGTCTTCAGCAACTCACGCATTTCAACACGGCGGGTTACCCGGAAACCCAAACTACCTCTACCATAGCAGCGGTCGCGACTTTTATTGGGGATGGTTCGCAATTGTTTGCTACGGTGATGGCACCAGACTATAGCTTTACCAAGACGAATTGGATCATTACCTTTGCAGGACGATGCGGAAGCCAGAGCAGCCAGTAAGGTTCATGCCTCAAACAAATTTTATATCAACAGAAAACAGGACCTAGTTAAATTACTAGTAGGGACCGACACCAAGAGTGCACGGACCCTACTATTTTCGCTTTTTCTTCCCTGCTTCTTTTCTCCTCTAATTCACCAAAAACTTACTGTTATGTGCTGCGTAGACTGGGCCACAATACCTAGAAATTCCTTGCTTCGCAAGCTAGTAGAACTCCTTAAGAAAATTGGACAGTACTAGGAAACTGTGACTGAAAAGCAACAAAAATCCTTTTGCAAAAATTAAGGATAGATGTTAACTTTACATAACTAGTGCAGGGGAGCAGATGCAAGCAAGATTAACCGTCATCAGGTATGACGGAGAACTACCAACCTGTCTGGTAGCTTGTTATGCTCTCGTTCCAAGCTTGAAATCGAGATGGTCTGGCTACGAACGCTATCCCAAACCTACATTTCCCTGCGGTGCTATGCAATTTATAGGCCAATGACAATGAATCACATCAGAAAGATCTAGGTGCGGGTAAAGAGTTCAAGGCAGCATTCATTTGAATTCCCATTCGCCGCTTAATTTATTAGAGGCTAGGGCAGGAGGAACATATGGTAACAAGCAATGTCACATTTGGACAAGGTGACACAACACGGATCAACAGCGGCGTACTCGCATTATTTTTTCAGGACCTGAACGCAACACCAGAGGGAGCCTTCCGCTTCCCCTGTCACCAGGGTTAAGGAGAAGAAGCAATGTCAGACAATTTTCAAATTGCCGCTCTGACTCCCGGCTTGTTGAAGCCTTCCATTGCCATTTCTGCTTGTCGCGCCGGCGAATTGGGGGTGTTGGATTTTGAGTTCGCTCGCAATTCTGAGTCAGTCAATCAAGCCATTCAGCAACTGAGTGGTGCCGTCCGTAAGCACTTTGGAATTAAGCTAAGCGGAGACGCCCCGGAACTGCTTGCCCAGGTAATCCCTTATCTGCCGGAAAACCTGGCGACCGTGATTTTGACCGCCAGCAATCCGCTGGCACTGGAGGAGTATGTTCTCCTTCTGCGCGAAAAGAATATAAATATCTTGCTGGAAGCAACCTGCCTGGAGCAGGCGCAGGCAGGAGAAGTAATCGGCGTCAACGGAATTGTTGCCAAGGGCCATGAGGCAGGCGGCAGGATTGCGGATGAGACGACGTTTATTCTTGTGCAGCGCTTCCGGGCGGAACTTCGCCTCCCTATCTGGGCTTACGGAGGAATTGGCCTCCACACTGCGGCTGCCTGTGCTGCTGTTGGCGTAGCCGGAATCATTCTGGATAGCCAACTGGCGCTGACTCGGGAATCACCCTTTGCTGATTTCCTGAAATCGAAAATCACGAGCATGGATGGCAGTGAGACCATCTGCTTGGGCGAGCAGCTTGGGGAAACTTACCGGATCTACTTTAGACCCGGCAGCCCTGTAGTGAAAGAGCTGCAAGGAATTGAACTGCGTTTAGTAAGCGATGAGCGTCCAGCACGAGACGTGCAGGCAGAGTGGCGTGAAGCTGTGGCGCAACGCGCGGGTTGGACTTCCGAGCAGAACGCTCTGATGCTGGGGCAAGATGCCACCTTTGCTGCCCCCTTGGCAGAACGTTTTCGCACCGTGAGCGGTGTGCTGCAGGCCATGCGCGAAGCAATCCGGTCGCACTGCCACACGGCGGATCGGTTACGTCCTTTGGCGGAAGGATCTTCCTTAGCACGTTCACATGGCACGCGTTACCCCATCATGCAGGGGCCAATGACGCGCGTGAGCGATGTGCCGGAGTTTGCGGCAAACGTAGCAGAGGGAGGTGGTCTTCCGTTTCTGGCTCTGGCTTTGATGCGAGGCCCTGAAGTGAAAACTCTGCTTGCGGCAGCTCGTGAGCGGATGGGGTCAATGCCTTGGGGTGTTGGGGTGCTTGGCTTTGTTCCGCCGGAGCTTCGTCAGGAGCAAATGGATGTGGTTCGTGAGTATCGACCGCCCTTTGCACTGATTGCCGGTGGCAGGCCGGATCAAGCCCATGCGCTGGAGCAACAGGGAATTCCTTCCTACCTCCATGTCCCCTCGCCCGGATTGCTGAAGATGTTCGTGCAACAGGGCGCACGGCGATTTGTGTTTGAAGGTCGCGAATGCGGCGGCCACGTGGGGCCACGCACGAGTTTTGTTCTGTGGAATCAGATGATGGATGTGCTGCTCCAGGCACCGGAACTTGAGGCAAAGCCGGAGAGCTTCCATGTGGTATTTGCGGCGGGCATTCACGATGCGCTTTCCGCCGCCATGGTATCTGTGATTGCGGCTCCGTTAGCGGAGCGTGGTGTTCGCATTGGCGTTCTCCTTGGCAGTGCATATCTGTTTACCAAAGAGGTCGTCTCTTCCGGTGCCATACTTTCCACATTTCAGGAGCAAGCCAGGGAGTGCCGCCAGACTGTTCTGCTGGAAACTGGGCCAGGGCATTCCACCCGTTGCGTCAACACTCCGTATGCCACTTCTTTTACCCAGGAGAAACGGCGATTACTGACCTCCGGACTGGGTGCAGACGAGATTCGCAATTCGCTCGAAGACATGAACCTGGGGCGATTGCGAATTGCCTCCAAGGGCGTGACTCGGAACTCTGAGTTCGGTCAAGATCCAGTGGCAAAGAAGCTCGTCGAAATCGATCAGAACGAGCAAGTATCTCAGGGCATGTACATGATCGGCCAGGTGGCTGCCCTTCGGCACACGATCTGTACGGTGGAATCGTTACATCACGAAATTTCTGTAGAGGGTTCGAATCAGCTGCAGGGCTTGTCTGACAGATCCTGGCAGGCTCCTGTGCAACGGCTGAAGGAAACTCCTTCGGATGTTGCCATCGTGGGAATGGCTTGTCTTTTGCCCAAGGCGCCTGACCTTCGGACGTATTGGGAAAACATTCTCAACAAAGTGGATGCAGTAACCGAAGTTCCCAAAGAGCGGTGGGACTCCGACCTTTATTACCACGCCGACCCTAAAGCCAAGGACAAGATTTACTCCAAGTGGGGCGGGTTTCTGGATGACACTGCTTTTGACCCAATGCAGTACGGGATGCCACCCGCTACCTTGCGTTCCATTGAACCCTCTCAGCTGCTGACTTTGGACGTGGTGCGAGCGGCGCTGGAAGATGCAGGGTATGCGGACCGCCCATTTGCGCGTGAGCGCACGTCCGTGATTCTGGGAGCTGGCGGTGGCGCGGCTGATTTAGGGCTGGGCTATGGCGCGCGTTCTTTTCTGCCCGTGCTGGAAGACTTGCCGGAATTTCAAGGCCGCACGGAAGAACTTCTGGAACGGCTGGATGACAAGCTTCCGGAATGGACAGAAGATTCCTTCGCGGGAATCCTGACCAATGTTGCCGCAGGACGCGTAGCGAACCGGTTCAACCTGGGGGGCAGCAACTACACGGTGGATGCAGCATGTGCCTCTTCACTGGCAGCAGTATCGCTGGCTCTTAAGGAGTTGGAAGGCCAAACCAGCGACATGGTGATCGTGGGTGGAATCGACACCATGCAGAATCCGTTTACCTATCTTTGTTTCAGCAAAACGCATGCCTTATCTCCACGCGGGCGATGTCGGACGTTTGATGAAACCGCAGACGGGATTGCCATCAGCGAAGGTATCGCCATGATGGTGTTCAAGCGTGTGGAAGATGCGGAGCGGGATGGCGATCGCATTTATGCGGTGATCAAAGGCGCTGGCAGTTCCAGCGATGGAAAAGACCGAGGGTTGACTGCGCCACGTCCGGAAGGGCAAGCAAGCGCTTTGCGACGCGCTTACGCCAAGGCGGGCTTATCGCCTGCCACGGTAGGATTGGTGGAAGCACATGGCACCGGCACCGTAGCAGGAGACGGGGCCGAGGTACAGGCGCTGACCCAGGTCTTCTCGAAGCCCAAGCAGAACGGCAAGGCTGCGCCATTGGTTCGGTCAAGTCTATGATCGGCCATACCAAGTGCACGGCAGGTGCGGCTGGCCTAGTGAAAGCTGCCTTGGCTCTTCACCACAAAGTATTGCCGCCCACGTTGGGAGTCCAAAAGCCGAATCCGCGAGCACGCTTTCCGGAAACTCCGTTCTTTGTCAACACGGAAGCTCGACCGTGGCTTTCCAACATGAATGGCCAGCCGCGTCGCGCGGGTGTTAGCGCGTTTGGTTTTGGCGGCACGAACTTCCATATTGTGGTGGAGGAGTATACGGGAGAAACTTATTCTTCCCGTTCTGCCAGCCGCCAGCAATGGTCTGATGAATTATTTGTTTGGCGCGGCGATTCACGTCAGGCATTGCTCCAAAGTTTAGATCCTTGGCAAAAGGCGCTGTCCGGCAAAGCGAAGCCGGCATTGCGGGACTTGGCATACACAGCTTGGAAGCAGGCAGAGGAAAAGCAGGCCGGGAAGAACAAGCCGTCACTGCAACTCGCGATTGTTGCCAATTCCCTGGAAGACCTCAAGCAGAAGCTCCAGTGGGCTCAACAAAGCCTGACCCAAGCCGAAACAACACGGATCAACGACCCGCGCGGGATTTATTTCGCCGAGCGACCGCTGGCCGCTGAAGGAAAGCTGGCATTCCTGTTTCCTGGGCAGGGATCGCAGTATCCGCATATGTTGCAGGATCTGCTGATTCTGTTCCCGGAGATGCAATGGGTTTTTGAGCAAGCAGACCGGATTCTTGCTGAAAAACTAGAAAAGCCGCTGAGCTCCTACGTCTTTCCGCCTTCCAGCTTCAGCCCGGAAGAGGAAAAACAGCGCAAGCAGGCGCTCACACAAACCAACATTGCTCAGCCAGCTCTGGGAGCGGCAGACCTTGCGATGTTCGGCTTGTTGCACGAGCTAGGACTCCGGCCCGATATGATGGCCGGGCATAGCTACGGTGAGTATGTTGCCCTGGCTGCAGCAGGGGTTTTCAGCACGGAAACTCTGCTTGCCTTGTCCGAAGCGCGTGGCCGTTTCATTGTGGAAGGCACTGGCAAAGAGCCGGGTGTGATGGCCGCAATTGAGGCGGAAGGCGGACCCGTAGCGGAAGCTCTGAAAGGCATGGAAGGCGTCTCGTTGGCGAACTCCAACGCGCCGCGTCAAAGCGTCATCTCAGGCACACGGGCTGCTGTGGAACGTGCTGTGGAGCAATTTACCGCGCAAGGCATTACGGCACGCATGATTCCGGTGTCCTGCGCATTTCACTCTTCGCTGGTGGCACCGGCGCAAGAGCCTTTACGGCAGTTTCTTTCCACGGTCGATATCACGAAACCTGTTGTCACGGTCTACTCGAATACAACGGCGGAACCATATCCGCAAGAGCCAGAAGCTGTGGCAGCGCGGTTGGTTGACCACTTGGTACGGCCGGTTGAATTTGTGCGAGAGATTGAGGCGATGCATGCAGCAGGCGCTCGCCTTTTTGTGGAAGTAGGACCGCGTAGTGTTCTCACAAGTCTGACCGATCAGATTTTGGGAGATCGCCCTAAGCTGGCTGTAGCCTCTAATCAGAACGGTAAACCGGGATTAACGCAACTGCTTCATCTGCTCGCCCAGTTGGCCGGCCAAGGCAGTTCGCTTACGCTGGATCGTTTCTATCGGGATCGCTCCGTGCGACGTTTGGACCTCCAAGCTTTACAGCGCGAAAGCGGCGAAAAGGCACTGCCATCTTCCGTATGGCTGGTGAATGGCCATCGCGCGAAACCCTTGAAGGAAGCAGCTCCCAAAGTAGCGCGAGAGCTTTCTAAGCCAGCTCCTGCAACAGCTCAGCAGAAGCCTGCAAACCTCCTGGCGCCGCGGCCGGTGATGCCGACGCCTGTTGTTCCCTCCGTGGCGGAGGCGGTAAGACCCTCTTCGCCTGCTCCGTCGGCATTCTCGGCACCTGTTTCTCCCGTGGTTCCGGCAATCACTGCTCCTGTTTCCCTGGATGGAGTTCCTCAGGTAATGGAACAGTTCCAGCAGATGATGACGCGTTTTCTGGAAACACAGAAAACGATCATGCTCACTTACTTGGGAGCTGAATCTGGTGTGCCTTCGGGTTGGCCGAATGCGGAATTTCCGACGGTTGCGCCTCCTGTGGTGCAACCCGTACCATCTCCCGTTCCGCTTCCGGTGCAAGTTGCTGTGCCGTTGCAAGCGCCTGTTATTGCTCCCGAACCCGTTGTGCAGGTGCCTGTTGCAGAGTTGCCTAAGGTTGCAATTCCCATCGCTGCGAAGCCGGTTGCGGCAAAGCTTGATACAGCAGAGTTGACTTCGCGCTTGCTGGCTATTGTCAGTGATCGAACAGGGTATCCGCCGGAGATGTTAGATCTAAACCTGGACCTGGAAGCAGATCTGGGAATTGATTCCATTAAGCGAGTAGAAATTCTAGGCACCTTCCAACAAACCTTCGCGGAAAGCGGGATTGCGATGGAAGGGCTGATGGAGAAACTGGCTGGCGTCCGTACTCTGCAGGGAATTGTGGAGCAGGTAAGCGCGCAAATGGGAAGCGATGATGATGCCACTTCTCAGCAGCTTGCACCAGTGCCTCTCCATGTTCCGCAATCGGCTCCTGTGGTGGGTGCTGCAGAGTTGACTTCGCGCTTGCTGGCGATCGTCAGTGATCGGACAGGGTATCCGCCGGAGATGTTGGATCTCCATTTGGATCTGGAAGCAGATCTGGGGATTGATTCCATCAAGCGAGTAGAGATTTTAGGTACTTTCCAACAAACCTTCGCGGAAAGCGGGATTGCGATGGAAGGGCTGATGGAGAAACTGGCTGGCGTCCGCACCCTGCAGGGCATTGTGGATCAAGTAGCCGGGCAGTTGGGTGGGCACACTGGTGAAGCCGCTCCACAGCCTTTGCCAGAACTGGTTGCTGCCCACGTAGCCGCTCCTGCCGTGAACGCTTCGGAACTAACTTCACGTCTGATATCGATTGTCAGTGATCGGACAGGGTATCCGCCGGAGATGTTAGATCTAAACCTGGACCTGGAAGCAGATCTAGGGATTGATTCCATTAAGCGAGTAGAAATTCTAGGCACCTTCCAACAAGCTTTTGCGGAAAGCGGCGTTGTGCTTGCGGAAGGCATGATGGAAAAGCTCGCCGGGGTTCGCACACTGCAAGGTATTCTGGACCGCGTATTAGAGCAGGGGGGTGCTGCCGAAGAGAAGCAATCCGCTCCACCTGCGCCTGTTGCCGCTGTGTCTTCCGTCGTCGCTCCGCCGGAAGCGGAAGACAGCGGAACCGCACAGATTCAACGTTTCACTTTGAGGTCAGTAGAAACTCCGCTTTCAGGGCGGTTCCAAAGTGTATCGAAGGATCGGACGATTTTGATCACGGAAGATACCTACGGGGTTGCCCATGCGCTTGCTGATGAAATGCACAGGCAAGGCTACTCCGTCGCTATGGTCCGTGCTGATTACGGTGTTCGCGAACTGGATAAAGGAATTTATGCCGCAGACCTTGGCTCACCGGGTGAAGTGACTCAGCTCGTTCACTTGGTGAAAGAACGACAAGGCACGTTGGGTGGAATTGTTCACCTTGCGTCTTTGCCCGCAGGCACGGCTTTTCCGGCACTCAGTTACCAGGCATGGAAAGAACAGCTTCGCCTCAGCACCAAAAGCCTCTTCTACTTAGCCAAGGCAGCAGGCAAGCAACTTCGGGAATCCGCAGCTACCCACAATGCCTGTTTGATTGCTGCTACAGGCATGGGAGGCACGTTTATGACTGGCCTTTCTTCGGATTCGGTAACGCTGTTCCCGGATCAGGGTGGTGTGGTCGGCTTGACGAAAACAATGGCGCTGGAGTGGCCTGAGGTACGAATCAAGGCCGTGGATCTCAACCTCCAGGAAACCGCCCCCGCACTTGCCGGGCATCTTCTGAATGAGTTGAATTCAGCCGATGGTTTGGCTGAAGTTGGTTATCACGGTCATAGCCGCATCTCTCTTCAGGTGAGAGCGAATTCGCTTTCCCGAGAGAAGCAGCCCAAAATTGCTCTGGATTCGTCTTCCGTGATCCTGATTACAGGTGGTGCTCGTGGAATTACTGCACGCGCTGCTGTGCTTTTGGCCGAGCGGTATCAACCCACTCTTGTGTTAGCAGGCCGTTCACCACTGCCTGATACCGAAGAATCACCCGAGACGGCAGGCATTAGCTCACCTAAAGAGCTGAAAGCGGCTCTGATGGAGCAGATGCGCAAGCGTGGCGACTCAGTAACGCCAGCCAAGGTGGAACAAGCATATGCGCGTTTGAATGCTGAACGCGAAGTGCGTCGTAATCTGGCTGTGTTGCATCAGTTCGGCGCGCGGGTGCATTATTACTCGGTCGACGTGCGCGATGCAGCCGTATTCGGCAGCTTTGTGGAGGAAATCTATCGCTCGTTCGGTCGGCTGGACGGCGTGATCCATGGCGCTGGAGTCATTGAAGACAAGCTGATTCAAGACAAGACACCGGATTCTTTTGACCGTGTGTTTGACACCAAGGTGGACAGCGCCTTTGTGCTCAGTCAGAAATTACACTCCGATACGCTCAAGTTCCTCGTGTTTTTCTCTTCCGTCTCCGGACGCTTTGGCAACCGTGGGCAGGGAGACTATGCCGCAGCAAATGAGGTCCTCAACAAACTGGCGGTTTCGCTAGATCGTGCATGGCCGGGCCGTGTGGTTGCCATCAACTGGGGGCCATGGGATACCGAAGGCATGGTGTCCGCTGAAGTCCGCAAGCAATTTGCGGAACGTGGCGTGGAACTGATCTCGCCATCCGTTGGTTTGCGTCTGCTGGAAGAAGAGCTGTTGTTCGGCCATCGGGGCGAGGCTGAGGTGGTAATTGGCGGTGCCGGGTGGCAACCCGCAAACCAACAAGAAACAGCTCAGGAATCATGTCCGCTGCTAGGACCGGGCGACATCTCCCACGTGAACGGATCGCTTGAATTTGTTCGCGAATTAGATCTCTCGCGTGACTTGTATCTCAATGACCACCGTTTGGACGGCCAACCGGTAATGCCGCTGGCGATGGCGACGGAGCTTATGGCGGAGGCTGTGGCGCACGGGTGGCCGGAGATGCAGGTAGCGGCTGTCAGTGAGCTTCGCGTATTGCAAGGAATCGTTCTGGAGAAGAGCACCAAAACCGTGCGCGTAGTGGCTAAGCCGAAGCCTGGTGCCACGCCGGATTTCGCCCATGTCGCGGTGGAAGTCTTTGGCACCGGGAAACCTGCGCGAATGCATTATCGGGCAACCGTTGAATTAGCTCGTCGATTGCCCCATACTCCGTCGCTTACGCCGACGCCTCTTGCCGATGGTGGCGCATTTTCTATGACCATTGCTGATCTTTATCGGCTCTGGCTGTTTCACGGTCCCATGTTTCAAGGCATCAGCCATGTGGACAGCGTAGGGCCAAGCGGAATCAAGGCGATGCTCACGACTTCATCGCCCGCCAAATGGATCGCCGGAGCACCTAAGGGACAGTGGCTGATTGATCCGCTTATGTTCGACAGTGCTTTGCAACTGCTGGTTTTGTGGGCTCGCAAGCATTGGGATATGACGGCGCTTCCTTCCGGATTCCAAACGTTTCGCCGTTTTGCCGCCTCCTCAGGACCTAATATCTTGTGTGAAATGCGGATTCGGCCCAACACGGGTGGGCAGACCATTCATGCGGACATTTTCTTTATGGACGCCGCGACTGGTCAGCTCTTGAGTGTCTTAGAAGATATGCAGGGCGCGTGCAGCCAAGCATTGAACCGGCTAGCAGGCTGGAATTCTCAAGTGGCGGTAGGCAGCGGCACATGATGCCGAACGATTCACAGCAGCCGGAATGGGAAGCAACCCCGTCCCAAGGCGACATTGCCATTGTTGGCATGAGTTGCCTGTTTGCGGGTGCGCCTGATCTGGATACATATTGGAAAAACATTCTCTCCAAGGTGGACGCTGTTTCCGATCCGCCTGCCGATGAGTGGGACCCCAAGGTTTTCTATGATCCTGCTTCCAAGTCTAATGACCGTGTGTACTGTAAGCGCGGTGGATATATTGGCGACTTAGCACAATTTCGTCCCCTGGATTTCGGCGTTATGCCGATTACGGTGGACGGTGGCGAACCAGACCAGTGGCTGGCGTTGCGGGTAGCCCATGAAGCGCTCGCTGATGCTGGCTACTCGGATTCCCCTAAGGAGCATGTCGCGACGGAGGTGATCTTAGGGAAAGGTACCTACGTCAACCGCGGCAATCTCACCGTTGGTTACCACGGCATGATCGTGGAGCATTTTCTTCAAGTCCTGAAGAATCTTCACCCTGAATACACCGACTCAGATATCCAAGAAGTCAAGCAAGAGTTAAAGGCCAGCCTGCCTCCTTTCAGCGCTGATACCGCACCGGCGCTGATCGGCAACATCATCGCAGGGCGTATCTCCAACCGGCTTGATCTGATGGGCCCTAGCTTCACGGTGGATGCAGCCTGTGCTTCTGCTCTGGTAGCCATTGAGATTGGCGTCAGAAACCTGCTGAGCGGGAAATGCGATCTGGTGCTGGCAGGAGGCGCGAATGCGAATGCTCCTCTGCCTACCATGAGCTTGTTTTGCCAATTGGGTGCGCTATCAAGACGAGAACAGATTCGGCCTTTTGATAAGAACGCCGACGGCACCATCCTGGGCGAAGGCCTGGGAATGATTGTGATGAAGCGGCGAGAGGATGCCGAGCGCGATGGCAATCGGATTTATGCGCTCATCAAAGGGGTGGGTATCGCTAGTGATGGCCGCGCACTCCATGTGATGGCACCTCGTGTGGAGGGCGAAGAACTAGCGCTTCGGCGTGCCTATAAGATGGCGGGATTTTCCCCGCGCACTGTGGGATTGATTGAAGCTCACGGGACTGCCACTCCGGTCGGCGATGTGACCGAGGTGCAAGCTCTCAGCCGTGTTTTCGGGGAACGTCAGGGGCCTCTTCCGAGTTGCGCCATTGGTTCCGTGAAATCCATGATTGGTCACACCATGCCAGCGGCTGGCATTGCGGGAGTGATCAAAACGGCATTAGCGCTTTACCACAAGGTATTGCCGCCTACGCTCAATTGCGATGAGCCAAACCCAGCGCTGCACCTGGAAAAAACACCTTTCTACGTCAATACGGAAACGCGTCCCTGGATTCATGGGGCGGATACTCCGCGACGGGCTGGGGTAAATTCGTTCGGGTTTGGAGGCATTAACGGGCATGTGGTGCTGGAAGAGTATCCGGAAGAAAAGCCACAAGAGCGCAATCACCTCCTTCACTGGGAAACCGAACTTTTTATTCTGGAAGCGGCATCACGCCAAGAGCTGATCGAGCAAACTAACCGTTTCAGCGAATACCTGACCCGCTCTGGCGAGCCTGCGCTGAAGGATCTTGCGTATTCCCTAAACACGCGGCTGGAAGGTAAGTCTTTCCGTCTCTCGGTAATTGCTGCTTCCAAAGAAGACTTATCAGAGAAACTTGCTCATGCGCGAGGACGCTTAGCGGATCAGCGATGCCGGCAAATCAAAGACAACCGGGGCATCTACTTTTTTGAAGAGCCGCTCGAAGGCAAGCTTGCTTTTCTGTTTCCGGGCGAAGGGGCGCAGTACACAAACATGCTGCTCGACCTTTGCCTCCATTTCCCGGAGGTCCGAAGCTGCTTTGATTTAGCGGATCGGGCTTTGATCCATGGCACGCGGCAATGCCTGCCGAGCGACTTCATATTCCCGCGCTCCATTCTTTCGGAGGCCGAGCGCGCTAACGTGGAAGATTTTCTCTGGCAGATCGACGGGGCTGTGGAAGGTGTGCTGGTTGCGAATTGGGCAATGTGGACCCTTCTCGGCAAGCTGGAGATTCGCCCTGACGTCATCGTAGGCCATAGCACCGGCGATTATTCAGCGATGTTTGCTTCCAACATCATTGAGCTGAATGACGAAGCCAAATACATTGAAACGATTCTGGATTGGAACAAGGCCCACGCGCGATTAGCTCAGCAAATGCCGGTGCCGGAAGCTGCGCTGGTAGCGGTAGCCGCCGATTCCGCCACTGTGATGTCAGTTGCGGACGCGGTAGATGGTGAACTGTATCTGGCAATGGACAATTGCCCTCATCAGAGTGTCTTGGTGGGTGGCAAAGCAGCCGTGGAGCAGGCAATCGAGCAACTGCGGAGCCGCGGTTTGATTTACGAGATGTTGCCGTTTGACCGTCCGTATCACACGCCGATGTTCCAGGCATATGCGGAGGGAGCAGGAAAAGAATTTTTCGCGCACCTTCCCGTCTCCGCACCTAAAACAGAAACATATTCCTGCACCACTGCGGCCCGTTACCCCAATGACGAAGAGGGTATTCGGGAGTTGTTTGTGGCGCACTGGGTCAAACCGGTTTTGTTTAGCCAAACCGTGGAGACCATGTACAACGACGGAGTTCGGATTTTTGTGGAAGCCGGACCTCGTGGAAATTTAACTTCGTTTGTCAGTGACATTCTCCGAGGGAAACAGCATTTGGCCATGCCAGCCAATGTGGCGCGACGGTCTGGCCTGACTCAGATCAATCATCTGGCAGGTGTTCTGGCTGCGCAGGGCATCGGCATGCAGTTGGATTACCTGTATGCTCGCCGTGATCCCCACATGATTGCCTGGGATAAGGCAATGCCGCCTGCTAAACCTTTATCACCGGCAATGAAGGTTAGTTTGGCAATGCCGCCGTTGAAGGTAACCCCTCGCGAGAGAAAAACGGTTGTGGCTGAGCAGAAGGAAGTAATTCCTCCGGCAAGGCCTAAGATAGAGGAGAAAATTTCAGCGGCTCCTCCTACACTACCAGTGCTAACGCCTCCCGCGTCTGTTCCCATACCCGCTGCTGCTGTACCAAGCCCGAGCGCACGGGCAATGCAGGAGTACATGAAGGGAATGGAGTCTTTTCTCCAAACGGAACAGCAAGTCATGGAAGGATTCCTCCAGCGTCTTCGTGCCGCTGGCACTATTGCTGGGCCTGCGGCTCCGGCTGCTTCCGCTGTTTCATCGGGAAAGTTTCCCTTGTTGGGAGCCATTACTTCTCTCACTGCCGGGCAGGAGTTAACCGCCGTTCGACAACTCAGCCTGGAAGAGGACCCATTCCTGCGCGAGCATGCTTTAGGCGGTCCGGTCTCCACTACAGACACTGCACTTAGACCGCTAGTTGTACTGCCGCTTACCATGAGCATGGAAGTTCTGGCGGAAGCGGCTGCTGCCCTGATGCCGAATCAGGTGCTGATTGGGATGCGGGATATTCAAGCGCATCACTGGATCAGAGTAGATGACGCTCCGGTTACGCTTCATATTACGGCACGACGGCTAAATGCTTCCTCTCAGGAAGTAGAGGTTCAGGTGCAGGACGTGGCAGGTGCCAATGGGCAGAAAGCAGCCAAGGCGATCCCGGCAATCCGGGGCGTGATGATCTTCGGCAGCCACTATCCGCAGGCTCCACGGGGTTCCGCGTTTTCGCTGACTGGCGAGCAGACGTCGCGACTTGCTTCAGCTAATCTTTACGACGGCCGCTTGATGTTTCATGGGCCTTGCTTTCAAGGCGTGGCAAAGGTGGAACGTTCCGGCGGAGATGGTGTGATCGGGCAATTGCAAACACTGCCGACCAGCCAGATGTTTCGCTCCCTTTCCCATCCGCAGTTTGTGACTGATCCCGTGGTGTTGGACGCCGCCGGGCAACTCGTCGGATTTTGGGCTGCCGAATACCTCCAGCGGGGTTTTGTGGTGTTCCCCTACCGATTAGAAACATTGCGGATCTACGGTCCGAATCGGCCAGCCGGAGAGCGCCTGATGTGTCGCGTGAAACTCCAACTGCTCGGCAATGAGCGCATGCGTTCGGATCTGGAAATCCTGGGTGGAGATGGCAATGTTTGGATGCTGCTGCAGGGTTGGGAAGACCGTCGCTTCGATCCTCCCGAGCGCTTTCATCGTGCCTGGACGACTCCGCAAGAAGCGCTCATTAGTGAACCTTGGAAAGCGCCGCTGGCCGACGTACCGGAGAAAAACGGGCTAGAGTGTTATCGACTAGAAAATCTGTTCGAGCCCGGAAACGGCTTGTGGAAGGATCTATGGGCTTCTCTGGTTCTGAGCCGACAGGAGCGAAAGGCTTTTCGCACGCATGGTGGAGCGGAAAATCTCCAAATGGAATGGCTGGGTGACCGAACAGCCGCTAAGGACGCAATCCGTACCTATCTGAAACGGCACCACAGGCTGGAATTGTTGCCTGCTGATATTGAAATTGCACAAGACGCGCAAGGGTCTCTCATTCCACAAGGATTGTGGACACAGCGCTTGGCTACCATTCCCGGTTTATCGCTGTCGCGTTCCAACGGAATGGCAGTGGCGTTGGCAGGTGACGGAACTGGGAATCGAAGTTTCGGTATTGATGTACAAGCGCTCCGTTACTTCGGGGCAGAGCAGCAAACAGCTTCGCTCACTGCGGACGAACGGCATTTACTCTCCACCGTGCCAGCAACTCAGCAAATAGAGTGGATGCTGCGACTTCAATGTGCGAAAAGAGCAGCGGTGAAAGCTCTCCACGGCAGTTCGGAGGGAATTCGGATCATATCTTTCAACTCGCAAACCGGGGTAGTCCGAACAGCATTGGAGAAACAAGCTGTTGGGGCAAGCCCAAGCGAACTGGTATGCTACACGGCCCGCGAAGGCGATTACGTAGTTGCCACGACCATTTTTGAAAAAAGAGGAACATCATGAACGCAGTCAACCACGACGTCATTTTGACGGATGTGCTGAACCTTCTTCGCCAACTGGCCCGTGATTGGGAATACTCCGGAGAGATCACGCCCGATACGTGGCTATTTGCTGATCTTGGCTTTGAATCGATTGACGCTGTGGTGCTTGCTTCGTTTGTGCAAGAGCATTACGGGCAGCAGTTCCCGTTCCCCCAACTCCTGGCCGAGATCGGACACAGAGAAGTCAAGGATCTACGCATCAGTGAACTGGTCAGCTTTATTCAAAGCCATCTGAATGGAGCAGGCACCGGAGTCAAGCAATGAGTTCGCGCGTTCTTCTGATCGGTTTAGACGGCGCAACATTCTCGATTCTCAACCCTCTGATGGAAGAAGGCATAATGCCTTCTCTGAAAAACCTACTTGCTTCCGGCGTTAGCTCTGAACTGAATTCTGTGATTCCAGCGTTGACGCCTCCTGCCTGGACTTCCTTGATGACGGGTCGAAGTCCAGGAAACCACGGCATCTTCGACTTTCTCCGGTTTGAACATCGTGCTCATGGAAAGCAGCTTCGCGTTCTGGATGCCGATGACGTGTCATGTGAATCCATCTGGTCGATGATTGCACGGCAGGGTCTCAAAGCTACCGTGCTGAACTTCCCGATGACATTTCCCGCGCGGGGAATCTCTGGCAATGTTGTTCCTGGCTGGGTACCGTGGCGGCATCTACGGATGGCGTGCTACCCAAAGACACTCTTTGAAAGATTGACAACCTTGCCTGGTTTCAGCGCCAAAGAGATGGCCATGGACATGGCGCAGGAAGAAAAAGCGCTGGAAGGTTGCCACAAGCAGGAGGACTACGAGGACTGGATCAGACTTCATATTCGCCGGGAGCGCCAATGGTTCCAGGTTCTGCGTTACCTTATGCGCGAAGATCCGGCCGAGTTAACGGCAGTTCTGTTCGACGGCGTAGATAAGTTGCAGCATTTTTGCTGGCGTTTTCTGGATCGAACACTTCTTCCTGCCTCTCCTTCCGATTGGGAAGTTCGGGTAAGAAATCTTTGCCTGGAGTATTTCCGGGAAATTGATCAGTTTATTGGCGAAATTGTGGAAATGGGCGGACCGGAGGCAACTGTCGTGATTGCCTCGGATCACGGATTTGGCCCTACGGTGGAGGTCTTCTACCTAAATGCCTGGCTTCACGAAAATGGTTACCTGGCGTGGGTGGACAACTCCAACGTCCAACAGAAACACGCCGAAACACTAGGTTTGGGAACCATGGCGCGCCGATTCTATGAGATCGATTGGAGTAAAACAACAGCCTATTGCCCGACCCCTAGCAGCAATGGCATCTTTATCTCCCCTCCTAGCGCAGAGGGGAAAGGAGTTTCTGCGCAGGAGTATGAGAGCTTTCGCCGGGAACTGAAAGAAAAGCTGCTTCAATTCACAGACCCGAGTGGAAAACCGGTGATCTCTCAAATCTGGACGCGGGACGAAGCATTCACAGGCAAGGAGATGGGCTCCGCGCCTGACCTTACACTGGTTCTCCGAGATGGCGGATTAGTTTCTATTCTTCCTTCAGACGTTCTTTACAAAACGCGTGAGGAAGTCCACGGTGCGCATCGTCCGAATGGCATCTTTGCAGCCACGGGGCCGGGAATCCGACGCGGTGTTACTATACGTCCTCTGGCGATTCTGGATGTTGCTCCCTTGCTTCTCCATGCGCTCGGTCTTTCCGTTCCTGAAGATCTGGAAGGACGCGTTCCGAGTGAGATTTTTGATCCCGCATACCTCCAGTTACATCCAGTGTCATTTAGCGCCTCTACTCATTCCGGTTCGGAAACAGCGGACCAACTTCCCAAAGTCGATGTTCCGATGGAAGCGGAAGTGATGGAGCAATTGCGGGCGCTTGGGTACATGGAATAGGAAATCATCAACATGGCAAAAGCGCTTGTGAACGGAATTCATCTCCACTACCAGCAGTTCGGGAATGGGCCGAACCTAGTCATGATTCATGGCCTGACCGGAAACCTGGCCATTTGGCATTTGGAAATTGTGCCGGCTCTGATGTCCGAGTACCGGATGACCACTTATGATTTGCGAGGTCATGGCTACAGCGATGTGCCGCCGACTGGCTATACCACGGCTGACCATGTAGAGGACCTCCGTCAACTGTTGGACACACTTGGTATTCAGCGCGCACACATTATCGGCCACAGCTTTGGGGCGGATATCGCCTTACATTTCACAATTCTTCATCCAGAACGTGTAGAACGCCTAGTGTTGGTGGAACCTGCGATTGCCGCATTGATGCCTCTGCGAGACCGGGAAGATTGGATTGGCTGGCAATACTGGCGCGACAAGCTGGCCTTGGGGGGAGTAACCATACCACCTGAAAAATGGTGTGACGCGGAGTACCTGGTACGAGCAAGTGTTGGACTTCCCATGTTGTTCGGATTCCGAAAAGGCAGAGCACGGCGTGCAGCCCCGCTTGTCCGGCTCATGGACACCACCACAGCAGCAAAGGACTATTGTGAGTTGGCGGGCATGACCCTGGACAAGATATGTGCGGTTCGTCATCCAACGCTGATTTTGTACGGGCAAGACTCTGTTTTTATTGGGACTTACGAGTATTTGCTGGAAAACCTCGCAAACAGTACTGGTTTGCTGATGTCCGATAGCGAGCATTTTGGACCGATTGAACGACCGGAACTGTTGCTCCAGCATTTACGAAAATTCTTAGCTAACACCGAGCCTGCCGGAGATCAAACGACGCAGCCGCTCTCATTAGCAACGCCGCCCCACGATGTACCGGATCAGGAGATGCGGCTGCCCTAGGGCATGTCCCGATTGATTAAGACAGAGTGAGAGTTATATCACATTAAGGAGAGCAATGAGTCGGGATAGCATTCTGGTTACGGGTGCCTCAACTGGTCTGGGCAGAGAAATGGCCTTATATCTTGCAGAACGCGGATTTCAAGTATACGCGACCATGCGAGATGTTAAGGATGGCGAGAGCCTGCTGCGCACAGCGAAAGACCGAAAGCTGGAGCTCCGGGTTTTGGCACTGGACGTCACGAACAAGGCAAGCATCCAGAACGCAGTAGAAACCATTGTGGCCGAGTCCGGCGGAATTTATGGCGTGGTCAATAACGCTGGAATCGGACTGCGTGGCTACTTCGAGGATCTGGAAAAAGAGGAAATCCAGCGTTTATTCGATGCGAATGTGTTCGGTGTAATGGAAGTCACCAGAGCCGTGCTTCCCCACATGCGTAAAGCCAAGCGTGGACGCATTCTGATGATCAGCTCCGTGGGCGGTCGCATTGGTTCGCTGGGAGTGAGCGCATATTGCTCAACAAAGTTCGCTCTGGAAGGTTTTGGAGAGTCGCTCTATATGGAGTTAGCTCCCATGGGAATTCAGGTAGTTCTGATTGAGCCCGGCATCATCAAAACGGAGCGCTGGTCTGTGAACCGTGGCGAGGCTGCGGGAGCACGAAATCCGAACAGCCCGTATGCGGCTTGGTTCCGGCAATCCGAGGAGCAGGCAGATAAGCTCGTGCGGGCTTCTACGGCTACGCCTGACGATGTATCGGCTGTGATTTATCGGGCATTAACGGCAGCCAAACCCAAGATTCGATACATGGTGGGCCGGAAAGCAAAGATTGCTGTTGCTCTCCGAAGATGGTTACCAGGAGAACTGTTTGAACGCATCTACTTCGGCGTGGTGATGCGGCGTGCCACACAGCTTCCTCAACCTTTAAAGTCGGAACCTGCTTTGAAACATTAGTTGTATGGAAAGCCGCAGTCATGGCTAAGTTCTTGTTTACAGCGTGGCCTTTTGCTGGTCATGTGCATCCTTGCATGGCAGTTGCTCATGCGCTTCGCGCACGTGGCCATGAAGTAGGCTTTTTTACTGGCTCATCCGTTCGCTCCATGATTGAGGGTGAAGGTTTTCGGTGTTTTCCGTTTCAAGAGATCAATGAAGAACGGGTATGCACCATTGCTTCTTCTGAATTCGTGTATTGCGCTTCGCGCTGGCAACAACTCCGTCATGCAAAACAGCTACAGGCGAAATTCCGGGAATGGCTGCTGGATACTATTCCTCAGCAAGTAACGGATGTGGAGGCGGTGCTGAAAACCTGGAGCCCTGATGTGCTGGTTACTGACCTAGCTTTCTGGAGCCCAATTCTCCTTTTGCATGAATTGAAGAGTATTCCTGTAGCAGTGATGTCCATCACTGCCGCCTGCATGCTGCCTGGAGCAGATGTGCCCGTGTGGGGGCAAGGCACACCGCGCCCACGTACTGGATGGATGCGATTTCGCTCGCTGCTTGGACATAAGCTTCTGGAGTGGGTCTCCGTCGGATTCAGGTCGGAGGTAAACGCGATGCGTCGTCGGTATGGACTGCCCGCTATCTCAGTGTCCGTGACTCAGTATGCCGCTCATATGCCGCTTTACCTGGTTCCCAGTACGCCGGAATATGATTACCAGCGGCGTGATTTACCAATTTCCGTTCAGTACGTGGGACCTTGCTTGTGGGACAAGGCAAGCAGATGCGCCAGCCCCGGAATGGCTTGCCAAGTTACCCGTAGGTCAGCCCTTAATCTATGTAACGGAGGCCACTATCGGCACGCAGGAGCCATTTCTGCTGCGAGCGGCTGCCCAGGCTCTGCGGGATCTGCCTGTGCAAGTCGTGATGACCACGGGAAAGCAGCGAAAGCCAGAAGAATTGAACCTTGGCCCTGCGGCTCCGAACATTCGAGTGGTGCCGTATGTGCCACAAAGTGACCTGCTGCCAAGAATGGCAGTGATGGTGACGCTGGGCGGGTCAGGTGGCGTGCTGGCAGCTTTGAAAGCGGGTGTTCCCTTGGTTGTGGTGCCGACCGAATGGGATCGGCCGGAAAATGCTCAGCGCGTGGTGGAGGCAGGGGCAGGGATACGCATCGCAGCAAAGCTGTGCACTCCGGAGCGCCTGCGCCATGCCGTGGAGCAAGTGCTGAAAGAGCCTTCGTATCGTCAGAATGCGCAGCGCCTTGCCAAGTCATTTGCGGAATTTGAAGGACCACTTGGGGCAGCCAAATTACTGGAAGGCTTGCTTCCTGCTTCCGTAAGCAAAAGCGCCGAGCAGGAAGCAGCATCCCGCTCTCGTCATGTTGTTCTGCAAGCACACGAGCAAGGGAGATAGTTGCGGATGGCACGGTTTCTGATTACATGCTGGCCTTTTGTTGGGCATCTTTACCCACAAATCAGCATCGCGCATGCTCTTCGTGATCGGGGTCATGAAGTGGCGTTTTATAGTCACAAATCTACCCGGCCAGTGGTAGAGGGCGAAGGATTCACACTGTTCCCGTTTGTCCATGTAGACGAACAGCGTTACGAGCGCATTCACAAGCTAGAAGCGAAGGTTCCGTCAACTCAGCCAAAGCGACAGACCATTTCGGTTGCCATGCGGGCGTATCGCGACATGCTGGCAGATTCCATACCGGAACAAGTGGCGGATTTGCAGCCGATTATCAGTCAGTGGCGGCCTGATGTTTTAGTGTCAGATCCGGCGATGTGGGGACCAATCCTGGTGCTTTGGGAGATGACCGGCATTCCGGTTACGCTTTCCTCCACCATGATGGGCTCTCTGATTCCGGGACCGGATGCGCCACCATGGGGGCCGGGACTTCGTCCGCCGCGTACGTTTGGAACACGCCTGCTTGCTCGCGCAACTGAAGTGGCGATTGATGTGATTGCCCACAACATGCGTCGTCAAGTGAATGGAATCCGGGCACGATACGGATTAGGTCCGATGTTCCATTCGGTGAATGCGCATAGCGGCCGTTTGCCGCTGTACCTGATTCCTAGCCTGCCGGAACTGGATTATAACCGCCAAGACCAACCTTCGCATGTGCATTATGTAGGTCCTTGTGTTTGGACAAAACCCAATGGCACAGCACCTCCCGAATGGTGGAACCAACTGCGGACGGATCGGCCATGGGTTCATGCAACGGAAGGCACGGCTCAGTACCAGGAACCGTTTTTGTTGCGAGCCACACAGCAAGCGCTTGCGAACGAGCCTGTGGAATTGATTCTTACTACTGGTAGCGAGCGTAATCCGGAAACCCTGGGTCTTTTGCCCTTGCCGCCGAATGTTCATGTGGAGCGTTGGCTCAGCCATGAAGAATTGCTCCCTCGCTGTGCGGCGATTGTTACCACAGGTGGTCCCGCAACGGTGTTGGCAGCACTGAAAGCTGGCGTGCCGCTGGTGATGGTTCCAACGTTCTGGGAAAAAAGCGACAATGCGCAGCGCGTTGTGGAAGCCGGCGTGGGGCTTCGCCTGGCACCACGGCATTGCACGCCCGAACGAGTGCGTGCTGCCGTGAAGCGCTTATTGGAGGAGCCGCATTTCCGCGAGAATGCCCGCCGCATGGCCGAGCGTCTGGCGCAAGCTCCAGGGCCTGCGCGAGCAGCAGAACTGATTGAAGCTTTAGCGCACAAAAAGCAAGCATCCGCAACAGCAGCTTCCGGGGGCAGTGGTATCGCATCATGAGAAGGTTTCGGTTGGCTTCCCTGTTGCCAGCCTTTCTGCTTGTTTTCGGATGTTTTTCGGTTCCTGGAAACGCCACTGACTTTGTGTCAGCGTGCGGAACCAGAAGCATTGACCATGCGCCTGATGGACTGGTGGTTTGGTCGCCCGATGGCGAGCAATACGTTGTCAACAAAAAGGATGCCGCAGGCATTTACCAGATCTACGTTGGCAAGAAGCAAAGCCAGGGCGTCGCTTGCATTACCTGCACAGCAAGAACGAATAGTCCGGCAGCCAATCGACACAAACTGCAGCCACACTGGCATCCTTCCGGCAAGTGGATCGTACTTGCTGGTGAACGGGACGACTACGAAAAACCGATTCTTTCCACGCCAGAACTGATCGAGGGCTGGATACAGTCCGGTTTGTGGGTCAACATCTACATGACACGGCCGGATGGCAGCGAATGGTACCGGCTTTCGGATTTCGGTCAGCAGCAGCAAGCAAACGGGTTTACGGGTGTTGCTTTTACGCCAGACGGCACGCAGGCAGTTTGGGCCCAAATCGTGGACGGCAACTTCTTCGCTTATTTGTTTGGCCGCTGGCAGCTCATTTTGGCTGATCTTCATCAGGATGCGACTGGAAGCCTTTCGTTTACCAATCTCCGCGATATCACTCCGGCGGGAGCGAATTGGGTAGAGCCGGGCAACTTCGCGCCCGACGGTAAGTCCCTGTTGATTACCGCAGATATCGGTTTAACTGACCCGCAAGGCATGGACCAGTTTATTCTGGACATCACCACAGGCAATACACGAAACCTGACCAACAGCCCTGATCAATGGGACGAGCACGGGATGTTTTCACCCGATGGCCGCAAGATCCTCTTCATGAGCTCATACCCATATCGTGCAGAGCCGTTGTCACACTACACCCTCTTCCTGAAGACCGAATTCATGCTGATGAACAGCGATGGAAGTGGTTTGCAACAACTCACTCATTTCAATGTCCTTGGCTATGGAGAGTCCAATACATTGGGGCGGGGAAGCGTGGCTGCAAATGGGGAGTGGAGCCCGGACGGAAAATTCATGTCCGTACTGAACCTCTTCTTCCCTACATACGAAACTTGGGCCCTTAGCTACAATGGCCGCTGCGGCAATCATGGGCGGTTGATGAGCGAAGGGAGTCCAGAGATCCCTGCAAAAGAGATAATTCCATGAACAAGAAACATTACCAACGTGCCGCCTTGATCGCGGCTGGATCACTCATTGCCTGCGCGGGGCTTTTCAGCCCTCCCGCGCAGGCGCAGTCTAGCCTTGGCTATCCGCTACAAACCAGTAGCTTTCAGCAAGCTGCGCCTCGGGGCTTCGGCGACCGAAGCAACAGCTGGGCACAAGCTATGGTTTGGTGGAACAACAACCTCTACGTTGGTACCAGCCGCCAATCTACTTGCACCAGCGATTACGCGATTTATCAGTATTTCGGGCTGTTGCTTGGGTATGATCTTCTGAATACCTATTTGCCATATCCGCCTAATGATCCCGACCTGTCGTGTCCGGCAAGCGGTACGGATCTTTCTCTTCAAGCGGAAATCTGGCGTTGGTCCCCGATTAACTCCGGATGGACGCGGGTGTTTCAGTCGCCGGCAACCTTGGATAATCCAGGACCTGGAGCGCCCGTACCGGCACCTGCAGGCAAAAAAGTGCCATATGATATTGCGATTCGCGGCTTCGCGCCGTTCACAGAGCCTGACGGCACCCAGGCGTTGTATGCCGTTGGCGTCAACAGCACAATTCTGTGGGACAGAACTAAGTTGCCACCTCCCCGCGTTCTGCGTACCACGGATGGAATTAACTTTTCGCCGGTGCCACAGACCCCCGGCACCTTTTTGGGTGATCTTCCATTTAATCCCGATCATTCCAGTTTCCGTTCGGCTGTTTCATATAACGGAAAATTGTTTACCCTTTGCGGACCGGCATTTGGCCAAGGCACTCTGATCGCTTCTGCAAATCCGTCCCAAGGGGATAATGCTTGGTTTCAAGCCAGCCCTTCGGGAGTCAATTTCTACGAACTCAGAGTATTTAACGGATGGCTATACCTGGGTGGATTTGATCCTGCCGGGGGATACGCCGTGTACAAGACGAATGCTCAAGGACCACCTCCTTACCAGTTGATTACAGTGGTTCCTAGTGGCGCTTATCTCACTCCGAACCCGAGTGCGTCCGTGGTCAGCATGCATGAGTATTTTGGCCGCCTGTACGTAGGAACTGCTACTTTCACTGAGGTCATACGCATTAATGCTGATGATACTTGGGAACTGGTGGTTGGTACGCCACGTCTTGCCACAACTTCGACTGGTACGGAATGGAAATACCCTATCAGCAACCTGGATGCAGGATTTGGCACTACGTTGAACGACCATGCCTGGCAAATGGACGATCCTTACCGATACCTGTATATCGGAACATACAATGCCAGCACGGCAGCGCGGCTAGATCCCACATATGGGTCATCCATGTTGCCGAACATGGGAGCGCATCTTTATGTGACAGCAGACAGTTGGTACTTTGCCCCGATTACGACCAATGGGTTCGCCAGCAGCACAAGTCCCATCTCAAACACTGCCTACGCCACTCCTGTGGACCCGCACGGCGGCATCTTTGATTATGGAATCCGTACCATGGAATCCACCAACTATGGCGCCTTTATGGGAACGGCGAATGACTATTACGGCCTAGGGATCTTCCGCGCCACAAAGCGTCCTTCACCTCCTGTGGACCCTCCTTACCGCATGGAACTCGAGCCGACCACCACTGGCAGTGTCCTGGTTTCCTGGCTCAAATCCACCTATGCCAAGAGTTACCAGATTTGGCGTTCGGAAATCACTCCGATCTATGTGCGAGATAACGTAAACGTGGAAGGCTGGAATCCTGTTTCGCTCAACAAAATCGCTGATACGCATATTGGACCGTATTCAATGATTGGAACGAGTACCACTACCAGCTTTGTGGATTCCAGTGCAGTAGCGGGAAAGAAATATATGTACTATGTGGCCGGAGTGGCTGCTTCAGGAGCAGTTTCTCAGCCCTCTAACCTGAGTACATATCCTTTATTACTGCCATCGGTTACCTATGAGTCAACTTGCCACACAGATCAGCCGCTTGGATCAGCGTCAGCGTTTCCGCTCTCCTGACGTTCACGGCACAGCAGTCAGCGCTCAGGTGGCTGCTTCGCAAGCTTCTGCAGCATCCTGCCAGATCAGCACGGCCATTAGCCAACTGAACTCGCAGGCCGCTTCTAAGGCAACGTTGGACCCTGACTCAGTGGATATTGAGATCCTGATCAGCAAGATGGTTCGGCGGCTTCAGATGTACTCGCTTTATCCGCAACTCGTGATTCCTAGCGAGTTCTGTGGCGGCCATTAACCACACGACAGGCGTACCACAAGAACAGATGCGGGTCGATATCCTAGCCATTGGCTCCCGAGGCGACGTACAACCGTACGTCGCCTTGGGTACTTGGGCTTCAACGCGCTGGATATCGAGTTCGGATCGTCACTTTGGGCGGCTTTGAAACGCTTGTTCGCGGGCGCGGGCTTGATCATTTCACCCTCGGCAGCAGCCCGCAGGATATTGCGGGGAGCGCTGCTGGGCGTGACTGGGTGGAGCAGCGCGGCAACACAAAGGGTTTTTTACGTGGTTTTATCCGTGTGGCTGGTGTCCTTAATAGAAGAAGGAATCGCGCGGTATTGGCAAGTTTGCCAAGACGTGGAAGCAATGATTGTTTCCGGCATGGGACTTCTGGTAGGGGTACATATTGCGGAACGCCTCCAGGTGCCTTTAATTCGTTCCCAACTTTCCCCGTTTGCACGTACACATTATGATTGGGCTGGCAAAAAAAATTTTCTGACCGCAGTCAAAGGGGACTGGACAGCATCGTTACATGCAGTGTTTCGCCTTTTGCTCTGGAGCAAACTCCGTAGCAATGCGAACACTGCACGCCGAAATACCCTCCAATTACCACCTCTTCCTTTGATCAATCCGTTTAGCCGTTTGGATAGCGAACATCATCCTTTGCTGGATGGATACAGTTCTACCGTAGTCCCGAGGCCGCCTGATTGGGGGGATTGGATTCACGTCACAGGCTACTGGTTTCTGGATGACCCTCCCGGATGGGAACCCAGCCCCGAGTTAGCGGATTTTCTTCAATCCGGATTGCCGCCCGTCTTCGTTGGCTTTGGAAGCACTCCCTTTCCAGAGCCTGACGCAACCACAGATCTGATTGTTCGTGCTCTCCAGCGGGCAGGGCGGCGAGGGTTGCTCCTCGCTGGCGGAAGTGGATTACGAACTGGACAACTGACTGATCAGATTCTTAGCGTGGATTCAGTGCCGCACGGCTGGTTGTTCCCCCGGGTAAGCGCTGCCGTGCATCATGGCGGCGCCGGAGTAACAGGCGCTGCGCTTCGCGCCGGGCTTCCCTCCGTGGTGGTTCCAGTATTTGCAGATCAGCCATTCTGGGGAGATCGTGTCTTCCGCCTCGGAGCAGGTCCGCGCCCGATTCCAGCGAAACAGCTAACAGAGGAGACATTTACAAAAGCGTTGCAGGCTACGGCTAGTCAAGAGATGCAAAATCGTGCGGCTTTTCTAGGGGAAAAGATCCGGGCGGAAGACGGAGTAGCACGCGCTTTGGAGACTATTCAGCAATACCTTAGTACCTTGGCCAGAGCATGAAATGGAGAATACCTCTATGCACGCGCGCGGCCTGAGTTACCGGCTCAAAATTCTATACGGCGTGGGAGATATTGCCAATGCCATCAAGGTTTCCACATTCGGCCTTTATAGCCTGTTTTTTGCCACTGCTGTATTAAAGATACCGGGAACCTTGGTGGGTATTATCGGGCTATTCGCAATGCTATGGGATGCTTTTATTGACCCCTACATCGGATATCTTACCGATAAAGCAAGCGCTCCCTCCAGACGGTACACCTTCATGGGTATTGGCGTGCTCACCATGGGAGTAGGATACTGGGCTTTCTTTAGTCCTCCGCATCATCTCTCCACCACGACGCTAGTGATATGGCTGCTGCTAGCTAGCTTCGTGGTGCGCACAGCCACTTCGATGTTTAGCATTCCCTACTATGCGATCGGGGCAAATTTAAGCGACGACTATCACGAGCGTACCTCCGTTGCAGGAATTCGGGGCATGTTAAATGCAATGGGTACCGCAGCCGCAGGCACTCTCTCCTTTGTGCTCTTTTTTCCTGAAAAGTCACCAGGGGTAGATCCTAAGCTGGAGCAGTCGGGTTACTCTGCCATGGGTTTCACTTTTGGTTTGGCCATGACTGTGGTTACCCTCCTTTCTCTCCTTGCGATTTTAGGGTTTCGGAAACATATTCATAAAAATCCGGAATCAGTCCCAGATGCACCAAAGGCCTTTTGGGGAAATATGCGAGAGTGCCTGCGGAATCGATCTTTTCGCGTGATGCTCCTTTCTCTGTCTTTGGTCGTGGTCGGCCTGACGGTCAACAGCTCTTTGCTGCTTCATTACCTGACGTATTATGTAAAAGTCAAGGGAAGTGTGGCTTTAAGCAGTTCTCAAGTCGCTATTTACAGCGGCGGTCTTTTGGGGACGTTTTTTTGGCTAAAACTGTCCAAAAGCTTCGATAAACATCTTTTGTTTGCTTGCTCGGCAGCAATTACCTCTGTGCTCCTCCTGATTGCGTTGCCGTTGTTTGGTGAAGGTCACCCGCTTGGGACCGGTGATGTGCGTCCCTTGTGGATCGGGTATGCACTCGTCGGATTTTTTACCTGCACTCTGTGGTTTATTCCGCAGTCCATGCTGGCTGATGTGGTAGATGAGAGCGAGTTGAGTACCGGGCGGCGGAGTGAAGGCGCATTCTTTGGGATGTTCTCGTTCGGCCAGCAGATCGCCACTGGATTTGCTTTTATGCTGGCAGGTGGACTGTTGGACCGATTCGTGGGGTTAGCAATAGGAAAGTCGCAACAATCGCCTCAAGCCATGTACCGAATTGGCGTATTATACAGCGTGGTTCCCGCAGTGTTGTTTATGACGGCTGCGATTCTGATTCTAAGATATGAGCTAACTCGCTCGCGAGTCAGCTCCGTTCAGAAGCAGCTTCAGCAACGGCGAATCCCGCATGGAATCGAAAAGATAAGTTTGGTCCATTAAGGCTGCAGGCACGCGTCGTCTATAAAACAGAAACTTAGCGGAACAGAAAAAGGATCGCTTATGGCAACAACGGAAAAAGAATTCATAACGGTTGTATCGGGACTCCCACGGTCGGGCACCTCCATGATGATGCGCATGCTGGAGAATGGGGGGATTCCCGTGATGACGGATGGCTTCAGAAAAGCTGACGACGATAATCCTCTCGGTTACTATGAATTTGAGGCGGTAAAACGATTAGATAAGGACAATTCCTGGTTAACCGATGCGGGTGGAAAAGCAATCAAGGTCATCTACATATTTCTGTACAGCCTGCCTCGAGACTACAAGTACAAAGTGATCTTCATGAAGCGAAATCTGGATGAAGTGGTTGCTTCCCAAAAGGTGATGCTGCGGCGACGGCAAGAGGGTGACCGTCTGAGTGATCAGCAGTTGATGGATTCTTATCAACAGCAATTACAGAAACTGGATCTCTGGATTCGAGCACAGGACAATTTTACGATCTTGTATTTAGATTACCCGGAAGTGGTAGCCGAGCCACAGAACGCAGTCGGTGAAATCACGCGATTTCTTGGGCTTTCATTGGACACAGATGCCATGATGAAAACGGTAGAACCCGCGCTGCACCGGCACCGTTCCAGTACGCTCTCAGAGGCATGAACGTACTCGTCTGGTGCGTTTCTTTGGAGAAATTTACGGGTTACGGCTACTAATGAGAGGCAATTGTTGAAGAACCATGATTTTTTACTGTGCGAATGGAGTCAGTGGTAATCAGAAAGGTGGGAAAGCATATGACCAGAAGTGAATTTTTGCGGGAGCTGGAAGAACAGATGGAAATACCAGCCAATAGCTTAAAGGAAAATCAGGTGCTAACCGATCTGGAAAGCTGGGACTCTATGGCCACTGTATTGTTCATTGCACTGGCAGATGAAAAGGTAGGCGTTACCGTTTCTGGTAACCAGATCGCTAAGGCAAAAACAGTTCATGATCTGCTGTCGCTACTCGGCGACAAACTTACCCCATGAGCCAAGCTAAAGCCGCCCTCTCGGTGGTGGTTCCGTCTTACCGGAGCACAAAATGAAAGCGTTTGTGGCGGGCATTTCATCGGCGTTTCCCGAAGGTGTTCTCCATAATGAGCAGCTCGCGTCAGAGTACGAAGGTTGGTCCGCAGAAAAGATTTACGCGAAAACTGGCATTCGGGCGCGGCACATCGCCGCTTCAGACGAGTGCGCCTCTGATTTAGCCTTACGGGCTGCACAGGAACTCATCTCGCAGACGAGACTGAATCCTTCTCAAGTGGATTTTCTCCTCTACTGCACACAAACGCCCGACTACCTTCTTCCGACAACCGCATGTGTTCTGCAGCATCGCCTTGGCCTGCCGATTTCTTGTGGCGCTCTGGACTTTAATCTTGGATGCTCGGGTTATGTGTATGGCCTTGGGTTAGCAAAAGCATTGATCGAAAGCGGTCAGGCGCAAACTATCCTCCTGCTCACGGCGGATACATACAGCAAGCTGATCAATCCTGCCGATAAAAGCGTTCGTACCCTGTTTGGCGACGGAGCAGCCGCAACCTTGATTATGGGAAGCGAACAGGAAAGCCTGATAGGGCCGTTCCTATATGGCACAGACGGGGCTGGTGCGGAAAACTTGATTGTTCCGACCGGCGGAATGCGACGGGCAGTGGTTCCTCATGCCGAAGTGGTATCAGACGACAGCGGCAATGCACGCACCATTAACGATTTATATATGAATGGCGGAGAGATATTCAATTTCACGCTGCGAATGGTGCCTGAAGCCGTCAAGCAACTGCTCACCAAAGCAGGTGCTGCTCAGGAAGAGGTGGATCTGTTTGTATTTCACCAGGCGAACCAGTTCATGTTAGACCATCTCCGGAAAAAGCTTCGTATCCCTCCGGAGAAGTTCGTGATTGCCATGGAGCAAACTGGCAACACTGTTTCCTCGTCTATTCCTATTGCTTTACAGAGTGCTCAAGAGCAGGGGCAACTCACACCGGGCGCGCTGGTTATGCTGGTTGGCTTCGGCGTCGGGTATTCCTGGGGAGCAACCCTGATTCGCTGGGGTGCCCCGCTTAGTTGAGTAATTTTCTCAAGCCGAAGTAGGCGAAATGTTGCTGTTATTTAGAGCAGCATCCAGGTGCTTCCGAATGGCGGTGCGAAGCTGCTCCCAAAATGCAGGTTCGAGTTCATCTGCGGCTAGTCCGAGATTGAGTTGCTGTCCCATTACTAGGGCTTCCAGGATCAATGAGGGGCCTACACCATCATTCTTGAACGTGAGAGTGCATCCGCGCGGACGAAGACTGCCATACGCATCATGAATATTGATCACACCGTAATTTGTGGCTAACAGCGTTACACGCTTATTGCTGGAAGACATCACTCTTGGGGCAGATCGAAGGAGCAAAGGATGTGCAGCAAGTGCCGCCATGTTGTAGCCGAAGGACGGTCCTTCCTGCTGCAAGAAACGTTGGATGTCCCCATGAGCACGTCGTGCCAGGTCCCAGAAGGTCGGATTTTGTGACACCTCATAAAACTCATTCATCACGCTTACGAAGCAGCCTAGATCCTGTGGAGTAACTGGTCCTGCAGGACCTTCCAGGACTTCACGGATGTTGAACGGAAATTGGCATTTGAACAAAGCCTCCGGCACCGGCAAGCAATCCATCAGGCCGCAGCAGGTCGCTGCTACCATCACTCCACTGATGGATGTTTGCTCCTTGCGGCATAGCCGAACGAGCTTTCGCGTGTCCTCACGAGAAAATACCCAATGCATCCACTGGGATTGCGGCGGAACATGGCGGGATTCAGGAAGAGTCGTTTGTTGCGCGCGTCTTTCTTCGCGCTGAAGCCGCATAAACCGGCGGACCAGCCGAAATCGCCTGCGCCATCCGCCAGATGATTTCGCGCGATTCACGGTGACAGCCGGGAGGGCTGGACACGGTGGCAGCTCCAGATTTTCTTCTGCTTTCGCATACTCTGATAGCAAGTCGTCAAGGAGCATGATGCCGGACATGCCATCGGCAATCGCATGATGCACAGTTAACAACAGTGTGCAGCAACCACGAGAACGGTTGCGAAGAACGCTGATGGCAGCGAACGGTCCACTGGAGGGAAAGGAACTCTGTAGCATGCGGCGAGTTTCCTCTCGCCACGGCAGTTCTTCCCCCTCGTGGTCAGTGATGGTAAACGGAATCGCTTGGCTTGGCTGTTCGAACTGATAGTGAAGGCGCCCCTTGCGCCCCTTCGCAATTCCAGCGCGCAACTTTGGATGGCGTTGTTGAAGGCGTTGGAGAGCGACCGTTAAAAATGACGACTCTATACACCCGTCGAGTTGGAGCAGCACCGTTACACGGAACGCGCCTGCCATTCCCTCTTCGATGCGCCAAAACATACCCTCAATGGGGCCAAGAAGAACCGGTTCCGCGAATTCAATGGTTTGTGATGCGTAGGCAGACATGCAAGATCAATACAGGCTACTTGTGAACAAATCTTAGCTTAGGGATAGTAGTGTAGCATTGGTTGTTGTGACAAAATGCTTTAGCCGGAGTATTGCCTAGTAATGAAAAGGACTACTCCACTGGATTTCACTGGCCGTAGAGTGCTCGTTACAGGCGGTTCTTCTGGCATTGGTAGGGAAACAGCAGTGTTGTTAAGCGAATATGGTGCTCAGGTGATTGTGAGTGGCCGCAACCCAGAGCAACTGAAAACTACACTGGAATGCATGACCGGGGAAGCTCATGCGGTCGCGCCCTTTGATCTTACGCAACTGGACAAAATACCTGAATGGATCAAGAGTCTGACAGAACAGTATGGCCCGCTTCATGGACTTGTGCATTCTGCAGGGTTTCGAAAAACCACTGGACTGCGCAGTTTGTCCGTTGAGAATCTTCATCAGACATTTCGCGTGAACTTTGACAGTGCCGTAATGCTGGCGAAAGGCTTTCGCCAAAAAGGATGCTGCGAAGTACCAAGCAGCATTGTGTTTATCAGTTCGGCAAACGCCTTTGTGGGTGCGCCCGCTACAGCAGCTTACGCGTCCTCAAAGGCTGCACTGATCGGGCTCACCAAGAGCCTTTCGATTGAACTTGCTCGAGAAGGAATCCGCGTAAATTGCATTGCTCCAGGTATTGTGAAATCCGAGATGACCGATCAGATTCGGACGGCGTTGAGCGATGAACAATTCGAGGCGATTGTGGCGCAACACCCATTAGGGCTTGGCACCCCTTGGGATGTGGCCTGTGCGGCGGCTTATCTGCTCTCGAAAATGGCTCGCTGGATGACCGGGCATACGTTGGTTTTAGACGGCGGATACTCCGTGCAATAACTGGATCGACGAAATAGATACTGACTTTTTGCTTTTGCCGGGGTTGAATCAAGAAATGTTCCCGAAGCGATATTCACCTCTGACTTTGTTTGTTGTACTGATCGCTCCCTTGTTCGTGTCAACACTCTGTGCCGCAGATGAACATGGCACTTTGCTCCTCCACTTTTTACGGCTCCCTGTGGGAGAAGAAACCTACGATCTGAAGCAGGATTCCTCGCAGTCGCTCGTGTTGTCCGCCTCGTTTACTTATACGGAACGTGGCTCCAAGGTTCCCTTGAACGCAATGCTTCGCATGAAGCCGGATTTTACTCCCGTTGCATTCTCCTCAAAAGGAAAAAGCTATCGACCTTTCAGCGTAGACGCGTCTGTTACGGTAAATCCAGATGGCAAAACAGCTTCCGTGCGAGAAGGTGATAAGACAAGGCAGGTCACTCTTCCAGAGCGTTATTTTGCGCTAAGCGGCTATAATCCTTTCTCCGTGCAGATGATGCTGGTGCGCTATTGGCTAAGCCATGGCAAGCCAAAACGCCTCATGCAACTTCCGGCAGAAGCTCCGGGAACAGAAATAGTCATCGAGCAAACGGGTAATGATCAAATTGCGGTAGAAGGGAAGCAGATTCAGCTGGCACGGTATTCCATCAGCAATGTTGTATGGGGACGTGAATCTGTTTGGTTGAATGATCGTGGGGAGATTGCAGCAGCCAGCACCTATGCAGGTGGACTACCTTTTGAAGCAGTTCGTTCTGAGTATCGCAACGCTTTGCCGCAATTGCTCCATAGCGCGGATGCGGACCGCCTGCGGGAACTCGCAGAACTTTCCTCTGCGGTGAAACCACTTGCAGCGGGACGTTTCGCCATTCGGGGCGCCAAGCTGATGGATGGAACAAACGCCAAACCTATTGATGACTCTGTAGTGCTCGTGGAGAATGGCAAAATTACTGCAGCAGGCCCGCGTACTCGCGTTGCCATTCCAAAAGGAGTAAAGGTGATCGAAGCGCCCGGCGCGACACTGCTTCCTGGCTTGTGGGAAATGCACGCGCATTTTGCGCAAACCGAGTATGGACCTGCCTATCTGGCATCTGGAGTCACCACAGCGCGAGATTGCGGCGGAGAATTTGACTTCATGACCGGTGTGCGCGATCTGATCAATCAGCAGCGTGGCCTTGGTCCGTATTTGCTGCTGGCGGGTCTGGTAGATCGGAGTGGCGAGGGAACGTTCGGAACGGCTTGGGCAGATACGCCGGAACAGGGCCGTATGTGGGTACGGAAATACAAAGCCGCTGGTTATGTACAGATGAAGATTTACACGCGGATTCAGCCGGATGTGCTTTCTGCCATTGCTGCTGAAGCGCATCGGCTTGGTATGACCGTGACCGGCCACGTGCCACAAGGCATGACAGCACAGGAAGCGGTGGAAGCGGGTATGGACCAGATCAATCACTTCGGACCGGTGATGCAAGCTGCGCGAACCGCCTATCCCTCGCGTCCTCTCCAGGTCAACTCCCCCGGCGTACAGCGTGTGATTCAGTTTTTCCTGGAACATCATACTGTTGTGGACCCAACTCTTGCTTGGGGAGAGTTGCTAGGGCGACCGATGAACGTGGAGATTGCTTCGTTCGAGCCGGGATACGCAAAGGCACCCTATACGCTCACTTCTGTGATCGGCACCGCAGGTTCTACTCCATCTTCTAATTCGCGTTGGGGTGTTTCGGAAGAAACGGCTTCGCTGTTACGCGCATTGTTCCAGGCTGGTGTACCCATCGTGGCGGGAACAGACAAAGCACTACCCGGCCATAGCCTCCATCGCGAACTGGAATTGTATGTGAAGGCTGGCTTAATGCCGAGCGAGGTGATTCAATTGGCAACAAGCGGTTCGGCTCGTGTGATGGGAATGGAGCATGAAGTGGGAACCATTGCACCCGGTATGCGGGCGGACCTGATCCTGGTGGATGGTGATCCGCTCCAAGACTTTGCCGTTTTGCGAAAGGTAACGCGCGTAGTTGCAAAGGGACGTATGTATGATCCCGCAGAGTTATGGAAGAGCGTGGGATTCCGTCCTTAGCAATAGGCTTCCTATTCACCGACTAGTTGTTGCGATAATCCAGCGGTGGTTTCTGGCCTTCGGGGATTTGAGATCGATACGCTTTCCCCTTCATCTTAGCTTCAAAATCAGCTCTCGCCGCCTGCACCAGTGCCGGGTCGGCAAATAAGTCAGCCGCGGTAAACGCGATCGCCTTGGCTGCCACCAGCATTCCACGCTGCCCGATACTCATTCCTGCGCATGCCGTTGCTTGCCAAGTATGGGCCGCCACGCCAGGAACAAATGTAGCAGCGCCAAAACCGATGGTGGGAACATTCCAGCTCACATCTCCGGCATCGGTGGAAGCACTCGGAGCGTTCGGGTCAATAGGGCGAAGAGGCACAACGGTTGCCGTGGAATCCAGGTTACCGGCCACTTCCGGCGGCAAGCTCTTCTGTAGATCTTCGGCAAAATGTTTCTCAGCGGCGGTATAGCGAAATCCGCCGACCTCTTCCATATTCTTTTGCGCCACCCGTGCCAACGCATCATTGCCAATAATGTTCGCGTCCGTACTGCCGATTTTTATTTCCAGCGAAGTCTCGGTCATCAATTCCGCGCCTTGGGCTACTTTCACAATGCGCTTCCAGATGGAATCAAGGGTTGTCAAAGAAGGGCTTCGAGCCATCAGAGTTAAAGAGGAAAAGTCCGGAACAATGTTTGGGGCTGCTCCACCATTGGTAATGATGTAGTGAATACGGCTGTTACTCGGCACGTGCTCGCGAAGAAATTCCAAGCCATTGCCCATCAGCATCACAGCATCCAACGCGGAGCGTCCCCGGTCAGGTGCCAGCGCGGCATGCGCCGCTACACCGTGGAAGAGAAATTTGGCAGAAACCACGGCAAGCGCGCCGCCGTTTGTGACGCTATTGACGTTGGAAGGATGCCAATGGAGAACTACATCGACATCACGGAAGAGACCGGCACGAATCATATAGATTTTGCCTGAGCCTCCTTCTTCCGCTGGCGTGCCGTAGTAACGCAGGGTACCAGGGACGTGGTTTCGCTCCATATATTCCTTTACTGCGACCACCGCCAGAGCCGCTCCGGAACCTAGCAGATTATGTCCACAACCATGCCCAGGTGCTGCATTCAACACCGGGCTTCTATCTGGTACGGGAGCTTGCGAGAGGCCGGGGAGCGCGTCGAATTCCCCGAGAATGGCAATCACCGGTTTACCTTGTCCATAACTAGCAATGAAGCCGGTTGGCTCGTCTGCCACGCCGGATTGCATTTTGAAACCTGCTGCCTTTAACTCACTCTGAAGCAGGGCGGAGCTCTTGTCTTCATGGTAGCCAAGTTCCGCATACTCCCAAATTGTTTTAGAAGTTTTGATGTACTGTGCACTATGGCGATCCACCAACTCTTGAAGCTGTTGGTGAGAGTTAATTTGAGATTGAGCGCTGGCAAAAGAAACAAATACGGTTACAAGGAAATAGCGCATAGGGGTAGTGATAGATCCTATTGTCGCCGAACCTCGCTCTTTGCCTGCGGCTTTTTCAGACAAGTTTACCGAAAGCAGAATTAATCGTGCGCCCCGTGTTCATGAGAAGGCAGAACATCGTTTTTTCCGGCCACCCAAACGTAAAGTGTAGGTAACAGGAAGATACTGAGCATTAGCGCAGCTAATAATCCTCCCACGATTACGATGGCAAAAGGGCGCTGGGAATCAGAGCCAATTCCTCGGGAAAGGGCTGCGGGCAAGAGTCCGAACGTTGCCACCAGGGAGGTCATCATGATTGGCCTTAGCCGCAACACTGCTCCTTCCACGGCAGATTCTTCAATTGAGTATCCTCTGACACGCAGTTGATTGATGTATTCCAGCATGATGACTCCGGTTTGCACAGATACGCCAAACAAGGCTAAAAAGCCTACTCCTGAGGAAACGCTGAAGTTGGTGTGTGAAAACAGCATCGCCAGTAGGCCGCCTATAGGAGCCATGGCAACATTCGCCAGAATCAAACCTGCCCATTTGAAAGAGTCAAACATTGTATACAGGAGCAGGAAGATCACTAACAAGGTAATTGGGAGAACGATCATGAGCCGCTTGGAGGAGCGTTTCTGACTTTCGTATTCGCCTGCCCAGCTTAAGTGATAGCCCGTCGGAAGCTTTACCTTCTGACCAACCTCTTTGATGGCTTGTTCGACTGCGGAACCCAAATCACGGCCGCGCACACTATATTTAATTGCGACGTACCGGGAGTTTTCTTCCCGATAGATTTCTGAAGCGCCATCTAACACACGAATGTCGCAAAGTTGCGAGAGCGAAACGCGTGTTCCGGAAGGAGAAAGCAAACGGATGCCTTCAATTTCCTCTTTGGTTTGACGGTAGGGAGCCTGGTAGCGCACCACCAAGTCGTAACGCTGTTCGCCTTGCAAGACCTGACTTACGGCATTTCCGCCTACTGCCGTCTGAATCGCATCCTGGATATCAGAGACATTGATTTGGTAGCGAGCGGCTTTTTCCCGGTTTACCGAAACATTCAGGTTTGGCTGCCCAATTACGCGAAACAATCCCAAATCTTGAATGCCTGGAATCTTTCGCATCACGCCTACAATTCTGTCTCCTGTTGCTTCCAGCAGCTTCAGGTCATCCCCATAGAGCTTTACCGCGAGCTGCCCTTTGACTCCGCTTACCGCTTCTTCCATGTTGTCTGCAATCGGCTGAGAGAAATTCCATAAAACTCCAGGTAGACGCTCCAGTTGACGATCCATGGCGGCAACCAACTCTTCTTTGTCTTCATGAAACACAGGACGCCAATTTTCTTTTGGCTTTAAATCCACGAAGTATTCGGTATTGAAAAAGCCGGTAGTATCCGTGCCATCATCTGGACGCCCAACCTGTGAGACAACTTGTTTTACTTCAGGAAAAGTGGAAAGAATCACACGTGCCTGATTCATCACACGTGTTCCTTCCGTAGGGCCGGTACTCGGTGCCAGAGTGCCACGTGCCCAAATTGCACCTTCATCCAGGTGCGGCAAAAACTCAGATCCAATTGCCCCGCTAAAGGTCAAATAAATGGCTACCCCAAGCCCCACCAATGCAATCCCTAAAGTGGCAAATCGCCAGTGCATTGCCCAACGCACTGCATAGCGGTAGCGATTTGTCAAAAAAATGAGTACCGGATTGTGCCATTCCTTGGCACCCTTTTGGAACAAGAAACTAGATAAAACCGGGGCAATCAACATGGAAAAGAGGAGTGCCCCTAACAAAGCGAAGGCTACCGTCCATGCCATCGGTTTGAACAAACGACCTTCCACCCTCTGCAAAGTAAAGATTGGGATGTACGCGGTAATGATGATGGCGATAGCGTAAAATACAGGCCGTTGTACTTCATGAGCCGCGCTTCGAATCCGTTCGATGGCACTTTTGCTTGCTTCCGACTCACGATTCATTTGACGAACGATGTTTTCTACCATCACCACCGCGCCATCTACCACCATTCCGAAATCCAGAGCGCCGAGCGATAGCAGATTGGCAGGAATGTGACGAAGATCCAGACAGATGGAAGCACACAGGAGCGAGAAAGGAATGGTTAAAGCCACGATCAACGCTCCGCGCACATTTCCCAAGAACACGAACAGAATCAGTGCAACCAGCACAATACCTTCTGTTAAGTTGTGCAGAACTGTATGAGTGGTGTAATGAACTAAGTCACTCCGGTCCAGGAAAGGGACTACCTTCACTCCAGGCGGCAGGATATGATTGTTTAACTCCTCCACTTTTTGATGAATCGCCTCCAAAGTGGCATCAGATTCTGCGCCTTTCCGTAGCAGTACGATTCCCTGTACTGCGTCAGCGCTATCCAGGACATGACCATCGTTGCGATGAATCGCTTTTCCTACTTGCCCAAGACGAATTTTCGGCCCCTGTGCGACAACTCCAATTTCTTTTACACGCAAGCCTGTGCCGTTCTTGGTAGTGACAACGGTGTTTTCGATGTCGCGAACATTGGATACCAAACCTAACTCGCGTACATTGACCTGCTGCAATCCGGATTCAATAAAACTGCCGCCCGCATTAACGTTGTTGTTCGTGAGTTGCTGCTCTACTTGACCGATGCTTAGGCCATAAGCAACTAACTTATTGGGATCCAGCAAAACTTGGTACTCTCGCGTGATGCCACCAAAGCTGGCTACGTCCACCACGTTGGGCACAGACTTAAACTGCTTTTCCAAAACCCAATCTTCCAGCGATTTCAGCTCCATCACGTCGTAGTTCGGATTTGTGCTCCGAAGGGTGTAGAAATAAATCTGCCCAACCGGGCTGAAGTCCGAACCGATTTGAGGCTGTAAACCTGTAGGCAAATTCAACTGGGAAAGTCTTTCCAACACTTTCTGCCGATTCCAATCATTTGCCGATTGATCGTCAAAGATCAGCATCACACTGGAAATTCCAAACAAGGAAGTGGAGCGCAGATGTTCCAGGTGGGGAATGCCATTCATGACAATTTCCACCGGAATGGTAACCTGCTGTTCTACTTCTTCTGCTGCCCGGCCTGGCCATTGAGTAATGATTTGGACGTAGTTATTTGCAACGTCCGGGTAAGCTTCTACTGGCAGGTTATGAAAAGAAATGCCGCCCCATAGCAGCAACAAAAGAGCAGCCGCCAGAATCAGGAAGCGGTTATTTAAGGCGTAATCCACCAAACCACGAATCATTATTGCTCCACCGTGTTTTGAAGCACCAAGGCGTTTGCCACTACCTGGGAGCCGGGAGCAAGACCAGAGATGACTTCCTGCATGTTGCCCGGCAACATCTCTCCACCCACTACAGCAACTCGCCGAAAACGGCCGTTTCCATCAGGAGAGTAAATCCAATCTCGATCATGTAGATGAAGGATTGCATTCGCCGGAACTACCGCATGAGTTTCTTTTTTTTGGCCCTGAAAAGTAGCGGTAACAAACATGCCGACACGCATCATGCCGGGATTCTTCATCTCCAGCCGTACTTTCGCCGTGCGCAACGTTGGATCGAGCACTGGCATAATTGTGCCGATTCTGCCTTTAAAAACACGATCCGGGTAAGCTGCAAGACGCACGTCCGCATATTCGCCGATATGTACCTGAGCAAGATCGTTTTCGTAAACGTCGCACAAGATCCAGACTGTGGAAAGGTCCGAAATCGTAAAGGGGTTCGCGGAAGAGAGCGATTGTATGCCAGCGGCAGTGGTGGCCTGCTGGTCCGTAATGACTCCGGAAATGGGTGCCCGAATTTCAATGGTTCCGGTCACCTGGTCCGGATTTGCCCCTAGCACTCTCAGCTTTTCCCGCGTGGTTTCCACGGTTACTTTTGCTTTGTCTTCGGTATCCTGTGCAATCTCCACTTCTTTTTTTGCCACCGCTCCTTTGTCATAGAGATTCTTAGCGCGCTCCAACTGTGCTCGAGCCAGTGTTTCATCCACAATCGCTTGCCTGTAGTCAGAAAACGCTCCCGAAATATCTGAGCTTTGCACCTTGAGCAGAAGCTGCCCTTTGGTTACGGTATCTCCTAATCGGGCATCAATCTCGACAATGCGCCCAGATGCCAAAGAGATTACAGGTACCGCACGGGAAACATCCACGTTCACCACACCAGTGACATTCAATTCAGAGGCGGCATAACGCTTCGTGGCGTTTGTGAGAGGAAACTTTTCCGGGTGATCCACATGCACTAAATCCGCGTTTGCTTCTTGCTCGACTTGCGTTGGTGGTGGTGCCTCCGCAGCTAGACTTACCGCTTCCTTTTTTTTCGCAGCTAACGGTAAGGAGCGTTGCCACGGAAATCAACATGGCAGTGATAAAGAACTTTATGGTCATTGAATTACCTCGCGACCTACGGCTTGGTTCAACTGCCCGGCTGCGGTGAGATAAGAGCCAACTAAGTTAAGATAGGAAACCTGTATCGCGCGATAATCCTGCTCTGCTTGTAGAAGATCCAGCAAGGCAAGCCCACCGTTTTGGTAAGCAAACTCAACTGTTTCCCGTACCTGGGAAGCAGTTTTCAAATATTTATCGCGATAGGACTTCAGCAAGATAGCGACATTGCTCAATACCGCATAAGAAGAATTCACATCTGCCAAAACCTGTGCTTCCGCTGCATCTCTCAATTTCTCGGTACGCTGAATATCGACCAGCGTTCTTGCTTTTTCCCCTTGGTTACGGTCAAAGATGCGCAAAGGAATGGTGACATTCAAGCCCAAATACTGAGTTAAAGGTGGATTATGGCCGAAGTTCATTCCAAAGACTGGGTCAGTGGAACCATTCGCAACAGCCAGTTTGTGATCCGTTTTAGACTTCATTACACTTTCTACAGTAGCTCGTAGATCTGGCCTTGTCTCCAGAGCGGACTGCCGTAGATCCGCCAAGGTTGGTATTTGATCATCGAAGTCAAATTTACCGGTCACATCAAACTGATCTATAGGGGAACGATCATTCAGCAAGCTTAGTAACTGAATCTTTGCTGTTCTGAGGTTCACTGTTGCGTTTTGAAGATCAGTCTCGAACTGCACGCGTTGTAATTCCAGGCGATCCAAATCCATCTGCGCAATATCTCCAGCAGCCTTACGATCCCGACTCACACTAAGAACATGGTCATAACCGCTGAGGTTTTCCAACGCCTGTACTTGTACAGCTTTGGCTTGCAATGTCTGAACAAAGGCACTACGAAGCGTAAAGAGCAAGGTGCGGGTAAGATCGGCTTGCTGAGAAGCTGCTACTGCAGTTGCCCGCTGTGCATCTTCTAACCGAAGCTCACGTTTATGAGCGCGCTCATGCAGATAGCTGGAAGCACCAGAAAGTAAAACGGGTGAAAGAGGCCGGTAAGGATTGGTATTAAAGGGTTGAAACTGGTCCGCTGCAACGGAAAAATCGGGGTTCGGGCGCAGATATGCCGTGATTTCCAGATCCCGGGTTTCCTGAACGCTTAATTCACCACCAAGCAGCGTGGGATTGGTTGCCAGGAATCGATCACGCAATTCTTGCCAAGAAAAAACTCTTTGCGCGAATGCGCATTGCCCACAGGAGAGAGCAAATGCAATCACCAGCCTGAAGCGATGAAAACACATGATCAACTTTCAGCCTAGTGAAGCTTGTGGTCTGGGAGAGGCTATCTTTCAGGCGAATGCGAAGTATCTTTTAGCCGCACTTCCGTTATCTTTTGGTCAGCCCCGAATATCTTTAGGCCAATTACCCCACTCCGGAATTTAGCGTTGATGATAAGTTATTTTGTTTCAATCAGATAAAGCTGTTTCTAGCAATTGTCGCTCTTGCACGTTTGCACCGGGGATCTGATTAGAATGGTGGCGGACTTTGGAATATGTTGTGGTTCCTTTTTCGGGGCAGTCCGAAAGTTGTCTTTCTTCTCGCGCTTGCGTTGATCGCAATGATCTCCCTGGTGGATTGGCAAGTGCAGGATAACATCCCGCTTGGGTTTCTTTATCTGTTTCCTATGTTACTGGCGGGAGGTTCACTTGGCCGAGGGTCCATTGCGGCAATGGCAGCCCTCTGCACTTTCTTGACGGAACAGTTTGAAGACTTTCGGTGGTCCCTGGAAGCGGGCGTGCCTCGGGACATTCTGATTTTTGCAGCATTCTTTTGCATGGGCCTCTTTGTATATGAGGTGATACGCAACCGCCAAGGATCTCTTCGTCACTTAACGGAGATTGAGCGAGAAAGCGAGGGACGGCGGGAAGCAGAGGAGCAGCTTAAAGTTCTGATTGAAAGCAGCCCGGCTGCAATTCTTACTGCCGATTCCAATGGTTGCGTGCTGTTGGCGAATGGTGCTGCCCACCGCTTACTTGGCCTTGAGATGGGAGCGTTAGTGAGCAAATCCATCCGGGAATATCTGCCTTCTCTGGTGAATGTATTAACTTCTGACCAGAGAAGGCAGTTCTTTCGGACCACGATGCAGTGCCGAGGCAAGCGTGAGAATGGAGAGATTTTTCTTGCAGATGTTTGGTTCTCCACTTACTGCACCAGCGCCGGGCCTCGCCTAGCGGCCATGGTGATAGATGCTTCTGAAGAGTTGCGTGCGCGGGAAGAAGTGGGGCTTCATCAATTATTGGCGGCTTCACGGATTTTAGTTGGCGCAGTGTCACATGAGGTTCGAAACGTTTGTGGGGCGATTGCCGTGGTACATGCCAATCTGGCGCGTACGGAGTCTCTGATTCAAAACAAAGACTTTGAAGCCCTCGGCACCTTGGTTTTAGCGCTAGAGAAAATCGCCGCGATGGACCTTCGTCAGACTAAGAAGCAAGCCTCCGGAATCAATCTTTATTCCTTTCTGGAGGAATTGCGGATTGTGATTGAGCCATCACTTCGTGAAGAGCACGTAGAGGTGTCCTGGGAAACAGAACCGGGGTTGCCAGCCATATGGGCGGACCGTTACAGCTTGATGCAGGTCTTCTTAAATCTTACGAAGAATAGTGAGCGCGCTATGGAAAGGTGTCAGCGGCGTCAGCTAACCATCAGCGCAAGATGGGAGCATCCGCAAGTGGTAGTAGAAGTTCGAGACACCGGTGGAGGCGTGGCACACCCGGAAAGATTATTCCGGCCTTTTCAACAGGGGTCGCAAGCAACAGGATTGGGATTGTATTTGTCTCGAGCGTTTATGCGCTCTTTTCAAGGTGACTTGCGTTATGAGCCTCGGCCAGACGGGTCTCAATTCATTGTGGAGATTTCACCCGCTCACACCGGAGAAGAAAAAGAAATTTATGGGCCAGGAGATCCGAATACTATTGGTGGACGATCACAGTTTGTTCCGGGAGAGCCTCAGCCGCTTGCTCCAGGCCGAATCTGACTTCCGTATTGTAGGAACTTTTGCGTCAGCAAAAGAGGCACTATCCGCGTTAGACAGAATGAATGCAGATATTGTTCTGCTGGATTACGATCTAGGCGAAGAACAAGGAACCTTGTTTTTAACGGAAGCGAAAAAGAAGGCGTTTCCCGGCCGTATTCTGATGGTAACCGCGGGAATGAATGACTCTGATATTTTGCATGCTCTGGAAAATGGTTCTGCGGGAATTTTCCTGAAGCATAGCCCTCCGGCTCAACTGGTAGAGGCAATTTACAGAATCATGAATGGGGAGGCGTGGCTTGACCCCAAAGCTGTGAACTCTTTATTGGCTGCGGCGAGTGATCGGAAAAAAGTACAGCATGATGCCCAGCCTTTGAACGGAAGAGAGCGTGTGGTCTTGAAGTCGGTTTTTGAAGGTCTGACCAACAAAGAAATTGCAGCTCGCCTACAGATTTCAGAGACTTCTGTGAAAGCAGTGATACAGCATCTGTTTGAGAAAACGGGAGTGCGCACCCGTAGCCAACTTGTTCGCACTGCCTTGGAAAACCATTCACAGGACTGGCTCGCCTAGTACACGTAAAGATTCGGCTCAGCGAGAATTGTAAGATAGTGAATACTGCTCCGCTTATGCCGAAATTTCTGAACCGACGGCATTTTCTCGCCACAACGCTTGTTCCACCCCTTGCCGCTGCACGTTCCCAGAACCCTGTCCGCCTAGGCGGGCCCATCTTTCTGAAATCTGACGACCCCCAAGAAATCGCGCAAGAGCATCGTCGTTTAGGGTATAGTGCCGCCTATTGCCCAGCATCACTCAAGATTGGGAATACTGCCGCCATTTCGGCAGCAAAAAGTGCTTTTGCTTCTGCCAACGTAATGGTCGCGGAGGTAGGTGCCTGGGTCAATATGCTGGAAGCCGATAGCGAGAAGCGACGCTCCAACATGCAATACGTGCTGGACCGATTGGCCCTTGCAGAGGAAATAGGAGCGCGGTGCTGTGTCAATATCGGTGGTTCTTACAACGCAAAACTGTGGGACGGACCAGATCCTAAAAATCTGACAGCAGCCTACTTTGACGCTACTGTAGAAAACTGCCGTTCCTTGATCGACAAAGTAAAACCGAAACGCACCAAATTCAGCATTGAAATGATGGGATGGTGTCTGCCGAACACGCCTGAGTCTTATCTCAAACTGATCAGGGCTGTGGATCGTTCCGCGTTTGGCGCTCATGTCGATATCTGCAACATTGTGGATAGCGCCGAGCGTTATTATACGAATACCGCTATCATCCATGACGTGTTCCGTACGCTCGGATCATCCATTCTTTCCTGCCATGCCAAGGATATTGGGCCTCATGCGACTCACTTAGTAGAAACAATTCCTGGCCGTGGCGGAATCGATTATCGAACGTACCTTAGTGAGATTGCTTCGCTTCCAAACGAAACACCACTGATGCTGGAACATCTGCAAACCGCAGCCGAGTACGATGAAGGGCGCCACTATATCCAAAAGGCGGCAGCCGAGGCCGGAGTTGCCCTGGCGTAGTTTGCTGTAAAACTACGGCTGCTTCCTCGCGGAAGCTTGTGGTGCCTTCGTGCTTGCCTTTAGCGCTGTCCATTTTGCCATCAGGGATGCATAAGTAACCTGCTGTTTCTTGCACTGCTCCAGTTGTGCCGCAGTGGGCGGCATTTCCGAACCTTGCATACTCATCACTGCAGTAATCAGTGCACTGCTGATATTGCTCAGATTGGGAGCCGTGGCGGTGGCATCCCCACCGGACGCTCCAGCTGGTGCAATTTCTTCCAGCCTCCGGATAACAGTGTCGCGGATTGAGGATGTCGGACTGGCCTTTAGCTTTTCCACCATCGCACGCGCTTCTTGCTGAGCACTGGAAGCCGTTCTCGCTTGGTTCTCCATCTCAGTGGTCAGACTGAAGATCTGCTGTACTTCCGGTGTGATCTTGACACGCGGGTCCATTTTGACCGTGATCGGTTGCGTTTGGGTCTGGCCATTTGTGGTGAGGCGCACAAGATAGACACCAGGAGCAACCCACGGTGAGTTGATACCTGGATATGTCCGGTGGGGGACCGCGCCATTAGCCCCACCGCCGCCACCGCCACGTCCTCCACCAACTCCAGGCAAAGGATCGTAGTGCATGTCCCACGTAAAGCGGTGCATGCCAGCACTGCCTTTCAAAATCTGCTGAGGAGCGGGCCAGTAAAGGGGAAGGGCACAATCCGGAGCACTGGGAGTTTGCTGGCAAAGCTTGTTATAGGCTACCGGATCAGTGCCTGGGTCCGGATTTCGCACAGAGTCCTTGCTGGAATAAGCGCGAAGGACATGGCCGGTTTTATCCAGAAATTCCAGCTTTACTTCGCTTGCATCAGATGGCAGGTAGTAATCCACAATTGCTCCAGCAGGCGGATTTTCACCAGCAGGCAACTCTGGGGGCCAAGGCGTAGGATCGTTTGTGCCGAAGCGAATGCGTACCGCAGTGGCTGGCTTGAATAAGTATGCTGCGGATGTCGCACTGGCTGCTGCTGCCTGACGTAATGGCGTGACATCATCCAGAATCCAGAAGCCGCGTCCATGGGTGCCAGCAACCAAATCGGAGCAAAGGCAGGAATCATCGTCTTTCACCTGGATATCGCGTACTGAGATAGCAGGCATATCCAGCCGAAGCGAATTCCAGGTATCACCGTCATCAATGGAGAACCACACCTGTGTATCGGTGGCTGCATAGAGAAGTCCCTTTTTTCGAGGGTCTTCACGAATCGAGTTGGTGACAGCGCCTGGAGCAATCCCGTTCACAATCTCTGTCCAGTTTTTCCCACCATCGTGCGTACGCCATAGGTGTGGATTCATGTCATCCAGACGCAGGGTATTCGCGGCAGCATAAGCCGTTCTTGTGTCAAAGTGGCCAGCTTCCATGTTGAAGATGCGTGTCCAAGGCTTGATCTGCGGTGGCGTGACATCTGTCCACTTTCGGCCTCCATCAACAGTAAGTTGGATAAGACCATCACCGGTGCCAGCCCAAAGTACGTTGACGTCAAGAGGAGAAGGGGCGAGCGCTGTAATGGAACCTTGCGCCGCTGGCGTTACTGTGGACGCGTATTTTCCTGCATTGGAAGGAATGTCCCATGACTGGCGTGTGAGATCTCCACTGATCGGCGTCCAGCTATGTCCGCCATCCGCAGTTTTCCAAACGCCTGCTGTGGCATAGAAGAGGATGTTGGGATCTTTGGGAGACCAGATGAGTGGCTGCGTGCGTACCGTACGCGATGGTGGCTCATTTCGTGTAGGGGTGCCTGCTGCTCCGGCCTGGCGCGCTGAAGGAAGTGGACCAACATTCGCTTTTTGTGCTGTTAAGCGGTTATAGACAGTTACTTTTCCGCCGTAAACCAGATTTGGATTTTTTGGGTCTGGGGCTGCCTCGCCATATTCTTCGATGCCCACGGGATGCCAATCATGAAAGGTAATCTCGCCGTCCATGCTGCGGCTGTCCACGCAGGCTGATCCGGAATCCTGCTGTCCGCTGCAAAGGCGATAGGGAAACGCATTGTCAGCCGTTACGTGATACATCGCCGCTGTGGGCTGGGTATACCAATTGCTCCAGGACGCACCGCGATTGGCGGAAATCACGCCGCCCTGGTCGCTGACCACCAGAAGAATATTGGGATTGTTGGGATTGATCCAACTCTTCTGGTAATCATCCCCGCCAGGAGCGCCACGCACGGCAGACCAGTTTAATCCAGCATCTTCAGTGCGCCAGAAGACGGTGGAACAGCTATATACAACATTTTCATTTTTTGGATCAACCGTGATGGTGGGCAGATCGCCACCACCAATACGGCCAAGTGGGCGGTTATCTGGTGGATGACGCCCTGTGGAACCAGTCTCAAATACGCGTGCGTCATCTGTGGCCAGCCCCCAATGTTCTCCGCCATCGGTGGTCTTATAGAACGAAATATTGCCACCTCGCCCTCCGCGAGGTGCACGGCCCGCCGGGGAAGCAGGCACTGGTGCTGCTGAGGGTCCGCCAGCGGCAATCATGGCGTACATAATTTTCGGGTTGCTTGGAGCAATCGCAAGGTTTGCCTGAATGATAGGAGGAAGTCCGCCGGCCAGTTTCTTCCAATTCAAACCTCCATCAGTGGATTTGAAGATGCCACCATCCGTTCCCCCAAATGCACCATTTTCAAAGAAGCCTTGCTGCTGCTGCCAAAGGGCTGCATATACTGTGTTGGGTTGTGTAGGATCAATTCGAACATCGTTGCCGCTTGTGTATTCATCCACATACAGCACCTTTTGGAAACTCGAACCGCCGTCCGTGGAAAGGAAAATGCCGCGTTCCGCGTTCGGTCCGTAAGGGTGACCAAGAGCAGCTACAAAAACACGATTTGGGTTCTGCGGATCGACATCTATGTTCGCGATCATTTGGGAATCCTGCAGACCCAGATGGGTCCAAGTCTTGCCGGCGTCCGTGGATTTGTAGACGCCATTCCCTACAGCTAAGTCAGGGCGTATGATGCCCGCTCCGCTGCCTACATAGATAATGTTGGGGTCTGACGGGGCAACCGCAATCGCTCCAATGGAACCAGTGGGTTGCTTATCAAAGAGCGGTGCCCAGGTTGACCCAAAATCCGTGGACCGCCAGACTCCACCATTATCGAAGCCGATATAGAACACGTTCGGCTGGCTCGGTACTCCTGCCAGTGCGCGTGCGCGACCGGCCCGAGGCGGACCGATCTGACGCCAGTGCATCTCAGAGAAGAGCTTGTGATCCACGGACTGGGCGAAGGCAGAGGACGCGTGAACCGTGATCCAAAGAATCGGCAATATAGTGCGAAGACGCATGGAGAAGAAGCCTGACAAAGTGATTGAGTTTATTGTTGCCCGCTGGAGCTTTCGCCCCCGCGTGCTGTTGGTGCTTTACCTGCGTCCAGATCGTTCCAATGGAGAATGGCATTGAATCCCAAAAAGTATGTACCCTGGGTTTGCCAGCGCCAGAACGGGCGGAGCGCAAACATAACGATGTGTCCCTTGCCGAGCGGCACATCAACGGCGAGCGCCCGGTTTGCAACACTTTCGCCGCCAGCAAGCGTACCGGAAAGCAACATCGTATTAGCCGTAGCAGGGAACTGAATCAATACACGAGGACGCGCGGTATCGTCCGCGATCGCCCACCTCTGCCATTGCCGCCCCGACCTGCTCCTCCCCCACCGCCTCCACGTCGTCCGCCGACCGGTGCAACCGTCGCTTCACTTGCCGTGGCAGGGTCGAGAGGAGACACATGGAGCGGAATTGCCATGGGTGTGACGTTCTGGCCTTGTGGTGATCCCACACCTCCTGCACCTCCGAAGCCGCCGATACCTCCTGCTGCGACGTTCAATACCGGATCTTGGTTGAAATAAACAGGAATGTCCTTTTGATCAAAGCCATATAAGATCGGGCTCTTTGTGTCATTCATCATCCCGCGCAATATGGTACCCCGGGCAAACAAAGAAGCCGGATGTTCCAGCGTTACTCCTGAAGAGATTCCGTAATCCGCCAGCATGGCACTAGAGGAACCATCGGTAATCAAAGTTCCCCCTTCTTTCACGAACTTGGAAAGTTCGGAAAGTCCCTCGATTCCCATGCCTCCGCGGATATCATCACTTTCATCGAGAGCACCCAGGTTCGGAGTCAATTTTGTTTTTTTATAAGGAATCGGATCTGCGCCAGTCATGGGTACGCCTGCCACTTGAGACTGGGGAGTGCCACCGACGTGCGGATAAATAATACGTCAAACTTTGCCCTTAGATTTCCTTCCCGAAGTTTCTGATCAGCAAAGTAAGTAAAGGGAACGCTATAGTAATCCAGGGCCGCACGAGTCCAGCCTTCGTCCTGAGTGCGTGACCAGGAGTGAATGTAGCCGATACGTGGCACATCCAGATCATGTGTTTTCACAGTGGGAGCAGCGGATACTGCAACTGCGGTAATGCCCAGGTCCTTCAGTTGCGGTTCCAGCGTGCCACGATCAGCATTGGGAATGATGAATGCTCCGGCTTTGAATTTACGGCCATTGAGGTCGAAGTCCTCTTCCGCGGCTAGCATTTTGACATTACGGTTCTTGAACCGAAAGCTCATCAGCACGTTGTCTGTGGTGTGTTCAATTACCAGTGTGCTCCCGGCTCCGTCAACTCCCCCGCTCGCCTTTGCGTCTGCGGTAAGCAGGGTCATCGGCGCATTGAGAATGGTTTTATCCGTAACCGAAACGAGCTTGAGGTTGCGCAAGTATTGCATTGTCCAGCCCGTATCGTCATAGGGGCGAGGGATTTGCAGGCGGGTAATTCTGCACGGCAAAATACATATCTGCCAAAGTGCGGTACGGCTGATCAGCACGAATAATGTAATCGCCTCCGGAAACACTGACATCACCAGCTTTGAAGTCTCCACTTGCTTTGTTGACTTCCAAGCCTTGTGCACGCAGAGCATTCACCATATCGGCAGCATTCTGTTTGGCGTGTTGGCCAGCAGGCAAAAGCCAAGCATAGGTTGGGCCATTCCTGACCTTTTTCTACTTGGCGCTTATTTTTCATCCAGTAGTTTTCCAGATAGAGTTCCTTGTCTGTTGCTACTTTGTGCATGGCCAGCAGTAGAGCGGATTCCTGAATATTGGTGTTGTTGCGCGGACCCCATTTGATGGTAGGTAGCGGAGGATTTGGGCGGTACCATTCCTGCTGGTGCGTGGTGGCGGGCAGTTGCAGATCTTTCCTGCACAGCAGGGCCATAGCTTTGCACTTCATAGAAGCGCCCGAAGGAGTTGTGCGTCAACGCCATCCAGAAAAGATAGTTCGGCACCCAGCCATCATAGAATCCATAAGTCCAGACACCCGGAACACCACGCTTGGCCATTTCCATCACTTCGGTCTCGGCTAGCAACCACCATTCGTTGATCTGGATCGGATCTAGCGATTCGTTGTATGGACCGGTTCCTGTGGAGACATAGAGGTAGGACTGGGCTTCATGGAGATCATGAAACACAGTGGGATGCCATTCCAGGATCCCCTTCATCATGTTCTGAGTAATCTTCAGAATTGACCCATTCCATCGCGATTGTTGTCGTGCTGAACATATTTGCCCCAATACATGAGCGGCGGACGCGGCTTGCCGGTTTCTTTGCCGTAATACCAGGTATCCACTTCCTTCTCCCGGCCATCTACTTCGATTACTGGAGTAATAAAAGTGATGACATTGTTGCGAATGGCTTGAATAAAGGGCGTTTCCTCAATAATGAGCCGGTAAGCTAATTCGATCAGCATTTCCGGTCCGCCGGTTTCAGGCGAATGGATGCCGCTGTTGACCCAGTAGAGCGGTTTGCCTGTTTTGATGATTTCTCGCGCCTGTTCTTCAGTGGTTTTGCGTGGATCGTTTAATGCTGCAAGCTGTGCCTTATATTTGTCCAGTGACTTGATAGTGGCTTCATCCGCAATTGCGAGTACAACCTGATCGCGACCTTCTTCCGTGGTTCCTACCTTCCAAAATTTAGCGCGTGGTGAGGCTTTCGCTAGGGCTTCGTAGTAACGGTAGATATCTTTCGCATAGGTAAGCTCGCCGGGTTTACCTGGAATTCGGCCAAGAAACTTCAAAGGAGACGGCACCGTATCAGACGCAGGCATGTGGTCCACGAGTTCTGTGCTCACACGCGGGTCGTTGACATATTCCTTGATCAGTTTCGTGTATTCTTCGTCTATCTTCTGGGAACTTTTGGATTCCGGAGCTTTCGTCTTCGCATTTTTGCTTTGACCATAGACGAGCACTGTGGGTGCAAGAAAAAGAACGAGCAGTGCAGCAGACCGTGATCTCATAACCATTCCTGGAATCATAAACCTGTCCTTAACGGCGGGATCTCAGCATGTTGACTCTTTCGATGAGCGTTGTCAAACAGAGGCACCTTAATTTTCTCTGTCAGCGCATAAGTTAGCACATAGTTCCTTGACAACGTGGTCAAAGCTGACTAACATACTTGCAACTTTTATTCCTCGCCGAATAATTTCTTAACACCCACGTTGGAGCTCTGGGGCAGTTCTACGTTCTGTTCAGTAAATCGAGGGGGGAAGTATGAATTTCAACCGTACTTGCTACGGCAACGGTGTATTCCATTGTCTCGCTACGCTGATTGTTGGCCTCTTAAGTTGTAGTTTGATTTCTACAGCTTGGGCACAATCCGCATCTTCTGGCACACTCTCAGGACAAGTCACAGATCCACAAGGCGCAGTGGTGGCAGGTGCTGTTGTAAGAATCACTGACAAAGCTACCGGCACTGCCAGAACGAATACCACCAATGATACGGGCCGGTACGATTTCTTCAATATCAATCCAGGCACTTATGACGTAATCGTTGCTAGACCTGGCTTCGCGGAATCCAGGCTATCTGACCAGAAGGTAGAAATAGGAAGTGTTCTGACCTTGGACGTAAGACTCCAGGTTGGCTCATCTTCTACCATCGTGGAAGTAGCGGCAACTGCGGGTGCGGAACTGCAAACCAGCAACGCCACAGTGGGCACTACCATTTCCGGTATACAGCTCGATTCGCTCCCCAACATCGGCCGTGATGCGAATGCCTTTTTTGTCTTGCAGCCCGGTGTTTCGCCCGGAGGAAGTGTGAGCGGTACGGTTTCTGATCAAAATACATTTCAGTTCGATGGAGGAAACAACTCCAGTGACATGGATGGCAACCAATCCGTTTACACGCTGGCCAGCGGAGCGATCACAGGCTCTACCGGCGGCACTCCTTCTGGCGTGATGCCGACGCCAATCGAGAGCATTGAAGAGTTTCGCGTGGGAACCACAAACCAGACGGCTGACTTCAACGGTTCGGCTGGCGGGCAGGTGCAGATGGTGACCAAACGCGGCACGAAGCCACTTTCATGGCTCCGCATATGATTACCTTCTGAGCAGTTACTTTTCTGCGAATACGTGGAAAAATGATCACACTTCGTCGGGGAGTTTGGCTTACACGCCTTTGCCGAAAACACATCAGAACCGCTTCGGAGGGTCGCTCGGCGGCCCGCTGGCTCCGAAATTTTGGGGTGGAAAAACTTACTTTTTCGTGAACTACGAAGGGCGCCAGTTTCCTCAAACAACCACAATTGAGAAACTCGTGCCATCGGCAACCTTGCGGGCAGGTGTCATTACTGCTCCCAAATTCTTCCGGCACGCTAGTTGGCTACAATTTGAACCCGTACGCAGTGACTGTAAATGGCACAACATATCAGCCGACCACTTGTCCTGCTGGTTCCTGCGATCCGCGCGGCCTTGGCCTGAATTCTCTGTTCAACAGGTATGGAATACGCAGCTGCCGATGCCGAACGATCCGCAAGCGGGCGACACCTATAACACGCAAGGATATCTGACGAATATCGGCATTCCCCAAACATCCAACTTCGGAGTAGTGCGGCTGGATCATGACTTTGGTGACAAATGGCATTTAATGGCAAGTTACCGGTATTATGCTCTAAATCAGATTAACCAGCAATCAAGTGGATATCGGCGGCGCGCTCGCCGGGAGATAAGCTGGGCCAAGCCGTTGCCGTTGCGCCACGCGTACAGAAGCCTTCTTACTATGTTGTTGGGTTGACAACCACGATTTCCCCTACCCTTACCAATGATTTGCACGTAAATTACCTGCGCAACTATTGGGAGTGGGGTTCCGTTGGCGCTCCCACCCAGATTGCGGGCCTTGGCGGAGCGCTGGAAATCGGCGGGGAAAGCGCGAATGCTCTGATTCCTTATAACGTGAACTCACAAAGCGTGCGGCAACGCTTTTGGGATGGCCAGGATTGGACGATTCGGGACGACATCAGCAAGGTGAGCGGCAATCATCTGTTTCAGTTTGGCGGTAACTATCAGCGGAACTTTAATTACCATCAGCGAGATGACAATGGCGCTGGAATTTTCAACAACACGGTGTATCAAATTGCCAATGGCGCTGGTTTGAACTTCGCTTCCTCCTACATCCCGACCACAGTTCCTTCAAGCCAAATTAGCAGCTATCAAACCTTTTACACGGAAATTTTAGGCATGGTCTCTCAACCTCAGACTTTGTTGACCCGTGCCGGATCGAACCTCCAGCTTCAGCCACTGGGAACAAATCTGTACGATAAGGTAACGATTCCTTATTACAACGTCTACTTTTCCGATACCTGGCATGCACGGAAAAACTTCACGCTCACCTATGGGCTTGGGTATCAGATTGAGCAGCCGCCTACCGAACAGGATGGCAAGCAGGTTCTCCTGGTAGATGCAGCAGGCAATCAGATTGGTGCATCAGACTTTCTTGCCGCACGTCAGAAAGCTGCGTTGGCAGGGCAGACCAGTAGTTCAACGTACACTCCAACCGTGGGCTTCGCCACAATCAACAACGTGGGTTCGAACAAGAAGTATCCCTACAACACTTTCTATGGCGGGCTAAGTCCTCGCGTTGCTGCGGCATGGAATCCGAGCTTCACGGATGGTTTGCTTGGAAAATTGGTAGGTTCCGGCAGAACGGTGATTCGCGGTGGCTATAGCCGGTTGTATGGCCGCCTGAATGGGGTGAATCAAGTTCTGGTTCCACTGCTCGGTACCGGCTTGGCTCAACCATTGTCATGTGTTGGTGCCAGCATGACAGGGCAATGCCTTGGTACGGCGGGAGTGGACCCTACCACTGCCTTCCGTATCGGCACGGATGGCCTGACGGCTCCCTTGCCTTCTGTTTCGCAAACCTTAGCGCAGCCGTATTACCCCGGTATCAATGGAAATGCAGCAGCGGGGGACGGAAGCGTAGTGGATTCCAACTATAGGCCGAATCGTTCAGACAGTTTTGATCTCACGATCCAACGTCAATTATCGAATAAAGTTTCGATCGAAGTTGGCTACATCGGACGCATTATCCGGAATGAATTCCAGGAATACAATTTGGATTCTGTTCCGTACATGACCACTCTGAACGGGCAGAGTTTTGCCAATGCTTTTGCCAATCTCTATACACAGGTTTCGGGGGGGCAGGCAATCACCGCACAGCCTTTCTTTGAGGCCGCCTTGGGCGGACCCGCAGGAGCTTACTGTGCAGCGTATGCCAGCTGTACGGCGGCAGTAGCGGCTTTGCAGAAAACGAACATTGCTTCCACTCGGGTTTATACCCTTTGGAGCGCTCTGAATAAGGCATCTTCCTGGACGTTAGGAAGAACGTTGCTTAGTTCTGCTCCCAGCCAGTTGCAATCCATCTTTGTCGATGCCAGCAATGGCTATGGCAACTACAACGCTGCTTTTCTTTCCATGACGATGAAGAATTTTCATGGGTTGACAGCCCGGTCGAATTTCACTTGGAGTCGCGCCTTTGGCACAGGAGCCGTTAGCCAGTCCAGCAGCCCTTACACAGTGCTGGACCCATGGAATCTGCATGCGATGTACGGTCCGCAGTCTTTTGACATCCGATTTGTATATAACCTCGGCTTGGTTTACCAGCCGACTTGGTTTGAAGGAAGAGGATTGATGCACACTCTTTTGGGCGGTTGGAATTTCTCTCCTCTTTTCACGGCTCAGAGCGGTGCACCAGTTTCTGTGAATATCAGTGGGAGCGGAGGTACGGATTGCGAGTCATTTGGAGAATCGAACTGCTCCTCTGGAAGTACCAATGAAAACGCAGTACTGATGTCTCCTTATACGGCAGGTAACTCTGCGCATGAGAACGTAACAAGCTCAACCAGCATCGCCTCTGCGGGAAATGCTGCAAAAGGAGGTTCTGGCTTGAACATGTTTGCAGATCCTAATGCAGTCTATGCACAATTCCGGCGCTTGATCCTCGGCGTGGATACCACTAGCGGTGGCGCTGGAGTGCTTCGGAATTTACCCACGTGGAACCTGGACATGGCTATTTCAAAAGATTTCAAGGTGCCATATCGAGAAGGCATGGGACTTACATTCAACGCCCAATTCAGTAACATGCTAAATCACTTCCAGCCGGGAACCCCTTCGCTCAACATCGATACCCCGACCAGCTTTGGCGTGATCACAACCCAGGCGAATACTCCTCGTCAGATTGAGTTTGGTCTGCGGTTACATTTCTGAGGCATGGAAATGGGCAAAGCTAAAATCGATACAATCGCGCTGGATTATCCACCAGGATTTTCTTCCGGATTGCGGGGTCAGGTGCCCAAACTGCCAGCTGATTTAGCAGGATTCCATCATCAATCGCTAGTAATGGGTTCATCTCCGTCGGACTATGCCCAGCGCGCGTGGAGGAATCGGGGTGCGGCCAGTCTGTTCCCCATAACACCTGATTTGCATTTGCCTGGATGATTGCCTTGGCTAAGGGAGTTGCATCGGTGTAATCCGGTGCTTTTTGGGAAGCGCGATATGCACCCGATAGCTTTACGTACGCTTTGCCAGAAGAAAGTAGGCTTAGCAAATCAGAAAACCCAGGTTGTTGTACGCCAAGCGTGGCTTGCGCGCCGCCGAAATGGTCGAACACCACTGGTACGGGCGAGTTTTCTACCAGTTCTCGAATGTTCGAGATCACAGATAAACTGGCATACATCTGGATATGCCAGTTCAGGTTTTTGACCCGCTCCACGTTTGCCTGGAAACGCTTCCGTGCCACTGCAGGATCGGATAGCCCCACTGTGGCAAGGTTGATTCGAATGCCTTGCATTCCGGCATTGTTCATCTGTTTGAGATCTTCGTCCGGAGTGTGTTCATCGATTACTGCCACGCCGCGAGCTCCGCTGCCATACGCCTTCATACCAAAGAGTGTGGCGGAATTATCTGTTCCATAGATGCTCGGAGTAACAATCACCACGCGCCGAATACCCAATACGTGGTGCATTGCCAGCATCTCTTGAGGCGAAGCGGGTTCTGGGGTATAGGTGCGGCTTGGAGAGAGTGGAAACTTGGCTGGGTCGCCAAAGATGTGGGTGTGGCAATCACACGCATTTGGCGGCACGGCAAACTGAGGGCGCGCCTGTGGCTGTGAAGCTTTTGCAAAGGCGACCTGGTTTCGGATCAGTGTGCTTGCTCCAATTGCGCGAAAAATTGCACTGCGTCGGGTCATGAACATCGTTTTCCTCCAGTGCTTACTTTTGCCGGTCATGCAGATTTTTCTGTACTTCGGCCCATGGTAAGACCCCGGAATCTTTTGCCCAAGCTTGCCACTGGGCATTCAGGTCAGCCGCAATTTGTGGCTGGTCATTTATACGGTCATGCAACTCCGTGCGGTCTGTTTCAATGTCATAAAGTTCGCTTTGTCCCGGAAATTTTCGGACCAGCTTCCAACGGCCGTGCCGCACGGCCCAGTTGCCTTCATGCTCCCAGAAAAGGGTGCGATTCGCTTGCCTCACCTTTCCATCAATCACAGGCAGGAGGTTCATTCCTTGCATGGGTCTTACTGGATGGCCGTCTACTTCGGAAGGATAGTGTGCGCCGCTCACTCCTACACAGGTTGCCATGAGATCCACAAAGTGGCATGGCTCAGAAATGGCTTTCTGAGAAGGCCGGATGCGGTCAGGCCAACGTGCAATCAGCGGCGTGGAAATGCCGCCCTCATGCACCCAGTGTTTATAAAGACGGAATGGTGTGTTGCTGGCATTCGCCCAAGGCAGACCGTAGCTCTGGTAGGTATCTTCATGCCCAGGCATGTTTTCGGGCAGATTGCCAATCTTTACGGGCGTTCCTTGGCGAGTTGCTTTAGGAATATGCAGCCCGCTGGCACGCGGCCCTAGTTCTTCCGCGCAACCGCCATTGTCAGACATAAACATGACGAGCGTGTTGTTTTCCTGTTTACTCGCTTGGAGAGCAGTGAGCAGCTTGCCTATATTCTGGTCCAGCCGATCTACCATAGCGGCATAGACTGCCATCCGCTGAATCTGCCATTCCTTGTTCGGCGCCTCCTTCCAAGCGGGAGAGTCGTAGTCGCGTGGCGACAACGCCCAGCGCTTTTCTAACAAGCCGGACCGGAGTTGCCGTTCGTGGCGTTCTTCGCGCAACGCCTCCCATCCCGCATGATAGCGATTGCGGTATTTTTCTATCTCCCTATCTAACGCATGTAATGGCCAGTGAGGAGCGGTAAAGGCAGCGTAAAGGAAAAACGGTTGATTCTTTTGTGCCGCTTCAGTGATGAATTGCGAGGCACGGTCACCTAGAGCATCGGTAAAGTAGTAGTTCGGCTCAGGCTCCACGTTCGAGTTGCCATTGGTCAGAGTGATCGGATTGAAGTAATCTGCCGCCCCATGAATAATGCCATAGTAACGGTCAAAGCCACGCTGCAATGGCCAATTCTGCTTGGAGGGAGAAACAGGCGTAACGTGCCATTTGCCTGCCATATAGGTCTGATAGCCAGCCGTTTTTAGCACTTCCGGAATCGTTCGGCAGTAAGGACTCAGGTCATTGGCGTAAGCAGGCAAAGGACCTTCTTTATCCACCATATGGCCTACCCCGGCTTGGTGCGGGTAAAGGCCGCTTAACAGACAGGCACGAGAGGGGCAACAGCGAGCGCAGTTGTAAAACTGCGTGAACTTCACACCATCTTTAGCGAGTCTGTCCAGGTTGGGAGTAGAAATCTCCGAGCCGTAGCTACCAATATCGGAGTAACCCATATCATCGGCCAAGATGAGGAGGATATTGGGAGGGCGTGGATTTCCCCCGCTCCGCTGTGCCGCCGCTATGGCGGAGGAAGCCATTCCTGCTTGTAGCAAAGCTCTTCTGGTCACGTGCACAGCATAATTCTATGCCTGATGTTAGCCAGAAAACAGAAAACCAGTGGAGCTTTGAAATATCTTTGCTTCATTTGCAGAAATAGAGTACCCTACCGAGAACCATGGCCCTTCGTAAACTTGTATCCTTTGCGATACTCCTGCAGTTTGCTTGTCTTGGTCCGGCGATTGCGCAAATCACCTCTCCGGAAAAATTCTTTGGATTCCAACTCGGTGCAGACCAGAAGATGGCGCGCTGGGACAAAATCGTTGAGTATTTCCAGCTCATGGAAAAGGAAAGCGGAGGGCGCATGAAGGTGATCAACATGGGCCCTACTTCCATGGGGAATCCGTTCCTGATGGCCATCATTACCTCCCCAGCCAACATGGCCAAACTTGATCGCCTGAAGCAAATTAACTCGCGACTCAGCGATCCCCGTGGAATTGCAGAAGCAGAGATAAAGCGACTTGCCGCAGAAGGAAAGCCAATTGTGGTGCAATCCATGAGCCTCCATGCTACAGAAATTGGCGGCACCCAAATGGCCCCGGAACTCGTATATGACGAACTCTCCCGAAAGGACGAAGAGGCACAACGGATTCTGGATAACGTTGTTTCCATTGTGGTGCCTTCCTTTAATCCTGACGGCCAGATCATGGTGACGGATTGGTATCGCAAATACGTGGATACGCCATATGAGGGTAGTAATCCTCCTTGGCTTTATCACAAATACGCGGGTCATGATAACAACCGGGATGCCTTTCAGACCAACATGGTGGAGTCCCAATACATGGCTAAAATTCTATTTACAGAATGGAAGCCAGAAGCGTATGTGGATCACCATGGCATGGGTCCTTACGGGGCACGGATCTTTCTTCCGCCCTATGCCGAGCCTGTTCGCCCTATGGCCGACCCTCTGATTTGGCGAGAACTGAGTTGGTTTGGTGCTCATATGGCTTACAAAGAGGAGGAAGAATCGAAGTCCGGGGTATTCAACATGGGCGAGTATTCCGGCTGGGGGCACTTCGGGTTTCATTGGATTACGCCTTTCCACAACATTGCTGGGATGCTGACCGAATCAGCCGCAGCCAGGCTTGCCTCCCCCTTGTTTCTTCATCCTGAGCAGTTGCAAGGCGGGGTCCGGAATCTGCCGAAATACGAAGAAGAGACGGTGTTCCCGAATCCCTGGCCCGGCGGCTGGTGGCGTCTTCGCGATATTGTGGAGCGCCAGAAAATATCCGCGTGGGCCACGCTCGACCTGGCTGCCCGAAATAAAGATACCCTGCTTTGGAATGCTTACCTGAAAGGGAAGCGCCAGACGGAACGCGGTGCTGCAGGCAAGCCAGGAGCTTACGTAATTCCTGCGGCTCAACATGATCCGCTTACATCGCAGTTGATGATCAACAAGCTTCTGGTGCAGGGAATTGAGATCAAGCAGGCTACCAAACCCTTCAGCCTGCAGAGCGGCATGACCTATGCTGCTGGCACGTTCGTGATTTCAATGGCACAACCCAAAATGGGGTTGATTCGTTATTTACTTGGCCGTACTTTCTTCCCAGATAATGACTGGACGCGCAATAAAGACGGCTCTCCAATTCGGCCATATGATATGTCCACAGACACGATGTACGAATACATGGGTGTTCGCGTCGATCCAGTAGACGAAGCCATCACTGCTGATTCAAAAACACTCGCTGAACCGTTGCACCCAGTGGGAACAATATCGAAAGGGCAAGCTGGATATATGTTGAGCGGGGCCTTGAACGAGAGTTTTCATGCCGTGAATCAACTGCTTGCACAAGGCATTTCCGTGAAGCGAGTGGATAAGGCTACACAGGGCCTGAATGCTGGTGATTTCCTGGTAGCGTCAGCACCGGCGGCAACTTTAGCTGCCTTGGCAAAAGAAACAGGTGTCGATTTCAAACCGTTGAACACCACGCTTACGGCAGGAGTTCACGAAGTGAAACGCCTTCGGATTGGGATGTATCAACGCTACTCTGGGGGCAACATTGATGAAGGCTGGACAAGGTGGTTGATGGAGCAGTTTCACTTTCCTGTGGTTCCCATAATGGATGCTGAAATCAAAAAAGGAGATTTGAACAATAAGTTCGACGTTATTCTCTTTCCGGAGGATTCCACTGCCATGATCACGGGCGATGCTGCCACAGGTGCAGCAACTGCTTCTGGTCGTGGAGGTGGCGGTCGCGCTGCTGGCGGTGCAGCTCCGAATGTGGCTGCTGGAGGCGGTGGAGAAGGTGGCGGAGGTGGCATGAATCTGGCGCCGCCCGAATACCGTACGGGAATCGGTAACGAAGGCGTTGCTGCCTTGCGCACGTTTATCCAAAATGGCGGAACAATGGTGACACTGGGAGGTGCCAGCAATTTTGCCATTGAGCGCTTCGGACTTAGCATTCGCAATGCTGTGGCAGGAAAGAACACCAAAGAATTCTGGTGCCCAGGCTCCACGCTAAAGATAAAGGTGGATAACACCAATCCGCTTGCATATGGAATGCCGGAGAATGCATTTGCCGTTTATTTAATGGGCAACCCCGCCTTTGTTCTTACCCCAACGGCGCACAATGAAAGGTATGAAGTGGTGGCCCGGTATGCGGACCGCGACCTTCTTCAAAGCGGATGGCTGGTTGGGGAAGAAAATCTTGCCAGAACAGGCGGCGTAGTAGCGGCACACCTAGGTTCGGGAAAAATCGTGCTGATTGGCTTTCGAACACAGCATCGGGCGCAAACGTATGGTACGTTCAAGCTTCTGTTTAATGCGCTCATTGAATAGAGCATAGAGCAACTTGCTATTCTCGCAGTAATGACGCAATGGCAGAAATCGAGTGCCAACCAGAATACCGCCTTGTTCGCGGTTCTTGGAAAATTTGTCTGTTTGTTCACAATCACTGCCATGGCTGGTTATGGCGGCCCAAGATCGGAGACTCTGGCGGCATACCAAAAGTATGTTGGTTCCCAAGAGGAGCGACTGAATCGAGAGAACCAGTCACCCACTCATTTTCTGTGGGTCACTGGCGAGGAGAGCCGAAAACAATCAGCACATCAGGGAGAAATACTTATCGAAAGAAGAGATACTCCAGAAATTCCGGGTGGCATGATTCAACACTGGATCGGGGGTACATTCTTGCCGCATACCACGCTAGAACAGATCAAGCACATTGACCAGCAGTATGATCAATATGCAAAGTTTTACGCTCCGGATATTCTTCAATCAAAACTGATTTCTCACACAGGAAATCATTTCCGGGTTTACTACCGGTTCAAGAAGCAGAACGTGATCACAGTGGTAACAGATACTATCCATGAAATCGACTTTGTTGCTTTGGGAGAAAAAAGGCTTTTTGTGAAATCACGCTGCAACCATGTCAGGGAAGTGGAAAACGCGGGTAAACCTACTGAGGAAGTGCTTCCGGAAGACAAGGATAACGGATTTCTTTGGGCCATGAATTCCTACTGGAGAATGGAACAAGAAGAAGACGGTGTGTATGTGGAATGCGAAGCCATCACCTTGGCTCGCAAGATTCCGTTTGGGTTGGCCGCAATGATCGGGCCGATTGTGAACTCTTTTGCGGCGGAGTCTGTCACGAACACGCTTAAGGCGAAACGTCGGGTGATAGCGGAAACAAGCCGCTAAATCGCAATCTATTGAATTCTTACCACGCCCGGAGCCACTTCCCGGAAGCTGCGCATCACGGCTGGATCATGCCCTGTAATGATCATCTTCGGATCGGCAGCTAGATTCTTCATGCGGTCCTGGGCTCGGAGGTTTGATTCCGCGTCTAGCGTTGCGGCAATGGGCACGTGCTTCTCCAAGTTTTCATTTAGGTATACATTATCGCTCGCGAGAACTACAGTTCCCGCTGCGGTATTCACTGTGAGGAACTGCGACTGGTAAGTGTGCTTGCCTCCTGTGTAGCAGGTGATACCAAGCAGAATTTCCTGCGCATCTCCATTTACCAGGCCCACTTTCCCTTCTGTATTCCATTTCACAAGCGCCAGAACGTCTTCTGGATCAGCCGCTGTACGCTTGTGTCCTTGCCAGGCTTCGCCTGCATAATACTCTAACTCTTCTTTTTGAATCCATACCTTTGCCTTGGGAAAGAGATCAAATCCGTCGGCGTGGTCCCAGTGAATATGGCTGATGATTACATCCGTGATGTCTTCTGCGTGAAGTCCTACTCGTTGTATGGCTAGTGAAGGCTTTTCGTAATCGGCGGGATGCCATTGCCGCAGGAACTGGTCACGATAAAACCCCGCGTCAAACAAGATGATATGCCCATTGCCTTTGATCAGCCATATCATCATGGCAATGTCCAGCTTACGCGTGGGATCTGCACCTGCCACTAACCCGGCCACTGAAAAACTCTTCAGAGTGGCATAACGGATGGCGTAAATCTCGTACTGTGGTTTTGGTTGGGCTAAAGCAGGTCTAAACAGGAGTGTGCTCAACAGCAGTCCTGTGGCGACAAAATAAGTCCACCAGTGTCTCATTGTTTTGATGACGATACTGGCCGGGTAAGCCGGTATAGATACAGGGCAACACGTCGAGTCTGCTCTGGTTGACGTTTCATCTGAATGCTCTCACCCGGCGCATGAGCACCCCCACCGTAAGAACCTAAGCCGGAAAGGCTGGCCACGTAAGGAGCAACAAAAGATAAGTCACCTGCACCGCGACGGCTGGGGTCCAACGGCTCCATCACGTCCATGCCAAGTTCGCGATTTACCTCATTCAATTCCTTGAGAAGGTCTTTATTGCTCTGCGTTTCCGGCATAGAGGGATAACCCTCTTTGAACACAATCTCCGCTGTTGTTCCGGGCAGATGTTGCCCAATAATCTGCCGCATTTTTTCCTGAGCGCGCTTGTATTGCTCATCGGTGACCGTCCGCATATCCCCTACGGCTTGCGCCTGTGCGGGAACCACATTCACTTTGCCAGTGGCTGTTCCACTGGCAGTGGAAGGGTCGTAAGATGCCGTTGTGCCTCCTACTATGAGTCCGACATTGTACGTAAGGCCGGGATCATGCAATTCCTGATCGAATCGATACAGGATTCTGGATAGCTCATAAATCGCGCCATCACCGACACCTTTGCTAAACACTCCGCTGGAATGAGCGGTTTTACCGGTAGTGGTCAATACCCATTGGTAGGCGCTTCGCCGGGAAATGCTCGCGGCATCGTGACCCGCATTCTGCACGCCGCCCTCAAATTCAAGCGCAGCATCACTGGCTTTGCCCGCGGCAATCAAATCACGGCGAGCAATGGAAAGCGGCTCACCAGGCCGTTCTTCATCACCCGTGAGAAATACAGTGATGTTGGTATTGTCTAAATCGTGGTTTTGGTGCAGCGCCTTTAATGCGCTCAGCATAATCACCAAGCCGCCTTTCATATCGGCTGCTCCGGGGCCTAGCGTTTTGCCATCTTTCTCTTCCCATGCTTGAAACGGACTGCTGGGTTCGAAAACCGTATCCATATGGCCAATCAGCAGCACCTTTTTTCCTTGTGAGCCTTGCCGGGAACACACCATGTGACCTGCGCGTTGCACCTGCTCCATGGGAATCCATCGGCACGCAAAGCCAAGTGCCTCAAATTGAGGGCGCAGGATATCCGCCACTTTGCGAACTCCAGGCGGGTTCAGCGTGCCGCTGTTGATGTTCACTAGCTGTTTCAAAAATGCTGCAGAGTTTTGCTCATCTGCATTCACTGCGTCAACAATCTTCTTTTGCTCAGAACTGAGTTGCTGGGCAAAAACACCGGTGAGAAACGTATGCGCCAGAAGCGCAGAAAAGAGGAATCGATATCGCTGCATGAGAAATTACCTAGGGAAGAGAGAAGGCAAGAAGTCGGGTATCGGCGTTAGAACCAACCGCAATGATGACAAACTGGCGGTCCTGAAAACTATAGGTCATCGGCGTTCCAGAGGTTCGCACTGAAAGAGGATATTGCCACAAGTCAGCACCAGTGCTCTTATCGACTGCATGGAAAGCAGCATCGCCGCCACCCACAAAAACTAAGCCACCTTTGGTGACAATAGCACCTTGCACCCCAGGAGCACCTAGTTTTGCAGGGATCGACACTCCTTGCAAAGCTTTATGGGAGCGTAAACGAGCATCATCCCCGAACGGCACTTGCCACTTGATTTCCCCGTGATTCAGATCCACAGCCACTAAATGCCCATAGGGTGGTTTCAAAAGAGGAATGCCGTTGTGAAAAGTAGCATTAGTTTGCCCCTCGCGCACATAATCTCCGTCCGTTTCTGAGGCGTGTGGGTTGTTTGTAGAACGATCTGGCTTAGCTAGCCTTCCAATGGCGGCTAGATTGGTTGTCTTGATATAGAGCGTTGCGGTTTCTGGATCGAATGCACCTCCGCCCCAGTTGGCTCCTCCGATAATTCCGGGCAGCATCACTGTTCCTTCGAAGCTGGGAGGTGTGAACAACGGCCCAAGGCGAAATTTGGAGAGTTCCCCCCGTGCTTCCGCCTTCAACGCGGGTGTTAGATCAAACGCATCGTCCAGGCTTACGCCTTGTGGGGAAATCGGAGGCGGCTTTGTAGGCACTGGCTGCGTGGGCCAGGCACGTTCGCCGGGCACATCGCTGGCAGGAACAGGTTTTTCCGTAATTGGCCATACTGGCTGGCCCGTCACTCGGTCAAAGACGAAGATAAAACCTTGTTTCGTCAGTTGAGCCACTGCATCAATGGTCTTGCCATTTGCGTGCAGCGTGACCAGGTTTGGCGGGGAAGGTAAATCGTAATCCCACAAGCCATGATGAACAATCTGGTAATGCCACTTTCGCACTCCCGTCTTTGCGTCCAGACAAACCAGAGATTCCGCAAACAACGTAGAACCTAGCCGTCTGCCGCCAAAAAAGTCATTGCTAGGCGTGCTGACCGGTAGATATAACAACCCTCGACCTTGATCCAAGGTCATAGGAGCCCAAACGTTGGTATGTCCGGTAGACTCGTTTGCACCGTTCTCCCATGTATCCGCGCCGAATTCGCCTTTGCGCGGCACCGTATGAAAGGACCAGACTAGTTTACCCGTTCGGGCATTATAGGCTCGCACGTCACCCGGAGGATCTTTCTTGAATGCGAAACGGTCCGCAACGCCGTTACCCACAATCACTAAGTCCCCGAAAATGACTGGTGGCGATGTATTTGTATACTGCTTCGGGTCCACTGGCCAAGCTAAACCAGCTACCAAATTCACCACGCCATTATCACCAAAGGGAGCAACCAGCTTGCCGGTTCCCGAATCAAGCTCAATCAAATGCGAACGGCTGTTTAACAAAATCCGCCCACGTTTGGCTTGGCGGTCATACCAGTATGCAATTCCCCGGTGAACAAAGCCGGTGCCATTAGGAACTTGGCCTTCTTCATAAGCATGCGGATCGTATGCCCAGCGTTCTTTGCCTGTGGCAGGATCTAGCGCTGCCACGCGGTTGTAGGGAGTAGGTAGATAGAGCGTGTTCTCCACTAAAATCGGTGTAGCTTCAAACAAGCCAGGGCGTGTTCCCCATTTTTCTAAGGGCTTGTCACCGGTCTGCCATTCCCACGCCAGCTTCAAGCGATTGACGTTCGTGCGGTTGATCTGGGTCAGACTGGAATATTTCGACCCGCCCTGATCACCACCATAGAAAGGCCAACTGACTGTCGGCAGCAGTTGCCGCAAGGGCAACAGTGAATAACGCACCGAGAAAAAATCTGCTGAGGGAATCGCATGCGAAAGAAACCGCCTATGCTGCTTTGAACTGCTTTGCAATCTCTTTGGCAGAGCGCAATGCAAGTGCTACAAATGTGAGCGTCCCGTTCGTGCAGCCTGCGCTGGGCAGGGTTGGCGAGCCCACTACAAAAAGATTCTCGTGATCATGAGTTCTCCCAAAGCTGTCACAAACGCTGCTAGCAGGATCAGTTCCCATGCGGCATCCGCCTGCAGGGTGATCTAAGTACCCGCCTTCGCTGGTGCTCAAAATTTTGCCATTGTCGTTTTTTGCTAGTTTTGCAAACAGGTCGTTGAAATGTTGTCGCGTATGTGACTCGCGTTCCATAGTCGACTGCATCGAGCCGATGGTCAATCTTTGGCAGTGCATCACCCCACTGGTTTTTCGTATTGTAGTCCAGCGTCAATGCACTGTTCCGGTCCGGATGAACATCATAATAGCCACGCACCCGCGCGGCGCCTCGGTTCGCACGACTGCGCCAATCGTTAAGAAGCGCATCTCCGAAGAGAATGTTGCCGTTCGCGCGCTCGCAATCGTGGCTCGCGCCCTGCACCGCTTTCCCAAATACGAAGATCATGTCGAATGTAAGGTGCTTCGGGCTTGCAACGGAAGTATTGCCGAGAGATCAGGGCATGAGTTTCGTTCATGCCAGGATAGATCTTGGAATCCAATTCGATCATGGAAGTAATAAACTTATGGCCGCACATATAGCGGCCTACCAAGCCTGAACTATTTGCCAATCCATTCGGAAATTTCCCGCTTTGGGAAAGCAAAAGAAGATGTGAACTCCAGGTATACCCAGCCGCGATTACAAACAATGGGGCACGAAACGTAATTTGTTCGTTAGGCCGTTCGCGATGGACTGCTTTCGCCGTCGTAACCCGAGAGCGTTCGTCTGTTTCCAGGCGGCGTACCAAGACCTGATCATACAGGGCGAACTTCTTGTTTTTTAATAATTGCTTGTAAGTAAAATCCGGCGAGTATCGCGCTCCCGTGGGGCAGATGTGACAGGTGTTGCAGCGGATGCACTTTGCCCGTCCATCATAAGGCTCTGTGTTCTTTGCTTGCGGCGTGCTCCAAAAAGGAATCCCGCTTTTCTCGCCCCATTTTTTCAGTTCCAGCAAATTGTGCGTGGGCGTCATGGCAGCCATCGGGTAAGGCTCGGAACGCCAATCTTCCGGAAGTGGGCTCGGCTCGCCGGAGACTCCCAGGCGACGTTCTGCCTCGCAATAGTGCTGCTCCAAGTCTCGCCACTCCAAAGGCCAATCGGTGTATAAACCGAACATGGATTTCAGCCGGAGGTCTTCCTCGGAGAAGCGGTTGCATGTGCCGCCCCAATGGAGTGCGGAACCGCCGACTGCCATAGTCCGTGAAATGACACCTGCGGCGCTCTGGTCCGGAATGAAATCTCCAGGCCACGGATTTTCGCCATACACAATGCTCCTACGGCGATCTTCCATTCGCCGGTCAAAATCAAACAATCGCTTGCCTGCTTCCACTACTGCAATCGAGAGATGTGGGCGAAGTTCCAAAAGCTGTTTCGCTACCATGGCAGCGGTGATTCCACCGCCAATGATGCAAACGTCTTGCTCGACAATTCCCATCAGGAAACGCTCCGCAGCGGCTTAGGCGCCAGTTCAGAGCCTGCTAGCCCACGGCATTGGTCGCGGCCAATGGCGCGCAGGTAGCACAAATCGTTTGCTTCACTGCTTCGGAAGTAAAAGCTCATCAAGTCTGCCACAATGCTTCTGCCATCTGGCACACGCGGAAGGTCTTTTACCTTTGCTTGTTGCAGGTGTTGCTCAATTGCCGCTTTGGTCAAAGGAGAGGAAAACGAAGAGAGTTGCTGCACATAGGCAATTGCTGGTGAGGGTGGTTTCGGAACCACACGCGTGAACCCGTACCCATGGTCCGTATCGGCGCCTCCATGGTATTCACGAACGTAATTTTCAAAATTTTTCACCACTGCTTCGGTTCCTGCTTTCCCAAGTTCTGAAGGCAAAACAACAGCGCTTACCTCCGCGAGCATGGCTCGCTGTTGGTGAGTGAAAACGTCGTTTTGAGGAGAAGCTTTGGCGCGCGCAACTGGCAGCGCTCCCGAGAGTCTCGCCAGCCATTGGAGCAGTGTGCGACGACGCATAAATTGTGAAATGAAGTATGCCAAAGTTTGCAAAAATCGTCAAACAAGTCTGTATACTGGCAATTACCCCCGTTTGGCTTCTCGGACGATGTCGTCCTTGGCTTCACTGCTTACTTAACTTACATCACATCTCTTTGGGAGCTTTTCATTGAAAAACAGGTTTGCTTTATTCTTCTTGTCCCTCGCAACACTTATGCCTGGGCAGGAAAATACAGCCACTATTACCGGTCAGGTTCAGGACACCAGCAATGCCGGGGTAATAGGGGCCAAAGTGACAGCGCGAAATGTACAAACGGGGTTAGAGCGAACCGTTCTTACGAACGAGAGTGCAAACTACACTGTTCCTTTACTGCCTATTGGTACTTACAATTTGGCAGTGGAGAAGGAAGGTTTTGAAAAGATTGTCCAAACCGGCGTGGTTTTGCAGGTAGACCAGCACGCGCGCCTGGATTTCAAGCTAACGGTTGGCGCGACCACGAATACGGTGCAAGTCACTGCGGAAGTTTCGCTCACGCAAACGGATTCTTCTTCCACCGGTTCTGTGATCGATAATCGCAAAGTCGTCGAGCTGCCATTAAATGGTCGCCAGTTTTATAACTTAGCGCTGCTCACCCCTGGTGTTGCCCCACCGGCGCAAGGCTCGATTTTAAGCTTCCGTGGTGGTTTCAACGTAGCCGGCGCAAGTGAGTTAAACAATAATTTCACTTTGAACGGGCTCGATAATAACAATCAATTGCTCAGCGCGCCGGCATTCCGCCCTTCGGTAGATGCCATTGAGGAGTTCAAGATTTTAACCGGTATTTTCCCTGCGGAGTATGGGCGTAACTCAGGAAGCCAAGTAATCGTTACCACCAAGGCAGGAACAAACGGCTTTCATGGCACCGCGTTTGAGTTTTTGCGTAATCAAATCCTGGACGGAAAAAACTATTTCACCCCTGCCGGAACAAAACCAGCATTTCGCCAGAATCAGTTTGGCGGTACGTTAGGTGGACCGATCATTCGCAATAAAACCTTTTTCTTCGGCAGTTATGAAGGCACCCGTTCCACTCAGCAAATTACTGCGCTGACGAATGTTCCGACACCCGCCATGGTGAACGGAGACTTTTCCTCCATTCCCCGCACAATTCTTGATCCCACAACCGGAATGCAGTTTCCTGGTAATGTGATTCCTGCAAGCCGCATCAGTCCAGCAGGTCAGTTTCTCGCTCGGCTTTACCCAGTGCCCACATCGGCAACCCCGGCAGGCTCCCTTCCTACGAATAACTACACATTCAATGAGCCGCAAGTGGATAGCCTGAATTTGGGATCCATTCGCATTGACCACTCTTTCTCTGACAAAGATACTTTAAATGCCAGCTACAACGACTTTGAAGATAATACCCTGACGCAAAACAACACCGTATGCGGCTCCAGGGTGGTGCCGGGTTTTGACTGTACGGTTCTTCTGATTGCCCGATTGGGCGGATTGACAGAAACACATAGTTTCAGCCCTGCCTTGAATAATGAGTTCCGGCTTGCCTATTCACAGTTTCAGAACCCTCGGGCAACAAACGACCAAAACATCACCTTTTTGCAAACTTTCGGCATCAACGGTACTCGCAATGACGGAGCTGCCCCGTACTGGCGTTCCAGCAATCACTGTGAATGGCTTCGCCGCCCTGGGAGAGCCGACAAATTTTCCGCAAGTAAGAACAGATCACACGTATCAGCTAGCCGATAGCCTTTCCTGGAACGTAGGAACCCATTTCCTGAAGTTTGGAGGAGATTTCCGGCGATTTCAATCCAACGGCACCATTGTCGGCAATGGGCGCGGCTCTTTCACTTTTAATGCACAAAGTACAGCACCCACTACCGGCTATTCGTTCGCTGATCTTCTGTTAGGATTGCCGACTAGCACGGCACGCAGCCCCCTCAGTCCGCGCATCTATGACCGAACTGGATTGTACGCGGGCTTTGTGCAAGACGATTGGAAGGTGACTCCTAGCTTCACCTTGAATATCGGAATGCGTTATGAATACAACATTCCTACGTTTGAAAAGTACAATACGCTGAGCAATTTCAATCCTGCTACTGGAAAGATCGACCTGGCTGGGCAGAATGGCGTCTCTTCCGCCTTGTGGAACTCCAATCCAGTCGATTTTCAGCCTCGTTTTGGCTTCTCCTGGCAGCCGTTCCATTCAGCGAAAACCGTGGTTCGCGGTGGGTATGGGATTTTTTATAATTCGCCTTCGCTCAATAACGTAAACAGCGGACCCCAGCAGAGCAACGCGCCGTTTGTTTCCGCGCAGACTTTCAACTCCAGCTTGGCAGCGCCGGTTACCCTAGCCGATCCATATCCTGCCGCTGCTGCTGGAAGCGGAAGCCTCACCCTTTCTGCCTTCAATCGCCATCAGCCGGACGCGCAGATTCAGCAATGGAACGTGAATATTCAGCAGGAATTAACGCGAGACTTAGTGTTGGAAGTCGGTTATCAAGGCTCGAAGGGAACGCATCTTCCGTTGTTGTATAACATCAACCAACCTCCACCGGGCACCGGAACGGTTGCGCAAAAGCAGGCTCTTCGGCCTTACCCGCAGTTTGGGAATATTTCGTTCCTGGATGCTGTAGGGAATTCCAGCTACAATGGCCTCCTGACGAAACTGCAACAGCGCTTCTCAGGCGGATTATCTTTTCTGCTTTCCTACACGTACGGTAAGTCGATTGATAATACGCCAGGCACTCCTTACAATGTCACCCCTTCGCGATCCAGTGCAGCGGACCCAACAAATTTCCGGCGCGAAAGGGGATTATCTGGCTTCGACCTACGTCATCGTTTTGTATTCAGCCCTGTTTATGAGCTGCCGTTTGGAAACGGGAGAAAGTTTCTGAACCGCAATCGGTATGCAAACTGGGTGGTAAGCGGCTGGCAGGCGTCTGGGATTGTAACTGTGCAAACTGGCCGGCCATTCACAGCTTTGGTGAGCACAGATAATGCGAATGTGTTAGGTACGGTTGACCGCCCTAACATTGTTGGCGATGGCAACGCAGGACCAAAAACAGTGCAGCAGTGGATTAATGTGAGTGCGTTTCAGCTTGCTCCTTACGGTACCTTTGGTAACGCTGGCCGTAATAATCTGATCGGCCCCGGTCTAACCAATGTAGATTTTTCAATTGCTCGAAACTTTCACTTGGTGGAGCGATTCTCACTTCAGTTCCGTGCTGAATCCTTCAACATCGCAAACCATCCGAACTTTGACACCCCTTCCCAAACGTTTGGTGTGCCCGGATTTGGCTCTATCACCGCTGCTGAGGCTCCGCGCCAGATCCAGTTTGCGCTGAAGCTTCGCTATTAAGGAGAAGAAATGCGATCTTTTCTGCTTGCCATCGCTTTGTTAGCTACTCCAATTCTTGGGTGGAGTGTTACCATCCGGGCCGCACGGGTGTTGGATGGCAAAGGAGGCACCTTCCAAAATGTCACGATCACGGTGGAAGGAGCCAAAGTCATTCGTGTGGAGCCAGGCGGCAAGGGTGCTGTGGACTATGAGTTGAAAAATGCTACCTTGATGCCGGGTTGGATTGATACTCATGTTCATATTGGGTGGCACTTCAACAAATTTGATCGTGCGGATACATCGCAAGAAACGCCTACAGAATTTGCTATCAGCGCCAGCGGCAATGCGTATGCCACTTTGATGGCTGGTTTCACCACGGTTCAAAGCCTCGGGGCCACCATTGATGGAGACTTACGGGATGCGATTGCTCGTGGTGCGATTCCCGGCCCTCGATTGCTTACCTCACTAGAGCCGCTTACCGAAAAATCTGGAACGCCTGCGGAAATCCGTGCCTTGGTACGAAAGCGCGTTCAGCAGGGTGCTGATGTGATCAAACTTTTCGCGACCAAAAGTATTCGCGAAGGGGGAGCCCAAACGATGACGAACGAGCAAATTCAGGCTGCTTGCGGAGAAGCGACGGCGCAAGGCAAGCGATCAGTGGTGCATGCTCATACGTCTGGCGGCGCGAAAGCTGCTATTCTGGCGGGCTGCACCAGCATTGAGCATGGCAGCGATCTGGATAACGAAACGCTGGATTTACTGGCTTCTCATGGCACCTTCTTTGATCCGAACATCTCAACTACCCACAATTATCTGGAGCATAAGAAGGAGTATCTGGGCATCGGCAATTACAATGAGGAAGGCTTCGCCTTTATGGAAAAAGGGCTTCCGGTCAGGTTGGAAACTTTACATCGCGCGTTAACCCGTAAGATCAAGATTGTGTTCGGCACGGACGCCGTCGCGGGAGCGCACGGAAGGAATGCCGAAGAGTTCATCTACCGCGTGAAAGATGGAGGCCAGGCACCAATGGATGCCATTGTAAGCGCGACTTCCCGCGCTGCAGAAGCGCTCAGAATCAGCGACAAAGTGGGCTCTCTTACTCCAGGGCTGCAGGCGGATCTGGTAGCTGTCAGCGGCAATCCCCTTACGGATATTACTGCTGTTCGCCGTGTAGTGTTTGTGATGAAAGCAGGCCAGGTGTATGCCTTTTCGCCGTCTAAATAAATTACAGGGGGGAAAAGGCCCTGGATGAAGGGAACCGGTATAAAAGCTTTATTACTGCTGATAGGTGGGGCTGGAATCCACCTTGTCCAGGCGGACACCGCCCCATGCATCACGGCCAATTCAGATTGCACTGAGTGGATCAAGCTAGGGGATTCGTCGCGCTCACTTGTTTACCGTACGCACTCGCTCACGGTGAAAAACGAAAGCATTACACGTGCCTTGATCGTAGTTCACGGCGCAAGCCGCGATGCTGACAACTACTTCCGTACTTCATTGGCCGCCGGGTTTCTGGCAGGAGCACTGGAAAACACGTTGATTATCTCTCCACGTTTTGCCTCCAACGATGGCCGTAGTTGTCATGATGCCTTGGCTTCACACGAGGTGAGTTGGAGTTGCAACGGTGATAGCTGGCGGTCCGGAGGAGCCTCTGTCAGTGATAAAAAGCTCACCTCCTACGATTTCATGGATGAGCTTCTTCGACAAACCGCGAATAAAGCGACATTTCCGAATCTGAAAGAAATTGTTCTGGCAGGGCACTCTGCCGGTGGGCAATTCGTGACACGCTACCAAATGACCAATCAGGTACACGACAGCCTCAACACACCTGTTCAGTATGTAGTTTCCAATCCGTCCAGTTATGCTTACTTAGATGCCATGCGGCCCTCGGCAGACGGCACTTTTAAGCCCTTCTCGGATGCTCGAAATTGCACCACATATGAGAATTGGCCCTATGGCCTGAAAAAGCGTGCCGGTTACTCCGCACAAATAGCAGAGGAGCAATTGACTGCTCAGTTAGCAAAGCGTTCCGTCACGTACCTGTTAGGGGAAATTGACATTCTCCCTATAGGCGGCTTTGATTCTTCTTGCCCCGCTATGGCGCAAGGTGCGACTCGGCTTGCGCGTGGCCAAGCGTTTCAAAAGTACGTCGCTGAAAAACTCAAGGTGACACAAAAAATTGTCACCGTCCCCCTATGCGGGCATAATGCTCGCTGTATGTTCACTTCGGAAGCAGCTTTACCGATTCTTTTCCCAAAACAATGACGAACCCCTTTCTTCTTGGACGCTTCTCCGCGTTTTTCTTACTTACTTCCCTAGTGTTTGCGCAGGATTCTGTTGTGTTGCGTGTGGGCACTCTGATGGATGGAAAAGGAGGAACCCAGCACAACGTTTATGTTCAGGTAAAAGGCTCAAAAATCGAAAGCATTGGTGCGCGTGCGGAGGGGAAAGCAATTGATCTGCGCAAGTACACTGTGCTTCCGGGAATGATCGATACACACGTCCATATCGGATGGCATTTTGGGCCTGACGGACGCTATCAACCTCGCGATACTTCACCAGTCTCGGCAATGGGTTATGCCATGGAAAATGCCTATGAAACTCTGATGGGCGGGTTTACCACTGTGCAGAGTGTAGGTGCTCCGATTGACGGTGATCTTCGAGCGGCAGTGAACCGTGGCGTTTTACCTGGTCCTCGCATATTGACCTCTTTGGGGGCAATTAACAATCCGACCATGAGTGTAGAGCAAATCCATGCTGCCATCAAAAAGTTTGCTGCTGATGGCGCGGATCTGGTCAAGATTTTTGCTTCCAAGAGCTTTCGTGATGGTGGCGGGCAAACACTAAGCCAGCAGCAAATAGAAGCCGCTTGCGGGGAAGCAAAAGCGCAACATTTGAGGGCCATTGTGCATGTGTACGGACCGGATACCATCAAACAAGTCTCGGATGCTGGCTGCACTTCCGTCGAACATGGCACTCTGATTACACCGGAAGTGTTGAAATACATCGCGGACCGTGGCACCTATTTCGATCCGAATATTGGATTGGTGGCACAAAATTACCTCTCGCACCGCGCAAATTACCTCGGTATCGGCAATTACACGGAAGAAGGAATGGCGGCCATGCAGCGCTCCATTCCCATTTCCCTGAAAGTCTTTCAGGAAGCTTTGAAAACGCCTAAACTGAAGATCATTTTTGGCACGGATGCAGTAGCAGGAGCACACGGACACAATGTGGAGGAGCTCATCTATCGCGTGCAGAAAGGGGGTCAAGCTCCAAAAGATGCCCTTGTTTCGGTTACTTCCTTATCTGCCGAGTCTCTCAATATGGGCGACAAAATCGGCTCGCTTGCACCTGGGCTGGAAGCAGACTTGATCGCAGTGGATGGTGATCCTGTAAAAGACATCACGGCGTTGCGGCGCGTGGTGTTTGTGATGAAGGGTGGCAAAATCTTTAAAGAACCTCCCCCTGCGCCAAACAACTAACCGGAAATTCTGCTTTACAAGCAATTAGATTGTCCATCAGAATCATTCTGACTCCATTTGAATCTTGAGAAGACCATGAAAGTCTTGCTATTTCCCCTCTTTGCGAACTTTGTTCTGCTGAGTGCGCAACCCTATCAGCCTACTTGGGAATCCATCGACAAGCGGCCTACGCCAGCTTGGTTCAGTGATGCTAAATTTGGCATCTTTATTCATTGGGGCGTCTATTCCGTGCCAGCATATGCTCCGGTGTTGCCCGGCAAGTTGGCATATGCCGAATGGTATTGGCGGGCGATGACAGACGGACGGACTGGCAGTACAAACCCTGTCTACTCCGGCACCTGGGCTTTCCATCAGCAGCGGTATGGCGCTGACTATCCGTACCAGAACTTCGCTACTCAATTTCGAGCCGAGCTGTTTGATCCGGATCATTGGGCCGATGTGTTTCAACGTTCCGGTGCGAAGTATGTTGCTTTAACTTCAAAGCATCATGAAGGATTTGCCTTGTGGCCTAGCCGGGAAGCTTCCGCTACTTGGGGCCGTCCCTGGAATGCCGTCGAAACTGGACCAAAGCGCGATGTACTCGGAGATCTAACAGACGCAGTGCGTCGTAAAGGCTTAAAAATGGGTTTTTACTACTCTCTTTATGAATGGTACAACCCGCTCTGGCTTGCTGATAAACCTCGCTACGTTCAGCAACACATGTTTCCGCAGTTCAAAGATCTGGTGACCCGCTACAAGCCGTCTCTGATTTTCAGTGACGGGGAATGGGAAATGTCTTCGGCGGAGTGGCGAAGCCCTGAACTGCTTGCCTGGCTCTTCAACGAATCCGCAGTAAAGGAAGACGTTGTAATCAATGACAGGTGGGGAAAAGATTCGCGCCACAAGCACGGCGGTTATTGGACTACCGAGTACACGCCCGGCATGAGCGGCAGCGATCACCCTTGGGAAGAAAGCCGTGGAATGGGTTTCTCGTATGGTTATAACCGCGCCGAACGGTTGGAACATTACCATTCCGGGCGTGAACTCGTCGTTATGCTAGCAGATTTAGTAAGCCGGGGCGGCAATCTGCTGCTGGATATCGGCCCCGCTGCAGATGGAACCATTCCAGTGGTGATGGAGGAGCGCTTACTGGAAATTGGTTCGTGGCTGAAGGTAAACGGGGAAGCGATCTATGGAACCCGGCCTTGGAAAATGGCCAAGCAATGGAGTTCCGGGGAAAAGGAGGATGCCAGCTACAACAAGCAGTTTGAGACAAATTACGATGCTTCCAAGCTGATCGGAACGCCACAGCCCGGCAAAGCATCGATTGAGGCTTTTTTTACCTCTAAAGGGAATGCTGTTTATGCCATTCTTCCACGCTGGCCGGGTCGGCAGTTCACTTGGAAAGACACTGGTAGCCTCCATGTAAAGTCTATTTCTTTGCTTGGCGCTGCTGCTCCGTTGCACTGGAAGGCAGCAGGCGGTTCGATACGAGTTGAATTGCCGGAACTTCCCGCTGAGTTATTTTCACAACTGGCCTGGGTATTGAAACTTAGCCAGTAAGCTGCTGTTCGGCTTGCGCATTATGATACTAAGGGACTCTTCTATGAACCGACGCGACTTTGTTGCTGCCGCTTCCCTTGCTTTGGCTGGCGGCGTGACTTCCGCCCAAACCCGGCAGCGACCCAATGTTCTGATGATCGGCGTAGATGATATGAATAATTGGGTCGGCTGCCTTGGCGGTTATCCCGGTGTTCAAACGCCCAATATTGACGGTTTGGCAAAACAAGGGGCACTGTTTGCGAACGCGCATTGTGCAGCCCCGGTTTGTAATCCGTCGCGAACGGCGTTGTTCACAGGTCGCAGGCCCTCCAATACGGGTATTTATGACAATGAGCACTACTGGCGTCCCGCGCTTCCCGGTGTTGCTACGTTGCCGGAGTATTTTCGTCAGCACGGTTATTACGCAGCAGGGGCAGGGAAGGTGCTGCACCACGTGGCCGGTTTCAACCCACCCGATCAATGGGATGAATTTCAGTTGCAGGTGTTCGATGATCCCTGGTATCGGCGGACAGAGTGGTATCCATGGGTGAAAAAGGAGCCAACTCCGTCCGGCTATCCTTACAACGGCATCAAGGACTTTGCTGGCGAGTTTGACTGGGGTGTCTTGCCGAAAAGCGAAGCGGAATACGGAGATATGCGTGCCGTGGATTGGGCTGGCAAGTTTCTGAAGCAGGAACACAACAAGCCTTTCTTTGCAGCCGTAGGATTATGGCATCCGCATATTCCCATGTTCGCGCCGAAGCATTACTTTGACTTATACCCAAAAGACAAAGTGAATCTGCCGATTGTGCCAGAAGATGATTTGGACGATGTTCCCCCGCAAGGGCGAGAGTTCGCCGCAGTCCGCCGGGATGAGCTTCAGCGGATTCTAAAAGAAGAAAAATGGCGCGACATGGTGCAGGCGTATCTGGCCTCTATCAGTTTCGCCGATGCCATGGTAGGGCAAGTTTTGACATATCTGAAAAACAGCCCATACGCCAACAACACCGTGGTGGTTTTTTGGTCTGACAACGGATGGCATCTCGGCGAAAAGCAGCACGTTCATAAATCAACTCTTTGGCAACGGTCCACCCATATACCACTAATTATCTCCAGCCCTTACAACCGGCAGAATGGTCAAAACCGAACGCAGCCAGCGTCGCTTTTGGATCTGTATCCTACCCTGGTGGATCTCTGCGGACTTCCTGCGAATTCCTCAAACGATGGTGTGAGCCTCAGACCACAACTGGAGAAGGCAGATGCACCTCATGATCCCGTGGTAACCACGTACTGGCCGGGCAATCATTCTGTTCGGGATGATCGCTGGCGATATACAAAATACAAAGACGGCGGTGAGGAGCTGTTTGACGAATTAAATGACAAAAATGAGCTTCATAATTTGGCTCGGGAGAGCCGTTATGCGGAAGTAAAGGCTCGTTTGGGACGATTCATGCCAGCCAGCAGTGCTGCGCCCGCTCTGGAACGCTCCGCATACGACTTCAACTACGAGAAGTATAGTTTCCGTCTAAAGCAGCCAAAACAGCCGTAGGAACTGTCAAGGCAAAGTAGAAAGTTCCGCTTTCGAGCAAAGTAGAAATTAGAATGTGTAAACGGTGTTTCTCAAACTGATCAGGAGAGACTGGGAAGAACCGATGGAAATCGACAAAGAAGTGATTGACAAGCTGTTAGCCAACTACCAGAAGCCAGAAGACATTGTGGGCGAAAACGGCCTGCTCAAGCAGTTGACCAAAGCCTTGGTGGAGCGAGCGATGGAAGCCGAGCTTAGTACGCACCTGGGATATGAAAAACACGATCCCGCCGGATACGGCACCGGCAACAGCCGCAATGGCAAGAGCAGAAAAAAGCTAAAGGGTGACTTTGGCGAGATCGACATTGCCGTGCCACGCGATCGCAACGCCAGCTTTGAGCCGCAGATCGTGCCGAAAGGAGAAACACGCTTCACCGGCTTCGATGACAAGATCCTGTCGATGTATGCCCGCGGCATGACCACGCGCGAGATCCAGGAGCACTTACAGGAGATTTACCATACCGAGGTCAGCGCCACGTTGATCTCCAACGTCACCGAAGCGGTGATCGAAGAAGTACGAGCCTGGCAAGCGCGGCCGCTGGATGCGGTGTATCCGATCGTGTACCTGGATGCCTTGATGGTCAAGATGCGAGACAACGGCGTGGTGCAGAACCGAGCCGTGTATGTGGCTTTAGGCGTCACGCTGGAAGGCAATAAAGAAGTGCTGGGCTTATGGACCAGCGCTAGCGAAGGAGCCAAGTTCTGGCTGCAGATCTTAACCGAGATCAAGAATCGAGGTGTGCAGGACATCTTCATTGCTTGTGTAGACGGGCTGAAAGGCTTTCCGCAAGCGATCCAGACGGTGTACCCGCAAGCCACCGTGCAGCTGTGCATCGTGCACACCATCCGAACACAATGGGCTACCAGGCGGCGAGTGGCCGCCTGGGTCGGGTACCGAACTGCGTAACGGAATAACATGGCGTACCTCCAAACTATTCTCACCGACAATGACGCGCTCAATCACAAGTTGTAGGATGGTTTGTTTATCGGCAAAGCTGGCTTCTGCAAGTCGCGATTGGATTCGTCTGGCAAAGGCTTCAAGACTGGTCAGCACTTCTTCAGCTTTGGCCCGCTGTTCGCGTAAACGACGTTGCTGTTTTTGCTGTTGCTCCAGAGCGTGGCTTTGTTGGTTGATCTGCGCCCGCCGTTCGGAAAGTTCAGTCAAGGTAATCGCACCTGCTTGATAGGCGTCTAGCAGACGCTGGTCCGCCCGCGTGAGCCGGTCCTGATGGGCTTGGGCCTGCCGTTCTGCTTGCTTTTCGTGTGCGGTGCCTTCGTTCATGCTTTCCAGAAACCGTGTAAACTGCGACACCAGTTGCACGGGATCACGCAGCAGTCCGGCAACATGCTCCCATACTGCCGTTTCCAGAGCTTCGGCTGGTACCGAGCGGCGAGGACAGGGTGACGGACGAGCAGTCAAAATACAATCTTTGCCGTGGCAGATATAGAAGCGACGTTGGCGATGTGTCAGCGTAGCTTTTGCCGTGCGGCCGAACATAGCTAAGCCACAGAACTGACACGTCAGTAGACAGCGCAACAAGTAGTTGTATTTAGTGTTGCGGCGAAATGACAGGACCGCATTGCGCGCCAGCTGTTCTTGCGCGCGGTCCCAGGTAGCTTGATTGACCAGAGCCGGCACCGGAATGGGAATCCACTGTTCTTTCGGCTTCGGACGACGGCAGGACTTTTCCGCGCTGGTAGGCTTGCGGTTTGCCCTCGGCTTTTTCGGGGCCACCAGATCATAGCGATTCACGTAAGCCGTACCTGCGTAAAGTGGGTCGGACAAGATGTGGTACACCGTGGAGGGAGACCAGGGCCGCTTGCCGGAACGTGGAAACCAGGGACCGCCGTTCAGCCGTTTCAAGATTTGCCGAATCGTCATCCGCTCTTCTATTAGCCACTGGTAGAGCAGACGCACTAGTTCGGCTTCGGTCTCATCGATCAGAATATGCCCGGCAATCTGCTCCTGCTTCGGCACATAGCGATACCCATACGGAGCCCGACCAGCTAGATACTGACCAGCACGAGCCTTCTGCAATTTACCGCGACGGAAACGCTCACTGAGCACCGCTCGTTCGTACTCGGCTACTGCGCCTTGGATCTGGAGAAGTAGCTGGTCATTGGGATCTTCGGTGATCGGACGCTGAGCAAAGACCAGTTCACATCCGGCACGACGGAACTCTTCTAACAGGAGCACCTGGTAGGCATACTTCCGGGCCAGACGATCGGGCGTGAGCACGGCAACCAAGCTCACTTCACCTTCATGAACAGCATCCCGGAGCGCATCCAGTCCTGGCCGGTCCAGGCGCGCACCGCTCCATCCTTCATCACGGTAGATGTGGGTGTCGGCTAGCTCGTGGCCATGGGTTATAATCCAGGCTCGCAGAGTGGAAATCTGACTCTCAATGGTTTGATCACGTTCTTGGCGATCCGTGGAAACACGGGCGTATAGGGCAGCACGCATTGGTTAACTCCTGTTGGAAGAGGTTGTGGGTGGAGGGTCGGCACGCCAGGATGCAGAAGCCGGCGCGAGGAACTGTAGCAGATGACGGTAGGCTTGGGCCAAGCGATCAGGGCTCGTGCGTGTACGCAACGAGACTGAATGCACAACCCAAGTCTTTGCCACCGGGGAACGTGGAGGAGTAGACATGAGCAAGCACCTTCTTGAGTGCTGGCTATATCAGAGTGATCACGAAAAAGCAGAATCTGACGGTGGTTGCGTGCGCCGTTGCGGTCGAGCCCGCATGGGGCAGCAGAATGGCACATGGATGGTAAATCGTAATATGTCGATTGTGTTCGGATCGTGCATCTGGTCCGGGCCAGTTTGAACTATGTCAGCTGGCGCGATCGCAAGCCGGTGGCCAATGACTTACGAAACATTTACCGGGCCGCCACAGCCGAGCAAGCCCAAAAGGAATTGGATCTGTTTGCCCAAGCCTGGGATGCCAAGTACCCCACCATCGCCTTGTTATGGCGAAGGAACTGGGAACAGATCACGCCGCTGTTCGCCTTTCCCGGGGAGATCCGCCGAGTGATTTACACCACCAACGCGGTGGAGTCACTGAACATGAGTTTGCGTAAGATCATCAAGATGCGAGGCTCGTTTCCGAGCGAAGAAGCAGCGCTGAAGTTGTTATACATGGCCCTGCGGAATGTGACTAAGAAGTGGGGCCTGTTACCAAACTGGAAAGCAGCGCTGAACCATTTTGCTCTGCTATGGGACACTCGCCTGCCGGAGCGTTTCCGGTAAACCAAGCAAAATGCCGTTTACACAATTTAGAACGTTCCGGTTTTGGGCGGTTGTCACGACCGTCCGTGTTAGGTTCGATTGGCAGCGCCGGGGTCGCGCTTGGTGCTGCTGCCCAAAGCCGACGCGACGGAGTTGGCTCCGCAAGCAGTCGGCACATGCCCTCCGTCGGCGCGCAGCGCCCGGAGGGCTTTGTCGTCTTCAGTGACGGAATGCTTTGGTGAAATTCCCGAGCGGAGGCTTTGGGCATAAAAACGCGAAGATCGCCGGGCCGCTTTTGCTCGGCATTCCTTTTTGACTGCTTGCCACTCCCGTTATGCCCGCTCATGGGCGGTACTTACGGCCTGCCACAACTCTGGCCCGGGCCGTTCGAAAAACCCGTCCATCCAGTCGCTCTTGCCTCCTCGGTTGTGGTCTTTGCGAGCCGGCCTGGCCTTCGCTTTCGCCACGGGCGCCGTTTTCATGCCACATTTGCCGATCACCACATACTGACCTTCGAACCGCGCTCGCAGGCTGCCGTTTAAGTGCAACTCGATGCGCATCTGTTTGCCCCTCATTCCTGCTTTCACCTCCTCGCGGGCGATCTGGTAACGCTGGCCGGCAAACGAAAACGTGTAGTCGTTGCTCACCACGCGCTGCTCCACATGGCTCAAGGCGCTGGCCAAATCGGTCTGCGGCGTGAGCGCTCGATGCATATCCATCACGTCTTTCAGCGGCCGAGCAAAGCGCTCGTTCCACTCCGGCCAATACTCCTGTTCCAGATACTTGTTGGCGTCCCGCAGAGTCACCACTCTGGCCAGTCGCAGATGTTTCACTAACCGGTCCTGATCGGTGCCGAAGCTGCGCTCCACTCGCCCCTTGGCTTGCGGCGAGTACGCTGGAATCCAACCGATTCCCAGCTCTCTGAGCCCGCGACCAATCTGCGTTACTCGATCCGACTCCTGGCGTTGCTGCGCGCTTTCTTTCGCTCGCGGCCTCACCATGAACATCGCTGCCCGATCCGTGTAGACATCGACCATCCGACCCTGACGCTCTATGTATTGCCACAGCACGCCCATGTTCTCCCGCGTCCCGTCGTGCTGTACGAAGCTGCCTCCGCTCCGGCTCGTCGCGTCGTCGATCCACTTCACCAGATAGCGCACTGCCTCGCCTCTGCCTTCCAGCCAGTCGTGATTCGACGTGTCCCACTGCACCAACTCCCCGTATCCGCTGCGCCGCGGTCGCCAGAAGTGCTTCTCCCCCACTTTCCGCGAATGCGCCTTCCACAGCCCTGCCGCCCCCATCCAACTACGTACCGTCTCTTTGCTCACGTGAATGTCGTGCCGCTTGGCCATTTGCTCGCTTGCGAACGTCGGTCCAAAGTCGTGCCACTCCGGCTGCCTGAGCAACTCGAGCACACGTGCTTGCGTCTTGTCGTCGATCCGCCGGTTCGACGACCGACCCCGCAGTCCGTGTACCACAGCCGCGTCGCCATCGGTCTTCATGCGCGCTAGCAGCTTTCGCACCCACCGATCGCTGACGCCCATCTTTACCGCCGCCTGCCGCTGTGTCACGACGCCGTCTTGCACCCGCTTGAGCCACTCCAGCCAATCTCGTTCCTCCTGGTTCATCGCGATTCGTTCCACCTCTTCAGCTTTTCGCTGTCAAGCGGAACTTTCTACTTTGCCCAATTAGGAACTTCTCACTTTGCCGCGACAAAACAGCCGTAGGAACAGCCACCTGTTTCTTTCTCTGATACCCTATATGCCGAAGATGACTCGACTTTTCGTTTTGATTCTAGCCGTGACCGCCCTTTTTGCCGCGACTCCCGATCCAAAGGCCCAGCAAGCGGTTCTCGCTGCCATGGAGGTATATCGGAATGGAATGTTGCAGAAAGACGGAAATGCTCTGAACAAAGTGCTAAGCGATGATCTTACTTACACACACTCAGGGGGAGAATTCCAGACTAAAGCGGATGTGATCAAGTCGGTTACTTCAGGCAAAACCGTTACGGAGAAGCTTGATTTTAGTGAGATGACCGTCCGAGTTTATGGCAAAACAGCCCTGGTGAAAGGGCGCGTCGATCTACAACATAGTCCGACCAATATCGTGCACATGAATATTCTCCATGTATGGGTTAACGGACCGCAGGGATGGCAAATGGTAGCGCGGCAAGCTACCAGGCTGGCAAAGTAAATCTTTAGTCGCGTTCATTTCGGTACATGACTTAGAATGTTGGGATCGTCGGGAGTAAACAAACAGCTTGAAACCCAACATTCTCCTCTTTCTGCTCGCTTTCGGAGCCTTAGCACAACAGGCCCCCACCCACGCGAAGCGCTATCATACTCTCGCCATCCGTAACGCCACAATTGTGGACGGCAATGGTACTCCTGCTTCAGGACCCAAAGACATCATTATCACGGACAACGTGATTACCGCCGTTGTTCCGCTCGACCCTGTTGCGATGGGGAGAGGTGGCCGCCGTGTTCCGGCGGACGCAGAAATCGACGCCACTGGCAAGTATGTTCTTCCCGGGCTGATCAATGCTCACGCCCATACTCAGGATGAACGTGGCGGAACGCCACAACCGCTCGACTATGAGCTGAAACTCTGGATGGCTTGTGGCATCACAACCGTTCGCGACGTGGGCAGCGACACCGCGAAAACTCTCGCGCTGCGCGCCAAGAGCGCAAAGAACGAAATCATTGCTCCTCGCTTTTTTGTGTACCCCATGTTCGGCTCGCCGAAAACTCCCGAACTTGCTCGTCAACGCGTTCGCGAACTAAAGGCCATGGGCGCTGATGGAATTAAGCTGATGCTTTCCTACCGGGACATTATGGAAGCCATGGAGGACGAGGCGCACAAGCTGAATCTTCCTATTGCCCACCACGTCGGAGTGGAAGAAACCAATGCCTGGGACGATATTCAGTTTGGCACCCGTTCCATTGAGCACTGGTACGGCATTCCCGATGCTGCGATTCCCGATGGCGTGCAGGGTTTTCCGCCTTCTTATAACTACAACAACGAAACCGATCGCTTCCGCTATGCGGGCCACCTTTTTCGGGAAGCACAACCCGAAAAGCTCAAAGAAGTTTTAGCTGCTATGGTGAAAGCCCATGTTGCGTGGGACCCTACTCTGGACATTTATGAAGCAAGCCGCGACCTTACGCGTGCCCAGAATCAGCCTTGGTTCAAAGAGTATTTGCACCCTACTCTGGCCGAATACTTTGCACCAAACCCCAAGAATCACGGCTCCTATTTTCTCGGCTGGACTTCCACCGATGAAGTGTTCTGGAAGGAGAATTACCGCATCTGGATGGCTGCCGTTCGTGATTTTGAGCGCATGGGTGGTTTGGTGGGCGCAGGAGATGACGCTGGCTTCATTTACCAGATCTACGGCTTTGGCCTGCTCCGAGAGTTAGAACTGCACCAGGAAGCAGGCTTTAATACCATCAAAGTGATCCAGCACGCTACCGGGAACAATGCCAAGATTCTCGGCATGGAAGGAAAATTGGGCGGAGTCCGTGCCGGATATCTTGCTGACCTGATCGTGGTCAATGGCAATCCTCTTGAAAATCTGAAGGTTCTTTATCCTTCCGGTGTGGAAGAGATCAAAGATGGCCGCCAGGTACACGGGGGCGGAATTGAATGGACCGTAAAAGACGGCATTCCCTATCACGCCCCCACGCTGGCGAAAGAAGTTCGCGAAATTGTCCTGAAATCAAAAGGTGGGCGTTAAGCCATTGCCCTTTGACTTGTGAAATTAAAAATCAAACCGTAGCGCTCCCTGCAGAATACGTGCGCCAGACTGGTTGGATGCACCAGTGGGAGTGGAGGAAATGACTCCAAAGGTCGCGGGCGTTTGAAGGTTGACGCCCGGCGGGCTGAAGTTAACCGTGTTGAGCAGATTGTAAGCCTCAGCGCGGAAGGTAATGTTCATACCCTCACGTACCCGAAAGCGTTTTACCAAGGATAGATCGGTGTCGAAAAATCCCGGGCCACGGAATGTATTGCGACCTGAGTTTCCAATGGAACCTGCCGCTGGAACGGAGAACAAGGCGAATTGGGCGGCGGTGAAGTATTGCACTCCATTTCCAGTCCGCTGAATCCCGCCAATGCTGCGATCTGTTCCACTGTAGTCTGCCAGTGCGCCGAGGTTGGTGGCGAGAGGACCAAAGTTAACAGTGTTGGGACCTGTCAGCACGCCGGATGAAATGCTAAGGGGCTGGCCCGAGGTTAGAATTCCCAGTGACCCAAGTTCCCAACCACCAACAAAACGGTCAAGCCAATCGGGCATGTTGCCTCCCAATAAGCGTGTACGGCCAATAGGGAGCGTATACGTGACGGTCCAGTTCAGCGTATGTGGCCGGTCGATGTCGGACAAAGACCGATTTAGTTTCAGATTGTAATCGTCCAAAGAGCCCGTATTGCCCGCACCATCCGTGGAAGCATTGTCGATCGTCTTCGACCACGTGTAGTTCACCGCGAATTTCAGAGCACCTTGCTGCCGCCGAAGGCTGAGTTGAAGGGAATCGTAAGATGTGCGGCCTGCATTGGTGGAAACATACACGTTGGTGAACTGCGGAAAATTGCGCAGGTAATACTGCGAGATGCCGGCTGCCGCGTACTTTGTGTAACCATTGGTGTCCACCGTGGCTGCCGCTGAGCCCACTGCACCTTGACGCACCGTGGTTGCCCCAATTGCAGTAATAGCTGCGCTTGCCGACCCATAGATTTTTACAATATTGTTTCCTGCAGACGGGAGAGCAGCGCTGTTCGTTTGGTACGCCTGCAACTCCTTAAAATCGTTCAAAAATCCGCTACTGTAAATACGGGTCTGGTTTACGTTCTGGTCCAGGAGTTGCTTGATACCGCGGTTGCCTACGTAGCCTACTTCTAGCACCGTATTGCGCAGCACTTCCCGCTGGATGGTGAAGTTATATTGAAGCGCATAGGGGGTACGGAAATTAGGATCAGTGAGATTTAAAGTTCCGAATACCCGGTCGGCGTTAGGGGTGGTGGTGGGCGTTGCGGGAGGCGTTGGGTAAACCAGGGCCTTGTCGCTGGCTCGAAGATCCGTTCCCCCGGCATTCGGGTAGAGGGTGATGCTTTGCGCAAATCCGGGTGTAGTGCTATCCGGGTCGATGGTTGCTCCGCCAGGAACACGGTCGTAGAAAACACCCCAGGAGGCACGAATGGAAGTCTTGCCATCCTTGAAAGGCGACCAAGCCAACCCTACGCGGGGAGCGAAGTTATTCAGGTCGTTCTTGAACCAGGAATCACTCTTTGCCACAGTCAGATTTGAAATCTGGCTAACGGTATTCACCAGTCCAGCCGCGTTCTGCGTGATATTCCCTTGCAGACCATCGCGCTCATAAGGCACACCGAAGAATTCATACCGCAAGCCAAGGTTTAATGTCAGATTGCTCTTGATGCGCCAGTCATCCTGGAAGTAACCGCTATAGTCATGGAAAATAAAGTTCCGCACGCGGGGTTTGCCAGGGCTGAACGTGTTCAGATCACTATAAAAAGTAGTCTGGATGGAACTGACCCGGCCTAACAGATCGTTGTAGAGGCTGTCATACCGGGTGCGGTCAGCGGACGAAATTTGTGCGCCGGTTGGGCCGTTCGCAGTCGGTACGGCATTTCCATTGGCTGTGCTCAAAGAAATATTCGGCCAAATATTTGCGTCGCTGCTTTGGTACTGCAGAATGTTGGAAAAGCGGAAACCGGTTTTGAAAGTGTGGTTGCCGCGAATAATGGAAACGTTGTCAGAAATCTGCGGGTTCACCGGGGAGTTCCGATCGGAGCCGAATCCGGTGGGAATAGGATTGGTGAACAAGTTGGAACTAAGGAGAGCCACACCTGGGTAATACAGGCTGCGAACCCGTCCGAAGGTTACGGACGACTCCTGGACGCCCGCCACAAAATCATTTACCAAAGTAGGAGTGATGGTCCAATTGAAGCCTGTGGAATAGCCGGAACGGATACCGCCCTGGGTGCCGTTTGGCTGGCCGGGAAACGTAGCTTCCGCGTTGTTCAGAGAGTCTGCGGGTGTGACAGTCTTGAACCATGAGTACCGGAAATACGCGCGGATATTGGTCGTTGCTTGATAGTCAGTCTTGAACGTATACTGGTCGCCCTGGTTGTTCGCCGGAGCATTGAAGCGGAATCCGGCAGTATTGAGTCCGTCGCCAACCGAGGTGTTATTCGGATTGGGTAGCAGAGCAAGATTCTTCGCAACCAATGGGTCGATACCGAGACCGCGGGGGTCGTTCTGGACAATGTTGTAACTCATGATGCTTCCCGCGTTCGGCTGTCCAGCGGGCACGGTCCAACGGAATATTCCCGCTTTAGCTTCGGGCGTTAGCACCGTGCGGTTGCGAGCCACTTCCTGCGCCACTCGCGATCCCTGGTAGTTGAAAAAGAAGAACAGCTTGTCCTTGCCATTAAACACTTTCGGGATCAAAACCGGCCCGCCGAACGAACCGCCAAATTGGTTTTGAATATATTTCGGGCGGGGTGTAGCCGTGCCATCCGGCTGCAGCGAATTGTTGTTGAAAAAGTTGTTGGCGTTAAGAACGGTGTTGCGGTGATATTCGAACAGGTTCCCGTGGAACTTGTTGGTGCCAGATCGCGTGATGAGTTCGATGGTGCCGCCCGCGTTGCGACCATATTCGGCCTTCGCGCCACTGGTGATGATACGGAATTCTTCAATGGAGTCTGTATTGTTCGCGTTCAGTGTCAGACCGAGGCGCGGCGTCGACGCGTCATTGACGTCGATCCCGTCCAGAGTATTGTTGTTTGAGCCCTGCCGGTTGCCATTGATGCGGGCAAGCTTGCGTCGTTTGGCTGCGTACCGAGCTGCACACCGGGTTGGTAAGTAGCTAGCGCAATAGGGCCGCGACCAAGCTGAGGCAGCGTATCAATGTCCCTGAGAGTGACTGCGCGCTGGACTGTGGCTTCAGTTGTCTGGACGCCAAGTGAACTGGCTTCCACCGATACCGTCTCCCCGACAGCACCCACTTCGAGAACAACATCCTTCCGAAGCGTCACGCCTACATTGACTTCGATATTGGTGATCTCAGTGGTACGAAAACCCTTGGCCTCTGCTTTGAGTGTGTAGAATCCTGGAGGAACCACCGGAAATGTAAAGGATCCGGATGCATTCGTCTCAGCTTCTGTCCGGACCTGGGTCTTGACATTGGTGATGGCCAGCTTTGCACCTACAATCACCGCACGTGAATTATCCACAACATTGCCTTCGATCCGCGCATCCTGAATTTGAGCAAATAAGGAAAACGTAGACAGAACTATAGCTATAAAAAACGATAAATACCGCATTAACCCCCCAGCCACAATGGCGCTTCTGAAGTAAGCTTCCAGAAATGTGTAAAAAAGGTTACGTGAATGGCGGTAAGAAGTCAAACGCAAAGAAACGTGGCGACATTGCTGGAAAATTAACTTGATACTTGATTAAGACCGATAATATTCCTTATCAATCGCCAAAAGAACCTTGCCGAATCTTTATATTTCGCACATACGCATAAACATGTTCGGTAGTTTTTCAGTTCAGTAGATGAGGGGAACTAAAAGTGATTACTTTTGTTTGACTCGCTGCGGGAAAGCCACCAGACTAGGGCGATGAGATGGTGCTTTGTTTTTCTCGCATTCGCGTCATTGCTTCGCGCAGAAACTGGCAGCTTTACGATTCATTTACTTCTTCATGCCATTGGGCAGGAGAATTACTCGCTCAGCAAAGCCGGTAGCAAAACGGTAATCAACACCACGATTGAATACTCTGATCGAGGAACAAAGCGTTCTGCGACAGCGGAGTTGCAGATGGATAGCAACTACTTACCGCAAAATTTTGAATCCAAAGAAAAGCCGACTTGGGTCAACATCAGCGGCGGAAAAGCCAGCATTCAGGAGGATCTAGCGAGCCGCACATTTGATCTTCCCGGTCAGTACTTCACTATTTTTGGCCCTTCGCCGTTTGCTGTCCAGTTAGCTTTGATGCGCTATTGGGGACGTCATGGAAAGCCAGCAGCAGTTCCAACGCTGCGTGCCACTCCCGGAGCCGCACCGATCAGAATAGAATTGGCGGGGCACGAAACCATCACCGTAGACCACAAAAAGATTCTGCTCGACCGGTACACAGTGGCAAACCTGATGTTCGGGCAAGAAGCTTGTCTGGATGGATCACAACAATAATCTTGCAGCGGCAATGACGTTTGCTGGCGGATTGCCCATGGAAGCTATACGTACAGAATACGAACCTGCACTGGAACAGCTTTACCGCAGCGGTGTAGCGCAGGAAATGCTAGACCTCAACAAACTCACCCGGCAAGTTCCCGTGCAGCGTCAAAACACGTTTGCCTTGGTAGGCGCAAGGCTTGTGGATGGCATTGGTACAGCACCTGTGGAGAACTCCGTTGTAATTGTGGCGAACGGCCGCATTTCGGCTGCTGGTCCGCGCAGCACTGTTGCGGTGCCGTCGGGAATATCGGTCGTGAATATAGCTGGAAAGACCATTCTTCCCGGCTTGTGGGAAATGCATACGCATTTTTCCGGTGTGGAATTTGGCCCTGCGTTGCTGGCGGCGGGGATCACTACGGCCCGCGACTGCGGCGGCGAATTTGAATACCTAGTGGCACAACGCGATGCCGTGGAAAAACAGAATGCGTTGGGACCGCGATTATTGCTGGCTGGGTTGGTGGATGCAGGCGGGTTGAAAGCGTTTGGGAATGTGATCGCGGAAACACCGGAGCAAGGCCGCGCCGTGGTCAATCGTTACCACGCGGCAGGGTTTCAGCAAATCAAACTCTACACCTATTTATCTCCTGAGGTGGTAAAGGCGATCGCGGAGGAAGCACATCGCTTGGGGATGACGGTTACTGGCCATGTTCCCCGGTCTCTTGATGCCTTTGAAGGAGTGGAAGCGGGAATGGACCAGATTAACCACCTGAACTACGTATCAAATATGATACGCATGCCGGGAGCGGACCGTGGCCCGATCGATACCAATTCGGAACAAGCCAAAAAAGCAATCCAGTTTTTTCGGGATCATCACACAGTGGTAGATCCTACGGCAGGCTGGGGCGAGATGGCCAGTCATTCCAAAGAAGTAGATGTGGCCTCATTTGAACCAGGGATTGCGTCTGCGCCGTTCGTGCTCGATGCTAAGTTTCGCGGTATGGGAGGCAGTGTGAGTGCCGCCCAGATGCACACTCGCACCGAGCAAACATTGGCTGTGATCGGGGCGCTGCACAAAGGGGGAGTCACAATAGTGCCTGGCAGCGATACGGGCCTGGTTGGGTATGGGCTGCTTCGTGAGCTGGAGTTGTATGTGCAAGCCGGCATGACACCCATGGAGGCGATTCAATGCGCCACCATCGTTTCGGCGCGTGCCATGAAACTGGATCATGATTCCGGCACTGTGGAGCAAGGCAAGCGCGCGGATCTCATTATAGTGAACGGCAACCCCGCCGAGAATATCAGTGATCTCCGCAAAGTAACTCAAGTTGTGGCAAACGGAAAACTCTACGATACGGCGGATCTGCGCCGAAGTGTTGGCTTTCTTCCATGAAAATTCAGGACGGGCACTACTCCCAGCGGGCCGGACAGGCTACACTGATCGGAACACCCGGACCCTATGCTATCTCGCGCCCTTTCTTCCTTCTGCCTTTCGGTAACGCTGAGTTGGGCTCAACAGCCTGCCGCTACGGACCCAGTAACCGCTACTGCTACTCCCGACCCCGTGGCTGCCATGGTGAAACAGCTTGACCTGGAAAAGTATAAAGCGACCATTAAAGGTTTGACGCAGTTCGGTGACCGTCGCCAAGGCACAGATCGTAATCGCGCTGCCGTGGATTGGATTGAAGCACAGTTGAAGAGTTATGGTTGCACCAACACGGAGCGGATTCGCTATGATTACCAACCGCCAGCCAGACCGGCGGCCCGCAATCCCAATGCTCAGGCACAAGGGCAAACACTTGGTCCTGGAGGTTCCCGTCGACGGGGAATGCGTACTCCGGACGCGGTCAATAATGATCCGCTAAAACAGCCCGATGAAAAGCTACGGGAGCTGAATACGCAGCCCTCCACTCCCGGAGTGCGCGAAGAAGTGTACTGCACCAAAGTGGGAACTACGCATCCGGACGAAATGTATATTATTGGTGCTCACATGGATGGCATAGGCTGGGGAGAAGCTGCGAATGACGATGGATCTGGCACGGCACTTGTGATGGAGATTGCGCGAATATTCAGCCGTCCCGAAGTCCAAATCGAGCGTTCCATTCGGTTCGCCCTATGGAACAACGAAGAAACTGGGCTGAATGGGGCAAGGGCCTATGTCAACCAGCGCAAGGATCTCCAGGGCAAAGAATCGCCTGCGGGCTCCGGCAAGTACCCTGAGCCGAAATGGCTGGGCATGATTCAACATGACATGATGATGTTCGACCATGGCATGCCTCACAAAGACGGCACCATGAGCAAAGAGCAGCGGCCCGAAGCCGATATCAATGTGGAATACCAAATCACGTCGAAATTTGGGGACGCGGCGCTGATGCTGGCTCGTAAACTTCAACTCGCAAATGAGAAGTATGCAACAGATTACCCCGTCAATATTGGTCCGCACATGACCAATACCGATTCCACGCCTTTCCAAGACCTCATTCCAGCGCTCAGCATTCGCGAAAACGAGCGGGGAGCGCAGATCGGAAATGGTTGGGACCCACACCACCATCAACCGACCGATGTCTACGCCACTTTCAACGACGATGACTTTCGCTTAGGCTTGAATGCCACACAAACAACGCTCGGCGCAATGGCTGAACTGGTGGGAGCAAAGATCAAGTGAGTTCCGTGCGGTGAACCTGCAAGGCTGGTATGCCTGCTTGCAATCATCGGAAAAGAGAAGCACCATAGTCGAAGATTGCCCATACAAATTGCAGTAAATCACCGTACACGTTGTGCATACAATAAACCTGTAAGTCTCGGCCCTCAAACCGTGCGTCTCCGCCCTGCTCTTAATGGCCGAACGCCGATTCACAACTACTCCATGAAGGTGCTTCCCGCGAAGCACTCTGTAAGTTGGCATCAGGATGCATACGGTAATTTTGTGGCGCGTCTCCTGTTTCCTGAAAAAACGGAAGAGTTCGCGGTGGAAGTGAACTTGGTTGCGGAGCTTTCTCCCCTGAATCCCTTTGACTTCTTTGTGGAGCCGGAAGCAGAGAATTACCCTTTTGAGTACTCTCTGGCTTTAGCGAAAAATCTGCAATCGTATCGCACGCTGGAATCCGCTGGCCCGTTATTGCAAAGCTTTCTGGCAATTCTGCCGCGTGCCTCTACTTCCACTGTCGGATTTCTGGTCAATCTGAATCAAAAAGTGCGCGAACAAGTGCAATATCTGGTTCGGCTGGAGTCAGGCATCCAAAGTTGTGAGGAAACCCTGCAGCGCGGTACCGGTTCCTGCCGGGACTCCACATGGTTTCTGGTCCAAGTTCTTCGCCACCTTGGCTTTGCTTCACGCTTTGTATCCGGCTATCTGATCCAACTCGCGTCGGAACAAGATCCTTTGGACCCTTCCAAACCGGCTACGAAAGATTCTGTGGACCTCCATGCGTGGGCGGAAGTTTACCTGCCGGGAGCGGGCTGGATTGGTTTTGATCCTACATCGGGTCTGCTTACGTCGGAAGGACATATCGCCTTAGCCTACGCACCAGATCCATCTGAGGCGGCAGCTATGGCTGGCACTGTGGAGCCGTCCCAGGTGGAATTCAGTTATGAAATGTCCTTGCACAGGCTGCGGGAAACACCTAGTATCACCACTCCCTACACTGACGAGCAGTGGCAAAACGTCGAACGCCTCGCCAAGCAAGTAGACGGAGAACTGCAAGGGGAAGATGTGCGCCTCACGATGGGTGGTGAGCCCACCTTTGTGGGACTGGACGAACCCGAGAGTCCGCAATGGAACGGCGTGCCATGGGTGCTCTTAAGCGGAATCGCGCCGTAACGTTGATCCGGGGAATTCAAGAGAAGATGGCGCCCGGCGCTTTGCTGCATTTCGGGCAAGGCAAATGGTATCCGGGCGAGCCGCTGCCGCGCTGGGCTTTGAGTTGCATTGGCGGGCGGATGGGGTGCCGGTGTGGGAGACGGTCCGATCTGATTGCCGCCGAGGAGGATAGTTAGAACTTCGGAAATGCGGACGCACTGGAGTTCATGCAAAGGCTGGCGCAGCGTTTGCAGGTGAGCGCCGAAAACATCATGGCGGCGTACGAAGACCCGTTCTTTTATCACTGGAAGGAACTGCGGCTGGCGGTGAACGTTACCCCGACTGACGCGAAGTTAGGCAACTCCAGGGAACAGGAAGAACTGAGGAAAGTGTATGAGCGGGGTTTGGGAGAGCCCGCCGGTTACGTGCTCCCGATTCGTCGGCGGCAGCAAGGAACGCCGGATTTACTGGTCAAGCCAGCTGTGGTTTCTGCGGCCGAACCGGCTGCTGCTGATGCAAGGGGACTCGCCGGTGGGTTACCGGCTGCCCTTGAGTCGCTGCCCTGGGTGGCGCCGGACCGGATTGAATACGACTACGATCAGGATCCATTTGCGGACCGGGAGAAGCTGCCCGAGAGGCCACAGCACCGGCCCGATCTGTTCGCAGTCACTCCGCCCGAGGATCCGCAGAGCGCGCCTCCGAAGACTGGCGAGAGCGCGGAGCATGTGATTCGTCCGTCGCTTATCGGTGGAGGCTCGCGAAGGGCGGCTACACGTGTTTCTGCCGTTTACCTCGAAGCTGCCGGACTATTTGGATTTAGTGACAGCGGTGGAGGATACGGCGGCTTTGCTGAACAAGCCGGTCTGGATTGAAGGCTATCCGCCACCTTCGGATCCGCGCTTGAAGTTGTTCAGCGTGACGCCTGATCCCGGTGTTATCGAAGTGAATCTTCCTCCGGCTTCGAATTGGGACGAGCTGCGCAGCATTCACGATCTGGTGTTCGAGGAGGCGACCAAGCAGCGCTTGACCGCGCAGAAGTTTTTGTACGACGGCAAGCATACTTCGACGGGTGGAGGCAGTCATATCGTGATCGGAGGTCCGACTGCGGCGGACAGTCCGCTGTTGCGGCGGCCCGATCTGTTGCGCAGCCTGGTCACCTTCTGGCAGAACCATCCTTCGCTTTCGTATCTGTTTTCGGGTGCGTTCATCGGCCCTACCAGCCAGCATCCGCGGGTGGATGAGGCGCGCATGGATAGCCTGTATGAACTGGAGATTGCCTTTGCGCAGTTACCTGCCACCGAGTGCCCGCCCTGGCTGGTGGACCGGCTGTTCCGCAACCTGTTGGTGGACATGACCGGCAACACGCATCGCGCCGAGTTTTGCATCGACAAGCTGTATCCACCGGAGGGGTCGGGATCGCGCCTGGGGTTGTTGGAGCTGCGGGCGTTCGAGATGACTCCACATGTTCGCATGAGCCTGCTGGAACTGCTGCTGATCCGGGCTTTGGCGGCGATGTTCTGGCAAAAGCCCGTATGAACAGCGGCTGGCGCGTTGGGGCACTGGCGCTGCACGACCGCTTCCTGTTGCCGCACTTTGTGAAGCAGGATTTGCTGGATGTGTTACGCATTCTGCAGCGCTTCGGCTACGAGTTGAAAGAAAGCTGGTTTGCCGCGCACCTCGATTTCCGGTTTCCGAAGATCGGCTCGATAGATGTGGAGGGTTTGCACCTGGAGCTGAGACATGCGCTGGAGCCTTGGCACGTTTTGGGAGAAGAAGCGAGTTCCGGGGGCACGTCGCGCAGTGTAGATTCCTCGCTGGAGCGTTTGCAAGTGAAGCTCTCGGGAGCAGCCGATTCGCGCTATACCGTGACCTGCAACGGCCGGCGCGTGCCGCTGCAGGCGACTGGAACTCCGGGCGAGTCTGTGGGAGGCGTGCGCTTTCGGGCCTGGTGCCCGCCGTTGTGCCTGCATCCAACCATCGCGTGCATTCGCCGCTGATATTCGACATTGTGGACCTGTGGAGCGGGCACTCGATTGGGGGCTGTACGTATCATGTGGTTCATCCGAGCGGGCGCTGGTATACGTCTCGTCCGGTGAACGCAGCGGAGGCCGAAAGCCGCCGGTCAGAGCGTTTTCAGAGCGGTGGGCATACGCCTGGGAAATGGTATCCTGGAAGAGGAACCGAATCCAGTTTTCCGTCGACGTTGGATCTTCGTTGGCCGTGACAAAGGCAGCATGCTTTCCGAAGCGCCGGTACGTCCTCATAATGGTCGAATCTGCTGCAAGCCACCTTGAGAGATCCGTCTGTTTATGACGAGCTTTCCGGATGGCGTTCAGGTCCGCCGCATTGGGTCGAACTGCCTCGAATCACTGGAGAGGATCGGTCGGCAGAGCTCTCAAAACGCTGGGAGCGCGCCGAGCGGCGCATTCGTGAAAACGGCGTCACTTACAACGTGTACGGGGATGCTCTGGGAGAGGACCGTCCTTGGCACATCGACCTGATTCCGCTGCTGATCTCAGCCCGCGAATGGCGAGTGATAGAGGCCGGTATTATGCAGCGTGCACAACTGCTGAATCAGTTGCTGGCGGACCTATATGGTCCTCAGAGGCTGCTAAAGAGGGGCTACTTCCCGCGCCGTTGCTGTTCGCGAATCCGGCAGTTCCTGCGTCCCATGGCAGGCTTATCGATCCTCCGAATGCGAACTATCTGCATATTGTCGCGGTGGATCTTGCCCGTTCGCCTGATGGGCAATGGTGGGTGCTGGCAGATCGTACGCAGGCGCCCTCGGGAGCGGGATACGCGTTGGAGAACGGACGATTGTGGCGGACGTGCTGCCGGATCTGTTTCGCACTGTCATGTTCAGAGGTTGGCATTTCTTCCGGGCTCAGCGGGAAGCATGAACCAGATGGCGGGCGTGGAACAACCTCGCATTGTCCTGCTGACTCCGGGCCCGTACAACGAAACATACTTCGAACATTCGTACTTGGCGCGTTATCTCGGCTTTCCACTGGTTGAAGGGCGGCAACCTGACGGTTCGCGACCGGCGCGTGTCTTTGAAAACGGTGGAAGGCTGCAGGAAGTGCATGTGATCCTGCGCCGGGTGGACGACAGCTTTTGCGATCCGTTGGAACTTGCGTCGATTCGTTTTTGGGGGTCTCGGGCCTGGTGGATGCGGTAATTGCTGGAAACGTAAAGATAGCAAATGCGCTCGGGAGCGGAGTGATCGAGACAGCTGCCACATGCCTTTCCTTCCCGGGCTTGCAAGGCACTTCTGGGTGAGCACTTAAAACTGCCTTCGGTGGCGACCTGGTGGTGTGGTCAGAATTATGCGCTGAAGTGGGTGCTGGACCATCTGAACGATGTGGTGATGAAGCCCGCATTTCCGCTGCGTGTGATGGAGCCGGTATTTGGCGCTCAATTAGGCAAGAGCGGAAAAACAGCACTGGCACAACAATTGCGCGCGAGCCGCACGAATATGTTGCGCAGGAGCAGGTGCAGCTTTCCACCGCGCCGATTTGGGATCGAGGCGCTTTGTTCTCCCGTGCCGTGGTGTTGCGTACGTACGTCCTGAATACAGGATCGAAATGGATGGCCCTGCCGGGTGGACTGGTGCGGGTGGCAGGTCCGGAGGGCCTGTCGTCTCCATGCAACAGGGCGGTCATAGCAAAGAGCGGATGGGTGTCGGAGAAGGCCCGGTGGACACGTTTACCTTGCTGCGGCCTCGGGATCAGCCAGTCGAGTTGCGGCGCGCTCCCGCGGACCTACCCAGCCGTACCGCAGACAATCTGTATTGGCTAGGGCGTTATACCGAACGCTCCGAATACACGGCCCGCCTGTTGCCGAACTGATCAGCCGGGTGCGGCACGCGGACCGCTCTGAATTAGGCTGCTTTGCTTCGGCTGCACACTGTTCGACTCGGACATTCGAAGCTACAGAAACCCAAGCGGCCGCCTACGGCCGAGGAGTTTGAGAACGAATTGATTTCGCTGTTGACCGATACGAAGCGCCCGGACAGTCTTCCGGCGGCTCAATGGCGGATGTATACCGGGTGGTGCAGCGCTGTCCGGGAGCGGCTGTCGCAGATATGACACGGCTGATCGGGCAATTCGCAAAGTCGGCAGAGGTGGAGTGATACAGTTCCCTTCGTCGAGTACTCGGCAGTGTTAACCGGCTGCCTCGAAATGCTTTCCGCGTTCTCCGGAATGGAGCGGGAGAACATCACGCGCGGCGTGGGCTGGCTCTTCATGAGCTTGGGCCGGCGTTTAGAACGCGCCATGTATTTGTGCGCAGGCAAGTGCAAAGAGATTACTGGAACATTCGGCGAAGCCGATTGGCCGTTGCTTGGAGTATCTGCTGGAGGTGGCGGATAGTTCGATGACCTATCGCTCTCGTTACTACACTACGCTGCAGCCGGCGGCGGTTTTAGAGGTGCTCATGAAGGATGGGTCAAATCCCCGTTCCTTGGATTTCCAGGTAAATCATGTGGCAGACTTGTACTCAAAACTTCCCCGTAACGCGCCGGCTGATCTACAAAGTATGGAGAACGCTGTCCACCTGCTAAGAGGTTTTGATCTCCATACCTTGGATTATTCGTTGCCAGGGGCAGCGAATGACGGCTTCAAAAGCTCGGAACGGAGTCGCTTGAACCGCGCGTTAACAGAACTGGAAACATTTCTGGCGTCCTGGTCAAATAATCTGTCCAATACGTATTTCAATCACGCCCGCACTCTGCCGGTCACCATAGGCGAATGACATACCGAATTATTCATAAGACCACGTATAACTACAAGTCTCCGGTGTCGTTCGGGGACCATGTAGCTTGTCTCACGCCGAGAGATTTGCCTCACCATCGATGCACGCGGCATGTGGTCCGCGTTACACCCAAAACAACTCTTCATCGAAGAACAGATTACTTCGGAAATCAGCTGAACTTTTTTTCCATCCAAGAGCCGCATAAGCGCTTGGTGGTGGAAGCGCGCAGTGAGGTCGTGATTGATCAACAAGTGTGTTCGACCCCGGAAACGTCGATGCCTTGGGAACAAGCGGCCAGAGCCGTTGCGCAAGATCGTAACGCTGCTTCGCTGGAAGCGTATCAGTTTGTGTTTGACTCACCGCGCATTCGCCCAAACGCCCAGTTTGCTGCTTATGCTGCACCCTCTTTCACCCCTGGCAGACCATTTGTGGAAGCTCTGTTAGACCTTACCAATCGCATTTATAAAGAATTTGATTTTGATTCCAAGGCAACTTCCGTGCGAACGTTGCCGGAAGAAGTTCTTCGAACACGCCGGGGCGTTTGCCAGGATTTTGCTCACCTGCAGATTGCCTGTTTGCGTTCCTTGCAGTTGCCAGCCCGTTATGTGAGCGGCTATTTGCGAACCTACCCTCCGCCAGGCCGCCCTCGTCTGATTGGTGCCGATGTTTCACACGCCTGGCTATCTGCTTACTGCCCTGGTGTAGGCTGGCTGGATGTTGATCCCACAAACAACGTTGTTCCTTCTTGCAACCATGTGATGGTGGCTTGGGGAAGAGACTATGGCGATGTAAGTCCTCTTCGCGGAATGATTCTTGGTGGTCGAGAGCACACGCTGAAAGTAGCCGTGGATGTCGAGCCCATAGAGGACTAAGAAGCTCCTACTCTACACAACCGAGATTCGCTTCGTTTTCCATAAGCCGCGTGTGAAATCCGGGAATGGTTGGGGCGCGCTGCCTTGTGCAACCGATGCTTCGCTCAACGGTCCGGGTGCACATAAAGCTGCTGCGTCATATACATCCATCTCCGGTACAAGTCCTTTTTTCATGCACTCGATCAGGCGGAATACCATCAGGAAGTCCATGCCTCCATGTCCTCCTAAACTGCGGGCTAATTCGCCTTGCCGTTTCCAGAGGGTATGTTCGTATCGTTCCTTGTAAGCATCAAGGGATGTGAACTGCTCTTCCTTGGGGTTATCGAGGTAGATGCGCGGCGGGTAATCGCGAAACACTCCCTTGGAACCGGCAATTAGGTTGATCCGGTCATAGGGCGTGGGATTCACAACATCGTGTTCCAGGGTAACGGTAAGCCCATTGGCCGTTTTAATCAGAGAAACGTTTCTATCCCCACAGATGTATTTTTCTTTCCATTTCGGGCTGTCTTTGGGAACATTTGCTTCGCGCCAGGCATCCAGGCCGCGTTCCCGTGAACTCATGGAAACCAGGTAATCAAAGCGGTCACCTCGGTTGATCTCCATATAGTTCGCTACTGGACCCAAGCCGTGAGTGGGATACAAATTTCCGTTATGAGAGGTATGCGGCGCGCGACGCCATAATCCTTCTCCTGTGTCCGCGAACAGAATGCGCCGCAGGTCATGAATATACCCTCCTGCGCCATGGATCAGGTCTCCTAACACGCCATCGCGAACCATGTTGAGCACCATCAACTCATTCTCGCCATAGCAGCAGTTCTCGCACATGATGCAGTGCATACGAGTGCTTTCGGATGTATCCACCAACTTCCAACAGTCTTCCAGCGTGGTAGCAGCGGGCACTTCTATGCAGGCATGTTTTCCCTGTTTCATTGCTTCCACAGCAACAGGAACATGCCATTCCCATGGGGTAGCAACATAAACAAAGTCAAGGTCATCCCGGCGAAGCATAGCTTCCCACGCATGATCCCCATCGGTATACAGGGCAGGTGCTTTTTGTCCTGCGCTGCCTACACGCGCCTGCGCTTCTTGCGCGTGGGATTTCACCGGATCACAAATGGCGTTAACCTGCAGCCCTTCCACTCCCAGGAAATTTTTCAACATCCCCTCGCCGCGTCCCCCGGCCCCAATCAACCCCATGCGAACCGTGTTGCGGGCTTGGAACGGCACTCCAATCATTGTTTTGCTGCTGGTTTGCGCAGGGGATTGCTCCGCCCCAATCAGGGCGGTGGCAAGTGTGGCGGTACGCAGAAGGTCGCGTCGTGAAGGCACAGCAACGCTTCCTTGGGGATCAGGGTGTTTGTTGCTCCTCGTGTTCCAGTGCTTCATGGCCGATTCGAGACCTCTTGAGCAGTTTACACGGAATCACTGTCTGCTATTTTAAGCGAGTGCCTCATAAGCCTGATTTGCCTGATCCGCGCACGTTGTTTGCTTCCCATTTTGGTGTGGGAGCTTCAGGGGAACTTTCTGTTCCTGGGCGTGTGAACTTGATCGGGGAGCATATCGATTATCACAATCTGCCGGTGCTTCCCATGGCGATCCAGCGGCAAATCAGGATCGCTTTCCGTCGCTCGTCCGATAGCCGCATACGCGCGGTAAGTTATGACTTCGGTGAGCGTGAAATCTCAACCGCAGGTGCACTTCCACCAAGTCCATCAGGAGATTGGGCCAACTATCTGAAGGCTGCCACACTCGCCGTTCGGGATCAATGGCAGACCGACAGCGGGATGAACACAGCGATCACCTCCGATCTGCCGCCAGCCGCGGGCTTATCTTCCTCTTCGGCTCTGTTGGTGGCAGCTACTTTGGCGTTGCTGCAAGTCAACGAGGAGAAGGCAGACTTCCAAGCACTGATGGCAGTTTTACCGGAGGCAGAGCATTTTGTCGGCACGCGCGGCGGCGGCATGGATCATGCGGCTGTGTTAGCTGCCGAAAGCGGATGTGCATTACTGGTTCATTTTGCTCCCCTTGCAGTTTCTTCGGTTCCAATTCCGGAAAACTGGTCATTTTTGCTGGCCAATAGCTTGATCAAAGCGGAAAAATCAGGAGGTGTGCGGGAAGCATATAATTCCTGCCGGAATGCCGGAGTAAGGGCGCGTGAAAAACTGGGATTTTCTTCTTATGCTGAAGCACTCGCATCCCATTCACAAGAGGACTTGCAACAGCTTGCTTCGGGCAACCAATTATCAGAGGAGGAAGCCCGATGCTTTCTTCATGTAACAGGCGAGGCATGGCGAGTGGAGCAAGCCGTGCAAGCGTTACGCGTAGAGGATGCACACTCGTTCGGCAACTTGCTTTCCCAATCGCATAAGAGCCTGCGAGATCTGCTTCAAGTAAGTTGTCCGGAACTGGACGAATTGGTGGAAATTGCAATGAACTCTGGCGCAGGTGGTGCCCGCCTCACCGGTGCGGGTTTCGGAGGCTGCGCATTAATCTTTTGCCAAGCCTCACAAGTGGATCGGATTCGGCAAGAAGTGATCAGAAAATACTATCAGAAGCGCCATGATGCTCAGCCCAATGACCATATCTTTCCCGTTCTTCCTTCCGCAGGGGTGTTAAATGCCTGATTCCACCATTTCCAAAGCAGTGATTCTAGCCGCTGGCAAAGGTACGCGCATGGGAAACATCACTGCCGAGCTTCCTAAGCCTATGCTCCTGGTTCATGGCAAACCCCTTTTGGAGCACGTTCTTGAGGGGTTAGCGGCAGCAGGAGTTCGCGAGTTTGCCGTTGTAGTTGGTTATCACCACGAGGTGATTGAAGCGCATTTTCAAAACTGGCGATTACCAGTACAGTTTTTTTTTCAGGAGAACGTAAACGGTACCGGTTCTGCGGTAAAGCTCACAGAGCAATTTGTTGGCAAAGATTCTTTTCTGCTGACCTATGGAGACATCTTGTGCGCTCCTGCTGCTTATACCCGCTGCACAAAAATTCTCCTGCAAGATGCGGAAATCGTGGCTGTTTTGGGCGTCAAAGACGTAGATGATCCGTGGCGGGGTGCAGCAGTCTATGAGAAGGGAGGCAAAATTACTCAGGTGATCGAAAAGCCCCCACAAGGAACCTCCACAACGCGTTGGAACAGCGCTGGATTATACGCGATGCAGCCTATTGCTTTTCAGTATCTCTCAAGAGTCGAGCCTTCCCCACGCGGCGAGTATGAACTGACTTCCATTTTTTCCATGATGCTGGAAAACCATTTAGAACTTCGCATTTCACCGATAACGGAAGAATGGCGGGACGTGGGAACTCCGGAAGATCTGAAGGCAGCCAATCAAAGTGAGTCACTATCGCCAAAGGCGTTTAATAATAGCGATTAATAAAATGCCGAACAAAACAAAGATAGCGGACAAGGCCACAGCGTAGGCCATTCGTCCATAAAGAAGATTCCCCACGGCAAACAGGCCGGACCAGATCACCGTGGTACCTGCAAACCAGCCGAGCAAAGCCAAAGGAAAGTGATCGGCAGACTCCTCGATTACGTCATTTGTTGCAGAGTTCTCCACCTCTGCACGGACCAAGTGCCAGCCTGGGCCGCCTGGACGAACCTTTCGATAGAAATTGCGTAGCGTTTCCGGGTCTGTCTGTGGTCCCCAAAAAGCCACAGCAAGCCAACACAGTGTTGTGCCTAACACAGTCAGCAACAGTTCCCGATCTGTACCGAGAACCACTCCGTTATGGCGCAGAGCCAAAAACACAAGGGAAATCAGGAATGAGCTAACCATGGCCACAATTTCGCACCAAGCAGTGATGCGCCACCAAAACCAGCGCAGCAGATACAGCAAGGCCAGTTCCCGCACCCAATTGCAGAATGATATTGAAGTTGTCCTGCGCTGTTTGTAGCACAAACACCATGCCGGACGAGACCACAAACAGCAGGATGGTCGCTAGTCTTCCTGCTCTCACATAGTGCTGTTCGCTTCGATCAGTTTGTACAAAGCGGCGATAAAAATCATGCACCAAATAGGAAGCTCCCCAATTCAGGTGCGTCAGTATTGTGGAGGAGTTTGCTGCCACTAATCCCCGACCATTAATCCAATCCAGCCGACCGGAAGAAACTTCAGCATCGCCGGATAAGCAATATCAGGTCCAACAAGTGATGGGTCCACGTGAGGAAAGGCGCGCTGAATATCAGGGAGAGTAGGGTACACAATCAGCGAGGCTAAGCCCACCAGAATCCAAGGCCAAGGCCGCAAAACGTAATGTGCGAGATTGAAAAACAGAGTACCGCCCAGTGCATCCTTTTCTGATTTGGAGGCGAGCATTCGCTGTGCGATGTAGCTGCCTCCGCCTGGTTCCGCGCCCGGATACCAAACAGCCCACCACTGAACAGCCAACGGCATGACGAACACTGCCACGGCAAGTTCCCAGTGTTCGTGAAAGTCCGGCAGGATGTTCAGGTAGTGCAGTCCGCCGGGTCCGCGCATTTGGGAAGCTTTATCCACCATGCCATGCAAGCCTCCCACCTGCGGCAATTCACGCGAAATAGGCAGCCGCAATCACAGCTGCCATTTTCATGAAAAACTGGAACATGTCGATCACCAGCACACCCCACAATCCGGAGTGCGCCGCGAAAACAACGTTCAGCATCCGACCCCAGAAGTGTTTGCCAGCGGCTAAGTCCAAACAGAACATTGGCGATCTTGCAAGCCGCCAGGTTCACCGTTGCCATGATGATGCAGTTAAAAACAAACCTAGATAAATGGCCCGAAAGCCGCGAACAACACTGGCGGCTTTCCCTGAGTAGCGCAGTTCGTAGAATTCGAGATCCGTAAGAACGCCCGAACGGCGCCATAACCGGGCATAAAAAACACGGTGGCCATGCCGGTCAACGTAAACGCCCACCATTGCCAATTTCCCGCTACGCCCTGAGTTCGAACTAAGTTCGCTACCAAGTTAGGAGTATCGCTGGAGAATGTGGTGGCAACCATGCGAAATACCGGCTAACCACCACGGCACTGATCTCCCCGAAGCGAAAAATTCGGACGTGCTTTTGCCGGAACGCTTTCCGAATGCCAGGGCGGGGAGAAAACAGATCAGAACCGTGCTGATCGCGATAATCCAGTCAATGGTGTGGAGGGACATGTGGGGTTGAGAGCAGCACAAGCCCTCTCTTTTGTTATTTCACTTTCAGCAACACTTACTTTTGCTGCAATTCACCAAGTGCGGCGAGTACTTCCTGGCTATGGGGGTTAGGGCTCACTTTTGTATAAACTTTTCGGATCACGCCATTCGGGTCAATCAGAAAGGTGTTCCGGGCGGCCACCATGCCGTTCGCTGAGAGAGAGCCATAATCCCCAATCGTTTTCTTATCCGGATCGGCTAGCATTTTGAAGGTAAGGCTTTCCTTGGTGCAAAACTGCTGGTGGGAATCAATGCTATCAGCACTCACGCCAACAATAGCCGCTTTTTTGGCCTTGTATTGATCTAAATCCCGCTGGAAGTTATGAGCTTCAATCGTGCAGCCTTGTGTCATATCCTTCGGATAAAAGTAAAGCACAACCCACTGTCCTCGAAAATCCTTGAGGTTAACGGTGCTGCCTTCCTGGGATTGGAGAGTAAAATCGGGTGCTTTTGCTCCTGCTGCTGGAAGTTCCGCAGCGGATAGCAAAGAGGCGGAACCGATAAGAAACAGGGAAAGCGTGGAAACTAGAAACGCATTTTTCATGTTTCGATCATAACTGTTGCTATCTGGCCTGCTCAATCCCATATCACGCCGTTGCCGTTTTCAGCATGGTATAAGAGTGCGGCGCTAACTCAAACTTGAATTTGGTCCCGTTTGCTGTGGCGCTGCGTTGCACGGCACGTACCCGGGTAGTGCCAAAGTCATTTTCCGCTTTGATATCAGGTCCGTTCACTTCCCACACATCTATGTTTCCGGAAAATTTCCGGTCTTCCAATTCCCATTCCACAGTTAGAGGCTGCGACTCGTGCCTGTTGACGGCATTCAGCACCAAAGCGCCATTCTGATACGCCGCCGAAACGTCCAGATAGGGGACTTCACCAAAGCGGCTGCTTGGGTAGTGAGGGCTTTCCACAAACAGATCCAGTGATTTTCCTCGGCTGTTCGCGGCAAATAGCTGCAAGGGGTAATAGATGGTTTGGAGGAAAAGACCTTTTTCGTTGGTGAAAATAGGGGCAATCACGTTTACCATTTGCGCCATGTTCGCGATTTTTACAATGTTGGCGTGATTCAAAAACGAATTTAAAAAAGTGGCAACCACCAGCGCGTCTTCCAGGTTGTAGCGTTCTTCCAGAATGCGGCGACCGCGCTCCTTGCTTCCCCTTGCACGGTACCAAACGTTCCATTCATCCCAGGCCAGATAGATGTTTCGAGGTTGAGCAGTTTGCGAAAGAGCCGCTTCAATAATGCCTTGTGCAATCTTGGTCCGGTTATTCAGCTCCACTGAGCTCGCCACAAATTCACTAAACTGATTGGCAGGGTTGCCGACATATAAGTGAAGCGCCAGGTACTCCACATGATCTTTCAAGTAATCCAGCACCGTTCGGTTCCAGGCCACCCAATCTGAGCCAGGACGAAAGTTGGAAGAACCAGCCGCTATCAATTTGACGTCTGGGTCAGTCCATTTCATTAGTTTGGCGGCTTCCAAAGCGAACTTGCCGTAGTCTTCTGCCGACCGGTGCCCCATCTGCCAGGGGCCATCCATTTCATTTCCCAAGCCCCAGTAAGTTACTTTCCACGGCTCGGAGCGGCCATTTTGCTTACGCAGTCGGGTCATGGCCGTATCTTCCTTTGAGTTGCAGTACTCCACCCACTGCTGAGCCTCCGTCCAAGCGCCTGTTCCCAAATTGACGCAGAAGTACGGCTCGGCCCCTAAGTTTTCGGTGTACTGCAGGAACTCGTGAGTGCCGAAGCGGTTGTCTTCCACCGTACCCCACGCCATTTCCAGTCGGCGCGGGCGTTGATCTCGGGGGCCAATGCCGTCCGTCCAGTGGTAATTGGAAGAGAAATTTCCTCCAGGCCAACGTAGCAGGGTGACATGCAAATCTTTTGCGGCCTTCAGCACATCGCGCCGATAGCCATTGGCGTCGCTCAGAGGCGAACCTTCTTCGAAAGCGCCTCCTTGAATGCAACGGCCCAAATGCTCTAAGAAATTGCCGTATATCTTTGGGTCAATCTCTCCGATTACCCGTTCCGTATCGATTTTGACGCGGGCCTGCAGAGCTGGGATTTGCGCCTGTAAAAGCAAGGGCGAGGCTGCTATCGTTTTACAAAGAGCACGTCGAGAGAAAAACGGGGAAGAAGTCATCCATTAGACCAGAAACCAAGCAGCCTTTTGGCTGCGCAGCTACCGTATCATACTGCGGAAAGTTGTGGCAACCGTTTGGAAGCGTAGCGAGATAGACGCTTCCTGCAGAGATTGCTTTTCCGGAGTAAGTTTATGCATCCCACGAAGTTTTCGCTCAATCTATATGGAAAGATTTTGTATCATCCCAAGTAGATTATTCACTTTGGTAAGTATATTCATTTTCGGTTTTACGGATTATTTACAAATTTTCCCCATTACCTAATACATAATTAATGCAGCAGGCTAGTAAATTCCCCTTCAAGGCAGCTTGCGTGCTCGTAGTTTCTTTATTTAAGCAACATTAAAACTAGAGCGTCATCTATGCCTAATTCTTTCTTTCGAGCCGGATGTTTTTTGTTCGCTTTTCTTCCGTTGGGGTTTTCCGCAGAAAACCGGATTACCTCACGCATTGATGGTAGCCGAACGATTGCCCTTCCCAGCAGCGTCCATGCCAAAGTGCATGTTGCGAATGACCAGGGGGCAGTTTCGCCCGCCGAGCGTTTTACCGGCATTACGATCTTCTTTAAGCTCTCCACGGCGCAGCAGTCGGATTTAGACCAACTCCTGGAAGAACAGCGCGACCCTTCTTCGGCCAGTTACCAACGCTGGCTCAGTCCGGAAGAGTTCGGCGACCGCTTTGGAATCAGCACGGGTGATCTGAATCAGGTAACTTCCTGGCTTCAATCTCAAGGATTTTCGATTGACGACACCGCTCGCGGCAAGAATTGGGTCTCTTTCAGTGGCACCGAGGAACAATTGGAACGCGCTTTTCACACCGAAATCCATACTTATGTGGTGGAAGGCAAAACGCATTTTGCGAATGCCACTCCGGTGGTAGTGCCGTCGGCGATCGGCAGTGTGATAAGTGATATTCACGGATTGAATGATTTCCGTTTACGTCCGCTTGGGGTTCGAAACCTAAGTTACAGCCCGGACTATACATCCTCAGATGGCTCCCATTACCTTTCGCCTGATGATCTAGTCACCATCTTTGATGTGCCGCTTCTTTATCAAGCTGGATTTTCTGGGGCTGGTCAGAAGATTGTGATTGCCGGACAGACAGCGATTACGCTTTCCGATATTCAGGCATTTCGGGCAAGGTTCAACCTATCAGCGCCAAACCTCCAGCAGGTTCTCTACGGAAAAGATCCGGGACATGTGAGCGGTGATGAACAAGAGGCCGACCTGGATCTGGAATGGGCGGGCGCAGTTGCCCGTGACGCAACACTGATTTATGTCTATTCGCGAAGCGTGATCACATCTGTACAGTACGCGGTGAATCAGAACCTGGCTCCCGTAATTAGCTTAAGTTATGGCGGTTGTGAAGCTCAGAACTCTTCCAGCCTCCGAAGTCTGGCACAGCAGGCCAACGCGCAAGGGATTACCTGGTTGGCTTCTTCCGGCGACACGGGAGCGGCTGCCTGCGATGCAAGTAATGCGAAAGTCGCAACCAGTGGATTAGCGGTATCTTTCCCGGCCAGCATTCCAGAAGTAACTGCAGTCGGTGGCACTGAACTGAATGAAGGATCAGGAACTTACTGGCGTGACTACAACACCGTGAGCAGCGGATCTGTCCTCTCTTATATTCCTGAAATCGCTTGGAACGATACGGCAAGACGCAATGAATTATCGGCCTCGGGTGGCGGAGCAAGCATCTTTTACGCCAAGCCCCTTTGGCAAACCGGAACTGGCGTTCCCAATGATGGCGTGCGTGACGTGCCGGATATCTCCCTGCCTGCTTCCGCTGACCATGACGGTTATATGTTCTATACCAGCGGCAATTGGGGCATTGTAGGGGGAACTTCCGTTTCCACACCCGCACTGGCCGGCGTTCTTGCCTTGCTGAACCAATATTTAGTCGCGAAAAGCGCGCTGGCAACGCCTGGGTTAGGAAATATCAACCCGACTCTTTATCATTTGGCCCAAACTTCCCCTTCTCTCTTCCACGACGTCACATCGGGAAATAACGTTGTTCCCTGCACCATTGGGACAGCCAATTGCACAACCGGTTCCTTTGGCTACTCAGCCGGTCCAGGGTATGACCAAGTAACGGGATTAGGATCGATTGACGCTTACAACTTGGTAACGAACTGGAACAGCCTACCCTCCAGCGTCAGCACCACGACTTCTGTGACGGCGAATCCGGCAACATTTTCTAAATCACAAAGCAGCATCCTAACGGCAACGGTGAAACCGGCAAGTGGCAGCACGCCACCCACGGGAACGGTAACTTTCAGTTCGGGAAGCGTTAGCCTCGGTACTGCAGCCCTTTCCCCTTCAGGCACCAGCGGCGTGGCTGCCCTGACGGTAAATGGAAGCAGCTTCACAATCGGAACGAATCCAGTGACTGCTACCTATGGAGGCAGCAACAGTTTTAGCAGTTCAAATGCTTCGGTATTGCTTACTGTCACTGCTCCCACTCAGTATTCCAATGTAGTCGCATCGGCCAGCCCCAATCCGGCGTATCAGCAGGGGAATGGGTGGACTATCACGCTGACTTTGAATGAAACTGCTGGCGTAGCTACCACTCTCACTGGGTTTACATTGAATGGAAGAAGTTACTCTTCTCAAATTTCCCAGTTCTTTGGAAGCTCCGCTATCCCGGCGAAAGGGAAGCTAACCACTACTCTGACGATTACCAATGCTTCCGTTCCGTCCACGGTTGTGTTTGGCTTCTCCGGTGCGGACGCCGGCGGTCATGCTTGGGCTCAGAGCATTTCCGCCGTCCTGAATGGACCGCAAACCACAAGTCATTAAGCGATTGCAACTATTTTCTTCCTCGGTGATCTAAATAACAGGTTGTTTTCGCTTATTGGAGTGAGGAAGAAACAAAATGCATCCGCCGTTAAAAAGAATCGTTTTAGGTTTGGCTCTTACCGCAGCCGCAGTTTTAACCATGAACGATATTCGCGCCCTTTTTTCGTTCTAAACAATGTTTAGTGTTACTTGCGAGGGCTATCGGCAGTAAACGCCGAGCAGCACGGCTTAGTCACCGGTTGGAATTCCATGAGTTCCACGCGAGTGCCGTCAGGATCGTAAAGGTTTGCCTGCCACTTGCCATCCAGCCCCATTTGGGGACCGTCATGCCGGGGACTAAGCCGCTCCTCGCCGATCAGTGTTGTCATGGCTTGTTCCATGTTCACCACACCAAGAGAAAAATGATTCAGAACGCCTAGTTGCCGCTGATCTACCCTGGACATTGGTACGGTGGAACCGTCACCCACCATCATGTATTCCAGCCAGTCATGCCCATCTGGCACTTGTTGGGAAATCCAATCCATGTGGTCTGGCTGTTTGGAGCCATACCAATACGGCCGAAAACCCAATACGTCTTTGTAAAAATGGTCTTCGTCGGCTCTGTTGTGAACCAGATACCCGACATGGATCACACGGGTGCTAATTGGTTTCGCTCCTGCCGGGATCGCCAGATGAGAACTCGGTTGGATGAATTGAACTTGGTTTCCTTCCGGATCTTTGGTTTGAAACCAACGGCTTCCGTCGCTGGCGGTGCGCACTTCACTCAACTCCTTTACACCGTGAGCTTGCATGTATTGCAACAGCGCATTCGCGTCTTGCGTGTTGTAAGCAACACAAGCCATTCGGCTTAATGTAGGATCTGCTGGCAAGGGCAGCACTTCCACAAACTGGGTTGAGCTGAAGTAATAGCGAACTCCCTTTGAGTTTTGGGGATCAGGCGCTTTCGCTGCCCCTAGAATATGAGCATAAAAATTTTCAGAGGCCTTGGCATCACTGGAATACACGCACATGTGCGAAATTCCGGTGATCGGTGGCCTTTTTTGCTGCCCGGCGGCACCGGACAAAGTGAGTGCCACGCAAGACACAAATCCGAAAAAGCGATTCCGAAACGGATGCATGACTATGATGTTTGCAGAGCCGGATTTGTTCTGGCAATAATGTCGTCGATTCCTGTCTGATTAAACCCTTTAAAACCTTGATTGCGCTCCAGATTTTCCAGGTGCGAACCCAGTGCGCCTTCCTTGTGAAGAGTGTCAGCTTTTTCCTGAGTCAGATGTCCCGCCGCCAGAAGACTTTCGATGCGTTCAGGACGAACCGGCCATCGCTCGCCTTCCGTGAACGCCTGCCGCAGGTATCCCAAGTCGGTAAACGGATTCATGGTGGTGATCCCGTTTTCTTTCAGCTGCGAACGAAGCGAATCAAAATCAAACTGGCATTCCAGGTGGTGCATTCCCGCTTCCAGAAATGCCTCTCCGTGCAAGGCGCACCACAAGCCGATAGTTCCAAGTTTGGGACGAGCAGGCAAAGGTTGGTGAGCAAAGTCACCGAGCAGTTCTTCAGGAGACATATCCACATCCGCGAAAATGGTGATTCCCGTACCTGGATGTTCCAGAATTTGCGCGCCCCAACCTGCGCCCGGTCCCGGCGTAAAACATTCCCGGCAAAAGAAACCAAGCCGCTCCAGAAACCGGATCAGCAGGTGAAAGCACTTCCTTGAGGATCGGTAGGTATGGTGGTCATGATTCGCCCAGCCAAGTCCCAGGCGATCCTGCCGCGCTTTTTGCATCTGGCCGGCACGGTTCCGGCGTTGCCAGTATTCACGCTCTGCCTGAAAAAACAGATCACAAGTCCAATCCGGCCCTAAGTCCACAACAGCACGGGCAACCAACTGTTCGGCCCATGCAAATCCAGCTTCAGGATCGGGAAACTCACGCATCCGGCAACGAAACGCTTCCAGATGTTCCGCAGCCCGAAGCCTTTGCGTTTCGGGATAAGTTTCCAAATGCCACGTGCGTACACCGTGCCGCTCCGCCACAAACAATGGAGATGCGGATTCCGTTACCTGCATGCGGCGCAAGGGATTCAGTACCGGCCCTTCCACAGAAGCTAGAATCTGGTGGACAGCCTTAAAATCCACCACCGAGTCAGCCTTCAAAACACAACCCAAAGGGCCTTCGTGCAATAGGAAACGGGGAAACAAAGCAGCCGGATGTACGTAATTTCCGTACTGATCCGGAACGAATCCCGCTGCTTTCAGTTTTGCCGTCGCTTCAGGGGACGCGGGGACCAGAATCAGATCCACCCAGTCCTGAAATCGAGTTCCTGTTTCCCGTTGCATCCGCCGCGCCAGGGTTTGAGCGAATGTGTTTGCACCGAGAAACGCTTCCAGGTATTCAGATACAAGCTGTTCGCCCGTGGGCTGAGGTTCCCAATGGAAGGCGTGAAGATGGGCCGCAGGGGTTTGGGCAGTCATTTAAAGCCGAGAAGTTCCGCCCTGCTTCAAGATGGCCGCAAGTGCATGCATGCGTTGTGCATCCGCCGGATTTTTCGCCGCATTTGCGTCTTTTTCCAGGGTGTTGCCCATGGTTTTCAGTTTAGCGACTTCCTTGCGGTCGGCGGGAGCGCTTTCCACTTGGGCAATGGCGGTGTTCATGGCTTCCAGCCGCTCTCCAGCAAGAGCGTTGCTCCGCTTTAACTGATCCAGGTACGCGCGCGCCACCACAAAGTTGGCGGGCCAAGTAATTTTCGGCTGGTTCTGCACATTCAGTTCATCAAAATGTACTTGATTGGCAGCGTCAATTTCGTTCTGCGTAATGAACTTGTTGGGCACTAATCGGAAGATGTCAACACCACGCGCAATCTCCGAACCGTAAATATAGCCGTTGTACCAATAGGTAGACCATTGCCCACCCATGGCTCGTTTTGTGCTGTCAATCGGACCCCGATCAAAATAAGCAATTTCCTGCGGGTGCGCTGCATCCGTGAAATCCACCACGGAGACGCCGCCCTGGTACCACGCCTGCACCAGAATGTCGCGTCCCGGAATCGGAACTAATGACCCATTGTGGGCCACGCAGTTCTCGTTTTCAGTTTGAGGGGCAGGCATCTTGTAATACGAAGCCAGAGTCAGCTTTCCTTTGGAAAGGGTAAAGATAGCGTCAGCGCCCCAGTTCATGGGATCCGTTGCGCGGCAGCGGGGTTGTCCGCCTCCGCCCCATTCATCCGTAAACAGGATCTTGGTACCCGCGTTGTTGAAATTTGCGGAATGCCAGAAGGCATAGTTGGGGTCGCTCACTGCTGCGATGCGCACGGGATGCACAGGGTCAGCAATGTTAAGCAGAATGCCATTGCCGGAACAAGCGCCTGCTGCTAAACCCATCGCCGAATACACGGTAATGTCATGGCATTTGTTTGTTTCAGAGGTAGTTTGCGTACCTTCCCCATGGTTGCCGCCTTTCCACAAACCATTCATGGCTCCGGTTTGGGCATCAGTAAAGATGCGAGGACTGGAGACAATTTTGGCCTGCTCCGGGTGCGCAAGCGGCACCTTAATAATGTCGATGCGGAACAAGGCAGTATTGGGGTTCGTTGTTGGATCTCCGCCTGAACACTCCCCCATCTCTTCCGCTTGCCGGACGTTTCCGGTTCCAGAGATATAGATATAAACGTTCTCTTTGTCCTTGGGATCGATCACGAGTGTATGCGTGTGCGAACCACGGCAGCTCTGCACGGCTGCTACTTGCTTAGGATTGGAAAGGTCACTGATATCAAAGATACGCACGCCACGGAAACGGTCCGGGCTGGGCGGCGGTGAGGGACGGGCAGGGCGCGCAGGAGCAGCGCCGGGCGTAGTTGGAGCCGGTGGTGGTGGCGGAGGAGGCGTGTACCCGGCAGGTAATGGGATTCCCTGGACGCCACAGTCAATTCTGCCATTCATTGCTTCCGCCGACATGAAGAGGAGATGACCGTACACCGAAACATCGCCCTGACCGCCGGGGCAAAGCAGGGAAGCTCGCAGCTTTACCTTTTGCGGACTATCAATGTCATAAAAATTAATTCCATTGTAATTCCCAACAAAGAGGTGGTTACCGCTAAAAGCTAGATCTGAATTGGTGGAGCCATACTGATTCGGAGGAGTCGGCGGAGGTTGCCCGCTCGCAGGAGCCGGTGTTGCCGCCGGTGCCGGAGTAGGAGGGCCAGCGGTATCGCCGGGAGCAAAACCTGGAGGCTTCGGTAAAGACCCGATTCGCTCCATCCCAAACGCCGCTTCCCCCGCGTCATACAATCCCCCTTTCAGCCCGACACGCGCATCGTCCGATGGAGATCGCGGATTGGAATAAACGGAGGATTTCAAGGAGGGGTCCTTGCCATCCTGTCCGATGCACAAGAGAGGGAGGGAAAGCGAAACCACAAACGAAACAGTGAGTGCGCTATGCGAACGGAAGGGTAGGTTGCTGAATCTCATTTTTTCTCCTTTAACATGCCCTGCATAATGTCGATTTCCGCACGCTGCGTATTATCCACATCTGTGGCGAAGTCGAACAACACGTTATCCTGCCCAGCTCCTGGGGAGTCGAACAGGTCTTTTACCATGGTGAGTGCACCGGTATGATGCTGAATCATACCAGTGAGAAACAAACGGTCGAAAGCAGGCCCGTTTGCCTTCGCAAGAGCCTTCATCTGCTGTGGCGTCAACATGCCCGGCATCATTGGCATGGACCCCATATCCATGTCTTCCATTCCTTCCATGCCTTTCATGTCAGCCATATGACCAGTAGAAACGGGTTTGCCCCGATCTTCCAGCCACTGTTTCATGTACTTCATCTCATCGGTTTGCGAGATACTGATGCGCTTGCCCAGGGCTTGTACGCGTGGGCTATGGCTTCTTGTGCGGAGCAGATCAGTCATCTCCACAGCCTGCGAATGGTGCATGATCATGCCTTGCATGAAGCTGATGTCAGCCTCAGAAGGTGCTCGCCGGGGCGGCAGAGCATTTGCTGCGGAAAGTGACTTGCCCGCTTGACCGGGCGCACCGGGTTGAATGATCGGCGTGGCGTTGTCTGCGGGAACTTGTTGCTGGCCTGTCGCCATTACCGCGTTCCATAAAAGCAAACTGATGGAACTCAGCCAAACGCAAAAAGTCATGAATTACTATACATCCTGGTGTTTTGCAGGGTCAATCGGCATCGAAATCTCAAAACGTGTACCGAAGCTGAAAGTCCATCGCACGTGAGCCGGGTTGATTTGTGGCATTGATGTCGTTATAAGCACTCCGCGTTTGTCCGAAGGAATTGTTGATGGTGATATTGCCGGAACTGTTTGGCACCAGAAAGAAGTTTGGGTGATTGAACAAATTGAGCGCCTGTACACGAAATTCAATGGTTTGCTTTTCGCGAACATGAATTCGTTTGACCAAGCTGACGTCCCAGGTTTGAAACCAAGGTCCATACAAAAAGATCTGATTGCCAAACTGCCCAGGTGTGGTGGCAGGAGCGATATAGGGCTGCGTTGTATCCACCGCTTGGGGAATCAATTGAAAAGCAGCCAACGTATTCGTGATCAAAGATTGTGGCAGGTACTCCACCAAGCCGTTGCCTAGTTTCTGAACGCTCATCATGCTTTGCAACTGGCTGGTGGTGAGATTATGCAAAACCACTCCACCGTCATTACATTGTGCGCCGATTAAACGTGAACCTTCCGCTCAGCAACTCAGAAGGCGTACCAGACTGCAACCGCATGATGCCGGCTAACTGCCATCCGCCTAACACTCCGCTCGCCACGGGATTGCTGAAGTTCAGAAACTGATGCCCAGCGCCAAACGGCAGTTCATAAACCCAGTTTAATTTGATGCCATGCCGTTGATCAAAAGCAGAAGGATACGTCACGCCATCCATGTTGCGGAGAGAAAGAATGTTGCCTAGCGAAAGGGAATGCGAAAGTGTGTAACTCGCGCCGAGCAGCAGGCCTTTGGAAAAGCGGCGGCGCAGTTCGATTTGGAGCGAATTATAGCCACTTCCACCCTGGTTGGTCACCATGTTTGCCGCAGAACCGCCGGTAGCCGGGTTGACCTGGAATAGATTGGCAGCGTACCCGGCAGCAGTCAGGCGAGCCATTTGCGTCACATTTCCGGCAACGCTGTTGCCTAAACTGCCTGCCTGACCTTGCGCCACCAAAGTCGCTAAGGTGGAGTTGCTGGAACTCGCTAGGGCAGTGGAAAGAATAGGAACATTTTGCTGACCAGCCAGCCCTTGATTGAAGAAGTTCGTGCTCTTTAAAGTATTCAAAGACGAAAGCTGCGCCACTGTTACCCCATTGGCAATCGCCAAGTTGTTCTGCGCCGCTTGAAACTGATTGAGAAAGCCGTTCTCCACTACATTAACTTCATTCAGATTCAATGTGGTCCACGAGCGAGCCGAGCGGTTTCCTACGTAACGTACTTCCACCACGGTGTCAGCCGTGATGGGTCTTTGCCAGCCAAGATTCCAGGATGCAACATACCGTGGCTTAATGTTCGGATTGTAATCATTCAGAGTGTTGCCGGGAAGCACAGGGAGCGGGTAAGTGGGAGTAGACGGCACACTTAAGGAAGGTAATGCGCCACTGCTAAATTGCACACTTCCCGCAGGACCGAAAGCGGCGGTATTAGCAGAAATGGGGTCAACACTGGTATTTAAGCTGACGCCTTGATTGCTGCTCCATGGCATGGTGAACTGCTCACGCACTGAAGCAATGGAAAATCCGCCGCGCAACACAGAAGGGGTTTCTTTGCCGAAAATATGTCCCAGAATGCCATCATGCCGGGGCAATACATAGGCCGTGCCAATGGTAGGTGAAAAGAAGTGGGAACCGGAATAGCCTGTGGTATCGCTGGAAACAGGTACCAACACCGGAGCGGTGCCGGAAGAAGCACCCGGTTGGAACAAGTTGCCCACACCGGAAATACCGTAGAGTCCGGCATAGGTCGGGCGTGTATAAGTGTTATTTAAGCTGTGAAACGGAGTCTGGTTTTCCAGGCGTAGGCCATAATTCAAAGTCAAGCGCGGGGTGAGTTTCCAGCTATCTTGAATAAACATGCCGTATTCCTGTTGCCGAAGCCGTCCGACAGTGCCATTTGCCCCATAGGTATGCGTCTGGTCGCTCAGTACTGTTGAACGAGTAATGGCGGACACGCGACCTGTAAGCAGCGCATAGAGGGATTCTGCATTGGCCAAGTCGCTGGAAGAAGCGCCAGGAAAATTCGATGCTGTGAAAACACTCAGGATCGGATCAGTGCTTTGTACCCCGAACGATACGCGAGGAATTACTTGTGTGCTGTAGCTAGCCTGCCATTCGTTAATGCGGGAGTAGCTGCCGCCTATGTTGACCAAATGGCTGCCACGCACCCAACTGACCGAGCCGTTCAGTTGTTTCACGGGATTGTTTCTTCGGGAATAAGTACTAGCGTTGTAAGGAACCGTGACATACCCAGCCATGTTCGGCGCGTAACCATTCCAGGGCGCAAACAGGCTTGAATCGAGACCATTAGAAAAGATTACATTTCCTGAAGACATGCCGAAGCGGATTTCGCTTGTCCAATGAGGAGACCAAGCGGAACGAAGTGCGGTCGAGCCAGTCCAGAAGCCTTCCCGCTGCCCTGCATTCACAGAAGATCCAAGCACGGTTCCACTGCCCGGAAACACGGGGATTACACCATTGATCCCATCGGGAAATAAACGATAGGGATTTACGCCGCCTGTTGCTTCCCAGTGGTGTTTGGAATTGATGACGTAATCCAGTTTGCCCTGCGGAAAGTCGATCTTGTGCTCACCGGACGCTAGGAAGTTGAAGTTATTTCGGTTGTAGTCGTTGGATGTGATGCGGGGACTGAGTGCGCCTCCCGAAGTGGCTTGTGCAATCTGGGAAAGTGTACTTGCGATGATCGGGTCAGGAATGGAACGGTATCCCGCCGCTCCTGCAATTGAGTAAAGATTCACTTGCTGAATGGCACCGCCGGAATCTTTGTAGGTAAACAGGCCATTCCTTGCGCCGTCGGTCAGTACGGTAAGCTGTGCACCCTTGGTTTGTGCTTCATTCCAGGACTGAGGAAACCGGAAAACCTCGTAATTGAAGAAGATAAAAAGTTTGTTTTTGATGATGGGACCACCGATGTGGGCTCCCACCTGATGCAGCAAAATGCGGTCACGCGCTAGGCCGTCAATATTATTGAAATAAGTATTGGCATCAAAGTAGGTATTTCGCTCCTGCCAAAAACCGCCACCATGCCAGTGATTCGTACCAGACTTGGTGACAAATTTTACCTGAACAGCACCTTCACCCAGGCTCTCCGCTCCAGAAGCAGCCGTTGTGACCGAAACTTCCTCAATGGCATCCGTACGCGGATAGACAACCGGATAGAACGCTCCGCCAGAGCCGTTTTTCAGAAGGTTGTCTTGGATATTTACCCCATCCAGAGTCATGTTCACGGTTGCCTGTGGCAATCCATCGAAGGTAGTATTGCGAGGTCCTGCCGGTGTTTGCGTGCCGGGCAGAGTCACAATCAGATCGGTTGCATTGCGACTGGGCGTGGGTAAGTCACTCACTTGTCGGCCAGTTAGGTTGCTGGAAACAGTGGCAGTGGCGCTCTCCACAACTTCAGCCCCGCCAGTTACTTCCACTGTGTCTGAAACCGCTCCGACTTCCAGCGTGATGTTCACGGTAGCCGGAATTCCGGCGTCCATTTTGACATCTGTTTTGGTGGCTGTTTTAAATCCAGGTGCTTTCACCGTGACGCTATAGCGACCAGTGGAAAGAGAGGGTACTGCCCAGTGGCCTTTATCGTCGGAAAGAGTGTTGAAGTTTTGTCCGGTTTCGATATTAGTAACCGTAACTGCCGTTTTCGCGATCACAGAACCTTGTGAATCGCTCACGGTTCCATCCAAGGTGCTGGTGTTGATCTGAGACGTGGCTGTATTCAGCAATGCCAATATGGCTAAAGTTAAACTTAGAATTCGCGAGTACAATCTGTCCTCCAAGCTGGAAATGGGATGAGATGTTGAAAAAGTATCCCGAACTTGGGGAAGCAAGAGTCCTGACAGCGGACGAGACTAGGTTTGACACATTATAAACGTGATTCGCCGAAGGTCAAGTTCATTCTTGCGTTGAACTCAGTGGGAGAAGCTCAGAAGAGTGCCTGAATCGACCTGAGGACGTCCCCTCAGTTCTAAACCAGAAAGTAAAAACTTCTGTGAAACATATTACAAATCGGCGCTAATTGAAATATACTAACTCCTATCATTTTCCTTCAGGAGAACCATGTATCGTTCGCGTTTTTTGTTATTGGCAATGTTGGTTGCTGTTGTACCCCAAATCGTAAAGGCCCAGACTGGGACCATCCAAGGCACTGTAAATGATGCAGGTGGAGCCACGATTCCGAATGCCAGCGTGAAGGCTGTTGATCGGGACAAAAAGATTGTAGTTCGTGAAACGACCACCGCAAACGATGGTGTTTTTAACCTCAGCCCTCTTCTGCCCGGCAATTACAGCGTGTCCGTCCAGGCGGCGGGGTTCAAGGAAACCCAGGTGAATGATTTGACGCTGGATCAGAACCAAATCATGAATCTGGGCGTATTGGTGTTGCAGGTGGGCCAAATTACGGATTCGGTTTCCGTGGAATCACAAACTCCCCTGGTGGAAACAGCGACTTCCCAGAAGTCCTTTGTGATCACTTCAAAACAGGTGACCGAAATCCCACTTAAATGGCCGGGATTTCCAAACGCTGATGCGAACCCTGCCTGGCGTGGTCTCGAATGATACGAGCGACTTTCGGCTGGCCTTTAATAACACCAATTCTTTCAACGTGAACGGGCAACGGGGAAGCAGCAACAACGTATTTCTGGATGGCGCAATCAATACGGATGCGGGCGCCAATGACGGTCAATATACCCAGATCAGCCTGGATGCTGTGGGCGAATTTAAGCTGCAGACCAGCGCATTCAACGCGGAATATGGGCGTAACCCCGGCGTCATGATTTCCATTAACACCAAGAGCGGAGGCAGCCAGTTTCATGGCACCGCTTACGAGTTTCTCCGGAACGACGCTCTGGATGCACGTAAACCGTTCGACACCACCGGCATGGTTGCCAAGCTCAGATTTAACCAGTTTGGAGCCAACCTAGGCGGCCCGGTTCTGATTCCTCATTTTTCTGTGGGAGACCACAAAAAGCTCTTCTTCTTTTTCAACTACGAAGGCACACGGGCCACGCGTCCGCTAAATAGCAATACGTTTGTGGACGTTCCAAGCGCACAAATTTTGAGCGGTGACTTCCGTCAACTCTATCGTTTCAATAGTGATGGTTCTCCCGTACTCAATACGAATAGCACCTTCGCGCAAGGCACCATTTTCCAGCCCGGAACCATCGTTCGTGATTCTCAAGGACGTGCCATTAGCGGCACTCCTTACCCGAACAATACCGTGCCAGTATCGCAGTGGAATCAGAATGCCGCCGCTTTTATCAAGATCCTGAATTTCATCAACCGAACCGGTGCCCCGCAGACTCCAAACACACCGGAACAGGTGCGCGTTCCTTTCTCGCCGACTTATCTATTCAACAAAAATGCCAAAGTGGCGCGCGTAGATTACACCATCAGCCCGAAGATGAACTTCTTCTTTCGTTGGGCGGATGATGCGCAGCAGGAGCAGCAGGATATCGGAATTTTTAACAGCCTTCCGTACCCTGTCTACCCTCAGTTCCGTGAAAAGCCGGGAGCAAGCTGGTCTTGGAACCTGGTCAATGTGATCTCGCCGCGCACCACGAACGAGTTCATCTTTGCTTACAACCACCTGACGCAGCTGGTTGACGTGGTTCCTGGGACGAATAAGAGTAATTACGATCGTGATGCACTGGGATTTAAGGTTCAGGAACTGTACCCCGCTCAGAACGTTCGAAACCGTTTTCCCAGCTTTAATTGCGGCATTGGAAGCTGTAGTTTTTCTCCCTACCAGGCAAATTGGCGTAGCGAAGGGAAAACATATGCGTTCACAGACAACCTGACGCACACTCTGGGCAGCCACACACTCAAAACGGGCGTTTACTTCAACTGGAATGATAACGGCCAGCAACCGGGCTGGAGCGACGCGCTGAATCTCAGCTTCTCGCCGAATGCCAGCAATCCGAATGACACCAACAACACATTCGCTAACATGCTGCTCGGCAACTTTACCACTGCCTCACAGACACGCGGAATTTATTATGGCGCATTTCGATTCTTTGTCACGGAAGCATTTGTGCAGGATAGCTGGAAGGTTAACAAAAAGCTGACTCTGGAATATGGCATCCGCTGGGCCTATGAAGGTCCCACGTATACACGTGGCCAATACCTGCAAAGTTACTTCGAGCCGGACCTGTACGACCGAAGCCAAGCAGTGAAGATCAACACCGCCACTGGCATTACCAACGGCACGATTATCGCCGGTTCTGGAAATCCTTACAATGGCATGGTTCTGGAAGGAACGGGCGGTTTGCCGTTGGGCGGCGTGCAGCACCGGTTCAATAACTGGGCTCCCCGCCTTGGGTTAGCTTACGATCCGTTTGGTGACGGCAAGACCGCCATCAGGATCGGGGGTGGTGTGTTCTATGAGCGTGTTCAGCAGAACGTTTATAATTTCGGTGGATTAGCTAATCCGCCCCTGGTTGCCACGCCCACGTTTTACGGCGGCAATCTGGATCAGCTTTCCCCTTCTTTGTTGTCTTCCGGCACCATCGCGCCTGTTTCTGTAAATGCCATCGATCGTACTGGCAAAGTTCCGACCACGTACTCATGGTCCTTTGACGTGCAGCGCCAGATTGGAGCAAAGACTTCGCTCGACGTGGGGTATGTGGGGAATATAGGGCGTCATTTGCAGTACAACCGGGATCTGGGTCAGTTGCCGCTAAATAGCACAACCGCGCCCGGCTCTACGATTCTGACCAGCGTGAATAATACGACCAATGCGATTCGTCCTTATCCCGGGTACACCAGCGTGAACTACACGGAATTTGGCGCAACCAGCAACTATAATGCTCTTCAGACGCGCCTTAGCCGTCGCTTTGCTACCCGCCTGACCCTGAATGCTTCTTACACCTGGTCAAAAGCCATGGATGAAGTAGATGCAGATGGAAATGCAATCACTTACTACCTAGATCGGCGTAGAGATTATGCGAAAGCCGGGTTTGACCGCACCAACGTGTTCAATGTGGATTATGTTTACGAACTGCCTGCCTTCGCCAAAGAGAATGGATTCTTGAAGCGCGTCGTGAACGGCTGGCAATTGGCTGGCATCACGCGATTTGCGAGCGGCACGCCCTTGAATATCGGCTCTAACGGCAACCTCGGCACACTCGGCGGCGCGCCACGAGCAGACTACCTGGGGGGCCAGATTTACCCTGACAATCAAAGCCGTCTGCAATTTTTCAATCCGCTTGTGTTTGGCCGTCCTGCGGACGGCACATTCGGAAACCTGGGACGGAATGCGTTGATTGGCCCGGGCATCAATCAGTGGGACATTTCCATGTACAAGAACACGCAGATCACCGAGCATGTACAGGCTCAGCTCCGGGTGGAAACGTTCAACACGTTCAATCACACGCAGTGGGCCACGGTTACAACGGGAATCAGCGCTGCCAATCCAGGTACAGCGGTTACCACTGGCACAATCGGCACTTCGGGCCAGGTGACCAACACTCGCGACCCGCGTAATATACAACTTGGGCTTAAAATTTTGTTCTAGCCTGTTGTTCGCCGTTCTGCTTCTAAACGCTGAGTCAGCGGAGGAGGTGTTTAAACGCGCCTCCGCTGCACTTCAGATGCAGGATTACGCCGCTGCGGAAGCTGGCTTTCAGGCAGTTCTGAAGCTAGAACCACGAAACATTGGAGCCTTAGGCAATCTAGGCGTTATCTACTCCCGTACGCAACGCCCTGCCCAGGCAATCGGAGTGTACCGCGCAGCCTTAAGGGTTGCTCCCAATGAGAAAACACTGCTCACAAACCTGGGGCTTGCTTACATCAAACAGGAGCAATATGCGGAAGCATTGCCGATTTTTGAAAAACTAGCCAAAGACCCCTCGAATCTACAAGCCCATGAGTTGCTGGCAATGTGTGATCTTTCCCTTGGCAAGTACAGTCAGGCGGTCGCTCTATTGATTCCTTTACAGCAATCCGAGCCGGACAACGCGGGAGTGTTTTACATGACCGGCGTAGCGTATACCCGTTTAAAACAGAAAGAGGAAGCGCATCAGGCTTACATCAAGATGATGAATGCTGTTACGCCTGCCCAAGCAAACTTTCTCATGGGGAAGGCTAGCTATGAAACAGGTGATTTCGAACAAGCAGCGGAATACTTTCGAAAGACTCTGCAGATTGACTCTTCCTTCGAAGGTGTACATCGGGAGTTAGGTAAGACGTTCGTGAGTCTCCATCAAGATGACGAAGCCATAGAAGAGCTGCGCAAGGCTCAGCCCGATGATGCGGAAGCACTTTATTTTCTGGGTGCAACTCTTTCCCAGTCTCGGCCTGCTGAGGCGATTCCTTTACTGAACCGAGCCAAGGAATTGACACCGGACTTCTGGGGACCTTGGTATTACCTGGGCAGACTCGCTTTAGAGCAAAGCCGAACCAAGCAGTCAATTTCCCTTCTGGAACAAGCAGCCAAGCTGAAGCCGACGGAAACAGCGATTCATTACCAACTGGCAAAAGCTTTTCAACAAAGTGGACGCCAAGCAGAAGCTCAAGCGGAGTTTGCACGCGTTAAGCAACTGAAAGGGCAAGCGCTACAAAAAGAAGTGGATATTTTGAGCGCAGGACCCGGCCAGAAGAACAAACTTCCTTAGGAAACCTGCCAATAGACTGAGTAGCGGCGATCAAATAAGGTGTTGATCGGCACCAGCGTCACGTCCTTTATCTGTCCTGCGGTACGAAAAGTCAGTGGCGTATCGGTTCGTTTAATCCAGGAAGAGGGATCTTCTCCTGCTGCTCGGAACGTAGGCACCTCAATCTGGGGAGCCGGGGGCGCGTCAGGGCGGGCCTGCCGGAACATAGGCGGCGCATTGGGTCCGATGATCATTTTTTCAGTCAGTCCCTCATTGCCAAGGTCACCGGCAAGCACAAGCGGGCCATACAGAAACGATTGGAGTTTGGGATCGTCCGGCATGGCTTCCACCGTAAGGTGCATCGGCATTTCCATTTCCACACGATCCCCTGTTTTCCATGTTCGATCCAAGGTGAAATAGTTGCCAGGCTCAGCGGAAGCTTCCATTGCGCGACCATTCAGCTTGATGGTGGCAGCGCTGGTCCAAGAAGGAATCCGAAGGCGAATCGCCATCTGCACCGGTTTCTCTGCTGTGACGATCAAGCTTGTATGCGCTTCGTTCGGAAACTTCGTCTCTTGCCGGAGCCGAAAACCTTTTTCATTCCAATTCAATTCGGAAGGGAGAAACAGATTCACATACAAACCTCGGCTATCGTGCCAGTAGATGCTGTCGTTCAACTTAGCGTATTCTTCCACGCCGGTTCCGGTACAGCACCAGAAAGACTTGTCTTCAGAGTTAAACGTCTTCCATGCTCCAGGAGTAAGGGAAAGGTAATACTGCGTATAGCCTTTGTCTGGCCGAATCGTCCCAATTCGTTCATTCAACAGCGTTCGTTCGAAGTAATCAAAGTATTTCGGGTCTGGCTTCCAGCTATACAGATGGCGCGTCAGCTTCATCATGTTATAGGAACAACAACACTCAGCAGTTGCCACACTCCGTTTTAGTTCCGCTGCTAGCCTGCGCGGTTCGGTTTGCCAGCTTTCTCCATTGCTGGTGCCGCCCGTGACGTAGGTGCGGGCAGTGGAAACTTCCCAGAAAAAATAGTCGGCAACGTCGTGAAACCGGTTATCGCCAGAAATTTCATAGCGACGGGCTGCGGCAATCACTTGTGGTACATGAGTATTTACATGCAGTCCGCGCAGTTCGTCCCGGCGAAGTGCAAGTGGATTCACAAAACGTTTTTTGGTGAAGCGATCGCCTGCTTTTGCATAACGATCGTCATTTACCAATGCCGCTAGATTATAAAGCGACTCCCCAATACCGCCGTACTCCACATTCAGGATTTGCTGCATGTGCTCTTCGGTTTTGGAGGCAGACCATTGATCCGCCCAATCGCCCATGCCTTTTGCCACTTCCAATGCTTGCGCATTGCCTGCCAGCGTGTGCATATCCAACATCCCGGCAAAGATCTTGTGAATGGTATAAAAAGGAGCCCAAGGCAACACTGGCTCACCCGGTTGCGGAGGATCGGTGCGCGGCTTCCCACTCAGTGCATCCAGGCGATCAAACAATTCCATAGGAAACGCGCTCAGGTAACCGCCCCCTAGTTTCTCCTGCACTTTTGCCAGTTCCACCACCATGTAGTCGGCTTTTGTTTTGGCTTCTTGATCGCCGGTGGAAGCATAAAGATTTGCGCTGGCGGAAAGGAAATGTCCAGTAAAATGGCCGCGCAGTTCCGTGCCGCGCTTGCCATCTGCGGGAGCTTCCCAACCGCCGAGCGGTTCCGCGCCTTTCAGGTCTAGCCCTGCATTCTGCCGAAAATTGTAGAGCAGGCGGTCAGCAGGAAGGCGGCTCATATAGCCACGGTTCCACTCTTCCGCATCTTTATAAATGCCACCCGTAATTTTCACTTCCGTCATGCGGAAGGGTTGCACTTTGAGAGGCACATCTTTGCGAGCGAACTCGATAGTTCCAGCAAAAGGCTCTGTTTCGGGAGCCAATCCGTTTCGGCGCTGCTGTTGTTGCTGCAAGCTGGTATTAGGATTGGGTGCGCCTGTCGGTTGCTGTTGAGTTGCCTGCTGAGCCAAGAGGGGAGACGCAACGCCTGTTCCGGCGATCACGGCAGTAAAATTTCGGCGATTCATTTGAACGTGTTTATTTTTGCTCATGGTCGCGGTCTCGGCGGTCAATCTTTCAGGAGGGGAAGACCTTATTATGGCATCAAATTTTAGGCCCATCACTCTACATGCCACTTGTGGATGCCTGTGGAGACCTTATCTTGAATCTTCACTTCCAACCTTACTGCGGTTGTGGTGACTGGCTGGAAAGCCACTTGGTTGTATGCTCCTTTCTCAATGCCGTAGGGAGTTTTGTTGATCACCGGTTTCCACTGATCGCCATCCAGGTAGAGAAGACGCCAGGAAGCAGGCACAGCGCAGCCGCCGCCTCGCGCGGAATCGTCATACCAGAACACCTCACTGTGCGAAATGCTCTGTGGCTTATTGAACGTGTACTGTACCCATTCCGTGGTGCCTCGTGTGTTCCACCAATCAAAGTGAGTGCCTCCGTCTGAAGCAGTAGGCTCTTCGCTATCTTGAACTGCGCTGGCAGGCCCGCCATGAGGCGGCCTAGAAATGGTTACCTTTGCGGTGTTCGTGATGGTGGGGTAAGCCGCCGGTTTTGCACTCTCTTCCGAAGTGGGAAGCCAGACGACCATCTCCCCTTTGCCGCGATTTGCCCAAGCATAATAAGGAATCGCCGTGAAATCCTGGTTGGTGCTGTTGACCTTTCCCTGCTGGTCACGCGCCAACGCTACGGCTCTGCCTTTTACCACTTCCACGCCGTTCAGCAGTGTGGGCCGGAATTCGGCAGTCAGTTGTGCCGAGTTAGGCAGCATCAGGTTTCGTACTTTGCTATTGGCATTGTCCGCCCATTCGGCGGCATACACAATCGGTCCACGCTGGATGGCGACACGGCCTTTATCCGCAGTAACCTTGTCATTCGCGACTACACGCCGCACCGGCATCGGCAAATTGAGTTCAATAGTGTCGCCCTTGTTCCACTTTTGAGTCAATTCCACATAACCCTTGTCGAGTTTCACAGGAACATTTCGGCCATTTACTTTCACCGTTACGGCTACAGTGCTGTGGTCCGCAAAACGATAAAGATCACTAGGGACCGGCTCGTTGCGAGCCCACCCTGGAATCCGTACATGAATTGAGGCTGTTGTAGGCTGGTCCGTGTTAATTGTCATTTTCACTGCACCATCCCAGGGATAACGGGTTTCCTGATCAATTTTCAGGGTGCGGCCATTCTCCAGCTTGATATCGGCATTGCTGGCAATATACAGGTTTACCCAAACAGCATCACCCTTTTGACCGTACACGTAACCGGGAACTGATGCCATAAAGCGCGTGATGTTTCCCGGGCAGCAAGCCACGCCAAACCACGGGCTTCGCTGATCCTTGGAAGCATTGCCGGTTGCCTCCAAGGGGTTCTGATAGAAAAATGTTTTGCCGTCGAGCGAAACGCCGGAGATTAACCCGTTATAGAGCGTTCGCTCCATCACATCGATGTATTTGGCTTCCGCATGGAGCAGAAACAAGCGGTGATTCCAATAATCGTTGCCCACTGCTGCGCACGTTTCGTTGTATGCGCTCATGTTCGGAAGTTCGTAATCTTCGCCAAACGCCTCCCCTGCGGCACGGGCGCCTACGCCACCTGTGACATGGAGCTTTTTATACGCTACGTTTTCCCAAATCTTGTCAAGCGCTTCCACGTACTGCGCATCTCCCGTGAGCGCAGCAACATCGGCCATGCCTGAATACATGTACATCGCCCGTACAGCATGTCCGCCAGTCACCGCGTCTGTTTGAGTGACAACCTTCTGATGGGCCTCTACATACCGGTTCCCGGCTCCCTGTTCGTGGCTTTGGGGTCCGCGAGAATCCAGCATAAATTTGGCAAGGTTTAGGTAACGAACGTCATCCGTTTTGCGATAAAGCTTCGCCAATCCCATCTCAATAATTTGATGCCCTGGCCAAATCTCGCGCTTACCCGGTCCGAAGGTGTTATCCAACAGATTCGCCGTCCGTAAGGCGATGTCGAGTAAAGACCGCTTACCTGTTGCATCATAGTAAGCAACGGCAGCTTCATAGAGGTGGCCCAAGTCATAGAGTTCATGACTATTCACGCCTTCCAGGCTCCACCTTTCTGTGCCTGACCATGGATGTGGATGGAGCGGATCGATGGTTCGGGCTGTATACAAATACCCATCCGGCTCTTGCGCTGCAGCGATCTTTGCAATCAAGGCATCTACATAGGCTTCCAGTTGGGGATCAGGATGCACACTCAGCGTATAGGAAGCGCCTTCAATCACCTTATACACGTCCGTATCATCGAATGGATACGGCGGATACTTGTGGTTTTCAAAAGGCTGGCCTCGCAATGCCTTAGCAGCCCGCTCGAAGTTATCAATGCGGCCAGTCTCCTCGTCTTTGTGGAAAGCGAAAGGAATGGTGACCCTTCGGTTCGTTTCCATCTTCGGTGCCCAAAAAGCGTCGTGAACATGCACGGCGGTAAAGGGAACGGGGCGGACCGGATAATCCCGAGCAAGGGGTGTCTGCGCGATGGCCAAGGAAAGCAGGAAGCAACACGCCGCAAGTATCCGCGCTGGTTTCATACGGCAACTATTATAATTTGAGAAACTTAAGCAAAATGAGCATGGCTTCTGCTGCGGCAACCAGCACAAAGATCAATACACCACGACAAGTCTTATTTGCCAGCCTGATTGGCACTACGGTTGAGTTTTTCGATTTTTATATCTATGCCACAGCAGCAGTGCTTGTTTTTCCCAGCCTTTTCTTTCCGGCCTCAGATCCGGCAGCCGCTACGCTGGCCTCGCTTGCGACGTTTGGCATTGCGTTTTTGGCAAGGCCAATCGGCTCCGCTCTGTTCGGCCACTTCGGCGACCGGGTGGGCCGCAAGACTACTTTGGTAATCGCACTCTCTACCATGGGCCTGTCCACTGTCGCAATCGGAGCGCTGCCGACCTACCGCACCATTGGTTTTGCCGCACCGCTGCTCCTGGCGCTGTGCCGGTTTGGCCAGGGGCTCGGGCTCGGAGGGGAATGGGGTGGTGCAGTGCTTCTGGCAATCGAGAATGCTCCTCCCAACAAGCGCGCGTGGTACGGCATGTTTCCGCAGCTTGGCGCGCCCATCGGGTTCTTTTTTTCCGGAGGAATTTTCCTGCTGCTTTCCAAAGAGCTTACGGATCAGCAATTCTTCGCTTTTGGGTGGCGTCTGCCGTTTCTTGCCAGTGCCGTGCTGGTGCTGCTCGGTTTGTATGTACGCTTGACCATCACCGAAACGCCAGTGTTCCGGGAAGCCCTTCAGCGCCGTGAGCAAGTGAAAGTACCATTGATGACAGTGTTTCGGAATCATCCGAAAGCGCTGCTGGCGGGAACCTTTGCCTGTTTGGCTACTTTTGTCCTGTTTTATTTAATGACTGTGTTCGCGCTTGCCTGGGGAACCGGCAAACTCGGATACAGCCGCGAGAAATTTCTGCTGATGCAGCTAGCTGATATTTCGTTCTTTGCCTTGACCATTCCCATTTCGGCTATGCTCGCGGAACGTGGCCGCCGTCGGGTTATGATCTCCATTACCGTATTGATCGGCCTTTTTGGTCTTGTGTTAGCACCTATGTTTGCGGCTGGCACTACGGGCGCAATGGCAATGATGGCGGTAGGTCTCGCTTTGATGGGGCTTACTTATGGTCCACTTGGCACCCTTCTTTCCGAGTTGTTCCCCACATCTGTGCGTTATACGGGCAGTTCCCTGGCCTTTAACTTCGCTGGTATTCTGGGAGCCTCGCTGGCTCCCTATATTGCTACGTCGCTTGCTAAGAGCTACGGACTGCCGTATGTGGGTTATTATCTTTCCGCTTCCGCAGCACTAACATTGCTTGCACTACTTGCTATCAGCGAAACAAAGGACCAGGATCTCGGAGCCTAAAGGCTCGAGTAGCTTACTTACTTGGCCAGAGCCTGCTGAATGGCTGCGGTTGCCACCGGAACCATCAAGGCGTAGCCTTTTTCATTCGGATGTAGTCCGTCTCGGGAAATGCCGTCCTTCAACATCCCTTTGTCGTCTACCACTGCGCTGAAGTAGTCTGCATAAACGGCATTCGTCTTGGCAGCATACTCTTTCAACCAAGTATTCAGCTTCAAAATATCGGACGGTGGACGTCCATCGGTCATCTTTCGGGGACCGTAGTCGCTTACCGGAGTCACCGAGCACAGAATCACGCGGATTCCATGCGCAGTCGCCAGTTCTGCCATCATTTGAAAATTTTCCTCTACCATGGCCAATGTTTCCGGACCGGTGTTGCGCGCAATGTCGTTTGTTCCCGCGAAAATAATCACGGCTGCGGGCTTCAGATTGATCACGTCCTCAAACATGCGAACCACCATCTGAGGCGTGGTTTGCCCGCCAATACCCCGGTTCACATAAGGTTTGCCCGGAAAGTATTGGCTCAGCTTCCATCCATCCGTGATGGAATCCCCCATGAACACGACTCGCTGAGCTTCTGCCGGTTGTGATTTTAGCTTTTCATTCTCCGCATGATAGCGGCCAAACTGGTTCCAGTCTTGAAGCTGATTTGCCAGCGTCTGGGCAGTGGAAGCAAGGCAGCAATTGCTTCTAGGAGGCGCAAATTCATCTACGAGTTGGGCGGAAGCGAGGGCAGGGAACAGCAGCGAAGCTGTGAGAAGAACACGGTTCAGGCAAGACATAGCTTAGATCAGCATATCAACACAGATCAGCAGCAATTGCACCTTGTGATGGGGCCTTATTTATGGTACCTATTGCTTCATCTCGCTTCAGGCTCCAGTGAGCCAGATCCTGATCCGTCCTCGTTTGACACTAGCTTGGTCTGCTAGACCGTTACCCTGTCTGTTTCCAATTTCAAGGGAGTAAAACAGATGATTGATCTCCGTTTTCAAATCGCGCCACTTTTTTCTGGCCCTAACCGGCTTTTAATCAACGTACAGCGAGCAATCTTTCTTGGTTTCACGATTGCCCTGTTCCAGGTCTGCGTCCAAGCCCAAATCAGTTCCTCCACAGGGGCGATCCAAGGCACGGTTACCGACCCCCAGAATGCTGCTGTCTCAAATGCCAAATTAACCCTGGTGAATGTCGGCACTGCCGCAACTGTTCAGAACGTTACACAGGCAGATGGTACATTTGTCTTCCCTCTGCTAACTCCTGGAAAATACAATATTCAAATTCAAGCTCCAGGCTTCGAATCCACGGAACTCGACGGCGTCACTGTGGAGATCACAAAAATCACAAACGCACCCGTAAAGCTTCGCATTGGGCAGGTATCCACTATCACCACGGTGAATGAGGCTGCGGAAACAGTGGACACCCGCACGGCGACCACAGGCGACGTGATCACAGGAACGCAGGTGAGAAACATTCCCCTGCCCACGCGCAACTTTTTAGATTTAGCAACATTGCAGGCTGGGGTTTCGGCGCGGATTCAGAGTGCTGCTACCGTGGGCCGTGGATCACCAATTCTGAACGTTGCCGGATCTCGCGGAACAGCGAATAACTTCGTCCTTGACGGCGTAGATGCGAATAGTTTCGGAAGCAATAACCTCAGTTCCGTACCTATTCCAAACCCAGACGCCGTAGGCGAGTTTCGCGTCAGCACAAGCATGTATGATGCCAGCCAGGGCCGCGGTTCTGGCGGCAACATCAACGTGGTGCTGCGTTCCGGCACAGATCACTTTCACGGTGGGCTGTTCGAGTTCTTCCGCAGCAACGACATGAACGCGAATGATTTTTTCGCGAATTCCCAAGGGAAGTCAGTGCCTGTTTTGCTCCAAAATCAGTTCGGCGGTCAGATTGGCGGGCCGGTTCCAAAGCTGAAAGAAACGTTCTGGTTTTTTTCTTACCAGGGAACGCGGCAGAAGAACGGCGTTTCGAGCTTGGTGAGCGGATCACAACCTGTATTGCCCGCGGTAAGAACAGCGGAAACTTTGGGCGCTGCATTTGGGATTAACCCTTCGTTAATTGATCCTGTTGCCGTGAACTTGCTGAACCAGAAAGGTCCATATAACGGCCTTTTGTATCCCAGTGGCTCTTGCCAGGGCGTAACAGGTTGTAATGGTATCGGCAGCATCGGGCTTCTGGTGCTTTCTCTTCCCACGATCTACAACGAAGATCATGTAGCCGTTTCGGGAGATCGAACCCTGTTTCACAACAATCATCTCGGCGTTCAATTCTTCTATGCTAATGTCACGCAGTTTACCCCTACCGGCGGAGGTGTCAGCTTAGGGCAAGGGCAGAATGGTCCAGTAAAAAACAATCACGGAGCCATTACTGATACGCATACGTTCACCTCTCATCTACTCAACGAATTCCGGGCAGGGTACACCAATATCAAGTCAGGGACGCTCAGTACAGAAAACGTAACTGTGGGTGATATTGGCATGTCAAAGTGGGACGGAAATACGTATCCTGGAATTCCGGCTCTCTCTATTACCGGTCTGCTGAGCTTCGGCGGTATTGGCGTGAATAGCTTCCAATCGGGTGGCAACACATCGATCACCATTGCCGATACGCTCTCTTGGACCAAGGGCAAACATAGCTTGCGCTTTGGCGTGGAATCTCGCCGCTATGCCTGGAATGTGGATAACGAATACGCCACTCGGGGCAGCATGAGTTTTCCGGATTTCGGTTCGTTTCTTACTGGCACGCCGAACCGGCTCCAGATTGATGTCGGCTCGTTTCAACGGAACTATCGCGCCCAGGATTTTGTAGCGTTTGCGCAGGATGACTACCGCGTGTTCCGGCGTCTCACGCTGAATCTTGGTCTGCGCTATGACTATCTTGGTTTTCCTTATGATCTGAACGGCAAGGTCGGCAACTTTGACCCCGGCCTGGTTTCCGCAGCGTGCGTCGCGGCAGGCGGGGGAAGCTGTGTTCAGGCTGGGTTTGTGTCCCCGGCATCCTTGCAAGGGTTTGGCACTCCTGGCGTGAGCAACACTACCCTTTTAAACGACAACAAAAAGAATTTTGCTCCACGCATCGGCTTTGCCTTTGACCCTTTAGGAAACGGAAAAGTCTCCGTACGTGGTGGTTACGGCATTTATTATGTCCGAACCTCGGGTCAGACTCTGTTGCAATTGATTGCTTCGCCGCCCTGGGTACAACAATACTTGGCATCCGGCACCGCTGTGGTCGGCAGTCGCGTTCTGGCAAATCCCTGGCCTTCGAATTTACCGCAACCGAGCCAGTTCCCCATTCTTCCGGTGATTGGCCAGTTTAGCGGAAGGTACACTTCTGCGGGTGCTCCTATTTTTGTAAATGCAGATGGAAGCGCCGGAGTCTCCCAATCGCTGTACGGCTTTTCACGAAACCTTCAAACCCCTTATGTGCAGCAGTACAACCTGACCGTTCAGTATCAGCTTCCCCACGGGTGGATTGTGGAAACCGGATATATCGGCACCCATGGAATTCATTTGTTGGTAGAGCCAAGCCTGAACCAAGCATTGCTGGTGAACTCTTCCAACCCGCTGGTCTATAACAATGCGCTTATCGCAGGGACGGGGCAAACGAACGGAGTCACGGTGATTCAAAACTCGAATGCCAACGCGAGTATTCGAGTTCCAGTGCCGGGTTTCTCGCCCTCCGGCTTAAACCTAGTGACCAATCAAGGCTATTCTCACTACAACGGGTTCATTCTTTCCGCGAGTCATGCCTTTGCTAACAACTTCCAGTTCAAGATGAACTATACGTTCTCTCGTTCTACGGATAACGATTCCGGGCCTTCCACTTCCGACCTGGATAGCTTCAGCAATAATCAGTTGCTTCCGAATACGAACCGAGGCGTTTCGGATTTTAACCAACCGCACCGCCTTGTGTTTACCGGAGTATGGGATCTTCCCGGACCAAAGACGGGCTGGTTAGGACATACGGTGGGCGGGTGGGGCCTGAGCGGTGTCTACACGTTGCAATCAGGACTGCCCTTTTCCATTACCAGCACCACAGGTGCTGGTTTGGCCGGTCTGAATGGTTCCGTATCCATCCGCGCGAACAGTGGTTCGTGCACCAACCTGCTTACCCCAGGGTCAACGCAGCAGAACCTGAACAATTACATCAACGCTGCCTGCTTTACGGCTGTTCCCAACCTCCCAGCGGGAACCCTTCTGACCAACGCTACGCCTCAACAAGGTTCTGGCTCAGGCACCTACATGATCGGCAACAACGGTGTAACAGGCGATACCGGTGTGGGATCGTTGTTCGGGATTGTTGGCCGCAACATTCTGCATGGTCCATCCGAGCAAAGGTTTGACCTATCCTTGGCAAAGGTGGTGCGCATTCCACGCCTCCTGGGCGAGGCTGGCAGTGTTCAGTTCCGTGCGGAAGCGTTTAAGTTGTTCAATAATGCTATTTTCGCGAATCCCCAGGCGAATATCAGCACGTCCACCTTTGGCCATATCACCTCGACGCTGGATACGACGGGGCGCATTCTCCAACTGGCTCTGAAGCTGAACTTTTAAGATCAGTTACTTCTTTTTCAGCGGGAAGCAGCGAGAAATTTGCCGATGTTTTCATTCAGAAATTTCCCATCGGCAGGGTTACTGGCTGCTCCCGCTGTATGTCCCCATAAGGAAGGAATCGGCTGAAACGTAACACCGGGAATAAAAGCTGACTCGTAGCGAGCATCCGTCACCGGAAAATACAGATCGGTTTCGGAAGGCATATAAAGCAGAGGGACTTTGATGGATTTCAAAGCCAGTTCCACATCCCCATTAAAGGGAGGGGTTTTACCGACGTTGTGCTGTTCCCAGGTTCGGCACTGAAGAAGGAGGTTGTTCGCATCCGCGCCAGGAATGAAGCGGGTTCGAAAACGATCCAGCACTTGCTCGAAGGTAGTTCCAGCCGGACGCGAATCCCGCCACAATTCTTTCCGCCACCACTCCTGGGAATACAGCCAAGCCGCCCACACAGTGCCAAACACTTCCAATCCTTTGGCTGGGGGAGTTTTGTAATCTCCGCCCTGAAACGCAGGGTCCGCAGTGATTGCGGCGATTTGGCTTTCCAGGCGAACCACGCCATGCGGGTAGCACTTGGCAGTGCCGGACGTGGCAACAATGCGGTCTGCAAAAACGGGATAGCTGACAGCCCATTGAAACGCTTGTTCCGCACCCATGGAAAAACCTACAATGGCTCGCAGGTGAGTGATCTTCAGTTCCTCCACCAACAGCGTATGAACCGCTTGGACATTGTCGCGGATGGTGGTAACAGGAAAACGCGGCCCATGAAAGGGCTCAGGCGTATTGCTGGGGGAAGAAGATCGACCGTTGCCGAAGAGTTCGGTGGATACTAAGAAAAGCTTTTCAGGGTCTAAGGCGCGTCCTGACCCGATCAACCATTCATACCCATGGTAGTTCGCCATGTAATGAGAGGGCAGTAACACGGCATTATCTTTCGCCGCATTAAGTTGTCCGTATGTGCCGTACACGATTCGCGCTTCCGGTAGAATGACACCGCTTTCCGTTTTGAAATTGGGAATCCGCAATTCATGCTGTACAGAAGCGGGAGCGGAAGCATTCTGGCCATTGACAATAGAGAAGCAGAAGAATTGGCACGCTGTGAGCAGGTAAACAAAGAAGCGCATTGTTGGTTAGTGTACTCTGAGCGGATTCCGTTTAAAATAGTTCGAACATCAACATTTTCGAGCCCCATGTGACGCGCTCGACTGTCCATGGAGGTTGTTTTCGTGCAAATCACTGATGAAACCAGACGTCGATTTTTAGGCTTTTTCTCTGGCCTCGGCTTGGGAGGAACCCTTCTGCCGGGAGTGTTGTGGTCACAAGCACAACAGAATGGCGCTCCAGCGATCACGGAAGCAATGCTTCGCGATGCGCTAGCTATTTCCGGTCTTTCGTTCAGCGACGAAGACCAGAAAGCCATGCTGCAAGGGGTGAATCAAAACCTGAATCGGTATGAAGAAATCCGCAAACTTCACATTCCGAATGATGTAGCACCGCCTTTTTACTTCAGCGCCATTGTGCCTGGCATGAAGGTGGATCGCACGCGACAACCCCTTCATTTCAGCTCGCCGCGTGTCCATCGCCCCGCCAATTTGGAAGAGGCTGCCTTCTGGCCTATCACGCAGTTGTCACAACTACTCCGAACCAAGCAGGTAACATCGGTGGAGCTGACGGAGATGTATCTGGCCCGGCTGCACCGATACAACGAGAAGCTCAACTGCGTAGTCACGTTCTTGGATGATCTGGCACTGGAGCAGGCACGGCAGGCGGATGCGGAAATCCGCTCTGGCAAGCACAAAGGTCCCTTGCATGGAATTCCGTGGGGTGCAAAAGACATCATTGCGGTAAAAGGCTATAAGACAACATGGGGATCAGGCGCATATAAGGAACAAGTTCTGGACGAAGAAGCAAGCGTGGTGCGAATGCTTCGCGATGCAGGGGCGGTGTTGCTGGCAAAGCTCACGTCCGGAGAGCTTGCCACGGGAGATCGCTGGTTTGGCGGACAAACCAAGAATCCTTGGAACGTTGCGGAAGGTTCCAGCGGTTCATCGGCTGGTCCTGGTTCTGCCACTGCTGCTGGTCTTGTGGGGTTTGCAATTGGCAGTGAAACCAGCGGCTCTATTCTGAGTCCGTCAGCCCGCTGCGGTGTCACCGGCCTCCGCCCTACGTTCGGAAGAGTCAGCAGGCACGGAGTGATGACGCTCTCTTGGACACAGGATCGACTGGGGCCACTTTGCCGTTATTCGGAAGACTGCGCTCTGGTGATGAGCGTAATTGCGCGACCAGATGATCTGGATATGAGTGTTTCCGATATCCCCTTCAACTGGAATTCCCGCTTCCCACTTCACAAGCTGCGAGTCGGTTACCTCAAAGACGCTTTTGACGAAACCAGAGATCCTGTTGCCAAAAAGAACGAGGAACAAGCACTTGCGCAAATGCAAGCCTTAGGAATGAAGCTGGTTCCCGTCAAACTCCTGGATGCTCCCAATGACGCCGTGGGATTTGGCGTAGAATCCGCCGTATTCTTCGACGAACTGGTTCGCACAGGCCGTGACAAGCTAATGACTAATCCAAGCCGAGGCAACGGCTTCCGCTCTAGTCGCTTGATTCCCGCCGTGGAGTACCTGCAATCCCAACGTGCCAGAACCATGATGATGATGAAACTGGCGGAAGCAACTGCGGACGTAGACGTCTATCTGGTACCTGCCAATTCGGGTGGTGGCGGAGGCCGTGGCCCAGGTGGCGCTGCGCCCTCAGAAGGTGCAACGCCTGGGGCAGTTCCAGTTCCAAACGGCGCAAGGCGAAGCGTTACGGGACGGCACTTTGCGATGGCAAACTCAGCCGGATACCCGGCTATCAGCGTGCCGAATGGCTTCACGGACGCTGGTACACCAACGGCGCTGACGATCTACGGGCGGCCTTTCATGGAAACCGAAGTACTTGCGTTGAGCAAAGCCTACCAGGATGCATCAGGCTTTCACTTAAAACATCCGAACCTGGATGCTTCCAATCCCCTACAGAAATCAACACTGTAGGCTGCTCCATAGGATTGCCTGTGTAAACTTCTGTTAAATGTGGGGCGGAGGTCTTTTATCATTCCTGATTGCGAGATACCGTGGGAAGTAAGATCCTATACCAACTTGAATCAGGAGTCTCAGGCAGATGGAATCTCTTATTTCTGGTCACAGTCGCCGTTTCTTTCTTGGGGGCCTGGGAGCAGCATTGTTCACCACTCCAGGGCTATTCGCCGAGCAGCTAAAGAACACTCCACCGTTAACGGAAGGCCCATACTATCCGGATCACTTGCCACTTGATACGGATAATGACCTTTTGGTGATTAACAACAGCATTACACCAGCGGTTGGCGAGATTACCCGGTTGACGGGACGCATCCTGGACCGAAACGGCAGCCCCATCAAAGACGCAGTGATGGAAATCTGGCAAGTGGATAGTCGCGGCGTCTACATCAACAGCCGTGCGCCCAACAAAGAGAAACAGGATAAGAACTTTCAAGGCTTTGGCCGGTTTGAGACTAGCTCCACTGGCGAGTATGCTTTTCGTACCGTCAAGCCGATTCCGTATGAAAACCGCTGCCCGCACATCCATGTAAAAGTAAAGAAGGGAGAGCGCGAATTGCTCACCACTCAGATTTTTGTAAACGGCCATCCCATGAATTCCCGTGATGGTGTGTTGGGCGAATTGCGCAACCCGGTAGACCGTGAACTTGTTCTGGCGGATTTTACTCCCATTGCCGGTTCAAAAATCGGAGAGCTGGCTGTCCACTTCGATATCGTGATTGGTCGTACTCCTGACGAACGGAACTTTTCCGCTAAGCATCGAGAGGAACAGAGAGCAAAGAGATTCGATGCTTAAATTTTTCTTTCATCGGAACTCGGTTGTGTTCCTCCTGTTCGCCAGCGGCGTGTGCCTGGGGCAACCTCCGGGATTTGGTGGTGGTCCCTCACGAGCGCAAGTCACGGCGGACAGCTTCGTTGCCGAGATGATGAGTTTCGATAACAATCATGACGGCAAGCTCGCTCGAAAAGAAGTTACCGACGCCCGGTTGATTCGGTTGTTTGATCGAGCAGACACGAACAAGGATGGAGTAGTCACGAAAGAGGAGCTTACTGCTTTGTATGCTCGGGAATCTGCCACTTTTGTTAGTGGGCCTCCTGGCGGTCCCGGTGGTCCTGGCGGAGGGCCGGGAAGAAGAGGACCTGACATGCGATCGGAACCAGGAGAGATCTTACCCGCTTTTATGCAAGGAATGCTGAATTTGACTCCGCAGCAAAAGAAGGCCCTGGGCGAACTTCAGCAGGAGGTAAATACCAAACTCGCTCAGATTTTGACGAGTGACCAAAAAATTCAATTAAAGGAAATGAACAAACGCGGCCCCGGAGGGTTCGGCCCGCGTGGCGGGGGAATGCCCGGTCCGCCCATGCAGCCTCCCAGTAGTCATTAACCATGCGGATCGGCAGCCCCAAAAATTTATGGCTCTCTTGGACCGTATTGGGGCTCTTAGCTACGCTATGCACGGTGCTCGCAGTGCTCCAAAGCCATTGGATTGCGGAAATCAGCGTCGCCGAACGAGACCGGCTGCATGGAGCTTTACAATCCGGGCTTGCCCGCCTCAGCGGCGAATTTGATCGAAAAATTGCGGAATCCTGCTCTGCCGTTACTCCTAGTTTTTCTGAGATCAACAAACTAGGTACGGAACAAGCATGTGCGGAGCGATTCCGGCTATGGAAAGAAAAGAAAGACCCCCTATTTAGGCGCATTGGAATTGTGAAGCCAAACGATGCGACCCCGCGCTTATTCCTGATGGATTTCGCAACAAACAAGGTAGTGCCCATGCAATGGCCTTCGGATTGGCGGAATCTTCAGAACAGATTTACCGCACGTTTCACGAACGGGTCTAACTCACGTCCCATTTCTCCCGAATCGCAAATCCTGGAGTTCGCTCTATATGGATCCATGCACCGATTGCCACAAGGCGAGCCACCTTTTCGGCCAAGAGAGCCGTACCCTGAGCCGTCCGGAGCCGGTCCGCCTCCTCCCTTAGAGGATTGGTTAGTGTTGGAATTAAATCTGGATTACCTACGCTCAACTGTTCTTCCCTCTCTGTTCGATAAATATTTAGCCTCTTCCGGAATGCCTGCTTATGACGCAAAGGTGGTGCCTTCAGCAAATCCTTCCGTCACTCTGATGAACTTGGTATCCGCCAACACAAACGAATTTCATGAAGCAGATGCCTCCGTAGGGCTGTTGGATACTAGCCGCATTCAAACTTCACAAAGGCCGATTCCTCCCAACAGAGAAAATGAACCTCCGCCTTCCGGGTTTGCCAGACGCTCTCCGACGCAACCTCCCATGCCGGCACGCTGGCGATTGCTGGTTCACCATCGAGGTACTTCCTTAGACGATCTTGTGGCTGCAGCACGCTGGAGAAATATTGCGACTTCCACCAGTATTCTGGTGTTGATTCTGGCCACGGTAATTGCATTGCTCCATTTCTCGCGTCGCTCACAACAGTTAGCAGAGCTGCAAATGAACTTTGTTGCCGGTGTTTCGCACGAACTGCGTACCCCATTAACGGTGATTCGAACTGCTGCCTTTAACCTGCGCGGCAAGGTAGCTACCCGACCGGAGCAGGTGGAAAAATACGGGCAACTGATTCAAACGGAAAGTGAAAAATTAACAACTTTGGTAGAGCAGGTATTGCGCTATGGCACCGTCAAAACAGGCCGAGTCATCGGCGAACGGCGGCCAGTCACTACCGAAGCACTGCTCAACGAGAGCCTTCGGTCCAGTTTAGTTACTTCCACCACAACCAATTTAGTGATTGACAAGCAGATTCCACCTGGGCTGCCACCGCTTTTTGCGGACGAAGTTGCGTTGAAACATGCACTCCAGAACTTGTTGGACAATGCTGTCAAATATGGACTGAATGGAAGCAACTGGATCGGCATCAAAGCGGAAGCCATATCAGAAGGCAATGAGCAGTCGGTAGAAGTGCGGATTGCGGATAAAGGCCCAGGAATACCAGCAGGTGAACAAGCGCACCTGTTTGATGCTTTCTTCCGCGGCAAGCGGGCATTACAGGATCAGATACACGGCACCGGCCTTGGCCTCAATCTTGTCAAATCCATTGTGGAAGCGCATGGGGGAAGCATTCGCGTGGTTAGTGAACCGTTTAGGGGTGCTGAGTTTATCGTCCGGATTCCTGTAGCGCTAGGAGAGCAGTGAAGTGAGTTCCCGAATATTGCTTGTCGAGGACGAACCGGGCCTGGTGATGACGGTTTCGGATCTCCTGACGGAAGCAGAGTACGAAGTGGAAACAGCATTAGATGGAGAGGTAGGTTTAGCCAAAGCTTCGGAGAACCATTTCGATTTACTGATCCTGGACGTAATGCTTCCGAAGATGACAGGATTTGAGGTTTGTCGGCGCTTGCGAGAACAAGGCGCTGATTTTGCAATTCTGATGCTCACTGCAAGGTCCGAATTACGAGACCGCGTGGAAGGATTACAAATTGGTGCAGACGACTATCTCACCAAACCATTTGAACCGACCGAGTTGCTGGCCCGCGTGCAGGCAATGTTGCGCCGCACCGGAAGAGAAAGCCGCTCAGGAGTGAGCAGCTTTCGATTTGGCAATGTGGCGGTCGATTTTGAACGGGAAGAACTGTTCAAAGATGGCAAGCCAGTCAATTTGGTCGGCAAAGAACTGCGCTTGCTTCACTATTTAATCGACAATCGTCGCAGGGTGGTTCCTCGCGAAGAGTTACTGCAAAGGGTTTGGGAGTACAACGGCGAAGTTGCCTCCCGAACGCTTGACGTCCATATTGCCTGGTTGCGACAGAAGGTGGAGGATAACCCGCAAAATCCTCGTTACATTCACACCATCCGGGGCAAAGGCTACCGATTCTCACCCTAAACTTAACCGAATTTAGTAGTTAAAAAATCACCTTCAAAGCCAACTGAATCTGGCGCGGATCTGCGGCGCCTGAGATGGTTCCGAACTGAGGGTTATCAGCCACAACGTTGGGAAATTGAAAATTAGGGTGGTTCAGCGTATTAAAGAACTCGCCACGGAATTGAATACGAAGCCACTCGCGCACCTGGAAGTTCCGCACCAGGGACGTATCCAAATTGACCAGACCAGGAGCTTCAATAATGCTTCTTCCGGCGTTACCAAAAGTGTATTGGCCCGGCAAAGCAAACGCGGATGTGCTGAACCACTGGGCAACTGTTTTCGGGCCGTCGTTGGGATTGCTGACAACATTCGGACGGTCCGTAGTTCCGCCGCTATTACTATAGTTCCCCGACACCGTAGGCGTGAGAGGATTGCCCGTTTGCGCCTGGAACAATAAGGAGATTTGCCATCCTCCTACAATTCGGGAAAGAAACCCTTGAGAAAGGTACGGTTTGCCTGAGCCAAACGGAAGTTCGTAAATTGGACTGAACACGAAGCGATGCCGCACATCAAAGCTAGAAAGTCCACGGGCAGTGGAGAGATCATACGCATTGGTGGGCGTGCCAGTATCATCAATGGACTTACCAAGAGTGTAAGAAGCAAGGAAGGATAAGCCATTGCCAAAACGTTGCTGAAGCTTGGTTTGAAGCGAATGGTAGTGCGAATCTCCATTCCACTGGTAAAAGCTGATGGTGCCGTAAGCAGGGTACGGGCGACGCGCATTCACTTGGGCAGGCGTGCCTACTCCCGGCAAGGGCTGATTGATATTCTGTGTGGTTTCCAGATGATTTCCCTTTGAGCCAAAATAGGTTGCTTCCCAAAGCAAATTAGTGGTGAGTGCTCTTTGGAGGCCAAGGCTCCACTCGAATACGCGAGGGTTCTGGAAATCCTTGTTCGCGCCGCTCAGGCTGTTCGCAGTTACTGCATTCGCGCTCGGAAAAGGATTCGCCAGAGTGACCGGTTGAGCAAGACTGGAGGTATACGTGTTATTGACCTTGTAGGGATAACCGACATAAATCCCGGAAAGGCCGTTATACACATTGAAGGCGTTGTAGAAAACTCCAGTGCCGCCTCGCACTACGGTTTTCGCATCATGGAACGGCTGCCAGGAAAAGCCGAGACGCGGGGCATAATCGTGCCAATCGAAGTTAAAGACATGTTCTCCGAACCCATCGCTACCCTGCGTAACGGGTATGCCTTTCACCGGATCGAAGCTGGTGAGTTTCCCGGAATGGTCCACAGGCGGAGTATTTAACTCCCAACGCAAGCCCAGGTTTAGTGTCAGCGTGGGAGTCACCTTATACGTATCCTGGAGATAAGCCGAGATGTTAGCGGTACGCACGTAGAACTTATATTGGTAAGGAGAGTTGGATGTGCTGGCCGGTAAACCCAGCAACAAGTCAGCCATCCCGTATGTGGTGGTGGGGCCTTGGCTTGTATTGCTGAAGGTAAGACCTCCGCGTCCGTTAGACACCAGGATGTTGTTGGTTGCGAAGTGGTAAATGTCCATGCCGATCTTGAGCGTGTGCTTGCCATGCGTAATGGAAACAGAATCGTTCCAATCCCACATGTTGTCTGTGCGGCTCTGAGGGATATTTGTGGCACTGCCGAGTGAGGCATAGCCTGTGACTGCGGTGTTCGGCACTCCCAGATTACCCGGGTACGGCGTTAAAGTGGGCACTGCCCCAAACGGCCCCCAGAAGTTAATCGCGCTGTCCTCACCCACTCGCGGCTGCACGGCCCTGGTATACCCCACGCGGGCTTCGTTCACCACGCTCGGCGTAAAAATATGCGTGTACGTGATTCCATAAACCTCCGCCAAGTTTCCCACTGTGCAACCGAATAAAGGCAAAACTTTGGTTCCACAAAGAGAGTTAGATGGTTCATAGGAAGGATCGTCAAAATAATTCAACGTTGCATATAAAGAATCTTTTGTGCCGAATGTGTGATCCACGCGCAGGCTGTATTCGTTCATGTTTTCCGTGCGCTTCTCATTGAAGATGTAGTTATTGGAAGGAAGTACGCCAAAGGCAGTCGGGTAAGTAGGATTTGGATAATAGGCCAGCAAGGCCTGCGCTACGGGACTGATCCGGCTGGGGGGAATGATGTTGCCTGGAAACGCTGCCCCTGTTGTAGGATCTGTGATTCGCTTTACGGCGAGAATGGAACTGAAATCTCCAGCTTTCATGGCCACTGTCGGCACAGTGGTTACCGCGCTGACTTGTTGCCCTAATCGCAGCCCTTCATAACTGAAGAAGAAGAAGGTCTTGTTCCGAATAATCGGTCCTCCAGCCGTGGCCCCAAACTGGTTGCGCTTAAAAGAAGGAAGCGGCCCGGCAGGGGAGAAGTAGTTTCGGGCATCCATCACCTGATTCCGCAAGAAATCGTAGACGGTGCCGTGCACTTGGTTCGTGCCGGATTTTGTGGTCACAATCACTTGTCCTCCAGAACCATATCCATATTCCGCTGGGTACACGCCGGTGAGCACATTGAATTCTGCGATGGCATCAATGGAAGGACGGAAGTTGGGTGCAAAGACCGCAGGATCATTATTTGCAATTCCATTTAGTGTGAAGTTGTTGGAAGTTTCACTGGAACCGGCAATGTTGAGACCACCACGAAAACTCAGACTGGAACCCTGTGTAGGGGGTAACACGCCAGGAGTTAACAAAGCTAGAGAATAGAACTGCCTGCCGTTTAGCGGCATTTCCACGACCTTTTTGTTATCAATGACGGCACCAAGAGTTGCGGATTCCGTCTGAATTGCCTCCGTTCCCGCTGTCACGACAATGTTCTCCTGCAAACTGCCTATTTCCAGCGTGAAATCGAGTCGTGCCTTTTGAGCAACCTCCAATTCCAGATCGGTACGGGTCAGGCTCTTGAAGCCGCTTGCTGTAATGACAAGGTTGTAACGTCCAGGTTGCAAAAACTGCAGGTCGTATACTCCCGCATCATTGGTTTGCACTGTACGGGAAATGCCTGTGTTACTTCCGGTAATCTTCACGGTTGCTGCCGGAACGTTAGCGCCCGTACTATCATGCACGGTTCCGGATAATGACGCTTCTTGCGCTACGGCACTGGAAAGGCAAAGGGAGACAAATATAGCTCCGCGAATCAGGTTCATGTAGTGGCTATCCTCAAGATTGTTGTCGGCTGCGTTGCCGGGCAAAATGAAGGCGGCGGAGCCTTCGGAGAGACTTGCAAGGAAATGGAAAACAGCGCAGGCCAGGCCAGTCAGTCACTACTGCACCTACCCGAAGCGATCCTGATTATACTACGCCGTGGTAGCACGATTGAGCTATCTTCCGGCTTCCCATGGTGAGCTTAGTAACAGTGAAATGCTTACAATGAAGGGGACTGGAGCACGCGAAACTCGCATTTCCCATGAAACTGACAGTGACCCATGGAAAAACAAAACAGGAGGTAATTCAAGCGGTGGATCGAGCGTTTGACGACGTATTCAAGGGACTACCCATAGGACCGGTCCAAATCAGCGACAGCCACAAAAGCTGGAACGGCTCCGTTCTTACATTTGCCCTCACCGCGAAAATGAGCCTGCTGAAAAATCCGATTCATGGGACGGTAGAGGTAACGGATAAGGAACTCACCATAGATGCTGATCTAGGATTGCTGAATAAGCTCATCCCGGAAAACAAAGCGCGTGCAGAGGTAGAGAGCCGCGTAAAGCGGTTACTCGCCTAGTCTGCTAAGGCAACTTCTTCAGCGCTGCTCCCAGAATTGCTTGTGACTTTGAATCTTGGAGAAACGCTATCAACCGAATGGATTGGGAAGATTGGGAAGCCTGATCAGAGAGGGTCAGGGTTACATCCTTTGCAAAAGGTGTACCTGCTGACAAGATACCAACAGAAGATAGGGTCCGCACCACTGCCACATGGTTGAGCGAGCGCCCTGCATTCTCGCCCCGTTGCACATCGGAACTCGCATGATCTTGCGCTACAGCAATCACCACATTTGCTCGTGCAATGCCCGTTGGTAAGACTGCAGAGGATACGTGGAATCGGAGGTTCTTGCCGCTCATCGCAATCTTGGATAACGTAACTTCTACTTTCCTGCTTTGGCCCGACTTCCCGATATACGTTTTCACTTGGTCCGGACTATTGCCAGAAGTTTCAAACTTCCCATCGATAACTAATTGCGGCGTATAAACACTATCCCGCCCGAACTGATCCATGTAACGCTCCTGGCGCGCACTGAACAATTTTGCCGAATAAGGATCTTTCCATCCCAATTGATTCCAGTAATCCACATGCTCGCTCAAGACGATCAGCTCTACGTTAGGAAATGGCTGCTGTTGATCCAACAATTGAAGAAAACGATCTGCGGGAGGACAGCTTGAACAACCTTCTGACGTGAACAGTTCCAACACCACGGGCGTACGCCCAAGGGCAGGGGATACCTCATTGGTTGCCGGTTTAGCCTGCCAACCAAGCAGGGCTATGGCAAAGAAGCATAGGAGGCTGATTTTCATTCTGATCTTTAAGTTCTCCTTACGAAATGGTGTTTCTCCACTCGATTGTAAATTCGCGCCAACATGGCGAAAAGTCACGATTTGGCAGCGAGTTCTCTGCGCGAAGAACGGAACAGCATACCGAGAATGGTTGTAGAAAGGGGAACCGCAAGGTGAGCCAGCAAAATATGCCGCTGGTCCAGTATAGGGCAGTGTATCTCCAGTACGGTTAGCGCCACTAAGCCGGCCAGCAGACCGGTGGTCGCTCCGGCTGTGTTTACCGATAATACGGCTCCCCTTCGGAGCACAAAGAAACAAAGCAGAGCAGGCGAGATTGCTACAAATAGACCCAGGGAGTAACACTTCAGAAAGCTCAGAAAAAAGTTAGATTCCGGCTGAAGCGAAAATAAGCTGACCACCACGAAAAAAATAAGGCACAGAAGGCCAAGCTGAACTGCGCGAGGCGTAATCCACACAAGGCTTCCCGGAAACATCTGGCGGGAAAGGGAAGTACCAAGCACAACAGCGCTCCCGCCCAGTACGGTAAACATGGCAGTTCGTTGTGAAACGGTTCGTACTTGCCAGCCGGAAGTACCCAACCAGGAAGAGCTTACGATGACACAAACAAAAAAGATGGCCAGAAACGCCGTTACAAAAACCGCAGGCGGCAAAACGGGTGAAGCAGGTCGCAATTCCTTTTGAATTCGGGTGAGCAGGGCTTCCGTTCTTGCGCGGTCGAGATATGCAGTTGCCGCTTGTTGGCTCAGCAGTTCCGAAAGGCGAGCCTCGAACAGATCGCTCTTGTTTTCCGTCACGTTTGCATTGTCGCTCACTGTTGTTTCTCCACTTGCTGCAATACTGCACGCAGTTTTGCGTAAGCTCGGCTGGCTTTCTGTTTTACTGCGCCCACGGTAAGCGAAGTTGCCCTAGCTGTTTCTTCCAGGCTCAAGCCGGTGACTTTCATCAGGATTAAAATTTCGCGCTGGCTTTCCGGAAGCTGGTTAAGCAGTTCTTCCAAACGGGGTAGCGTGGGAGCATTCTCGGGTTGAGCTTGTAGGTAATCCGGCAGGGTCTCCATTTGTTGCTCGTTTCGGTCAATGCGATGCCGTTTCCGAAAGCCATCGATGCGAACAAATCGGGCAATCGCAAAAATCCAGGGAAGCAGTGGCCCACCCGCCCGATAGGTATGCCTCACGCGATGGATACGAAGCCAGGTTTCCTGCACAAGATCGTCTGCTTCTGAACGGGTGGATTGTTGCAAAAGAAAGTAACGCAACAATGCTGGGCTTACCCTCTGGATCAACTCGGTTGCTGCCGTCATGTTGGCAGCTTGATAATGCGCCATAAGTTGCTCCAAAGAGCACTCGTGCCACTTCGGGTCAGCCTGGGAGCTTGGCTCCATCATTGCTTTGCGATCAGAAAAAGTTTGCAATCACCGTTACTTCCAAGGCTGTGCCACGAATTACCAGTGTAAGGGAACACGGAACAGATGATTTTCATCAAAGACAAACACAAGTTGTTCACCCGTTGGACGCATTGGCTGAATTTTCCCCTGCTGTTCATTATGATCTGGAGCGGTTTGCTGATCTACTGGGCGCATGACGTGTATCGGATCGGGTGGGGAAAGCTGACGCTGTTCCACTTCTTTTCCAGAGATTTACTGGGCGCTGTGAACATGGATCACCGCTTGGCGGAAGGAATCGCGTTTCATTTCTTCTTTATGTGGTTTTTTGCTTTGAACGGAGTTTTGTTTGTTCTGTTTACCTTGATCAGCGGTCACTGGCGGGAACTGTTGCCGAAGCGGAATAGCTTGAGGGATGCGTGGTTAGTCACCCTGCATGACCTCGGGCTGCGAAAAAGCTGTCCGCCGCAGGGAAAGTACAATGCGGCGCAGCAGATCGCTTATTTAGGTATTTTGCTCATGGGTGCGGGAAGCCTCCTCACCGGGTTTGCGATTTATAAACCTACGCAGCTTGGTTGGTTAACCACATTGCTTGGCGGGTATGAGATGGCACGAATGGAGCACTTTGCTCTCACCGTTGGATACCTCCTGTTTTTCGTGGTTCATGTGGCACAGGTAATTCGGGCTGGCTGGGATAACTTTCGTTCCATGGTGGCGGGTTATGAGCTAAGCGCGGCCCCCAAGGAGGTCGAAAATGAATAACGATCCTTCTCCCCTGAAACCTAAAGAGGAAAGAGAGTTAGCGCGTCGCACAAGAAGGAGCTTTGGGGTATTGGGCGCTTCTGCTCTGGCAGGCTTGGGAGGCTGGCTCTGGTTGACGGCGGATCGTGATGACGATCAAGACATTCCCGGCCCTTTTCGTCGCGCTTTCGCACTCAACCAGTCCATTGCATCCCGTGCTTTGTTCAGCAACCGTCACCATGCGCCAGAATTTCCCGCCAGTTCGGCGCAAACTCTTCGCGCCAATGGAGATATTGGGATTACTTCTCCCCTGAACGAAGCAAGCTGGCATTTAGAGGTGGCGGAATATGGGAAACGGGGAGTGAGCCGTACCTTGAGCCTCGGGGATGTTCAGCAATTGCCCAAAGTGGAGCACACCACCGAGTTCAAATGCATTGAAGGCTGGAGCACAATTGTGCATTGGGGCGGAGCGCGACTGAGCGATTTCACGGAACATTTCTTTCCTGATTCGGGGAAAGCTTCCTACGTAGGTATGCAAACGCCTGACGAGGAGTACTATGTCGGCCTTGATATGCAAAGCGCCCTCCATCCACAAACGCTGCTTTGCTATGAAATGAACGGAAAACCTCTTACTCCGGACCACGGAGCGCCGTTGCGGCTGGTGATTCCCGTCAAGTATGGAATCAAAAACATCAAACGGATAGGACGAATTCTGTACGGAAACACGCCGCCTCGTGACTATTGGGCCGAGCAAGGATATGATTACTATTCCAGTTTATGAATGGGAACGTCGGCGCCGGTTCAGCCGTGCCGGAAATACGGCTGAAATGGCTCCGATCTCCGCGGCATTGGTTTCTGGCCCTTGTTGCGATGTTCTCCCTTGTTTGGGCAATCCGCTCGTTCTCTCTCCGTTCGGTTTCCGCTTCCTCCTCTGGTCCTCCTTTCGTAGCATTTGAGAGTGGGCAAGTTCGACCCCTGGCGATTTCACCCGATGGGGAGACGTTATTTGCAGTAAACACACCAAACGGCACGCTGGAGATTTTCAGCCTTGCTTCGGGACTTCCCACGTTTCAGGCACGTGTGCCGGTCGGTTTGGAACCGGTAGCGGTGGCAGTAAGAAATAACAATGAAGTCTGGGTCGTGAATCACCTCTCCGACAGTATCAGCGTTGTTTCCGTGAGCAACGTCCCGCATGTAGTCCGAACGCTGTTGGTGGGCGACGAACCGCGAGATCTCGTGTTCGCGGGAAACACGCCCCGTGCTTTTATCACCACCGCCCATCGGGGGCAGCAGCGCACTGATCCCGCTCTTGCCGATGTTCCCGGCGCTGGTGACCCACAATTCACCACGCCCGGCGTTCCGCGCGCAGATGTGTGGGTATTCGATCCGGCAAACCTGGGCAACAGCGCGGGCGGCACGCCATTGCGCATCATGAGTTTTTTCACCGATACGCCACGCGCGCTGGCCGTCAGCCCGGACGGAAGCACGGTCTATGTCGCGGGTTTCAAAACAGGGAATCAGACTACCACTGTGATGCAAGGAAGAGTTTGCAGCGGGTTTTCCCCGAGCAAGCCTTGTAAGCTATCTGACGGCACCACCAGCCCGGGCGGAAATCCAGGACCGCCTACGAACGTCCAAGGCAACCCCGCTCCGGAAACGGGCCTGATTGTGAAATTCAACAACAATACCGGGCATTGGGAAGATGAGCTTCATCGCGCCTGGGATCGCTCCGTGCGCTTCAGCCTCCCTGATACGGATGTGTTCTCCATAGACGCCAATGCGCTGACGCAAACGGCCGCTTTCGCGCATGTCGGCACCACGTTGTTCAATATGGCCGCCAACCCGGTGAATGGCCACGTGTATGTCACCAATACGGAAGCAATCAACAATGTCCGTTTTGAAGGTCCGGGCAACTACGCGGGGCATACCGTGCAAGGACATCTTGCCGAAACGCGCATTACGGTGATTTCTGACTCGAACGTATTGCCGCGTCATCTCAATAAACACCTGGATTATTCCAAGCTGGCCGGCTCGCCGGATTTTGACTCCAGTGCCGCCACTCATAGCCTTGCTACGCCTCTGGAAATGGCATTCACCGGCGATGGCCAGACTCTATACATGGCTGCATTCGGCTCCAGCAAAGTCAGTGTTTTTTCCACCGCTTCTCTGGAAGACGATACCTTTGACCCCGCCACTGGGAGCAGCCGTTATATTCCGGTCAGCGGCGGTGGGCCAAGCGGTCTCGTGCTGGACGAATCACGCGGATTGCTTTACGTAATGACGCGTTTTGATAACGCCGTAAAGGTCATCGACCTTGCCGCCAATCAGGAGATAGCGGGGGCGCCGCTTCCCAATCCCGAACCTGCGTCCGTGGTGCAAGGGCGGTCTATGTTATACGACGCGACCCATTTTTCCGGGAATGGGGAAGCAACCTGCGCGAGTTGCCATATCTTTGGCGACATGGACGATCTGGCTTGGGACCTCGGCAATCCGGACGGTGCCGTTACCAAGAGCATGCTCCCCATCAACTTGGGCGGACTCTTGAATAACGCTATCACGCGGCAGCTATTAGGGCTTCCTTTCCAGATCAATGGTTCCGGCAAGGCGGACGATTTCCATCCCATGAAAGGCCCCTTCACCACGCAGACCATGCGCGGACTGCGTAACTCCGGCGCGATGCACTGGCGAGGAGATCGTTCCACCGGCCCGGCAGGCACCAGTGCTTTCGACTCCAATGTGTCCTTTCAAAACTTCGCACCCGCCTTTCAGGATCTGATCGGCAGCCCGGATCAACCGTCCTCCGATCAAATGCAAGCCTTTGCTGATTTTCAGTTGCAAGTGCTGCCACCACCCAATCCCGTTCGCAATCTGGACAACTCCTTCACCGCTGCACAGCAGCGCGGGCATGATTTCTATTTCGGGTCACGGCCATCGGACGGCATCAATAATTCATTGGCAGATCAGTTGGTGGGTCAGGCTTCGTTTACCTGCAACGGCTGCCATGTGGTGGACCCTTCGCAAGGATCATTTGGTACCGGAGGCAACCAGAGTTTCGAGAATATTCCGCAGATCGTCAAGATTCCTCACCTCAGAAACGTGTATGCAAAAGTGGGAATGTTTGGCTCGCCTTCTGTGAAGTTTTTCGACCAGGCGGACAGCGGATTCACCGGCGATCAGATTCGCGGTTTCGGCTTTACCGGCGATGGTTCCACCGATACGCTGTTCCGCTTTTTGACTGCTTCCGTATTCCGACCAGGAGCCAACGTTGGCTTTCCCCAAAGTGACCCGGACGCGACACGCCGGGACGTGGAACAGTTCTTGCTCGCTTTTGATTCCGATCTCGCTCCGATTGTGGGCCAACAAATCACGCTGACTTCCGCCAATCATTCGGTGGCTGCGCCGCGCATTGCCCTGCTCATGCAGCGCGCGGCAGCTCCGTTCATTTCCAAATCACTCAATGGCGCAGCTCCGGTAAAAGAGTGTGATTTAGTAGCGCAGCTTGTGCAAAATGGCAGGGTGACGAGTTATCTGTACGACCCCATCAGCAAGAGTTTTGTGCCTGATGATGGCGGCTTGTCCCTTTCTGATTCCGCGCTTCGGTCCCTGGCCGCCACGCCGGGGCAGGAAATCACATATACTGCGGGAACGCCGGGTTCCGGTTCGCGTTACTTTTCTGTAACGCAGCCGGCGGGCAACCAGGCATACAGTAAGAAAAGGGAATAATGCCTTGCCAGCCACCAGAAGGGATTTTCTCACCACCTCAACAGCAGCCAGTCTGATGGCGCAGGCAAATGGACAAAGCTCGCGGGCTTCCCAGCCGAATATTGTGTTCATCATCTCGGACCAGTTTCGGGCTGATGCGCTGGGCTGCATGGGCATGAACCCCATGAACCTGACTCCGAACCTGGATGCCATGGCCCGGCGAGGGGTTTTGTTCCGGCAGGCCATCTCCAACCAACCTGTTTGCGCTCCTGCGCGAGCCTGTATGTTTACGGGTCAATATCCTCCTCGCCATGGAGTCTGGAAGAACGCCTTGGGATTGCACCCTGACGCGGTGACTCTGCCGGGCTTGCTGCGTGATCACGGCTATACGGCGAACTACATCGGCAAGTGGCACCTTTCCGCGCAGACCCCGACAGATCGCATGAGCGGTCCAGTGCCTCGTCAAAACCGGGGAGGGTTTCTGGACTTTTGGGAAGGCGCAAATGCCTTGGAACTGACGTCCCATCCGTTTGAAGGCGACATGTATGACGGTGACGGCAACCCTCTGCATTTCTCGGGTGAGTATCGCGCTGACTTTCTTACAGAGCGAGCCGTGCGTTTCTTGAAAGAGAAACGGCAAAAGGACAAGCCTTTTTTGCTTGCTGTCTCCTATCTGGAGGTGCATCACCAAAACGACTCGGATTTATTTGTTCCTCCCAAACGCTACGCCAACAAGTACCCGAATCCTTGGGTGCCGCAAGACTTGCGGCCTTTGCCAGGAACATGGCCCAGCCAACTGCCCGGTTATTATGGCTGCGTAGCTGGCATTGATGATGCAGTCGGTACGCTACTTGCTTCGCTCAAAGAGCAGGGGTTGGAAGAGAACACGATTGTGGTGTTCACCAGCGATCACTCCTGTCACTTTCGTTCGCGCAATGCAGAATATAAACGAAGTCCGCACGAAAGCTCGATTCATATTCCGCTCATCATGGCGGGACCAGGATTCAACCGGGCCATGGAAATTCCGGAACTGGTGAGCCAAGTGGATTTTGCTCCTACGTTACTGGAAGCAGCAGGAGTAACAGTTCCCGCGACCATGCAAGGCAAGAGCGTAATACCTTTGCTCCAACGTAAAACAGAAGGATGGCGGAACGAAGTCTACATCGAAATTAGCGAGTCACTTACAGGCCGGGCTTTACGCACACCGCAATGGACCTATGCAGTAGCAGTGCCGGAACGGGAACAGCGGAGTACGCACTACAACGAGTACATGCTATACGACCGTTATGCCGATCCGTTTCAGCATGTGAATCTCGCTGGGCGGACTGAAACCAAGGAAGTATCGGAAAAGCTACGCGAAAGGCTGATTGCGCGTATTGTGGAAGCAGGCGATCCGAAGCCAACTATAGCGCCCCCCTTTATTCCTTACGTGTAGATCGCTCAGTGCTGTGTGCCGTTGTGTTTCAGCCACTCGGCGTAGGAGTGCGTTTTTGGACCGGTGTATTCAATCGTGTCAAAAAAATCCGCATGGCCCAACATGCGCGGGTCTCCTTCGGCACGCAGCAATTCTTCCATGCGCTCTCGTAGCTTCCGTTTGGTCTCGGCGTATTTCGGGTCGGCAGCTAAATTCTTCAGGTTATGCGGATCGTCCTTAACAGAGTAAAGCGCCTCCATGGGACGTTTCCCAAAAGAAAGCTCATAGAACTCATCAAAGTGGGAAAGAATAAACGACTTGGTAGGCCCGTCATCCACATTGGTGTAGCCAGTCTCGGGATTGCCTGCGGGCCAGCGGTCCGGCTCGAAGTTGCGAATGTAAATGAACTCAGGCGTGCGAATCGCTCGAACGGGGTAACCAGCATCATTCGGACGACCAACGTCATGCCGCTCCTTGCCGATCAACATCACACTTCGCGTAGCATCTACGTGACCGGATTGCTTGGAAAGCAACACCGGAAGCAGGCTTGTGCCTGTTACCGTACCACTCGGCGGCGCGCCAGCAGCTTCCAGAAAAGTAGCGGCATAATCCCGCGCATTCACAAAGTCTTCTACTACTCGTCCGGGTGCAATCCGCTCTCCCCAGCAGATTGCCAGCGGCACATGAAACCCGTCTTCGAAGATCTGGCCTTTCACGCGAGGGAACGGCATCCCATGATCTGAGGTAACCACGACCAGGGTGTTCGCCAATTCACCAATCTTTTCCAGATGATCTAAAGCACGCCCGACGTGCCGGTCAAACCATTCCACTTCTAACGCGTAATCCAGCAGGTCACTCCGCACAATTTTGTTGTCCGGCAGATAAGGAGGTACCTGCACATCTTTCAGTTTCTTGCCTGCCCGCAGGCCGGAACCCGGCTCATATGGTCGATGCGGTTCCTGGCCACCTAACCAAAAACAGAAGGGCTTGTCCTTCGGCTTGTCTCGAAGAAATGCCTCGAAATTCCCCGCATAATCGTTTGCAGCAATTTCCGAAGTAGGAACTGTCATCTTGACGGCATTCCATTCCTTGCCCGCCGGATTGTGGGGCCATCCGGTGGAAGTGTAGTCTCCCGGCCCCCAGCCCTTTCCAGTGCAGCCGGAAAAGTAGCCAGCATTTTCCAGAAGGTCGGGATACACGGGGAAGTCTCGCGGGAAGATGCTTTGGTGATTGATGGCTTCTTTTGTCTGCCAGGTATTGCGACCTGTAAGAATCGTGGCACGGCACGGGCTGCATTTCGGATTTGAGGTAAAAGCATTCCGAAACAGCACGCCAGCTTTCGCCACACGGTCAAAAGCGGGAGTGCTGACCCATTGGCAACCATATGCCCCGGCGTGATCTGGCCCCCAATCATCCGCGATAGCAAACAGAATGTTGGGACGCTTGCCAGTAGGAGCGCCCGATGCTGCTACACCCGAAACAAGCAGTCCTGCCAAGCCGCCTAATGCATCTCTACGTGTCATGTGATTTGGAATCTCCAGTCTACAACGCGACGCTGCATTCCTTTATTAACAATGAAATACTGAGAAGCTGCTGCCCTATGCAGCAACGGAACAGTCCTGATGATTACCAGACGTGAATGGATAGGCGGCACTGTTGCCGCGTTAGCAGCTACCGACGTGCGTGGCGCTGCAGGACCGTACACAACGAAATCCGTAACACCGCCAGATTGGTACTTCCGAGCCATGCGCTGGCTGACCATGAACCTAGTACAGGACGATCCTGGAAAAGTGGATCTGGATTTCTGGCTGGACTACCTGAAACGTGCCCATGTGGATGCGGCAAGCTGGAACTCCGGTGGGATTGTGGCGTTCTACCCAACCAACATTCCGTACCACAAGCGGAACGCGCAGATGGGCAACTCAGACCCGTTCGGCTATTTGGTGGAAGGCTGCCGAAAAATGGGGTTGGTTGTGACGGCACGCGTTGACCACCATGCCACTTATCCGGAAACGGCGATGGCTCACCCGGAATGGATCTGCACAGATGAAAAGGGGCAGAAGCGGCCTCACTGGGCCATGCCCAACCTGTACCTGACATGCGAGCTTGGCCCCTACAACGAATACTTCATGACGGAAGTGATGAAGGAGATTGAGTCCATGTACCGCGTGGATGGATTCAATCATAATCGTTGGGCTCCACAGCGCATGTGTTACTGCGAATGGTGTCGCAAGGCCTTCCGAAAGTACGGAGGCGAAGAGTTGCCATCGGAAGCCAAGCCGGATGATCCGCGCTGGGCTCGCTATGCCCTGTTCAAGGAAGATCGAATGTTCCAACTGTGGGATCACTGGAATGCCTCCATTCAAAAAATCAACGCTAACGCTTTTGTGCTGCCGGGAATGGGTGGAGAACGCGACCAGCTAAACCTGAGCAAGCTTCGCGCGCGTGCCAAGACGTTATATCTCGATTACCAAGGGCGGGATGGCCTAACTGCTCCCTGGATGGCGGGCAAAAAAGGCAAAGAACTGCGGGCCGTGCTGGGTCACAACCCTGCTGGAATTACCTTCAGTGTAGGACCTGCCGATAAATACCGCTGGAAAGATTCTGTGCAAAGCCCGGCGGAGTTGAAGGTGTGGGTTCACACCGGAGCCGCCCACGGCTTGCGTCCGAAGATGGCGAAGTTTGCCGGAACACTGTATGACAAGCGCTGGGAGCAACCCGTAGAGGAAATCTACACGTGGCTATGGAAGAACGAGAAATACCTTCGCAACACTGGTTATCCCGTAGCGACTGTCGGCTTAATCAACTCCCAGCAAACATCGCGTTTCTACGGAGAGGCGAAAACACGCGGCTATGTGCAAGATGACCACTCCAAAGGCATTTACCATGCGCTGATTGAAGCACGCATTCCCAATGACATTGTCCACGAAGATTTACTGGATGAATCCGAGTTAGACCGCTTTCGGGTACTTGTGTTGCCCAATGTTGCCTGCCTTTCTGACCACCAATGCGCTCAGATCCGGCGCTTTGTGGAGCGTGGCGGCAGCTTGGTCGCAACGCTGGAATCATCTCTTTACAACGAAGCCGGGGAACGCCGGAAAGATTTCGCGCTCGGTGACTTGTTTGGGGTCAGCGCTGCTGGTCCTGTGCAAGGCCCGATGTTGAATTCTTATTTACGCCTGAATGGACCACATCCTTTACTGAAGGGCATGGAAGACGCACAGCGCATGGTAAATGGCGCATATCGCGTTCCAGTGAAGCCGATAGCAGAGTTTCCGGCCAAGCCCCTGTTGTTTGTTGCGCCTTATCCTGATCTACCTATGGAGGAAGTTTACCCTCGCGATCTCAACAAGAACGTGCCGGAAATTTTTGTGCGGGAAATCGGGCGCAGCCGGATTGTATATGTTCCCTTCGACCTGGATCGGATGTTCTGGGACATGCTCGACATGGATCACGGCAAGCTGATCGCGAATGCCGTTTCCTGGGCAGCGCATGATGATATTCCCCTGGAAATTAACGGCCATGGCGTGCTGGATGTAGCGATATGGCGTCAGCAACAATCCATAACCGTTCACCTGGTCAACATCACCAATCCCATGATGATGAAAGGGCCGTTCCGGGAGATTTTCCCCATTGGCGAGCAAATAGTTCGCGTGAAGTTGCCGGAAGGCGCAAAGCCTACTCGCGTTCAGTTACTCACGGCAGAAAAGCAGCCAGAACACTCGGTGAAAGATGGATGGCTCACCGTGGCTGTTCCCGGTGTGGCGCTGCATGAAGTAATCGCAGTAGATCTGTAAGGGCGTTTACACCAGATTTCCATCGGAATCGAACTCGGCAGTTGCTGCGGCGCCTGCAATCTCTACACCTGCAGGAAGCGATGACCCGTTTAGCAAATTTTCCGTAGCGTGCAAATGGGTGAGTTCCAGCGTGTTCTGGATACGGACGCAGGTCACTTCAGCGGGATCGATCCTGCCCACAGCTTTGGATAGAATGTCCAACGCTTCCCGATCATTGGCGGCGCGCATCGGCGTACGGACGACTGGAAAGTTGGAGGCCGCGAAAGCATTCACTTTAGTCACGTTCCAATCAATGCTTCCGTAAAGGCGCTCCGAAATTAAATCAGCCATACCCAAGCCGATGCTGTTGCCATAGGAAAGCGGACTCAAACTCCGCAAATATATGCGAATAATGCGCGGAGCCCACGGCCAAGGGTTGGGCGCACCATAGGGATGGCGATTCACAATCTTGCTGTCCATACCAGCGCCGCTGAACTGCTTGCCGATCTCATCCACAATCAGAATGTCTATATTGGGGAACAGGATGCGCGGAGCCCAGGAACGAACCAGTTGCAGAAGCTGTTCCTCCTCTTGCTCCAGGCGCTCACTTGGCACTACCACGACTTTTGCGGTTTTGTGATGCGCATCCTCCAGCAGCGCCAGCCCACCCAAAATCTTGCCGGAAGCCAGCACATGGCGGCCAATCGCGCGAATCACCGTTCCTAGATCTGAACGAACAGCATGCTGATGGTAGGCAGTAGCACCCTTTACCTTACCTAGCCCGATAGCAGCCATCTTTAAGAGTCCGCTCTCAATCGGCGCTTCAAAAGTGGTGTGCCATTTTACCCGGTTGATCAGGAATACACCATCACTCCTATAGGCGTTTTGATCGAAGTAACACTCCATGCCTTCGGGCGTATGACCTAATGAGACGGTTTCAATGGAGCTTTCCATGGGGCAACCACTCGCCGCCTCCGTAACGCCGTACTTCGCCAAGACCTCGATCTGCCCAGCCGCTGTACCTCCCCCATGGCTGCCCATGGCGGGAACAATGAATGGTCGGTAGCCACGCTCCTGAAAATATTTCACCGTAGCGCGAACCACTTCCGCCAGATTGGCTACGCCGCGACTCCCAACGGCCACAGCAATGCGCGCTCCAGCCGGAAGCCTGGTCTCCAACTGGGATTCTGCCAGTGCATCACCAACAGCGTGCGTCACATCAGGCAGGGCACGCTCAGGAAAGCGTTGGGTGATGGGAACAAACCGGGGAACGAACACATTCACACTATATACAAACGCACAGGGAAAACCCTACAAAACGGAGCGCAGCCACTGGAGCAGGTCACGGTCTACCTCTTCACGGCATTGATCCAAACCGTGCAGGCACCCTGGATACAGATGAATGGTTTTTGGCCCTTTCACGCGAGCAAATAAGAACGCGAACACGCGTCTGGTAAAATCTCATCGGCTTGGCCATGCAGAAACAGGATTGGCTTTCTGCCGAACGCGTTACACCACCCGCCCCGTGGGACTGCGTGCTCAAGGCCGCCACAGCCACCACGTTCTGTTCAGTTGCCGCTGTAGCAATTGCGACAGCTCCGCCGAAGGAATGGCCCACAATCACGATACGGTTCCGCTTCTCGGTTTTAGCCAAGCGATTGCCATTCGTGCATCCAGAACCGATTCTTCCAGATAACCGGGATGCCGGTAGGCTACCTCTAGGGAAGAAACCCCTTCCGGCACGAGTTGCCCGGCTAAGCGAGGGTACAGCCCACCAGCGGGTCCGTTCCATCCGCCTCCCGCACCAAAAACCCACACCACGGCTGCATCACCTGTTGAAGCAGAATGATAGCGGCACCCGATCACTCCTTCATCCGTAAGGAGATCGATTCTTGTAGTGCCGTCCGGTTCTGGTGCGGTTCGTACTTCTTGTAATTCCATTGTGCTTAGCTTCCGTTGTTTGGTAATGCCAGTGCCGCATAGTCGCAGTCCAACTCTGCACAAAGGGCTTCTACCACTAATTCATGGTCAGCACGCTGCGGCAAGCGCCCGGATACGGTAATAGAGCCAATGACCCCAGCATTGGTAACAATGATGGGAAACGAGCCCCCGTGCGCCGAATAATCAGCTTCCGGCAATCCATATTTCTGCACCAGCGTAGATTCTTTCTGCTTCAGCTCCAGTCCAACAGCGTAGGAACTGCGATGAAACCTCGCCACCACATTGCTTTTTCGTCGCACCCATTCAGCGTTATCCGGCGAAGTGCCACCCAACGCGCAGTAGAAGAGTGGAAATCCACCAAAGCGGCGGATATCAATCACCACAGAGAGCCATCGTGTTACAGCAAGGTCATGGAGGCGAACGCCAAATTTCCACGCTACCTCTTCGTCAAAATGATTGAACCGCAACTCGCGCTCCTGCACGGCCAAGGCTGCCAAATCTTCCGCTACTCCCATGCTGAGGTCTCCTGTGAACTCGCTGCAAGCGGCAATGTGCAACCTTGGCTTGCGGATTGGATCGCGGTCTCCAGTATTGACATCACTGTTATCGCCTCCCCCGGTGTTACAGGATTCGGCTGATTCCCGTAAATCGCATTTCGAATGCCTTTGTAATATTCGGGGTAGCTACCAAGCGGGACTGGAAGCCGGGCAAGCGTTCCATCTGCTCCGTAGGTCATTCCAGGCTCCGGGTCTTGTCCCCAATCCCCGCTGCCGGGTCGTACTCCTTGTTTCAATTGCGCCTCCTGCACATCCGTGCCGTATTTTATCCAGCTACCTTCTGTTCCATGCATGACGAAACGGGGTGTTTGCCCTGCTGCCAGCAAGCATGCGTGGAGAACAATGTCTGTTTTGCCGCAGTGGAGCAGCACATGCACCCAATCTTCCGTTTGCGATCCCGCTCGCTGCTTGGCAAACGTTGCATTCACCGTCTGCGGCATCCCAAAAAGTTGCACAGTTTGATCGATCAGATGCGGGCCAAGATCATACCAGAGGCCAGCACCCGGCCCAGGCCGTTCCCGCCATCTGTCTCGCACTTGGGGACGAAAACGATCCATGCGAGATTCCCAATACACCACCTCACCAAGTGTTCCGCTTTCCTTTACAGCTTTAGCTCCTAGAAAATCACTGTCCCAGCGGCGATTGTGAAATACGGAAAGGAGTCGCCCTTTTTCCTGTGCCAATTCTGACAGTTGTTGCGCTTCCTTCACCGTGAGCGTGAACGGCTTATCTACCACCACATGCTTACCTGCCCGGAGAGCAGCCTCCGCGAGCAATGCATGGGTCTCATTAGGAGTGGCAACTACGACCAAATCAATTTCGGGATGTGTGGCTGCTTTTCTGGCATCCCCGGTCACGGTTACTTCGGGAAGATCCGCATGCACCTTCCCCTGATCGCTGGAACAGATGAATGCCAACTCCAATCCAGGAACCGCCTCGATTAGCGGTGCGTGAAACGTCTTTCCCGCATAACCGTATCCAAGCAGCGCAACGCGTATGGCGGGGTGTGACATGTTATGTTTAACTCCGAACCGCACAGAAGCGTGGCATACACTTGAGGAGTGCCGGACAGCGGGGATTCCCTCGGACAGCTACGCGATGACGTAGCAGCCCTGCAGCAAACAGTGGCGCATCTTCAGGAACGCGTACACATGCTGGAGGCACAAAGAACAGCACAGGAGTTGCCTGCTGCACCACCGCCCACTGGTCTCGCTCAAAACCCATCGGTTTTTGGCCTCATCGCGGTAAACCGTGTAGGGGCACTGACGCTTGCTATTGGAATCATTTTCTTCTTCAAGTATGCAGTAGAGAACCAGTGGATCGGCATTGGGGGTCGTCTTCTTTCCGGCATTGCTGCTGGAGTGCTGCTCATTGGGATTGGGGAATGGATTACCCGGAGGGGAAACAGCATTCTGGCGCAGGGTGTTGCTGGCTGCGGCATCGCCACACTCTATATCACCGTCTATGCTGCCTTTGCGTATTATGGGTTTCTCTCGCAGCCCGCCGCATTTGTGGCATTCCTAACGGTATGCACATGCGCGATAGTGCTTTCCTTCCGCTATGGCTATGCTGCGATTGCCACCATTGGTTTCACAGGCGCTTTGCTGACTCCTGTACTGCTTTCCCCTGGCAGCACGGGAGGAGCCGGGGATGCATCTTATGTGTTTCTGTTGGATGTGATTGCACTGGCTTTGTCAGTGCGACAAGGATGGAAACTTCCTGTACCGGAAGTCGGCGCTTTAGCCTTGTTGGTCGCTTGGATGCGCTTAGATTCCCATCATGCGGGCTGGGTAGTATTGTTGTCCTTGCTTCTGGCGACCATACATATGACGGCAACGCGCTTTGCGGGAAAAGGCTCACCTCTCTACAGCGTTCTCTACCTCACTGGAAGTGGATGCCTCGTCATTGCTGGACTCCGAGAACTGGAACTATGGACCCACCAAAACCTTTCCGCAGCAAACCGCAGCAATGTGGCAAGTACACTTAGCTCAGTCTTGCTTGGCGTTTACGGGATTTTGGCGCTGGCGTACGGCATTACACGGCAATCCACCGTAAACCGCCTGCTCGGTTTAGTGTTGCTCGGCATGGTGATGGCCAAGCTTTACCTATGGGACATTTGGTTTCTACAGCGCGTGTATCGGACGGCTGCCTTTGTGGGACTTGGTGTTCTCCTGCTAGTCGCCTCTGGCGTGTATTCCCGCTGGAGATCTCCCTCTTCAGGGTAATAGCGTCACTGTGTCCCCGCAGGCGCAGCAACCATAGGTAAGCCTTTGGGCTGTTTCCATGCATCAGTGCGAAATGGGTTGGCAGGCAGCCCTTCACGGTTATACAAACTGATGGCCGGATTATCCGCCCAACCATAACGTACTGCCACCGGTTCCTGTACCTCCGGGCTGGAGACGACCACATTGTTTCCCACGATCTTTGCGGTAGCAGGGAAAAACTGCTGGTTCGCTCCCGCTACGGCAAACCCGGTGAGGGTTCCGCCATGTGCTTCCAAGCCAGTTCCCACTGAGTCAAACCAAAGCTTCGCTGCATTGCCTTCGGTGGTCATTTGCCGATACATGGGGCCGGAATACACCAGCTTTTCGCCATACGTCTGAGCACGTGCAGCCAAAGCTAACCGATGCGCTACAGTCTGCTTATCCGTTGGGTGAACATCGGAAGGGTTGCCCACATCGATGGCAAGTGCCATACCGGTGTTTCGCAAATCGAGAGCACGGGTTTGCGATTCGCGCAGCAGCGCCCACCAGCCATTCGTGCGGAAATTCGCTAGCTGCACGAAGTAGAAAGGAAATTCGCCTTGGCCCCAAGCCTGCCGCCAGCTTTCAATCATGCTTGTGAACAGGCGGCGATACAGAAAAGATTCCTTGACAGTGCCATTTGCTTCCCCTTGATACCAAAGCACGCCACGGATGGCATACGGCGTGAGTGGCGCAATCATGGCATTGTACAAGCCGGCAGGCGTATTTGGACTTCCCGGACCTTGGGGCGCCGCTGGGCGGATGGGAGGCTTAGCACCTTCCGTTTTGGTGCGATTTGCCTGCTCCCATTTCGTTAATGCTGCATCGTAGTCGGTTTTTTGGGCGGGGTAATCCACCAGCATTTTCTGCCAGTCTGTCTGATAAGGCTGCAGGGCCGCATCATCTTCCAGAAAGGAGGACTCCGTCCATGCCTGCGCAGGTGTGCCGCCCCAAGAAGAATGGATCAAGCCAACGGGAAGGTGCTGAGTCTGGTTGATTTCTCGCCCAAAGAAGTATGCCACTGCTGAAAAATTCTTCACCGTTTCCGGTGTGCAAACGGCCCAGAAACCTTGCACATCGCTCACAGGAGCATCTGCCACGGCCCGTTTCACCGTGAAAAGCCGGATTTGCGGGTAATTGGCATGGGCAATCTCCTCCGTCGCGTTTTTGCCACGAGCAACAGCAAACTCCATGTTGGATTGGCCGGAACCGACCCAGACTTCACCCACCAGTACATCTTTCACCGTGAGCTGATTGACCTTCATGTCATAAGGTCCGCCTGCGGCCATAGGAGCCAAAAACACCTGCCATTTGCCGGAAGCGTCCGCCCGATCTATCAACCTTTGAGAGCGAAATGTGACTGTGACTTCTTCCTGAGGAGAAGCAGTTCCCCAAATGCGGACTGGCACGTTCTGCTGAATCACCATATGGTCCGAAACGAGCGCGGGCAGTTTCACCTCCGCATGGAGGAAAAAGAGGAAAAGCAATGGCATAAGCGCTACAAGCAGCAGCCGGAACTTGCGCATGGAAACAGTATCTCCCTGAAACGAATTTGCTGTAACAGCTTAACTCCCTGTCGGCATTCTCAGGGTCTTTTTCAACCAGGAAATCATTTCCCCTTTCCAATGCTGCATCCCTGGGTCGCGCCAGCTACTCATGCCGTGTCCGCCGCCCTCAATGGTGATCAGTTCACAAGGGGAGCCTACCTTATGCATGGCGTCGCACATCATTGGCGATTGCTCATAGCTGACCTGATCATCTTTGGTACCGTGGATGCACAAAAAGGGCGGCATTCCTTTATGTACGCCATAAATGGGAGAAACCGTGCGGAGTTTTGCCAGCCCTTGTGCATCCAACTGTTCCGCGCCGAAGAAATGAATGCCGCCTCCATGGGAAGCGTGGCGGCTAATGGAAGCCATGTTGAACTGCTCCGGGTGATCGCGCCGCAGTTCGGCTAATTTTCCGTAATCTACAGGTCCATAGAAATCCACCACTGCCGCTACTTTGGTTTCGGGCGTCTCATGCGTTCCGGCATAGTTCACCAGATAGCCGCCTGCAGATTCCCCAATCAGAACTACCTTCGAGGCATCCACATGATACTTTCCTGCGTTGGTCTTCACCCAACGGATAGCGCTGTTGAGGTCTTCCATGGCTTGTGGGAATTTAGCCTCTGGAGCCAGGCGGTAGTCAATGCTGAACCAGGCGAACCCTGCATTGGCCAACACATCAAACAAGGGCCGCACATTGGTGCTCTTGCTTCCTTCATCGAATCCCCCTCCATGCACCAGAATGGCAGCGGGAAACGGACCTGCTCCGTCTGGCACATGGAGATCAAGCAGAACGGGCTTTCCACCAGGACGGGCATACTCCACGTCTTTTTGATCCAGGGCCGCCGCACATAAGGGTGCGGCGCAAACCAGTGTCAGCAGAAAAGAAAACTTCAGCATGGCATGTGATTCTATCAAGCCAAAGGCAAACTTAGCGAAACAAACGCGGGTCGAACACAAAAGGAACCGGCACCTCCACCACAATGGCGCTGAATTCCGGGTGTTGTGGATTCAGCAGATAATTACACTCGTTCATTACCACGCTGGAAGGAACGCGCAGCACGGCTGAAGCTTCTGAGTGAAGCCACTGGTCCCCAACTTCCGCGGGCGGTATTTCCCTAGACGCAAGGCCAAGATCCACGGGAGTAAGAATCTTGACGGTATCCGGGATTATGGCCCCAACCCGCACGTACCCAATGGGAAAATCCTGCCGGGAAAGGTGAACCAAGTTTTCTAAAACAGCGAGAGCGGTATTTTCCGCCATATAAACCACTGCTCTACCAGGAGAATTCCAACGACCGCCGACTCGCTTCGCGCCTTCCCCATCCAGCCGGGACCAGATCGAGCGGCACACCCGAAACACCCGCAAGGGCATCAGGAAGGAATGTTATGTTCAATCCGGGTCAGCGTTTGTTCCACTAAGTGCAGCCCTTCATCCGATTCCAGCAGTTCGGCTGGAGAGCGATGATCGAATAAAGGCAGCGGCGTTGCCAGCCAGTGAGAAGCTTTGTATTCATCGCCAAATACGCCAACTGCATGGGCGATCACAGGGATAATTCGGTCTATTTTGAGCGGTGAACTCGCCACTTCCCTCCTATTCTACCCTTCTTGAAGTGTGGTTTGCCGTACAAACATTACTTCGCTTGGAGCAGGGACACGCCATTCTGATTTAGTTTCCGGGTCAATGGCGGGCCGGAATACTTAGTGATGGTAACTTCCGCCAAATACAACACACGGCAGCCGTTCTCCAGGTGGCCTCCAAATGCGGCTTTGCCAAGGCTGGCAAGCGTGATGTGAATGTGCGGCTCCCCATCTGCAATGATGCCGCTGGCGTTTAAAATCTCCGTTGGACCTTTTACCTTCCGGAAGGCATTCTTCGGTTTCTGGTCCGTGGAAGTCACGTAATGGAACGTGCATTCCTGCACCGAACCCGAACTTACCAGGACCTGCCCATCCTGGATGTTTTTCTGCTTAATCACATCCGTGATGGATTCCAGCAGCATCGCATCCCGATCCAGTAAAATGCGATATATCTCTCCTGTTTGTGCTGCACCAAAAACCCGGCTTACTGTTTCGCCGCCCTCGGCTCCTAGAACGCTCGTAAATGCCAGCATGGCTGTCAGGGAGATCCATCGGCAGTTGCTTTGTTTCTTCATTCCATTCCTCCAGTAAAAATTCTTGAGCAGGAAACACAGGCAAAGGGAAAGCACACGAAGGTAAGCCTGATTCCGGTATACTCCCGAGTATAGATTCCAAGAATTATGTCTAAACGCGAATTTCAAACTGAAGTCAGCCAACTGCTTCAGCTGATTGTTCACTCACTATACTCTCACCCAGAAATCTTTCTGCGGGAACTGGTATCCAACGCTTCGGATGCGCTCGATAAATTGAAATACCTGACGCTGACCGAAGAAGCATACAAGTCCCTGCCGTTTGATCCGCGCATTGATCTGGAGTTGAACGAAGAAGCACACACGCTCTCCATCAGCGACAACGGGATCGGCATGAATGAGGAAGATTTGACGGCCAACCTGGGCACCATTGCCCGTTCCGGCACGAAAAACTTCCTGTCCCACCTTTCCGGGGATGCCAAGCGCGATTCCAACCTGATCGGCCAGTTTGGCGTGGGATTTTACAGTGCTTTCATGGTGGCAGATCGTGTGGAAGTGATATCCCGCAAAGCCACGGAAGAGGGAGCATGGCGCTGGACGAGCGATGGCAAAAGCGGCTTCGAGATCGAACCAGCGGAACGCGCACAGCAGGGAACCACAGTTACTCTGTTTTTTAACGACGACGGAAAAGAGTACGCTAATAGCTGGAAGCTGCGCGAGATCATCAAAAAGTACTCCAACCACATTGCTTTTCCCATTTTTCTGACCTACGACAAGAGCGAGTGGGACGAAGAAGAAAAGAAATCCAAGCAGCAAAGAACTACCGAGCAGATCAACTCTGCCAGCGCCATGTGGCGGCGGCCCAAGAGCGAACTCAAGGACGAAGACTACAAAGAGTTGTACAAAACCATCTCTGGCGATTGGGAGGAGCCGCTGTTCTGGTTCCACACCAGAGCGGAAGGAACCATGGAGTACATCACTCTATTTTTTATTCCTTCCAAAGCGCCCATGGATCTTTACCAGGCTGATTACAAGCCAGGCGTGAAGCTATATGTGAAGCGGGTCTTCATTACGGACGATCAAAAAGAACTGATGCCGGGGTATCTCCGCTTCCTACGGGGAATCATCGACAGCGAAGATTTACCGCTGAACGTCAGCCGCGAAATCTTGCAGCAGAACAAAATTCTGCAAAATATTCGCACTGCCAGTGTGAAGAAGGTTCTTTCCGAACTGCAGACGGTTGCCAGCAACAACGCCGAGCAATACAGCAAATTCATTGAAGAGTATAACCGCCCTCTCAAGGAAGGCTTATATAGCGACTACGCTAACCGCGATACACTCCTGGAACTGATCCGCGTCAAATCCACCAAGGCAGAAGGCTGGACCAGTTTGGCCGACGTGAAAGGCCGTATGAAGGAAGGGCAGAAAGGCATCTATTACATCACAGGTGGCAAAGGAGCCGTGCTGCGCACTTCGCCTTTGCTGGAAATCTACAAGAAGAAAGATATGGAAGTGTTGCTTCTTGATGATGAGATTGATGAAATTGTATTCTCCACCATCGATAAGTACAAGGACGTAGAACTCAAGGCCGTAAACAAGAGCTCCACAGGCGATGACCTGAAGGAAGAAGAAGATCAAGCCAAGAGTGACGATCTGAAGCCTCTGCTGGAGAAGCTCAAAGCGGCGCTGGGCGACAGCGTAAAAGAAGTGAAAGCATCTTCGCGTCTGGCCGATAGCCCGTCCTGCGTGGTGTCCGATGAAGCGGAGCCTTCCATGAAGATGCAGCAGATGCTGCGCGCCATGGGGCAAGCGGATCTGCCGCCCTTGAAACCGGTGCTGGAAATCAACCCGGATCATGAGATCGTCAAAAAGCTGGCCGGTGGGGAAGACGAATCGCTGCTGAACGACGCAGCATGGCTTCTGCTGGATCAAGCGCTTCTGGTAGAAGGTGTGCCGCTCGATGACCCCAGCTCGTTTGTGCAAAGGCTCAACCGGGTTCTGAATCGGGCAGTATAGAGAGCCATACATGCAGCGGCGAAATTTCATTGCGGCTTTGGCGCTAGCGCCCACCATGCGGGAAATGCTTTGGGCGCAGCGTCCCAGCGGAAAACTAAAAATTGCCGCAGTGGAATTGCTGCAAGTGCAAGGGCATCGTGAGGCGGAGAGCGGAGTAAACGCACAATACCAAGTGAATCCGCTCTACGTCTACGATGAGCTTCGGCCTCCTGAATACCACGACAAAGCGCCTGTTCGCAAAAACACGGCGATGACGCAGCTTTACCTCCGCATCCGAACGGATGGCGGATTAGATGGCCTATACGGACCGATTGACCGCGAAGCAGCCATTGTGGTGCATGAGCAACTGCGGCCCTTTCTGATGGGCAAAGACCCGCTTGCCATTGAAGCCGTTTGGGACGAGATGTATCGCTCCAACCGCCACTCACGGGATGGTTTATTCCTGATGGCCATCAGCGCCGTGGATAACACCCTATGGGACTTGCGGGGCCGTTACTTCGAAGCGCCAGTGTACCGTTTACTCGGCGGCCCTACGCGCGACACAGTGGAAGTATATGGCAGTTGCTTAGGGTACTCCTTGGAACCGGAAAAAGTGCGCGAACGCTGCCTGGCTCTCAAAGCAGAGGGATACCGGGCCCAAAAATGGTTTCTGGCGTATGGCCCCGGTTCCGGTCCGGAGGGCTTACAGAAAAACGTGGAGCTAGTGCGTCTGCTCCGCGAAACGCTTGGCTATTCCACCGACCTGATGTTTGATGTGTTCAGTGGTTGGGATCTGAATTATGCGCTCAGTTGGGCCAAGCAGGTGGAGCAATACCGGCCAAGGTGGCTCGAAGAAGCAGCGCATCCTGAAAAAATGGAAAGCTTTGCTACACTGCGGCGCAGCACTTCGGTTCCCATTGCCACGGGAGAACACTTCTATGGACGGTGGGAAGTGGAGAGGTATCTGCAAGCAGGAGCCATTTCCGTCGTGCAAGCCGACCCGGAATGGTGTGGCGGCACATCCGAACTACTCAAAATCTGCACTGTGTCTTCCCTGCATGACGCGCATGTGATTCCGCATGGGCACAGCATTCACGCAGCCATGCATGTGATCGCAAGCCAGTCACCCATGACCTGCCCGCTCGCCGAATACCTGATTCTGAAGATGTCCAGCTATTATCACTTTGAAAAGAATGCGCCGACACCCGTTAAAGCGCATCTCACATTGCCCCAACGTCCCGGTTTCGGCATTGAACTGGACCCCGCTAAGGTGGAAAAACAAAGCCTGCTCACGTTTGGTACATAGCCCTCGCGCAAGCGATAGACTGTGAGTGGATAAAGGAGCCCACGTATGGCAACACAAGTACAAGTGATTCCGGAAATCAATACTTTTCTTTCCGGTACGCGGAAGATGTTGATTGATAACCAATGGGTTGATTCCATCTCCGGAAAAAATTTTCCCGTCTACAACCCGGCCACAGGCGAAGAGTGGGACGAGTGGCGGAAGGCCAGGCAGAAGATATCAATTTGGCTGTAAAGGCCGCACGCCGCGCTTTTGAACAAGGCCCGTGGCGCAAATTGACCGCTTCAGAGCGGGGAAGACTGCTTTGGAAAGTAGCTGACTTGGTGGAAGCGCATGCGGATGAATTGGCGCAACTGGAAACACTCAATAACGGCAAGCCTCTTACTGTCGCCAAAGCCGCTGACGTTCCGCTGGTAGTGGATCATTTCCGGTACTTTGCTGGCTGGACGACCAAGCTGGAAGGAAACACAATCCCGCTTTCCGTGCCGTATACGCCCGGCGTGCAGTATCTTGCCTATACGCAGCGCGAACCGGTGGGCGTAGTGGGCCAGATTATTCCCTGGAACTTTCCGCTGCTGATGGCTGCATGGAAATTGGCTCCTGCGTTAGCCGCTGGTTGCACGGTGGTGTTGAAGCCTGCCGAGCAAACACCGCTTTCTGTGTTGCGGCTTGGAGAGTTGCTGTTAGAAGCAGGACTTCCCCAGGGAGTAGTGAACATTGTGCCCGGCTACGGGGAAGCAGGCGCTGCACTTGCGTCTCACCCGGATGTGGATAAGGTCGCGTTTACCGGTTCCACGGAAGTGGGCAAACTCATCCTGCAAGGTGCCGCCGTTAACCTGAAAAAAGTAACGCTGGAACTTGGTGGCAAGTCACCTAACGTGGTCATGGGAGATGCGGATACGGAGATGGCAATCAACGGGGCCGCCAACGCGATCTTCTTTAACCACGGCCAATGCTGCGCTGCTGGTTCGCGTCTCTATATTGAGCATTCCGTGTTTGACAAAGTGGTGGAAGGGGTTGCCAGTCGCGCCAAAAAGATTCGTGTTCTTCCTGGCATGGACCCGGAAAGCGAAATGGGCCCGCTCGTTTCGCAGGAGCAGCAGGACCGTGTGTGCAGCTATCTCGAATCCGGCTTTGCCGAAGGAGCAACGGCATTGGCAGGAGGCAAAAAAGGAGCCACGGGCGGCTACTTTGTGGAGCCGACGGTGCTGGTAGGTGCACCGCATAGCGCTAAAGTGGTTCAGGAAGAAATCTTTGGACCGGTGGTAACAGCCATTCCATTCCGCAATGAGGAAGAACTATTGACTCACGCGCATGACACCGTATACGGTCTTGCTGCAGGAATCTGGACCTCAGATCTCAGCAAAGCTCACCGCTTAGCAGCGAGCCTGCGTGCGGGAACCGTGTGGATCAACTGCTACAACATCTTTGATGCGGCCCTTCCCTTTGGCGGTTACAAGCAATCCGGCTGGGGACGGGAAATGGGGCATGATGCCCTGGAAAACTATACGGAAAAGAAAGCCGTCTGCATTCGCCTGTAGCAAAGCGCAACTTGCTACAAGGGAAGAAATCGGCTGGAACTTTCTTTCGGTCGGGCATGGAGGTATCGCCCCGTAGTGGCGATGCTGGCATGCCCGAGCGTTGCCTGCACTAAGTGAATTGGCGCGCCGCGATCCAGCGCGTGCGATGCGTGGGCGTGCCGAAACCAATGGGGTGATACCGCCAGTTCCAACCCTGCCTGACGCGCTGCGGCACGCACAATACGATGTACCGCAAGCGGCTGTAATCCTCTGCCATCTTTGTTTTTTCGAGAACGGAAGACTGGCTCATCCAAACCACGCTGATCGCCAACTACCTCATTCAGCAGTTTCCATACCGATGGTGGAAGCTGGATCGTGCGGGTCTTGCTTCCCTTTCCAAACACCGTAATCTGCCCGCTATCCCCGGTAGATTGAAGGTCCCGCTGGCAAAGTCCACACAACTCGCTGACCCGCACACCGGAAGCATAGAGCAAAGTAAGAATCGCCCGGTTTCTCTGGTTCGTCTCCAGGCTCAGAATTCGATGGAGGTCAGCTTCCGGCAGAATTTTCTCATTTAACCGATTCCGAAGAGCAGGCAATCGCAAAGCACGGCCTACGTCAAAGGGAAGATAGCCAAGCTGATGACCAAATGCAAGCAAGGACTTCACAGCCGACAAGATACGGTATCGACTAGCAGGTGCTAACGCCTTCAACGAATCCGCAAACTGCTGAAGATCCGGGAGTGTAATCTCCGGAAAAGGCTTGGTAAAGTAGGCACGAAAACGGCGGAAATCCCCGCGATACGCCCGTTGCGTATGGGGAGAACGCCCATGGAGCCAAATGTCCAGCAGGTGATCGTCGGAACTAGGAGGTCCGGTGATCAGTTCCGGCTGAAACACAATGATTTCATCATTCATGGCTTCCTGGCTCATGCAAGATCGCTACCCTGACCTTACCATATACGCTTTGGAAGCTCTTGTTACTTCTTGGGCTTGTACTCAACAAACAAGTCCGGGAACTGCTTCTTCAAAGCGGAAACTTTCGGAACATCGCAGACTTGAATGTATGGGTTATTAGGATTGTAGTAGGCGTAGTCCTGATGGTAATCCTCAGCCCGGTAGAACCCTTTCAGCGGCGTGACGTCTGTCACAATCGGTTTTGCGAAAATTTTCTGCTTGTCGAGTTGCGCAATGTACTCTTTCGCAAGCCGTTTCTGTTCTTCGTTGGTGTAAAAAATGGCTGACCGATAAGATGTGCCTACGTCTGGCCCCTGGCGATTCAACTGCGTGGGATCATGTACAACCGAAAAGTAGATTCGCAGCAACTGTCCATAGGTAATCCGGGATGGGTCATAGACGACCTGCACGGATTCCGCATGTCCAGTGGTCTCGGTGACTACTTGCTTATATGTCGCCGTTGTTGCAGATCCACCTGCATAGCCAGCGGTGGTGGTCAATACGCCTTTTACGCGCTGGAACACAGATTGCACGCCCCAAAAACAGCCTCCCGCAAATACAGCGGTTTCCTTTCCGGCTTGGGATGCCAATGAAACATCACTGGAAATCGCCGGAATCGGCGGGTTCGAAGCAGCATAGAGGGTGGACATCGTAAGAAGAAATCCAATAGAAAATTGGTGGGATCTCGACGGGAAAGGCATGAATACCTCTCTTCTTAAGATACGCCGAAACGGAGAGTTGTATGAACCAGAACAACGATACAGAAAAGTTAGCTAGGGCAGGCCGAAAGACCTGCCCAATTTCTCTTCCGGAACCCAGCTAGCTAAGTTCGTCTCACCACTGCATGGTAAAGCCCAAGCACAACCATGGCTCCCACAACAGCCACCAGCAAACTATACAGGTTCAAGCCACTCACCCCGGAAGCGCCAAACATGCTAAACAGGAACCCACCCACCACTGCACCCACAATGCCCAGAATGATATCCAGAAACAATCCCTCGCCGCGATGGTTCACGATCTTGCTTCCGATAAACCCCGCGATAAGACCCAGTAAAATCCATGCTAAAAACGACATAACTCTTCTCTCCTTTTGTAAGAACTTGTGTTGGTCGTGTGATTTCCTAAGGGGGACCAATGGCATCCCTTAGCAGTAAAGCCCGAAACTGAATCCTCCGAAACCCGGCATCAGGCAGAAGCAAAATCACCGCGTCAATCGGCTACTGTGAGCTTACAGGCAGCGAAAAGAAGGGAGAGCTAGGCAGCAGCCTAAATCTGGAGAAAAGAAAGCCTAGTCTTGTGGAGCAGTGTACGCTGTTTCACACGCTGCTGCGTTGGGTAGCAATCAACCCGTGTTCAATGGCGTAACGAGTCAATTCGGCGGCACTATGGAGGTTGAGCTCTCTCATCAATGCTGCTTTGTGAAACTCCACGGTTTTCACAGAGATGTGTAACACTGAAGCAATTTCCTTGCGTGATTTGCCTTCGGCGACCAGTTGCAGAATTTCACGCTGGCGCGTAGTCAGGCCACCCGGCACCTTTTCTTCCGAGCGGGACGAGGCAAGCATCAGGTCAATGGCCTCACGGGCCACCAGCGGGCTTACATAAGTGAAGCCTTTCGAAACTTGTCGCACTGCGGTCACCAGTTCGGAAGCAGCCGATCTTTTCAATAAGTAACCTGCGGCTCCGGCGCGAAATGCTTCCACCACGAACTCTGCGCCAGCGTGCATGGTAACAAAGATCAGCTTCGTAGCAGGCAAGGACTTGGAAAGCTGAGCGGCCGCATCTATGCCATTCAGAAGAGGCATGGAAATATCCAGCAGAATGATATCCGGCTTCAATTGTTGAGCGGCAATCAACAACGCATGCCCATCCTCCACGCTGCCCACTAATTCAAATTCAGGCTCCAGCATGAGCTTAATGCCATCCAGCAGAAGCGTATGGTCATCCGCTACCAGAATTCGCGCTCTCATGAACCTTGCCCCTGTTCTAACGGAATTTGAATATCAATTCTGACACCATCCCCGGGGCGTGTCTGAAAAGCAATGGTTCCTCCCAGCAAACGAACACGCTCCTCCATGCCAATCAAGCCTAAGCCACCCTTGGCACGCGCGGATTCCATATCGAACCCATTGCCATTATCTAAAATCATCAGCTTTAGTGCTTCCGGCGTGGCACTCAGCCGTACTTCCACCAATGCCTCTCCCGCATGCTTAGCTACATTGCGAAGCGTCTCTTGCACAATGCGGTAAACACAGCTGGCAATATGAAGCGGAAGCTGCTTGGGAACATCTTTGCTGATCAATTCCACTGGTATTCCGGTGGATTGCGAAAACTCATGGACGTAAGCCCGCAACGCAACGGTTAAGCCCAAATTGTCCAAAGTAGCAGGGTGAAGCTGATGAGCCACTCTTCTCAGTTCATTGGATAAACAAGCCGCTTGATCGCCTACCGCTCGCAACTGTGCTTTAGCGCCTTCCAGATCAGAGAACGGAACTTTTTGCTCCAAGATTTCGATATCGAACTGGAGCTTCGCTACTTTCTGGCTTAAGTCATCGTGCAGTTCACGCGAAACACGTCGCCGTTCTGCATCGTGGGCATTCAACAGACTTGCACTGAGATGACGAAGTTCTTCGCGGCTTCGAAATAACTCGGCTCTGCTTTCTTCCAATTTCGTCTCTGCCTGCTCTCGTCCTGAGGCCTCGCCACGCAGCAGTTTACGTGCTTCCTCCAGTTCAGCGTAGCCGGCTCGCAGATTGTCCTTTAAACGCTGTTGTTCTTCCAGCAAGGCAAGCTCAGCTTCCTTGCGGGCTGTAATGTCTTCCAAAGCAAGCAGAAGCATTTTTTCCGTATCCGGCTGCACAAGGCGCACGGTGATGTGAATATGCTTGAGCTTGCCGTCCTGTTCTTCTTTGAACTCCAGCTTATGTTCGTGTTGTTCCTCCACCAGGATTCGGCCCAACGCGGCGCGAAGCCCCGTTAGATCAAAACGCTTGCCGCTGATTTCCAGAAAATGCTGATTTTCTGTATCTTTGGGCTCCGTCCCATATAGCTGGTGAAAAGCGTCGTTGACGAGCTTGATGCACAGATCTTCCCGCAGCACCACAAAGGGAGTCCTGGAAGTTCCTAATACCGTGTCTGCAAACAAGCGCGACACATCCGCATCATTCCGAGCAGTGCGCAGGTCGTGTACATCCGTAAACATTAAAACGATGCCGTTCACCTGACCAGTTGCTGTTCGGTAAGGCCTGACTCGCAGGATATGCCAGCGGCCATCCTGATCTTGCAGTTCTCCTTCTTCCGGCTTTTCCTGCTCCAGAACACATCGAATTAGCGGTTCTATCTCGGCGAACCCGATTCGCATCTGCAACTCGCCCAAGCAGCGCCCTTGGTCGGCTTCGGATACATTCAGAACACTGTGTGTAATGGGAGTCACGCGCCGAATGCGCATCTCTCTGTCGAGTATGAGCATTGGATTGCACGTACTCACCATGAAATTGTCGAGGTCATCCCGAAGGCAATCCAATTCTTGCTCAGGTCGGGGAGTGACTTGAGTCTGCGTTCGGGTTGTGTCTGGAGCTAGTGCGACGCTACTGGTAGAGGACATGTTCTGGAATTCGGAGGCGTCTCCTCCCTGGTCCTGGCACGTCCCTTGCCAAAAGGTGCCCTGCAGTAATGTAAGTCGGGGTTTAAAGGTGATTCCGGAGGGAGACCGAATCCGGTCTCCCAATCTGTTGTGAATTCAGTGGCTTAAGCCAGCAGTTTGGAATAAGCTGCCGTGAATTTGTCCATTTCTTCCTGGGTACCCACTGTGACGCGAACTTTGGTGGGCCAAGCCGCCCAGACGCGTCCGATAAAGACTTTGTCTTTGGCGAGTGCCTGAGCTACCTCTGTGCCGGGCTGGTTCACTTCCATCATGAAGAAATTGGTTTCGCTGGGAATGTACTTGACGTTTTTCTTTTCCAGAAAAGCAAATGTGTTTTCACGGATTTTCTTATTGATAGCACGGCGCTCAGCTACCAAACTTTTCGCTTTCAGGCTTGCGGTGGCACAAGCCAGACCCGTGATTGGCAGCATCCCGGCTCCATAAGGTCGCATTTTGGCGAGCAGATCCGGACGGCCGAGCGCAAATCCGGCGCGAATGCCTGCCATTCCGTACACCTTGGAGAAAGTGCGAAGCACAATGACGTCCTTGTCGGCAGCTACCAGGTCATTGCAAGGCTGCGCCGTTTCAGCAAAGTGGATATACGCTTCATCCACTACCACCACAGCATCTTTTTTCTTATTGGCCAGAAGGTATTCGATATCTTTACGCGCCGTAATGGTGCCGGAAGGATTATTTGGATTGCAGATATAGTACGCACCCGCATCCGGGTCCATTTTGATCATGGCTTCCACGTCATGGCTGAAATCGGCTCTGAGCGGGACACGCACAGTTTTGGAGCCGATAAATTGCGGGGCACCGCCACCGTAACCGGGATCGCCATGGTCCAACTGCGAGCAGGAGAAGTAAAGGCACACGCAGCCCGATGCAGCGGGTCGCTGGAACCGGCAAACGGCGCCTACATAACTTGGCTTAACACCCTCTATGCTCGCGACGCTTCTCCACAAATTCGTTCTGTTCGCCAAAAGGTGGTAGCGTCCGCCATAGGGCGACACCTTCGCGATTGCTTCCAACCCTTCCTTGCAAGGTCCGAGCGGGTTTTCGTTGGAGCTGATCCGTACGGCGTCCGGAATCCATCGCGCGTCGCGCTCCAGCTGCCCCGAGCGAGCGTCGCTGTGCTTCCTGCGCCATCGCAAATTCGTTATAGAAGGGCAGAGCGGCCCCAGCGGTCAATAAACTCGCGATGCGGCCAACTTGCCGGCGCGTAAAACCTCTCTCCAGAAGCGACTCCGTGTGGATCTCGGGCAGAACAGACATCTACATCTCCTTGTAGGCTATTGGTGAACAAGAGGCCAAGCAGCGCGGGCAACACCAGCTATCTGCTGTAAAGAACGGAAATACTCAAGCGCGGAGATTCACAGGGATCGACAGGGAAACTTGTAAGAACCGTTCACAAATAGTAATGGCTCCTTGCATTCCTTGTCAAGAAAATAGGAGTTTGCGAAGCGAAGTCGCCTGTTACCAAAGTGTCTCGATGTCGTATTTCTGAATTGTCTGATCTCGCGTCACCAATGTGAGCCGTTCTAGTTTTGCTTGTGCAATGAGCAATCGGTCAAAGGGGTCTTTGTGCAGGCCGTCTAGTTCGAAAGCTTGGTATAGGTGCTGTGCTGAAACCGGAAGGGGAATAACGCCTAATTTTCTACAAAACTCCTGTAGTCTTTCTGCTGGGTCTCCGCCTAAATCGAGTTTATTCTTACGTGCTTTGATCAACAGTTCCCAGATTGTGGCTGAACTGAAATACAGCTTGTTGGTTTCGTTTTCTACTAGCGCTCGCGCTAGTGGCGTCAACTGCTCCGGTTGGATGGCAGCCCAAAGGAAAGCATGGCTATCCAATAGAAGACGCTTATTCATTGAAGAATTCCTCAAATGGAATTGGTTCGTCCCAACCCGCTGGTAATTTAACTTCTCCGCGAGCAAATCCGAGTTGCCTGATTCCGCCCTTAGCCCGGTCTGGAACAACTCTCGCTACCGGTTTGCCCCTACGGGTCAGCATGATTTCCTCGCCATTCTCCTCCACACGTTCCAAAATCTCGGATAAATGTGTTTTTGCTTCCCCGACGTTATAGCTGTTCTTCGAGGGCTCCTGAGCAGTGGTTTGTTGTTTCTTTTTTCGTTTCTTTGCAGATAAATTCGGTATTCCACCACCCACTATCGGCATAAACAAAGTTTGACCAAAATACTTGGTCAAGTCAACCTGAGGCAAGGTGCTTTATATACTGAAGCCAAGCTTGAAGCTCCTCGTTTTCATCAGCCTTACCGCTTTGCTTTCCACCTCTGCCACGGGTTCCGTGGGCAGCAAAGTCTGTGCGGAGTGCCACGGTGCCATCTCCAGAAGCTATGCGGCGACACCGATGGCAAACAGTAGTGGCGTAGCTGGATCTGGCCTGTTTCCGCTCACACTAAAAAACGCTTCGTTTCAGGACAGGCACGCCGCATTTACCTACAGCGCTGGGCAAGATCAATCAGGTTATTTCTTTAAAGCCAGATCGCCAGCTCAGCCGCAGGAGGAAACGCTACGACGGTATCTGCCGTACTTCGTAGGGTTCAGGCGCTAGGGCGAGTGCTTTTCTGCTCGAGAACAGTGGCTTTTTGTATGAAGCACCGGTGACCTATTACCGCCAGTCAGAACGCGTGGCAGCTATCTCCTGGCTACCAAAACTACTCTTATCCGTTTCTCACAAGAGCCATAGTTCCTGGCTGTCTCCAATGCCATGCCACTGGCGTGCAATCTGTGGCAGGAACCCAAAACGGTTATGCGACGCCTCCTTTTCAGCAAGGCGGCGTCGGGTGCGAACGTTGCCATGGAGATGGGGAAGCGCACGTCGCGGAGATCAGAGCAGGAAAACACACGACTCGTACCGCCATTGTGAATCCAGCCAAGCTTTCCCCAGAAAAACGGGACAGCATTTGTGCACAGTGTCATCTGGCAGGTGCGGTGAGTGTCGCTACGGGCTGGCAAGAATCATCAGCCCTTCATTCCGGAGATGTCTCTGCAGGACTATAGCATCGCCTTTGTTCGTGGAGAAGACTTACTCGCGCACCAAAGTCACGAGCCATGTGGAAAATCTGGCGCAAAGTGCATGTAAACGATCCAGCGGAGATCAGTTATGGTGCGGCACCTGCCATGATCCCCACACCGTGCCTGCACCTGCTGAAAAAGTAGCCTGGTATCGTTCCAAGTGCGAGACCTGCCATGGCACCAGCGGTTGCACAGCACCGCTTGCGGAAAGGCAGCAAAAGCAGAATGATTGTGTTGCGTGCCATATGCCGAGCAAGCCTGCGGCTGATGCGGAACACACCGTGTTTACGGACCATTCCATTCCACGGCGCTTCACCACAAGTCCAAAAACAGATCTGTCTGCGAATGCCCCTTTGGCGCCGTTTGGGCAAAAGGAAGCACCTCTCCGAGAGCGTGCTCTGGCCTATGCCATTCTGGCGCTCCGAGAGCGAAACCCTGCCTATGGAGAGCAGGCGTTTCAGTTATTAAAGCAGGCAGAAATCGCCAATCCCAAAGATCCTGAAATTCTTGCTTACCTGGCAGACCTGTACAAATCCCGATCTGACGACAAGAATGCTCTCCGTCTGTTTCAAACTCTTTACCAAGTCGACCCGCAAAATCTAAGTGCCGAAACGGCATTGGGCGCTTATGCCATGGAGCAGGGAAACAACGGCGAAGCGATTCGCTTGTGGACAGCAGCACTGAAACGAAATCCGGCGCTGTTGTTGGTCCGGGTCAACTTAGCAGTAGCGCTTCTTCGCACTGGCCAGCCAGAGGCTGCTCGTGCAACGCTGCAAAAGGCGCTGGAGTTTAATCCAAGCTTTCCTGCCGCGCGTGACCTCCTTAGCAAAATTAAACCCTAATGAAATGGAACCATAAGCTATGCCATACGCTTTTGGTGAGGCATTCCTTGCTCGGCCCACGCGTTCCATCCCCCTCGCAAAGCTCGCGCTTCATTCCATCCCGCTCTTCTCAGTTCTCGCGCCACCCGGGCGCTTGTGGCTTCGTTGGGTCAAGCACAAAGCACGGCGAGCGTGGCATCTTTCGGAACACCTAATTGTGATGCAGACCTGACAGATTGCTCCGGGTCCACGCGGAAGGCATCTGGAATGCCCTCATCGCTTTCCTGAAAAGTTCTCGCACTGCGCGCATCCACAATCACTACCGGCTGTAACCGCTTCTGCATCTCTTTTACTTCTGCCAGGGTGATGTATTCCGAGCTTGCCAATTGCAGTGGTTCTTTCGCAACCAAGCTGCACTCATGACCGGCCAACGAGCATTGCGGCGCTATCTCCACTGGGGACGACAACGAAGACGAAACGGCAATCTCCTGCTTTGCTGGTAGAAGCACTACCGGCTCGGGGACTATGGCTGGAGTGTCACTCCCTGCGGGAGAACGAAGCAGGCTCGGAGTAATGCCATGCACCACCACAGAACATAAAACCACCAGGCAACAAATCGTTAAGAGCCGCTCGCTTTGCGGCAACCCGGCAAACACAGGCAACAGTACCAGCAGAAGGGAACTCAGGCCACGAGGGCCAAACCAGGAAATCAGAAAGCGATTTTTCCACGAAAGCGGAGCTGGCAGTAAAGAAGGCAAAAACGCAAGTGGGCGAGCGGCAAACACTGCCACCACAAACAACAGACTCCAGACACCCACAATGCTGAGACCCTGCCAAATCACGGAAACCCCAAACAACACAAAGGTGAACATCAGTGCCATCTCCGCCGTAGTCTCTCCGTATTCCAAAAAGCAATCACAGAGTTCCACATCTAATGCAGAAATCGTGACCCCGGCTGCAAACGCTGCCAGAAAGCCGCTTCCATGCACGGATTCCGCTGCGGCAAAGGCAGCAAAAGCAATCCCTAGGGAATAGATAGACTCATAGTCACGTCGCACGCCGATTCGCTTGCGAACCAGTTCCAGCATGCCCACAGCAGCTAAACCAATCACCACGCCGGCAGCAGGGCTAAGCACCAATACACTCAAAGCAAGGCGCGCCCATTCACCTCCTCCGGGGGAGTGCCCCTGAGCCAACAGGGTCATGCCGACAATCACCATGGGAAGCAACACGGCATCATTCATTCCCCCTTCCAGACGAAGTGCTTGCCGCACGCTGCCATCCAGTGCAGGCTTTGCCAGCAGACCTCTCAACATCACAGGATCAGTGGAAGCCAGCGCCGCGCCCAAAATCAACGCGGCTGCTGGAGACAACCCAAGCATCCACCAGGAAAACAAGCCAATCAATGCTGCCGAAAACAACGTACCTGGACCCACCACAAGAAACGAGAGCAAGCGTGCTTTACGAACTTCCGGTATGTTGAGCGAAACAGCGTCCGTGAATAGCACCAGCACCAGGCTGAGCGTTCCCACCACACGCAGAATCGGCGAGTTGAGATCCACATCAATCAAGTGCAATCCCGCCGGACCAATCGCAGCACCCAAACATAAAAACACTGCCACTTGCGGCAAGCCGCTTCTTTCCACCAACCCGGAAAGAAGGGCAGAGATCGCAATCACAGCACCGATCAGTGCCAGCGTGGAAAGAAAAACCTGTTCATCAAAAAGGATCATGTTAAGCGGCGGCCGAAGTGAAAATTCTTATTGTCGCGTAGTTCCGGTTGGCGCGAGCCGGTAATACTGTAATTGCTGCGTGGGTCCAGGTGGCTCCTGTGCCCAACACACCGCGCCGCTGGATAGATTGCCGCCGTTCACGGTTTGCTTATGGACCTGACCTGTCGCCTCGCGAAGCAAAAGCTCCAGCTTGCCCGTGCCGCCGCGCCATCCTGTTGGTTCATTCATTGTGCCAAGCACCGCAGCACCAGCCGCTACGTGGTCTGTCACGGCGGCCTGTTTCAGCGTCTCCGGCGCACATCCTGAAACCGTGCCATCTTGCCCTACGGTAAGCGGCAACCCCCAAAGCGTGCCATCTTTATCCCGAAAGAAGCCAATCCTGTCGCCAGTGCCATATTGGTTTGGGGTGGGATGATTGCCTGTGGTGACCAACGCCCCATACTGAGACTCCAGTTGGCTCAAAGACAAAGAAGGAATCCGCGCAGGTTCGCCGTGGGTTCCACAAGAGCACAGCAGCAGGGCGCACAAAATGAAAATAACGTTTTGCCCTGGGATGCCGAGCCAAATTGAGTTCTGTTTGCGCCTTATCAGGGGAATGACTTTTTCTGGCGTTAAGCAGATTGCACTCATCTTTCTTACCATGGTCGCACCCCTCGCTGCCGCAAGCGACTCCTCATTTCTGGGAGTGAAAGCTTGGCAAGGCAGCGTTTCCTTATCATCTAGTGATTCCGGTCAAGTCACCAGCATGTTTGGCCAGGAAGTGTGGAGCACATCCTACCAGGCGGATCTCAAGATCACGCTGGATCAGTTCGACGCCGACGGACAGCTTTGGCAAGGCCCGGTAACAGGATCAGTTCATATTCAGCACAAGATGGTGCAGACCATGCCGGATGGTTGCGTGGTGACCACCACAGCCACAGCAGATGGGCCACCTGATACGTCCAAAATCAAGTCTTCGGTTCTTCAAGTAGCGAACGGCCAATACTGGTTTGGTTCACTTCCCACCAATGTTAAGGGCAGGCGCAAATCTCAGATGGTCTGCCCAGATTCGGGCACGGTGCTCTATGACGATATTAGCGGTGAGCAGTGGTGGCCGGTTACCGATCCCACTGTGCAATCGTGGTTCGCTCTTCCGGAGTCCGGCTTATCTCTTCAAGGCGCGGCAGACGTAAAGCTGAGCTTTCCTCTCACCGTGTATGGCTATTCTATGACGGGAGCTCAAAACCCAAAGCTGGCCGCTCGTCTGACCTGGCAATTTCAGCCGTCAAGCGTCAGTCAGGATGAAGTAACCGTGAGCATTCCAGGGTATGACACATGGCGTCCACAAGCTGGCGCAGATGGCGGGCGCGGAAATTCCATTACGTTGAATGCCGAATTACGAACAACAGAGGGAGGCGCTCCTGCTGCCAAGGCAGTTCGCTTTGAATGGAGCTTTCCCAATATCTCCCATGAGCTTGGCTACGCCATCAACGCACCAATTGTTTCTGCAGATCAGAAGCCTGACATGCGCTTCGAACCAAGCGCGACACTCACCATAGACGATGAATTGGGCCAGAAAGCGCATACACCAGACGGAATTTACACCACATCCATGGCGCAAATCTCTTCCTACGATTGGGGCGGTTATGGCACCGTTCAGGTCGTTGCGGTGCTGGAAGACGGACGCCGCATCACCGGACATTTGGAAGGAAGCACGAGCCAGACGGAAATCCTGCTGCCGAAACGAGCTGCTGGTGACACAATTGCCGAAGCGTGGCGGAAGCAAATGGGCATTGGCACGTTGGGTGACACCACCGATGATGACAACTTTCCGGTGGGCGATGGCAACAAAGGCGATGGCTTGACGTTATACGAAGAGTATCGAGGCTGGATGGAGAACGGCAAACACAAAGAAGGTGACCCAACCAAAAAGGACTTCTTTGTGGTGAATACGGCAGGCAGCGGCTACACTCCCGGAATTCTTCTCTATGGAAGCAAAAGCCAACTGAGCATTCATTACGAGCTGCTGCGCAGTGAACTTTCCGGTGACCGCGTGATCAACTTCAACCATACACAAGCACCGCATCGCATAGATCAGCACGGTGTGGTGATTGTGTCAGTTAGTGATGGAAGTTCACCTGAAGCACATTCGGATACCGATCATCCCGATACACCCGCACACATCAAGAGCATCACTGTACCGAAAATGACTGGAAGCACTACAGCAGTACAGCAACAGTCTTTAGCAGCAACTCTTGCCCATGGAAGCTCGCCCGCACTCCAACAACGTTTACCACCATGGCGATGATGCCATTTGGTTCGTACTCTGGACGCCGAAACAAGATGAGCAAGACGTGTGGCTGGAACAGCAGGAAGTGAACGGAGCTTTAACCGGTACAGGAGAAGAAGTGCGAATCAAGAATGAGGATGGCAGCCCATATCGCCCGGTTCTCACCAAAGGCTATAAGCATGTGTGGCTCGCAGGCAAGGGCAGTCCGGGTTCTGGCAACGATAACTGCTTTATGCGTTATGACAACATGAACGCTTATGTTTCCAGTAATCTGCCGCACACGCGTTATCGCGCTGATGAGCAAGTGGGTTTCGAGATGTGCTCCTCGCCAGTTGGCACTGGCGTGAACAAAGCCGACCGCCTGCCAGAAAGCCGCTACGGCGATGCGGCTCCCTATCGCGGAGATTGCGTTCATCAAATCTTGGTCAATGATGCTGTTTCAGCGCGTATTCGGTAAATACTGCAAAACCAAAGGAAGATCGCCATGTTCTTTTCCCAAACACAAAAATCCTTCTTGCTCGCTGCATGGGCAGTGTTCGTTTGCGTCAGCCAATCGAGAGCGGAAGCTGTGCTCTCCGTTTCCGTGAATGGCTTGGATGTGGCAGAAGCAGTTGCCGGAACTCCGGTCATTATTTCCGCGACGTTGACTGATACCGCGAAAATCGCGGATCGTGATTGGAAGATGCAAATCACCAGTGCCAGGGGCGAAACCAAGATGTCCGGGTACGCTCCGCAGAAAAAGTGATCCGATGGAGTTGAGCGGCGTTTATAGCCAATCGGTGACTTGGAACATCCACCCGGACGCAACAGCGAAGCTGCCCACTGGCGATTACGTAATCAGCGCGGGTGAAGGTAAGCCTGCCACACTCCGCATTCTCAATGAGCGCCTTCCCAAAGCGACACCGACAAGATCGAGTCTCTGCTGCTCCTTTCGGAATTTGCCGAACTGGATGGAAGGTTAGACGATGCGTTACAAAGTGCGAATGATGCGTTGGCGCTCAACTCCAGTTCCTTAGGAGCTTACCTCCGTAAGTGCGACGTCCTGATAGCAAAAAGGGAATTGGCGAAGGCAGCGGATGTTTTAGACGATGCTGTCTCATTAGTGCAGAAAACTTCCACGAAGCATATTCCCATCACCATCACTGCTCGGCAAAGGGAGATTCAGATGAAATTGGATGCTTCGCAAGCCCAATAACGAACAAGAGCCAAACCAGTAATTCTTTCCCTGGCTTGGCTCTTGTTTTTATTTTGTTTATTTGGTTCTGTTAAGCCCAGGTGTAACCAAGGTTTGCTAAGGGCAACGTGCGAACCCGCTTTTTCGTCGCGGCATAAATCGCATTGCACACCGCAGGCAACAATGGCGGCAGAGCAGGCTCACCTAAACCAGTAGGCGCATACTCTGTTTTCACAAAATGCACTTCGATTTGCGGCGCATTCTTCATGCGAACCAAGCCATGCTTGTCATAGTTGGTTTGCACCACATGGCCCTTATCGAGCGTGATCTGTTGGCTCATCAGTTCGCTCATGCCATCAATAATGGCACCTTGCGCCTGCGCAATTGCGCCGCTCGGATTCAGGATCTGGCTGCCGATATCCCCTGCAGTCCAAACCTTGTTTACCTTGACCCGATTTTGGGCATCCACGCTGACTTCGGCCACGTGAGCAAAGTAACCCTGGAAGCTGTAGTGAAATGCTACGCCTAAACCGGTTCCTGCTGGCAATTTGCGCTTGCCCCAACCGGACTTGTCCGCTACTGTTTCCAACACCTTGCGCATACGGCCCACATTGTAGGCTTGCGCATCCACGGCAGGTTTGGGAACCGGCTCATTTTCTGCTTTGGATTTGGAAGCTTCCGGCAGTATTTCTTTTTTGGGTTCTTCCAGGAGCGCCATGCGGAACTCCAGCGGATCTTTCCCGGCTGCGTAGGCTAATTCATCAATAAACGACTGAAACACCCAAGAAAAGGTATTCGCGCCTGGCGCCCGGAGTGCACCAGTTCGTAACTGGAGCGGAATACTGGAATAACCCATGGAGTAGTTCGGCACAAAATGCGCCGGAAACTCATTGGGCTGCAATTGCGAAGACGGCACAAGGCGATCCTTATCGCCATAAGTTACGTAGTGATTGTTCCAGGCCACCAGCTTGCCGGACTTATCCACGCCACCTTTCAGGAAGTGCCAACCACCCGGACGATAGTAGTCATGCGTCATATCGTCTTCTCGGGTCCAAAGCAGCTTCACCGGAGCGCCTACGGTCTTGGAGATCCAGGACGCTTCCAGCATGTAATCGTTGTTTAAGCCGCGTCCGAAGGAACCGCCAGCACGAAGCATATGCACGGTGATATCCGATTCAGGAACACCTAAAGTCTTGGAAACCAGGGCGCGTCCATTTGCACCAGTCTGGCTATTGCTCCAGATTTCCAGCTTTCCGTCTTTGTAGTGAGCCGTGGTGTTACGCGGCTCCAGCGGAGCATGGGAAATCAAAGGGTAGACGTAGGTGGCTTCTAGAACTTTGGCAGCTCCTTGCAATGCCTGATCCACATTGCCGTCATTTCGAACGGCTTTCACCGGAGCTTGCTTGGAGATTTCCACGGCACGCTGGTTGAACAGATCCGTAGTTTGCGCGGGAGTTTCTGTTTCATCCCAGGTGATATTCAGCTTTTTGCGCGCCGAGTTTGCCAGCCACCAGCTATCCCCCACAATGGCCACACCGGATTCCAGGCCCGGCTCTCCCATGTAAAGGGTTGCTTTCTGAACTGTACCTTCTACTACAAAGGCGTGTTTGATGCCGGGAAGTTTTTTGATTTCATCCAGATTGGCGCTCTTTACCTTGGCTCCAAACACGGGACCCTTTTGGAATACTGCGTACAGCATGCCCGGCACAGTGAAATCAATGCAGTAAATGGGCTTGCCACTCACAATATCCGGCACATCCACACCCATCAGCGGCTTGCCAACAATGGTGAAATCATCCGGGTTCTTGAGCTTCACCGTCTTCACATCAGGTGGCGGCAGCTTGGCAGCTTTCGCAGCCAGTTCGCCGTAGCTGAGGGAGCGGTTTGACTTCTGGTGAACCACACGGCCATTTGCCGTGGTGCATTCCGAGGCAGGCACATCCCACGTGTTTGAGGCTGCGGTAATCAGCATCTGGCGCATGCCAGCGCCCACGGTGCGCATGGGAATCCAATTGTTGGAAACCGCACGGCTGCCGCCAGTGGTTTGCTGGCCATACTTGGCAGCATCAAAATCCGCTTGCTCCACCTTGACGTTTTTCCAATCCACGTCCAGTTCTTCAGCCAACAGCATGGGAAGCATGGTGCGGATTCCCTGGCCGATTTCCGGGTTACGGGATACCAGCGTCACGGTACCGTCAGCGGCAATTTTGACGAAGTTAGTAGGAATCAGGGGGGCTTGCGGAGGTCCGCCGCGCTGTTGTGCGGGGGATTCCGGCACGCCATATAAGCCGAGCAGCATCCCGCCGCCGGTCACGGTACTGACTTGAAGAAAGAAACGGCGATTCAACGTTGTTTTCACATGACCTCCTTAAGCAATCTCGGTATGCTCAGCTTCCAGCGCGAGCAATTCTGCCTTTACGCTTCCATTGCCAGCAGCCTGGTGAATGGCCTGCCGGATACGCAGGTACGTACCGCAGCGGCATAAGTTGCCGCTCATCGCCGTATCAATATCCTGGTCCGTGGGTTTGGGCGTTTTGACCAACAGCGCAGCCGCGGACATCATCTGGCCGGGCTGACAGATATCGCACTGGGGAACATCAATCTCCTGCCATGCTTTTTGAAGCACATGCAGGCGCTCTGGCGCTAAACCTTCCAGCGTCACGATTTGGCCTTTTGTAGCCGCAGAAATTGGCGTCAGGCAGGAACGAACTGCTTTGCCGTCCAAATGTACCGTGCAAGCTCCGCACTGGCCGACTCCGCATCCGTACTTGGTGGCTTTAAGGTTTAAAACATCCCTGATCACCCATAACAAAGGCATATCAGGGGGTACGTCAACGCTGGTGGACTTCCCGTTGATGTTGAGAGTCAATGGCATAGAGTTACCTTTTGCGGAAATTCTTAGAAATCTAAGTCGCGATTGAACAAAACTAGCACACCCAGCAGAACTTGTGCTACCACTTTCGCCTTATCGTTCCAGAAAGATTCCGAATCCGTACAGCATTCCGTCATTGGTGGTGAAAAAGACGCGTCCGTTCGCTAATGTGAGTCCAGTCAAATTTCCAGGCGTGGCCACCTGGTTTGCGGTGGAATACATCTCTTGGCCGGTCGCCGCATCCAGCGCATAAAGCGTGGCGTGGGTTCCTGATTTCGGGCGTTCTCCGCGCCCGTAATCCCCGGCGGAAAGAGCAAACACTACCCCGTTAGTAATCACAGGCGGCTCAGGCGACTGCATATCGCGTGATGCCCATGCAGGCGTAAGTGTGGGTTTGCCATCTCGCTCTTCCACTTTGAACGCCACAATGGAACCGTTCGAAGCAGCGCTGCCGGAGGCAACTTTCAATTCCGGGTTCAGCGCTCCCCACACAGGTGCAAGTACCCAACGCACGCCGTCTGGATCTTCCCAACTGGAAAGCCCACCCCATACACCACCTTCTTTCGCTAATGGCGGTGTTTGGGAGAGCGGGGTTGCCTGACCTTTTCCTGTCAATGATTTTGTATCAAACAGATACAAACGTCCATCTTTGCCTGTCGCCACCAACAATTCCCCATCTTTATGCGGGAAAATCACGGGCGTTGCATGGTTCAATGCTCCCTCGCTTCGGGCGCTCGCATTGGCAGTGCTCAATGCGAAAGATCCCTTTAGCTTTAACTCTTTGGAAGTGAGCGCGAGCAAAGTATCGGCCCACTTCTGGGCGGACGCTTCTCCGGTGGCCTCACCGGTTTGCACGTATACCGTTCCATCCGCGCCAATCGCCATTCCGCCTAAGCCAGGTATTTCCGTACCAGGGAGAGCAAAGTTCGCCACGGGCACTTCCCGATGCTCGTCCGTGTTGGTCAGGTCAATCGCCCATACGCCATTCGGAGTGCCTCCACAACTACCGCTGGTGGTGGTGTACAAAGTGTTTTCAGAAATAGTAAGGCTGGAAGCAATGGCACCAGGGGAAAGAAATCGGAGTGCGGGTACGGATTCTTCCCCAGTGGAGGTATTCAGCACGTGCAACTTGCCATCACTGGCCAGCGCAAAGGCAGGACGAGGCGAACCGAAACCCGTGCTGCCGAGCAGATTTCTTCGGGGTGCCGGGGTGACGGCTGTTCCGGCTGGAGCAGGCGTGGCGGCAGGGCTGGGCGGAGCGCCGGGGCTTGCCGTCGGACCGGCAGCAGGGCGAGGCCGAGCGCCAAAGGCAGGAGGCGGCGTCAATGACGGCATCGCCACAATGGAGCCTGCGCAGTAAGCAGCTTGACCGGAGTGCTTCCCTTTTTCCGGTGCACTCTCCAGATGTTTCTGCCAAAACATCCGGTCCATATCAGCATCAATGGACCAGATGTTGTCGCCAGTTCCAGCAACAAAGGCCAGTTCCTTAAATCCGCGATAGGAAATCAAATTTCCAATTACCACCGGAGGAGCAAGAGAGCGTGGTCCCTTTTGTTTTGTTTCCAGTTTCCGCTTCAGCACAAGCTGGAAATCTTTGACATTCTCCTTGGTAATGCGAATGTCACTCTTGGTCCAGCCGGTTCGCTGGGCATCGCCGCCGTAAAACGACCAATCCGTGGGGCGACCTTGTGACCACGCCGCGCCGGAACAAAGAAGCGATGCCAAGGCACGAGCAATTGCTCGTCTGAGTCTCATTTGCCCTCCAGCCCAAAGCAGTACAGCACGCTATCATAAGTGCCAATGTAAACGCGTCCATTCGCAACCGATAAGCCGCTGAAGTGGTTAAAAGAGGTAATCTGGTCGCCGCTGGAATACAGTTCCTTGCCCGTTTCCGCATCCAAAGCATACAAAACGGCATGCGTGGAGTTCTTGATGCGCTCCGGGCTGGCATCATACAAACCACGGTCTGCATATGCCTGCCGGGTGTTTTCACCGCTGCCATACCCAAACACCACCCCGTTTGCAATTACCGGCGGTTCGGCTTGGTCCATATCACGAGACATCCAGGCGGGAACAAGATGCGGTTTGCCGTCTTTTTCTTCCACCTTGAACGCCACCACTGCACCATGTTTCACCGGCCCATGGGAGATGGGCACTTTGAAGTCAGGGTGTGAGGCTCCCCAAAACGGAGTTAGCACCCAACGTGTGCCTTTCGCATCTTCCCAACTGGCCATGCTGCCCCAGATGCCTGCCGACTGAAAATCCGCTTCCTCGTTGCACATCAAGGCACTACGATCCAATGGCGTCTGGTGATCTGCGCCACCTGCTTGTTTGGTATCCAGCAAGTACATCCGGCATTCTTTGCTGCCGGCCACCATCAATTCCCGCCCTTTAAAGGGAAAAATGGCGGGAGTGACCTGCATATCCAGATCGCGTTTCTGCAACCAGACCCAATTGGAGGGAATGTACCAATCCACCAGCTTTAACTGGTCGCCTTCCACTTTGGCCCCGATCAAGCCATTGCCATAGACTTGGTTCGCAGCATCATAACGCCCGTCCCCTGTAGGAGCCCAAGCCACTCCATTGGAATCAATGGCCGCGCCGGTTCGGCCCCACAATCCGCCGCTTTTCGGATTCGCCGTCATGACCTTTTTGGCAGGATCTTTTAGGTTCACTGCCCAAATCTGGTTCGGATTGCCAGCGCAGGATTGGGACGTGGTGGTAAAGATCACGTCTTTCCACAGATTCAGCGCGTAAGACTTGCCGTTGGGATAACCGAATGCGAATGGTGGTTCCAGATCTTCGCCATTCGCCACATTCAGCGTATGGATTTTGCCATCACCGGCCAGCGCGTATACGGCACGCGAGCCGGATTCATTGAGCGGCCCCAACACCGGCGTGGCTGTCTGCCCGGTTGGACACAAGGGATCTGTAGGCCGTCCTCTTCTGGCGGGAGGAGGATATTCGAAGTGCTTTTCCCACAGAAGTTTGCCAGTTTCCACATCAATGGCGTAAATGCGATCATCAATCCCCGCTTCAATCGCAATCTGCTTGGGACCGCTGTTGGTGCTGATCCTGTCAGCAATCAGGGGCGGAAACAAGGAGTGCATCTCATGGGGAACGTTATCCAGCTTGAGTTTCCAGAGAATCTTCAGGTTCTTGACGTTGTCCTTGTTCAGAATCTTTTCGTCCTGCTGCCAATTGGTGCGCTGCGGATTGCCCCCATCTGTGGGCCAGTCTGCCGCCCCAAGCAAAGCGCATCCGGCAGCAAGCGCCATCAGAAGATTGGTTTTGGACATCATAAAAGTGGTCTGGAGGAACAACGAGAGCTTATAACGTTTCAGGCATGGTATTCAACACGCGGCTTCGTACATGCGGAAGGCGGAGAAAGCTATTGATTCGAACCGCTCTTGGGAGGGACAGGCTTGGCGAATTTAGTGGAGAGATACTCTACTACCTGCGCGAACTCCTCGTCCGTGCCAGTCGCACCGCGCTGGACCATATCATCCACAATCGCAGCCCAAGTGCTGCGGGTTTCCTGCCTGCCGATCACCACTTCCGCGCCGTGGCATCCACCACAGACCTTTTCCGTAGCGGCTTTGCCTGGGCCATCCGGCAGCTTCTGCGATTGCGCCAAGGCAGCGCTGGAAAAAATCCCGCATGCCCCTATGCCCCATAGCGCGACATTCCAAATTGTTCGTTTGCCGATGTTCATAAAGGACCTAGCCACAGAAAGCATTTGCTCTTTGACAAGAAGAGGATTCTTCATATACTTTAACCGAGCCAAAGATTTTCAACAATGTTCCAGGTGAACCCAAACCGTATTGGCCGCCTGAACACTCCTTAACTTCCATGACGACTCATAAATATCCGGCGCTCCACAATGCCATGTGGCCGGGCTTGGTAGGCAAAGACCTCCATGGCGAACCGCCCATCGATCTCGATACGATGCTGTCCCATACAGCTGCGGCTGAGGTAGACGGCGTCCGCTTTGATGGAGTGGATCTCTTTCTTTCCCTTCCTCACACCTCCATTGATTCTTCCGACGACGAACTGGATGCCCTTTCCGAGAAGTTGGAGGCAAAGAATCTTGTCGCAGGGTCGCTGGTCGCTCCAGTGTGGCCTCCCACAGGCGGCGGTTCGGCCATGGGCAATGAAGAGGAACGGGGGCGTTTTCTGACGCAAGTGAAGAAAGCTTGCCGCATCGGGAAGAAACTGCGTGACCTGGGCGTCAGGAAGTACGGCGTGATCCGCATTGACTCTGCTGCCAGCCCTGCGGAATGGGCCAAGGACCCGGAACGAAATACGCAGCGGATTGCAGAAACCTTTCGCGAAGCCGGAACCATTGCCCGCGATTTTGGCGAACGGCTGGCGGCGGAAGGGGAAATCTGCTGGGCTGGCATGCATAGTTGGCGGCGCAACCTCGAACTGCTGGAACAGGTGAACATGCCGGATACGGTGGGCTTTCAGGCGGATATGGCCCACACCATGCTTTTCACCATGGGCTACAACGCGCCGGAAGACCGCCTGCTGCCCGAAGATTACGATTGGAAGGACGGGGAAAAACTGGCGGAAGCTTACCGCGAGATGGCCAAGGCTTTGCGTCCCTGGACTTTTGATTTTCATGTGGCGCAAAACGATGGAACGGTGAGCGGTTCCGGTTCGCATGACAAAACCGGTCGGCATTGCCAGCCGCTTGACCCCCATGGAAAGCTGGATATCGTGCGCGACGCAGGCGCATGGATGCGGGACGATCAGGGGGTGCCGACTCATGCCTTCGCGCACATCTGTTGGGATGGCTGCATGTTCCCCAACGCCGTGATGCTCCATCCCCAAACCTGGAACGAAATTCTGCGAGTCATGATCGCGGTGCGCAATGCGCACGGGTGGGATTAAATGAAGCAACTCAACATTGCAGTGATCGGGTGCGGTTTCATGGGCCGCACGCACTCCAACGCGTTCCATAAAGTTGCCCACTTCTTTGATGTGCCGAGGCAACCGGTGCTGAAGGCGATTTGCTCCCGAAACGGCGACAAGGCTAAGAGTTTTGCGGCAAAGTGGGGATACCAATCGGCAGAAACGGACTGGCGTAAGCTGCTCGATTCCCCGGAAATCGACCTGATTGATATTGCCAGTCCGAATGACACCCACGCGGAAATCGCCATTGCCGCAGCCAAAGCAGGCAAAATGGTGCTGTGCGAAAAGCCGCTGGGCCGCAACCCTGCGGAATCGGAAGCCATGGTGGCAGCCGTGGAAAGCGCTGGAGTGGCCAACATGGTTTGGTACAACTATCGCCGGGTTCCCGCTGTGATGTTGGCCAAGCAGTTGATCGATGAAGGCCGGTTAGGACGAATTTTCCATTACCGCACCGTGTTCCTGCAGGATTGGACCATTTCCGCTGATCTGCCGCAGGGCGGGGAGGGGCTGTGGCGTTTGGATGCAGCAGTGGCAGGCAGTGGCGTCACCGGTGATCTGCTGGCCCACAACATTGATACGGCCATGTGGCTGAATGGCCCTATTCAGGAAGTCACCGCGATGACGGAGACGTTCGTGAAAAGCCGCAAACACAATCTCACCGGAAAAGAGGAACCGGTTCGAATTGATGACGCCAGCGCGTTTCTGGCACGGTTCCAGAATGGATCATTAGCCACCTTTGAAGCAACGCGCTATGCCCGTGGACACAAAGCGCTCTATACGCTGGAGATCAATGGTGAAAATGCCTCCCTCGAGTGGGATTTGCATGACCTCCACCGGCTCGAGTATTTTGATCATCGCGATGAAAGTAAATTGCGGGGATGGCGAAGCATTCACATCACCGACGGCGACCACCCCTATATGAAGCACTGGTGGGTGCCAGGGCTGCAAATCGGATATGAGCACACGTTTGTGCATCAGGCTGCCGATTTTCTCCAAAGTCTGGAGAGCGGCCAGCCAGCATCACCGACGTTTCGCGAGGCTTTGCGCACCGACTATGTAACGGATGCTGTGTTGAAGTCCGCAGCGAATCGGACGTGGGTGGAAATACCTGCCGCAAATGCGGCCAAGTAAGGGAGAACTATGCAACGAAAAAAAACATGGCCGCTGCTGATTGGCATCTGCCTGTTAGCAGCAGGAACTCAGTTAGCGCAGCAGGGTGGCGCACCCAAGGGAGCAAGACCGGGACCCAGAGGCCCAATGGTGGGTCCGCTGGAGGAATCCGGCTTTCAATCCATCTTTGATGGCAAGTCTTTGAGCGGATGGGATTGCGACCCGGATTTCTGGCGCGCGGAAAACGGCGTGATGACCGGCGAAACCACGGCCACACATCAGCCCAAGCAGAATATCTTCTGTATCTGGAAGGGCGGTTCTCCTGCTGACTTCGAGCTGAAGATGGAATATAAGCTGACCGGCACTACGGGCAACAGTGGAGTGCAATACCGAAGCGTAGAACTTCCCGACGTCGCGAAGTGGGTCCTAAAGGGCTACCAAGCGGATATTGACGGAATGCAGCAATATACCGGGCAAGTGTATGAGGAACGGAACCGGGCCTTTTTGGCTTTACGTGGACAAATTGCCTATGTTTCGGATGGCAAGAAAACCGGGTCTATTGGTTCCACTGGGAACGATAACGAGCTTAAGCAACTGATCAAAACAGACGACTGGAACGAGATCCACATCATTGCCCGTGGCAACACTTTGATGCATTTAATCAATGGCCGGTTGATGAGCATGGTGATTGATGACGATAAGGCAAATCGTAAAATGGAAGGCGAAATCGGGATCCAGCTTCACAAGACCGCGGCGGCCATGAAGATTGAAGCCCGCTCCATCCGTTTGAAAACTTTCTAAATATATGCCTTGGTCTGCGTTGCTTCTTTCGGTTCTGCTGGGGTTTTCCCAAACAGCAGAAGCTCCCGCAGTTCCTCCGAAACCGCTGCGGGAGCGCCTGCTGGAACGTGCGAAAAAGGGTGACGCAGACGCGCAATTCGACCTAGGGAAGAATTACGAAACCGGCAGAATTGGTTTGCCGCGAGATCCTGTTCAGGCCGAACACTGGTATCAGGAAGCGGCAAACCAGAACGATCCTTACGCCGAAGCAAGCCTTGGCATTATGCTGAATTTTGGTCGAGGCATTCCCGTAGACGTAGTGCAAGCATTTGCTTTATACCAACGAGCAGTGATGCACTCCAAAGGAGCCGACCGTGATTCCATCCAGGAATTGCGAGACAACCTTGCCAAGCGGCTCACCAAGCAACAGCTTGCCGAGTCACAAAGAGTCTTGGCGGAGTGGAAGCGCCGACAAAAACCCTAACGTCAGCTAAATATTTCAGGCAGGCTGTAGCTCCATACTTTTCATTTCATCTGCAGAAGGACCATACATGCCAGGGATTGCAATGTCTTTTAAACGAAGATAAACACCAAGCTGGGCGCGATGGTGAATCATGTGGTTCAATATTACGTCGCGCAGCACAGACCAACGGGGTGAAGAAAAAACTTCCTTTCCCTCCATCTTCAAAGCCCAGATTTTCTGAAGCTCTTCATCGGTTGCATCGGCCAGCAGTGCTCGTACCTCCTTTACGTTCTTGTCGAATGAGTCCAGAATCTGTTGGCGGGTTTGTGGCTTGAATTGCATGTCTGCAGGAGAAAGGTCGAAAAATTCCGTTTGCATGACGGAAACTGCCCAGCTAACCATCTCCGCGACGTGAGATGCAAGACGGCCCAGGGCCATGGACTTCTGGTGAGGTTTGTAGTCAAAATCTTGGTCGGCGATCAACTCCAGAATTTTTTTCGTCTTTGCCATTTCCCTGTCATATTCCGGCAGGTACATCTCGCTAATTGTCATAATTTTTGTTGCTCCACCGCAGTTGCGGTACCCCGGAGAGTATCATCAATCAGAGGCGAATACAAGGCGAAAGTAAAAGTCTTTTTCAGGCCTTCTCCGCTGCTTCCTCATTGCCAAAAGTTCCTGGACCACGTGCCTCCATCGCGCTCCGGAAACGTTGACGCTGGTCGGGCGTTAAATTTTTCCAGCCTCGGACAAAACGGGATTTATGCCTTCTGGAAAACCCGTGGCCACCCCTGCCAAACAATAATCGGCTCAGCAGGAACAAGCCTAGTGCTTGCCAGAAGTTAATGGCGGGAAGACCGAAAATAAATGGCATCAGCGCATTCCACAGCGCAGAGATAGCAAACCCTAAGATTGTCCCGCCCAGAATCCCCCAAAAAACAAAACGCAACCCTGCAAATTTGAATTTCCTCATTTCATTTTCCTCTCGTGACCTGATTCCTTATAAAAATTCTGAAGATGATCTCGCAGGCGTTTTACGGCATAGCGTTTTCGTGAGAGCAGCGTATTCACTCTTACGCCAGTTTCACTGGCAATCTCCGCGAAGCTGCGCCCCTCCACTTCGTGGGCCAGAAAGACCTCGCGTTGGCTAAAAGGCAATTCGCCTAACGCAGCTTCAAGTTCGGCAAGCAAAACACCGCGTGCATACAGCGCATCCGGACCTGCCTCCGGAGAAGGCAACAAGTCTTCCAGGATTCGCTTGTCATCGTCTTCCATAGCTACTTCCCTGTTCCCGCGGCGGAAAAGATCGGTAATCCGGTTTCGTGCAACCTGCATCATCCACGCCCCTGCATGGGCAATCGGCTTCATCAACCGGTAAGATTCCACAAGCTCATAGAAAACATCTTGCAGAAGGTCTTCCGCATCAATTTCCTGCGGAATACGCTTGCGAATAAAAGCCAGCAGGCGACGTTTTTCGCTTTCAAAAACGGAGGAAAGGTGTTGGTCTTGCTCTGCTCGTTCCTGAGACATGGCCAACACCTTTTCCATTCCTCTGTATAGACGAGGGAGGAAGAAAAATATTGTATGGTGACGGTCTATTACTTTTTGCTCGCCCAAATCGCTCCGAGTAAGACATTTCTCCATTAGCGCTGTCAACGCAACGCTATACTCAACACCATTGATGATCAAGTCGTGTCTTGCCCTTACACTGGTGGTCTCCTGTGTTCAGGCACAACAGTGCCAACTACAAACAATAGCTGGGAATTCCATTTATTTTGCGGGAGAGAACAGTGCTGCGTCGCAAGCCATCTTCGGCCAAATCGCCGGTCTTGTGTTTGATCGAGCAGGCAATCTGTATGTTGCCGATACATCTAACTCTCGCGTTCGCAAGGTCTCGCCAGACGGAATCATCAGAACAATTGCGGGAACGGGCGTATACGGCTATTCGGGTGATGGCGGGCCAGCCTCACAAGCCCAATTGAAAGTTCCTCGCGGATTAGCTTTAGATGCAAAGGGAAATCTTTATATTTCTGATCCTCTTGATCACAGAATCAGAAAAGTAGATGCTAACGGAATTATCACTACTTATGCCGGAACGGGAAAGCCCGGCTTCCAGGGAGATGGAAAAGCGGCAGTAGCATCCCAACTGCAATCTCCTTATGATCTGGTGACAGACACCAATGGCAATTTATTTATTACCGACTACCAGAACTCTCGCATTAGAAAAGTAGACTCACAAGGAATCATCACCACAGTAGCTGGCTTTGGATTTCACAGGGATATCTATAGCACCAACACAATAGAAATCCCAGATGGTACTTTGGCAACGCAAGCCCCGATCAGCAACATCACTGGCTTAGCAGTGGATGCGAAAGGAAATCTTTACATCAGCGACTACGATTACAATCGAATCTACAAAATTGACGTTTCTGGTATATTGACGACCTTTGCAGGGGCTGATCAACTAGGTACTAAAGAGGATGGCGGACCTGCCACCAGAGCAATTCTCAAAGGTCCGACTCAACTGGTTTTCGACGGCAACGGCGTTTTAACTTTCTTGGATTACAACGCCATCCGGCAAATTTTCCCTGATGGGCATATTTCTACTGTGAACTACCGGATTGCCCAATCTCTTGCGATTGGTCCCAATAACACTGTTTATGTGTCGGCTGACTCCGTGATTCAAACGGTAGGAGCAACAGTGACTACGGTATATGGCCAAACGCTTAGCGGCACGCCCGTGTCAGGAGCAAAGGCGTCCGAATCCAAACTGCAGAGTCCCTATTCAATCACCACGGATCGTCAGGGAGCGTTATATTTTGTCGACCAATATAAGATTTGGAAGATCACGGCAGATGGCTCCATTTTCCCTGTCGGAGGAACTGGCCAGTCAGGCGCAAGCCCGAACGGGCTTCCAGCGTTGTCTACACCTTTTAATAGTATTAGCAGCCTGGGAGTGGATCGAAACGGGACGATCTATATCTTGGATGGTTCTCCTGCCCGTGTCAGACGAATTAATTCGGCTGGAATCGTAGAGGCAGTCACAAGTTCTTCTTCTAGTGCTACATATTCTGCGACGGGTCCCGTACCCTTTTCTCAAATTAGTTTCTTAAATCTTGCCAGAATGTTGGTGGACAGCACTGGTAACATCTTTGTACGGGACCATTTCAATCAACTCTGGTGGCTTGATCAGACCACACAAACCGCGAAGATCATTTTGAAAGATGTATATTCATTCGCTCTGGATAGCGATGACGCGCTGTATGTAATTCAGGACACACACCTACGTCTCACTCTCTTTAAGGGAACCGTGACGAAAGGATTTGCAGAAGCTCCTCTTCCCTCTAACATCAGTTCAACGCTGCTCAAACAAGAAACAACATTCGCCGTCGACAAGGCTGGGAATCTGTTGCTCAATCCAAATCGCTTTATCAACACACTGGTTGCGATTTCGCCACAGAGGAATGCCAGCGTAGTCAGTCCAAGCCCAGGCAGAATAGATGGCCAAGGCAGTTTTTCTGCTGCAGATCCGCTAGCGATTTCAGAGTTGGCTAGTGATGGTAACGGCAATTTCTATTTTGGCGATGGGGGTAACCACAATTTGCGTAAGCTAACCGCTGGTTGTTCCTCTATCCCTGCTCCTTTTATAACCTCCATCCTGGATACATCAGGAAATACCTCGCTGATTGTGCCAGGAAAGATTTTAAGTGTGTATGGAAACCATTTAGGACCCACCGAGGGTCAAGCGGTTCCAGTTACATCCCAAAATCGTGTTCCCACTAGTTTCGCCGGCGTAGAAGTCTTGATTGACGACGTAGCAGCACCGCTTCTCTTTGTAAGCGAGCATCAGATTAACTTCATTGTTCCATATGCAACCCAACATCGTTACCATCCCGCAATACGAGTGCATGTAAACGGTGTGGATAGTGGTCCACAGTTATCTCGGCAAGTGGGAGCAGAATCATCACCAAGCGTGTTTGTGGTGACTAATGCAGACGGTACAGTTAATTCACAACAAAATCCAGCCTCTCCAGGCTCTGTGATTACTTTTTGGACAACTGGGGAAGGGCAAACCACACCAGCTGGAGAAGATGGGAAAATCATGACGGACACCCTTGCTTCGCCCATCTCGCCAGTTGAGGTTTCATTTGCTGACTCATCAAATCAAGTGCTTTATGCGGGTTCCGCTCCAAACTCAGTAGCAGGTTTGATGCAGGTCAATGTACAAGTGCCGACAAACATATACTCAGGCGAGCAACACGCTTATTTCAGTATTGGGGCATATCCGTTTGCAATGGACATCACTGTCACAGTCTGGATCCGGTAAGCAGACTCAACTTCGAAGGATGAAGCAGATCAAGATTCATCATGCTTTTCCGCGGTTTGCCTTTCTTGTCCGCGAGTTACTGGTTGATGTCCCAATAACGAATCGTTTTTCCTTCTTCTGATTGGGCCAAGTTCTGATTGTTGACCGGGAATGCAGCCATGTTGTCATTGCGAGGAAAAATGGGCTAGTCAGAAGCAGTCTGCGACTGAGCAAGACTGGCAAGAGCCAACGCGAAAAGAACCGCGACCTTCATCTAAGCGTTATTTAGCGGGCAGCTACAGAATTCGCAGCGGAAGAATGCTTCATCCACTTATCTGCCCAGGGAATAAAGTATCTCCAGTTTGGTCCATCCGTGTGTCCGCCATCGTGTTGACGCCAGGCAAGCTGGCCGTCCAGCAAGCCAGTGTTTACAGGCGGCATCTTCTCGGTATGGTAATTATTTGTGGCGGTCCCGAGATCTTTTGCTCCCAATAAGCGGAACACACGTCCCGCATCAATCGTGGCCATGTAGCTGCCTTCCTGATCGAGCCACTTTGCATCGCCCTTTTCTGGAACACCGTAGCTGATAAATGTGGGGCGTGGAGCACATAGGGCGATCAGTTCATTGGAATCCACAGGCAAATCGCCCGCGTTTTTGCTCCCGAATGTCGCTTCTGAGGCTCCGTACTTCAGGAAGTTACCCGCCATCCAGTGGTATTCGCCTGTTCCGGTTAAATTCTCCACGGCTTCGCCCCAATTCCGGCGATGTGGTTTCGCGCCGCCTTCGCCGGAGGAACCCACGAGCACAACGGCAAAGCGCGTATCGAATGCCATGGTAATCAGTGCAGCCTTGCCGTAACGCGAAACGCCCTCAATGCCAACATGCTTGGCGTCCACCGTTTTTTCTGATTCCAAGTAATCCAATCCACGGGAAGCTCCCCACGCCCATGCGCGCAACGCTCCCCAGTCGTCTGGTTTGCGGGGTTGGCCTTTGTTGACCAAGCCGATGATGCCTTTTGTCAAACCGGCTCCATTGTCCGCTTGAACACTGGTAGGGTTCAGATAGGCATATCCCCAACCATCCGCAATCAACTGCTGCGTCGAGGGCGGGTCACTCCCCGCAGGCGGTGGAGCCATACCCGGTCGTAGAGGCGCTGCGGCGGCTGTTCCTGGAATTCCTCCACGGCCAAACATCATCATCACGGGAACCGGTCCGCTTGCCTCCGCAGGAACCACCAGCGTCAACTGAATGTCCACCGTGACAGGCGCGTACTCGGAGTTGTCCACATGCCCGACAATCTGCTTGGCTACCACGGCGTGAGTGCCAAGGGTGGTGTTCACCGTTTCAGCGACGGTCCAGTTTACTTTAGGCACATGCGCGGGAACCCGACCGAGCACTTCCTGCTCGAAATCCCGCACAATCTCCGGGCGGCGCTGCTTCCACCATAGATCCGCCGTCTTTACCTTTTTCCCGTTTTTCAGCGTGAGGAGGTCGGGCAGATTGGGGAACGGATTTGCTTTCGTTTCATCGTAATTGGCATGGTTTGGAGCGCTTTCATTGCCGCTCGGCCCGGGCCGGAGAGCCTTGATGCCTAGCTGCTCCATCATGTTCTGATGATCTTCGGCGGCAGTCCAATCCTTAGCTGGAGTTGAAATGTGAGCCGCATCTGAAGACGGGGAAGAGGTTTGTTGAGCTAGAACAGGGCAAGTGAGCAACCTAACAAGACCAGAAATGGAAAGGGCAAGGAGGGAGAAGCTTACCTGTTTCATAAAGCTGCAGCGAGATGATGATATGCTATGAATCGGATTGCTGCAACTTAGCTACTCATCAACGTTGGGCACCAATTCAGGAGACTTTTTATGTCCAAGTCCGAAGTCAGCCGTCGAGATCTACTTTCCGGCATCCGCCAAATGGCAGCCGTACCCCTGATTGGCACTGCACTTGGCACTGGTCCTTTCCAGGCAAAAGCAGTTCCAAAACTGAAAGGTTCGGCCAAATCAGTCGTCATTCCCACCCATGAATTTGCCGGACTGAACGGCTTTACCTATCGGGAAGAGCGAATCGATTTTCCTGAAAGTTGGGATGTCAACGTGATGGAGATGGCCGGACACAATCTGCCCGCCCTCACACCTCAACAAATCGCAGAGCAGTGCAATACCGCCATTGGCACCAAGAGCCTACGGGAGTTAGCGGAAGGAAAGAAAACGGTCGCCATCAGTTTTGATGACCTGACCCGCACTACGCCTGCTTATGCGGTAACCCCTTGGCTCACTTCCGAACTTCGAAAAGCTGGAATCAAAGACGAGAACGTTCTTTTCATTGGCTCATTCGGAACGCATCGGGCAATGACGCAGGACGAGGTCGCACGCAAACTAGGCGCGGACACCGCAAAACGCTACGCGTGGCTGAATCACGATGTTTTCGACAATCTGAAAGACACCGGCTCTACCTCGCGCGGGAACAAAGTGCTGCTGAACCAAACGTTCCTTGCCGCAGACCTCAAGATTTGTATTAGCGGCATCAAAGTTCACCAGGACGGCGGCTACGGCGGAGGCGCGAAGGCAATTCTTCCCGGTTTGGCTGGCCTTCCGACCATCGAATACAACCACACCAAGATTCTGACCAAGGTCAGCACCACCGGACCGGTGAAGATCTTCAAGAACGATATGCGTTTGGACATGATTGAGGCCGCAAAAATGGCCCAGGTGGATTACACGCTGCAGATCATGTACAACTCCCGGTTGAAGCCGACCCACGTCTGGGGAGGCGACATTATTGACGCGCATCATGCTGGCGTGCGCGTAGCAGCAAAAACCTATTGCACACCTACCTACAAAGACGCCGACATCGTGGTGGCAAACGCTTATCCGCAGAATGCGCAGGCGTTTCACGGGGCACTGTGGATCAATTACGCGGTACGTGAAGGCGGTACGGGAGTCGTGATCGTGCAAAGCCCTCTGGGTATTGACCCGGTTCACTATCTGAATAATCGACTGGCGGGGAAGAACGGGGTTACACAGTTCGATCTGACTACGCGGCGTCTGGTAGGAAATACAAAGCGGCCACCGAAGAACTCCAACCTGATTGTGTATTCGCAGTATCTTACGCAAAACATGCGGAACAACTACAAGACCGGTACGATCTTCTGCGATAAGTGGGAAGACGTAGTGGCTAACTTGCGCCGCTTGCATCCAGGTGACCCCAAAGTGGCAGTTTATCCGTACGCCGGAATGCAACATCAGGAAATCGAACTCGACGGCTAGAATGACGCCGCGGCTTCGCCCGCTTACTTTACGTTGTAGATCAAAATGCCATATCCGGCGTAGGCAATCGGAGTAAGCTTGCGAAACTCCGCCAGGTAATCTTCATTGCCAACCGAAAACTGAAGACCAGTTAATGCACCTACGCCGATAGCATATAAACCAGGCACAGGATGATAGCGTTGGTTCACCTGTGCCTCTGTTGGCCACATTCCTGAATCTAAGATTCCATCTTTTATGTAGTGCCGGTAATCATCGTGACTGTAAAAGAACAGGCGAATGGTTTTTACGTCATTGCGGTCTATATACTTTGCAAGCTCCGGGTAATTCTGCCCCCAGTCGTTGTTGCTGTCCGCTAAGTATCGCCAGCCGTTTTTCGGTCCACCAATCCACTCATTGAAATAAGCAATTCCGTTTGGGTACATCCATAAGGCAGAAGCCGCAAGCCAGACGATACCTAGGACTGTGATCACTTGACCAGATCGTGTGGCAAGGTAGCGATGGAGCGTGAAGCCGCCCCCTAAAATCAGAAAAGGTAAGGCAGGCAGCACATGGCGAAAGCCAATGTGGTAATTAGAAAAAACTGCGGAGCCAAACAACCACGCTGCGGCAGCCCAGATAAACCATTCGGCAGAGGAAACTTCCTTCCTGGCGACCCTGATGCCTAAGCCAATTAAGCCAGCGAGTGTCAGCAGTTGCAGCGGGATGGGAAACTTTACAGCCCAGGCTAATGGAAAGTAACCTGGCGTCCAGCCGTGTAGTTTTCTTCCCAACATATAGCCGGTGGCGTCACGTTCCATGCAATGTTCCCGCAATATAAACTACTCCATTTACAAACTGGGTCGGCCATGGCAACCGGGCGGGAATTTTGAGGAGAGGCAACAGCTTTGCGGCAGCACCATCCCCAAGAATATGCAGGAGCTTATAGTCCGGAATTGGCTCTGCTTGAAATTGTGCTGCCGCCAGAATGCCCAGGTAGATCGTCAAAGGCATGACAAGTATTGCCAACAGGCGCGGCCCACGCCACAACGCAAGCAAGTAAGCAAACAGGCATAGCGGAAGTAAAGTAAACTTCGTCAGCACGGCAATCAACAGCACTGCAGTCATGCCAAGCAAAGTCCATTAGTTTGGCTTCAGCCAATACTTCCAGGCAGCATAGGTAAACCACAGTGCGCTGAATGCCGCAGCAACGTCGCTCTTGATCAAAGCGCCATGGCCTAACATCGTTGGCTCCAGTGCGGCGCATAGCGCCAGAACCAGCGCTGTGCTTGGCCCGAAAAGCTGTCGTCCCCAGTACCAAATCAGGAACACAACTCCCAGAGGGAAGATCAGCAGAGGAAGACGCGAGTAGAACAAAAGATCACGGCTATGATGGTATTCGGAACTTAGCATGTCACGGCCGATCCAGTATGCGTCTTGAGAAGCCCAATGTTGGCTGCGGTGCAAGCTGGGTGCTCGCCGGGCCACTGCTACCCACCCGCTCACCATGCGCGTCAGGGGCGGAGCATCTGCCGGTTGCAGCACAGTATCTTCTCCGAGCCAGTACATAAATCCAGCAGAAAAGTGAGAAGGCTCGTCAATCGTTAAGCCTGTGTTTCTTGCTTCATATACCAGGGCAGCAGCCAAGCCAAAAAGAATACAAACGATGCCCAGGTAATTCGTTTTCATGCTTTCCACTGAGCAAAGCTAGGAAGTTGCTACAGGCAGATAAAAGAAAATCACCGCCAGCATCAGGTAGACGGCTAGTAACTGCGTACCTTCCAGCCAATTGGAATCCCCATCGGACGCAATCTGCCCCACAATCACAACCGCCAGCACAAGCGCTCCGATCTCAATCGGAGTGAACACCAGATTCATGGGAGCAGGCCCCACAAAATGACTCAGGAGCACCAGGACAGGCGCTACAAACAATGCAATTTGAATGCTGCTGCCAACGGCGATGCCTACGCTGAGATCCATGCGGTTCTTCAGTGCTGCTCGCACGGCCGCTGTAGATTCCGCCGCATTGCCTGCTATGGAAACTACAACCAGACCGACGAACAACTCAGTCATGCCGAGTGCTGTTGCAGCATGTTCCACGCGAGCCAACCAGCACTTCTCCGATCCAACCCACCAGGAACGCGCTGACCAGGAGCATACCGATAGCGCGAGAAATGCTCCAGGGCTTTTCCCCTTCCATTTCGTCTTCCGGTTTTCCTGGTGAAAGCAATTGCTCATGAGTACGGAGCATAAAGAGCAGACTCAAACCATAGGTAATCAGAAGCACCACACTGAATTCCATGCTGAGATCGCCTACACCCCGTTGTGCCGCGCTTCCGCCGAACAATGAATATCCGGCAGGCAAGATCAATGAAATGGCGGCCAAAAACAGCATGGTGGTCTGCGTCCGTGCTGCCAAAGGATTAAATTTCAGGGTCTTGGTACGAAGCCCTCCTGCCAGCATCGAAACCCCAAGCGTTAACAGAAGGTTCACCAGAATCGAACCCGTGATGGAGGCTTTCACAAGCTGTTGCAAGCCTTCTCGCAACGCAAAGTAACCGATCACCAGCTCGCCTGCATTGCCGAACGTGACGTTGAGCAATGCGCCTAGCGTGGGTCCCGTATGCGCGGCCAAGTGCTCGGTTGCGTCACTCAACATCGCGGCAAGAGGCACCATAGAGGCGGCGGAGAGCACAAAAATCAGGATGCCACTCTCAGGAAGCAGAAATCGAACTGCTAAGGTGAGTGGAATCAAGGGAAGAAGCCAATAGATACTTGGCTTCATTTCTTGGCGCTTTGGGTCTGGCCGATCGCTTTTGGTTTTTCTTTCAACAGTGTTTCGGGGTCCGCTTTCGCGTCAATCGCAAGTTCCAGGAAAGCGATATGCATCTCGTCCGTAGTTTGGTCTCCCCAATGCACCGTGGCCTTGGCATCAGGGTTAAAAGGATTATTCCGGGAGTTGTCAAATACTGCGTCGCTCAGAAGGCGTGTTCCCGCTGGAAGTGTAAGTGGATCCTGAAGTACGTAGGTGGTCTGCCATCCAAAATCGTAATGCGGCACGTCTAGCAGAAGATCATGTACTCCATCAGACGAAATGGCTTCCACGCGCATGCTTTTACCGCGAACATGCATGTGGGGCTGAATGGAGAGTAAGCGCACGGGCTGCCCTAACACCATGGAAGCTTCCGAGCGGGAGTCGGCATCTTCCGGAGCAATCGTCAGGTCTATGTCCCTTAAAGTATCAATCGCAATTACGCGTTTGGCGGGTGGGCCGGGAGAGAAATAGAGAGCGAGTTGCGAGTGATCCGTAACGGCAGTGCCGTTCGGGTTGTAGTGCATCTCAAACACAAGGTCTGAACCTGCGCGAATCAGCTTCGCTCCGCCTTCCAGCCACGGCATTGGCCGGTACCCAGGCTCATACCCGAGCAGCAGTTCGCGACGGTCAAAAACCCGTTCTTCCGCACGGCGCTTGCCTCGTTCCGCCACCGTGGGAACAAAGACTTTTTCCCTGGGAAAATCTGTCAGGTAACTGGAGCCCGGCGGACGCACAAAGGCATTGATGTGGTGAATCACCCCTCGCTGCTCCATGCGGAATTCTGCTGCCCGTACCCACGTATCTTGTTCAAAATGGAGCGGAATGATGAGAAATGAATAGGGGAGTACTCCACTGGCGGGAACGGCAAAGCCAGGAACGGTAAACACCCTATCCGGCTTGCCCAGCTTCCATGATTCGTTCCCTTGCCGGGAAACAGCTATGGAAGCAGCTTTTCCTGGGGGGCACCCCGCATCCACCCATTGTGTAATTGTTTTTTTCTCTGCCGTTGTCAGCGAACGCTGGTTTTGAAAGGGATGCGTGCTGCTGCGAGAGGCTCCCCAGGGGGGCATCTTGTCCGTCAGAACCGATTCCTTGATCGCTGCCGCCCACGGACGCACCTCGCCGTAGCTGGTGAACGACATGGGTGCAATTTCCCCCGGCTGGTGGCAAGTGGTGCAATTCTTTTCCACCAGGGGTTGTACGTCAGTCCATGTAGGCGGGGTCTCGCCAGCGGCTAAAATGCCTGCTGTTGCAATCGCCAGCAGGCCGAAGTTCCAACGGAAAGGTTGTCGCATACTCACGAGTAGATTGGTTCCAGTTTATCCACAATATATGCCCCGCACCGCTCGTAGCTGATTCGCGGGCCTTGCCGGGCTGTATCCAGGTCTACACAGATCCAGCCTTTGTACTGCATAGACTTCAGCACCCGGTGACAGGCAGGAAAATCAATCTCCCCGTCGCCTAGATCAAAGATTTGATCTTGAAACTTGGCTCCTTCTTTTTTTGCGTCCTTGTAATCCATCATCATGAGGCGGCTGCGATGCTTATCCAGATTCGTTTTGGGATCGCAGTTAGCCAGGTACAAGTGCGCCAGATCGGGGGAGAACCAGAACAGCTTGGGGTTTGTCATCGCCATGCAGCGATCCACTTCATCCTGGTTCTGCACCATTTGCCCCAAGTGGTTGTGAAGTCCGGCGCGGAACCCCATCTCTCCGGCCACTTCTCCCAGCTGGTTATAGGTTTCGCACATGGTTTTAAACCCAGCCTCCGTCAGATTACTCCGGTTCGGCGAAAAGACCACAAGAAGGTTCGCGTCAAAGCCTTTCAGGAAATTCATCGCCGTTTTGGCATCAGCCATGAATTGGGGTCGCTGCGCGGCGTCGTGAGCCGGGCCGTTAAACGAGATGGTGATGATATGGACGCCCCGCTTCTCCGCCTCCCGCTTCATCTGTGCCGCCGTGATGTTATAAGTTTCCAGAATCTTTGGGAACTGAGTCACCCGCACCCCAATAAACCCTGTGTCCTTCATGACGTCCAAAATGTCGGTGAACGGCACGCGGGGAAAGTAGTTCCAGAGATTGGAACCAAGCGCCCACTTCACATTCTTGTTGGCAGGCAGTTTGCCCGCAGCGCGAGCCATGGTGGCCGCTAAAATTCCCAGTGCGGTACGGCGAGTCAGGTGCATAAAAAGAGTTCCCCTAACGCAAGCTGAGTATAATGCATTCCTGCCGCTGACTCTATATATCTATGCACGTTTGCACATACTGAGTCGTCTAGCGGAACAGGAGATCTAGGGCCATGAAGTTTTTACTGTTCTTATGGATCGCCATTTCTGCATTTGCCCAAAAGCGGCTTATGCAGGAGCGCGTGGTACAGCTTGTGAACACGCCCTCTGAGATCGGTGCCAAAGAGCTTGTTACCACGGTTCGCACTGTGGCGGACATTCGGGAAGCATCCATTGACGCAGGATATTCGTCTATCACGATGCTAGGAACCGCCGATAACTTAGCTTTTGCAGAATGGCTGGTTCACGCCATCGATAAACCTCTGGGCTGGCAACCTTCTGCAGCAGAATCCGACAATCCTTCTGCTCGTGAATATCGTTTGCCGGATGGACGCAACCCGGTTGCTCGCGTTTACTACCTCAAAAACACTATGCCGGGACTACATCTCACAGAAGAAATCACGATTTTGAGAACGGTGGCAGAAGTTCAAAAAGTGTTTCAAAACTCAGAGCGCCATGTCATTGCCTTTTGCGGTACGCAGACGGTTGTGGACTTGGCGGAATGGATGTTGCGGAGACTAGACTTGCCAGCAGGTGTCAACACCACATCGCAAACTCTTGAGGAAAGCACATTTCAGATTCCCGAGCCACGCCGTGACGGGATGAAAGAGTTTGTACGTATCTATTACTTACAGGCGAATACCGATCCGAAAGACATCGCAGCAGTGACGCGTACCATACGGATCGACGCTAAAATTCAGAGAATGTTCTGGCAAACTACTCCTCCTGCCATTGTTGTGCGTGGCAGCCTTGCCGAATTGGCGCAAGCGCAGCAGATGCTGGAAGCCCGTTAAGCTCCATTCGCGAACGGGCTGCGCTTCATCACATATTGCACTGCTTCGTCGGGAACGCTGAAGTGGCTCACGGCAGTGTTGCCCATGTATCCCAGGTCTTTTACACCCATCGGGCTGGTGTAGTAAGCATCCACAACCATGTTTCGCAGCCAGGTCCAGAAGGCAACGCCGTGCATGGTATCCGGTTTGACGTTCTTGGCCCATGCGAGCGAATCGATGATAGCTTTCTGTTGGTCCGGCTGAGATTGCAGAAACGTGGTTCCATGGCGATCATGCATGGTTTGGTCCAGCCACGCGAAACCTCCGTTGAAAATAGCTGCTAGGTCCTCATTGCGCGAACTGAGGAAGTCAATAAACTCAGCGGCTCCCGCGTCGGATGCGCCACCGGAATGCTCGTCGGCTGGTATTACGATATCCGCCAGTTTTTTCAAAGTAGCGAAATTATGGGCAGTAAAGCACTTCGGTTGGTAACCGGCTCCGCCACTCAGGGACTTTGCTTCCCCCACAGCCATGTGTGCGTGCTGCGCTAAAACGGGTGAAAGCGCAGCCGAAGCCGCCACAATCTGGAACAAAGAACGCCTGGAAAGATCGTTCATTTTATAGATTCCCCTTTTTCATTTCGTCAGCCAAGTGTTCAGAGGCCCGCCAAGCATTCGCCACAATGGTCAAAGTTACATTTTTATCGGGATTGCCATTGAAAGGAGCGGCGTCCGCCACCATCAGATTCGGTACTTCATGCGCTTGCGACCACTGGTTGAGCGCACTGGTTTTGGGATCGGAACCCATACGTACCGTACCTGCCTCATGAATAATCTCACCACCTACCGAAACTGCCTGTGCTCCATTTTCAGGGAAGTCAGGACCGGTGACTCGTCCGCCCATGGCTGAGATCAAGTTTCGGAAGGTTTGATCCATGTGCTTCACCATGGCAATTTCATTGTCACTCCAGCGGAAATGGAACCGGAGTACTGGGATGCCCCATTGATCCACCTGCGTCGGATCAATCTCACAAAAAGAGTCCTTGTTCGGAATCATCTCGCCGCGTCCGGCAAAGCTGACCTGGCTGCCATAGGATTGCCGAATCTTGTTCTTGAGTTCACTGCCATACCCTTCCGAACGGGCTGCAAAGCCCCGAAGCGAGCCAATTTGCGGCATGCCAAAGCCGCCGCCGATTTCAATATGGTACCCGCGCGGGAAGGACTTATTCTTTTTCTCCAGTTCCCACCACGGAACATAAACGTGCATTCCCCCGATCCCGTCGCTGTTATGCCGGGGCATTCCTTCCAGTGCCGGAACAGTGCCTGCCAGCGAATAACCCACAGTATCCGTAAGATTCCGCCCGACCTGGCCAGAACCGTTTGCCAATCCGTTCGGGAATTTCGTAGATCGGGAGTTCAACAGCAATCTGGCCGATTCACAGGCGCTTGCTGCCACCACCACAGTTCGGCAGCGAATCTGCTTTTCCGTCCGAGTGGTTTTGTCAACGTAAGAGACCGCCTTCACGTGCCCCTCATCATTCACCAGCAACTCCCGCGCCATGGCGTTGGAAATGATGTTCAACCGCCCGGTCTTCATGGCGGGGAAGATCATGGCTTGGCTGGACGTGAAAGCGGAAGCCGTACGGCAACCACGGCCACACTGGCCGCAATAGTGGCATGCGGCGCGGCCATGAACAGACTGCGTCAGCATTGCCATGCGCGACGGAATCACGGGAATGTTCAGTTTTTTCCCGGCGCGCACGATTAATTGTTCATGCACGCGCGGTGGCACCGGCGGAAGAAACTTTCCGTCTGGCGCACTACGTAAACCTTCTCGCGTTCCGGTAATCCCAATAAACTCTTCGGCTTTGTCGTACCAGGGCGACATTTCCTCATAGGTCATTGGCCAATCATTGCCAAGTCCATCAAAGGCCTGCGGCTTGAAATCGTAATCGGAAAACCGAAGAGAAATACGCCCGTAGTGGTTGGTTCGTCCGCCTAGGATACGCGAGCGAAACCAGCGGAAACTGCTTCCTTCAGCAATGGTGAAAGGCTCCCCCGGCACGTTCCAATAGCCATTCGGAGCCAAGAAATACCCGAACGGGTAAATGTCTTTGCCGAAGTAATTCTCCGCATGCGGGCCTACCCCCCGGTGATCCACTTCCCAAGGCCACATATGTTCCTTGAAATCTTTTGCCGGGTTCAGCATCGGTCCCGCTTCAATCAAGGTGACCTTCATACCCAGGTCCGTAAGTACCTTGATCGCGGTTCCACCTCCCGCGCCGGAACCAATCACCACTACATCGGCCACTTCGGGCGATCTTTGCACTTGCAGCATGATAAAAAGCCTATCACTGCTGGCAGGTCTATAGCAGGGGCATGGCGAATGAAACTGCGAAAGCGGCGGAATTAGTGGACGGTATACCGAGCTTTAAGCGCAAAAGGAGCAATCTCCACCTCAAAGCTTTCTCCACCGGGACGGGTCATGTGATAAACACCCCGCATCTGCCCGGTGGGAGTCTTCAACGGACACCAGGAAGAGTATTGAAAAGATTCCCCCGGAGCCAACACAGGCTGTTCTCCCACCACGCCTGGCCCTTCTACCTCCCTGGTATTTTCAAAGGCATCCGTAATCATCCAATGGCGGCTGAGCAGTTGCGCAGTTTGTGCGCTCTGATTCGTAATGCGAACGGTATATTGAAATACCCACTCGCCTGCACCGGGTCGCGAGTTTTCCGGCACGTGACGACACATCACTTCCACGCGGATACCATGGGTAATTGCTTCTGAGACAGGGGCGGGTTCTGATCGGAGATCAGCCATGAACAAGATCCATCATAGCAAGCGGTTACGTTTGGGTACTTTCGTCCCGCTTTCGGACCATATCATTCAGCAACTTAGCTGTACTGTCGGTAAATCATGGGATCGCTATCGCCTGAACCTTCCGTTTTGATTGTCGGAGCCGGCCCGACTGGCCTCACCTTGGCCTGCGATCTCCTGCGACATCATGTCGATTTCCGGCTCGTGGATAAAGCAGCAACGCATTTTTCCGGGTCCAGAGGGAAAGGTCTGCAACCGCGAAGCCTGGAGGTTCTCCATGACCTCGGGGTGGTGGAGCGCATCCTGAGCTTTGGCCGATTCCATTTGCCCTTCCGCAACTATGACGGGGCGACCATCCTGGAAGATCGAGACCCGCACGAAGGGCACTACCCTACACCAGCCGTGCCCTATGCAAGCTCTCTGATGATTCCGCAATGGCGCACGGAAGAAACGTTGCGGGAACTCCTAGCCACGAGCGGCAAACAGTTGGAACTCGCCACCGAGTTGATCGGGCTTGAGCAGGATGAAAACGAAGTGACGGCAACCCTCCAGAAGGGAGGGGAACAGGAGCAAATTCGCTGCAAATACCTGGTAGCAGCAGATGGCGGAAAGAGTTTTGTACGCAAGTTGATGATGTTTGGCTTTGAAGGAGAGACCTGGCCGGACGCAAGGCTATTCGTGGGAGACGTCCATGTAGAAGGACTGGATCGGGATCACTGGCATACCTGGCCAAAGCATGGAGGAGGATGGCTTGCACTTTGTCCTCTGCCTTCCACGGAAACATTTCAATTCCAGGCACAGATACCTCCGGATCTGGAACAAGAACCATCATTGGAACTCTTTCAGCAAATCGTGAATGAGCGCACCGGACGTTCCGATATCAAACTCTACGATCCCACTTGGCTTTCCCTGTACCGAGTCAATATCAGGATGGTGGATCGCTATCGCTCAGGAAGAGTGTTCCTTGCCGGAGATGCGGCCCATGTTCACACGCCGGTGGGCGGACAAGGAATGAATACCGGCATCCAAGATTCCTACAATCTCGGCTGGAAGCTCGGGCTTGTGCTGCGCGGTACCCATGCTTCGCTGCTGGATACGTATGAGGAAGAACGGTTGCCTGTTGCTGCCGCCATGCTGGGCATTACTACACGGTTAGCCAAGGAATTCGTGACGACAGGAAGGCAACTGTCACGAGATCCCGAGACGCTGCAACTGGGAATCCATTACCGGAGCAGTTCTTTAAGCGCTCACGGAGATCCCTCGCCTCTTTCACTCCAACCGGGAGATCGCGCTCCCGACGCCCCGTTGCTGGACATAAACGGGAATGATATTCGGTTATTTGATCTGTTTCGAGGTCCCCGCTTCACACTGCTTAGCGTTGGAGCGAATGGGATTGAGGAACTCGATAAGCTCTCTGAGCGCTACGGAGAGATGCTTGGGGTATACGAGATTCGACTTGGGCCACTGGAAAAATGCGAGTCTTCCAGGGTCTTCTTTGAGACGGGTGGACACTTTTCCGAAGCGTATGGAGTAAAGGGTCGTGGTTTGGTATTGGTTCGCCCTGATGGCTATATCGGCTGGATTGGGAAGGGTGATTCGATCGGTTTAGCGGAACTTTATCTACGCACATACCAGTTCGGCTAGGAAGGAAGCGCCTATCCCAACGAAATTCCACATAAGGGCGGACTATCGTCAGAGTGGACGCGCCACTCAGCGGCAATCCGGGTCACTACTGCACCATCGCCTCGTTGCCAAGCTGCATCCTAGGCGGCTTCGCGATGAGGGCGAATTAAAAAAAGAAGTTCTTAAAGAGATCGAGGAAAACGGAAAAGATGCGCAAGATATTACTCCTTTCGTTCGGCAATATGTAGAAGGGATAAGCCGCGTACATAAAGAGTTTCGAGAGGTTACATCGAAGAAATTCAAATCTTTCGTGATGGAATTGACCGTTTAAAACAATTGCGCACAAAACTTCCTGCAACAAACCTCTCACGATGGTTTGTATCGAATGAATCTAAATCCAAGTAGCTAGAAAGTGAGATTGCAAGCTGTTAGGCGTTTGATTGGAAAGATTATGAAGTTTTCCGCTTATTGCTCAAACGGTGATTTTTAGATTTGCACAGTATACTCATAGCAAAAAAGCTATACTAAAAGAAGCACATGGCATGGGGGGTGGAAACTTTAAACTCAATCGTTGATGCCGAATTGCAATCCCTGCCAGCCGACATGCGCGCCAGGTTTGTTTATGTTTCTCAACTCATAGAAGAGTTCGGTTTAGAACGCGTCCATGAACCTCATATCAAACATCTTCAGGGCTCCCTTTGGGAGATTAGGATGAAAGGCAGAGATGGCATCTCACGAGCCATCTACGTCACAGCCACAGGACAGCGAGTCGTTGTGCTTCGGGTATTTCTTAAGAAAACACAGAAAACACCTCGTCAAGAAATCCAACTAGCTTTGCAAAGAGCCAAGGAATTTAGACCATGAGCAAAGTAAGTGACCTTCATCAAAAATGGATGAAGGACTCAGAATATCGAAAAAGCTATCAGGAACTGGCCACTGAGTTTGAGCTTGCCCGCGCCGTGATTCAAGCCCGCACACAAGCTGGCTTAACCCAAGAGCAATTAGCGCAACGTATGGAAACCACGCAATCTGTCATTGCCCGTTTGGAAAGCGGTCGGACAAAACCTTCCACGCAAACTCTTGAGCGTTTGGCCTCAGCCACAGGAACACGTTTGCGAATTAGCTTCGAACCGGCAAAAACCCTTCCGGCATAGGCATTTTCGGCTTAAAGGCAATTCGTCGCGGGCCAATGGTTATGCAGCTTGCTTCAGCGGGATTTTACCTGCACACCCTGTTTGGTTACGCCTGCCACTTGTAATAATAAAAAAGCAGCGGGGCTGAGCTAGTATTTTTGATGCCGTGCACCTGGTTTCCTTCGCAATACATCATGGAGCCTGGGCCAACCGGTACGGTTTTTCCGTTTACCAGAAACTCTCCGCTTCCTTCCGTGATCAGCATAAATTCCTCCTCAGGATGCTGGTGCGGAGGATGCGGCTCCATTCCTGCTTTCAGGTGGAGGCTGCCCGCTGTCATGGATTTCAGTTGTGATGTGGCACCTTCAAAAAACACGCGGTGGTCCCCGAAAGGTTCATGGATCAGCTTGGCGGTAGGCGCTTTCACTACGCTGTCAGGAATATGCGGCATACCGGCAGCCGGTAACGCCACACCCGCTGTGCCGAGTACGGCGGCAAATTTTAATAGTTCCCTGCGGTTTTCCATCGCGTCCATCATAGCGAACTCACGAGAGTTGTATAATCTCGTTCAGTGCTCGCCCGGATATGGGAGAGTGACAGCAGGTAAATTCCGAGTCAGTCCTCGCAGACTCGCGTGTTGAAACGCATCTACGGAAATATATGAATGGGTTCAAACGGTTTTTGTTTCTCTTAGGGAGTAGCTGTATCGCTGCTTCCACTGTCTCAGCGTGGATGGCCTTGGCACAAGAACAACAAGGCGCCCCGCCTCCCGGAGCCGCAGGAACACGCCGGGCCGGACCTCCTGGCCGTGGAAACACGCGAGAGTTTCTTGGGCTTGGCAAAGCACCTGACGCGGCGGCTGCGGCACGTGGCGAAAAGCTTTACGGTCCGGCATGTGCGTTTTGCCATGGCACTCAGGCCACCGGCGCGGAGGGACCAAATCTGGTTCGCTCGGAAGTGGTTCTCCATGACGAAAAGGGAGAGTTGGTGGGTCCGGTTCTTTTGAAAGGTCGCCCGGATCATGGGATGCCTGCATTTCCTAACCTCACTCCTGATCAGGTCTACGACATTTCGGAGTTCCTCCATATGCGCGTGGAACTGGTCGCAAATCGAGGGACGTACAAAAGATTGAACGTAGTCACAGGGGATGCAAAAAAGGGCGAGGCATACTTCAACGGCGCCGGTCAGTGCGCCACTTGCCACGCTGTGACCGGTGATTTTGCTAAGATAGGCGCAAAGTTCACCGAACCCGATCAATTGCAAACCCGATTCGTATACCCTGCGTCACGCGGTCCCCGCCAGGCGAAAGTGACATTAAAATCCGGCGAGACGATCTCTGGCACCATCAAACGCATAGATGATTTCAGCATCTCGCTTGTGGATGGAAAGGGCACATATCATTACTGGCCACGTGCGGACGTAAAAATTGAGATTCCCGACCCCTTGGCTGCGCATCGGGAGTTGGCAGCGAAATACACGGACGATGATATGCACAATCTGACCGCTTATCTGGTGACCCTGAAATGAAAGCTTCCTTTTTTGCCCTAAGCCTTGCTCTTCTTTCGGGCGTTTACCCGTCGGATGCGCAGGACGTAAATGCCAAGCCAGCGCAACTCTTTCAACGGTCTCCTGATTCTTGGCCTACCTACAATGGGGATTATTCCGGCAGGCGATTTGACTCGCTTTCCCAGATCAATCAATCCTCGATTCATTCCCTGGCTGTTTCTTGGATGTACCGAATCACTGGGGTTAACGCGCAGCGAGGAGTCGGCTCGCCTGTGATCAAATCAACGCCATTGGTGCAGAACGGTGTCATGTACTTCACCATTCCCGACCATGTATTTGCGCTGAATGCCCGCACCGGTGAAGAGATCTGGCATTACGACTGGCAGGACCAGGGCGGCCACTTGGTGGGAAATCGCGGTGTTGGCATGTACCGTGACTGGCTTTATTTCCTGGGACCGGATGGCTGGTTTATTTCATTGAATGCCAATACCGGCAAGGAGCGCTGGCGCAAGAAAGTAGCAGACGAAAAGATGCAGTACTTCACCACGATGTCGCCATTAGTGGTGAAAGACCACATCATTGTTGGCGTGGGCGGCGATGCAATGGACGTGCAAGGCTATCTGGAGTCGCGTGATCCGGAAACAGGCGAACTACAATGGCGCTGGTATAGCACGCCCCAAAAGCTAGGTGACCCTGGTTCTGAGACCTGGCCCAACAAAGACGCCATGACGCATGGTGGCGGCATGACCTGGCTGCCCGGCACATTTGACCCGGAACTGAACCTTCTGTATTGGGGCACTGGCAATGCGAATCCCGTATTTGCCGGGCAAGGCCGCAAGGGCTCGAATCAGTGGACCTGCTCCATTGTGGCCCTGAATCCGGATACCGGAAAACTTGCCTGGGCTTTTCAAGGTTCGCCACACGACACCCATGATTGGGATGCTGTGGAAACTCCGGTGATTTTTGACAAAACCATCAATGGTCAGCCTCGCAAACTTCTTGCGCAAGCGGCACGGAATGGTTACTTCTTCGTTTTGGACCGTACCAACGGAAAGAATCTGGTATCCAGTGGCTTCGTGGGAGTGAATTGGTCCAAAGGCGTGGATGAAAAAGGCCAGCCCATTCCAGACAAAGAGCCCAAGGTAGATGGTTCCCTGATTAACATTCCGGGCGGTGGTGGCACCAACTGGTATGCGCCCAGCTATGACCCGGAGACCAGCTTGTTTTACGTACAAGCTCATGAAGGATTCAGCGTCACTTACTTGACTGACGCTTCCCCCAATCCGCAAGGGTATGGCGGAGGTGGAGGTGGCGGCTATGCGAACAGCGTACTAAAGGCCATGGATGTTACCACAGGCAAGGCGCGCTGGGTGCATGAATGGCCTTCTTCCACTGGCGGCAACGCTGGCCCTGGCATTCTGACTACAGCAGGCAAGTTACTTTTTACCGGCGACGGTTCCGGCAACGTGGTAGCAATGGACCCTGCCAATGGCAAGCTGTTGTGGCACTTCAATCTGCTGACCTCCGTGAGCAACGGGCCAATGACTTACGAATTGGATGGTAAGCAATACTTGGTAGTAGGGGGCGGTGATACGCTCTATGCGTTTGCGCTGCTGCGCTAAGCCTAATCCATGAACAACTTCCCTTGCCGAATGACGAGCCTTCGCACAACTGCGTTTCTTGCCGTGGCAATTGCCACGGCTTTGCCGCTTTGCGCCGAGCCGGTGAGTTGGCGGATTGATCCCCTGCACAGCAGTGCGCAATTCAGCGTGAAGCACATGATGATCTCCACCGTGCGAGGGCAATTCGGCGGAGTCAAAGGCACTGTGTTGTACGACGAAAAAAAGCCCGATGCTACCACGGTGAGTGCAACCATTGATTGCACCACCGTCAATACAGGCGAGCCAAAACGCGATGCGGATTTGAAATCGGCAGAGTTCTTTGATGTAAAGACTTACCCGGTCATGAAGTTCAAATCCACCAAGGTAGAGCCTTTCAGCCCCGGAAAAATGAAAATCACGGGAGATCTTACGATCAATGCAATTACCCGTCAGGTGGTGCTGGATGCGGAAGGCCCTACGCCGCCGATTCGTGACACACAGGGTAGGGAAAAGGTGGGAGTTTCGGCGATTACGAAGATCAGTCGGAAGCAATTCGGGATCAAGTACAACCCGCTGTTGGAAGCAGGCGGTGTCACCGTAAGCGATGAAGTGGCTATTACGCTGGATATCGAGCTGATCAAAAACGAAAAGCAATAAACTTGTTCCGGAGGTCCTTCACCAAATTGGTGACCAGACCTCCGGAACAGAACATTTTAGGAACGATGCAAGCCCCGGAAAACACGCTTCCGAAATAGCATCACAATGCCTCCACCGCTTAGCAGTAAAAACGTACTAGGTTCTGGAGTTTCTGTAACAGGTGCCACAACACCATCACGGAAGTTGAAAATGTATCGACCCTCCACATTGCTGTTCAGGCTGTTGGCAATGAGTGGATAGGTACCGTTATTGATGAATGAACCCGCAACTCCTGAGCCTGGCAGTTCAAAATAGGTTCCATCGTTGCCGCTACCGTTCGAAAAGCCCACATCTGCGGAATCGCCGCCTAATCCATTTTCGCCATGGCTGGCATCGCCTGATTCCCACATGACGTTGTCATAGTTAAAGATCAGGTCGAAGTTGCCTGCTCCTGTATCGGAGCGGTTCACCATCAATAGTTGAAAGCTATTCGTTTGATCCACATTCAGCTGGTAGTGACCTACGTTGATCCAGTTCACCCCAAATGCGTTGAATCCATTAAATGTGCCGTTTCCGAAAGTGACAACGCCGCTATCTGGATTTCGCGTATCCACGTCAGCAAAAAAGGGTGCGATAATTTGCACCGGAACGTTGGCAAGGCCAAAAGGATTAAATGTGGACAATGGCATGTCCAGCGTCACATTCCCATTCGTGTTAATGTAGAGCGTACTTTGGGTAGCACCAAAGAAGTTAAACGCAAACCCTACCGATACCGGCGTACCGTCGCAGGTTCCTCCGTCAGAGTCATTGCTACATCCGCCAGTGGTATATGTGCCATCATCGTTATGACCGTCGCTGGTTCCATTGAACCCCGGTACAATTGCCGACCCAAAGCACATCGAGGCGAATAGAGTGCTGGCGATCGTTGTTTTTACTAGGCGCTCCAGCACGCGCATTGATCTGTTGTCCCACCATGCCAATGTCATGTGAGACGAGTATACGAAGTCCGTACAACGGAAGATATACGGGTAAAACCTAGGGAAATGGTACTAGACAATAAGGGTAATTACTAGGGAAACCGTACTAGAACATTTTACGCCTTTATACCTACTTAAGCCCAGTATGTATTTTACGCAGCACGCAAAATCTTTAAGTCCTTTTGGCCGTAAAAGCAACAAAATTAAGACTGAAACGGCTTCACTGGTCATAACTAAACCGGCTATGAAAGCGCCCCTGCCCTGCCAGCGTTATTACGGCCTGGATGCGCTTCGGGCAAGCATGATGCTGCTTGGAATTGTTTACCATCTAGGCATTCCGTACACCGGATTTCCTGCACATTCGTACTATGGAACTAACGAGCGAAGCTGGGTACTCCAGATCGCAGTGATTGTTCTCCATGCGTTCCGGATGCCGACTTTCTTCTTGCTTTCCGGCTTTTTCTCGGCTCTGGTTTGGGAACGACGCGGCACAGCCGGTTTTTTGCGTGCACGCTTTGAGCGGATTGGCTTTGTTTGGCTCGGGGCGCTTGTGGTGCTATCCCCCTTGGTAGATCTCGCAAGTATCTACAACCAATTTGCAAGCCAGGGAAACCATGCACTAGACCTCACATGGAGAGCCGTCACCTCATTCCATATTGCAGCAGACTGGCTGCACGATGCACCGCTTCACTTATGGTTTCTGGAATACCTGATGCTGTTCTGCATCACAGCCGCCGCACTCCTGAAAGTTTTGCAAGGCCGGTTTGTCACGCTGGATCGCTGGACTGGGGCTGTGTTCTGGTCAAGGTGGCGAATTCTTCCGCTTGCCATTCCCACCACGATTTCGCTTTGTTTCGTACCGCTAGCCCTGATGCCGTATCCAAACAGTTTTGTGCCTTGGCTAGGAGTGTCGCTTGCCTATGGTTGGTTCTTCGCTGTGGGTTGGTTGATTTATCGTCGGCGTGACTTGCTACCCGCGTTTGCAAGGCGGACACAAGTGGAAAAAATTGGCGTGCCAGTGCTCCTTTGTTTGGAATGCGTGCTGCTAAAAAGGCGAGGGCAAATCGGAGCGGGCGTGCATGCGCCCGGGTTAGATTTGGCTATAGCCTTCTGTGGAGCCCTGTTTATTTGGTCTACCGTGATTGTGCTGCTGGAAGTTTTCCACCGCATCAAGCCGAAAAAATGGCTGCCTTATCTTGCGGATTCGTCTTACTGGGTTTATCTGATGCATTATCCGCTTGCCTTGGTAATTCCGGCCTGGGTAGGCCCTTGGCACATTTCGCCCGTGATGAAAGTCGCTGTTTCTGCCGCAGCTATTCTGGGTTTCCTCCTGTTGACCTACGATTGGTTTGTGCGTTACACGGTGATTGGCCGCATACTGAATGGCGCGCGTGTGCGTTGAAGCTTCTGGCCGTACTCTCCGGGAATCGGATACGCTCAAAGGATTGACTGAAACAAAACCCGGCTTTCCCGCGCCACTCTATGCCAAGGCGGTTCTGGCCGTTAACTTTCAAGAAGCGCAAAAGCACTTCCTCCCTTTTCTGCTGGACATTCATTACGCTCATACGCTGATGTTGGTCAAACAGAGGATTATGCCTCCTGAAATCGGGCAGGTTTGTCTTCAAGCATTGGACGAGCTTCCTCGTGATGCACTCCGCACTGCAGTATATGACGGAAAATCCGAGGATCTTTTCTTCACGATCGAGACCACGCTGGAAAACTTGTGTGGACCCGAAAACGCAGGATGGATGCATACGGCACGCAGCCGTAATGATATCGGCATCACTTTGTATCGCATGCATCTCAGGCGCGAGATTCTTCATGTGCTTCAATGCTTGAACTCCACACGAAAGACACTGCTTACGCTGGCACAGCAACATACGCACACGCTGATGCCGGCTTACACGCACACGCAGCCAGCCCAACCTATCACCTTCGCGCATTATTTGGCAGGTGTGCTGGAGATGATGGGCAGGGATGAGCAACGCTTGCAGGCCGCTTTTGCCACGGTAAACCGGAGCCCCATGGGAGCTTGCGCTATCTCCACCACAGGGTTTCCGATTGATCGGGAGTATACAGCGGAATTACTTGCTTTCGACGGGTTACAACTGAATTCTTACGGCGCAATTGCGGCCACGGATTACCTGACAGAAACGGCTGGGGTCATCGCCACGGCCATGATTAATCTTGGCCGCGTCACGCAGGATTTTCTACTGTGGTGTACCGCCGAGTTCGGTTTCCTCCGGCTCTCAGATGCCTGGGTGCAGATCAGCAGCATCATGCCGCAAAAGCGCAATCCTGTTCCGTTTGAGCATGTTCGCGCCCTGGCCAGCAAAGCACTGAGCCAAGCGCAAGGGATTTTGATCGGCCTCCATAATACGCCGTGGGGCGATATCAACGACGCGGAAGATGATTTGCAGCCGTTGGTTTCCGGAGCAATGACGGACGCCATCCGAGCGCTCCAGATATTTGGTGCCGTGCTGAAGGATTGTGAAGTAATTACGGCGCGTATGGCGGAACGCGCCTACGGCGACTTTCTTACTGTCACGGAAGTGGCAGACTTGTTGGTTCGCAACGAAGGCATCAGCTTCCGTCAAGCACACGCACTAGTTTCCGCCACGGTAACGCAGCTAAACGGCAATTCCTCACATGCCGCGATTGCCGATACAATTCTTGCTTCCTGGCACGGCGAATTGTTGCACACCACTCGTAACGACCTCCTGCGTGCTCTTGATCCGGCAGAGTTTGTCCGCAGCCGTCGCATTCCGGGTGGTCCCGCAGAGGAACCGATGCAATCAGCGTTAGCGGAAACTGAAGTAACTCTCAGCGAAACACAGCAGTGGATCGCCGTTGCGCAACAGCGCCTCGATTCTTGTCCTGATCGGATCAGCGAGGCGCGCCACCAACTTCTGACTTAAATGTTTCCTGTGGCTGATTCCAATACGCTGGCAGGTTCTTTTTGGTATCCCGTAGAATTTCGAAAATAGCCTGCCGTGTATCTGCGTTCAAGCTTGCATACCGGTCCGTGGTATCTTTGCCTTTCAAAATTTCCCAAAGCCGCCGGAAAATCCGCTCACGCGCAGCAGGAGGCATTTGGTCGAACGCGTCCGAATAAATCATGTAGCTGCAGGGGTAACGGAACATCCGTGTGTGTAAATCAAAGTCCCGCAAAGAGCGGCCTTTCCCATCCTGAGGACCAACCTTTGCAAAGGACTCGGCATATCCGGAAACACCCGCGATGGGAGCAGTGAGCTTCGCTTCATCGGTGAAAAGCATGTATTTCAACAGTTCCTCCACCGCAACATCAATGCGCTGCTTGGCGGCATCACTCTGCGCACCCAGGTCGTGCTCCGCAATTCGTGTTTCAAATCCAACACGCGTGAGGAGGTTGGTCATACGGGTTTGGTGCTCCAACACCATCAGCGCCACAATGTCGCTATAGGGCGTCAAGTAAGCATTCAAGCTTAGGCGACCTCGCAAACTCTCCACATTCTCGGATTCGGAGGTATCCAGCCGGGTCGGATCACCACGATCAGGAACAATCGCGTTTCCCATGTGGTGGGCGCTGCCATGCGTCCCCGTCACGTACCATCCTCCCCACCGCTGGGAAAGCGGACTGCGATGGTCTGTAGTAAATGTTCCTGCCTGAAACAGCGGGTTTCCTGTTTGATCGGGAAACACGGACCTCACTACCAGTCCGGGAACGCCCAAGGTGCCGCCGGATTGGTGGCACTGAAGGCAAATATCGCGCCGCACGATCCGCGGCTGAGCCGTTGGCTCCTGATCCAAGGTATAGAACACAACCCCTTGCTTGGGGTCAGTTGCCGCAAATTCCAGCACTTCACCCGACCGCACATAACCCACGGATACATCATCTTTGAAGTACAAAGCACGCGGCATTCGGTAATTGATGTGGGGAGACTGAAAACTCGTTTTAGAAAACACAAGCAGCTGTGACGTGAGCGGCAGGTCCAGTTCTTTTAGAACGGAACGGAGATAGCCGAACTGCTCGTCATAAGCAAGCTTGACCTCACCTTTCGCAAGCTTACGATCCAGGCGCGCTACGGGATCATCCACCGGGCGTATCTCATACTGAATTGCTTCATGATTCAGAGGAACCATGAAATACGGGTCCAACCCTGCTGCTACTACCCCGATTGCCCCAAGCGCGGCTAACGCACTAGCGAAGGCCAACAGCCGCATTGCAGTTCTTGCCTCCTTCACAAAATGGGGTCGGCAACGCCTGTTCCGGTACCAACGAACCCAAAGTTAATATGGTAAATGCCTGCTCCAAGGCAAGCGCTGCGTCATCCAGTTTTCGATGGAGAGGACACAATGCCGTTCCATGGGCCGCCAAACCCAAGGGACACTGCTTAATCCGCTGAATCGGATCTACAGCATTCACCACTTCCAACACCGTCATTTCCGCAGAGGGTCGAACGGACAAAAATCCACCCCCGCGTCCACGCTGCGCTTTCACCAGATTTGCCTTGCACAGAGAATTCAGGACTTTGGAAAGGTAATCCACCGGAACGTCACATGCGGAGGCAAGCTGCTGTGCTGTTCTTGGGATTCCGCTCCGGTGCGCCAAAGCTACCATGGCACGCAGAGCGTATTCGGCTGTTTGGGATAACACTAATCTCTATTTTAGGATATCTGGATAAACTTGTCCAGAATAGGAAGGGGAGGAGAGGAATCAGAAGGAAAGCAGGGCACTCTCACCCACAAGAGAGAGTGCCCTGCTACTAGGAACTTATCGCCGTTGCACTGCTGTGGTAAGGTGTTTTTCTTCCACCACAGCGTTGATCGTCACATTGCTTCCGGCTGTGACTTGTAGATTTCGCTGCCAAAAGGAGCCATTGCTTTTCACGGTCACCTGATGCATTCCAGGTTGAAGTTGCAAAGTGGTTGGCGTGCTTCCCACATAGCCACCGTCTACTTCTACATCCGCGCTGGCAATGTTGCTGTTGATGGTAATCGCAGAACTGCCCACTGCGCTTTGAACAGCGCTGCCCATGCTTTGTGCAGGCGGCGCTTGATTGCTGGAGACAGCTCCGCTGCCGCGGGAAGTGTTCGGCCCATTATTGGTCAATGTATGGTTTTGATCCGTGAATGCGTCAAAGGTGACACCCTTGTTAATGGTGGTATCTTTCCCTTTCATCAGCAGCACCACAGGCGCAGCAGGCCAGAACACTACAGCCACACCTGCTGTTATCACACCAGTCCGTACGGCATGGCTCTCGCCGGACTTCTTGTTCACGGTGTAGCGTAAAGGAATCCATTCTCCATCAAGAGCGCGAACGCGATCAATCGAAAAATCCAACTTGCCAGCTCGGCCCATACGCCGCTTTTCCTGGGCTTCGGTCACGGTTCCTGTTACGCGCGATCCTTCCGGGATCACAATCTGATCACCAATTTTGATGGGTTCCGTGACGGATAGCTCCACCGTTTGGCCTTCATCGGCCGTGGCGGAAGAAATGGTTTGGTCCAAGCGAACACGCAACTTGGTGCCATCCGGAATCACAGTCTGGGCGGCAGCAAGAGTCGCAAAAGAGAAAAGCAAGAAAAATGGTTTCATAAAAGGCTTCCTTATTGTTCGGGCCGCGTTTGCTTTGCCCATTCATATAAGCGAAGCCGGAAACCACAATGGCTCAGGAAAGCAGAAATTTTTCTGCCTGGAAGTTACTTAGCGGGAGGTTTGGCGGCAGGGCTCGCGTTTTTCTTTCCAGTGGCCGGCTCCTTAGCAGCGCGGTAACCTGCTTTGGTCGCGTCGGCTTCTGTCATGAACTTGCCTTTCTTTGTCGCGCCATAGGCAGACCCTTCTTTGTGGTAAACCTTGGTATTCAGGTTTACCCACACCAAGCCCTTGGATTTAGCGTCTGCAATCTCCTGAGCAGTCGGCACGGAAGCGGCCGCCGGTTTGTTTGCTCCGGTGGCGTTTTTGCCGGTGGAAGAGGGTGCTGGGGCAGGAGTTTGCAGGGCGAAACTCGCTCCGGGAACCAGCAACATGGCCGTGAGTACGGCACTAGCAGAAAAATACGAAATCAGTTTCATACTGCCCTTTAGTTTACTGAAACAAAAGCGGCAATACTTCCGCTAGATATTGACGCCAAAGCGCGTAATTATGTGCTCCTCCAGGAGTAATCCGCAGCGTGTGGCGAATGCCATGCGTATCCAGCATGGCAGCGAACTTTTGAGTTCCTGTTAAATGGCTTTGGTCTTCCGTGCCGCAGCCAATCCAGAATGTTTTCAGTTTGGCGTTGGTCCCCTTGGCATCATTCACAACAGCCGGAAAGTGAGTTTCAAAGTCACGCGGACCGATTGCGCTGAAAGCAGCAATGGCACTGAATAGTTCCAGATGGTCAGCGCCAATGTTGATGGCCTGATCGGCTCCCATGGAAAGGCCCGCAATCGCACGATTTGCTGTTCCGGGTTTTGTGCGGTACTTAGACTCCACCAAGGGAATCACATCACCAGTCAGATACTCTTCAAACTTCGCAGTATTTTTGGCCTGCTGCTCGCGGGGCGCCGTAAATGGCACCGCATGGCCCCAAGGCATCACCACAATCATGGGAACAACTTTTTTCTCTGCTATCAGGTTGTCCAGAATAAAGTTGGCGTTTCCCGCCGTGGTCCACCCCGCCGCAGTATCGTTTGAGCCGTGCAGCAAATAGAGCACGGGATAGCGACGATTTGGGTCAGCGGCATAACCAGGGGGTGTATAAATCCAGATCCAACGGGTTTCACCGTCCAAAGCTTTCGCTTTTTCCCAGTTGATCTCCACGTTGCCATGCGGCACATCACGCGCTTCCCACAAAGTGGAGGCAGAAGAAGGCACTTCCACCATGCTGCCGGAACCCAGCGACCGAAGCTTAATTTTCGGATTTACCGGGTCGGCCATGCTGACTCCATCCACCGTGAAGCTGTAGATATAAATGGTGGGAGCTAAAGGACCTTCCGTGATGCTCCAGATTCCTTCCGCATCCTTGGTCATAGGATGCTGCACTGCGCCGCCTTCGCCCAGCCAATCCGCGGTAAAGGTGACACTGGATGCCTTGGGAGCACGCAGTCGAAATGTGACCGTGCGATCAGGATGCACTTCCGGGGAAACCACCGGATGCGGGGCTTGCGCCCAGAGGCAATAACTGCACATCGCGAATGCTGCCGCAACCAGTTTCATACGCTTTACAGCTTATGTAACCGGAGAACCACTGGTCAATTCTGGGATATAATTTACCGGTCATGATGTGTATGCCACGGTGCTGAATCAGCTTAGCCTGAGTCATGAAAATTAACATATTGTTACGCTGGCCGCGATTTCCGTTTGAGGGATGTTTAAGAAACGTTGTAAAAGATATCCTTGATGTAGATGCGTTCAACTCTCCTTAAAGGTGTTTTCAGCTTTGGCGTAGTTGCCGTCGTATTTGGGCTTGCATTCGCACAAACCAGCCAACCAAGCTCAAAAGGCAGCATTCAGCACGGTAAATCTATCTTTGATGACAATTGTTCTGAATGTCATGATAGTGAGAGCAAAGACGAAAAAGTCGGACCTGGTTTACAAGGATTAAAGCTTGGCAAGCTCCCGGATGGCCGTAAAGCGACTCATGATCAGCTTTTGGACATCATCAACACCGGTCCGGCAGAGATGCCCTCCTTTAAAGATCAACTTTCTGCACAAGAAAAAGAAGACCTAGTAGCATTCCTGTTGACACTCTAAATCCACAAGTGAAGAATGTATGATGGCTCCTGTGGCCCTAGTGCCTGCCAACCATGACGCACCAGGCTGATATTGACGAGCTCCTCCGCCTCTCAGCCCGGATCGGCAGCAATCCGCTCCTGATCCAGGCAAGCAGCGGAAATACGTCTATCAAGCTAGACAATACGTTGTGGATCAAAGCTTCAGGCAAGTGGTTGGCCCAGGCGGCGGAAGAAAACATTTTGGTGCCGCTCAGCCTTCTCCGCTTGCAATGGAGCCTCCACCAAAACGCGGAGTTTGGGGCAGAATGCACCGATGCACATGGCTCTCCTTTGCGCGCCTCGATAGAAACCGCTATGCACGCGGTTTTGCCGTACCGGGTTGTGATTCATGTCCATTCGGTAAATACGCTTTCCTGGGCGATTCGCCTGGATGGAGCGGAGCGCCTGTCTGAGCGGCTGTCCGGCTTACATTGGCAGTGGATTCCTTATACGCTTTCCGGTATTCCTTTAGCGCGAGCCATTGAGAAGGCTTTGGAAGAGTTGCCGGTTACAAATATCTTTATTCTGGCGAACCATGGCTTGGTGATCTGTGGGCAGACCTGTGCGGAAGCAGAAGCGTTGCTCCATACGGTGGAAAATCGGTTGCGAGCACTGCCTAGAAACGCCCCTGAGTTTGACAGCAGCTTGCTGACGGAAATAGGCCGTTACCCGCAATGGAAGCTACCCGAAGTGGCAGAATTACATGCGCTTGCCACAGATCAAGTCAGCTGCAGAATCTTGACAACTGGGGTGTTATACCCCTGCCAGGCAATTTTTCTGGCTCCAAAAATTCCGGTTGTACCAAGCTCCGCAAGGTTCTCGGAAGCTGTAGAACAAGTGGGGCAAGAGTATGAAAAACCACCTTTCTGGATTGTGGAAGGAAAGGGTGTAATTGTAGATAAGGAACTTACCAAGACTCAGTATGCTGTGCTGTGCGGACTTTTACAGGTAATTAGCAGAACCGAGGAAACCGCACCTTTGCACTACCTTTCCGACTCTGACCTGATACGACTGATGACACAGGATGCACATGCCTATCAGCAGTGCGCCGAGCGCAATGCAGCTCGATGCGTTTCTTAAGCCTTGCGGAGCTAACGTAACTTTAACTGTTGCACTCGCCAGTTTGTGAGTTCTCCCACGTAGAGGAGCGCCGGGTTTCGGCAATCCATCTGGTTCACTGTGCCGAACTCACCCGCCGTTTTGCCCGCCTTACCGAACTTCCCTAGAACACGGCCATCCAACTCCATCTTGTAAATTTCGCCATTTTCCATGGAGTTGGTTTCATTGGAATTAGAGCTAAAAAGATAAGGATGCGAGCCGCCGGAGACGCAAATGGCGTGTGGCGTACCTATGTTTGTGTATTCCTGGCGAAAAGTTCCTTGTCCATCAAATACCTGAATGCGCTTGTTGCCGCTATCCGCTACGTAGAGGTTTCCTTGCCCATCCACGGCCAGTGAGCTTGGCTCATTGAACTGGCCTTGCCCTGTTCCTTTGGTGCCCCAAGATTTCACGTACTTACCGTTTTTGTCGAACTTTGCGATGCGGGCGTTACGATGGCCATCTGCAATAAAGATGTTTCCTGCTGCGTCCCATGCCACATCCATGGCTTGGCTAAACGTGTCCCCAGGAATGCCTGCGCCGGTGTTAGCACCTGCACGCCCGCCGTTCCCCACATCAATGGATTCTGGCTTCCGACCCAGCAACAAGGCAATCTTTCCAGTGGGATCGAATTTGACGACCATACCAGAGCCCTTGTCCACTGCCCAAATATTATCTTCCCGGTCTACCCGCAGGGATTGCGCAAAAAGAAAGCCGTACACACCCTGGCCGATTTCGCGAACATACTTTCCGCTTCCATCAAATTCAAGCAAGCGCGAACCGCCATGCGTGAACAACCGGGAACCGCCTAGAGTACCTACGGCACCTGTCCGCGTGTAAACAAACAGGTGGGATTTGGAGTTTGTTGCCACTCCAGCTACTTCGCCCAAATAGACGTGTGGCGGAAGTTTTAGAAAGTCTGGATTGGCATCAAAAGCAATGTCGGAAACCTGGGCATGAAGCACACCAACCAAAAACACAGCCGAGCAAAACAACCAGTTACGCAATGCTTACCTCCCACTCGCATGCAACAAAAGTTTTTGTACTCGCCATGCCGTGATTTCAGAAACAAAAAGTTCATCCGGGTTCCGGCAATCAATTTCATGCACGGTGCTGAACTGCCCTAGCTGCTTTCCAAATGTTCCGAATTTGCCAAGAATGGTCCCATCGAGTTCCATCTTGTAGATCTCGCCGGTAACGGCCCCAATCTCTGAATTGCTGGTGTCTGGCGTGGAGTTTGAACTGAACAGATATTGGTGTGGACCAGGACTGATGCAAACCGCCCAAGGGGCGCCTACCTGATCATAAATAGCTTTGAAGGCGAGATTGGTATCAAACACCTCAATCCGATTATTGCTTCGGTCACCAACATAAACGTTGCCTTTTGCATCCACGGCAATCGTGTGAGGCAGGTTCAGTTGGCCCTGGCCTGCGCCCTTCGTTCCTACGGTGGCGAGGAAACGGCCATGCCTGTCATACTTCACCACGCGCGAATTGCCGTAGCCGTCTGCCACAAAAATGTTCCCTTGCGGGTCCCACCCAACATCAGTAGGACGGCTGAACAGATAAGGTTCCGGCTCAGGAGGCGGTGTGGTAGGAGGCAGATTATCCATGGGCGGCTCTGGTCGCCTGCCAAGGAGCATCACCACTCGGCCTTCGGGGTTGAACTTAATCACCATGTTGCTCCCCTCGTCCACCGCCCAGATGTTGTCTTCCGGATCTACTCGTACTGCGTGGGCGAAGGCAAAACCATACGAACCTTCGCCAATTTCCCGGACAAAGGTCCCCTTTTGATCGAACTCAAACAACCGAGTGAGTTGGCTTCGTGTGTAAACAAAAATGTGCCCCTTGGAATTGGTGGCAACTCCGATGCCTTCTCCCAGATACAGGTCCGGAGGCATCTTCAGGAGGTGGGGAACCGATTCGAACCGGATTTCCGGGACGTTTTGAGCTTTCGCACGGGCTTTCAGTTGTGCTGCGGTCAAAGCTTCAGCACCCTGCGCCAGTTGTGTGTATTCAGCCGAGACGGAAAATAGCGCGACCAGCAACCACGGGCTTAGAATCCCACCAGCTATTGTTCTGCTCACGGTTCTCGCCTCCTTCAGTGCTGAAAATCATATCAGAAGGACGCGCTACTTAGACCCACTCTTCTTCCTGTGTCGCGGCAAAGTGAGAAGTTCCTAATTTGGGCAAAGTAGAAAGTTCCGCTTGACAGCGAAAAGCTGAAGAGGTGGAACGAATCGCGATGAACCAGGAGGAACGAGATTGGCTGGAGTGGCTGAAGCGGGTGCAAGACGGCGTCGTGACACAGCGGCAGGCGGCGGAAAAGATGGGCGTAAGCGATCGGTGGGTGCGAAAGCTGCTAGCGCGCATGAAGACCGATGGCGACGCGGCTGTGGTACACGGACTGCGGGGTCGGTCGTCAAACCGGCGGATCGACGAGAAGACGCAAGCACGTGTGCTCGAGTTGCTCAGACAGCCGGAGTGGCACGACTTTGGACCGACGTTCGCAAGCGAGCAAATGGCCAAGCGGCACGACATTCACGTGAGCAAAGAGACGGTACGTAGTTGGATGGGGGCGGCCGGGCTGTGGAAGGCGCATTCGCGGAAAGTGGGGGAGAAGCACTTCTGGCGACCGCGGCGCAGCGGATACGGGGAGTTGGTGCAGTGGGACACGTCGAATCACGACTGGCTGGAAGGCAGAGGCGAGGCAGTGCGCTATCTGGTGAAGTGGATCGACGACGCGACGAGCCGGAGCGGAGGCAGCTTCGTACAGCACGACGGGACGCGGGAGAACATGGGCGTGCTGTGGCAATACATAGAGCGTCAGGGTCGGATGGTCGATGTCTACACGGATCGGGCAGCGATGTTCATGGTGAGGCCGCGAGCGAAAGAAAGCGCGCAGCAACGCCAGGAGTCGGATCGAGTAACGCAGATTGGTCGCGGGCTCAGAGAGCTGGGAATCGGTTGGATTCCAGCGTACTCGCCGCAAGCCAAGGGGCGAGTGGAGCGCAGCTTCGGCACCGATCAGGACCGGTTAGTGAAACATCTGCGACTGGCGAGAGTGGTGACTCTGCGGGACGCCAACAAGTATCTGGAACAGGAGTATTGGCCGGAGTGGAACAAGCGCTTTGCTCGGCCTGCTGAAAGACGTGATGGATATGCATCGAGCGCTCACGCCGCAGACCGATTTGGCCAGCGCCTTGAGCCATGTGGAGCAGCGCGTGGTGAGCAACGACTACACGTTTTCGTTTGCCGGCCAGCGTTACCAGATCGCCCGCGAGGAGGTGAAAGCAGGAATGAGGGGCAAACAGATGCGCATCGAGTTGCACTTAAACGGCAGCCTGCGAGCGCGGTTCGAAGGTCAGTATGTGGTGATCGGCAAATGTGGCATGAAAACGGCGCCCGTGGCGAAAGCGAAGGCCAGGCCGGCTCGCAAAGACCACAACCGAGGAGGCAAGAGCGACTGGATGGACGGGTTTTTCGAACGGCCCGGGCCAGAGTTGTGGCAGGCCGTAAGTACCGCCCATGAGCGGGCATAACGGGAGTGGCAAGCAGTCAAAAAGGAATGCCGAGCAAAAGCGGCCCGGCGATCTTCGCGTTTTTATGCCCAAAGCCTCCGCTCGGGAATTTCACCAAAGCATTCCGTCACTGAAGACGACAAAGCCCTCCGGGCGCTGCGCGCCGACGGAGGGCATGTGCCGACTGCTTGCGGAGCCAACTCCGTCGCGTCGGCTTTGGGCAGCAGCACCAAGCGCGACCCCGGCGCTGCCAATCGAACCTAACACGGACGGTCGTGACAACCGCCAAAACCGGAACGTTCTACTTTGCTCGAAAGCGGAACTTTCTACTTTGCCTTGACACACTCTTCTTCCTGCACCACTACGCTGTGGAGCAGGGCAAGCACTTGTTCGGCTGCTTCCGAGGAATCCGTGAAGGCTGCTTCAAATGCGGCAACGGCAGCAGGAAGCGCTTCGTCCTTGATTGTGCTGGCGTATGCCATGGACCAGTCCGGAAAATCGCGGGTTTCTGTTTCGCCGCTCTGGAGCACTGTTACGTCGCTATGGCGGGAATCGTGCTGGATCCGTTCAAAGATTCGCTCCACGGCGGCGAGCGGCCCTTCCAGCACCTGGGCAAACACACCGGCATTGAACAGGAGAGCCCCTGTCACACCAGCCTTGGCATTGTTGGCACGAGCACTGGAAAGAATCTGATTGATCTCTTTCGATTTCTGTTCGGAATCACCTTGGAGGCAGTTCTTGCTGCAGTAGATCAGTTGATAAACGCTGGACTTCATAGAGTTTTCTCTTTTCCGAGGAAAGCCTCCAGTTCGCTTGGCCCGAAATGCTTTCTGGAAAAAGTAGCCTTGAATGTTGCCGCATCCTTCGCCATGGAGGCGGGTAAGCTGTTCGGTAGTTTGCACGCCTTCCGCCATGGTGGAAACGCCCAGGCTCTCTCCCAATGCCGTAATGGCGCGCACCATAGCGCGATGCTTGGCGCAATCCCTGCCTTCCGCCAGTAATGACCGGTCGATCTTGATTCTGTCAAACGGGAAGCTGGCAAGTTGGCTCAGGGATGCGTAACCCGTGCCGAAATTGTCCATGGCTATGCGCACGCCTAACGCGCGAAGGTCGTGCAATGTGGCGAGCACTGTGGTTTCATTGCGGAACAAAACATTTTCCGTGATGCCAATCTCCAATCTGTTGCCGGGCAAGGAAGATCCCGTCAAAGCACGTTGCACGGATTCCGCGAAGCGGCCTGTTTCAAACTGGAGTCTGGAAGCGCTGAGGGAGATCACAATGTGTTCGGGCCATTGCTTTGCGTCCCGGCAAGCCGTTCGCACCACCCACTCGCCAATGGAAGCCACCAGCCCTAATTCTTCCGCCAAGGGCAGAAACTCGGAACTGGGCAGCAGCCCCCGCTTTGGATGTTTCCAAAACAGCGCAATCTCAAAGCCAATGACCGAGTTCGTCTCAGTGTCGATTTGCGGCCGGTAGTGCAATTCGAGCTGCCGCATGGGAATTGCTTTCCGAAGATCCAGTTCCAGGGCACGGCGTTCCTGCGCGCGCTGTTCCATGCTTTTGTGAAAGTAATGAAATGTGCCCCGCCCCGACGCTTTGGAGTGGTAGAGCGCTAAATCAGCATTCTTGAATAAAACCTCGTAGGTCGCGCCATCCTGGTGTGCCACGGCAATGCCGATGCTGGCCCCGATGTTCACTACATTTCCGCCTACCAGATAAGTTCGCTGCAGCAGATCCACAATCCGTCCCGCCAGGTTTGCCGTCTCTTGCTGATCTGGCGCAGGGTCCAACAGCACCGCGAATTCATCTCCGCCAAGCCTGGCCACAGTGTCGCTTTGCCGTAATAATGAGGCAAGGCGCTGGCTCACCAAACGAAGCGTTTCATCTCCAATGGCGTGGCCAAGCGTGTCATTTACAGCCTTGAACCGATCCAAATCAATCAGAAAGATCAGAAATGAAGTTTTTGGTTCTCGCTTAAGAGCCGCCGCAACGCTTTGCTCAAAATAGGGCCGATTTCCCAAGCCGGTCAGCGGGTCCTGCAACGCGAGTTTCATGATCCCTGCTTCGGACTGGCGTTGAGTGGTAATGTCCTCAAAACTGGCTAGCCAGTGCGCTTCGCCGATGCTTCGCACTTCCATGCTGAACAGGCGAGATCCATCCTGGCTCCCAAATACGGCAGATACATTCTGAGAACACTTCCGAAGCAGATCAGCAATAGTCTGGCGTTCCAACAGGCTGCTGGCCGTCAGGAAGTTCTGCAAGCTGGAACCTTGAAACGGCATATCGCAGGGAATCTGAAGCACAGTGCGAAGAGTTTCCGTAATGTGAAGTACTTGAAGATCTTTGTCAAACACCAGAAGACCGAATCGCGGATGGTCCAGCGCTTTTTGCACAAGTGTGGAGCCGATTAACCAGCTTTCGCAGTCTCCCGCCAGAGGTTTGCGCAGCGGATCAGTGTCCGTTTTCGCCAGGGTTCTGTCCATAGTTCTCCTGCCAGCCTCAATCGGTACAAATAACAGAAACTTTAACGAAATACGATTTCTCTTTGGTTAATGGTCTGGATGGAGGCACTACCCTTCGGGTCCGACCAGAACAGAAGGTTTTTCTGCCTGCCGCAGACGCTCTCGCAAGCCGGAATGCCGATGGGAGGTTTCGTTCTTGTGCACAGCCACCCAAAGGGCTTTGCTTTCTCCCACCAGGGTCACCAATCGCTTTCCCCGCGTGATACCGGTATAAATCAGGTTTCGCTCCAGCAACATATATTGCTGCATTGCCAATGGAATCACTACGACCGGAAACTCTGAGCCTTGTGCCTTGTGAATGGTGATGGCGTAGGCAAGCGAGATTTCATCCAGTTCCCCAAAGTCATACACCACGGCGCGATTGTCAAAGCGAATACCCACTTCCCGCTCTACAGCGTCGATGCTTTCAACCTGCCCGATATCGCCATTGAAGACTTCCTTGTCGTAGTCGTTCTCGGTTTGAATCACTTTATCGCGCAGTCGGAAACGCGAGCCAAAGCGCTCCACTTCCGGCTCGCCTTCACGCCGGGGATTAAGCTTTGCCTGCAATTGTTCATTTAAGGCTCGTGCTCCTACCGAGCCACGATTCATGGGGCATAGGACCTGAATATCGCGAATCGGGTCTAAGCGAAGCTTGCCAGGGATTCGCGTTCCAACTAACTCCAGAAGCAACTCCCCTGTTTCTTGCGGTTCAGCCCGTTCCAGAAAGTAAAAATCCGAACCACTGTCTTTGCCCTGTTTTTGCGGCATCTCGCCGTTCTTGATGCCATGAGCCGTTAGCACAATCTGGCTTCGCGCTGCCTGCCGGAAGATCTCGGTTAAGCGCACCACCGGCACTACCCCGCTTTCAATCAGATCCCGAAGCACCGTTCCCGGACCCACGGAAGGCAACTGGTCCACATCACCCACCAGAATCAAGCTGCCGTTCGCAGGCAAGGCTTTCAACAGACTGCTCATCAGCGGTACGTCCACCATGGAGGTTTCGTCCACCACTAGAAGATCGCAATCCAGAGGGTTTCCTTCCTGCCGCGCAAACTTACCGGAACCGGGCTGCACTTCCAGGAGTCGGTGAATGGTCTTTGCTACCACACCAGTGGTTTCCGTCAGCCGCTTTGCGGCGCGGCCAGTAGGCGCGCACAAGACGCAGCGAACTTTACGCGCACGGAGAATGGTGAGGATGGAATGAACCAACGTTGTTTTTCCTACACCGGGACCGCCTGTGATCACAGTCACCCGATTGCCGCATACCTGTAACAAGGCTTCCTTCTGGCTCGGGGCCAACTGCTTGCCTGTTTGCTGCTCACACCAACCGATTGCCTGATGGACATCCATGGCAGGATAAGCCGGAGGAAGTTGGCTCAGCCGCGTCATGCGCTGGGCAATTTCTCGCTCGGCTCGCGCCAGATAGGGAAGAAATACGAGATCTTCCGCGCCAACCCGTTCGGATATTAGCTCCCCTTTGGTGAGCATAGACCCAAGCGCAAGCTCCACCACTGGGGCATCTACTGCCAACAATTGCGCGGCGTGTCCAAGCAACTTCACACTGGGAAGCGCACAGTGGCCGCTACCCGTTGCTTCGTGCAACACATGCTCAATGCCTGCTCTGGCGCGGTCAGGCGAATCCGGTGGAATGCCAAGCCTTTGGGCCACATCGTCTGCGGTTTTGAAGCCGATGCCACGAATGTCCCTGGCCAGGATGTAGGGGTTTGCTCGAATCTTTTCAATGGACTCAACGCCGTAGGTTTTGTAGATACGCACTGCGCGGCTGGTACCCACCCCTTGCGAGTGGAGGAACAGCATGATGTCACGAACCGCTCGCTGATCTTTCCAGGCTGTTGTAATTTTTTTCTGGCGCTTGGGACCAATGCCTTCCACCATCTCCAGCCAGCTCGGGCGTTTTTCAATTACTTCGAACAGTTCTTCGCCGAAGCGCTCGATCAGCTTGCGGGCATATACCGGCCCGATGCCTTTCACCATGCCACTGCCCAAATACTTTTCCATGCCTTCCCGCGTATTGGGAGGCATGGTTTTCAAGTGGACGGCTTTTAATTGACGGCCATGTTCCTTGTCAATGACCCAATTCCCCTGCGCTGTGATCCATTCGCCAGCCGACACAGAAGCTGCGGAACCCACCACAGTCACCAGATCTGGAGAGTTGCCGACTTTCACACGAAGCACACAAAAGCCGGTTTCTTCGGAAAAGAACGTGACTCGTTCAATCAAGCCTTCCAGTTGAATCGCAAGCGAAGCAGCAGTGAAAGCAGACATCAGCCTTTTGCTACATTATGAACGACGTTTCACTGCGGCCAAGCCTTCATTGCGATTTGGATGACCTGCCGCAGTTCCTCTCGAGTCGCACCATCCGCTGCCTGCACGGAAATGCCGCGAATCACCGTTGCCACATATCGCGCCAGATCGCCTGCATTTACGTGGCGCGGTAAATCTCCTTCTTCCTGGGCGCGCTTCAGGCGTGACTGAATCAGCTTTTCACCCGTCTCACGACGCACACTCAACTCTTCCCGAACAGTTTCAGATTCGTTACTGCACACCAGTGCCCCGTGTACCATTAAGCATCCACGCGGGTGAGCAGGATCAGTACACACATTCACTGTGCCTTGCAGCAATCGCTCCATGGCATCACGAGCTGTGGCTGCTTGTAAAGCGTTCCCTACATAAGAAGCCGGACCTTGTTCATACCGCTCCAGTACGCGGCGAAAAAGCTCCTCCTTATCCCCAAAAGCAGCATAAAGGCTGGGCTTGTTGATTCCCATTGCTTCCGTCAGGTCTGCCAAAGAAGCGCCTTCGTACCCCTTGCGCCAGAATACGTGCATGGCAGCCTCCAGCGCCGCTGCTTCGTCAAACGAGCGAGGACGCCCTATTGGCTTCGGAATCGACTGCGCCTTCATCTCGACTCAATCATACGATTTTCCCTCCCTCTGGAAATTCGCTGCATCCTCCCTGCGGTTCCGACATCTGTACCCACAGGTACAAAATACCGTTTAGGAGAGATGAATGTCCGGCAAATTAGAAGGAAAGATTGCATTAGTGACGGGAGGCAGCAGCGGCATTGGCCTTGCCACCGCTCAGCGTTTTGTTCAGGAAGGCGCTTATGTGTTCATCACAGGGCGTCGCCAGAGTGAACTGGATGCAGCAGTGAAACAGATTGGCTCCAACGTCACTGCGTTTCAGGGCGACGTAAGCAACCTGGGAGATTTGGACCGCTTATTTGCGATCATTCAGGAACAAAAGGGACGATTAGACGTTGTATTTGCGAATGCGGGCGGAGGCGAATTTGTGCCTTTCGGCAGCATCACGGAAGAACATTTCGACAAAACCTTTAACGTAAATGTAAAAGGCCTTCTGTTCACGGTACAAAAGGCGTTGCCGCTGCTTCCGAAAGGAGCTTCGGTGATTCTAAATGCCTCGATTGTTTCCATCAAGGGCATGCCTGCTTTCAGCGTTTATAGTGCCACCAAAGCCGCCGTACGGTCTTTTGCACGCTCCTGGACAGTTGACCTGAAAGACCGTGGAATCCGTGTCAATGCAGTAAGCCCGGGTCCGATTGATACTCCGGCAATTAGCGGTCTGGCCAGCACCAAGGAAGAAGCGGATCAACTCAAGGCGAATCTAGCCGCCGGTGTACCCATGGGCCGCATGGGAACGCCCGACGAGTTGGCCAAAGCCGTTGTGTTTCTTGCCTCGGAAGACAGCACCTATATCACTGGCATCGAATTATTCGTGGACGGCGGTTTCGCCCAAGTGTAATCTGCTTTAGTCCTGCCACTGTGTCACTTGGAGGTTCACGGTAGCATTAGAACTCTTGGAGGCTGTGACATGGACCGTGTCCCTGAATTGCTGGACAAAGTTGCGGTCTTCCAGGGCAGCCTTTTCCAATCTGGCGAATGCGTATACATCGTACTCGCCAGGGCGGATGGAATCGATTCGGAATTGGCCCTGGGTGCTGGATTGTGTCATTAAGATAAACTGCGGATTCCATAAAGTCTCGTTTCTTGGCACTAAGACCACGGTAGCTTCCGGCGTTTCTCCCAGCGCGCCAGTGATCACGGCCCCATCGCTCCGAAAAGTGAGCTGGAGTGGAGCGCTGCTCTGATCCAGAAAGATCGGATGTCCAGTCAAATCTGCTCCGCGTAACGTCACTGACTCATCAGGTACACACCCGCATGTATACCTGATAAGTCAGTGAAGGATGCAAATTTTCTAAATCGAACCATGTTATAGGCTGGACAGTCAGAGGTTACAGTAACGGTCTTGCGATGCTGAGCCGTTAGTTGAAGTGTCCGGCCTCCTCTGTGGTCCAATTTAGTCTTACGAAGAGTGTCACGATAACTACCCTTTGTTTCCGCGGTAACATCCTGCCTGAAATGCAGAAAAGTCAGATTTACCTTTACAAAAGGTTTTCTCTGATTCAAACTGTATTCCCAGAATCATGAAATCTTTGCTCGTTGCGCTCCTGTTGCCCTTGCTTCTTTCTGCTTCGCCCTTCACATGTCCTGCTAATTCGAAAATTCAATATTCGAAAGAAGTTAGTACGTTGGGTAGCCCTGATCTCGACACACTTGTGACCGAGTGCAGCAGCAGCTCGAGTAACTTCTCCTGCACCGCAGAGCAACTTGTAAAGATCACCGCCACCGCAGTTGCCAAGGACGGCATGGTCAGAGCAGCCTGCCCCCTCTCCATTACTCGCGGTTCCGCGCAATTCGGTGTAGATGCAGCGGACGATTTCAAACCTGTTTATTTCCGTGTGCGTTTTGAAAATCTTGCTTTTCGCTCCTATGCCGTTGTGGATGCCACAGCCACTCTGTCTCGCCGCACGAGGCGCCAAGCCGTGTCAGGCGATTTTCGCAAGGTTTCTTGCAATGGGTCAACTGTTTCAGATACCTGTAAAGGTTTCATTCAAAATGCTGATGGTTCTACAACAGAACAGTTAACTATTTTTTCTAACTCTGACTTTACTGCTGTTATTCAATATGAAGCTGAAGAGTCGTTCCGGCCAGCCGCCCTCTCGTTTACAGTTAACTCGAAAGCTCGATCCATTCCTTTCGCTCTTCCGGACCCCGCAGTCGAAAGTACCGTTACTTTCGCTGGGCCTTACACCAGCAATGGCGTTCCACTTGCGTGCGGTTCTGATCCAGATCAACTTGTTCTACACCTTCTCCAAACAAAATCGGGGTTGAGATTAAGGTTCTTCGCTTGGCGGCGAATCTAATTGTAAGTCACTTACTTGCACCTGTCGGCTACACGCCCGATTTTGTGGTTGTCTCCAAAAAGGGTAGAACCGAGTGCAATTTTATTGCTCGTCGGACTACATCGCCTCCTATAAATGATAAGACCGTCAACATCAGTTTCACTCTGATCGATACTGAAACCGTTCGCCGCAATTTTGGGGATCGCATTGCGTCCAATTACCATGTGGCCACCATCGAAGTTCATAATCCAACAGCGAAAAAACTTCAACTAACCAAGTCCTCTATCTGGTTCAATGTTGATTATGTCGAGGCAGTAAACAGCAAACCTGCTAAGAAAGCCTGGGAGATTCTTGGATTTACGAGTGAGCTCAATTCAAATGAAATCTTTATTCCACAGGACGGTCGCGTTTTTCGATACGGAATTGATCACACACAAAAGCAGTTTCCGCATACGTTTACGCAGATCCTTGCTGCTTTTGATGCCACAAATAGTGCTAAAAACGCTAAAACAGCCCGCGCGGAACTCTTGGGTTCATTTCTCAGTTCGGTTGCAATCTCGGTAAATGACACGAATTACGGTATTGCTACTCACCTCATTGCTGGTCTTATTATTCCTGGCATCAAAGCCATTGCATTAAATCCAGAAGAGGAAAACCGCAAGCGCAGCAATTTAGTCAATCAAGCATTACAGAATAATCTGCAAATCTCGCCCTCAGGAACGGCTTCTACCATCGTATTTCTTCCCCGCAAAGGCATACTCGCATTTGTTGATCGTGGTGAAGTGTCTTCATCTAAAGACACTACCTTGGCTGAAAATAAGCCAAAATCTCAATTAAAACATAGCGTGAACATACTTCCGAAGATGCAGCGACCTAACTTAGGAGGCACGAAAAACACCTGGAAAAAAGAAACATTTCTTGCGGATGAATCGGTCTCCCGCAGACTAGTACCGGTCGTCATCAAGAAAGTGCTGGAGGTCAAATGGGATCCCGAAGTCATCTCTGAGCTCAATTCCGAACCTGTCACAAAAAACTTTGCCAAAGCGGGAATGACTAAAGATCAAGTTCGTTCCGCTTTAGGTGAGCCTGATACCGTTGCGACAGGAGAAGACGCAGCGTTCCACATTCTCCTACACTCAAGGGCCCTACAGCAAAATCTATTTCGATGCATCAGGGCTTGTAACTACATCCGAGGTTCGGCCGATAGGCGATCAGGTCATTGCCGCTAAAACGTATACCAAAATTCGAGTTTTGCTCCTAGGGGAAGGTACATCTGCTCCTTTCGAACGCCGGGACCGCGTTGACAATTATTTGTCTGGTTTGACGCTCCTTTGTTAAACACAAACCTACTCTTCGACCCGAAAGGCAATCTGATAAGTTCTGATTACAAAGAAGCGTACTCGCGCCTGAGTGGCCTCACCGGTAAGTCAAAGACGGAATTTGAATCGGCATTAGAAAAAGAAGCTGCAGACGTGAATGACGACGCAAGAAAAGCTGTTAAGAATGCCGAAGAAGCAGCGAAGACAGTCACTTACCCAAGTCCTGATTTGAAAAACGAAGGTATAGTTGTTACTTATAAAGCGCCCCAAGGCAGCACAGGAACAAAAGTCGACGTAATGGATTGCCGAAAGCATTAGACGGACTCTGCGCAAATGAACTTTCCGTGCGGAGTAAATTCCCTCTATTCGATCACAACCATTTCATAATCACCAAGCTGCGGAATCACGAACTCCGTATACCCTGCAGATTCTCGTATCGGCAAAGACTGGCTGTTACGAATGATTTTTGCCGAATGATATTTTCCTGCCACACGGATATGGATGTCCTTCATGGGAATAGGTGAAAAGTAAGCAGTGTCTGAGTGGCCGGTGAAATTGATCAAGTGTAATAGCTTTCGCGAGCCTTCTTGCATCCATGTCATCTCTACTAGCGGATGAGCATCCGTCACAATTTGGCGTTCGGGGTAAAGACGGGTTACCACGTCACGGAAAAAATGGGCATGAGCAGGCAAACTAAGCCGGTAATACATCGCGCCTAGATCCCAAGGAACCCACGTGACTTGGCCTTTGCCGATGAGGAACGAGGCAATGCCGGGTGCAGCGGTATCGTGCTGGTCCACATGGATTTTTTCAGGAGGACCAATCATGGAAGGCGGCACCAGCGTCAGTCCGCTTGCGACGTTGGCGGGAAGTTCCGTGTAATCGCCGTTTAACAGAAGCAGGTCAGTATCTCCGAGAGAAGGAAACAGGCTGTGGTCTCGCACTCGAAGATAGCCTTGCATTCCTTTCCAGGTCTTCACAGGCTTGGCTAGGTTCCATTCCGGTGCTTGTGGGCTCGCAATCAGAACTTTTCCTCCCGCTTCCGCGTATTGGCGAAGGCCCGCTGGCACCCAATCTGTGGCAATCACCAGATCAAAGGGACGCTTGCCCACCCAATCCAGGTTTTCTGCGACGGCAAACGGAATGTGTTCTTCCGTCAGGAGGCGAAATATGCCGCGATATGCCTGTTCACTATACGTTCTGCCCGCTTTCGGAGGACCTGCCAGAAGCAGCACACGCGCTGCGGTTTGCTGTCCCACATAATACTGTTCGTGCTCCGCAACCCAACGAAACACTGGCTTTGCGGCGAGCAATGCCTGTCGGTCCTGCAAATCCAAAGTTCCATTTACCTCAAATGTCAGTGCGCCGCCATTGGCAATGTTCTGCCACATCCGAAGCTGAATTTCGTTAGGGGAAACTGTAGCAAAGCGCCAAGGGAAATCGACGAACTGCATGCAAAGGTCTATCGACATCTTTCCTGGTTCGCTGTTACGTGCTCGATTCACGTTATCGCTGGCAGTATAGGGCCAGAGCGGTAAAGCACGGCTTAACGCGGTGTTGGATTCGGACATAATGCCGTCCGTGGATTCCTGGATGTAGTTGAAGTATCCTGCCTTCGGTCTTTTGCTGTGAATCAGAGTACCGATATCCGCCGCCACTTCTCGCGAGGCGATGAACATGAATTTGCGGTAGTCGTCGTCTGCTTTGTCCGGAAGCTCTTTGTGGAACATCTCCCGGTACTTGCGCTGACAGCTATCACAGTGGCACAGCCCCACATCGTTGCCGCTGTAGTCCTTGGACTGATTGCCGAACATGTTAAAGAACAGGCCATCTACGTCATACCGGTCCAAAGCTTCCGCCAGAATCTTCATGCCTTGGTCACGGTAATATCCGCCGTTGATGCAGGTAGAATACAACCCGTTGTAGATCACAGGCTCACCGTTTGCTTTGCGGAAAAACCATTCCGGATGCTTGTCGTATACCTGCTTTTGGGTCTTGCTCAAATCAAATCTGCCCACCACACGAATATGCTGGCGGTGCGCTTCCTGCAGTACGGTGCCGAACATGTCCGTTCCTTTCGGCAAAAACGGACTGGCGTAATGAAAGGGCGTCGTAGTGGGGTAGTACGCGGTGATGCCGCCCATACCTAACAAAAGAACATTGGCCCGCATGTCCGCCAGTTGGCTGACTAAGCGCTGAGGGTCCAGCGCGGCATCCGTTTCGCGAAGGTTGGTCTGCACCCAGCGAATCGGCTCGCGCATCCACCATCCCTGCTCTGTTTGGGACATTGCTATTTCCGCATAAGCCAGCAACGCCATTGCCGAGAGAAGGAAGCCTCTAGCCTTGCAGATCAAGGGCAACCACCTCATGCAGTTCAATCGTGGGCACTTCCAGGTCAATGAAGTTGCCGCGTTGCCGAAACGGAGCGTTTTTGCCCGCGACCAGGAGATGCGCCTTGTCGACTTTCTTTCCCTCAGGAACGCGAATGCTGACCTGTTGCCGTGCCAGCGGGATAATTTCACGGATCGGGCCTTTCATCATCATGGGGTTGGTCAGATTCACCAGGTGCGCGGTCATCGAGTTTTGCTGCGTCCACAGCGAAACATCCAGCACACCCTGGCCCTTTCACGGTCAGTGGTTGCTCTTCATTCGTGGCCCACTGCACTGCGTTGCGCAACAGAGTCGGCATGGTCGACGTTCAGTACTTCCCAAAACGTGCGGTCAATGTCCCACGGGAAAATACACCACTCGCCCCCGCCCGAATTCCCGCACGAACACTCCCGGGTCCTTGGTGTGCAAGGGACGCGGGAACACTTCTTCCATCGGCAGGTCGGGATAAGTGGGAATCACCGTCAGCGGACGGCTGCCGTGAGACCATCGTTCCGCTGGGCTTTCACGCGCACTTCGATGACACCGTTGATGATGCGCGTTGCATCCTTCAAAGCCCGCACAGCGGATGAAACTCGGACCGTCATTGCCTGAGTCCTTCTCCAGATTCAGATACGAATTCATGCATCGGACCTTCCACACCGCCTGCGATACGAAGCGCCGAAAAAGAGGCCAGAGCCGAAATCTTGCCGCCGCACTCCCCACTCGTCGTAGAGCGAGGTTTCATAGGTGGCAACCAGGCTGCCGCCGCTGCTCGACGAAATCCGTCCAATTGCTGCACTGAGCAGTCCGACAGGGCCGCGATGTTCGGAAGAATCAACGTCCGGTATGGCTGCACGTGCTCCGCATCCAGCAGCCGGTCATGCACCATCTCAAACGGAATCCGTGCTTCCACCAGCGCCTGATAAAACCCAAGCGCCGGATCTTCCACCTTGGCGTGCGCCTTTTCGCCGCCATAGAAGGTCGCCGTCTGCTGCGAATACACCATCGCCACCCGCGCCAGACTTTCTGATTCCGCAGGTAGCGCTCATTCTGGTAGTGCCAGTTGTACAGGTTCTTCCACCACCGGCAGCCAGCGCTTGTCGATATGGCTTGGCGTTGAACTTCGTGAACCACGGCCGCAGACCATGCGCGATGCCGTCCGCCACCCACAGCCGGATTTCGTCGCCGTCTGCACCGAATCTTTCCAGCGATATTCCTCTTCCAGCCCCACGCTGAAGATGCCCGCAATCGCCTTGCTGCCCAACGTGGCGCGATACTCTTTTCCGTTCTTGCCGTTGTCCCAGGGCGGCATCACTCCGCGGCGCGCCTGCCGGTCTGCAAACAGCGTCGGAGCCAGCTCGCCGATGGTGCTTCATGTCCAGCTCGCTCAGCGCTCCGCCGCCGGCATTGGCGATGTAGCTCGCGTGTGGGATTGATGGCTTTGATTCCCGCGTCCCACAGCCGCCACAACTCAAACAGCCGCTGTTCTGATGCCACACAATGTACTGCCGCCGCGCCGGGTCTTGCGGATCTTTGGTGCGGGGCAGGTCCAGTCCGGAAAACTCGTGGAAATTCTGTCTGGCAGTGCTCGCAGTAACACATGCCGGAGCCAGCCCAGCGATTGCTGAAGATGCCCATCCACCTTGTACATGGACAGATCTCGGCGTTGACCTTGGTCATGAACTCGAAGTTGTACGGACCAAGCGCGCACGTCACCCAGAGATCGCGGTCAGCCCAGTGCCGCCGCTTCTTGCCGTCGGCGTCCACCACGATCCAGTCCGGGTGCGCGTCGTAGACATCCTGGTGCGCCGCATGCGGATCGGTTCGCGCAATCACGTTCATGCCGAGTTCGCGGCAGCCCTTCACCAAATCGCCGAACGCATCGCCGTCGCCGAGCCACTTGCTGCGGTAGTGCAGCGGAACCTTGGTCGGATAGAACGCCACGCACCCGCCTGCGCTCAGGCATGCCGCGTCCGCATGAATGCGCCTGAAGTAATCCAGCCAGAAGGCAGGATCGTAGTTGCCCGGATCGTCCTCCACAAAGGCGAGCTGTGCCCATCGCATGGGCCTGCCGTACCATTCGGGTGCCGCAGGAGCGGCGGCAGCCGGGAATAAAACACTGGTCGCGGCGGCAGTGGAAAGGAATTCACGTCGGTTCATGGAGGGTAGTCAGCTTTATTTTGACAGCATTCTGCTTGACAGGCTCCGTTTCGGTACATACCATCTTGTGAGTATGTTCCGGGGGCCTCAACAGGGTTTGGACGATACCGAATGAATACCAGCAACGTTTGGCACCAGACGTATGACCTTTTTGGACAGAACCTTTTTGTTTCCACTCTGATTGCGGCAATACCGATTTTTGTTCTTCTTTACTTGCTGGGCGTAGCGCGAAAACCCGCGTGGCTGGCGGCGGTATCTGGCTTGGGCGTTACCTTTGTACTCGCCTTGTTCGGCTATGGCATGCCCGTCGGCACCGCAATCAGTGCGGCACTGAATGGCGTGGCATTCGGACTTTTTCCGATTACTTGGATTGTGTTTTGGGCGATTGTGTTGTTCCGCATCACGCAAGAAACGGGCAAATTCGAAATTATCAAGAGTTCGATTGGACGAATGACGACCGATTCCCGGATGCAGGCATTGCTGATCGCCTTTGCGTTTGGCGCATTTGTGGAGGGCGCGGCTGGCTTTGGAACTCCCGTGGCAGTAGCGGCAGCCATGTTGACGGGGTTAGGATTTTCTCCTTTTCATGCTTCTGCCATTTGCCTGCTTGCCAACACTGCTCCGGTGGCATTCGGCTCCATTGGCGTCCCAGTGATTACACTGGCTCAGATTACGGGTTTGCCTCTGGACAAACTCAGCGGCGCAGTGGGCAGCGTGTGTGCGCCGGTATCCCTGATTATTCCCACCTATCTGATTGCGGCTACAGAGGGATTTAGTGGACTGGCCGCCGTTTGGCCTGCGACTTTGCTAGCGGGTGTCACGTTCGCGCTGGTGCAGTTTTTGGTTTCCAACTATATTGGCGCGCAATTAACGGACATATTGAGTTCGCTTTCGGCCATGGGAGCGTTGATCCTTCTTACTCGTGTATGGCGGCCTCGCCAAACTGCGACGCCGGAAGGACGGCCCACGAAACCAGTCGGTCAGGTGGTCCACCATTCGTCCGGCGAAATTCTTGCCGCATGGATGCCCTATGTGTTTCTGGTGATCTGTGTGTTGCTTTGGGGATATAAGCCCGTCAAAGCCTTATTGGATCAACCGGGTGTCTCCATTCCTTGGCCGGGTCTCCACAATGTGGTGTGGCGTATGCCGCCGGTGATGCCCAAGCCGGCGCCTTATGGCGCAATGTTTAATTTCAACTGGCTTTCCGCGTCCGGCACATCCTGCATGGTCGCGTCCATCTTATCCGCCCTGTTTCTGCGCTACCCGGTTTCGCAGTTCATTACGCTATTAGGCAAAGTCGCGCGCCAGCTCCTTCTTCCCACCATCACCGTCACTTCCGTTCTGGCATTGGCTTTTTTGATGAACTACTGTGGAGCCACCGGCACACTGGGGCTCGCTTTTGCAGCCACTGGCGTGGTGTTTCCTTTCTTTAGCGCGTTTCTTGGATGGCTGGGAGTGTTCCTAACTGGCTCTGATACTTCCGCAAATGCCCTGTTTGGCAGCTTGCAGGTCGTCACGGCAGACCGCCTGGGGCTGAGCCCCACGCTGATGGCAGCGGCAAATTCCAGCGGCGGTGTAATGGGCAAAATGATCAGCTTGCAAACCATTGCCGTGGCAGCTGCGGCCACCGGCATGCCTGCTGCAGATCAGGCAAAGCTGTTCCGATTCACGTTTAAGCACAGTTTGCTGCTGGCTGCTGTGGTCGGGCTGATCGCCATGCTGTACGCGTATGTGCTGCACATCGGCTAGGAAAAGAAAAATTTATGGCAAAGCTCGGTTTTCTAGGACTGGGAATTATGGGAGCGCCCATGGCGCGGCATTTGTTGGAAGCCGGTCATGAGGTCGCATTATGGTCGCATACGGCGGCCAAAGCTGCGCAATTTAACGGGACCAAAGGCGCAACCGCGTGCGCTACCCCGGCGGAGGTCGCACGGCAAAGCGAGTGTGTATTTCTATGCGTAGGTGATACGGCAATGTCCCGCGAGGTGATTATGGGGGAGCAAGGTCTCGTGCAGGGCGCAAAATCCGGCTTCACCATTGTGGATTGCAGCACGGTGTCTCCTTCGGAAAGCAAGCAGATGGCGGCGGATCTGGCATGGAAAGGCATTGCTTTTCTGGATGCGCCCTGCACTGGCTCTAAAGCGGGTGCGGAAGGCGGAACGCTCACCTTTATGGTGGGTGGGGAGAAAGAAGTCTTTGAGCGCGTGCGTCCTTATTTCGAAGCCATGGGCAAGCTGTTGTATTACTGTGGCGGTGCAGGAATGGGACTACACGCCAAGCTGTCTCAAAATTTAATTTTAGGCAATCTTCTGCAGGCGTTCAACGAAGCATTAGTGATGAGCACCAAAGCAGGCGTAGACCCGGAATTGATGCTGGATATTCTGAACAACAGCGCGGCCCGTTCCGGCATGATCTCGGCAAAAGCTCCGGCTGTGTTCCGGCGCGACTTTTCCACCAACTTTTCTGTGAAATGGTTGGAAAAGGATATGTCCCTGATGCTGGATTCCGCCGCCGAGCTGAATGTGCCGGTGCCTCTCACTTCGCTTTCGCGCCAGTTCTATCGCGCGGCGATTGCAGGCGGCTATGGCGAAGATGATATTTGCGGATCCATTCGCGTGCTGGAAGGAATGACCGGCTGTCAGGTGATTTCCCAAGCGAAACCCGATAGCGGAAAATAAACTCATGCCGAAACAGAAACCACACTCCCTTTCGTTCGCGGAAACCGGTGTGTCCCGCCGGGCCTTCCTGGCAGCAGGCACAGTACTTCCTTTAGCTGCTGCCGCTTCCAATGGCAAGAATCTTCCGGTGGGCTTAGAACTTTACTCCGTTCGCGATGAACTAGCAAAAGATCTTCCTGGCACTGTGCGCGCCGTAGCCAAGATGGGGTACCAGGACGTGGAGTTTTTCGCGCCGTATCACGATTGGACTCCGGAATATGCAAAGGAGACCAAGAAGCTCCTGGATGAACTCGGCATTCAATGCCGTTCCACGCACAACAACGCTAACGCTTGGACGCCGGAGGGAATTCAGAAGTCCATTGAGCTGAATAAAATCATCGGCTCCAAATATGTGGTGATGTCGTCCGCGGGACGCGTGCAAGGGTTAGACGGCTGGAAAAAATTAGGCCGATCAATTGACGCAAGCTGCCGAACAGTTCCGGTCCGCCGGATTGCGCGGTGGCTACCATAACCACAAATTTGAATTTGTGCCGATTGAGGGGAAACGCCCCATGGAAGTGCTGGCCCAAAATACGCCCAAAGATTTCATGCTTCAGTTTGATGTCGGCACATGCGTGGAAGCGGGCAGCGACCCGGTAGCTTGGATCAAAGCCAATCCGGGCCGCATTCAAAGCCTTCACCTGAAAGACTGGGCCGCCGAGGGCGGGTACCGCGTTCTGTTTGGCGAGGGAGCTTGCCCGTGGAAAGCAGTTTTTGAAACAGCAGAAGCGGTTGGCGGCGTGGAATTTTACCTGATTGAGCAGGAAGGCAGCCGCTTTTCGTCTCTGGAAACGGCGCAACGCTGCATCGATACTTACAAAAAAATGCGCGCCTGAGCCTTTTCGGTTGCTGTTCCGCCTTGTTCACTGACGGGAACAGCAATGCACTCATTCATCAAAACCTTTTTTACTTACTCCAGCGCCGTAGTTGCGCTCTTCGCCTCTACGGCCTTCGCTGACAGCAAGATTCGGACCCGCTACACCAGCGGAGCACAAGGTAACGAATCCGCAATCTACACGCATGGGGAGCGCCACCGGATGGAAACCGGCGCTTCGGTTCTGATTCAACAGCCTGACTTAAAGCGGATGATTCAGGTAGATTCGCAAACGAAAACCTATCGTCTGATTCCGACAGGGACTGGTAATGCAGGGATGGCCCGGAAAGGTGGAACAGTGGAGATCGAAACCACCATCACGGATACAGGCGAACGAAAAGAGTTTTTCGGTTATCCCGGCAGGCATCTTCGCATGGAAGTTCGTCAGCACGCCAGCGCCGATGCTTGCAGCCACGGCAACACGCACATGGAGACGGATGGCTGGTATATCGATTTTGATCCTGCCAAACAACCGGCACATCAGGCGACAATACACCGGTAGCGCCCGGAGGTTGCCAGGATCAAATCTATAGAAAGGTAACGGGAACAGCCAAGCCTGGGTTTCCCGTGGGTGCGCTGATCAAGCTACGAGCTGGCAATACCAGCGAGTTGAACCTCCATAGCGCCTCTTCATTGGTAAGCAGCGGAATGCAGCTCAGTACCATAGCAAATCCCGTAATGGACTCCCTCAAAATGCCAAACATGGCGGTAGCAGCTATGGCAGGAGCCTCTGCCGGAAGCGACGCCGCAAAAGGAAATGGCTCTCCCACACCGGAGGGAGCCGCAGTGCTAGCGGCATTTGGAAAAGAAGCAAAAGCTGTGGCGGATCAAATCAAGAGATAAGAAAACACGGGTTTTCACGGGGGTTGCGGTTACTATCCGCGACCCTTTCTTGTTGTATTTCCTCCTTCGGTTACGGCAGCGGTTCGGGAACTGATAGAATCGTGAATTCCAGAGCGTAATCTACCCGCAACAAGTGTAGAATTCTGCTAAGCAAAATGGCTGAACTTCCCTCAAATGACGTCACACAGCTTCTTGGGGAATGGAGCAACGGAGATCGTAACGCGCTTGAGAAGCTGACTCCGTTGGTTTACGGTGATCTTCGCCGGATTGCCCGCAAACACCTGAGTGCGGAGCGCGTAGGGCATACGCTGCAATGTACAGCTTTGGTAAATGAAGCGTACATGAAGCTGGTGGATCAGCGGAACCGGCAATGGCAGAATCGGGCTCACTTTTTTGCAGTGAGTGCTCAGCTCATCCGCCGCATTTTGGTGGATTATGCCCGTGCTCACAAAGCCGATAAGCGGGGCGGACAGGCAGCAAAAGTTTCTATTGAAGATGTTGCCGTAGCGGCTGCCGAACGGGAAGTGGACCTCGTGGCATTAGACGATGCCTTGCAGCTTCTGGCGGAAATGGATGCACAACAAGCTCGCATTGTGGAACTCCGCTACTTTGCCGGCTTAACGATTGAAGAAACAGCGGAAGTGATGCACATCTCGCCAGCTACAGTGAAGCGAGACTGGGTAGTGGCAAAAGCATGGCTGCGCCGGGAAATCAGTCACCACGAGTAAACGCCCGTCTCACGGCGGAACGTTGGAAGCGGGTGAAGGCGATTTTTGATTCCGCTCTCAATGCCAATCCCTCAGAAAGAACATCCTTTCTGATCGCAGAGTGCAGCGGTGATACGGACCTGCTGCAAGAAGTGGAATCCCTCCTTGCGTCCCACCAGGAAGCAGATGATTTTATCGAGGCTCCCCCTTCGGCCTTGAAGCCTTTGCTGGCTACGGAATCCAAAACCGAAACAGTGTTTCTGCGACCCGGCACCCGCATTGGGGCCTATGAACTGGTGCGAGAGCTAGGCAGCGGCGGCATGGGCAGTGTTTACCTTGCCAGCCGTGCAGATGAAGAGTTCCGCAAAAATGTGGCAATCAAGCTGATTCGGCAAGGCATGGAAACAGACTTTGCCGTGCGCCGTTTCCGGAACGAGCGGCAGATTCTGGCTCGCCTGGAACACGCAAACATCGCCCGCCTTCTGGATGGCGGCAGCACTCCGGAAGGGTTGCCTTACTTCGTGATGGAGTACGTGGACGGCGTGCCTCTCACGGAGTATTGCGAAAGGGAAAAGCTTCCGGTCAACGAGCGGCTGAAATTGTTTCTGGAAATTTGTGAGGGCGTGCAGTATGCGCATGAAAGAGACGTTGTTCATCGGGATCTGAAGCCTCGCAACATCCTGATCAACAAGCATGGCGAACCGAAACTGCTCGATTTCGGCATTGCGAAAATGCTCGGTCCCGAACACGATGGACGCCTGGAAACCACTTTGATGGGCCTCCGGTTGATGACCCCTGCATATGCCAGCCCAGAACAGCTACGTGGTGATCCGGCCACGTGCAAAAGTGACATCTATGCGCTTGGGGTAGTTTTGTTTGAGCTGCTGGAAGGACGCCGACCTTCCGATAGCACCCTTTCCACTTCCACGCTGCCCGAAAACCTGAACATCATTGTTCGGAAGGCAATCCGGGAACTGCCTGATGCGCGATATGAAAGCGCCTCAGCCATGGCAGAGCAGATTCGTCAGTATTTAGCTGGCGATATGGTGGAAGCGAGGGAAACTTCGCTTGCAGTGCTTCCGTTTCTCATGCTCCACGCGGATACGGGAACGGATGAATATCTGGGGGCGGCGCTGGCGGATTCTCTGATTACCAAGCTCAGCAATGTCAGGCGAGTCAGCGTGCGCTCCACCCGCTCCGTAATGGAGCATAGAGGAAAAGATCCAGTAGCAGCAGGGCATGCTTTGGCGGTGGATTACGTACTGGACGGCCATCTGCGAATGAGCGGGGGACGTATGCGCATCACCGTACAGCTAATCAGCGTCCGGGAACGGTCACCCGTGTGGGCTGCTCAGTTCGATGAACGAGCGGAAGACTTACTGAAGCTGGAAGATGCGCTCTCCAGCCAGGTAACGCAAGCCTTGATTCCGCACCTTTCGCGTGATGAGCGTCGCGAACCGTCTCATAAACAGACAGTAAATCCCAAGGCATATCAGGCCTACTTGAAAGGCCGTTGGCATTGGAGTTTACAGAACGAAGCGAGCATGGCCAAGGCTCTGCTGGCCTTTTCGGAAGCCATTGCGGAAGATCCTGAATACGCAAACGCGCATGCCGGGCTGGCGGATTACTATATTTGGCTCGGAATGTGGGGTGGCTTGCCCGCTGCCGAGTGCTTCCTGGCTGCGAAAAGTGCCGCGAAACGAGCGGTGGAATTGGATCACTCCTTGGCCGATGCTCATGCCTCGCTGGGTTTCTCGCTTTGGGCACATGATCATGACACGGTAGCCGCACAGCGAGAGCTGCATACGGCAATTGAGCTAAACCCTGCCTTGGGGCGCGCTCACCAGTGGCTTGGCATGCTCCATTCCAGCCTTCAGCACCACGAGCAAGCAGTGGCTTGTCTGGAACAGGCTCGCAGCACGGACGCGGGTTGCGCGATCTTTGCCAGTATTCAAGCTTTGTGCCTGTATTATGCGCGGGAATACGGACGGGCCATCAGCATTCTCAACTCTGTGCCGGGCTCCGAGTCCGAGCAGGAATTGGTGACGCAGATCAAGGCATGGTGCTACCTGCAGGATGGACAAAAAGAAAAAGCACTGCCCCTTGCCAAGCGTGCGGCGGAGCTCAGCGGACGCAGTGCTGGGGCATTGATGATTCTCGCCTGCGCCACCAATGAAACCGGCGACAAGGCGGGAGCAGAACGTATTTTGCGCGAAATGGAGGGATTGGCACAGGAACGCTATGTGTCCAAGTACTTCCTGGCGCTAGTAAACCTTTCGCTTGGGAACCGGAAAGAGTGCATCCGATGTTTGCAGCAGGCTCGCAATGAAGGCGATTGGTGGGTCTTGTGGGCCAATGTTCAGCCGCGCTTTGATGTACTGCGGCGCGATCCGGCCTTTCGAGCGGATGTGGGCGCGCCATTACCGTCTATAGGCACCACAAAGAAACAGTACGCAAAACGAATCGCAGTAGGTGCCACGCTGGCAGCCGCGCTTCTCGCGTGTGCGTGGTTTGCGTGGACACGTCGGCAAACTACCCCGTTCCAGCGATTTGAACTAACTAAACTCACTACGAACGGGTTGGCTGCTCATGCAGCTATTTCTCCCGATGGTAAATATGTTGCCTATGCATTACGGGAGCAAGGCAAACAAGCTCTTTGGCTGCGGCACACTAGCGCTCCGAATGCTCTGAAGATTACGCCTCCGCTGGATGCGGAGTTGATGCGGCTTTCTTTTTCAGCCGATAGCAATTCCGTCACATTTGTGGCGGTTCAGGCCAACGATGTAGGCCACGGGACGCTGTATCAGATTCCGGTACTGGGCGGAACTTTGCAGAAAGTGGCAGACAATATTTCGGGTCCGGCCAGCTTGTCACCAGACAAAAGCCAGTTGGTGAGCATACGCGGCAATCCTTCTCAGCGTCAGGATGAAATGTACCTTTCTGCTCCAGATGGAACAGGGGAACGGCTGTTAGCAGTTCGACATTACCCAGATCGCTTTTCCTGGCCGGATACGCCCGCCTGGTCCGCAGATGGAAAACGCATTCTGTGTGGAATCGAAGGATCTGATTCCGGCGGATTTTATATCTACCCCGCTTCTGTTTCTGTTGCGGACGGCTCCTTCCAGATCATTCGCTCCAAGCGCTGGCAATATCTGGAGCAAGCGGCGTGGCTGGGCGATGGCGGCATCATGTCGATTGGCCGGGAGCAAGATTCCTCATTCCAGCACATGTGGTATCTGCCTTACCCTTCCGGAAAAGCCGAACCAATCAACAAAGATCTGTCTAACTACACCGGACTGACTGCAACGTCTGACAACCGATCCATGGTATCCGTACAGATTCAAACCACCACAAACCTGTACGTTACAAAGCCAGGCAAGCCAACCGTGCAAGTCACTCCGGGATTAGGGCGCTACTTTGATGTGAAGTGGACACCCGATGGAAAATTTGTTTACGCTTCGGACGCCAGCGGAACGGCGGAGCTCTGGGCCATGGCGGCAGATGGCAGTGGACAAAGGCAGCTCACGACAGGCATTGGACGAAGCTATGCGCCCGTTGTTTCTCCGGATAATAGCTTTCTTCTGTTCCACTCAAACCGCACAGGCAATTGGAATATCTGGCGCATGAGCCTGGACGGCAGCAAGGTACAGCAGCTTACCTTTGGCGTGCAGGACAGCAACTGGCCGCAATTCAGCGTGGATGGCAAATGGGTCATCTACCATCACACTGGAGCAGAGGCCATGTGGAATCTTTGGAAAGTACCTGTGGCGGGTGGTCCCGCCGTGCAGCTTACCACTAAGCTTTCTACTAATCCCGCCGTTTCCCCAGTGGATGGGCGAATTGCTTGTTGGTTCAGCGAAGACGGCGTGAGGCCCCGCCTTCTGTTAGCCGTGCTGCCCTCTGAGGGCGGTGATAAGCCGCTCCGCCGTTTTGAGGTTCCGTCCGGCGTGGCAACGGATAGCCCCTTGCGCTGGACTCCGCAAAGCAAAGGGGTTTCCTACATCAATAACATCGGGGGAAGCTCTAACATTTGGGTGCAGCCTCTGGATGGCGGTGCGGCTTACCCGGTCACCAACTTCAGTTGGGGCCAGATTTACTCATTTGACTGGGCATCGGATGGCAGTCTTTTATACTCTCGCGGGTTAAGTACGAATGATGTGGTGCTGTTGCAAGATCGAAGTCGGTAGGAATTACTGCTCGTTACTGAAATAGGGGTACTTTGTTTCCAGGGCTTTGATCTCCGATAAGGCTTTCACAATTTCTTCTTTGTGGGTTTGGATCAGTTCGATATTCTCGTTTCAACACGGGGTCTTCAATCGCAAGTTTCTTCACTCCGGCTCCATCGGCAATGGTTAAGCCCAGGAACGAACCAATCACCGTTTCCATGGTCATGCCGGCTTCTTTTGGGGAAGTTCCCGCATTGGCGAAAGCAGCCGCAATACGCTTATCCGTTCCCGCTAAACGCTCGCAAATCACGGTGAGTTCGTTTTGATCTTCTCGCCCATGCGCTTTCTCTGATTCGGCCTTCCATTGCTGCAGGAGCCGTCCATCGCCAGCGACCGTTTCCATCACGGCAAGATAGGCGTTCTTCATCGCAAGAATCTTGTCCATGGAGATACGAAAGGTTTGCTCTCCTGCATAGCCAAATCCGGGAAATACCAGCCCCATGGAGCCCAGAACAATCAGAAATACGCCAAGTACTTTTCTCATACAACAAATAAAGCGAATACGAGAGCCAATTCAGCTCATGGAAAAACCATATTTGACGAGGAGGAAGCATTTGGCATACGCTTTTGGGCAAGGATCGACCTCCCATGAAAAAACTTCTGCTCTCCCTGATCGCGTTCACCGTTATGGCCTTTGGTGCCGATATTTCCGGCACATGGAAGGGCACGGCAGATACGGGCAACGGCACCATTGAGCGAACGTTTGTGTTCAAGGTGGAGGGAAACAAGGTAACGGGGGAAACCTCATCGGAAATGATGGGAAAATCGCCCATCCTGGACGGCAAGCTGGAAGGCGATACCATCACCTTTTCCATTAATGCGAAATTTCAGGACAACGAAATGAAGCTCAATTACAAGGGCAAGATCACCGGCGACCAGATCAAGTTCACTGTGGAAGGCGGTTTCGGCGGTCAGGCAATCGAATACAACGCCAAAAAAGTTTCCTGACCTCTACTGGATTTGCATATAGCTAATCAGCGCTAAGTGTTGGCTGTCCGGCGACCAGGAGGGCGCGTCCAGGCTTCCGGTTCCGCCCAACAGCTTCGCCAGTTCTTTCACTTGCTTTGTTTCCAGTGTCAGCATCCGAACGGCTACATCCTGAAGAATCGGATACCCTTGGATGTTTTTGCCATACGAAAGGAATGAGATGCGGCTTCCGTCCGGGGAAACATGGGGAAAGCAGTTATTGAGATTGTCCGAGGTAAGTTGCTCGGGCTGCGTGCCATCTGCCAACACGCGCCAGATCTGCATCGTGCCGGTACGGTTGGAATGAAAATAAATGTACTTTCCGTCTGGGGAAAACTCTGGACCGTCATTGATTCCACTTGTGTTGGTTAAACGGGTTCTCAGCCCGTTCGCTCCAGAAGACATGTAGAGATCCGTCTGGCCACCCCGTTTTTGAATGAAAACGCGAGATTTTCCATCAGGGGAAAGGCCAATCTTCTCAGCCACACGCCCTTCTGTTAGCGGAACTGGCGTAGGATTGCCGCCGGCCACAGGAACCGATTCCCGTTTTCCATTCCGGAGGAAAGGTGAGCGTATTGCCGTCCTTGCTCCAGCTAGGAGATTGAAGATATTGAGGCGCAACATAGGACACGCGCCGGTCTGTGGAAGAAACCGTTACCGTCTCCAAAGTGCTGTATATCTTGGGCTGGCCTGCAGGGGGAGGAGTCATTTCCGCCGTGACGTGGGAAAACACCGCCTTCTCCGTCGCATCTTTGTTATGAGCGCTTACCCCAATTCCTACATAAAAGGGCTCTTCCAAAGGAACACGCAAGCCGCCCCCAGCAAAGGCTAGCTCACTGTTGGAGTCGCCCAGCCGCATGTAGAAGTATTTGCCGATCTTGACCAAGGAAAGTCTTTGGGGTGCGGAAAGATTGGACTGAACCTCATGGGTAGCTGCGCCTTTTGCCTCACGAGCCTGCAAGGAAGTGAGTCCGTTGCCATGCAACGCCACGTCCGCGTAGGCGGCGTCTGCGTCCAGACTCTGCCGCATCATGATCACTGCTTTCTTGTGCGGATCACCGCCGGTTTCCGGAAAAGAAACATCGGCGGCCAGCACAACATCGCCAGACATTTTCTTCCAGGCAAACTGAAATGCATCCGCCGTACCCCACAGATTTTCTCCACTCGCGCTGACCGTGTATTGTTGCTTGGCGGCATCAAACGCGACAGAACCAGGATGCAAGACAGTTCCCACATCCTGGTGCCCTTCCAAGATTCCCAAGGACGGAGCCTCGCTTTGCGCCAGAAGAAAGAAAGGGAGAGGCAACAGAGCCAACCACTTCATGGCTCAATTATAGGTCACGCGGAAAAGCGGCTATTCCACTCGCGCGAGATCCTCCACGCGTGACCAGCCACCTTCCACGAACACAGCTACCATGCCATGGGCAGTGGTTTGCTTCATGAGCAGAATCGTTCTTCGTCCGCATGCCCCAGGCAGCTTTGGTGACCTGATCCCCCACCTGAAGATCTCTGGGCACGCGGTTAATGCCGAGCAACTCCCGCGCCTTCTGAACGGTTGCAGCAGTTTCTTCATGGGCATGCATCAAGCGTGTTAACAACGCTTCGGCTTCTGTGCGCTTCTGGTATTCCCCCTGAAGGGAAGCAACCAGCATGGGGATTGCCTCCAGCAGTTCCCGTAATTCACCAGAGATCTGATTCCGCGTTTCGCCTGGAGCAAGAAGTTCCCGCGCTTTTGTTTCCAGCAGAATCAGATGGGAAAGATCCATGATGATTACAGAAGCTCAGGCCTTTTGCACGCCGCGCCGATTGCTTTCCACAATCCAACTGGAGTGTGTCTGGATAGGGGCGCCGGGACGGCTCACGTATGGCACCACGCGATAATCGGCTCTGCATTGCTTATCGTCTAACGTGATGACCACGTATCCACGCTGCCCGTTAAACATCTTCAAATGCGGATTCTCGCGGTAGATACCCTGCGTTGTGGGTCTTTCGTCCGAGCCATCGCCGCCAGAAGATATGGAAGTTCCAATGAACTCGCTTGCCACAACAGGCCCCTTCTCGTCCTTCCAGTTCACCTTCAGGTCAGAGACCCAGTTCGAGTGGATGTCGCCCGTGATCACAATCGGATTGGTGGGCTTCCGTTCCTGCAGGAACTTCATCATGCGATCCCGGCATACTTCATAACCACTCCACTGATCCATGGAGACGGCCTCCTCGGGTCCGGGTTTCATGTCGATCCGCGCCATCAGCACTTGGTTGGCAATTATGTTCCACTTGGCGCGTGACTGGTCCAGCGTCTGCTTTAGCCAAGCCTCTTGCACATCGCCCATGATGGTTGCTTTTGGATCATAAACTCCCTCGCAAGGGGTTTTGGTTCCATCGCCACATGGCTGGTCTGTCCGGTATTGCCGCGTATCCAGCACTGCAAACTCAACTAAATCTCCAAAAGGAACACGCCGGTACATCTGCATTCGGGAACCATGCGGCAGCGAAGAGATCCGCAAAGGCATGTGCTCGTAATAGGCTTGGTAGGCATTGGCCCTACGTTCCAGAAAAGCATCATGGGGCTGGTTATCTTTGGGGATATCATTCGCATAGTTATCTTGTACTTCATGGTCATCCCACGTCATGATCCATGGGCAGTGACTATGCATTTTCTGAATAGCAGGATCGGTCTTATAGAGCGCGTGGCGATTTCGGTAATCAGCAAGTGTTTTAATTTCCAGGCTGTTATGCTTTCGCACGCTTACTTTTTTCGGGCTGCCTTCATAGATGTAGTCGCCTAAATGCACTACAAAGTCAGGGTTGTCTGCCAGCATATGATCGTATGCCGTCCAGAGTCCGTCTTCCCACTGCTGGCAGGAAGCGAATGCAAATCGAAGTTGTTTTTGGGACATTCCCGGTTTTGGCGCTGTAAGGGCGCGCCCAACCGGACTCTGTTCTTTGCCTGCTGTAAACCGATACCAATACGGCCGCTGAGGGCTTAACCCCGTTACTTCCACATGGACAGAATGGCCTAGCGCAGGCGCGGCAACAGATTTCCCTTTCTTGATGATTCGCCGCATCCCTTCGTCTTCGGCCACGGCCCAATTTACTTCCACCGATGAGTTTCCCATGCCACCGCCTTGCAGAGGCTCAGGTGCTAAACGCGTCCAGAGCACAAACCCGTCCGGAGCCGGATCGCCTGCCATGATACCTAAAGAAAACGGGTACTGCCGAAAACTGGGCGCTGCATACACCGTGGAAGCAAGAGCCGTGCTTTGAAGTAGAAACAGACGACGGGAAATTTGCATGGGAACGATTGTATCGTTATCGCTTTACAGGAACATGAATATATAACTTATTAACTCTACTCGCTGAAAGTATGAAATCACCCTTACTTCAAAAAGCCGGGCCACAAACCTGCTCTAGTAGCGGCCATGTCCCAGAACGACATTATTAAGGAAGCACTTTCACACCCCAGTCACCGGCGAGGTCTGCTGAAAAAGCTCGCTGCTGCTAGTGCCGCCGTAGGCGCCACGGTCGTGACCGGAGGTAATCCACTTGAAGCACAAAGCAGTGGCCCAGCGCCAAGCGATGTAGTTCAGTTCGCTTTAAATCTGGAGTATTTGGAAGCAGAGTTTTATTCGGTTGCCACTTCAGGTCTAACTCTGCAGCAGCGTGGCATTGCCATTACCGGAAGTGGAACTGCGGGCGCGACAACGACCCGCTATGGCATGATCGCATTCCAGGATCAATATAATCCAAGCTATGCGTCGGCGCTAGGCATTGCTGCCGATGAGATTGCACACGTTCAGATCCTTCGTACTGCCCTCACTAATAATGGTGTAACACCAATTGCCAAGCCTGCAATTAATCTGGACGCATTAGCCTCATTAGGACCGTCACTGGCTAACCAAGCCTCCTTTCTTCAGTTGGCGCGCATCTTCGAAGATATCGGCGTGAGTGCATACGGCGGAGGAGCGGTGTATCTGGCAGGAAGCCCGTATTTAACAACTGCCGCCCGAATTCTGGCTGTGGAAGGCGAGCATGTTTCGAATATTCGTCTTCAAATTGCGCGACTTGGGATACCAACGCTTCCGGCATTAGACCCGGCTGATATTCTGCCTCCTCCTTCCGGCTCAAATGTATTTTCCACCAACACGGCCAATGGCTTGTCTGCAATTCGTACGCCTGGCCAAGTGCTCTATCTTGCTTTTGGCATGGCAGCAAATGCAACCTCCGGCGGTTTTTTCCCGAATGGTGTAAATGGCGTTCTGAATACTTCCAGTTCCCCTGCTACTGCGGCCAATCTCGCACTCGCCTAATTCCCAAGGAGAGAAATACGCTTTTGCGTATTTCTCTCCTGCTTTATTTCTTTTCTTAGCTTAACTGTTAACAGTTGGCAATCTGTCTTAATAATATATCTTCCTCTTATCCCTCAACCTTTCTGAAAGCTGCTTGCTGTATTATTCAGGAACTTACCTTTTCCCGTAAAAAAACGCGATTTCTAACTTGTAAATTATTTGTTAAGGATTTGTTAAGCAGTAGCAATCCTACCAAACCTTGTATATCCTGATACAAGTCTTGGAAATTAATAACTAATAATTTCCAGCTTGCCTTACTAAATGCTTTTACCCCCTCGCATTTAGAAAATACTGTTGGAACTCTGCATTATTCAGGAACTTGTAATAGTTCCGTGCAGCTTGCAGATCAGCCAGACAAGCATACTTTTGCGTTTTTTAGAAGTTAATAGCCATTAGTTTCTTCTACATTTCAAATTTAGTAGAGCTTTTTCAATTTATACAACTCTTATTGTAAGGACGGAAATCCCAGTGAGAATACTATCTACTTCCTTTCATACGACAAAGCTTTCCCTGGCTATCTTGGGACTCCTTTTTATTGCGTCCCAACCTTCTTATTCTTCTAACGTTTTTGTTTCAGGGGGCACTGATGCAACTACTGCCATTGCGGCCGGCCAACGGCTACAAGCAGCCGTAAACGGCGCGCAACCGGGCGACATCATTCAGCTGGAAGCAGGCAAACTCTTCCAAGGACCTATCACCTTACCTGTTATCAACAACACATCAGGTAATTACATTACTTTGCGCTCTTCTGCAGCGGATTCTCTGTTGCCCGGGTCTGGAGTACGCGTAAATCCCCCTAATGACGCTGCAAACTTCCCGAAAATTTTGGCAGATGGAGGATACCCGGCGATTCAAACCTCTGGTGCGGCTTCGTATTTCCAGCTGATCGCTCTGGAAATGTACCCAACAAGCGCTTCTTCAACGGTGTACCAGGTTCTGCAACTTGGATTTGGCCAATCTCCGCAAACATCCTTGGCCTCTGTCCCACATCACATCATTGTAGACAGATGCTATATACATGGGTATACAAACGGGAATTTCAAACAAGGAATTCAACTGAACAGCGCTAACACCACGATTCAGCATTCCTATATTTCTAACTTTCATGTAATTGGAGGCGACTCAGATGCGATCACCGCATTTAATACGCCAGGGCCAATCACAATTCTTAACAATTACCTGGAAGCAGCAGGAGTGAACGTCCTTTTCGGTGGCGCCGTTCCTGGCATTTCCGGCGTAGTTGCTTCCAACATCCTGATTCAGAAGAACGATTTCTTCAAGCCGCTATCTTATCGTTACTCCGGCGGGCCAAATATAAAAAACATGATCGAGGTGAAAAACGGCCAGGACATTACAATTAGCGCTAATCTTTTTCAAAATAACTGGGTACAAGGGCAGGATCTGCAGTTTGGCCAGCCTTTGGTGCTGACCCCTCGCACAGAAAATGGACAGGTACCTTGGGCCACTGTGCAGCGGGTAAACATCTCCAACAATGTGTTTTTAGATGTGGGTGGCGCAATCAATATTTCGGCGACGGATACAGCCCAGACAGGACCGACCACAAACACGATTTCCCTTTATAACAACCTGTTCCAGGTACGGGCGGATTACGCCTACGACCCCAATTTTTTACATGTGATCACATTTAATAACGTAAAAGGTTTAACAATCGATCACACCACCGTATTTGGCTCGCCTTATTGGGGATTTGCCTCTGTGCCAGATAATCAGCATCTGACTTCCGGCTTTTCCTTCACAAACAACATTGTAAGCGGACTGTTCTCCAGTGACTGCGGCTACCGTTACACGGCATTTACCTGCTCTTTTTCGGGTACTTACGGCCTTACGTCAAATCTTTTCATCGGTGAAAGCAGCAGCGGTGTGGCCACCCCGTCCGGCTCCGCCAATTACTTCCCGGCTCAGGTGAGCAATGTAGGATTTGCCGGTGCGGTAGACCTCCCTACCAAATCAGGCACCACCACGGTGGACTACCACAACTATGGGTTAGCAACCACAAGCAGCTACAAGAGCCTTGGCACAACCTCAACTGATCCGGGCTTCCTTCCTACTGTATTTGATGGAGCACGAGGCACTAGCACCACCACAACGACTATTCCTCCCGTGCCAGTGACTCCAGCAGTAATCAGTGTGGACTTCGTAGGAGCAGGCACATCGTCGATGGGGAGCGCTGAGATCGCCGGTGTGGTCGCTAAATCCAACTGGAACAATGCTGTGGGTAGCTACAATACTTCCGGGTTTCCACTGGTAAACGAATCCGGCGTGTCTACGGGCGCTACTATGACGTGGTTCGCTGATGACGTTTATAAGGTATCTACCAGTGGTGATGTAGCGGGAAACTACCGCATGATGCGCGGATATCTGGATAACAGCTTGGCACGTCCCACGACGGTGAGCATATCTGGACTCCCCGCTAACACTAACGGCTACGATGTGTATGTTTACGTTGACGGCGACAGCGGTCCCACAATCCGAACTGGAACTTACACCATTAGTGGAACCGGTATCACCACTGCTTCCACGGTATTAATCGACAACTACAATACCAATTTCACCGGAACCTTTACGCAGGCTAACAATTCCTCCGGGAACTACGTAAAGTTCACAATTAATGCCCAGGCATTCACCCTTACTGCCACTCCTAACACCGCGTACTTTACTCCCCTCAAAAGGGCACCCGTAAATGGAATCCAGATAGTTCCCCGCTAAACAATCAAGTATAAAAACTCAAACGGGGAGGGCATGTCGTTGCACATGCCCTCCCCGTTTTTCTTGATTTCTCTACGGCTTAAAGTCCAAGATTTTGCCGTGCGTATACGAGGCTTGCCAAGTTATTATCGTCTTCCAGCTTCACCTGTTCAGCGGTGCTCAAGCCCTTGGTCATCGGCAACGGCTTTTTGGGAGCGCTATGTTGAACGATTTCCAGCACGCGGGCCAGGTCACGGCCTGGCAAAGGACTATAGGTATCATCAAACGTGACCCAATACTTATCCGTGAATACTGGAATCTTGAGCGGATCGCGCGTAATAATTTCTAAGTCGAGCGGCATATTGGGATCTTTCTGCCGCAACTTTTGCACCATGGTCTTCAGATCTAAAAACCCATCCCCTAGAACCACTTCGGAAAGCAGGAAGCCATCTTTGTAAGGCGCAACCGCCATATCTTTTATGTGGGCGGCAAAGGTGTAGGGTAGCAGGGTATCCAATGTCTGCATAGGATCTTCGCAAAGCGAAACGTTGTTACCGAAGTCGAAATGCACGCCCACATACTCGCTACCTAGCCGCTTCATCCAGGCAGCCTGTTCCGCAGAACGCCAGCCTTTATGGTTCTCAAGGCTAAGGCGAACTTTGTTCCTGCGCAGAACCGGCTCTGCGCGAGCTACCATTTTCTGATTATTTTCAAAGTTGGCCTGGAAAGCAGCGAGGGAGTCAAACTGTTCATAGCGGCGCTGCGTCAACGCGGCATGCAGGCCGAAAGCCCCAATCTGCTTTGCTGCCTTGACGCCTGCTTCAAAGGCAGGAACATCCGCATCAGTGGCAGGCAACTTCACATTGAAGATCACGTGCATCTGATAGGATTCGAGTTTGTCGCGAAACTTAGCGATCTGCTCCGGTTCTGTCGGAGGCGCGGCTGTTTCGAACCCGCCCAATCCTAAGCCATGGTAGTACTCGATTAAATCAACAGGCGGGTTGCTGGCACGATTAGCAGCCAAGCGCGCTTTGTAACCGGTCGGCGTTGCGCCAACACCAAGTTTTCCCTTGGGATTCGGAACCGCTGCGCCTTTTAAAGAAGGCAACAACACTGACGCGGACACCGCAGACCACAACAACTCTCTTCTATTCACTGTTAAGGGCTCCTGTTCTGAACGAGTTGTCTCGCTTGAGCGATATTCTATCTGATAATCTAGGCTTGCGCTCACAACGCCCTTTTGAGGAGTTCTCGCCAGTGAAAACGTTTTGTTATGACGATCTGTGTTTTGGCATCGTCATTAACGGCTGCGGATGTTCCGCAAGCCTCTATTTCGAATGGTTTAATTCAGGCCAAGCTTTACCTTCCCGATCCAGAGAATGGCTATTATCGGGCAACCCGGTTTGACTGGTCTGGCCAGATTCCCGACCTTACCTACAAAGGTCATACGTACTTTGGAGAATGGAATCCGGCGCCTTATGACCCAAAGCTCCATGACGCCATCATGGGTCCGGTAGAAGAGTTCTTAAGCGGTAAAGCCGCTCTGGGGTATGACGAGGCAAAAGCGGGCGGAACGTTTGTCAAAATCGGCGTGGGCGTGATTCGAAAGCCGGACGATAAGCCTTACGCGCAATTCAAGACGTATGAAATCGTAGATCCCGGTAAATGGTCTATCAAGAAGCATGGGGATTCCGTTACGTTTACACAGACCGTGACAGATCCCAGTTCCGGTTATGCGTATGAATACACCAAAGTCGTGCGCCTGGTGAAAGGCAAGCCGGACATGGTGTTGGAACACCGTTTGAAGAACACGGGTAAGAAGACAATTGCATCTGATGTATACGAACACAACTTCTACATGCTGGACAAGCAGCCAACAGGTCCGGATGTGGTAATCAAGTTCCCCTTCGAAGTTCACGCGGAAAGCAGTTTGCGTGATGCCGCGCAAACCAAGGGAAAAGAATTCGTATATCTGCGAGAAGTTAAAGGCCGGGAAAGCGTGCAAAGCAATCTGACGGGTTTCAGTTCCGATCCGAAAGACTATAACATTGCCGAGGAGAACCTGAAAACCGGTGCGGGCGTGCGGCAAACGTCTGACCGCCCGCTGACACGAATCAACTACTGGTCCATTCGAACCACTGCCTGCCCCGAGGCTTATATTCACATGGACATCGAACCAGGAAAGACGTTTACCTGGAAAATTGCTTACAACTTCTACACCACGAAGTAAAGGCGGTTCCTCAGGCCAATTTCAGCGGCAGGGAGCGAAGCCGCTTTCCTGTAGCATCAAATACAGCGTTCGCAATGGCAGGCGCCACTCCCACTATGGCTGTTTCCCCGGCGCCTGCTGAGGGCAGATCCTTACGATCTACCAGGACCACGTCAATCTCCGGCAGATCTCGAAAGCGCGGTACCCGATATTGCGACAAACGCGGATTCAGTATCTTGCCGTTAGCAAACTCAATGGATTCAAACAATGCTCCGCCGATGCCCATCATAACTGAGCCTGCTACCAGATTGCGGAGTTGCTCCGGGTTTACCACTGCTCCACATTCGAACGACTGTACTACGCGATCAACACGTATCTTGTTATTGGCCACAGTGATCTCGACGCAGCAGGCGATGTAGTCGCCTTTGTCAAAACCCGCCATCAAGCCGAAGCCTTGGCCTTCACGCGTCTTCGGCTTGCCCCATCCGAAGCGTTCCGTTGCTGCCGTAATGACTCCGCACAAACGAGGGTCGGTCGCGTTTTTCATGCGAAACGCTGCCGGTTCCATTCCCACGGCATGGGCCAGTTCATCCATATGCGATTCCCGGGCGAAGTGATTCGCTGTAGCAGCCAGCGCTCGGTAGGAACCCTGACGTAAGGGCGAATCCGAAGGCGTGAAACTCCGCTACTTGTCCCGGAATGTTGTAAGGACTGCGAATGCCCGCATTTCCGGAATTGTAGTTATGGTGCTGCCAATCCGTGATCTTGCCATCTGCTTGCGCACTGCTGGCCATGTCGATCACACCCGCTGGACGGAAGTAAGCCCAAGTGAACTCTTCTTCTCGCGTCCACACCAGTTTCACTGGCTTGCCAGCGGCTTTGGCCAGCCGCGATGCTTCCACCGCGCATTCACCCGTGTGCTTACCGCCATAAGCCGAACCAGTGGAAGGAACAATCACCCGTACCTGCTCTTCCGGTATGCCAAACGCCTGGGATAACTCTGTCCGAACCCCAAAAGGACGCTGTGTCCCTGTCCAAACCGTTACACGGTCGCCCTGCCACTCCGCAACTGCCGCACGAGGTTCCAGCGGCGTATGCGCAATGTAGGCCACTGTGTAAGTGGTTTCCAAGGATTTCTCGTTTTCCGTGGCGGTTCTGTTCCGCTTGGTCAGAGATTCCGTCGCGTGGGATTTCAAATACGGAAACAAATCATGTGTGGAAATTTGCGGCTTCGTGTTCCAATCCGTTTTCACTGCCGCAACGGCCTTCTCCAGTTTCGCCGAATCATCACAAACAACGCCAAGGAACTCGCCATCATGAACCGCGACCACGCCGGGCAACTTCTCAGCCGCCGTAAGATCAGCGGACTTCAGAGTAGATTGGAATGCCGGAGCGCGCACCACGCGACCATACATCATGCCGGGCAAGCGCATGTCAGAGGTGTACTTCTCTTTGCCAGTGATGATGGAACGTGCATTGATCTTCAACAGATCATGACCGGCAATTTTCCATTCCGTGGCAGGTGTCAGGCGGACTTCTGCTGTTACGGTTCCTGTGAGCTTCTGACCTTTGGTGAGTTCGCCAAACGAGGCGGACCTCTCCGGAGAATGCATGGAAACATAGCCGTTTTCAATCCGCAAAGAGGAACGCTCTGCCTGCCACCTCTGCGAGGCTAAGTCCAGCAACATTTCACGGGCTTGCGCCGCTACCTTGCGAAGCTGTGGAGCCATTTGCGGCGTCGTCAAACTCCCAAAGGTCCCTTGATCAAAAGGACACAGCATGGTATCGCCCATGACCATCTGCACCTGATCGACACCAGTACGAAGCTCTTCTGCTACCGCCTGTGTCAACGACGTGCGAATATTCTGGCCTAGCTCCGCTTTACCGGTGTATACCGTAACCAAGCCTGCTTCGCTGATATGCAGCCATGAAGCTACATCCTGCGGCATGCCTGGCCTTCGCTGCCGTCCACGCCCGGATTCCTGCTGCGCTCCGCTTTCGTCAGGCAAGGTCAGAAGTACGACCAGCCCGCCTCCTACCAACTTGAAAAAGTCTCGCCTGTCAGGCTCAAACTGATACGAGGGTCCGCTCTGCAGTTCGTACCGCTCTTCCGCATTGGGAATCCCTGTTTCAGGCATGTTGGGCTCCTTTGGCGGCGCGGGAGGCCAATTGAACCGCGTGGATAATGCGAGGGTAAGTTCCGCAACGGCAGAGGTTTCCTTGCAGGGCTGTTTTGATTTCCTCCTCACTCGGGTGGGGGTTCTTCTTCAGTAATCCCACTGAACTCATGATCATGCCTGCGGTGCAATAACCGCACTGCATCGCATCAGCTTGAAGAAAACCTTCCTGCACTGGATGCAGGCGGCCATTTTGCTCCAAAGCTTCTACCGTGGTGACCTGCTTGCCGGCCGTAGCTTTCAGGGGCGTTAAGCAGGAGCGCACGGGCAAGCCGTCTAACAGCACAGTGCAAGCTCCGCACTGACCTTCTCCACACCCGTATTTTGCCCCGCACAGATCTAATTCATCTCTCAGGACATAAAGCAAGGGCCGTTCCGGGCTGCTCTCCACGCGGCGAACACCGCCGTTTACTAACAGGTCCATGAGTTGATTCTACGCCTCCCAACAAAAAATACCGAGGGCGCTGATACAACGCTTCGCCCTCGGTATTCCGGTATTACTGTCGATCCGTACTAGAAGTTCAATTTGATCGCTAATTGAATCTGACGCTGGCCGCTGGCAGTGGTGATGATGCCAAAGGTGCTCAGATCCGTTACGTTCGTGCCTGGAGAGCTCCAGGTTGGCGAGTTGGTGAAATTAAATGCTTCCGCACGGAATTGCAGAGTCAGACGTTCCCTCGGATGGAAATTCTTAAAAAGGGAAGCATCCAAGCCATGGATTCCAGGGCCACGCACATCAGGCAAAAAGCGCCCAACGTTGCCGAAGGTATAGTTCGGTGCCTGCGAAAATACGCTCTGGTTGAAATAGGAGAGCAGACGATCCGCAATCGCGCCGCTCTTAGCTGCGGAGGTGCCATTGTTGTTCGGACGTTGGCCGGAAGCTCCGATGTTGGTATTGTTTCCGCCGTTGCTGATTTGCAGCGGCAAACCGCCGGAGAAGGTAGCAATGCCGTTCAACTGCCAGCCGCCGAAAATCGCGTCTACGAATCCCGGAGCATGGGCCATATATGCCCGCCCACGCCCGAAGGGAACTTCATAGATTGCGCTTACCACTAAGCGGCGGGATACATCTTGCGCGGACACAGAACGTTCTGCTTTACGGTTGTAGAAGTCCTGCTTCGCGCCAGCCGCTCCCAAGTAATTCACTACCTGTGAGGAGTCGTCAATTAGCTTGCCGCCAGTGAAGCTGATGAGCGTTTGGAAGCCATGTGAGTAGCGATGCTCCGCAGAAATCGTAAATGAATGGTAAATGGAGTTGGCCTGGGGTTTGCGAAAGCCATTCACGGATGTGTATTCCGGATACGGTGCCAGCAAATACCGCGCCTGAATCGTGGGTTGGGCATAGATCGAATTCGGATTGTTAATCAAGCCGTAAAAGGGATTTGCCACGTTTTGGGTGAGTGCAGAACCCAACGCGAAATAACTGGCAGGCAATTGGTCGTAGGTCAGATTGCCTTCTCCATCGATCAGGTGATTGCCTTTGCTGCCCAAATAGCCGATAGTGACCAGCCAGCTTCCCTTAAGTTCCTGCTGAATGTTGAAGTTCCACTGTTGGACCATCGGGTTTTGGTAATCCACAAAGAAGCTGTCCCCGACGCCCACTCCTAGATCGGTAGAAGGCCCACCCGCCGTACCTATCGGCAAGTTATATCCCGTTGGAAATGGATTTCTCAAATACGCGGCAATGGTTCTCCCATTGTCATAAGAGACGTTCATATTGGTAGTGGACTGGAATCCTTCCGTACCTGCGCTGCCGGAAGTGCCGGCTGCCTGCATCACTGAAGGAGAGTACAAAATTCCATAAGCGCCGCGAAGAACCGTTTTCGGGAAGATGTTATAGGCAAAACCAATGCGCGGACCCCAGTTATTCATGTCCGTGGGAGTCTGGCGGCGGTTATCCGCCGTGACAAAGTTCATAGCCCCTTTTAAGTTGCCGCAATTCGGGCAGATTGCGCTGGAAGCAACTTTTCCTTGCAAGGGGTTGGTTGCATTGAGATCGAAATAGCTTAAACGGTTGTAACGTTCTGTCCGGGGAATATCCGCATCCCAGCGCAGGCCAAGATTAATGGTCAATTTCCGGGTGATCTTCCAGTCATCTTGCGCATAGAACCCAGCATAAGCGCTGGCTGTTGCCGCATCGAAGCTATGCGTGATCGATCCGCTGCCAGGGACACCGAGCAGGAAAGAGGCAAAACCGTTTCCTTGCGTGGTGGACGAAGACGCGCCAACTACCTGCTGCGTGTAGGAGCCGTTAAAGTTGTATTGACCCGAAGGCTGGCCAAACTGGGTGAAGTTCAGGAACAGCTTGCGCCACTCCGCGCCAAACTTGATGGTGTGCTTACCGGCAATTTTGCTGAGATCTCCACGGATAATATGCGACGTGGGAAAATTTTTCAGGGTTGTAAAAGTAGCCTGACCAAGATTGGAGATGTTGGTATTGCCCCCGAACGTGATATTCGGAAATTCAAAGTTGTTGATTCCCGCCACCGCGTCAACGGAAGTTGGAAAACCTAAAGACGAAGGAGTAGTTCCTTCCGAGAACGGATAGCGAATCGATACGTTTCGAGCAAAACCGTAATTGAAGTTGAATACCGTGGAAGGCGTAATGGTATAGATTCCGTTCACGGTAATGTTGTATTGCTGGCTGTTGTTCTGTCCGTCGCCGATCGATGTACCTGCATTGCCATAGCCGTTTAGTGGGATACTCCGGCTCGTATCATAAGATCCTCGGCCATACATCCGGAATTTCTCGCTAAAGTTATGGTCCACACGGCTATCCAGCTTGTTGTCATTGCTGGGAGCTTTGCCGGAAGCAAAGAAATTGTTCTGGTTCGTGTAGATATTGGTCGGCGTCGCATTCGGCGTTGGAAAGTACTTCAACAGGTTGACAGCAACCGGATCAAAGCGGCTCGCCGGGATAATATTCCCAGGGAATGCCTGCCGCACATAGGTTCCAGTTCCGTTATCCGCTGCAGTGAGAGGATCATAAAGCGTAACTAGCGCACCTGCGCCATTGCGCAGATTGGAGAAGTCACCACTTTTCCATGCCTGAATCGGCACAGTGGCACTGCTCTGGGAACCCTGCCGAGACAGAGTGCTCTGATAGCTAAAGAAGAAGAAGGTTCGATTCTGTCCTTTATAGATCTTGGGAATCCAGATGGGACCGCCAAGTGTTCCGCCAAACTGGTTGCGCTGGAATGCTGCCAGCTTTACCCCATTGCGATTATTCGACCAGGTGTTGGTATCCAGATCGCTATTGCGGAGGAAGTCATAGCCAGAACCATGAAGCTGGTTGGTACCGCCACGAGTTGCCACGTTAATTACACCGCCGCCTGTGCGACCGTACTCTGCCGCCAGTGCATTAGTCACTACGGAAAATTCCGCCACGCTGTCCTCAATCGGCGTATAGCCGGTTTGGAGATTGCTGACGTTGTTTTCCGGCAAAATCACGGAAGTACCGTCAATGGTGATTTCATTAGTTGCGTTGCGGCCGCCGCTGATCCAGGGAGTGGAGCCGCCGCCACCCGGGATTACTCCAGGCGCAAGGGTAGCCAAGGAAAACGGGTTACGACCATTCAAGGGCAGATCAATGATGGCTCTTGTTCCTACCACGGTAGAAACAGTGGATGATTCTGTAGACAGCTGCGCGGCACTGGCGCTGACCTCAACGGTAGTGGCGACATCACCGGCCTGCAAACTAATGGGAAGACTGACTGTCTGGCCGACATCCACTTTCACGCCGCTCTGTATATATTTGTTGAATCCCGTTAACTGGACAGTGACGCTATAGGTGCCAGGCTGTACGAAATTCTGATAAAAACGGCCATCGCCGCTTGTGGTGAAGGTTTGGCGTACGCCAGTGGCTTCATTCTGAATCACCACGTTGGCTGCGGGAATTGCGCCGCCAGAAGTATCGGTAACACGACCGTCTAGAACGCCTGTAGCGCTTTGAGCAAAAATCGATACGCAACTCAGTGCAATCGCAAATACAAGCTTTAGAGACCTAAACATGGGACTCTTCAAATTTTTCAAAATTAACCCCGTGCAATAAAAATAGCTGATGGGCGAGATTCCCATCTTTATCTTTCATTCGGTTTTATCGCGTTTTATAGGTCGGAGTCAATAGGCCAAGCTAAATAAGACGTAGAATTTCTATTACTGGTTACCGTAAAATTTTTTGTAAAAACGGCCCGACTTCTCCTAAAAGAAGCCGGGCCGTTCGCGAAACAGCAAGGTGAAAATCTAATCAGAAGTTAAACTTCACTGCGAGCTGGATAATGCGGGAAGGGGTGGCAAGCGAAGTAATGGTGCCGAATGCCCCGCCGTTGGTGATGCCGGTATTCGGTGCCCCAAATTGCGGGTGGTTCAACGCATTGAAGCCTTCCACACGGAACTGCAAGTTATACTTGTTCTCCGTGCCGAAGTAGTTGTTCTTAAACAGGGAGATATCAGCATTGCCGATACCTGGATTGCGTACATCCGGCAATGAACGGCTGGTATTACCGATCGTATAAGGCGGCGGTTGATAGAACACGGAAGTGTTGAACCACTGATCAATCGTTGGGTTACTAAGAGCAGCGCTGTGACCGTTGTTGTCGGGACGCTGCGCACCAGAAAAAATATTAGTCTGGTTCAGAGCGGCACCTAACACAACGGGAGTGCCCGTCTGCCAAGTAAGAATTCCATTTACTTGCCACCCGGCAATTAGCAGGTTTGCCACTTTAGGAGCAGAACTTACGAACTTCTTTCCCTTCCCAAAAGGCAGGTCATACACAAAGCTGGTAACAAGACGCCGGGCAACATCCTGAGGAGAAAGCGACCACTCCAAACCACGATTGTATTGATCGGCATAAGTTGAGCTAACTGCACCCAGATAGCCCACCGCTGCGGCAGCGTTATCCATACTCTTGCCTCCGGTAAAAGCGACCAGAACGCTCAAACCATTCGCAAACCGCTTGTCAATGCGGACTGTAATGCCGTGGTAGATCGAATCCGCACCTGGTTTACGGAAGCTTGATACACCATCGTACTGAGGATAGGGGCGAAGTAGGCGGTTATAAGTAATTGTTGGCTGTGCCAAGGGGGAACCCGGCGTAGTGATGATGCCGTAGAAAGGGTTCGGCACTGAAGCCGTCAACTGGCTTCCCAGTGCAAGATCAGCCGTTGGCAATTGTGAATACGGCCGGCTTGTTTCTCCATTTACGAGGAACAGGCCACGATTGCCAAGGTATCCAACCTCAACTGTGATCTGTCCAGGCAGTTGGCGCTGAACGTTGAAGTTCCATTGGATGGAATAAGGGTTCCGGTAAGAATCAAAGAAGGATTCGCCGATGCCCAAACCAAGATTCGTTGCCGGGCCACCTGCCGCGCCAAGCGGTAAGTTAAATCCAGTTGGGAAGGGATTGCTCAGAGTGGCGGCAATGGTGCGCTGGTTATCAAAGCTGGATTGGAACTGTGTAGTAGTACCAAAGCCTTGTACGCCCGGAGCACCCGTGGTACCTGCTGCCTGCAAAGCCGAAGGTGCATAAGAAATTCCAAAACCGGAACGAATCACAGTCTGGGGAGTAACATTCCAGGCAAAACCAACACGAGGACCAAAGTCTTTCCATTGAGTAGGTCCTTGGCTTCGCCCATACTGGCTGGCCGAAGTACCAACGAATACCATTTGCCCCATTAGGTTGCCGCAACCTGCGCATGCACTTGCCGGCACCTTGCCCTGAATCGGCGACGGGAGGTTTGGATCCCAGTAAGACAGCCTGTTATAGCGCTCCGTACGCGGGATCTCCACGTCCCAACGTAAGCCAAGGTTGACGGTCAGTGTTCTGGTGAGCTTCCAATCGTCCTGCACATACAAAGCAGCATAGGCACTAGCCTGCGAAGTTGTCGGCTCATGAGTAACCTGCCCCCCATTTGGCAATCCGAGCAGGAAAGAAGCATAAGGAGACCCAGTTCCGTTTGCGTTGCTCAGAATTTGCTGAGTCCAAGTCTGATCAAAGGTAAACTGACCCGAAGGGTACCCATACTGGAGGAAGTTCAAGAATAACTTGCGGTATTCACCGCCAAATTTCACTGAGTGGTTTCCAGCAATTTTCGTTAAGCTGGCCGTGATGCTATGAGCCATCGGGTTCTCAAGCAATGCCACATAACCGCTATTACCCAGATTTGCTCCATTTGACAGTTGGAAGCGAGGAAATTCGAGAGTTCGTTGTGCTGCCACCGCATCAAGAGAGGTGGGTAGCCCGAGTGAACTCGGCAAGAAGCCCGCGCCGAAAGGCAGAGTGTTTGAGGTGGAACGAGCAAAACCATACCGAAAGTCACCAACCAGCGTAGGGGTAAAGGTATACGTGTGATCCATGGACATGCTCCACGCAGTACCGTTGTTAAAGCCACTTCCACCTGTAGAGGCTAAAGTGCCGTAATCAAAGAATGGAGTGCTATCTCCCCAGCTATGGGACAACCGGAGAAACATGTGCCACTTCTGGGAGAAGTTATTGTCAAAACGGCTGTCCCATTGATAACCGTTATTTCCGCTGCTACCGGTAGCAAAGTAGTTGCTTGTCTGAGCGTTTGGAGCACCGGTATTGGGCAAGGGGAAGTATGCCAGTGCTTTCAGCGCCACCGGATCAAAACGGGTCACTGGAATGATGTTGCCCGGGAACGGATCCCTGACGTACTGGTTCGCGTTGGCGGGATTGACGTGCACGGTGAGAGGATCGTAAATAGTAGCCAACCCTGTGAAGTCCCCATTACGGACCGCCGCCGTCGGAACGGTATCAGTCGCGGTTGCTACAGCAGTTCTGTTGTCTCCCTGAAAACCAAAAAAGAAGAAAGTTTTGTCATGGCCGTTGTAAAGTTTCGGAATTACAACGGGACCACCCAGGGTGCCGCCATACTGCTTTTCGTCGGAACCGGGTTTTGCTCGACCCGCCCGGTTTGCGAAGAAGTCATTGGCATTGAGTACAGAGTCTCGTTGAAATTCGAAAAGTCCCCCATGCCAGGTGTTGGTGCCAGATCGCGTTACCAAGTTGATCACACCGCCGCCGAAACGCCCGTACTCCGCCGAAAGCGCATTTGTCTGCACGCTGAACTCTTGCACGGAATCCACAATCGGGGTATAGGCCGAAAGGTTATTACCTACATTGTTTTCGGGCAGAATGTTACTAACGCCATCGAGTTGTTGTTCATTCACCGCGTTGCGGGAACCGCCAATATGCGGTGTGGAAGCGCCGCCGACGTTGTTCACGCCAGGCACCAGGCTTGCCAAGCTGAAAGGATTTCTGCCATTCAGAGGCAGGTCCACTACTTTTGCGCGATCAATCACGGTTCCTAAAGTAGCGCCGTTGGTATCCAAAGCCGCTGCCGCCGCTGTTACCTCAATCTGCTCTGATGCTTGCCCCACTTCCAAAGCAAAATCTATGGAACGATTCTGACCAACATCGACTTTGATGTTATCGGTTTTGGAAGATCGAAATCCTGTGGCGGAAGCCGTAATGCTGTAAGTACCCGGCGTCAGAAGCGGAGCAACATAGCGGCCGGTGGAATCAGTGACCAAGTCTCTGGTCTCATTGGTGCCGGCGTTCACTACCTTCACGGATGCATTGGGAACCGCCGATCCCGTGGGGTCCGTGACCAAGCCTTGCAGTGTTCCTGTAGGCGTTTGCGTAAAGCCGATAGAAGCAAAGGCAAACATCAGCCCTGCTGCTAGCGGGAGTAGTTTTCCTCTCATTTGGTTTTACCTCCCGGTGCGGTAATTGGGGAGGCGAGAATACAACAAACTGTGAATGGAAGTACAGGATTCAGAGACCTCAACATGGGACTCTCCTCTAAGTGTTTCAATATTTCCTCTTTATCGAACTTTCTGTTATTAGCGAGCCGCTGGCAAACCAGCATTTGTCTCCGGTTGTAGCGTGCTTTCTCGCGAAGAGTCAACGCAACTTTTTATTGATTGGTTGAAATCGCACGTATGTCTGCCATGTCGAATTTCTTCCAAATTTGAGATATAATTTTCCATAGTCGAATTGCTTTGGAATCTTTGCTTTACCTGTAACTAGAGACAGAGTTTCGACGCCATATTGGCAGTTTGAATTGCATCTTCCTCCATGGTCACTCTATTGCGCCCTGTTGTTCTGACAGCCTTCGCTACTGCTCTGTTTGCCGCTCCTTCCCAACCCACAGCCGGCACCTTTGAAACTGCTGTACAGCCCGTTCTGAAGCAAAGCTGCACCATGTGCCATAACGAGAAGCTTCAATCCGGCGGACTGGATTTGAAGAAGTTTTTAGATGCCTCGTCGATTGCAGCGAATCGTGAAGGTTGGGCGCGTATTGTTTCCAAGGTGCATTCAGGTGAAATGCCGCCCAAAGGTGTTCCGCATCCTTCTGCGGAAACCATGGATGCCTTTGTGAACTATGTGGAAGGCGAGTTTGATCGCATGGATCGTGCGGCTAAGCCGGACCCTGGCCGTGTGGTTGCGCGTCGCTTAAATCGTGCGGAATACGCCAACACAGTTCGCGATCTCTTGGGTGTTCACTTCAGCGCTTCGGATGAATTCCCGCCAGATGACTCCGGATACGGCTTTGACAATATCGGTGCGGTGCTGACTATGTCGCCAGTACTGATGCAGAAGTACTTGGCTGCCGCCGAAAAAATTTCTTCCCGCGCTGTAGGAGGCGATCCGCTTCCAAAGGCCGGTCTGTTTAATATGCGCAGCAGGATTCTGCGTAAAGACGTCGATACGATTGAAGCCACGGATCGCGTGGAGTGGGATGCGGAGTACATTGTACGTGCCTTGATCACTGGACATCGCGGTCCTGAGGGCAAGCCCGTCACTCTGGTGATTACCGTGGATGGCAAACCGCTCAAAACTGCAGTGGTGCAGTCTGCGCGAACGGAAGTAACACGCCTAGCCAGCTCCACACAAAGAACCAGTGAAGAGGTACGTGTTTACCTGCCGGAAGGTCCTCATACTTTCCGCGCTGCCTTTGTGAATGATGATTTCTTCCCGGATATCAAGAATGTTCGTGCAGCCAATCACATGGACGCGAACAAGAATATGTTCCCAGAATCCATAGAAATCGCGGGACCATTTCCGACGGGTACTCAGCAAAGAGCGAGGAACAAATTTCTTGTTTGTGATCCGGCTAGCGGTATGCCGTGCGTGGAACGAATCTTGGGGGAATTAGCACATCGTGCTTATCGCCGCCCGGCTACTCCTTCGGAAGTTGCTGAGTTGGGGAAAGTGGCGAAGACTGCAAATGCCGCTGGCTATACATTGCCTCAAAGCCTCCAGTTCGGCATTACGGCAATGCTGGTGTCCCCTCAATTTTTGTTCCGCATGGAACATGATCCTCGTCCGGGTGCTGTGGCCCGTGTTTCGGACGTGGAGCTGGCGTCACGGCTGAGCTACTTCCTGTGGAGTTCGACGCCGGATGAAGAACTGCTTCGGCTCGGGGAAACAAATCGACTGCATCAGCCCGCTGTTCTGGATGCGCAGATCAAACGAATGCTGAACGATGCCCGTTCAGCGGCGCTGGCGGAAAATTTTGCCGGTCAGTGGCTGGAAACCCGCAGCCTGGATGCGGCCAAGCCAGACCCCAAGAAGTTCCCGGATCTGGGGACCAGCCTTGCAAGAAGCGATGAGACCGAAACCCGAATGTTTTTCAAGCCGTGATGCGGGAAAACCGGCCTGTATCGGATTTTCTGGATGGGCAGTACACCTATCCTCAACGATCTGTTGGCAAAGCATTATGGCATCAAGGGCGTGGAAGGGCGCGGAGTTCCGGCGCGTGGAATTGGCCAACGGATCAGCGCAGCGGCATTCTGACTCAGGCGAGCGTGTTAACGGTGTCCAGCTATCCTTCCCGTACATCGGTGGTGCTGCGCGGCAAATACGTCCTGGAAAATATTCTGGGCTCTGCTCCGCCGCCGCCGCCGCCGGATGTTCCCGCGTCTGGATGAAACTTCCGTAGGCACCAGTAAGTCGCTTCGTCAGCAGATGGAATCGCACCGCTCCAACGCAGGTGTGCGCGTCCTGCCATTCCCGCATGGATGTGCTGGGCTTTGGCCTGGAGAACTACGACGCCATTGGAGAGTGGCGCACCATGGACGGAAACTTCCCTGTGGATTCCAGCGGCACGTTCCCGAATGGAAAATCGTTCCAAACACCGGCGGAGATGAAAGCTTTGCTGCGGGCGAACTTGCCTGACTTTACGCATACGCTGACCGAGAAGATGATGACCTATGCCTGGGGCGCCAGTGGAAAGCAGTGACCGTTAGCGAGTCGCAAGACGTTTTGCGGCATACGATCGCCGACGAGTACCGATTTCAGACTTTGATTGTGGGAGTGATTCACAGTCTGCCGTTCCAGCAAAGGCGCGGCGAATTGCCCGGCACTGAGACAAATGACTGAATCCAGCAGCAAACCAACCAAGGAGATCGCACAGAAATGATTCTACCGGTAAAGCTCTTCCTCGACGGAGTTTTTCGAAAGGAGTAGGTGCAGCTATTGGCTTGCCTATTCTGGATGCCATGGCTCCTGCGTTGCGGGCCAGTCAGTTACCCGGCAACCGTCCTGTGCGAATGGCGTGGTTTTACGCTCCGAATGGGATCGATATGCGCCATTGGACTCCAGCCACGGAAGGCAAGCTGGAACCCTACCCAAGGTCTTAGCGCCGTTGGAGAATGTCAAAGGATGACATTTTGGTCCTGTCCAACTTAACGGCTAATTGGGGCCGTCCTTTGCTAGTGGGGGCTGGCGATCATGGACGTGCGGCGGCCGCATATATGACCGGTATGCAGGTCTATCGCACCGCTGGCGCGGACTTAAAACTGGGTGTTTCTGCAGACCAGATTGCGGCCAAGGTTAATGGGCACAACACCAAACTTCCTTCTCTGGAGATTGGTTTAGAGGAAGCACGGCAAGCGGGTAACTGTGATGCAGGCTATTCGTGCGCCTACGCCTACAACATGTCCTGGCGTACTGAGTCGCAGCCATTGCCGCCCATGTCCGATCCGCGCGGCCTGTTTGAGCGCCTGTTTGGAACAGATATTGCCGAAGCGCCTGCTGCTCATGCACGCCGCTTGGCCATGCGTCGGAGCATTCTGGATATGGTAGCGAACGATACCCGGAAACTGGAGTCCAACTTGGGCTCTACCGATCGCCGTAAGCTGGACGAATACCTTTCTTCCGTCCGTGAGATTGAAGTCATGGTGGAAAAAGCCGAAAAGGAAGGCATGGTGATCGATCCGGGCATGGAGAAGCCCTATGGCGTTCCTCCCGTTTTCGCTGACTACTTCAAGCTTATGACCGACATGATGGTGGTCGCATTCCAGGCGGATCTGACTCGGATCTCGACCCTGATGGTTGGTCGCGAAGGTTCCACGCGCAGCTATCGGGAAATCGATATCGCGGATGGCCACCACCCGCTGACGCACCACCAGGGCAACATGACCATGCTCGATAAGGTATGCAACATCAATTGCTACCACACGGAATTGTTCGCCAAGTTCCTGGAGAAGTTGAAGAACACTAAGGAAGGCGATTCCAATCTGCTGGATCAGTCCATGATCGTGTATGGCGCTGGTATTTCCGATGGAAATGTTCATACACATGATCAGTTGCCGACCATTCTTGCCGGACGTGGCGGCAATTTCCTCAATCCGGGACGCCACATCATTTACCAGCGAGAAACCCCCGTTGCCAATCTGTTCGCTACCATGCTGGAGCGCGTAGATGTGCGGCCGGAACACGTGGGCGATGCGACGGGCCGTTTGGCTGGTCTCAGCCTGAGCTAGGGTCACCTCGATGCAGTTTCCAGGACAGGCATCCCCTGTTGTAGGCGTGATCTATAACACCACAATGAGCCGCCCGGACGCGGCTCTCGCCCTGGCTGCGATTTATGGCTGGGAAGGCAAGCGTGAAGCGCGTGTGGGAGCGGTAGCGGTAAGCGGGTCAGGCTTGGGAGCGGCTGTGTTTTGCGATATGGTATATCGCTTCTATGCCGGGCCTGGACCACTTGCGAATGCCAATCGCGTATTGCCTATCGGTTTAGCAGCGGATCGTGCTATGCCGCCTGATCCGCCCATGGTGAAGACGGCTCTGGCGCGGCAGGATGCGAAAGGGGCTTCACAATACCCGCATTCCATTGAGAAGGTCAGTGATACCTCGGAAGTAACCGCAATGATTCGCAATGCGTTAACTGCCCAAGCAGATGGAAAGGCAGTGGTGGTGCTAAGTGCCCCGGCAACCTATCTGGCTCGTGTTCTGGATCTTCTTGGCACGCAAGAACTCATTACAGCCAAGGTAAAGAATCTCATTTTCTGTGATGTGGGCGGCGTGCAGGATGTTCCAGCGGCACGCAAAGTTCTGCAGAATTGGCCCACTCCGATTGTGTTTTGCGGCAAGGAGGTGGGCGAAGCGCTTCCCTTCCCTGCAGAAAGTATCGAGAAAGATTTTGCTTGGTCGTCGGCACACCCGGTCGTGGATGCATATCAGGCTTTTCGGGCTATGCCCTACGATGCTCCTTCCTCAGATCTTGCGGCCGTATACTACGCGGTTCACAGCGAGCAGCCGTACTTTACATTGTCAGAACCGGGCATGGTCACAGTAGGTGATGATGGACGGGTGAGTTTTGCCAAAGCCGCTGAGGGCAAACATCGTTCCCTAGTTTTAAACCCGGACAAGCAAGCGGAATTGTTACAGAATTACCGAGAGATTGCCAGCGCCAAGCCCGTGCCACGTCGTGCTTTTGGCAAACCCACGCCCAAAGCTGATCCCGCGAAAAAGCCGGACCCTGTTACACCGGGCAAATAACTCAATTGACCGGCTGCTTTGTGCGCTTGAAGGCAAGGTCATATAGACCAGCACCTAAGCAAGGCACCTATCATTGGGCCGACAATCGGTACCCAAAAGACCGGTGCTCCGTCGGTAAGCCCATTGTTCTTGAATCCTGCGACGGCGGTGAACAATCGTGGACCGAAGTCCCTGGCGGGATTGATGGCGTAACCGTGCATACCTCCAAACGCCATACCGATCGCGATCACTATCAAGCCTACCAGGATCGGACCCAAATCTGTGACTTGCTCGCCAACGGCAAATATCAGAAACATCAACAGGGCTGTCCCGATCACTTGGTCTAACAGGCCAGCGGAGAGTTGATTCGGAAATGCCGGAAAAGTGGTGAATACCCCTGCGGTTTGGGTCAGGCCAGGATCAAAAGCTTGGAACGCGGGCCGGTAGTTCCAAAACACGATGGCAGCCGCCAGAAACGCACCTGCTATTTGAGCAATCATGTACGGCAGCACTTTTCGCCAGGGAAACTGGCGAAATACCGCGAGGCTCAGTGTGACGGCCGGGTTCAAATGTGCGCCGGAACGGCGCTGGGAGATATAGATGCCTAGCGTAACAGCGATGCCCCACGCCAACGTGATGTTGGTATAGCCGCCGTTGACCACCTGCCCTGGAACATGTGTACCAAAGATGGTGGTCATTGCAACCACGCCGTCTCCGAACATAATAAGGACTAATGTGCCGAGAAATTCCGCGATGATGTCTTGCATGATGAGAGAGCTTTGCAGCTTGGCCGCAGGCAACTCGTCATTATATGTCCGAACACGGAAACGGCAATTATGTAAGCAATATTTTCCAGCAGCGCAAAGGGAAATGTAGAGATGCACAGATGCATATATGTATGACCATCTTTACAGCCTCTTGCATGTAGGAATAGGTTCCTTTACAATCAGCCGTGATGACGCAGGTAATCACAGTCGCAAACAACAAAGGCGGTGCAGGCAAAACCACAACTGCACTGAACATTGCGGCTGGACTGGGTTTACTTGGCAAACAGGTTCTGCTGATCGACGCCGACCCGCAGGCCACTGCTTGTTATTGGCGGTCGGCGGACATGGACCGGGAAATCAGCTTCCAGATTACGGCCATGACCACCCCTATTCTTCACAAAGAGTTGCCGAACATCGCCAAACGCACCAGCTACGACTACATCCTGATTGATTGCCCGCCCGGCGGACCTGCTTCGGGAGGAGCAATGACCCGCTCCGCCTTGCTGGTGACAAATCTTTGCATCATCCCGGTTCAGCCATCCGGTCCTGACTATTGGGGAGCCGCGCCAATGGTCTCCCTGCTGGACGAAGTCAGACTTGGGAATCCAGATTTCCAGGCGGTAATGCTCATCAATCGCAAATTACACAACACGGGTACCAGTCGCAAAGCGCGTGAAATTGCCCTGGAGCGCTTTCTGTTCCAGTGTTCAAAACCGAGATCGCCCAACGGGAAGCAATCAACGTCGCCACCAGTAATGGTCAAACCGTGTTTGAGGCCAGTCCAAGTGGCAGTGCTGCTTCCGATTACAAAGCCCTTATCAAGGAGATTCTTGAATGTCTAAACCATCCGGTATCGCCCGAGTTGCCCACTTCGACCCGGACCAGTTCGTAAACCAAGGTCCGAAGCCGCCTATCGCTACCCCCGAACCCGAACCGATGCCTACTCCTGCGGAATCTCAGGGCGTAGTGGTGAATGCGGTCAGGACCGAACTGCCGGATTATGCGAACCCGCCGGAACGCACCAGCCTGACGCACGCTACTTACAAAATACCCACCAAGCTTCACAAACGGCTGCGGCATTACTCTTCGCTTTGCGAAATCCCGATGAATCAGATTGTTGCAATTGCGATTGAGCGGGAACTCGCCAGAATCCGCCATAAGCTGCCCAGCGTTCTGGATGTATAAACAGTACAGAAGGATGTACAACTTTCTCTACATCTATGCATCCAGATGCATAGATGTAGAGAAAACATCTCTGCCCTTCACAAAGCCTCGCCTCTGCCAACTCACTCTATGAAGATTACAAGCCTGGAAACCATTCGAATTGCTGAATTTCCTCAACTCCTCTGGCTACAAATCCATACAGATCAAGGGCTCTATGGGCTCGGAGAAACATTTTTCAATGCGACAACCGTGGAAACGTACCTCCATGACGAAGTCGCACCTCAACTCTTGGGCAGGAGTCCACTCGCCATCGATGCCGTTGCACGCGATTTAGTACCCTATGTAGGATTTCGCTCCACCGGGGTGGAAGCCCGAGCAGCTTCCGCCGTGGACATCGCCTTATGGGACCTTTTTGGGAAACTCACCGCGCAACCGCTCGTGCAGCTACTAGGCGGCTGGACCAAAAAGCAAATTCGCACCTACAATACCTGTGCGGGTGGCCATTACATGCGGAATGCAGAAACGCAATCCGTCGCTAACTGGGGAATCGCCAAATCCGGGCGACAGCAAGATCACCGGATTTGATGACCTCGACGACTTCCTCCACCGCGCGGACCACCTTGCCGAATCACTATTGGCTGAGGGAATCACCGCCATGAAAATCTGGCCGTTTGACATCCCGAGCGGAACACAACCAAGGCCTCTACATCTCCGCCGAGGAACTACGCCAAGCCTTGGAACCTTTTGAAAAGATCAGAAAGCGCGTGGGAAACAAAATGGACATCATGGTGGAATTCCATTCCATGTGGCAACTCCCGCCCGCCATCACGATTGCGAAGGCACTACAGCCATATGGAACTTTCTGGCATGAAGACCCGATCAAAATGAACAGCTTAGCGAGCCTGAAACGCTACGCAAAAGCCAGCGCCGCGCCCATTTGTGCCTCGGAAACGCTCGGCAGTCGTTGGGCTTTTCGGGATCTCTTGCAAACCGATGCTGTGGGAATTGTGATGCTGGACCTAGGCTGGTGTGGTGGAATCTCCGAAGCACGTAAAATTGCATCCATGGCCGAGGCGTGGCACCTGCCAGTTGCTCCACATGATTGCACGGGACCTGTGGTTTTTGCCGCCTCCACTCACCTCTCCCTGAACGCACCAAACGCACTGGTGCAGGAATCCGTCAGAGGCTTCTACCGAGGTTGGTATCCCGAAGTAATCCAAGGAGTGCCTAGCGTAAAGGAGGGCTTTGTGACAGTAGCCGATACACCAGGTCATGGGTGCGAATTGCTTCCCGATCTCGACAAAAAATTCACAGTTCTCCGGCGCAAGCAGGGAGCATGACCGTGAAACCAGAAGCCCAATCCTGCCCTGTTACGCAGACTCAGTACCAGTTCACTATTGTTACCATAATTCAGTCAGATGGTTAACCTCCAGCGAAAGCCGATCATCTTAACGATTGATGACGATCCGGATGTTTTACGCTCTATTGAACGCGATCTACGCAGCCGTTATGAGGATCGATACCGCATCATGCGGGCAGATTCAGGGATGGCTGCCCTTGACCTTTTGCGTCGTCTGAAACAGCGGAACGACCCGGTCGCGCTGCTTTTGGTCGATCACCGGATGCCGCAAATGAATGGCATTCAGACCCTGAATGAGGCAATCAAACTATATCCGGATGCGAAACGAACGCTTTTGACGGCCTATGCAGATACGGAAGCCGCCATCCAGGCAATCAATGAAGTTCAACTCAATCACTACCTTTTAAAGCCTTGGTCTCCGCCAGAACAAGAGCTTTTTCCGGTTCTGGATGATCTGCTGGATGATTGGTATGCCAATTACCAGCCTCCATTTGAAGGGGTGCGGGTGCTCGGCGTGCGTTGGTCATCCAAATCATACGAAACCCGAGATTTTCTGGCTCGTAATCAAGTTCCCTACCAATGGCTGGATGCAGATGCAGCAAGCCGCGACCAGGAAGTGGACCACTTACTAAAAAGCCTGAGCTCTGACGAACTGAAATTTCCCTTGGTGCTGTTTCCGGATGGCACGAACCTTTGCGAGCCTTCTAACCAGGAGCTTGCGGAAAAGCTAGGGCTCCGCACACGCGCCGGACTCCAGTTCTACGATTTAGCCATTGTCGGCGGCGGCCCTGCGGGACTTGCTGCGGCTGTGTATGGAGCTTCCGAAGGGCTGAAAACCGTTATGGTGGAACGCGATGCTCCCGGCGGACAAGCCGCATTGAGTTCCCGCATTGAAAACTATCTGGGGTTTCCCTCCGGCCTTACCGGAGGTGATCTTACCCGGAGAGCCGTGGCGCAGGCCCGCCGTTTCGGCGTGGAAATTGTCTCGCCTCAAGAAGCCTCCGGAATCCGAGTAGAAGGGCCTTACCGGTACCTTCGCCTACATGATGGAACGGAATTATCCTGCCATGCCTTGCTTCTGGCAACAGGTGTCCAGTGGCGCAAGCTCGATATTCCTGGAATGGACCGTTTGCGGGGAGCCGGTGTATATTACGGCGGCGGAACTACCGAGGCAATTGCCTGCCGGAACGAAAACGACGATGTAGTAGGCGGAGCCAACTCAGCGGGCCAGGCTGCTATGTTCTTCTCACGCTATGCAAGGCGTGTCGTGATGCTGGTGCGGGGCGAGTCACTGGCCGCCACCATGTCCCAATACCTGATTGAGCAGATTCAGAACACCCCCAATATTCACGTGGAATATCGCACACGAATCGTGGAAGTGCATGGGGAGACTCATCTGGAAGCAATCTCGGTTGCATGCGATATCACCGGCGACGTAAAGCAGGTCAACGCAAAGTCGCTGTTTATCTTTATCGGTGCCGAGCCTAGAACAGGGTGGCTGGACGGCACCGTGGAAAGAGATCAGGCGAGGTTTTATTCTTACCGGACAAGATCTGATGCCGACAGGCAAGCGTCCCAAAGGGTGGACCCTGGACCGTGACCCGGGATTGCTGGAAACCAATGTCCCCGGGGTATTTGCCGTAGGGGATGTCAGACACGGATCGGTGAAACGGGTAGCTTCGGGAGTGGGAGAAGGTTCTGTCGCCATTCAGTTTGTTCACCAATATCTGAGCAAGGTCTCCTGATGGCGGAAGCCCTTTCCTTCGATTTCCAAAAGCGTAAGCCCCTGATAGGAGCCTTGCGGGAGATTGCCGTTTTTTCCGACCGAGCCATAGCAAACACCAAATGTTAAACGAAGGCCAACATAAC
>CAWBTD010000017.1:0-161339 GCA_963791675.1 Bryobacterales bacterium
GCAAAGTGAGAAGTTCCTAATTGAGCAAAGTAGAAAGTTCCTCTTGACAGCCGAAAGGCTGAAGAGGTGGAACGAATCGCGATGAGCCAAGAGGAACGAGATTGGTTGGAATGGTTGAAACGAGCGCAGGACGGCGTGGTCACGCAGCGGGAGGCGGCGGAGAAGATGGGCGTGAGCGAGCGATGGGTGCGGAAGCTGCTGGCGCGCATGAAGAGCGGGGCGACGCCGTGGTGGTGCACGGGTTGCGGGGCGAGCCTCCAACCGGCGGATCGACGACAAGACGCAAGCACGGCGCTGGAGATGCTGAAGCAGCCGGAGTGGCACGATTTCGGACCGACGTTCGCTAGCGAGCAATTGGCCAAGCGGCATCAGATCCAGGTGAGCAAAGAGACGGTGCGCGGGTGGATGATCGAGGCCGGGATGTGGAAGGCGCAGGCCGGAAAGCTGGAGGAGGTGCACTGCTGGCGGCCGCGGCGCAGCGGATACGGCGAGTTGGTGCAGTGGGACACTTCGGAGCACGATTGGCTGGAAGGAAGAGGGGCCGGTGCGCTATCTGGTGCGGTTGATCGACGATGCGACCAGTTGGAGCTGGGGCAGATTCGTACAGCACGACGGGACGCGGGAGAACATGGGCGTGCTGTGGGAGTATCTGGAGCGGAACGGGCGGATGGTGGATGTTTACACGGACCGCGATTCGATGTTCACGGTGCGGCCGCGAGCGGGAGAAAGCGAGCAGCAGCGGCATGAGGCGGATCGGCTGACGCAGATGGGCCGCGCGCTGCGGGAACTGGGAATCGGTTGGATTCTGGCGTACTCGCCGCAAGCCAAGGGGCGCGTGGAGCGCAGTTTCTGAACCGACCAGGATCGCTTGGTGAAGCATCTGCGGCTGGCCAGAGTGGTGACTCTGCAGGATGCCAACAAGTTTCTGGAACAGGAGTATTGGCCGGAGTGGAACGAGCGCTTCGCGCGGCCGCTGAAAGATGTGGCGGATCTGCATCGTGCGCTCACGCCGCAGATCGATTTGGCCAGCGCGTTGAGCCATGTGGAGCAGCGCGTAGTGAGCAACGACTATACGTTTTCGTTTGCCGGCCGGCGTTACCAGATCGCGCGCGAGGAGTGAAAGCTGGCATGAGCGGCAAGAACATGCGCATCGAACTGCATCTGAATGGCAGCTTGCGAGCGCGCTTCGAAGGCCAGTATGTGGTGATCGCGAATGCGGCGTGAAGGCGCCGCCCGCGGCGAAAGCGGCGCCAAACCGGCTCGCAAAGATCACAATCGGGCGGCAAGAGCGACTGGATGGAGGCTTCTTCGAACGGCCGGGGCCGGAGTTGTGGCAGGCCGTGAGTACCGCCAATGAGCGGGATAACGGGAGTGGCAAGCAGTCAAAAAGGAACGCCGGGCAAAAGCGCCCGGCGATCTTCGCGTTTTTATGCCCAAAGCCTCCGCTCGGGAGTTTCACCAAAGCAATAGCGTCACTGACAGACGACAAAGCCCTCCGGCGCCGGCTGCGCGTCTGCGTACGGAGGGCATGCGCCGATTGCTTCGGAGCCAACTCCGTCGCATCGGCTTTGGGCAGCAGCACCAGGCGCGACCCCGGCGCTGCGGATCGAACATATCACGGGCGGTCTGTGCGACCGCTCAAAACCGGAACTTTCTACTTTGCTCGAAAGCGGAACTTTCTACTTTGCCTTGACAGAGATGACTCAGAGTAAACTGCTTGAAATGCGAGCTAGAAGCTTTTCTTTTTTCTTCGTCATCTGCTTTGCTGTCAGTTGCCAGGCGCAACAGAGTTCCGAACTAAAGGCTTTATATGATTCGCATCGCTGGAACGAGCTTTACGACCGCCTGCAAGGTGCAGAGGATTTCCCGTTCTATCGCGGCGTTGTTGGCGTCGTGTTCCATCAGGAGCCGAAACGCTCGGAAGAGTTGCTGCTGTCTGTCATCCATTCTGCTCCGTCTTCGCCGGAAGCCTATGAGGCTTATGAGTGGCTTAGTCACCTGTATTTCTATCAAGGCCAGTACCAAAATCTGATCTCCATTATGGAGAAGAGATGGGCCGCCTTTCCCCAGAAGAAAGATAATGGAGAAGAGCAAGCTGTGATGAAAGGCTTTCGGGGATTGCCAAACCAAACGAGGGAAAGCACTCGTGTTGCCAACATTCCCCATAGCCGTGGGAGTATCTTCATTCCTTTCTCGATCAACGGCCAATCAGCTACCTACTTTTTTGACACCGGCGCGTGGGTTTCCTGCATGAGTGAATCGGAAGCAAAGCGGCTTCACCTCACCATCAGGAACAACTCAGGAACTCTTGGACAAGCTACCGGTACTCGGGTTGGCTTCCGGACAGCGATTGCACAAGATGTGGTGATTGGGAACACGCATTTCAAGAACGTTTCTTTCGCCGTCTTTCCAAATCACCAGGAGCCTTGGTCCAGTCTGAAGCCGGGACGTCGAGGCATCATTGGAATCCCCTTGTTAGTCGGTCTACAAGCCCTACGGTGGAACAAAGCAGGAACCATGGAGGTGGCAATGCCGCCGCAATCCTTTGCGGCTCGCGCAGCAAATTTGCGCTTTGACAATGATCATCTTGTAGTTACAGCCACGATCCAAGAGCAGGGAATCGAGGCCACTGTGGATACAGGCGCGTTAACCACGGATCTATATCAGCCTTTTGCTGACAAATTCAAGCGTTTACTAGAGCAACACGGCAAGAAAGACTTGACCGAGGTACGCGGGGTAGGGCACGCAGAGAAATTTAACTCCATCACCTTACCAGAACTTCGGATCCAGGTAGGTGACGCAGAGACGATCTTGTCTCCTGCTCATGTACTGCTGCAATCGATCGGAGCGAAGTGTTGCGTCGGAAACCTGGGCCTGGATGTGTTGACACAAACGCATGCTTTCCAAATTGACTTCAGCACGATGAGGCTGCAACTGATCGGAGATGACAAGCATTGAGTGGTAAAAACAGGCTAAGCGGTCTCGCTTGTAAGGACGCCTCCTATCGGAATAATTCATAGAGGATTTCGCGATGGAATAGTCGGCGCGAAGCTTTTCCAGAAGGAAGTGTTCATGATCAGTTCTTAGTGTTATTCTCGCGCGTTCCCAGTTATCCATGTCCAGTCACCACCGAAGATAGTCCCGGTTACTGTGCATAGGCAACTGCAGGCAGTACCGAAAGACCGCGCCTACGAAGCCGCAACTGCCACACGACCGCTAACGTGAGCGAGGAGCCGACCGCCGCCAGCACACGGCCGAACCAAAGCCCTTTCAGTGCCAAACCGTAATGAAAGGCAAGAACGTAAGCCAGCGGCATGCCAATCATCCATGACCAGATTACATTCACAATCAGTGGAGTGCGAGTATCACCTACACCGACCAGTGCGGCAGCCAGGATAATCCCAGCCGCATCTCCCAACTGAAGAACTCCGCAAAGCAGAAAGATCGGAATTGCCGCTGCAATCACTGATGGATCGGTGGTGTAGAACGATGCCCAGGTTGGTGAAAACCCAACAAAGATCGATCCCGCCACCACAATGTACCCTAGACCGAGAATCAGGCTTGCCCTGGCGGACCGACGTGCCTCTGAAACGCTGTCACGACCTGCACTTTGCCCCACGCGGACAGAGGTAGCGTAAGAAAGTCCCAGTGGCGCCATGTAGACGAACGCGTCCAGATCAAGCACAATCTGATGTGCTGCCAGGAGCGTTGCACCCAACTGGGCACAAAGAATAGACATATACGTGGAAACGCCAAGATCAGCAAGGCTCTCGATCGCAGCCGGCCAGCCAATGCGCAGAAGCATGCGAATACGATGAATCTCCGGACGAAACGACGACTCCGTTCCCGCCTGTGCTTTGCGCCAGAAACTTCTTTTTAATGCACAGAGAAGCAATAACAATGCGAACAGGCGCACAATACAGGTCGCCCATCCTGACCCGGCCACCCCGAAACGCGGGAGACCCAGGTGTCCAAAAAGGAACACCCAATCAGCAACAAAATTCACCAGACCGCTACAGAGCAAGGAAAGGACGATAAAGAAGACTCGGTCAACCGACTGCAGGTAGCGGCGAAGCGACCAATAAAGCAATAAGGGAGCCGTGGACCAAACAAGCGCATGGAGGTAATCACTCGTTTCCTGGATAATGTCGGGTTGTATGTGAAAAAGACGAAGCGCAGGAATGGAGGCCAAAGTCGCCAGCATGACAACAGGTGTAAGTGCAGCGTTGATCCAGAACGCTTGCAGGAGCAAACGACGGCACTCCGTCTCTTCTCCACGGCCATAAGCCTGTGCGGTCAATGTTTGCAAGCTGGTCATCAACCCAATGGCGCAAAAGGCAATGGCGTAAAAAATGGTGTTGCCCAGCGAGGAGGCCGCGATCGAGAGCGCCGAGTGTGGCAGGCGCCCAATCATTAGCGCATCCACAATATAGGTCGACATCCATCCCATTTCGCCGAGAGCTAGCGGTGCGCCTATGCGCGCCGTTAAGAATAGTTCCGTCCGAAGTGTATAAGCCGGACGTGCTCGGTCAGAACCTGTTTCAGAAAAAGCGTTCAGCATGACCTGACCACTGCGGGAAACCAGAACAGTATCTGACGAGGATGGTAGCCAGCATTTAGAAATAAAGTTTCAATGCAAGTTGAATAATGCGCGGGTCATATGTTTGAGAGATGGCACCGAACGTCCCGCTACTGAAACTCAGGTTAGGGCTGCGAAACTGGGTATGGTTCAGCGCATTGAAGAACTCACCAATCAGTTCCGCACGAAGCCGTTCCTTGTAAAGAAATGTTGTTTTCGAGATGCGGAAATCCAGATCGGTACGGCTTGGCCCGCGAAGGCTATTGCGGCCCAATGTTCCGTAGCCACTCAGATTCTGAATGGAAAATGCGTTGCTATTGAACCAAAGATTGCCGGTTTGCCGGGGATCAAAGTATTGGACTGGTGCTACCAGATTGGGCCGCGCGAGATTCGCATCCCCATACCCTGACGGGCCAGGATCGTTGGCGGATTGTGCCAAACCCGCATTTATGTCCAGTGCTTGCCCGCTGCGATGCGAAAAGAGAGGGTTGATGCTCCAACCGTTTGTCCAAAGATTCTTACCGAACCAGCGACTGAATGGGAGATCCCACAAACCGCTTAAGGAAAGATATTGTCGGATGTCCTGGTCTGATGACGCATGAAATGCATGGTGATTGTAATAAGGAACGCCACTATTCACTTGCTCAAATCCGCTGGCGTCGTCCAAACTGTGGCTCAGAGTATAGGAGAGCTGAAACGAGACCGAACCCAAGCCAGCCACGTTTCCGTAGCGCTTCTGTAAGCCGGCCTGCAAGCTGTTGTAGTTCCCATTTGCTCCATTGATGAACTGGGTTGGTAACGCATAGCTATCGGTACGCGCTCCCGGCTGCGTATTCAGCAAACGCAATCCCGTACCAGGCACAAATGGATTTGGATTCACCAAAGCCGTCATTTTATGCGAGCTGTTTCCCACGTAATCCACTTCGGCGATGAAGTTGGTGCCCAGTTGCCGCTGGAGGCTCAAATTATATTGGTAAATATACGGGGTCCGCAGATTCGGATCTACACTGTATCCATTAAACGGACCAAACGCAGCATAGAAATCCAGATTGGGGGAAGGCGGCCGCGAAGGGAATGGGTTGGGCTGACCGGCAGAGATATAGGGTTGCGCAAAGGGACTAGCGGAAGCAAGCGTGCCAACAGTTGGCGGTGTAAAGGTGAGATATGCCGATCCGGCAAACGGAGCGATGCCGTTGTACTGATATAAGTCTTCCCCTTTCAGAATGTCGTAGAATACTCCGAAGCCGCCGCGTAAGCTGGTGCGCGCTGTACCAGAGGGATCCCAAGCGAAACCGAAACGGGGACTGAAATTATTCCTGTCCGGAAGGTTAGCGCCCATCGGAGCACCGGGATCTCCTGGAAATATCAGCCCTGGGGGTGCATGGGGAAAGACTACTGATTGCCGCCCGTATTCTAGCGAGAAAGAGCGGCCCTGCGTATCCCGACGTGGCGTGTCATAGTCGTAACGGAGCCCTAGCGTGAGAACCAGCTGCGGATGCACACGCCATTCGTCTTGCGCAAACCCAGAATAAGAAGCAGTGCGTATATTCGAAGGTGCTTCGGAGTATTGCGAGAACACATCGGGAAGCCCTAACAGGAAATCAGCATGATCGTTTCCGGTACGGATTGCCTGTCCGTTTACTCCATTGAATGAGAACTGTCCGTTTACGAAGAAGTCAAAGGTGGTATTGTCCTGAAAAGGTGAGTAGGAAAAACCGCCTTTCAGTGTGTGGTGCCCACGTGTCCAGGTGATGGTGTCAGAAAACTGGTAGGTATTGTTTACAACAAGACTAGGACCATAGCCGCTGAACCCGATATTCAGCCCACTGCTGAAATTCAAGATGGGAGGCCCGGTAGGATGATCCGGCGTGATGTTGACGCCGAGTGCTGCCGCAGTGGGAGCCGTCCCGTCTGGTGCCGAACGAAGTCGATTCTGCCGCTGTGCTGTTGCGCGAAACTCATTCAAAAGTGCAGGAGAGAGTACCGAGATCAAGGCAACATTGGCAAAGTACCGTCGCAAGTTGGATTGTGAAGCGAAACCGGATACATTGGCTCCATCAAACGGAGCTACTAACGGATTGTGAGCGGCGCCAATCGTGCCGGAAAGATGTTCAGACGCACTAAGAAGATAGTCAATCTTGCCTGTTGCCTCATCGCGATTATCGACACCATTCGCACGAGGAAACAAGAGACCCGTTGCCGAGGAAGGGATAAGCCCTTGACGAATATAGTTTGCCGCTACCGAGTCAATACTCGCGGGATTGATGATGCCCTGAGCCGCTAACGCGGGATTGGATTGGTAAACCGGATGGCTCTGAAGGAACTGCACCAGCGAGGTCGGCGGACCAGAGTTGTCGGAATGTGAGAAGTCACCGCGCAGCTCTGCCGGTGTAAACACGGTCACCTCTCCAGGTGTTTGTGCCTGAATTTGGCGTTGCCCTTGGTAACTGCCAAAGAAGAAAAGTTTGTCATGCCCATGAACGAGTTTCGGCAACACCACTGGTCCACCCACAGAGAAACCAAACTGATTACGTTTCAGCACATCTCGTGGTAGCCCCTGATTGTTGGAGAAAAAGCTATTCGCGTTCAGTGCTTCATTCCGGAGAAATTCAAATACGCTTCCATGCAGTTCATTCGTTCCTGATTTTGTGATGATGCTAACTACCCCGCCGGCATTCCGTCCGTACTCTGCGTTGTAGTTACTTGTTAGGATGCGAAACTCTTGAATGGTATCCGGATTCGGGTTATAAACAATATCGTTATAGAGAAAACTGTTGTTCAGTCCTCCGTCGAGCAAGTAGGTAATCGAATCGTTGCGTCCGCCGGAGATGCTGAACCCGCCCGTGCTGTTTGTGTTGTTGCCTGTGGTGGAGGAATAGTAGGAGCTGTCGTTGGTTGGCGTTACGCCAGGCTGCAGCAGAGCCAAATCAAGAGCGTTCCTGCCATTGAGCGGGAGATCCACTAAAGCACGGCTAGTAACCGAGGCACCCAACGTGGAACTTACTGTTTCGACACCGTTCGCGTCGGTTGTCACGTTCAATGTCTCCGTCATTTGACCGACTTCCAACGTGATATCCACTCGGAGAGATTGGTTGATTTGCAGAGCCTGTGCTTGCACTTTGGCGGCACGGAACCCGGTATGCTCCACAGTGACCTGATACTCTCCTGGCAGGAGGGAAAGTACTTGATACGTTCCTTCGGGGCCAGTTTGTGCTCTTCTGGTGAGGTTCTCTCCGGTCTGAGTTACTTCCACATGTGCATCTTGAACGGCTGATCCGCTGCTGTCACGGACAATCCCAAGAATTCTTCCGTTCGAAGATTGTGCCGTAACGTACGCAGCAGACATCAACACAAGCGTGAGACAGCGAGAAAGCTGGCTCATCCAATCCATTCTCACTTCTCATTGAGCGGCAGAAGCAGATTACTGATCTACTATTTTTGGCATCGTTTTCAATGGCTCTGAAACCTTGATTCAAACGAGTGGAATAGGCCCGCGAAGCGCAGTGGATACTGCGCACTATTCAGATGCAATAATTCAAACTCGGAGCGGACTGTTAACACCGGCTGATCAATGGGAAGGATCGCACTTCGATGCTGGTGGGCAGCGAGAGAATTAAAGTAACTTTTGATGGAGTCGGCAATCCCATGCAGAGTGCGTTTCTAAGCCAGTGCCAAATCACCAAATGTAACGTTCGAAAGCAGGACCATCATCTTTATGCTTCGAACTTTATTTCTGAAACGGAGTTGAACGTTTATTCACTATTACCTAACTTACTGATCACTTTTTAATAAAGAAATAGTCAATTATCGCCAAGGAGAGTTACATGGCTTTACAGGGTTAGATTTTGGAGCGGAGTAGGAACTGCTTGAGCAACCCTTTCGGTTATAGGATCTCAGCTGCCATCTTTCTGCAGAGATTCATCCGAGGCTGCTTCTCACCTCGTCTTCTCTGCCATGCTCGCTTCTATCTCTCCGAAGACAGCTCACTCCAGCAAAATGCTTTATACCTATCCGACCAACTCCTTAACGATAAGGTTCGTGACGGAATTTCACTAAGATATACTTAACCCTATCCGCGATGCCAAGCAATTACAAGGTGCAGCAGGTGGACCATCTTTCGGGGATCGCGAACACTTTTGTTCTTTCCAACTACCAAGCTGGTTGGAATCATCCCACATTGAAGCAAGCGCATGGCTGCTGACGAAGGGGGCGTTGTTGGCCACCACCCGACCACGGAGCCGTTCCAACTCCTTGTAGCACCCACCAATTCCGACGAGTTCAACACCGCGCGTCTCCGTCTAATCCCGGTTGCCTGCTGGCGTATTGAGGACATCCGCTTCGCTTTCGATTCCTCTTTTCCCACCCCCGAAATAGCCACCGAGATCCAAGTCCTGGCTGACCTACGTGAAGAACATAAACATCTTGACCCTTTCACCAACCAGCCCCAATTTCCACCGCTGTCTATGTTCGGACATGCCGATCCTGTCGGCACGGACGTTTATAACAAGTCGCTTAGTGGCCGTCGCGTCATGGCAATCTATGCCGTATTGATCGTTAACACCTCTCCCGATCTAGCCGTCGACCTGTGGCGCCAGATTGCCGATACCGAAAATTGGGGAACGAACCAGCGCCAAACCATGCGTGACAACGTGCCGGCTGGTACTTCCGACGGTGATTTATTCAGGGCCTACATGCAAACTCTCTGCCCAGCTTCTGTCCAGATCACGCCAAAAGATTTTCTCGGCCAGGGTTCCGATCCCAAAGGCAAAGGTGACTATCAAGGCTGCAGCGAGTTCAATCCCCGCCTTATCTTCTCTAAAGAGAAGGAAGCCGAATTCGCGCAAGCAGCCGATAAGAATGCTCGCAACGCTGCCAATGCTCCTAACCGCCGCGTTATGGCTCTCCTGTTCCGGCCCGGGAGCCGAATCGATCCCAATAAATGGCCCTGTCCTCGTGCCACCGAGCCTCTCGATGGCTGTGTCAAACGCTTCTGGTCTGACGGGCAAACCCGGCGCAGCACTCAACTTTCTGGCTCTGACCGGCAATTCGATGTTAGTCACGACAGTTTCGCCTGCCGTTTCTACCAGCGTATCTCTGATAACTCACCCTGCGAGCAATTCCCCGATCCGCCGATTCTCTGCCACTTCTCTTACATTCTTCATGACGACCTTGACGACTCACCCGTCGCCAACGAAACCTTTCAAATCGACATTGGCAACGGAAATCAGATGAGTGGAAAGACCAACCCAGATGGCGTTCTTGACGCTGGCGATGTCCCGCCAGGCGATTACCCCATGAAAATAGCCGGCCTCACCATCACCGTCCCCGCTCTCAACAAGGCGGAAATCCACCGGCCTTTGCGCCTTCGTCCCGATATCTCTAAGCCCTAATCATTTATGGCCGGATCATTGGCAGCTTCGTTTTTCTCAACCAACACGGACCGCAACTTCGTCACCCCAGGCGATACTGTTACCCTCAAATTTACTAATCCGCAGGTCACCGCCTCCAACGTGGTGATCACGGTTACCGAGACGGTCGGCTTTCTTAATTCCAGAAACAAGGATGTTACTGACCGCTTTGTGGGCGCGTTTGAAGGTCAACTGAACCAGGGTGTTATGCAGGTGCAGAAGATACGCGGAGCGCCGCTGCCCCCGGTTCGCGACCCTGTCAGCTTCCGCTTAGCCGTCAACGATTCGCCCGGCGCGGCCCACCTTTTTGCCCACATGCCTGAGCCGGAACAGGTCCAGAGCCACACCCTTCGCCTCCAGATCAAAGGCAACGTAAAGGGAATCTCTGAGACCTTCGATGGAACCTCGCTCTTGCAGGTTGAGTACCCCATCGCGATGATCATCGGGAGAAACATCAGGAATCCACACGACCAGGTTTTCTCCTTCATCGGATCATGGGCCAGGGATCAATGGAGGCCCTTTAAACCGAGGTTCCGCTTCATCCAGGAAGTTACTCCACTACGGCTCAATCGGCCCATCGCTCTGACGGATTACGACGAGCTGGTAAACGCTTTTGCAGCTGCGGCTAAACAGGCAGCTGCCGGCGTCGTCGCAATGACCACAGGGCATGGCGATGCCGGACAAAGCCAGCCCAATGGCGTACCCTGGTGCAATCTCGCCTCGGAGGATTTTCCACCCCCTGAGGACGGCGCGCCTTTTCTTTATAAGTTGGATATCGACGATGCCGTTCTCGGTGACGGCGCAACCCAAGGTTCGTTTCCCGTCGGTGACTCCATTATCAAGCTGCGGGCTATCGACCGTGTGGCAGACGCGTTAGCCGGAACCGGCATTCGCCGCATATTGCTCCACACATGCAAAGCTGGCGCCAACCAGCGATTCATGCAATTGTTTGCGGACCGCGTCCGCGTACCCCTAATTGCCCACACTGCAACGGTCGAGTATGTAGGTTCACCGGGTAGTGGCAACATGATCGCGCACTATGAAGGAGACACGCCCGTAACCCCCAGGGACCTCAGGCACTGGCCGGTGTCCAAGGTTGCCGGACCTTTTTTCCCGAGCTTGGTGGCGCCTCGAAGATTTTAGTGGGGATTAGAAAAGGTAGGCTTCTTACACCGGCAGATTCCGGTGCTTCGAGTGGGCGTCTGATTTCCTTTCAGCTTTGGGACGCGAGTCATCTCAACCGTTGCCTCCACTCTCTTGCTGCCACTACTCCGATGGGATAAATACTTTACTCAAAAAGCTACAAGTCACTTAGCAGTGATGTCAATGCCAAGTAGAAATGTCTGGTTTCGCGGGTTGGTTTTGAGGGGAGGATTTAGTTTGAGATTGATGTTTCGGGGAAGTCGCGCTCCCTGGAGCAGATCTGAAGAACGCTGCGACGGAGCTGGCTCCGAAGCAGATGGCGCCAAACCCCCAGTCAAACCGGGCCCAATGCTGCCCGTTCTGGGGGGGTTGGTTTTTGGTTGAGACTCTGCTTTGGTGAGGTTCCCGAGCAGCGGTTTTTCGATAGACCAAGCACGAAGCCGGCCGGGGCGTCTTTGCCCGGCCTACCGATTGGCTTTTGCTGGATTGGCCGACGACGCCGATGGAATCGCGGATAACGCAGTCTTTTCCTGACTGGTGAAGCGGAAGTTCTTCATCCATTGGCTTTTCTTGTGCGGCGCGGCTTGCGAACGGCATCCACTTTCGGACGCGCGAGACACTCGGTGACAGCCAGGCAGAGATTGCGGAAGGGCACTGCCAACGACCCGTCCAGACGCACTTCGACCCGCACCGCAGCTCCGCGCAATCCGGTGCGAATGTCTGCTCGCGCAATCCGGTAAGTTTTGTTGTCGAACTGAACGGTGTGGTCGTTGGCCACTTGCCTGGTCTCCACGTAGCTCAGCGAAGCTGGTAGCGAGTGTGTTCGGCTAAGGGCCGGTGTGCGCATCGTCGGGGTGGGCGGGAAGCACGGTAAGCTTTTCGTTCCACCATGGAATGAACTTCTGTTCCAGATACGCATTGGCTTGTTCCCGCGTGCTGGCTCCGGCCACGCGCAGCCCCTTTACCAAGCGGTCCTGTGCCGTCTGGAAGCTGCGCTCCACAACTCCCTTGGCCTGTGGCGAGTGCGCCGGGATCCAAACGATATCCAGTTCCTGCAGCGCGCGACCGATCTGGGTGGGTGGTAGCGGATCTTGTTCTTCCCCTGGCAGAGCCTGGCGATCCCGAGCTGTCTTCGGAGCCGTCTGAAACAGGCTCGCCTTGTCGGTGTAGAAGCTGAGTGGGCGTCCGTTCCGCTCCAGCTAACTCCACAGCAGGCGCATGTTCTCCTCCGTGGAATCGTGCAACACAAAGCGCGCCTGGAGCCGGCTGGTGGCATCGTCGATCATGCTGATCAGATACAGCTTCGGACCTCGATCTTCCAGCCAGGCGTGTTCGCTGGTATCCCATTGCACCAATTCGCCGGCGCGGGACCGCCGCTGCCGCCACTGGTGGATCTTCTCGATCCGCTGCTTCTTGGCACGCCACAGCTTGCCTTCCACCATCCATCCCCGCACAGTCTCCCTGCCTGCAGCAATGTCGTGCTTGTGGGCAAGATATTCTGCCGCCAGCGTCGGTCCAAACCCCTCGTACACCTTCTCGCTCAGGATCCCGATGGCGCTTTGCTTTACCTTGTCTTCGATCTTCCGGTTTGATCGCCGTCCTCGCAGTCCGTGCACAATCACGGCGTCTGCTTTGCCCTTCAGCTTCTTCAGCAGCCGCCGGACATGCCGTTCGCTCTGCCCGATCTCTTCCGCCGCTGCTCTCTGTGTGATCAGGACCTTGTTGGCCTTCTGTAATGCGAACAGTCTGTCCCGGTCCTTTTGCGTCATGAGAAGTGTTCCTGAATCCACCTCCCCACACTGAGCTCGTCAATAGGACATTCTCATTTGGCGCGGACAAGCTAACCCTTACACTTGACATTCTCCTTGTTGGAAGGTACGGTGATCCGTTAGGCAATTTACAAATTCAGTTCATTCTCTCCGTCTGAGAAAACTCACACTGCGACGTGTACATTCGGATGCGGTAACACGGAGGAACCTTGAACTACAAGTATCTGTTTGGCTCGCTTCGGCTCGGAGCTTTGGCCACTGCTGCGCTTCTGACAACGCCCCTTTATAGCCAGGTAGCCATTACTGGAAAGATTACCGGATTTATTACGGACAACTCCGGGGCAGGAGTAGCTGGCGCAAATGTGAACGTCAACAGCGCGGCTCTTATGGCGACCCGTACAGCCAAGACGCAAAGTGACGGCAGTTTCTTATTTGATCAACTGCCGGTTGGCACTTATGAAGTAAAAGTCTCCCTACAGGGTTTCAAGGAGCTTTTGCAGCCCAATGTTGTCCTGACGGCTGGTTTCACTGCCACATTGAACCTTAAGCTTGAGGTCGGAAACATGTCGCAGAGCGTTACCGTGGAAGGCGCGGCGCCGGTGATTGATGTGAAGTCCGCCGAGAACGCTACTACGTTCGGCACAGCTCTGCTTCAAAACATTCCAAGCGGTCGCGACCCCTGGTCAACCATCGCGCAAATTCCGGGTGCCAGTCTGAGTACATTCGATGTTGGCGGTTCGCAAATGTATCAGCAATCCACTATGCAGATCCATGGCAGCAAGCCGGGCGAGCAAGTATATAGCTACAACGGCTTGAAACTGAACTGGCCTGGAGGGAATGGCGGTTCGACCGCATTCTACTCTGATCATGATGCCCAAGAAGAATTTCAGGTGGTGACCGATGCGGCTCCTGCCGAGGTTTCCGTGGGTGGAATGTACATGAACCAGATCACCAAGTCAGGTTCCAACCAGTGGCACGGCCTGGCAGCTGCCTACTACTTGACTTCTGCTTTCCAGGCAGCGACTCAATTGCCGACCTTTAAGGGAGCACCTGTGAACGCTGGGCTTCCTTTTGCCATGGGAAGAGATGTAACTGCCAATGCGGGTGGCCCCTTTCTCAAGGATCGCTGGTGGATTTTTGGGGCTTGGCGAAACTACGATGTTCGTCAGAACGTGCTGGCCGTACGCACGAAAGCGGGAACGCCTACTTTTGACTCCAATCATCAGTCGAACGGAACCGTGCGTAGTGACATCCAACTCACGCAGAACCAACGTGTGGGTTTGATCTGGCTTTGGAATGAACAGAATCGGTTTTACCGGCGGGGCACTACTTACAGTTATACAAACGAAGAAGCTTCACAACGGCAGATTGAACCGGCTTACGTCTTGCAAGGGCAGTGGACATATGCGCCGACTGCCAACTTGGCGATTGAGGCGCGTTTCGGCTACATGAAGCTTCACTTTCCACTCGATTACCAGCCAGGGGTGAGTCCATCAACACTGTCTGTCGCCGACGTTAGTCTATCCACACTCACTGGTGCGGCACAAAACTCCACTCTGGATATAACAGGCACGACGCGCGCAACCGCGAATCTCTCGTATTTCAAAGGCAATTTTGGAGGCACGCACACTTTCAAGGCCGGATACGATTTCGATTACAGCAGTAAGCAGGATCTGACAACGATCAACGGCAATATTAATGTGTATTACAACAACGGGGTACCGTTCCAAGTGTATGCTTATGACACCCCACTTCGTGCGAAAAGCGCTTTCCGGGAAGGTGCTGCCTTTCTTCAAGATACATGGACGCTGAGCCGAAAGTTCACGGTGAGTTTGGGCGTACGATACGAGAATTTTGTGACGTGGCTCCCGCAGCAATCGAGCCCGACAGCAGGGTTTTCCAGCTTGTTCCCTAATCGTACTTTTGCGCGCGCCGCCAACGCAGTGGATTGGAATACTTTCGTGCCGCGCCTAAGCGTTTCTTGGGACCCGAAAGGGGATGGCCGCTCTGTGGTTCACGCTGGCTATAACCGGTTTACATTGTCCGAAGGAACACGCCTGGCAGAGGCCTTAAACCCAAACAGTTCCAGCTATCAGATTTACAAATGGAGCGACGCGAATGGCGATGGGATTCCACAACAGGGGGAATATCTGACGACCCCTAACTTCCTTGGCTCCGTTGGCGGCATTGTGACCAGTGTGGATCCCAATCTCAAGCGCCCTTATTCGGATCAGGTAAACGTCGGCTATGAGCGTCAGATTCTTGGGGACCTTCGCGTTGGAATTTCCTACTATTACCGGAGCACAAAACAGCAAATCAGCCGTATCAACAGTGCGATTCCGAGTTCTGCATACTCTCCCATCAGCGTGACCAATCCACTAAGTGGTGAGGCGTTAACAATCTATAACTTGGCACCGGCCTACGTGGGCAAGGCTGCCTACGTGCTTACCAATGTGGCGGCACTGGATGATAACCGCTATAACGGTGTGGAACTGAATGCCGTGAAACGTTTTTCCCGGCATTGGCAGGTGTTGACCGGCCTCACTGTGCAGCGGAGTCGAGGCACTTACGCGAATGGATTGAGTGATAATTTCAACGATCCAAACCTTGACATCAATCGAAAAAACGCATTATTGGACCAAGACTCGACTTACCTATTCAAGCTGAGCGGTACCTACGAAGCTCCCTGGGGTATCTCGCTCAGTCCTAATTATCAATACTACACCGGCTATCCGCTGCTTCCTACCAATGTGTTTACGGGTTTGAATCAGGGGAGTGAAACGGTGAGCCTGCTGCCGCGAGGCGGCATTCGTCTGCCGAATATCAGCCTGCTCAATCTTCGTATTTCGAGGCCCACGAAGTTTCACGAGGGCAGAATCGGCCTGGAACCCATTGCAGATTTACTGAACCTGACGAATAGTGAGCCGGTCACTGCGGTTACCACCAGCAACGGCGCAAACTATTTGCGCCCCACTAATCTTGTAAATCCGTTTGTTGCACGCTTCGCATTACGGCTAACCTTTTAAGCGACGGCGCAGATCATTGAAGCGAGGTTGATCATATGTATTTCAAAACGTGCTTTGTTGCACTCATCGTGAACTGGGGCCTCCTTGCGGCGGGGCAGCCACGCGGAAGCATCACGATTGACCGAATCGCCGACATTAAATATCCAAGCGAGCCCGCATGGTCGCCAGATGGGAAGAACGTTGCATTTCTTTGGGATGCCGCCGGTAAACAGGACTTGTTCCTGGTCAAACCTGGAGGAACACCGGTCGCCCTAACGGATTTTCCCGTAAACCCTGCCATGTTGCAGTCCGATATTGGTCGGTTTGAATGGGCTTCCAATGAGCAGGTGTTGTTTATTAAGGACGGTAGCTTGTGGAGCGTGCCTGTTGGTTCCGCAAAACCCTCCAGGGTGCCGGGTTTCGAGGGAGTTTCGGCATTCAATCTTTCGGCGGACAAGCGTGAAATTGCCTTTGTGCGCCGTGGGCAGATCTGGACTGCAAACTTAAAGGCAAAGACCGAGCGGCAACTCACGCATCTGCCAGACGACCTTAGGGTGACCGGAGTGTCGTTCTCGCCGGATGCGAAGTATGTGGCTTTCAATGCTTCCCACAATGAGGATGTCGCGGAGCCTTTGCCTTACAATGGCAATCGCGTAAAAGTGTTCCGCAGTCTCACTTGGGATAGCCGATTGGGCATCGTCTCAGTCTTCCTGGGCGACCCGGTGTGGATCGCAACAGCGGCAGCGGGCGGTGGAGCTGCCGGACTCGGAATCCAGTGGGTGGAGGGCCCTGCCGTTGTGCATCAGGAGTTCTCCCCTGATCGGAAGACGCGGGAAGTCAAGGTTACTTCCGTCAATGGGGAAACGCGAACATTGTGGAAAGATCATGACCCGGCTTACTGGACCCCTACAGCTGGCGCAAGAACAGCCGCATCGCCAGATGGCAAGTGGGTGGCATTTTTTAGCGACCGCACTGGCTGGCCGCATCTCTATCTGACACCCGCGAACGCCGCTTCCGAAGCACAAGCACGACAAATCAGCTCCGGCAAATTTGGTGCGGGTTACGCATCGTGGTCACCCGACAGTAAAAGGATTGCCTACTCCCATAGCGCGGAAGGGAATCAGATGGAACGGTTCATTTCTGTTGCTGAAGTGAGCAGTGGAAAGAGCGAGGCAATTGTGACCTCGCGCGGTGTCAACTACGATCCCTCGTTCTCGCCTGACGGTTCCAATCTCGTCTATCTGCGAACGGCGGTAGAACACCCACTTGAGGTGTATGCCACGTCGGCACACTCTGGCGGAAAGCCCATTCGTCTGAGCGACTCCTTGCCTTCTGGTCTTTCGGTTTCTGATCTTACCGCCCCGGTTCCTGTGCATTACCCGAGCCGTGCATCAGACAAGGCGCCAGTGCCAGCAACCCTAATTGTGCATAAAGATCTTGATCGCACCACGAAGCATCCCGCGATTGTGTGGATTCATGGGTCCGGCTCCGACCAGAACTATCTTGGCTGGCACCCAGGCTCTTACCGCATGTATTACTCCATGCATCAATACTTGGCGCAGCAAGGTTATGTCATCCTGACGCCAGACTATCGCGGCAGCTCCGGCTACAGTCGCAACTGGGCCGTTGGGGACTACATGGATATGGGTGGAAAAGAAACAGAGGACGTGGCTGCTGGAGCGGATTACTTGAAAACACTGCCCTATGTGGACCCTGACCGCATCGCGGTGTGGGGACTCAGCTATGGCGGTTACATGACTCTGCAAGCCCTGGTAACTACGCCGACTTTGTTTCGTTGTGCGATTGATGTTGCCGGTGTGGGAGACTGGGCGACCTGGAACTCAGGTGCTTACACGGTAGGTCGTCTGGGTACACCGGTTACCAACCCGGAAGGATATGAAACTTCGGCTGCTGTGAAGCACTTGAGCAAGGTGGCCCGGCCATTGATGATATTGCAGGGAACGAATGACACCAACGTGCCGTTCTGGGAGACTCTCACCGTGATTGATACGTTGGTCAAGCTGGGAAAACCTTTCGAAATGGCAATTTACCCGGGGGAAATTCATTTCTTCCGTCGTGCTTATGTCCTCCGCGACGCATGGCGGCGCAGTGAAGAGTTTTTCGATAAATATCTGATGAATGGTGAGGCACAGGTTGTAAGCAGCCAATAATTACCTTTTCCAATCGAAGCTCAAAGTGGCTATCGCTTTTGTGAGAACATTTCTCTGTGCTGCGTAGCGGGGTTGCTTCCCTTGCATGGGTGTTGGTAACAGCGGTAAGCCTGGGGCAAACGCCGCCTGATCCCGCTCTGGTTCTTCAGCAAGCTCGTCGGCGGATTCTGCTGGATGTCAATCAAATGCAGCGGTACAGTTGCGTCCAGACCATTACACGACATTTCAGCAGTCCGCCAGGATTTCGCCATCGCTCCTGCGAAGGGTACATGGAGACCAGTGCACAGCGAAAGCGGGAACTCCCGCTGGAAGCCTGGGATCGCTTGCGATTTGATGTAACGGTTGCCGATGGGCAGGAAATATATTCCTGGGCAGGGGCACAGAAATTTGAAGGTGGCGATCTTTCTCGTATGGTCTCTTACGGAGCGCTTGGATCTGGTGATTTTGGTGCGTTTCTTGGGGAAATTCTTCGGGGAAACAACATTTCTGTAAAGTATCTCGGTCCGGTGATGTGGGAAGGAAGGGAGAAGTTTTCTTACTCGTATTCTATTCCTGCGTCGGAAAGCCAGTACCACATTCGTGCAGGAAACCGCAATTTTGTGACGGCACATAACGGAGTGTTCCTGCTAGACCCGCACAGCTTGGACATTGCGCAATTAACAGTGCGTACCGCTGAGTTGCCGGTCGCCACTGAGAATTGTCAGGCTGTCAGCACCATTGGGTATCAGCGCCTTCTTTTGGGGAAAAGGCAGTTGTTGCTTCCCCGCGAAACCTTGTTCCGGGCGATTGATCGAAATGGAGGCGAGACGGTGAACCTCACCACATATTCCGGTTGCCGAGAGTATACAGGCGAGTCACAGATACGCTTCGATGATCCAGAGCAAACCGCAGAGACTCAGGTTTCACATGAGCCGCCCAAGCCTCTTCCGCCAGGGCTGCCGTTCCGGTGCCGTCTTCTTACGCCATTGGATAGCAAGACTGCTGGCGCAGGCGATCCGATTGAAGCCGTATTGCGCTCTCCCCTCCGTGATCGGGATCACGCCGTTCTGGCACCAGCCGGTACAGTGCTTCATGGCAGGCTCATGCGCGTATTAGGAAGAGAACAGAGGCAAAGCGTGATCGAGATTGGGATACATTTTGAGTGGATTACGCGAGGAGGTGTTCAGATGCCATTTAGCGCCAAGCCTGATCTGCCCAGTCGTCCTAATTCGAGGTCTCGCCTTTCCTCGGGCATTTTTCCGGCTGCGGAATTAGGACCAAATACCGGGATCTTCTTCTTTCCTGGGGAGCATCTCACCTTACGGGAATTTGATTCGGATTGGCTCACGGCAGAACAAAAATGAAGAACATTGGGCTGCTTTCTCGAACTTTGGCAATCGTAGCCATGCTAATGGCAGTTTGTCGTGGACCAGCGCAGCAAGCCTTCCCCTCTCAATCCGAGAACAAGACGGAAGAGCTAAAAATACTGAGTTCCGAAGAGCAAGCAGATGTTTATAACATTTATTCGACAGTGTTGAAAGTCCAAGAGCCAGACGTTCCCATTTGGACCATTATCCAGAATACAAAGAACTTTGCTCTGTGTTTGAAACCTGCTCACGACGAAGAAGGAATCTACCGTTCCGTGATAGAAGATTATGCAGAGAAGAACAAGAAGGTATTTGTTCTTGAGCAAAAGTTCTCTCTAGCCGCATATACTCTGGCCGGCCCAGAGGAGTGGTCTAGCACGAACAGGGGAAAAGCGATTGCTGTTTTCTCCGCCATTGGCTTTAACCCGGATAGGACTCGTGCGGCTGTTTGCTTTTGGGCTCGCAGTGGCGGTACATGCAATTTCTTGATCCAGCAGCAAGGTGCATGGCAGGTGGATCGAAACTGGCGCGGAGATGCTTGCGGATGGGCAGCCTGAAAGAAGATTCCGTATCGCAGTACACTAGAGCCTATGTTGAAATCCGCACTTGCAGTCCTGCTGACATGCTGCGCGGTCCAAGTTGCCCACTCGCAGAACAAGGTTGCTCCTGAAAAGGCGTCGTCGATGAAAGCCGATCTCGCCGGAGATATTGACAAGATGAAGAAGCACGCCCAAGTGATGGTGGATAGCGTCTTCAGCTTTGCTGAATTAGGCTTTCAGGAGTTTGAAACTTCTAAATATTTAACTGCTGAACTGGAAAAAGAAGGGTTCAAGATTGAACGAGGCGTTGCCGGTATTCCGACCGCATGGGTGGCTTCCTGGGGATCGGGTAAACCGGTTATCTCGCTGGGTTCAGATATCGATGACATTCCGCAGGCTTCGCAGAAGCCCGGCGTTGGGTATCACGATCCCATGATCGAAGGCGCGCCGGGACACGGTGAAGGCCACAATTCCGGCGTGCCGTTGAACATTATTGCGGCCATTGCCGTGAAAAAGGTGATGGAGCGTGAGCATCTGAAAGGCACGATCCGCTTGTGGCCGGGAGTCGCGGAAGAGGATGTGGGAACCAAGGCGTACTACGTGAAAGCGGGCTTGTTCAAGGATGTGGATATTTGCCTGTTCACGCATGTCGGCGCGGGTCTCAGTGTACGGTCCGGTCCTTCCACGAATCAGAATGGCTTGGTTTCAGTGGAGTATATGTTTAAGGGCGAAAGCGCACATGCTGCCGGTGCGCCTTGGCGCGGCAAAAGCGCGCTGGATGCGGTGGAACTAATGGATGTCGGGTGGAATTTTCGCCGCGAGCATTTGCGCCTAGCCACGCGACTCCATTATGTGATTACCAATGGCGGCGACCAGCCGAATGTAGTGCCACCTAACGCTACGGTTTGGTATTACTATCGCGAAGCCGACTACGACCACATCATGAACCTGTGGAACATCGGCACCAACATGGCAAAGGCAGCAACGCTGATGACAGATACCACCTACACGGAACGGGTGCTCGGCTCGGCATGGCCCGGTCACTTCAGCGTACCGATTGCGGATGATATGCGCGAGAACATCAAGAAAGTCGGCATGCCGCAATGGTCGGAAGCGGACCAGGAATTAGCAAAAGGCTTGCAGCGCGAGCTTGGCCAGCCGGTACGCGGTTTAGCGACCAAAATCCAGGAGCGACCTGCCGCTGCTGCAGGACGGAATGCAAATGCCGCTGCAGGGGCAGGCGGTGCGGAAGACGGAGAAGAACGCGCCCAGCCCACAGGCGGAGGCTCCGATGATATCGGAGATATTTCCTGGGTAGTGCCCACCGTGGTGCTTTCTTACCCTTCCAACATTCCGGGCGGACCGGGGCATAACTGGGCAAATGGAGTTGCCATGGCGACACCCATTGCGCACAAGGGCGTGATTGCCGGGGCGAAAGTGCAAGCCATGACCATGCTTGATATTTTGCTGGAACCGGAGTTGGTGGAAAAAGCCTGGACTTACTTCCGCGATGTGCAGACGAAAAATACGAAGTACAAGAGCCTGATCCGTGATACCGATGTTCCGGCAATCTGGCTCAACAAAGAGACAATGGAAAAGTATCGTCCCCGGATGAAGCAGATGTATTACGATCCTTCCAAGTACGATTCTTATCTGGAACAGTTAGGCATCAAGTACCCGACGGTAAAGCCGGCTCCGGCTGCCAAGCAGTAGAGAAGAGGCACGGAGCGGCCTTCGATCTGAGTGGTTAGCTCAGCCGAAGGCCGCTCCGGAACAGAATCAGGCACACGCCGGAAGCAATGGCGATGCCGTGCGGAAGCGTCAGGGAACCAGGATTTTTCACATCCAGCGAGCTGTTTGCCAGAAACGGCGCGCGGAAGTGGAGCAGTTCGCTGGCAATAAAGCTGGTATTCCAGATGGTTGCGCCTAGTTTCCCTTTTGCCAGGGACAGCAAAAGCGCAGCCACTGCGCCCACAACGGCGGTTGCAAGAAAGATCTGAAACCATACATAAGATCCGGCGAACGCGCCTACGGCGGCCATTAATTTCACATCACCCGCGCCCAGTGCTCGCAATACATACAACAGGAAATACAATCCAAATCCGGCGAGCATTCCCGCACCGGCGAAGCAGAAACCAGACCAGCCAGTCAACGCCGTATGAATGCTGAACCCGATCAGGATGCCAGCGCCCGTGAGCCAATTCGGAATTCGGCGGCTGCGGGCATCTGTGAATGCCGCGTACAGCACTAGAAGTAAAAGCGGCCCAACAACAGCCATCGGTAGAGTGGAAATCGTCATCATTGGTGAATCTCGTGTGTATCAGTTCCCCATGCCTTGTAAAGCCGGGAGCAACGTTTTGGAAATGGCGATAATGGCAGGGCCAGCGACCACCAGGAGCAGGGAAGGCAGGATGCAAAAAAAGATCGGAAACACCAGTTTTACGCTCACCTTTGCCGCACGCTCCTCCGCTAATTGAGTGCGGCGCATCCGGAGATATTCTGCATGAGTTCGCAAAGAATCCGCCAGACCCGTTCCAAATCGATCGGCTTGAATCAACACTGCCACAAACTTGCGAATTTCCGATTCTCCGGTGCGATTGGCTAAATTGCGGAGAGCTTCCCCGCGCCGTATGCCCGCCGTCATTTCCAAAGAGGTGAGGCTCAACTCATCGGCAAGCGCCGGGTGAATGCTCCGAATTTCCCGTGTTACGTTTCGCAAGCCCTGGTCTAAGCCAAGCCCGGCTTCCGCACACACTACGATCAAGTCCAATGCGTCCGGCAATGCCGTGCTCAACTGTTCCTGGCGGCGAGCCACCAGAAAGCGCAGGCAGGATTCCGGAAGCCGGTAAGCACCCAATGCCAGTGCTGTAATCACGAACCAGCGAAACCGGCCATGCACGGGTGCGGCAAATCCGAAAAGCACAGTGCCCGCTAACAGCACGATTCTGACTCCGGACATGACATACACAGCACTTTCCGATCGAAATCCGGAGGCAAGCAGCTTTTGACGCACCTGCGAAGCGCGTTCCTCGTCAAATGGCATGCGACGGCCCATGCGCCCTACATAAGCAGCTACCGTGTTGAGTATTCCTGGCTTCTCACTCGTGATGGAAACAGGGCTTTCCAGAACCTGGTCATACACACGTGCCGGGCGCACATAGACGCGATGGCCATACAAGGCCACGGACGCCAAAACGATTACAAAGACGCCGAAAGAAACGAAAAGGGCCATGAAATCACACCTTGATCCGAACAATTTTTCGCATGATCATGAACCCAAGCAGTTGCCCAACGGCAGCCGTCACCAGGAGCTTGCGGCCTAATGGTTCATCGGTCATGGTCTTCAGATAACCAGGGGAAAGCGCCACAATGCCGCCTAATACAACAAATGGCATCGCGCTGAGGACGCGTGCGGATAGTTTTGCCTGGGATGATGCGGCATCCACTTGCCCTCTGACGCGGAAGCGGTCCCGAATAGAAGCCGCAATGCGAGACAACAACACTCCGAGATTTCCCCCTGTTTCCCGCTGTAGCAGAACAGCGGAAACAAACATGCGCAAATCCACCAAAGGCACGCGGATCATGAGCTTTTGCATCGGCTCCGCCATGGGCGAGCCGAGCCGAATCTCGCTGGTCAAACGGCGAAATTCGCCTTGCAAGGGTTCTTCCGATTCATTCACCAGCATCTCCATGCTCATCAAAAGCGAGTTCCCGATGCGAAGTGAGCGCGCCAGAAAGTCCAGCGCATCCGGTAGCTGTTCTTCAAACTGCTTGAGACGCTTTTTCCGCTTTCGGGCTAGATAAACAAAGGGAAGGTATGCGAATAGGCCAGGGACCAGGAAGGCAAACGCCGCACCGCGTACAGGCAAGGCGTGGCTCAAACGCAATCCGAAGAGCACCCCCACAAAAGCGCTACTGGCACACACGGAGAGCACCTTGGAATTGCTCCACTTTAATCCTGCCGCTTCCACTTGAGACATCGCCCAATTGCGTACACGTTCTGTCCAAGCGCCACCTTGGTCTTCGTTTAAGATCGTAACCGTCAGGGTAGCTGGTGCAGCCGTTTCTTCTTCTGCCCCAAGGCGCTCATGAAGCTGCCGTTTCCGATTTCTTTGGAGCAGGGAATACCCTGCCCAAGCGGAACCTAGCAGTGATGCCGTAATCAGCGAAAAGATGAGAAGAAAAAGCAGCATGACTATCGAATTTCCACGGTGGTTTGAAACATATTAGGTGGGAACCGGAATCCGGCCAGCTCCAGCGTTTCCATGAACTTTGGACGCACACCCGTCGCACGGAAGCGCCCGGTCACGCGGCCATTCACCATGCCTTGCTTTTCAAATACAAATACATCTTGAAGGGTCACAATCTCGCCCTCCATTCCCAGGCATTCCGTGATGTGCGTCACCCGGCGTGAACCATCGCTGGAGCGTTGCACATGCACAAACAGGTCAATGGCGGAAACGATCTGCTGACGAATGGATTTCAGGCCCATGTTGGCATTGGCCATGCCCATCATCACTTCCAGTCGGGAAACCGCATCACGCGGGTTGTTGGCGTGAATGGTGGTTAAAGAACCATCGTGACCCGTGTTCATGGCCTGCATCATGTCCACTGCTTCCGCGCCGCGCACCTCGCCCACAATAATCCGGTCCGGGCGCATTCGAAGCGCATTAATCACCAACTGCCGAATGGATACCGCGCCGTTGCCTTCTACGTTTTCAGGCCGTGTTTCCAGCCTTGCGACGTGTGTTTGCCGCAACTGTAATTCCGCTGCGTCTTCAATGGTGACAATCCGCTCGTCCTCGGAAATGAATGAGGAAAGAATGTTCAGCAGCGTGGTTTTTCCCGCGCCGGTTCCCCCTGCAATCAGGATGTTCAACCGGGCCGAGACGCAGGCTTTCAATAGTTCCGCCATGCCTTCCGTCCAGGTGAAGTTCTTGACCAGGGATTCCGCTGTTTTCTTTTCCGTTCCAAAACGGCGGATGGAAAGCAGCGGGCCATCCACCGCAATCGGAGGCACCACGGCATTGATACGTGAACCATCGGGCAGACGTGCATCCACCATTGCCGAAGATTCATCTACACGGCGGCCTACACGGGCGACAATTTTCTCAATAATGCGGAGCAGATGCGCATTGTCGCGGAATTCCACTGCCGTTCTTTCCAGCTTTCCCGCACGCTCCACATACACCAATTTGGGCGTGGTGACCAATATGTCCGAAATAGTGTTATCTCGCATCAAGGCTTCCAACGGCCCCAGACCAAACACTTCGTCGGCGACATCGGAAATCAGCATTTCGCGTTCCCCATGATTGATCGGGATCTTTTGCGTTTCAATCAGGTGGGAAACCGCAGCGCGCACTTCCGCCAGCATACGGGCTTGCGGAAGCTGAGAAATGGCCTCTAAATCAATCTTGGTCAGGAGTTCGCGATGGAGATCAAATTTGATCTGCTGGAGTGATTTTCCGTTCTCTACTGGTAGTGGAAAGCCGGCATCCGAGTAGGCGCTTCCCTTGAATGTGGTCACTTGCATAGCGTTGAATGATTAATTTCCGAACAGACCGAAACGTTTCTTCTTGCGTGTGGTAACAGCTCCCGCCAATTGGCCCATCATGGCGGAAACGCTCTGAGCCACTTCGTGCTCTGAGGACAAGAGCACACCTTTTTCAAAAGCTTGCATCAGGGAGCGGTAATCGTTCGGCACCGAAGCAAAAATCGGTTGGCCCAGCATAGCGCCCATGTCCCCTTGCCCCAGTTCAGGGCGTCTTCTTACGCGATTCAACACCAGGCGTACACGGGCTGTGCCGGTGATCTCCTGGATAGAAGCGAGTAAGCGCCTGGTATGGTGGAGCGCCAGCACATCGGTGGAAGTAACCAGAATCACTTCATCCGCCACATCCAGCAGAGTAGGCGTAAGATGATTCACACCATCGCCGCAATCGGCGATGACGTTGCCGTATTGCGTTTTACAGAAGCGAAGCAGCATGCTCAGGTTTTCCGGAAGAATCGCGAAGGTATCTGTATTGCGCGTGGGCGGCGGAGCCATGTCAAAGCCTTGCAAAGTGGGTGTGACCATGGCATTCCACAAAGCGCTATCCATACGGTTCATTCGTTCCGTAGCGTCCCGAAGACTGTATTGCGGATGGGCGCGAAACAGAAATGCCGCGCTGGGGGAATCGAAATTCATGTCCGCAAATAAGACTTTGCTTTGCGCGCCCTTGGCCAGACTGGCTGCTGCATGAGAGGCCAGTGTGGTTGCCCCGCAGCCGCCTTTGGCTGCAATAAAAGCATAGAGCTTGCCAGACGACACTTCCACAGTTTCCCGTTCCGAGGCAAAACCACGAACAGATTCCCGAAGGCTGGTTTCGATTTCTTCAAAGAAGAATTCGTGCGCTCCGGCGCGCATCGCCTTTAAGATGGTGCCACCGTCAGCGGAATGGTGAAGCACCACCACAGCAGGAGGATCTGGCCGCATGCGCAGCTTGCGAATGGTTTCCCCAAAGTTTTCGCCTAAAGCGCCTAAGTCTGCCACCAGCACCGCAGGCTGTGCAATGCTCGCCGCTTCCACCAGCCCTGCGCCTGTTTGCTGCATTTCCTGCATCACGACTGAAGGTTGAAGGGTATCGAGAGCAAGCCGGGACAGGTGTCGAAGCTTGGGATCACTTACCGCGATACTGACTGGCAACGACTTAGAAAGGGTGGTGATCGGTGTGGTCATTTCACTTCCCCTGCCGGACCTGCTGCACTCTTCCGTTCTCCGCGCAACACTTCCACGGGCAGTGTTTCCTTTACCGGAAGCTGCACAGCGCTTGGCTTTGGCAGTCCCGGCACTTCCTGATCGCTGTCCTTAGAAAACGGTACGGGCATGTTCAACTGCGGCAAGGGTTGCCCGGCGGCAAGTGGTTCCACAATCTCCGGAGTCACCATCACGAGCAGTTCGGAATTATCTCTTTCCACGCTTTTGGAGCGAAATAGTTTCCCGAAGAAGGGAATGTCTCCAAGACCCGGAACCTTGCTCAGTGTTTGTATGGTGCGGTTGTCCAGCAAGCCTGCAATAGCGAAACTTTGATTGTTTTGTAATTCAATATCGGTTTGCACTTTCCGAATGGAAATGGCGGGAACATGAAAACCGTCATAGGAAAGTCCATTGGCGTAATCCAGCGCGCTCACTTCCGGCGCTACCTGCAGCTTGATGGTTCCGCGGGGAGTCAACGTAGGGATAAACTTCAGCCGGATTCCGAACTCGCGGAACATAATGGTCACGGTGTTTAATCCTGATCCGGCGCTTTGCACGACCGGATAGGGGAACTCGCCGCCGGAAAGAAAGCTGGCGGTTTTGCCGTCCGCAGCCAGAACGTTCGGCTCTGCCAATACTTCTAAAAGGCGGCGTTCTTCTAACGCCTTAATGGTTGCACCCAGATTCAAATCCGAACGGAATAAAAAGATGTTCAATGCGTCGCTTAAGGAAAAGCTCGGCTTCGAGCCACCTTGCACCTGTGGAGCGTTGAACTGCTGCGTGGTAACGCCGCCGACCGTGTTGCCGATGCCGTTGGTGAAGAAGTTTGCACCCAGTTCCGTGAGTGCCACACGATCCAGGCTGGCGAATTTCACGCGGAGCAGGATCTGGCGGTCACCAGCCGGAACTGTGACTTGCAGAAGATTGACTACTTTGCCAAGCGTTCCGGCAATCGCTGTAGCCCTGTCGCTGGCAATCAGGTCGGGAACCACTCCCCGGAGGAACACCGCATCGCCCTGCGTGGTGAGTTGGATTGTGCTGGCACCAAACTCCGTTTCTAATTCCTTTTGTATTGCTTGAAGTCGGATGTTGGAAGGACGAATGTGAAGATCATAGGAAGTGCGGCCGTTCTCGGACCATACATACAAGCTGCTCTCGCCGGGAAGCTTGCCGTTCACCAGAATCTCACGGGGGGAAATCACCAGTGCTTCCGCCACTCCCGGATCAGCCACGGCAATGCGACTCACATTGGACGGAATATCGATCACATGCCCTTGTCCGATGTTGACCTCAATGGAGGATTCAGCAGCGGAGCTTGGAACAGCGATAGAGAAGCCCGCACTCAACACCACGGCTAAAGAAATGAAGGAACGGGCAATCATTGCGCGATTCCTCGTGAAAGGGCGGGGTTTGTATAACCTAATGTCACGGTTTCTCTTTTGTTGCCATTGACGACTTCCACAGTCACGGGCTGGGGCGCTGGTAGGGGGGTAGCGGGTGCGATCACAGGTTTTGGCATCGGCCTTGCGGTCCGAAACACAGGAGTGGCTGGCGCAGGGCGAACTTCTCCGCCATTAAACATGGCCGCAGTATTGGTTCCAGGCGTTCGGGTGATACTTTTATCCAAAGGATTTCTGAGAATTAATTGCACCTTTGCTTCGGAGGCAAGACTCAAGGTTTCTGCTTGTTCCGGTGTGACTAACACGTTGACCACTTGCACCGGAACGGGCTTGCCTTCCGCATCACGATCCAGGTCCTGCCCTGCGGAAAGAACCTCAATATTCTGGAGAACAATGCGAGACACCGTTCCTATGTTTCGCTGCATGGAGTCCGGCGGTGCGCCGGACGTGATGACGTCCACATGCATTCCCGGACGCACAAATCCGGAAACGCCCACCACCTCATTCACGCGAACAGCAGCGGCGCGCATGCCTGGCTGAATCAGCCCGGCCAACCCGCCCCCAGCGCCTTTCGCACTCAGGCGCGCATCCAAAATCGGCTCTCCTTGAAAGATGTTGCTGGTGACGCCGCGTCCAATAATCTCTTCTTTAGAAGCCAAGCTCCCCAAAACAGGGGTGGCCATCTCCGCTACGCGAATATCAGATTCGCGAATCACGGAACCAAGCGGCAAGTCATGAGCGGCAACAATCGCCCTGGCTCCGGCTACTTGGGTACCTTGCGTCATGTGCCGGACAAGCATGGCATATACGAGGTAACTTGCCGACGCGGCTATGGTAAGGGCAAACAAAATAACAGTGATGACACGCTTGTCCACGGGAGTTTCCTTATTTAATTCAACAAACGGGCGCTGATCGCGTCCCAAAATGCGGTGATGGCAGCGGACAGATTCGACAAAGCAGGAATGCAAACCAGGGCGATTGCGCCGATTAGCAGCGCATATTCCACAGTGTTGGAGCCTTGCTCTTGCCGGGTAAGAGCCTGGAGGGAAGAGGAAAAGCGGGAAAGTCTCGGTGCTCTTCCCCCCGCCCCCAAAACTCTGCTTACTTGGTGGTGACGTTGGTGTTGAGCTTGGTCTTGATGTTGGTAAAACCGCTGCCGAGTTCGGTTCCGACCGTGGTCAGAGCAGCCAAAGCGCCCAGCGCCACCAATCCGATCAGCAACGCGTATTCCACCATATCCGCGCCGTTCTCTTCTGCCATAAAGTTCTTGATGAATGTCATTGTTTTGTTCTCCTTGAATTTGTTTTTTCACTAGTATGCACGCACCGTGCGGTTAGGAAGCCGTTCTCCAACGAGTACGATTTCCGGATTGCATTCCAGAGTTGTTTGGTTCTGCCGTTTTTACCGCATGAACCGCCAACCCCACCAGATTTCCTGCGTCTTGCCAAAGAATGGACACGACGCGCGAGTGCAGCCGTGCCGTGGAAATGGAGCAGTCTGAAGAGGAACTGGGAGTCGATTCGAATTTGACGATCACCTGTTCGTTCAATTGCAACTCCACATGAGGCTCTACAAGCACCATTACGCTGCGAGCGGTCCAGGCCCTGAGAAAACCAGGAATTGTTTCCGCTGTGTTTGATTGCGAGAGTGAGCAGCGCATGGATGTTTGCTTGAGGAATTTCACTTTCATCTCCTGATTCATGCATTGCGTTTTCCGCTTTCGTTATTTCATATTGAACGAAAAAAACGAGCGGGGTAACTCGCCAACGGATAGTATTCCTGTTTGAAAAAAGATAGATGAAAGGAATTTTGTTTTTACCGACTATGCAATAGAAAGCGAATTAAGACGAGTATTTTGAGCGCAGGTACTAAAAAAATGCGCATAAATGCCGTTAGATACTTAAGGTCTTAACCATAAAATGATGCCGAATTTGGAGAAAGTAGCTATGGTACTCATCACGAGTGATCCGATGCTGGAAATTGCTGTTCACCATCTATTCGGAGGAGAGCAGCAGTGCTTTGAGCTACGCACCACGCTTTCTTTTTCTGCACTGGAGAACGGTGTGAACTGGACAGGCGTTCAGGCGATACTCGCGGACATCTCATTACCTACAGATCTAGAAAAATTATCTGCTCTGCGTCAACGGACATCAGGTATTCCTCTGCTGTGCTGGTGCAGCATACCGATGCTGGAGATGGCCGACACTCTTCGCGGACGTTGTGATGGCGTGATCAGCCGGATGGCCTCCCAGAATGATTTGCTGAGCACGCTTTCGACACTGGTGGATACTCGCTCTCCCCAAAAGAAAACCAGTGACACGCGTGAAATGGAGATTCGGCTCACGTATCGGGAAAGCCAGTTGATGACTTTGCTTGCGCAGGGCTACAGAAACAAGGAAATTGCCGAATGCCTCGGAATTAAAACCGGCACGGTGAAAGTATACTTATCCACTTTATTCAAGAAGACCGGCGCGAAAGACAGATTCGAGCTAAGTTTGTTTGGCATCAAGAACTCCCTTTACGGGCGTGCGGAAAGAAGCGCTCCCATTCCCGCCCTTGTGGCAGCCAAACGAAATATCTCCCGGCCTCTGCTTGCTTCCATTCGCCTGCTTCATTCCGCTGAAACGTTGCCGACCAGTTCCTTGTACCGAGGCCGTGTAGAGAATGTTTGCTAAGCACACATCCATGAAGTTGCCCTCCCGGTTTGCAAGGGAAGAACGAGGCTCGCAGCTTGTAGAAGCGGCATTGATTCTGATGCCCTTTTGCGCCATGGTGTTTCTGCTGATGGATGTCTCATGGAGTGTATTTGTGAAAGCCACTCTGCAATCCGCTGTGCGGGAAGGCGCGCGCTATGCCATGACGGGCAATACTTCTGGCAGTTCCGGACAATTAGCCTCCGTCAAATCGGTGGTTCAGAACTACGCCATGGGATTGCTGGACGGCAATCGGGCCAGCACAATTACCGTGCAGTTCTACACGCCAGATCTGGCTTCCACCACTTCCAACCAGGGTGGAAACCTGGTGATTGTGTCCGTGGTGAATTACCCTTTTGTTCCCCTTGCCCCTTTTCTCCATTCCGGCCAGACCGTGTATCTGACTGTGCGTTCCGGAGACAGATTGGAAACACAACCGGGAGGCGTCCTGCCTGCCCTTTAGCATGATGCCCGATTCCCCTCAATGTTCGACCTCCACAAAGCACAGTCGCCGTGGTGCGGCTGCCGTGGAATTTGCCCTGGTCGCCGTGTTTTTCTTTCTTCCTCTTACTTTGGGAGCGGCCGTCTTCGGAATGAACTTGGTCCGCAGCATTCAGGTCACTCAGTTTAATCGTGACGCCTGCCAGATGTATTCACGCGGGGTAGATTTTTCCATCGCCACCAATCAATCCATGCTGCTGCAGCTCGCGGGCAATTTGAATATCACGGCCACTGGGGGCAAAGGCGAAGTAATTCTTTCCACGATTCAGTGCATCGGAGCTGGACAAGCAGTTTGCACCCGCCGGATTGTGATTGGAAATTCTGGGCTGCGGTCTAGCTCGTTTGCTAATCCTACACGGCTGGATGCGGTCGGAAACGTGGATTACGCAAACGACCCTGCGGCTGCGGCAAACTCTTTTCTTTCCTTGCTGCCCATGAACACTGGCGAGATCGCTTATGTGGCGGAAAGCTATTTTCAATCGCCAGACTTCGATATTCCGGGATTCCGCACCAACACAGGCGTTTATGTCCGAGCTATTTTTTGAACCAAAATCCTTAAAGCGACGCGGCTTCGTTACCGTCTATTGCGCACTTCTGAGCTTTGTAATTATAGGGATGGTCGGACTGGCGATTGACGGCTCCACTGCTTATCTGATTCGGCTAAAGGTATCCCAAGCCGCAGACGCGGCAGTGCTTGCGGGTGCTCGCTCACTCAGCGTAGACAGGGACGTTGCCTCGCAAGCAACCACGGCGATTGGAGTGGCGCAGAAATTCTTTGATGCCAATCTGGCGCAAGGCCAATGGGGAGTTACCAGCGTTAGCCGCAACTTCACGGTGACGGAAGATGACAGCACGCATGTCAGAATTGTGCACGCAACGGCAAGCGCGGTAGCTCCTTTGTATTTTTTGCGGATCTTGAATCGCACCACTGTTACCGTGAACTCGGTTGCCGAGTCCCGACGGCGGGACGTAAGTGTGATGCTGGTTCTGGATCGTTCCGGCTCCATGGTGCAAGGCAACGCCATTACTTCCATGAAGGCCGCCGCTCAGAGTTTCGTGAACCAGTTCGCATCGGGAAGAGACCAACTCGGGTTAGTCGCTTTTTCCGGTACCTACATCACTGCCTTTTCCCCGAGCACAACGTTTAAAACAGCGTCACCCAATGTTTCGACGTTGATTTCGGAAATGACGGCAGGCGGCAGCACCGGCACGGCACAAGCTTTATGGGCAGCCTACCAAGCTTTGCTTGCAAAGCCACAGCCCGGTGCGCTGAACGTGATTCTTCTTTTCACGGACGGTAACCCTACCGCGTTCACGGCAGATTTCAATCCGCTATTAAGCACCACCAGCCCTTGCAATTCGCGAACTACGTCAAAGTTCGGCTTTATTGCGGACTACAACAATGGCCAAGATCCTGGAGCAACCGCTGGTGTGCTGGATGTGAATGCCACCAGCATTACGGATTCCTCCGAGACCAGAATTGCTACGGGAAGCGCTGGCTGCTATTACGCGTCCAATGTCCAGTACCTGCGTTATGACGTTGGGCGAATGCCATCAACAGATTACTACGGCAATCACACCTCGGGTTATTTGCCTGTTTCCCTCAACCGTATCGACTTACCTTCGCAAGTCCAAGCTGCCGCAAAGAATGCCGCAGACGATGCAGCCCGCCGAATTCGCAATGATGCAACCGGAATTAAGCCAGTGATTTATGTGATTGGTTTGGGCGGCACAAGCGCTCTGCCGCCCGATGAAGTATTTATGAAACGAGTTGCGAATGACCCCAGTTCCACGGCTTACACGGCGGCGGAACCGACTGGACTGTATGTGTACTCACCCAGTTCCGCCCAGCTAAATACAGCATTCCAACGCATCGCGTCACAGATTTTGAGGTTATCTCAGTAATCTCTGCGTCCGAGTAGAATTAGATTTTTTCCAATCGAGTCTGGGAATCGCCGAACTGATCCAGCTTGATTCCGAAACGGTCCATCAGCGAGAGATACAGGCTGCACATCTTGCGATTGTCTTCGCTGGCAGTCATATAGTTCAGAACACGTCCGGTTTCCAGTGTTCCCCCAAGACCGCCAGTCAGCAACACCGGCAAGCGGAAGTTATCGTGCTTTCTGCCAATCCACATGTTGGAAAGAAACATCAGGCAGGTGTTATCCAGAACCGTGCCGTCGCCTTCCTTCATGGCGTCCAGCTTGGAGGCAAGATAGGCATACTGGCTGACATGGAAATGCGCAATCCGCTCGTACCCATCCGAATTATTACTGTGGGAAGCGGCATGGTGGCCTTCCTTCACATCCAGGAATGGATAATACATGGCCGAAAGGTCGCGGGAAATAATTAGTGAAGCCACGCGAGTCTTGTTGGTCTGGAAGGCAATGGCAATGATGTCGCACATCAGGCGCGCATGATCGCGAAGGTCTTCCGGCAGTCCATTCGCTGGCCGATCCATGGTTGCGGCAACCGTATTTTTTGCCTTGGCCGCATCGTCCGCGGTTTCCTTACCCTTGCGCATGCCTTCCACGCGCTTTTCCACTTCGCGCACGCTGGTCAGGTACTCGTCCAGCTTGCTCTTATCAGTGGCGCTGATCTGACGGGTTAATTCCTGGGCACGATCCTTGACACGATCCAGAATGCTGAGGTTGAGCAGGCTGCCGCGGTTGTCAAATAAATTATCCCAGGCCAAAGAAGGATACACTTCCACCGGGACCGGAGAATCCGGGCTTTGCCAGGAAAGGTGCGAACTATAGGCCATGGAGAAGTTCGTCTCGTGATATCCCGTCATGGGCTGCTCGCACGCCAGCACAATGCTGGATTGCGGATTATCCTGCCCGATCCGGCTGGCGATCATCTGGTCCACGCTGATGCCGGAGTGAATGATGGCGCCTTTGGCAATATGCGCGCCCGAAAGCAAGCTTCCGGTTTGTCCGGGGTGAATGCCCTGCCCGGTAAGCGCCTTTACGTATAAGCCATCAATCACATTCAGTTTCTGCTTCAACGGCTCCAATGGCTCCAGCGTTTTGCTGAGCTTCATGGAAGCGCCCTGGCCTTCCGCGCTCCAATGGTCCTCGTTGATGCCATTTCCCAGAAAGACTACGCCGAAGCGTTTCGGAAACGCGCCAGCCGAGGGAGTGTCAGCCATAGCATGAAGCGATTCAAGCCACGGCAACGCCATGGTGCAGCCTACGCCGCGAAGCACGGTGCGGCGGGAAATACTAGGGGAGGACTTCTTCTTCATCTGTGACATTTTACTCACCTTTCCTGGATTGTGATGCAACGGCTTCGCGCGAATCTGGAATACGTCTATTCAAAAACTGCGGACTGGTAACAATGGTTTCAATCAAGGTATCAAAGCGATACCCATTGGCTGCGAGCCGGCTGTCCATAAGCTCCACCGTAGGCTCATCCGAAAGCTGAAGCGAACGGCTCAGCGCATAGGCAAGCAACTTACGGCTTATGTTTTCCACAAAGCCATTCTGGCGGTGTTCGCGAATGAAACTTTGCAGCCCTTCAAACCCGTTGCCTTGCGTGCCGCCCGGGTAAGTAACAGCCGTATCCACCGCTCGTCCCGCCAAGTCCTTGGTGCGCGATCCGCCTACCGGTCCATACCCTTCAAAGGCAAGTCCAAAAGAGTCAAACCGGGCATGGCAGGAGGCGCATACCGGGTTTTCGCGATGCTTGGCTAACATATCGCGCACAGGCAGATCTGACTTTGCTTCATCGCTAGGCAATTCAGGTACCACCAAAGGCGGCGGAGGAATCACTTCGCCGAGTACGCGCTGCACCACCCAGTGTCCCCGTTTCACAGGGCTGGTTCGCAATCCGGGTGAGTTTTGCGTCAGAAATACCGCCATTGGCAGCAAGCCACCTCGCCCGTACTGGTTGGCATCGTCTACGCGCACCCATGTATTAGTGTCCCCCTTCACGTCAGGCATGCCATAGTGTTTGGCAAGCGGGGGATTCACAAACGTGTAGTTCCCATACAGAAGATCCAGCACGGAGCGATTGGCGCGAATTGTATCTTCCATGAAGCGAACCGGCTCCTGAAACATGGCCTCGCGCAGATCATTGTTGAAGGCAGGGAAGCGCTCACGATCCACGGAGTTGTTGGTTTCGAAGTGACGGAATTCGAGCCAATTTCCAGTGAACTCCGTAGCTAAACCATTGACGCGATTATCTTTCAACATGCGGCGAGTCTGCGCCAACAGAACGTCCGGCCGCTGGAGATCGCCTGCCGCTGCATGCCGCAGCAGTTCCTCATCCGGCATGCTGGACCATAAGAAATAACTCAATCGGCTTGCTAACCCATATGGAGATAATCGACGGGCCGAAACACCGGAAGTATTCAATGCCACGGTTTGCGTCAGCGAGGGAGAAGAAGACTTGCTGGATTCCAATAAATCCACCCGGTACAGAAAATCGGGCGACATCAGCACGCTCACGATGCAATCGCGAACGGCATCCTGATGTGAAAGTTCATTTTTGCTACGGAGAGTGCGGTAATACGCCAGCAGATCCTGGCTCTCGGCCTTGGTAATCGGCCTTCGGTAGGCACGTGCCACAAACCGGAGCACGGCGTCCAATTGTTTGGGTTCGGCCTCTTTGTGTTCCTTTTCCAAAGTCCGCAGCGTAGTGTTTATCCGGCCAAAATGATCACGGATCGCTTCCGGGGCAACAGGATCGTTGGCGGGATTTGCTGCTGCTTTAGCCAAGTAGCGATCCCGCATGGCCATAATCACTTCCGTATCCGTGATTTCATGGTCCGCCGGGCGATCTGTGCCTGATTCCGCCCCTTTGCCTTGCACTTCCCCACTCTGATTAAAGAAGTACTGCGTCCAGGTACGGGCTGTGAAATTAGCAATAAAATCGAATTCATTCCACAGACGGTTGATTTCTGCCTGGCCTTTTTCATTCAAAATCAGCTCCATCAGCGGATTGTCATCACGGAAAAAGCCGACAACGCTGTGGTAGCCTGCGCTCAAAAGCCGGCCTTTATCAGAAGAATCATCAGGAAAATAGCGGCCCCGCTCCGTGACATAGAACGTATCCGGGAAAACGGAGGCAAAGTGCTGAAAAGCGGCTTCATACTCATGGCGCTGCGCAGCAGGAACAATCAAATCCGTATCGCCAGCACGAGCCTTGGCAGAAAGTGCTGCCCAGCGCGGAGCGGCTTCCTGATGGAGACCAGGATATTTCGGAATCTCGGGAACCACTGGCGCGGGGTCCGTATCATTGCGCAGATCCTTAGGGTCACTGTCGCGCCGGTGCAAAGCATACTCCCGCAACTTCCAATTCAGCAGCGGTTGTGAACCAGCCGGTAGGCCTCTCACCACTGGGGCCTTAAACTGCATGGCCGTATGCTGCCGGATCTTGACCACGAAATCACGCATCTCCACGCACTTGGCGCGTAGCTCTTCAGGCTGCTTCGCACTCGGCGCCGGCAAGCTTTGCCACATTTTCTGCAGCTTCAGGGTCGGACCAATTGCATTCTTTTCCTGCAGAATTCCCCACACCAAGGGAAGGTATTTCGGACTTACCTTGGACTCAGTAGCCACGCTCGCTAAAGTCGCGCCAGGCTTACCTAGAGCGGCCCGATACCTATAGCGCCAAGCTGCTTGAAAATAATCCGCATAATCGGTAGGCTGCTGCGTATAAAAACTAATGATCCGCTGAATCGCGTACTTTTCGCGATCCGTTTCCACCAGCATCGGATAAGGAGCAAAGTTGATGCCATCAGGCGTCAACACCATATGATCGGCCACACCGCGAGCCGCCAAAAGATACTTGTTCAGTAAAGCAGGCGACATGGTGAGCGATTCGCCTGAATTATCAAATCCGGCTGGGTTAGCAGGGTCTATAGGAAATTCCTTTGCTGGCTGCAAATCCTGACCGGTCAGATCACGAACCGTGTAGTTATATTCCGCGTTGCTCAAACGGCGTGCCAGCACAATTCCCGGATCGCCTGCCGACTTCTTCACCTGTTCCGCGCGAACTGCCTGAATCCAGGCAATCACATGCTGGGTTGCTTCCGCCGGCGGAGCAGCCATCGGCTTGGGAGGCATCTCCTTGGCCTTCATTCTTTCCATCACCAGAGCCCATCGCGGGTAATCCCGTGTGACCAGATCGGTGGAAGTGTAGGCTTTCAGGTCAAACTGTGCGGCGGGCATCTGGCCGCTATGGCAGCCAACGCAATATTTGGCGACGAAGGGCTTTACGGTTTGCTCAAACTGATGATCCAAGGCAGGAGTGACGCCGCCTGCCGCTGCAACAGCGGACACAGCAAACATCACCGGAAAAATGCGAAGCGGCTTAACGTGGCTCATGATTTCCGATATGGGATTTAGCAGTAATTATATCATTTTCATCCTTCTCTTCCCCTATCGAAAGGCTGGCCAATGCATGCCAATTCAGCCCTCGCCAAGCAGAAAGGCACCCTTTCCGCTCCACCCAAACTAGTCTTGGTCCGGGGACAAAGACGCAAGCTTTCGTATGCGATACTACGCTCACCAGTTGTCGTTTTCCTGTCCGGCCCAGCTTCCTCGTCTGAGCGAAACCACGGCATACTGCAACTTTTTCAGGTGGTGTGGTTTTGAAACAAGCGCAAATTCTGCTTTTTCTAGTAATTTCCTTGCCTGTTTTGGTGCAAGCTCAGCCCCAGCGAGCCAAGGCGCCGTTCGACGTAGTGGAAGCAACCATTCCGCAGATGCAAGCGGCTTTGAAAGAAGGCCGCGTGACGTCACGGGAACTGGTGATGAGTTACCTGGCCCGCATTGGAATGTATGAAGATCAGCTTCACTGCATTATTACGGTAAACCCCCATGTGCTGGCCGAGGCCGATGAGCGCGACCGGGAACGATCCCAAGGCCGCCTGCGAGGGCCTCTCCACGGCATTCCCATTGCGTTGAAAGATAACGTTCTGACTCATGACATTGTGACCACCGGCGGTGCTTTGGCATTCGCAGGGTACATGCCGCCTTATGATGCCACTCTGGTGAAAAATCTTCGGGATGCGGGCGCGGTAATTATTGCCAAGACGGGCCTTTCCGAGCTGGCGAACTGGGTAGCCGGAGCGCCCACACCGATGCCGGGGAACTATAATGCCGTTCGCGGATTTGGTTACAACCCTTATGACCCACGCCGGGACCCGCGGGAAGGCGCTGACGATGGGCGTCCTGTGCTGACCACGGGCGGTTCCAGTTCGGGCGTGGGAACTGCGGCAAACTTCTGGGCCGGGAACGTGGGAAGCGAAACGTCCGGCTCCATTCTGAGTCCTTCCAACCAGAATATGTTGGCCGCCGTGAAACCGACCGTTGGCAGAATCAGCCGGTATGGCGTGATTCCGATTACGGCAGACCAGGACACGGCTGGACCGATGGCCAAAACCGTAACCGATGCGGCCATCATGCTTGGTGCGCTGGAAAGCGCAAGCCCGGACCCGCAAGACTCCGCGACCACGAAGTGCAAGCCACCTGCCGGACGCGACTACACGCCTTTCCTAAGAGCCGACGGATTGAAGGGGATGCGGATCGGAATCCCGCGCGCATATTTCTACGATGCCATGACGCCGCCCCGTCGAACAGGTGCTCCCACGCCTGCAGGCCCTGCCGCTGGAGGCCGCCGAGGAGGTGGCGGAGGGGGTGGTTTCGGGGGCGGTGGATTGAGCCCCGAACAGAAACAGTTGATGACCGAAGCGATTGAGATTCTGAAGCAACAGGGCGCGGTGATTGTGGACCCGGCAGATATTCCGAGCATCGTGACCACAGAAGCCGACAAGAACTTTCTGCTATGGGGCCAATGCGCGGGACTTACCAATGCTCGTGGCAAGGACGCAAACTGTTCGGTGGTTTTGAAGTACGGAATGAAGAGGGATTTCAATGCGTGGCTCAACACGCTTGGCCCTTCCGCACCGGTTAAAACACTGACAGAGCTTCGGGAATGGAACATCACTCATACGAACGGCGGGGCAATTCGCTACGGCCAATCGCAGCTCGATATTTCCGACGAAATGGATGTCAGAACAGATCGCGCACGTTACGAAGCCGACCGGCAAAAGGACATCGACTTAGCGGGCACTCACGGCATTGATGAGGTGATGAAATCACAGCACCTGGACGCCATTCTGTTTCCGGGAGCCAACGGAGCATCCATCGCGGCGAAACCCGGTTACCCTACCGTGATTGTTCCTTTCGGCATGGTTCCCAATACACAAGGCGCGCCGTTTCCGCCAAGGTTTGATCCGAAGCCTGCGCCGTTTGGAGTCAGCTTCACTGGCATGGCCTGCAGCGAACCTGACTTGCTGAAGATGGCCTATTCGTTTGAGCAAGCCACCAAGCGGCGAGTGAAGCCACCAAGCGTACCGTAATCCACACAAGCTATCGAATATGGAAATGACATTCAACGACAGGCAAGAGGCCGTGATGTCCAACCATTTCAGGAGCTTGTTCCATGCGACTTCAGGAGCTTGTTCCATGCGACGAATCATAAACTCGACAAATTGGAAATCTCGGTAATTGAAATTGTCCCAATCGAAGAAGCGGATGAAGTCAAAATCATACGAACCTTCTTCCAGCTTTATCTTTACTTCTTTCCAAATATTGCCTGTGGTGGCTGGCAGGTTCTCAGCTATGAGCATAGACACTGATACCGACTTCGCCTGTACCGCGATTGCAATCGCAGTGCCCGGCGCATCTATATCCTCAACCTTCAATTCATAGCCCAAGGGCAAAAGGAACACGCCTTCATAAAGCCGGGCCATAGTTTCACGGTATGCCGTTACGTAGTCACCTAAGGTAAAAAGATCCCCATTGCGGAGTTCCTCCTGTTGCCAAAAGCACGAATTCCATATGAACCGCGCCATTTCGCGGTACCTAAGCAGAAGTTCGGTTTCTCGTGTGGTCGACTTCATGGAAGATTGCCTTTTCTGAAGTTAAGACAATGTTACCCACTGCATCGTTCATAATCAGAGAAAGTGAAGAAACTGGCATCTGCTTTTCTGCTATGCGCCCTTCTGGCTTTCTCTCAAAATGCTTCCCATGGTGCTCCGCCGCTTTCCATCCATATGTCCGATGGATCGCAGACACCGTTGAGCAAATACCGGGGCAAAGTGACCATGGTTGCTTTTCTCCATACGCAATGTCAACACTGCCAAGCCTTATGCAAGACGCTTGATGGCCGTGGAGAAAGAGTATCGGCCCAAGGGCGTGCAAGTTCTGGGCGTGGTATTTGACGATGGCGCGGCAAAGCGGCTGGAACAGTTTAAAACGCAGTACTGCCAAGGATTCCCGGTCGGCTACTCCGATGAGGCAACGGTGATGAACTTTCTGAACCAAGACTTGGCGCAAGGGTATTTTGTCCCGATTCTTGCATTTATTGACAAAAAAGGCGCGCTGCGCAGCCAACACCTGGGAGATGACGTTTTCTTTCAGGATGCGAATAACAACATCCGGAAAACGTTGAATACCCTGTTAGCGGGACACTGAGGAATCAGTATTCGAGAGCGCTTGCTCCATCCATTTCTGTTTCGCGGGTGAGTTCACAACAGGAATCGCTTGCGTCTTATCGCCTAGTTCCATCACTGTTTCGGGCTTCTCGTCTGCGGAAGGCCAGTGAGGCAGCCCCTTTCCATTGGGATTCCCGTTTTTTGCGAAATTCGCCCAATAAGACGAAAGCATGTTGGCGATCTTGCGGTCTTCGTCCGTGAAGGGCCGGTCTGACATGGCAAGGCTATTCAGCACATACGGAACTTCAGAGGTATGAAACGCTCCGTACTGGGCTGAGTCCGGGCCAGGCAAAACATGATGAAACCAGTAAAGATAGGCAGGCGTTTTTGAGGTCTTTGCACGAGTTTCCGCCCATTGAGAAACAGAAACTCGTTGACGATCCCTCGCCGCTTCATTGGATTGCATTTTGGCTTCATTATCCGTACCCGCCGGGTAGAGCTTCAGATATTCAGCCGCACGGTCACCAAACTGCTCCTGCGCTCGCGTGCGGAACTGTTCCGCGCTTGTGTTAGGACGAGGCGATGCGCCAGATTCGTCCGCATTCCATCCAGCAAGAGTAGGAACATCATTCTGTTTGCCTTGCGCAAAGATATCCCGAGGAGAACCAGGGACCACATAGCCATCCAGAACAGGGCCGAAGCGTACCGACGGTGCCATGAACTCTTTCCATGGCATGGCGCGGAGTTCCTGCAACGAGTGAGCGCCTTTCGCTTCCGCGAACTTCACCCCATCTGCTTCTGATTCGGCAAGCGTGCGACGCACTCCTCCGCCAAAGCTGGAGCCGGAGCTTTCCAAAATCGCACGTTGGAACAATCCTTTGGCGAGTGGAGAAACAGTAAGCAACTGAATATCGCCGGCACCCGCCGACTGGCCTGCCACGGTGACCCGATGGGGATCGCCCCCAAAAGCCGCAATGTTTTTCTGTACCCATTGCAAGGCTGCCATTTGGTCAAGCAGCGCGTAATTGCCGGAAGAGTTATGGCCAGATTCTTTGGTTAATCCCGGGTAGGTAAAAAAGCCGAATACGCCGAGCCGATAATTTACGGTAATCATGACCAAACCCTTTTGGGCTAACCCTGAGCCGTCATACACTGCGACGGACCCTGAGCCTTCTGTATTTGCTCCTCCATGGAGGTAAACGAATACAGGCAGCTTTTCCGTCCCACTTTGTGCGGGTGTCCAGATATTCAGAAAGAGACAGTCTTCACTCACCAGTCCGTGTGCCATGAATTCATGAGTCCATGGCTTTTTGCCATCCACAATGGTCTGGACACAGTTGGCTCCAAATTCACGGGCCTGTCGCACGCCTTCCCAAGCGATTGGCGCTTCCGGCGCTTTCCAACGTTTCTCCCCTACGGGAGGTGCAGCAAAGGGAACTCCCTTGAAGACCGTGATGGCCGGGTTTGCGGCAGGCGCACCGGCAATCATGCCAGCTTCCGTGCGCACTGGACCTTTCAGAGCAGCAGGAGCGGGCAAGCAAAGCACTCCGGCGAATGCCCACAACAACCAACAGGGAACACGATTCATAACTTTGCCTCTGGCGCCCTCTATTCTATTCGCGGAAACTGTTTGCAGCAAATCCAAGTTTTTTCTTGACAGCTGCATTTGCGAGAGGCGTAACGCCGCTTTGGTCCAGACGCCATTTATCCATGTATTGAACCGGCTTGATGACTTTGACTTGCTGATCTGCCATTAGTGCCTCCAGCGTAAAATCCTGATAAGCCTTCGGCACGCCAGCCTGGAACGCTCCCCACAAGCCGTCCCAATGCACTGGCAGAAACGCTTTGGGCCGGATTACCGGTAACACCATTTTTGCTAGGGCAACATCGCCCGTACCGATCCATAAGTCAACCCTTTCCAAGCCAGCCTCTTTCATGGCAGCCTGCAGATTCTCAATCGGTGCGCCATAATTTACGCCTGCTACGATGATGGGTTTTGTTAAATCTTCTGCGCTGGCTGAGTTTTGAAAGAACCAACTGAACCGCCCTTGCGGCCCATCCACTGTAAACAAATACGCACGTACGCCACCTCCATTGGGGAAGTCCTCCGCAACGCCGCCGTGCAGTCCACCTGTTGCCGGGTCTGGTTGTGGAACAGCGTCGAGTTCCACGGGGTTATGTTGTTCCGGGTTTTTTTCGGAACTGCCGCTATGGTTCCAGCGGATCACTCGCACAGTAACTCCGTCCGCCAAAGGGATCTTCTCGCCGCCAGATACGGCCGTACAGCGTTTAGTAGGGATGCCTTGTGCCATTGCCTGGAGGCAAGTGGTTTTGGAGCCAATGATCGGCGCTCCGGTTAAGCGGGACCACGTTGCCGTATCGAAAGAATGATCGAAGTGGCTATGGCCAGTGAATAACAAAGTAACCTTGCGCGGTCCGCCAAGCGCTTTCATGACGCGAGTAATGGTTGCAACATCCGGGCGGTAAGCATGATGCGTTTTCGCCAAGCCTCCTCCGCCTCCATAGAATTCACTTTCGGGAATACGGGTAAAGTAGCCATCCGTAAGAATGCCCAGAGGTCCGAGCTCGTAATAGATGTTGGTGATGGACATCCAAGTAATGTCCACATGGGAGGGAGCAGCAGCCGAAGCAAGTGCTGCCATACAACAGAAGAGTACGGGTAGGCTTCTTGCCAGGGGTGGCTTCATGCGGCGGTGCTGCTATATCTCAGTGATGGTTTGACGTCGAGCGCGGAGCCGTTTCGGTTGGGCCTGCTTTGCTACCTCTTGCCCTTGCGGTGTTAAGTCCCATGCATCCAGACGTTGGGCGAAAGGGTTCGCCATTTTCTCAATCATGCCAAGCCGAACCAGTTCCGTTACTTCTGCAGCCTGGACCCGGCGTTCACGCCCCAGCCGTTCATCAAACACAGTCCACCAAGTGCGTCCGGCAACTTCGAACAAATGATCGCCGTTTCCCATCCAGCTAAGAATGCGCACTAACCTGGGAGTAAGAGCTTCCTTGTGTTCCATACCAGCCGATTCGCCTGACCATTCGCCCGATTGTGTCGCTGTGTCCGCGGATTGCTGCTTGGTCATACCCCTATTGTACCGAGGGGCGTTGCATTCTAACAGTAAATAAAGATGTTTGCGCTCCAAGCGGCGCCGAATTCCTCCTAAAAGGGCAACATAAGAGGTAAGAAAACCTATTTCTTCACGGGCGTGTTTGCTTGGGAACCAACCGCGGCCACCACGTAACTGAGCAGATCGCCTCCTTCAGAAGCGATGTCTTTCATGGTGGAGTAATCTTTCGCTAAGTCACAGAGTTGAAGCGTGGAAGGGCACGCCAGTTCCTCGGTTTGATTGGGCAGATACTTCCGCGAGACTTGAATGGCTTCGTCATACAGATGCAATTGTGCTAACAGTTTTACAAGGATTTGGGCGGGGCCGGTGCCTGTTTCTTCCGGGTTGCTTTCGGTCACTTTCTCTCGAAAGAAGCGAAGATGGTTTTCTGTGTTGATGCCGAGCAATGCCTCCGTGTAATGTCCGTAAGCGATAAACGGCTGTTCAAAAGGCGGGTCGCCACTGGATTGAAACATTCCGGAAAGGCGCTTGCCGTACTCGCATAGTTCCTGCATCTGCGCTAACGTGCCGCGATCTTCTATCTCCAGGCAGTAAGGGATTACGGAGAGTACGTGCGAGGTATCCACGTAGTAGTCATATTCGCCGAATAACCAATCGCGTCCCGCGATGAGTTCAGTGATGCTGCTTGTGGCGGGCTTTGCTCCTTCTTGCGCTTCCACAGTGCGTGCCAAGCGGTCCAGCGTTTCTTCGTGGAGCTTACTTACCAGCAGAGCAATGCATTGCGATCTGTTGTTTTGCACCTCAAACATCTCAAACGAATTGATGGCACGGCACATTCCGTATTGCGCCAGAATCAGCTCCAACCCTTTTGCCGGATGCACACCCTCCTGATAAGCGATGTGAATGATTCTTTCTAAACCTTCCGCTCCGTGTACTTTTTCAATGGCGGCAGCCACAGGTGCAGGGTCACCGATGGCACGGAAGTAAGGCCATGCTCCTGGAATGTTGCCATGTTCCAGGGCTAAGTTCCCCGCCTCCTTGGCAGCAGCTACTCCTGCCTGATCATAGGCGCTGCCAGCTTCACCAGCTAGGTTCAAGGGAGCCGTGTTCGGCAGCAATGGCAGCCCAAGCTCCAGGCGCTTTTGCATGCGCCTTGCTTCAAACAATAAGCCAGGATTCACCGTTTCACGCGCGTGCTGAATAACGAAGTCGAGGCCGCTTTTCGCATCTCCTTCATCGAGAATACGATCCAGTGTCGGAATGATTCCCTGTTCCATGCACGCCAATCATACCGCGTCACCCAAACAAAGATTTCAGCGGAGAACACTAGGGAAGTAAGGGATCGCCGTCGAACAGATCCAATTGCGCATCGCGAACCACACGCCTCGGCCATAAGCGGGAAGGGTAGGGAGCAAACTCAATCTCGGACGAAAGCCACAGTTGACCGGAACGTTTAGCCTTGGTGCGCCGCGTCATAGCGTAGCGCTGGTGCGAATCATGACGGGAGTGGCAGGAAGGGCACAAAATCTCCACATGCGTGCCATTGGCGGGATCATGGTCCAGGTGCGCGCCACCTAGATACTTATGATTCTGCCCGCATTGACGGCATTGGTAACGGGCGATTTCCAGCAAAACCAGCCTGTATTTGCGCCAGGGCGTCCCATAATACTTTTTATACTCAGGCCGGATAGGCATGGTGTCCGAAGGAACGGAAGTGGATCTAGCTGCTCTGGCGGGAGTTTACCACAACCGATATCCCTAGTATTGAACCTACCGCGCTGCAGCAAACAAGGCAAGTGGCCCAGGTTTCCGCTCTTGCTCACTTCCCAAGCGAGGCAGGATATGCTGAGAGATCGCGGAACGGCTGTTTCAGCAGCCTACCGCGCAACAGGACGATTCTCTGTGCTTACCCCTTACCGTTTACTCATTGCTGTTATGTTGTCATCGCTCTCCTTTGGGGCCACTCCCGTGATTTTCGACACCGACATGGGAAACGATGTGGATGATGCACTAGCCTTGGCAATGCTCCACACGCTCACTGACCGGGGCGAGTGCCGGTTGATTGGCGTGACGCTAACCAATGCCAGTCCATCGGCTGTTCCTTACATCCGCATGGTGAACCGGTTTTACGGGCGAGCTTCCCTGCCGGTTGGCGTTGCTATGAAAACGCTGAAAGGAGGAGCCGATGACAATTACCCTGGTGCTGTGTTGCGCTCCGCCCCCGCACAGTTCAAAGCCGCTTCTGATGCCCAGGCCAACTCTTCCGTCGCGGTGCTGCGCCAACTGCTCGCCAGCAGTCAGGAAAAGGTCACCATCGTTCAGGTTGGCTTCAGTACAAACTTGGCATTGCTGCTGGATTCCAAACCTGATTCTGTTTCCCCCATGGACGGCATGGCTCTGGTGAAAGCGAAGGTGTCGCTTCTTTCCACCATGGCGGGAGATTTCGCTAACGCCAAGCCGGAATATAACGTCAAGCTGGATATCCCTGCCGCGCAGGCCGTGTTTGAGCGTTGGCCAACTCCTGTCGTGTTCAGTGGTTATGAGGTAGGAAATGAGTTGCTGTATCCGGCGGAGAGCATTCTGAAAGACTTCGGCTACGTTCCCTGGCACCCCGTGGCACAGTCTTACCGCGCCTATCACAAGATGCCGTACAACCGCCCAACTTGGGACTTAACCGCTGTTTTGCAGGCTGTTCGGGGAAGCCATGGGTATTTCAGTCTTTCCGAACCGGGAAAGGTGCACGTGGGAACAGATGGCGTGACTAAGTTTGAAACGGGCGGAGGAGATCGCCGCTACCTACGGCTTGACCCTGCAAAGCGGGGCCAGATTGTGGAAGCGCTTTCCTTGCTTTCCAGTGAGCCGCCGCTCCACACCGCGAAACAGTGAGTAACCTCCTTTCTCCATGAATGAGATCAGACGCATTTTTGTGGTGGGCAGCGCCAACATGGACTTGGTGCTTCAAATTCCAAGGACACCACTGCCCGGCGAAACGCTCACGGGTTCCGATTTGCATCTTTACCCAGGAGGAAAAGGAGCCAATCAGGCTTGTGCCGCTGCTCGCATGGGAGCACAAGTCTGGATGGTCGGCTCCGTCGGTTCCGATATCTTTGGCGACCGCCTGTTAGGCAGCCTGCAGGAAGCAGGCGTGGAGGTAAGCCGTGTGCTCCGTTCGAGCGTTCCTTCCGGCTGTGCTTCCATCTATGTCACTCCGGATGGACAGAACTCCATCGTGATCTCGCCCGGAGCAAACGCCCAATTAAGTGAGCAGGATGTGGAGCAAGCACTCGCGGATCTGTCCCCTGCCGATATCGTATTACTGCAACTGGAAGTGCCTCTCGCGACGGTGAAACATACTTTGGCACGGGCAGCCAGCGTGGGAGCACTCACGATTTTAGATCCAGCTCCCTTTCAAGTGCTCGACTCGGAAACACTAGGGCAAATAGGGGTTTTTACGCCGAACCAATCGGAAGCAGCTTCCATGCTCGGAGTTCCGGAAGCAGCGAGTCACAACGATTCAGAGAGTGTGGCTATCACCGAGCAATTACTACGCTCGGGACCACGCGAGATCATACTGAAGCGGGGGGAACAAGGCTGTGCCGTTCGCACCGCGACGGCATGCCGTCTGCTTTCCGGTTACTCCGTGAACGCGGTAGATACTACGGCAGCAGGAGATGTCTTTAATGGGGCACTGGCAGTAGCCCTTGCGGAAGGCAACTCCATTTGGGAAGCGGCTCACTTCGCGAACATGGCGGCTGCCATATCTGTCACTCGTGCGGGTGCCCAATCTTCCATTCCTTCCCGGGAAGAAGTGGAACAGTTCCGCCGAAGCCTAGCCTCCCCTGTTCAGGAGATTCCATGTTCGTCGTAACATCGCTCGCCGTTGCCGTGCCGCTTTGTGTTCTCACCATGCTGGGCTGGGGATCTTGGGCCAATACGCAGAAGCTTGCCGGGAAACAAAATTGGCCATTTCTGCTGTATTACTGGGATTACGCCATTGGCGTTTTTCTCACTGGCGTCCTCCTGATGTTCACACTTGGCAGCTTTGGCCAGGCTGGCGCGCCAGCACTCAGCAATCTGGCGCAAGCAAATTCCACCGCCGTTAGCAAAGCGATTCTGAGCGGAGCGCTATTCAATGTTTCCAATATTCTTCTGGTGGAAGCCATCGGTTTGGCAGGGATGGCCATTGCGTTTCCGGTCGGCGTTGGATTAGCACTGGTGCTCGGCACCTTGATCAGTTTCGTGGAAACGCCAAAAGGGAGCGCCGGTTTGCTTTTCAGTGGCGTTGTTTTGATTACCGTGGCCATGCTGGTTTCTGCCGCAGCATACCGGCAGCTTGCCCGTGGGCAGAGCAAGAGCGGTAACCGAGGCTTGCTCTTCGCTGTGGTGGCTGGGTTGCTGATGGGTTCGTTCTACCCACAGTTGGCGCAATCGATTTCCTCTGAGTTCAGCAGCACGCCAATTCATTCCGGCTTGCTAACACCTTACACCGCGCTTGCTCTTTTTGGGGCAGGCTTACTTGCCAGTAATTTTGTAGTGAATACCGTCTTTATGAAACTTGCCGGCCTCGGTTATGGTGAATATTTCCGTGCTGGCATCGGTCTTCACTCGTTGGGCATACTAGGTGGCTTGATCTGGATGGTTGCTCTTGCCTGCAACGTCCTTGCTTCCGGTGTAGCAGGACCAGCCATCTCCTACGCATTAGGGCAGGGAGCAACGTTGGTAGCCGCCATCTGGGGTGTATTCATCTGGAAGGAGTTTCAAAACGCCTCCGCTTCCACATGGCGGCTGATTGGAATGATGTTCGCCAGTTACGCTGCAGGACTCCTGCTAATTGGTCTTGCCACTTTATAAAGTTAAGCTACCAGTTAGTGATAGAGCCATCCGGCCGGAAATACGTCTGCGCCCGAGCTGTTACTGGCTTCGTGATTTCCGTTAACAGTTTCAACTGTTTCATATCCAGTTCCACACCCAAACCAGGACGATCATTCGGGTACAGCTTTGCCGTTTTTGAAATCCAGGCAGACCGGAAGATGCGGAAGTGTTCGGCCCTGGAAGTTGTACTCCATCAGCACTGGGCCGGAGAACGTACTCAGGCAATTCACCAGCGCAGCCGTAGAGATGGGTCCGGTGAAATGGGGCACGATGCCGATAAAGTGAGTCTCGCAGAGCGCGGCGACCTTCATCATTTCCGTGATTCCGCCCACATTGGGCAGAGTGGCGCGGACATAGTCGATATCGTGGTTTTCCACCAGCTTATTGAAGTCCCAGCGATTGCCCCACTCTTCGCCTGCCGCGATCGGGCACCTTCACCATTCGCCTCAGCTTGGGAAGATCTCGTGAAACGCCTCCGCGCGTACCGGATCTTCCACAAAGAACGGCGCCAGACTCTTCGATCAGATCACAGCCGCGCACTGCATCAATCAAGTCAAAACGCTGGTGGAAGTCGACTACCAATCGCCATTCTTTCCCACTCCTTCACGGGCCTGCTTGCAGTTTTCTTGAAGTGCAAGCACGCGCTCACGGGTATTAAACACCCCGTTTGCCGGGGTATCTGCCGCACCCATCCGGAATGCCCGATACCCAGCCTCAATGGTGGCATGTGCGCCGCTCTTTCACGCTCATGCCGCGCTGAATGCCGGGAATAATGCCTGCCGTGTTGTAGCACTCGCAATAATTCCGTGCCGCGCCATTCAGCAGTTCATGCACGGGCATGTTCTGCACCTTGCCTTTGATGTCCCACAAGAGCAAGATCAAGTGCGCCCAAGGCATGAAGCTTTTCCCGCCCGGCAGGATAGAAAAAGGAGCGCGACATATCCTGCCAGAGCGTTTCAATAAAGTGCGGATCTTTGCCAATGAGCCGCCCGGCGCATTGCTCCAGCATCTCTTTGGAGCCGCCCTCTCCGATCCCGGTAATGCCCGCATCTGTTTCCACGGTCACCACAATGTCGCTCTGGTTGAAGACGGGGTTTGGCTCCGGCGGTAGGTAAGCCCGAACTCGCGTGATTTTCATTTTCGGCACTTTGGCCTGAAGACGTGGAGCGGTAACGGCTACGGCTGCGGAAGCCAGCGTTTGCAATAAGCGTCTGCGTGTCATTGGCATAGGAAGAAGTCAGTTAGATAGCGGCGCTTCCGGCTTCCGCGACGGCGTGATCCTGTTCACCCGATCCTCCGCTAACACCGAGGCCCCCCACGACCTTGCCGTCGCGCTTCAACGGAATTCCGCCCGCAAAAATCATGACTCGTCCATGATTGGAGGCATGAATGCCAAAAAACTGTCCGCCGGATTGGCTGTGTTCCGCCAGTGCTTTGGTTTCGATATCAAATGCACGAGAGGTCCATGCTTTATTGATGGAAATATCGACACTTCCTAGCCAAGCGTTATCCATCCGGACATGTGCCACTAAGTTGCCACCCGCGTCCACTACCGCGATGTTCATCGGCTGCCCAATCTCTGCTGCTTTCTTTTCCGCTGCCGCGATTATGCGACGCGCATCTGCCAGTGTGATCATTGTTTTCTCCTTTACTTGTTTACTGCTGCTTTGTTTGTTTCTGCTTGGTATTCCAATACTTGGCCATCCGCTAAAAGTCTTGCGCGGAGCTTTTCGTAGGGAACATCCTGCACGGGTAATTTCCCGTCAATGGCCATCACCGCAGCCGTAGCTGCTGACTGACCCAAAATCATAAACACCGGTTCCATGCGAATGGAACCATACGCGATATGCGAACTGGACAGGCACACCGGCACTAATAAATTTACTGCCTGACCGCTCTTGGGCACAATTGCCCCATATGAGATTTGATATGGTCCGTTGGTGCTGACGCCAATATCGCCTTCATCCTCCACATGGCCATCCGGCGTAATGTATCGCTGGATATTGTGTGAATCAATTCCATAAGAGCCCATGCCGATTGGCTCCGGTGTGGGCCGCTTCTTGGTCAGCTCATTTTCGGTCATCACATATTTGCCGATCATGCGCCGTGCTTCTCGCACATAGATTTGATGCGGCCAGTTTCCATTATCTTTAAACTCGTCCTTGGCTAAACCCCATTTCGCCATCTCCGTACGCACGTCGTCCGGCACACGCGGATCATTGGCAATGAAGTAGAGCCAGCCTTGTTGATAGTTGACGTGTTCCTGAAGGATTTCACGACGGCGCTCATAACTCGCTTCCGGGTAATCCCAATTCCGGCCAATGTTGTCTGTGCTGAAAGGCCCGTGGTTATTGGTATCTGTCTTAGCGTTGGGAATGGCGTCGAACTTCTCAAATGTTTCTCGCCAGCCCGCCGCGAAGATGCGAACCAACAACTCATATTCTTTGGGATCGTAACCCGCTGGCTTAGAAAATGGAACGCGGTTCGCAGGCACCTGAGTCAGGCACATGCGATAGCAATAGGCTTGTACCTTCTTGTCTCCCTCCCCATAGGTTCCCGGTGGTTCCGTGCTGATGCGCGGCAACACTCCGCTTGTCGGATCGCCTGGAACCACATATGGCGAAATGGGCGTTTTCACTGCATGGAAATTGTGACCGTGCTGAAATACTCCGGTCTGCACGCCATTCCACTTTTCTCCATAGGTCTGCGTGGATTCACGGCCTACGTGGTAATCCACCTTGGCGGCCGCCATCAGGTCGCCTTCATAGGTGGCATCAATAAATACCTTGGCAGTGTAAGTGGTGCCGTCCAGAGTGGCCATGGAGGTGATGCGATTCCCCTCCATTTTCAATCCATGTTCACGATCCAGCCATGCATTCCGGAAGACTGAGATTTTGGCTTCTTTGATCCAGCCCTCGTAAATCTGCTCGGCCACATGGGGTTCAAAGATCCACATGGTGCGGTTGCTTTGGTCTATTGCAGGAGTTCCTTGCCCTTTGTTGCCAAACTGTTCACGTTTCTGCCAGCGCCATGCATCACGTGTGTCATAGTGCTGCCATACACGATGGTAGAACTCCCGCGAAAGGCCACCAATCACGGCTTTGTTGCCGGAATCCGTCCATCCCAGTCCGCCTGCAGTTAACCCGCCGAGATGCTTTTCCGGGCAAACCATCATCACAGACTTCCCCAGATGCTTGGCTTGGATAGCTGCTGTAATCGCGCCCGACGTGCAGCCGTAAATCAGGATGTCAGAATCGCGCTTCCCGGCAGCGGAAGCAACGAAGCATGTCAGTAGTGTGAACAGGAGATGCTGAGCGATGCGATTCATTCGTTCTTTACGCCAGGAATGCCAAATTGCTTCACAAGCATATCAAAACAACACCAGATATCACCCAATATCGAGTTGCGGAAAAGGCCCTCGTGCCTTCTCCAAGCGAACAGCAATTTCCAGAAGCAATTCTTCTTGCCAGGGGCGGGCTGCCAGTTGAATTCCAACGGGCATGCCTTCTGGCGACATATCGAAAGGAATTACCAGGGCGGGCATTCCGAATAGGTTGAAGACGGTTACTGGCTTCATCATTTCCAGAAGGTCAAAAGGACGCTTGCGATGGGGAAAGGCTGCAGAACTACACACCGGAGTCAACAGGACCGGAAAGTTTTCCATTTGCCGGAAGAGCTTGATGCGCAACGCATCGCGCTCAATCATGTTTCGGATCACATCCGTTGCGGAAGGAACAGGCATCTGCAAGGCGCGTTCCAACAACTCCGTACCAGTCCAGTGCGCGTCGCTCTCACGACCTGCAAACACTTGCTGTGTCAGTGGCGCAAATACCCGTTCAAAAAAGAAAAACCATAGATCGGGTACTTGCTCGAAACCAATTGGCTCGAATAACTCCACAGGCAAGCCAAGAGTTTCCAGCAGTGGGAAAACCTTCTTCATTCCGGAAGGAGTTACTCCTTGATAGGGAGTTCCGAACATCGAAGGCCAGAAGCCAACTTGGATTCCATTCAGATCAGGAATGCGCAATGGCACGGGAGCCGAGAAAGGGTCTTGCCAGTCGTCTCCAGCCAACACAGAAAATAACAGACGCACATCCTCAGCGGTTCGTGCCATCGGGCCAGCCACACCAAGCAATCCGCCCGGATGCGCAATCTCTGGGAAATGTCCTGCCGCCGACACCCGGCCTGGGGTTGGTTTTAATCCGCAGATTCCAGTGAAGTGCGCGGGGATGCGAATGGAACCGCCTCCATCACTGCCGATTCCTCCCGCCGAACAAAATGCCGCAATTGCCGCGGATTCGCCGCCACTGGAGCCGCCTGCCGTATAGCTGAGGTTCCAAGGATTATTGGTGCGTCCGGTGATGTAGTTGTCCGTTTCGTAGTTATTCAGGAACTCCGGTGTATTGGTTTTGCCAAGAATGATCGCCCCAGCATCGCGGAGTCGCTTTACCGCCGTGGCATCCTGACGCGCCACATGCCCCAGCCGAAATTTGCTGCCGCACAAAGTCGGCAATCCGGCCATGTCGAAACTGTCTTTCACGGAAACAGGAACTCCATGCAGAGGTCCCAGCGGCTCGCCTTTGGTAAGTGCTGCTTCTGCTTGCTGAGCGGATTCCAAGGCTTCAGAATCCAGCACTCGGACAAAGGCGTTGATTTGGGGATTGACCGCGCTGATTTGCTGTAAATGCAGCTTGACCAATTCCACAGGGGAAATTTCCCGCTTGGCCACCATTTGGGCCATGCGGGAAAGTGATTGTCGAATGGGCATCCAGGGTTATTGGGAACTGACGTGATCGTGAATCAATTGCCGCTCATTGTTGTCTTCCGGACTCAACATACGCATTTTCGCTGTGATGGTCTGTGCAGACTCTTCTGCCTTGAAGCGGCGAAACAGCTTTTCCTCGCGCTCCGCTTGCGCCACGTCATGAAGACCGCGATAGCAGAGCATACGGGTGTAATGCATTTGCAGGTCTTCCGGGTCAACCTCGCTGACGCGGTTCAAGGCAGTCAACGCATCCTGATAGCAGCGTTTCAAGAACAGAATGCGCCCAATCTGATTTAGCACCACGCGGTCTCTCGGATACTTTCCTTCCACAATGCGAAGCGAGGCCAGCGCTGCATCATAATCGCCGTCTGCCTTTTGCACCATGGCCTGAAAGAAATAAATGCGGCCCAAAGCAGGATTGGCGGCCCGTGCTTTCTCCAGAAACGGCTTGGCCGCATCGGTTTCCCCTTCCTGAATCAAGGCACGGGCAACATTTAGCCAACCGTCCGCATACCCCGGTTCTGCTTCGGTGACGCGCCGGAATGCGTTTTCCGCACCCTTCAGATCGCCTTGCAACAGCAGGCCGATGCCATAGTCGTTCCATCGTTCACGGTCCGGTTTTTGTGCCAGCATCTTCCAATCGCCGGTCCCTAGCGGAATCGCTGCCGTGGTCTTCGCGATGGTGACAATCGGAAGATCAGGAATGCGGTCTTTCACCGGACCCGATACATTGGCGGGAATGTTGGCTGGCGAGAAAGAGTACTGCAAGCCATTGTGGTTTTTATCTAACAGAGCCGGATCTTGATTCGGCGCAGGCTGCCCCGCATAGGACCACTGCGTGTAATACCAAGCGAATTTGCGATAATTCAGCTTCGCCGTAAATGTGATTGGCCCCGTTGCCTCCTTGGGGATCTTGACACGGAAGTGTGCCACGTCCGCTGCTCCTGGGGGAATTAGGCGGACATAAAGAGCGGTTCGCGCTTGCCAGGCATTCCGCTTATTGATAGGGTTGCCTTCGGCATCCAACTGGTAAGAGCGATAAAAATGCGCGCCCGCCTCTACTGGTCCTTTTCCACTGTCTTCCACCTTACCGCTCCAGAAAACAGTGCGTCCGGTGGCGTCGTGCCCTTCCAACTCGAGCCAGACATCAAAGGAATCCACCGTACCGCCAGGAAAGAAATGACCTATCTTTTTCGTGCGCACCACCACATCCACGCGAGCCGTTTTGCCGGGTTCGAGCTTGGCCCCGGAATGGTCGATAGGAGCGGCCAATTGCCCTACCGCTTTCAGCACAGCAGGACCAGTCTGCTCGGCTTCTTCCCCTACCGCGAAGCCGGTTTCCGCTTGCGGCGTCTCTGCTTTTCGTCGGAGCATCTCCGTGCCACGGGCATTTTCCGTGACAGGGGAAACAGCAAAAATATCTACGGACATGAAGCCGGATTGGAGGAACTTCATGGTCGCGTCGAGCTGATCACGATCTTGGTTCACGGAAGGAAGTGCAGTATTCGCTCCTGGGAATCGATGGGAATGAATCTTTCCTGCATGACTCGAAGGGTCGTGCGAGTTCACCAACGGCATGTGGCAGCCGGAACAGGTAAGCGACTGAGTGGGGTAGTAGAACGACCTTGCCCCCTGGCCGGAAACACCGCTTGCTTGCCAATTATCGTAATCGTTGAAGCCTCGGAACCAGCGGTAGTTATTCACAGGAACATCCAAATGAACTTTGTGGCAGGAAGCGCAGAACTCGGCAGAATCCTCCCGCATGAAAGGCTTCAGAAAAGTACGACGATGCGGTTCAGGGGCAAGATACGTCAGAAAATGATTGATCTGCCGTATATAAGGGTTCTTGCTATTGGCGAGTTCGTGAAGCGGAGGAAAGTTAATCGTATAGCCAGCATTGCCCATGGAACTATCCACGCTTGTGATGGAGTGGCAGGACATGCAACCCAGGCCATTCTGAGCTTCCGGTGTATCGATCTGTTCCTTAACCGGCTTTTCCCAGCGGCCATTCAGAAGCAGGGCATGGTCATGGCAACCAGCGCACCACTTGCTGGATTGTGTGCCAGTTACGTCCTGCATGTACTCAATAGATTTCCGGTAGAACTGATTATTGAATGACGCGAAGTGGTGGGCGGAACTGTTCCACTGTTTATAGATTTCCTGATGGCACTCGCCACAACCTTTGGAATCCATAAAGAATTCAGCGGAAATGGTTTTGCCTGTGTTGGTCTGAATGGACGATGGAAAGAACGGCGATTTAGGTCCACCGCCTTCGCCTTCCATGGAAACAGGAGCAACCATGGGATTTCGGATTCGGTCATGCGGGTTCGGATACTTGCGGCGATACACAGAAGCAAGGGCCGGGCACAACACTACCAATACACAAGCAGCCACAAAGCATTGCTGAAATCTCTTGCTCCGCAGCCGGATCACCGGAACCAATGCCGCTACAGCAACCAGTCCTGCTGCGATATGCAGCCAAAGCACTGGACGATGATTGCTGGTATTGCCTCCAATCGCCAGATAAATTCCCAAAGCTGCAGCCAGCAGGAAAACACCTAATGCAGGAGTGCGCCGTACCAGCAAAACCGCACCAATGGAAAGTGCAAGTCCCAAACCCAAATGCAGCAGGACGTTCGCCATGTAAAACACCGTGGCGGAATGGAAGGCCCACAGATATGCCGTGTTGACCAGCAACAGCAACAAGCCGCCTTGGAACCAAGCTGTGTTAATTGGTCGTGGTATTAGCTTCATGTAAAGGCCGTATCAACCGAAGTGCAGGGCGAATCAGGTACTCCTCTTTGTATTTTCGGTGCTCCGCATCATCGGGATAGTGTTCGTTCGCTGGATAGGGATATGCGCTCATTCCATGAAAAGGCAAAGGCTCCACGGATTGCGAAAAGGCCGTATTGGCATCCGCATCCTTGGCCCATCCATCTACCAAAAGCAAGAAGTCCCGGCACCAACCTTTGCGTAATGCGGGAAGCGTCGCCGGGAACAGAAGCCGAACCTCGTCACCAGAACCCATCACCATTAGTTTGTCATCCACCGCATTCACAAGTTTGTGAACATCGCCATAGCGGGTGTAAAGTCCGGGCGTAGGGTTCCACTGGGAAAGCGGCATCTCGCGGGAATAATCGAATTGTTCCGGCTGTGTGCGGTGTGGATCAATCAACGGAGTGGAAAAGCCGCGATAGTGGAGATCCGCACTCGCCGCATCGATTGGCCTGAGACGCACGTTAGCCGGAGCGGTGTGCTCGCTCATAAAAATCTCATCCCAATACACGCACAGGCTGGTGACGATGCGAACCTTCCGCGATGGAGACAAGAACTTTCCTGTGAGATCCACTGAGATTGTTTTCGGCTTTCCAGAGGGAATGCCCATGTCCGGGATCACTGTTTTCCACTGCCCTTTAGTATCCTGCACCTGCAAATAAGGCATGGTCAGCCCACCCGATTTTTGCTGAGAAGCTCCCAGAAACGTGCTGCCATCCGCCCAATCTACCCAACCATTCAGAATCAGCACCGCGCGGCCATCCGGCGCAGCGCTTCCGAAATCCAGATCCAGCGTATGGAGATCCGCAATTCCCGTGTAATCCCGGTCAAAGCCTGTTGGATAGACCTGGTCTTTCGCAAGCAGGGAAGCACGCACATCCTTGGCATGGCCGTCATGCGCCGAAACAGGATAGATCCGTTTTGTGACTCCAAATAGTTGGAAATCAGGGAAGGGAGGAGACTTGAATTTATCGTTTGTGAAAATCTCCTCCCCTTCCGGGTGATCCACGGCAATCAACTGGATTTGATCGATATAGGAGACCTCATGAAGTTCCTCGGTAACGCGCACCTCATAGTTTCCCTCCCGTTCCTGAAGGCTCTTGCCGGGAATCTGAATATACTCATCATGATCGACAGGGAAATAGTTGCCGTCACCGGAGCTGGCACCAAGGGGAGCCACGCCTAATACATCCGTGATGAATTCAAACTTTGTTCCACTCCAGGTAAAGATCATGGGGCAGGAACCGGAAAGGCGCTGTGCCTCGGGGAAAGTGCGTGTCTGATTTGCTTTCTGCTGTGGTTCGTTTTGAATCAGCCCATTTGGCCAGGTAATTCGAACGGTATCGGCTTCCAGGTAATTGTTCAACGGAAACAGAAGCGGCGCACCATGGTAAATCGCTTTCTGATAAAGCGCACCGGCCTTCACTTCCACCGTGGCGGATTCCGCCGTTTTCACGTTCTTGATTCCCGTAATGCCGACCCGTAGCCATTTCCCCTTGAGAGTGGTCTGATTTTCCAGCAAATGCAGAGTACCCTCTTTGCTGAGCCCGGCAACATTCCAATCCAGACTGAGCATGTCGGTGAAATCCGCTGCCGTTCCTTGCGGAAGGCGAGCCTTCACATAACGCCCCAGACGCCATACTTTCCCTTGTGGAAGTGCCTGCCGGACTGGCTGACTTGCGGAAGGAACCGTGTTGGTTCTCCAGAAACACGGCCTCTGAAGGAAAGGCTACTTCCAAATCGAGCCAACTGTCATGATTCAGATCGGCGGAGTGAAGACGCTGCGCGCCCTTGGGGAGCGCTGGAATCGGGATGGCTGCGAACTTTCCGTTCAGTTGATCCTGGTACAACACTCCTTCGCGGTCACTGTACGCAACAGCCAAGTCACGGGCCGGTGTTTCCGGACGTATGGCAGTCACAGTTGCTGCCGTGGCGTTGCCCTTCGCAAACGGAAAACTTTGTGTTTGATCGGTAAACCCGGCATCACCCTGATTGCGTAGCAGAAGAGGCTTTTCGCCTAGCAGAATGAGATCCAAGTCGTAGTCATGGTCATAATCCATCCAGATCGCACCCTGATACTGCCCAGCAGGCAGAGTAATCGGAGACGGTCGGAAGGTATTGCCCTGGTTGTGGAAAAGAACTGCGTGATCCTTCGTGATTACGCAAAGATCCAGCAAGCCGTCATTGTCGTAATCTCCCGCAGCTATCGCTACCACATCTTTCAACTCATTCAGACCGGAATGTTCTACTCGCGTTAGGCCACGCCGGTACCAGGAAACACCACGAGCGGACCAGGAAAGAAGGTCCGGCCCCAAGGTCGCAATTCCTTGAACATTGCGCTCCAGCACACGGTCTGTAAACGTCACAGCGGAATCCTCAGGCGAGGAAGGCTCCACTGTTTCGTAGATTTCCGTGTAGTTGTTTGTTTCCATGTTTTCCGCAAGGGGAGCGCCTTCCTGCCTCTTCTTGCATTCCTGGAACAATGCTAGTTCTCGGGCAGCATCAGCGGTGCGGCCCCCTTGCCGGTAAGCGTTATAAAGTTGGAAATGCGGGGCAGCCAAATTGGGGTCGAGTTTGGCCGCCAGTTCAAATTCATGCACCGCTTGCTCGTTCCGGCCCACTAATTTGTAGAGTGCTCCAAGGTTGTGATGCACGGTCGGCTCGTCTGGCACTAGTTTTGCCATCTGCTGCATTTGCGCAAGGCCGCGCTCATACTCTCCCTCGCGCTTGGCCACAATTCCCAGGTTGAACCAGGTGTGGGGAATGGAGGGGTCTTCGCGTTGTGCCTGCTCTAGTTCACTTACTGCCTGCTTGGTTTCCCCAGCTTTGAGTAAGGCAAGCCCGTAGTTGACCCGCTCCCGAGCAGAACGCGGAGACATTTCCAATGCCTTCCGAAATTGTTCCACTGCTTCCTTCTGAGTCGTCGGATTTTCGTAAAATGCCTTGCCCAGATTGCGGTAATGCCATAACCTGTCCTGCTCAGCGGAAACTGCCATCAGCAGAAGCAGCACAAAAAGCTTCGGGTACACCACCATATAATAATCGCTGGAGATCAGAGATTGTTATCTCTTCGAAGCAAATACGGATTCCGGTTCAGTGCTGTTCTGGCTGCTTTGGCAGCAATTGGGTTTGCCGCCCGTCCAGAAGGAGGTGGTGGAATCCGGTTCACGGATATCACAGCAAGCGCGGGTATACACTTCACCCATCACAATGGAGCGTTCGGCAAGAGGTACCTTCCCGAAACCATGGGCTCAGGCTGCGCTTTCATCGATTCGGACGGCAGCGGCTGGCCGGATATTGTGCTGCTCAATAGCAAAGATTGGACGCCGAAATCAAAAAAGTACACCAGCGCGCTCTACCGCAATAACCGGAATGGGACGTTTACCGACATCACTGCGGGCAGCGGACTCGATATCGAGATGTACGCCATGGGCATTGCCGTAGCTGATTATGACAACGATGGGAAGCCCGACATCTACATTACAGCTTTAGAGGGCGACCGATTATTCCATAATCTGGGCAACGGCAAATTTCGCGACGTCACAGCCGCTTCCGGCATCCGCAATGCAAACTTCGGAACCAGCGCGGCATGGTTTGATTATGACCGTGACGGCAAGGCCGACTTGTTTGTGGCGAATTACATCCAGTGGACGCCGAAAACAGACCTGTGGTGCTCCATGGATGGCTCCACAAAATCGTATTGCACGCCGGAATCGTCCAAGGGCGCTCCTTCCAAGCTCTATCACAACTTAGGAAATGGAAAATTTGAAGACGTCAGCGTAAAAGCCGGTGTCGGAGACCCGACCAGCAAATCCTTGGGAGTTGTGGTGCTGGATTACAACAACGATGGATGGCCGGATCTGTTTGTCAGCAATGATACGCAGCCAAACAAGCTGTATCGCAACAACAAGAACGGCACGTTCACGGAAGAAGGAGTTTCGGCGGGAGTGGCTTTTGGCGAAGACGGAGTGGCGCGAGGAGCAATGGGAGCAGATGCGATGGACTATGACCGCTCTGGCTATCAGCACTTATTAGTGGGGAACTTTTCCAATCAGATGCTAGGACTTTACCACAACGATGGAAGCGGTTTATTTGTGGATGAAGCACCCCGTTCCAGCGTGGGCCGCGCCAGCTTGCTGAGTTTAACGTTTGGTGCCTTCTTCTTGGATTATGATTTGGACGGATACTCGGACATATTCGCCGCCAATGGACACACCGAAGAAGAGATTGAGCATATCCAGCCAAAAGTGAAGTTCCGCCAGCCACCATTGATGTTTCACAACTTGGGCAAAGGCAAGTTTGAAAATGTCTCCACACAATTAGGTCCGGATTTTTCCCGCCCTGTACTGGCACGTGGCGCAGCCTATGCGGATATCGACCGTGATGGGGATCTGGATATTTTGATGACTACCAATAACGGTCCCGCCTATCTGTACCGCAATGATGGCGCGAATCGAAACCACTGGCTTTCCATTCGCCTTTCCGGCACCAAATCAAACCGCAGCGGGTTAGGGGCAGTGGTGCGCGTGGAAAGTGCTTCAGGCAAACAATGGAACATGGTCCGCAGTGGCGGCAGCTACTGTTCTCAGAGTGATCTTGCTCTTACGTTTGGACTCGGTCTCGATGACAAGATAACCAAGCTCTCCGTGGAATGGCCAAGCGGCCTGAAACAGAATTTCAATAGTGTATCAGTGAATCGATTGATTTGGATCGAGGAAGGGAAAGGAATTTTGTAAGGCGGCCCACCAAGGGGAAACAGGTTCTTCACGGTTTCCACCGAACCTGTGCAAATCTAGTGGAAAATACCATCCGCTATTCCGGAATCGCACCGTATCTCGGGCTATTCCGACACATTGCACACGCTTTCAGCACTAAGCACGTTGGGGAGTTTGTGTTGCATTTTGGAGAGTTGTGTGTCTGCGCAAGAACACCGACCACAAGATCCACACAAGAAGTGCGATCCTAACAAACCAACTCAACACACGAATACTCTGCATTTCGATGCCGCCGTTATAGTCAAGTTTTACTTGACAATTCCCTTGGCAATGCGGATCAATCGTGAGTAAACCAAGGCCATCTGGAGCAACCGGAACAGCACGGTTACCTACCGCAGCATGCCAGCCGGGAGTGTAAGTTACCTGCGCATGAAGAAGTTGGCCAGAGGCAAGCGTAGCGCTAATCACAGCAGCATGGCGGTTCTCCCATTGCCATGTAGCAACCGGCAGCGTTGGATCTTCCAACGCTGCCACAAATGTTTGCAGTGCGGCGATATCTAAACCGTTCTGTGGAGGCTTAGACACGAGTGCCGCGCGAGGAACTACATGGGCCAACGAAAGCGTGCGAGAAGGAATGGAGTAGATCCTGTCGTCTCCTGACTGCCACAATTTTGGAAGCACTCCTTCGAACTTCATCGGCTGTCGCCAATCGCGGTAAGAATCGCGTGTTAGTGCTCCGCCAAGCATCACTGCGTGTGCACCAAATGCACGCATCCAAAGCAGCGAGTATTCCGCGTCATGGCTGCCCGCTCCGTCGCCGGAAGGAACGGCATACCCCACAATCCAACTAATCGGGTTCGGCATTCCAGGCAAGCAACAGCCCGTTACTTGCGGAGTATCAGACCAGGCATTCATCCAAAAGCCAACAGACCCCGTGGCCATCACGCGTTGATTGGGCAAGTGATCGGCGAACCAGCGCGATACTTGGTACTCAAGCGTGCTCTCGATCTTGATGGGAACAGAAAGACGATCCGCAAAACGCCGGTAGCGTTTTGCTTGGGAGAAAGAAGCAATCAGAAGAATGGCGAGACCCGCGATCCAGATCTCCCGTCGCACTCGCAATGCGAAAACAACGGCGTATGCCATCAGCGGCACCAATGCAAATTCCAGTCCGAGGTGAAAGCGTTCCGGTTGCGGAAACAAAGCAATTCCGCCCCAATAGGCGCCAAGCGCGATTGCTCCCAGAAAGACCGTCCAATACCCTGCAAACTGCAGCGCAGGAGCAGCATTCCGCAGGAGCCAGCGAAGCGCAGCAGTGCATAAGAACAACAGGCCAAAGTAAAGGACGTGCTTTGCTGTGTAATGGTAAGGGCCGCCGATCATCTGTGAGTTGCGCTGGTTATCGCGAACCGTGGAGGGCGGCATCCAAGGAGCGATCAAGGCGTAAGCACTTCCCGCTAACAGCGCCACTCGCCACCAATCCGTGCGCAGTTGCTCAATTCGGCGGGAAAGCAGAAACGCGACTACGCCTGCCACCATCACTACGCCTGCTGGCCAACTCACAATCACCGTGCCAGCAAGCGCTACAGCCGCTAAGGAGAAGCGAAGCGGCGTGATGCGTTGGCACACTTCGTAAACTCCCCACAACCCAAATGGCATCAGGCTTAAGCCACTCACATTCGGGCCTTCCCCGAAGAAAATCAATGTTTGAAAACGTCGCGCATACCATACGCTGCCCATATCGTGGCGAATGGTAGGCACCAGAAAACCGGAAGGCGAAAGCAAGGAAAGAAAAAGTGCGGAACAAAACGCAACATCGCGCCGACCTGACATACGAAGAATCAAGAAAAAAAAGCCAACTGGCGCAACGCAATAGAACAAGGCAATGGCAATGTGGTAACCCAGTGCCGGGTTGAGATGGAGTAAATTGGTGACCACAGCGGAAGCTAGTGGCAGTCCGGGTTGGTAGGAATTTTGAAACGGTTCGCCAGCATTCCAGAGCGGAAACCAGCTAAGGTCAAACCAATTCTCAGCGGCGTAACGCGTTAGCGCGATGTATGCTGCCTCGATGGAGAACATGTGCTTCACGTAGTAGGTGAAAAAAAGAGGCCACGTGATGTAGAGGTTCACCAGAAACAAGCAAAGCGCGAGCGCAGCATTGATGAGCATAAGAATCGGAAGCGATTATCCTCAAAGGGCAAAAGCTTTCCCTTGGATAGATATCTTAGCGTTCTAATGCAGTATCACTCAGTGCTGATCAGTTAGGAAGCTTGGTAAGATTCGTTTTAATTCTGTGCGTCGAGAGCGAAAAGTGCATCTTGCGCTGACCAGACATGGAACCAGCCCTTTCCTGCCGAAATGCGCCTGCGAGAAACCGAGTACCCTTTCTCCAGCCATCGCGATACGCACTCTTCGATAATCGCGCGGTCTCCGGTTTCTATGTGGATGTCACACTCATGACACAACACAATCTTTAGACTCTCACCCTTTGAAATAATCAGGTCACAATGGCCTGGCGTATAAATGCCAAGCCGGATACTATCCTCGATCCAATCTTTTATCCCGATCGTGGGAATCATATGCTGCTTCCATGCGTGATCGGTGTGGCATCCCCAGCCGTAGATCACATCAACTTCAGCCGAAGGCAGCTGTTCGATAAATGAGCACAAGAACGGAATTTCCTCTTCAATCTCATGGGCACTAATTTCCCCACATAGTAATTCCACATTCATCCTTGGGTTTTAGTGTGAGATGCCCAGTCCGGTAACAATCACCTCTGTGTTGTGCGCGAACCGGAGCCCATACACACCGTCGGTGGATTTCAATTTGCCAGCCGTGACCAGGGAAGATTTATCGTATCCTCCTACCACAGTGCCATTGATGGCACACTCGACGCGATCTCCTTTTACGGAAACGGCAATTTCCTGTGTAACGGGTTCGCCCTGACCAGCAGCTTTGTTCACTGCCGCATTCGCTTCGCCCCGTCTGCCATTCACTTGGAATGCATCAGGGCCGAACCCGCGCACAATGAAGTTTCCGTTTCCATAGGCCGCGCAATAAAGGTAGCTTTGTTGTGCAGTTCCCAGGTCATTACCCGCCACCATGATTCCATAGGGGTGCGGATGGCTGTTCAGATTCATGTACTTGGGCTCTTTAAAAGTAGCCTTCACCGTGTAATTGCCAGTTGCTTTGTTGGCCGGATTCCAATACGTTACTGCAGGGCCGGTCGTGACATGCATGGCTTTCCCTTCCTGCGCGAACTTGGCGTTGTTCAGGGTTTGTCCCGACTTTTCTTCGTTGGCGTCAATCTTACCGGTCCAACCCGGAGCGGAGATGCCGCCCCCTTCCACCACGCGAGAGACTTCGTTATTTTGCCCTTGTCCGCTGATGGGCGACATGGCGGAGAAAGTGAGAAAGATGGCCAGAGAAGCACCGGAGGCGAGCCGCATAGTAAATCCTTTCGTTTGAAAGCTGTTAAGTCCTCATTATATGTGCAGCCGGAGCATTACGGGTCCTTCCATGCAGTTGTTCCATGCAGGACTGGCTATGGAGGACGATCGATGATAAGATTTTTCCCGTGTCGTTTCGCTTTTACAGCATTGTGACTTTGATCGGTTTGGTAGCTGTGCCAGTTCCAGCCCAAACTCCTGCTGCGGGTCAAGCACCAGCTACACCTGCGCGGCCTCCTCGTACCCCGCCGCCCACCCGCGATCCTCATACGCCCGGTTATGTCACGGCGAAAGAATTGCCGGACGGAGCGGTTCCTTCACCAACCGAGGACGGTAACTTTATCCTGGGACCTACACATAATCCTGCGCCGGAAATGACTGTACCGGAAGGCGCTCCGCAAGGCACAGTGGTGAATTTCACCATGGAGTCAAAGGACAGCAAGTTCTACCCTGGCATTGCGCGTGAGCCGAATACATTCGGTACGCCAGATCCCAAAGAGCCTTCCAAATTGGACGTCACCACCAGCCATCCCGCGCCTTACACGCGCCGGGTTGCGGTGTATGTACCGAAACAGTATGTGCCGGGAACGATTGCGCCTTTTATTGTGGGCGCGGATGGTCCTGATCGAGCCTTGTTTACAGCGTTAGACAGTTTGATTGCGCAGCATAAAGTGCCGGTAATGGTGGCGATTTCCATCAGCAACGGCAGTGGCGATGCACAAGGAAGTGAACGCGGCCTGGAATATGACACTATGTCCGGCAAATATGCGGAGTTCGTGGAACAGGAAGTACTTCCATTGGTGGAAAAGCAAGCCAATGTGAAGTTAACCAAAGATCCGGATGGACGAGCCACCATGGGCGGCAGTTCCGGCGGTTCGGCGGCTTTGATTATGGCTTGGTATCACCCGGAGCTTTACCATCGCGTTCTGACTTACTCCGGTACTTATGTGAATCAACAGTGGCCATGGGATCCAAAGGTTCCTCATGGAGCCTGGGAGTTTCATGAACGGCTCATTCCCAATACCAAGGCCAAGCCGATCCGCCTCTGGATGGAGGTCGGAGATCGGGATAACTACAATCCCAACATCATGCGCGACAACATGCATGATTGGGTTCTGGCGAATGAGAACATGGCGAAGGTGCTAGCGGCTAAACACTACCACTACCAATTTGTATTTGCGACCAATGCCGGGCATACGGACCGCGCTGTAAAACAACAAACTCTGCCGGAAGCCTTGGAATATGTCTGGCAAGGGTTTTCAGAAAAGAAACTGAAGAAGTAGCCAAAAGCTAGGGAAGACTTGAGCGAAGACTCTCTCAGCAACTTGAGCCGTCGAGCGATTCTTCGCTTTGCGATGTTGCCACCCATCGCTGCCTTGGCCTACCCAGATGGGCGACCGACTGCCACACTTCGGCTGGAAGCAGTAGATTCCGGTCCGATTCTCCGGCATGGCCAAGGTCCAGCTCAATGCGACTACCTTGGCGCCCGCGAAGCCATCTGCTTCCAAGCGGGTGATACTTACTTTCTCCACTATGACGGTGCAGGCCCAACGGGGTGGCGAGCTTGTCTGGCAATTAGCCATGACTTGCAGCATTGGGAACTGAAAGGTCCCGTGTTGGATCTGGGCAAATCAGGTGAGGACGACGCAGGAACAGCTAGTTCTCCTTGGACCGTGTTTGATGGAAGGGAATGGCACATGTTCTACGTTGGCTCGCGGAAAACTACCGCGCCGCCAAACCGCATTCCTGCCGTTCCTTATTTCACACTGGCGGCGAAGAGCCCTCGTCCAGAAGGCCCTTGGATCAAGCAGAAGGAATTGATTCCTTTCCGAACCGTGCCGGACACGTATTACTCAGATACCGCGAGTCCGGGGCAGATTGTGAAACAGGGCGACGAATACCTGATGTTTTTCAGCGCTGCTGCATTTACACAAGGCCCGAAACGCTTGCTCCAGCGAACGCTATCCATCGCACGAACGAAAGATCTGGACACAAGGTGGAAGATCGATGCCACGCCGGTGCTGCCTTTGGCTCAACAGATCGAGAACTCTGCTTTATACTTTGAGTCGTCAAACCGAACATGGTTTTTGTTCACCAACCATATCGGGCTTGATCCCCAAGGCGAGTATACCGAAAGCATCTGGGTCTATTGGAGCAAGGACCTGAACCGTTGGAATCAAGAACAGCGGGCAATAGTTCTGGATCGAAAAAACTGCCTTTGGAGCAAGCGCTGTATCGGGATGCCCTCCGTAGTGAAGACCGGGAACAAACTGGCCCTGTTCTATGATGCTTCCACAACTAGCTCCGACAACATGGATCGAGATATTGGCCTTGCCTGGCTCAAGCTGCCGCTCAAGCCTCCTCGTTATTAGTTGCGGAAACATCATAACAGACCACAACATCCGTTATATCGCCGCACCGCCGGAAACATAAATCGTCTCGCCTGTGATCCAGCGCGCATCTTCTGATGCCAGGAAAGAGACTGGCGGCGCAATGTCCTCTGGTTGCCCAACACGTCCAAGCGGAGTAGAGGCAACCGCGCCTGCTTCGAACTCACTGCCAGCAATGCCCGCCGATTGCGTGCCTTCCGTAATTACCAGCCCAGGACTGATGGCATTCACGCGGATTTTACGCGGCCCGAGTTCTTTGGCTAAGGACTTGGTGATTGTATCTACGGCACCTTTGGTAGAAGCGTAGATAGAAGAGGCAGGGGGAGCTAAAGTACTCACTACCGAGCTGATATTGATGACGCTTCCGCCCTCTGCTGGAAAGTAAGGGAGCGCCGCTTTTGTGGTCAAAAGCAGCCCAAGCACGTTGGTATCGTGTTGACGTCTATATTCTTTTTCTGTTATCTGTTCCAACGGACTTAATCCGTACACGCCGGCATTGTTGACCAGAATATCTACTTTTCCAAACTGGTTCTTTGCTTCCGAGAACAGCGTTTCTACTTCTGCTTCCTTTGCTACGCTTGCGCCGATGGCAACGGCTTTCCCGCCGTTCTTTGTGATCTCCGCGACTACTTTATCCGCGCCATCACGGCTGGTTGCGTAGTTCACTACTACGCTGGCTCCATCTGCGGCAAGCTGTTTTGCAATGGCAGCGCCAATGCCTTTCGATGCACCTGTTACTACTGCTACTTTCCCTGCTAACTTGCTCATTGTGTCCAATCCTTCCGACGAAACCTTGTCTCGTCATTTTGATGTCTATCGAAATGATGTGACGATTTGCTGGAACGATTCAGGAGTGCAAAAGTTTTCAGGAGACCTTACGGCTTGAAGTCGGGATCAGATGGCCGTTAATCGCTTGAGGTAAGCGTTCCACACATCACGTTTCAGTGTTAAGTGTGCGAACTTGCCTTCCCGCTTCACCTCGATCAGCCCCGCATTTTCCAGTTCTTTCAAATGGTGAGACACCGTAGCAGGGGAAAGCTCGACCCACTCGCGTAGACAAGAGCAGGTTGGCGCTTTTTCTGAGCTTCCGATTTTTTGCAGCATGGCATAACGCTTGGGATCAGATAACGCCTTGCTGATGGAGGTGAACTGTTGATCGTCGAGTTGCATAACGTTGCAAACGGAAGAATCGGTTACGTGGTGATTCTCCCGTTTGCCCTTGGGATCAGTACAGCGAGAAAGAGTAGAGGGTGTCGCCAGTTGCTACCAAAACGTATTGGTGACCATCCAGCATGTAGGTTTCGGGGGCATTGGAGACTTGGCCAATGTGGGAATGCCAAAGAATCTTGCCATTTGCTGGGTCGTAGGAAACAAGATTGCCTCCGGCGTCTCCTGCAAACAGCAGTTTTCCGGCTGTGGTCAGCATTCCATTCCCTAATCCGCCGCCGGTACCCGGATAACGGTGCTGCCAGGCCACTTTGCCCGTTTTGTAGTCAATGGCCGTTAAGAATCCGCCCAACGATCCCACACCGTCTTCTTCCTTGCCGCCCAGTCCCATCGCTCCTCTGGGATCGGTTTCCGTGAGGTAATACATGGCGTAGGATTCAGCGGTCGGTACATACATCAAGCCTGTTTCCGGGTTGTAGGCCGCTGGCGGCCAGTTGGTAGCGCCCGAATTATTCGGCGAAACCAGCGAACCTGGAACTGTGGAATCCTTTTCCACGTTGCGAACCGTTTGGCCTTTCGCATTGATTTCCTTTGCCCAATTCGCCGCCTTGGAGAATTTACTAGTCAACAGGTGTTCGCCCGTCACGCGATCCAGCACATAGAAATAGCCGTTCCGGTCCGCATGCATCACCATTTTTCTCGGCTTTCCGTCGAAGTCTCCGTCCACCAGAATCGGAGTTTCCGTGGAATCCCAATCATGGGTATCGTGTGGATTCAACTGGTAATACCAAGCCATTTTGCCGGTATCCACATTTACCGCCACAATGGAGCAGGTATATAAATTGTCTCCAGCCCGGCTTGGCGGATTGGTATAGGCTGGCGACGGGTTGCCTGTGCCAACGATGTACAAGTTGGTTTCCGGATCATAAGAACCGGGAATCCATACGTTTCCTGCTCCATGCCGTGCTCCGTCCAGGCTGCCCCAGGTTTCCAAACCCGGGTCGCCCTTTTTCATGGGAAGCGTATGAAAAGTGCCATTGGACGTCGCCTGTTTCCGGGTCGCGTGCTTCAATGTAACCCGGCTCATCCAGGTCGTTTCCCGTGCCAATCAGAATATGATTCCCGATCACGATAGGAGACATGGTGGAGAAGTACTGCAGATTAAAATCTGCGATTTCTTTGTGCCAGCGCTCTTTTCCGGTTTTGGAATCCAGACAGATCAGGTAATCGTCCGGTGTTTCCATGTAGAGCCAATTGCCCCACATTCCCAAGCCGCGGTTACCAATATGCGTGCCGCCTTTTGTTTTCCAAAAATAATGCCACATCTCATGGCCATCGTGAGCATCTATTGCCCAGGCATTGTCCGGCGTAGAAACATAAAGCACGCCGTTCACCTGCAAAATAGAAGCACGGATATTGGCTCCGGTGCCGAAGCCACCCCCGCCTACATCCGTTGTTCCTTCTCCGCCAACAATGGTGGGAGCAGCCGCATTTCCGAAGCCTCCACGCCCCCCGCCACCAGTGCCAAGCCCTGCAGTGACTTTGGTCACCCAGCTTAGGGTCAAGTTTTTGACGTTGCTTTGGTTTAGCTGGGTCAGGGAACTGTAACGGCGTCCGCTATAGTCACCGGAGTAGGTTGGCCAGGATTCACCCAAGGGTTTCATCATCAGCGCCGGGTCTAAGCCTTGCGCTGTCGTAAGGGCAGGGATCAACCAAAAGGATGCCTGTAATAGCAGATTACTTGTTTTCTTCATTTCAACGTCACCAAATACGCAGTCAGATTATGGATATCTTTGTCGGTGTAAGTGGGCAGTAAGTCTTTGTGAGGCTCCACGGGATCATGAACTTCCACCTTTGGTGTATCGCCATCCCGGCGGAAGGTTCGCTGCGTGTTATCTGCATCCAACAGAGTCACGATGAAATCATCAATCCGCAGAAGCCGTCCTTCCACCTTTTGGCCGGAAGGGAGGGACACGGTTACCGTAGTGGGAGCGACTCGGATGGGCACTTGCGCGCTCCGAACACTGCCTGGCATCAGGAAAGTATTCTGCAATTGCTTAGGGTCTGGAACTTTGGTGGCGAGTCCCTTCAAATCTCCTGTGACGGAGTGGCAAGAAGCGCATTTGGAACCGAAATACGCTTGTCCGGCTTTGGCATCTCCCACCAGAATGCTGGGCGGAGTCATGCGGGAAACGTCATAACCACCCACGGTGAAGCTATGGATATAGGTGGCAATTTCGGAGATCTGGGTCATGTTGAAGGGGAACTTCGGCATGCCTTGATCCGGACGTCCATTCTGGACGATGGACGCGATATTTTCCCCATTTTTGTCATTCAGCACCATTTCCGAGCGGAGCAGATTCGGTCCACCCTCTCCCCCGCGCGCATCGGAGCCATGGCAGAAGTTACAATTCACGCCGTAAAGAGCTTTGCCTCTTTCCACAACCGCCGGGTCCGCAGGTGGGCGAGTCGGGTAAGCAGCGGGTCTGGCTGGCCGAGCACGCGCGGGCGCTTCTGCAGGAGCTTGAGGAGCAGTGGGGGAAACCGACGGGGGGGCTTTCACCGGGCTAGGCGTGGGTGTAGAAGGATTTTGTGCAAATAAATATGTTGAGAAAACAAAGGGAACGGAGATAGCGGATATGGCTAGGGCTGTTTTACGCATGGTCTGCATTTTCACCTCAATCATGCTTGGTTTGAGCACTTAAAGTCTATCAACCCGGAAGGCTCTGTCGGGAGGGTTTGTTAAGGCTAAACCGTCTCTTTATATATGCTGTTATGCACAGAAATGCGCTAAAAGATCCCTTTTAACTGAGCTTCTTTCGGGCAAAAGGACGCGCAAAAGCTGCTGGCGGATTATGGGCGTTTGTGGCCGCCGCTTTTCGGTAGCATTCCATTGCTTCCTCTTTCTTGCCAAGCTTTTCATAGGTTTGGCCAAGCAAACACTGGATAAAAGGGTCCGTTTGGTTCGCTTGCTGAAGGTCTGTGAAAGCTTTTTGGTAGTCGCCCAGGTAAAAAGCTACATATCCAGTCAGGTAAGGAAAGAAGGGATTCTGCTGGGTACGCAGTTGAGTCATCTTTTCTAATGCGGCTTTTGCTAGAGCGATGTGCTTTTCCGCCTCGGCACGGCTGCCGCGACGCGCTGCAATGCGCGCTTCCGCATGTGCCAAGCGAAAATCCCACAAGGCTTTTCGGTCAGCGGAGATGTTCGGTTCCTTGATCCCGAGATCATACCCTTTGCGATACAACTCAGCGGCAGTATTTAAATCCCCTGCGTCAATACATACCCGCGCTGCTTCATTGGCCATTTCCCCTTGCTGATAGAAAGCATTGCCCGGATTTTCTTTTTCCTGGGTGGTCCAGTACTGAATCACCATCTGCTCGTATTCAGCGGTTTTGCGGCAATTGCCTTCAAAGCCCCAGGATATAGCCATGGCACGTTCCGCATTGGCTTTGGCCACTGGAGTGGAAGCGGAGTCGATGCTTTTTTGGAGGAGTTGCCGTGCTTCCGCACCCTTTCCCTCCAGGTCAAGCTGAACTGCTTCCCGAAATTGGCCTCCGCCTCCCGGTCCTTGTGCGGAAAGAGTGGCAATCAGGAGTGCATAAAGAAAGCTCTTTGCAGCAAAAGACATAGCAGAAAGTATCTTACAGGAAATTCAGGAAATTCTAGCTACAAGAGAAGGCAAAGAAACAGCCTCTTTGCTTGTGACACCTTTGCCAAACCCCGGACCAACCACAATAGCCTCACGCTGGTTTTCAAACCAAGCCAAAAAATGCGCTTCTTCTGCGCCGGGCAGACGTTGCTGGTTCAGCCACGTATAGTAAGCGCCCATATCCGCATCAATCAAGGAACCTTGGGGATCGAGGACTGGAGAGCGTTCTGCTTCTGCCAGCAATTCCTGCATCGAGCTTTCGTGCTGCCGGGGAGCGAAACGGGCGAACAGGGTGAGCGGCTGCGCACGGCGTAATGCTTCCCGTGCTGCCCACTGCACAAACGTGGTGCTGTAAATCTGCGTGCCGGAACCTTCCGTAAACAAGCTCAATTGAAAGTGATTCAGAGCCGCGTCAGAGCCGGAATCCATGCCGACCTCTTGCGGTTGCATCTGCGCCAAGGAAGTACGGAGCAGTTCCGATCCCATGCCGGACTCAAACGACTTCTGAATTTTCTTCTGTAAGCGGGCACGAACTGGAGTAAGAGCGGCGTAAGAAACACAGGTAACCAGTTGCGACTGCAGAGGAAGTGGCGTGCCGCCATCAATATACCAGTGTGCATGAGGGGCATGTTGTTTAGCGGCTCTCGCGGCTAGTGCCTGAAGAATGGAAGACCCGCCGCCATCCGGCTTTAATTCCGAAAAATAGGTGCCGTGCGGCCGGAGTTTGCGAAACAGCGGATATTGATGATTAGAACGGACACCTTGCCCGATTGCCACAATGCCGAGACGTGGCATTTCCGGCTTGGCCGGTTTCGTGCTGCCGCTATTCAGCTTTTCTATGTACTCCACTGCTGCTGCGCGGAATTGATCCATTTGATGTGTGGCCCATAAATGTGCGCTGAGCTGCTCGGAAAAGGGAACGGGCGCGTTTACCCAATCCGTGTTCTGGAGCTCTGCGGAAACAGAAAGGCGATGAAAACTTGCCATCAATTGCTGCAATTCCGGATCTGAAAAGGAAGCTAAAAATGAGAATTGATGGTCCAGTTCCTGCCGTTCTACTGGAAATTTCCAATCGTACGCAATGGTTTCCCGCAGCAGAAGCGGCAGAAAAGAAAGGGGAAGCTTGCGCAATAATTCCAGATGACTCGCCGCGAGTTGCTTGGCTTCCCGTGGGTAGCTGGAAAAGCTTTCCGGTTGCAACTGAGCAGGGCTCATGGGAAGTTTACAAAACCTCCGGGATAGGCTTGCCTTGGGAGAAGCGCGGGTGAAAGCCCATAGCCGTACCAATGGTGGGAACTAAGTCAACCGATTCCAATGGGCGGTCTACCACGACGTTCTCGCGAATACCCGGTCCTGCCGCAATCATCCATGTAGTACGTGATACGGCATCGCCCGTGCGATGGTGCTGGAAGCCGTTGCCTCCTGATTCCATATCGGAATCACGACCAAAGTCAGGAAGAATAAAGAGGTTTGTTTTCCCCGCATACTCCGGTTCTTGCTGAATCGCCTTCCAAATTTCTCCACAAAGCCGATCAGAGCGCCGAATGCCTTCCAGATAGAGTGAATATGTCCCGGAGTGGGCAATATCAATATCGTGTAGCGTGATCCAAAGCAGGCTGGGGGAAAGCTGGCGCATCAACTGCTTTGCCACAAAAACGGAAAGCTCGTCCGGACTGGCAAGTGTGCGGGCATGGGCAGAAAAATCCGTCACTGACATTTTGAAAATATCGGCTATGCGACGCAGTTGGAGTTCATCGCCAGCAAACGCAGGGGCGTAGAGTGGATTTTCGTAGTTATCCACTAACAGGTGCTTATACTTCTCTCCTTCCGAAGCCGTAAGTGCAGTGGAAAGCAGGCGTTTGGGCAGGATTACCCCTGCTCCTTTTCCTGCTCCATAGGCCTGATGACCGCTTTCTCCGATTCGGTGGAAACCGTTGCTGGGAGCCACCACCCAGGCATCTGTCGCCGGGCGGCGTAGGTCCTGGCGAAAGTACTCAAACACCGTGGGATTGGAGGGAGGAACCGCAGCGAAATTATTAAAGGTCTCGTATACACCAGTGGCAAGACTGGCCGTGGCCACATAATGCCCCAAAATTCCCCGGTTCACGACTTGAGTGAAAAAAGTAGAACGGGGCAGAAGCTCGTTTAGCAGAAAAGGAATGTTTTCCTGCCCATCCGGCATAAACGTTTCTTCGTCCCGTGCTCCGCCTCCAAAAGTGACTACTACGGTTTTGCTGGCGCGAGGGGCAATCATACCCCTAAGCCCGGACGTGCTGCCCAAAACGGAAGCACCGGTTGCCAGCCGTAGGAAGTCGCGGCGATTCTGCGAAATGCTAAGGCGAGTCATGGGGAGACACCGGTATTTTATCTCTGCTCAGTGCCTTAGTCCAAACTTAGGGAACCCAAACCTGGTACACCAGATAACAAAGAACGGTCCCGATGGCCAGTGCAATCAGCCCAGAGCGCAGCTTTTTGTGCAGAAAGAAAATGAGTACCAAGCCACTCAACGAGACCAACACCATCAGCACCGCCGAAATATCGATTACGCCTGCCCAAGCCTTACCGGTATCTCGACCTTTATGAAGATCATTGATGATCGCGACTAGCCCCAGCCGGTTTTCATTCACCTCGTATTTGCCAAGGCGGCGATCGGCGAACCCGTCCGCAGAATAACCCGGTCCTTTGAAGGAAATCTGCACTTGGTCGTTATCGACACGAAAGTCACTCAGATCGGCCCTGATCCCATGCCGCGAACGGAATGCGCCGACAATATCGGTCTTATGTGCTTCGGGAGCCTTCATCCAGGAAGGATCTAAGGACCCTGTGAATCTTTTAGGCGGCGTCACACTGGTGAAAGCCGACTGGTGATTCAAGGTGAATCCTGTCACCGCAAAGAACAGGAGGATGGTGAAACTCACCATCGAGAGATACGTATGGAGCCAGCGTGACCAATGTGCTAGGCGACGTTTCCAGAGAGGTACGTGTGCCTTAGGAGGCTTACTTTCCAACCTTGTGGTAGTCAAAGGACGACGAAACGACCTCCGTATTCGCAGGGAATGAAACCAGTTTGGGCGTTCCTGTCATGTCCATTTCCTGCTTCATCAACTGGTAGGTCCCGTGTTCGCGCACTACCTCGAGCCAGACCGTATATTTCCCGTTCTTTACCAGCTTTCCATCATTGTCTTTGCCATCCCACTTGAGCGAGTACTTGCCCGGCGGGCGGGTAGCCGAGGAAACAGTTCGGAAGATTTCCTTGCCGTCTGCCATGGCACGCATTCGATCTGAGCGGAACCATGCCTTCATTTCCGTTACCCAGCGATCTTCGTGGTACCAGACGGCGAGGGTTTTCACCTGAAAGTGGTCGGCGTCCTCGATCCATGCGCCCACAAACGGTCGTTTGGTCATGCCGCCAATGGGAGCCAGATCGAAGTTGATGGTGAGTTCCATGCTGGGGTCCCATGGGGTTCCAGCGGCTACGGCAGGTGCCAAGTGCAAGCTCGAAGGGAGGGAACGGCGGGAAGCTGGTTGGTGAATCGCTGCGGTGAGTTGTACCGGCATCAAGTGCGATGAGTTACTTGATTCCAATGCGTCCCATTCCTTGTTTTGGATTCGTGTTCCATCCGCCCGAACCAGCAAATAAGCTGCGCCAGGCACCGTAGCCGCCAGCTTTGCGCTCTGTTCTGGTGACAGCACGGAGAACGCGGTTGCAAGCGCCCCGGCATCCGATGGACGCGTTGCAATCACGGTGGAACTAATGATGTTCTCAGCAGGCATTCCTGTACGCGGGTCGACAATATGCGAATAATGCCGCCCTCCGATGTTGAAGCCTCGGCGATAATCACCGCTTGTGGCAATCGCACGGCCATGCAGAAGCATCTGCGAAAGCGGCGCGGCGTTTTCAGCATCGTCGCGAGGATCTGCCACGTCTACCGGCTCAGTCAGGGCACCACGGACAATGACATCTCCCCCAATGTTGAGCACCACGGAATGAACGCCTTCCCGCAGAGCGGCATCGGCTGCATGATCCATGATGTAGCTTTTGGTGAAAGAAGCAAGCACCAGCGCCGCATTGCCGGTATGGGTGGCTGTGTGATGCGCCGGATCAAGCTTCCATTGCTGTGTACTGGCTAATGCCGCGGCTTTCTGCAGCGACTCCTTTGAGGGCAGTTGACCGGCTCGCTCGGCATTCTTCCAAACGGTAATCACTTCGGCAGCTGAGGCATTCAGAGCACCGTTGGTAGCTGTGCGCCAATGGTCATACATTCCAAGCACTGCGAACAACTCAGAAGAGACTGGCACTGGCTGATTGTGGGTCCGCATCCATCGGCTAAACTCGCTGTCCGGTGACCACGAACTCAAGATGCGCGACTCGCGGTCTATCTCTTTCAGTAATGCTGCTTCGCCGTTTTCCGCCTGTGCGCGAGAAGGCGCTAATACCTTTAAATCGAGCGATGTTCCGAGTACATTCTCGTAGTGGGAGGTAAAAACCTCCTCCCGCAGACCGGTTGTGGAACTGACCACACTTGTGAGTGCCAACGCCAATGCGCCAGCCGAAACAATAGGTAGAATTCGCATAAGGAATTTAGTTCCGCACTAAGGTTTTGAAGGAGCCGCTTGCTGTTGTGGGCCGCCGGGTCCTCGTCCTGGAGCGGGAGTTACTTCGTCATTGGTAATTTGACCGTCGCCATTCTTATCCAGGGTCAACAGAGACTTGGGAGCAGCATTCATTTCAGCAATAGAAAGTTCCCCGTCGCTGTTGGTATCTAGCGCGGACATTGCCATGTCGAACCGGTTGGGGCGCTGCGGAAGCTGCATCTGGCGGTTTGCCTGGGCTAAGGCGGTGATCTCTTCTTTGCTCAGAATGCCATCCTTATTTGTATCTCCGCGTTCAAACACGCCCTGAAAACGTTCCGGCAATTCGCTCTTTTCCAACTGGCCGTTATGGTTGGCATCGAACATCATGAGCGACGTCGTCATGTCATCGGCGCTTGGAGGCGGTGCGGGTGTTTCGGGTGGGCCCCCACCTTCGCGACGGCCCTGACCACGCGGACCGCCGCGTCCGGGTAACTGGTCCATGCGAATTCCGGCCTCATCCCGGGTGAGCTTGCCGTCGCCATTCTTGTCGAGTTTCTTCAGTTCCGTTGGCGATTTAGTAATCTCGGCTGCAGAAATTACGCCGTCTTGGTTCGTGTCAATTGCGTTCAGAATCGGGCTGATCCGGATAAACGATACGGGCGGCGCGTCATTTTGTGCGGGAGCAGTAACCGCCATGGCCATGGCCAAGCAGGCAGATACCATATAACTCCTGGACTTGCTGGACGTGCAGCCGTCACGGCGTAACTCATCCAAAAACTTGCTGTTATGGGGCTGTTTCATTCCGTTTTCGCAATATATAGGATCTTTTTAGTCCAGATTACGGAAACGTGGTGTCTGGTGTCAATTCATTCAGGTAAAAACGTTGTAAAGCTTTTAGGCCCAGATTTCGCTAAGAAGTTTTGATGGGAAGGGCGAGGCGTGAGAGTACGCCCAGCGCCAGACACAACAACAGAAACCCTCAAAGTGGCAACGTGGACTTGCTCCCTTAGCGAGGAACTTTGCGGTGACGGACGGAAAGATCCGGCCAGTCGGCGATCGGAAGTTGTAGGTATTGCTGCCATGAGCTCAGTTGCCCATCCTTTGGTGTTCCGTCATAGGTACGGAGACCAAGGCTTCCAAACGCTTTGAAGGCAATTTCAGCGAGCTCAGGCGGGAATCCGGGAGGAGGATAAGCACGCGAAGAACTGATGGCCGCGCACCATACATCTCCATTGCACTCCAAGAAATCGGGGGGCGTAGCTGGTGAGTAGCAGGTATCGACCACACCCGCCGGGAACTCATCGCGGTCTGACCACCATGTAATCACGTCCATGTTGGCCAAGTACCCGTTGTACAACATGTAATTCATGAAAGCTGCTTCAAAAGATGGCTCCGAATATTTCGTGGTGCAGGTGCCAAAAGCCCTAACATAATACCCAACGCTGGAAGAATTCCAACCCGTCTCCGTGATTACGATTCTGGGCTCATTGGGATTGCGATCGGAGATGCGGGTGTAATAATCCAGCGGAAGTTGATAAGGATTGCCGATTAATTGCGGAAACGAGACTAAGCCCAGCCTATCCCGCTTCATGCCTAAGAGGGCATCATAATGGGCCTGATCGAAACCATTGGGATCTCCGGAGTAATACGAGCCAAGTCCATAAATAGCCTCCAGGTTGAAGCTGGGGAACAAAATCATGGAAGGAAATTCTCGTTTCACGGCCCGGTAAACGGCCTGTTCGATTTTTACGAGAACTTTCCATGAGGGTGTGTCTCCGCCACAGTTCGCGTAATACAAATTAGGCTCCAGCATGATGGCGTAATACTGCGGAGAAAATGTGCGCGCCATCCACAGGGAGTAATTCACATAAGCCTGTTGTAGGGTCGAATAATCAGAAGTTGTTAAATCAGGGCACCCCGGCGCCCAATACGGTTGTACCTGCACAAGGCCATCGGGATAGATTGCGTTTCCGACTAAGTTGGTTCTGATCAGAGCCGTGCTCAGCATGAGCGGCTTGCCAGGGCCTTTCGCAGAAGCTGCCAATGCCGTCATTTGCTGCGCCCATGGATCACCATCCGGCAATGTGGAGCCTTGTGCAAACTGCGCAAACGGAACTCCTAAGTACTCCGGTTGAATACTGATAATGTCCACGTCTTGTGCGAGCTGATCGAAGGAGAAACCTGGCCCGGAGTTTTGAAACACTACTCCGTTACCCTGCTGAAATCCCTGGATCGCGGTAGCGGCCATCTGGAATGGACGTGAAGTTTGAGAGAAACCGGGAAGCGCGTACAGCGCTAGGCAAGCCAAGATTTGGAATTGGCCCAGAGTGCGATTCACTGTGCTCCTCATTGCCGTTCTGTTAACCCAAGAACTAGCATCTGCAAAGTATACACTGCGTGATATTCATGGGCAAAATACTCGCTGAACAAATATTCGCTGAACCCACATTGTATTTGCACCTTTATCTATCGAGTGGAGGGGCGAGGTTCATGCATTCCGGGCTCCTAGTTTTTCCCTTCATTGCGCTTCTCCGTTGAAGCGTAATCCCAATCATGTCTGGTGCAAGACCCGAAGTATTTCCGAAGACGAGTGTGTTCACCCCACGAGTGAGCAATACAGTGGTGGTAAGCCCTTGTTGCGTCAGGTTCGCTCCCCAATCTCCCATTCCCGGAAAAGTCAGCATTGGGTAGTTTGTTCCGTTCAGTGCGAGCATTGCACTGCGGGCGGTGCTATCCCCGTTCACGTAAGTAACCGTTAAGTCGTATACTCCACCGCAACTGATCTGAAGATTGGGAAAGGTGAGAGTGCCACCCTGTCCGATGGACCGCACGCGTTGCCCCTTGGGGCCTACCGTACTGGCACTGAGTACGGCTCCGCCTTGTGGCAAAGCAGTCGCGGCTAGGCGTTGCAGAATATGCGTTCGCGGAATCACACGTAGCAATCGTGATGCATGAGCGCTTAAGGGAACGCTGAACGTTTCCGGGAACGTGCCTAGATCCAAGGAACTCCAGAGATCCCGGACGCTTGCCGGTCCGGCGAATCCTAAACTGGACCAGGCGACATCGACCGATGCAGCTGTATCAGCAAGGTTGAACAGCCCTACAGCATAAGAACCGTCAGGTTCCAAAGCAGTCCACACTTGCTGAGAACGTGCGGCATTTAAGGGAGAAGCGACAATTCCGTTCTGGTGAAGGCTGATCACATCGCGATTCGTTAATAACCGCAAACCAAGATCATCCAATAGGCGCAAATCATCTCCCACTATCAGAGGAGAAGCGGAAAGAGCCCAAAATGTCATCATGCTTTGACGCTCATCCGGAGTAAGCCCGTCATGCCCTCCGCCAACTGCCAGGGAATCCAGGTCATTCCATCCGCCAGGCCCACCCGCGCCCAGCCAGTTTGGTTCCAAAGCAAAACGTAATGCCACATGATCCCAGGAAGTCAAAGTGGTGCCGTTGTATGACTCAATGTCTGTAGAGATGCGCCAACTATTTGAGTATTGACGCCACACATCTGCATAGGAAGAGTCCAGATTGTTTGCAAGTGCGAGATAAATTGGACGTCCGGTCTGCAGCAGAGCGTTCGACCAGGCTTTCACATCCGCTGCACTGCTTACCCCAACCGCATCCAGCTTCAGGTAGTCCACGCCCCATTGGGCGAACAAGTTTGCCCAGCTATCGATATATTCTTGCGATCCCGGTTTCGTGTAATCCAGTGAATACATGGTGCCGCCCAGATAGGTGACCTCCGTCTTGGTTGTGTTCGCAATGTCTGAAGCGCGGTATGGGGTACCTTCGACTGGTGTGTTCCTGGTTACCGCAAGTTTTGGTATGCCTGGCGTAACATAAAGACCAAACTTAAGCCCAAGTGCATGGATGTAGTTCCCTAAAGCTTCCATGCCGCTCGGAAACCTGCTGGCATCGGCAATCCATCGCCCGTTTGCATCCACATTTAAATCTGGGTTCAGATACCATCCGCCATCCACATTGTGGTAGACATAGCCTGCTGACTTGAGAGTAGCGGCTTGCGCTTGTGCCATGGTTCGGATGGTGTTCTCGTCGATGCTTGTTTCCAAAGCACTCCAGCTACTCCAACCAAGAGGTGGCGATAAGGCGAGCCCATTTTCTGCTCCCCAAGCAGGGGGTGCTCCAGCCGCCCCAGCGAAAAAACCAGCTAGTAAAAATAAGAGTTTTGATTGGGTGGAGATTCCAGTGATGGCCATTCTTAAGGACCGGACCTAGTATGCCGGAACGTTTTTTCACTGTCCAGCCTGGACACGCGGAGGAGAAAAAAGACTGGATGGAAGGCTTCGCATAAGCCTCATGCATGACGTATTATGAGGAACGCGCCAAGTGACCCACTCTCTTCATCGTGATTCGAAAGTGCTCGTCTGGGGAGCATTAGGATTTCTTGGTCAGCATCTGGTTCAGGCACTGCTTCAGCAAGGTGCAAAGGTTTCCGTTCTGTGCCGTCAAAGGCATCTTTACGATTTGCCGAGCTGGGCAGAACAAGTCACCTGGCATGAACTAATGGGTTTGGATGATGCAGCTACGCTGCTTGCGGCAGTTTCTTCGGCTGAGGTGATCTATAACCTTGCGGGTGCTTCAGGAACTGTTGCAAGCAACCTGAACCCTGCACACAGTTTGCAAGCCAACTGTGATGCTCAGTTAGCTTTTCTGAGTGCCTGCGAAGAGGCGGGTCATCAACCGCACGTGGTGTTTGCCAGTTCATGGTTGGTGTATGACACATCCAGAGGCGAATCGATCTCGGAAAGCCACCCTCTTGCGCCGCGCAGCGTGTACGCCGCACATAAGTTGTGCATTGAAAACTACCTTCGGATCTTTGAGTTGCGCGGCAAGATCACTTACACCATCTGCCGCATTTCAAATCCTTATGGGTGCGATTCAGGCAAGCCAACAAAGGCATATAAGATTCTGAATTTTTTTGTGCAGAATGCGCTTGCCGGTGAACCTATTTGCCTTTTTGGAGATGGCAGCCAACTTCGCGACTTTCTCTACATCTCAGATCTGACAGAGGCCTTTCTTTTATGCGCTCTTCCCCAGGGGCGTAACCAGGTTTTCAATATCAGTTGCGGAGTCAGTCATTCCCTGCTGGAAGCAGTGGAGGTGATTGGCCAGATCACAGGTCATGCGGCGGTGACTTACAAGCCGTGGCCCCGTGAGTACCAAGCGGCGGAGCCAGGCAGTTATGTAGCCGATATCAGCAAGGCAAAAGCACAATTAGGCTTTTTTCCAAAGATCGCGATACGGCACGGGCTTGAGGAAACAATCCGCCAACTCCGAAACAGCAATACTGCGACTCCTGTTTCCCTGGGAGCTTACGTGTAACGCACCTTTACTTTTTGCCGTACCCTTTCGTTAAAACAATTCCAAGCAGCGGAATTTTTAAGTGTTCCAGCGTTTGTTTGAAACTGACCACCTCATTTCGTCTTCGGGCCGCAGCCGCTATTGCGCCTACCAGGCCATCGGAAAGTGAGGCAAGCAGCATGGTATCCGGTGAGTCGCAGATGGTCCCGCAGTCTACCAGGATGTAGCGGTATTGCTGCCGCATCCGGTTAAACACCTGAGTGCTATGCGGGCCGCCAAGTAACGCAGCCAGGGAGCGGCTGTTCTTGCCGAGCGGAAGGAATTGAAGGTTACCCAGTGGAGCCGACCTCGAAACATCATCTCCGTCGGTTGCTTCATCCAACACATCTAAAAGTCCGGGGCCTTCCTCCACATCGAAAAGGCTGCTGAGCTTGGAACTTCTGGTGTTAGCATCGACGACCAGAACAGGAGCCTGGTCAAGACTGGCGAGAGCAGAGCCGATACTAGCCGTCAGGTAGCTGGAGCCATCTTCTTCCTTGATTCCACCCACGGAAATGAACTGCCTGTCCGAAGTGAGCATCAATTTCAGCCTGGCGGCCACCTGTAGAGCATCATCCAGGACCAAGCGTTCCGGTACGGATCGCACGCCGGGCAGCGTTGTAGCGGATGCCTTTGCTCGATGTCCGGTCGTGTTTTCAGTGATCTCCATTGGATTCTTTAAGCTAAAAAGCGCCATCGCGAGTTACTATTTTGTACACAGTGAGAGCAAGTATTTTGGTATCCAGCGCCAAAGAACGCTTGCTTACGTACTCCAGATCTAATTTCACCGTTTCGTAAAAACCTAACCGGCCGCGCCCGGAAATCTGTGCCAGACCAGTGATTCCGGGCCGAACAGAGAATTTCTTTTGCATGTCCCCGGTGTAATACTGCAACATTTCTGGAATTTCTGGTCGCGGTCCCACAAGTGCCATATCTCCCGTCAGCACATTCCAGAAGTTCGGCAGCTCATCCAAGGTACTTTTGCGCATCCACTCTCCTTGCGGCGTGATGCGGGGATCGCGAACAGTTTTGAAGCTGAGCGTTTCCAATTCTCGCTCCGTGTACCGGTAAGCATACAAATGGGGAAACCGTTGGCGCGCATCAGCATACAGAGTCCGAAACTTAACGAAATGGAAGGGAACACAATTTTTCCCGAGCCGAGGCTGATGGAAGAGTGCTGGCCCTTCGGTATCTCGTCGGATCAGAACCGCCAAGATGATCATGATCGGCAACGTCAAAACCAGGACGCACAAGGCTAATAAGATTTCCAGTGCCCGCAAGAACAAAGGAACATCCGTGGAAGGCGTGGCATCCCACTCTTCTGAAGGTTCTGCTTCGGCAACAGCCATGGCCTGGGAACTATGCGAAAGGATTGCCGCTCCACTGCCTGACATAGCGGCAGCCATGGTCATTTGCTGCGGTGCAAGTGAGAGAGCTGCCATTGTGCGTACCCGGCTACGCATCATGAACAGAAATGCAATACAGCCCATACCAACCAAACTCATTCCAAGAGGTCTGGCGACGCGAGCAGGATTAATCTCCTGTAGCCCACCAACAATTGCCATGCAACTCAGAAGGCCGGACACCAAGGCTAGTTGCTGTTGCACCGACCAGCAATCGCCATTTCCCGTCCATTGCCGTAGCATTCTGTTGCCAAAGAAAAGAATGGCAGCAAGTGCTAGGAGAGTCACTGGCGGTGAATGGAGCAGGGGCGGCAGCACATACATTTGAAGAAGAAGCGCGGCGAAAGCGCCGAACCCGAGAAAGAAAAATCGTCGACTGTCGTCATAATACAAAGGCGCGCCGCGACGTGCTGGTTCCACTCCGGCAAAACGTGCCAACACAAACAAGAAGGCAATCGCCACCACGCAACACGCCAGGTAAAGAGGCCGTACGGGATATTTATTTCCGGCTTTCAGAAAAATCAGGACTGTGAGCGCCAGGAGTACGGTGATGATCCAGAGGTGCCACCGCTTGAGCCAAGGCTGCTTTGTTGACCGGGGAAAAAGAAGGTAGATGAGCAGAGTAGGAACTGTGATGCTGAAGATCGAATGATACAGAATGGCATCCCCGGTCCAGATCACATTCATGTGAAACCAGCGCCCGTGTCCCGCTAATGGTCCGAGTGACGGCCAAGCTGGGTCAAAAAAAGCACGGGTCAGAATCCCTTCATCCAATATGCCGAACGCTGCGCCAAGGACGAGGATACCTGTCCAACCACTCCCCCAGCGCACGGTCAGTTCTCGAATCAGAAGACAACTTGATCCGTAAAGCAGAACGAACAAGGTGAACACCCACCAAATCAAAAACTGAAGGGGAGGCGTGGAGCTTGACAGCAATTCGCCAACAACGGGAGCGGCAACAGCCAAACAAAGTGCCGGAAGATAATGAGTAGGCTGCCTGGAACCTGTTTTCATATCGAGTGGGTGACCCAAGAGGCGGCGATCAGGATACGGGATCTGAGACCAAGGCCCAATTTCGCTAGCATTCGAGCTGGACTCCACAAACCTAATTTGTAGTGTTCACAGTAAAAAAGGTAAGCACCATTGTGGAAGTCGGAAATTAACCAGTGGCGCAGAGTGGAATCTTTGCCGCCAGTCCCCTCGCCTTCGTAGTGAATCAGCCTTGCGTTTGGGAGTACATAAATTTCCCAATTGGCCTTTCGGAGGCGATCACAAAACACGGCATCGCTCCAATAATGCATGTTTTCTGGTAATCCGCCCACTTGCTCAAAGGCTTGGCGGGAAACCAGGCTGCAAGAGCCGGGAACCCAGTCTACCGGGAACGGATTGCCCGAGGTGAAACAATCCTTATATAGGTAGTCTTTGACGATCTGGGTTTTGGGAAATAGCCGGCCAAAAAATGTGCGTCTGCCAAACAGAGCGTTGGACCATGTTGGGAAACGGCGTGCGGACCACTGGTCTGTTAAATCTGTATTCAGCAGGCGATTCGCTGCGGCACCTGCGTTTGGGGTACGATCCAGAAACTCCGCCAACGGGTAGATAGAGTCTGGAAACAGCACTGTGTCATTGTTCAGCAGGTAGATATAACGGCTGTCCACTGCGGCTGCACCTTGATTGCAGGCTTTGCAGAAGCCGATATTTTCCTGATTTGCGATTACCCGGACAGCAGGATATTCCTTCCGGATCATGTCTAAACTGCCGTCAGTGGAAGCGTTGTCGATATAGACTACTTCGTGTGAGTAGCCGCGCCATTCCGTTTTAGCGAGTGAATGGAGGCACTCCCGCAGGTGCTTCCGGGAATTCATTCCCACCAGGATGACCGCAATATCAATCGACATAGCTTCAGTCGAACTGTGCCTCCCTTTCGCGAGCCACCGCAAGCATTGCGCAGCTAACCCCTGCCGTTAGCCACCACGCTTTCAGCGGGTAGTGAAACGCTTCACTTTGAAAGGCAAAGAGCGGAACCATCACCAGCACTGCTTGGCAGGCGAGAGCAAATAAGTACTCATCGCGGCGGTCTGGATCATGCTTGAATCTCCTTGCCGATGCAAAGCTTGACCAAATGGTTCTGCCGACGAATGCCCAGTGGAACAGGTAGCCGACAAGGCCCACTTCCACCATGACCCAAATGAATTCGTTGTGTGCGGAGGCCCTCAGACCTGCCGTAGAAAGATAGCCGGTCTGCTCATCACTGACCATCTGTTGTACGGTGGTCTGGTTACCGACGCCGATACCGTGTGTCCAGGTGTTTTGAATCAGTTCCCAGCTTTTTGCCCAGAATTTGAAGCGGACTCGGATGGCATCTCCTTTTTCTGTGGTGTAAAGGTTAATGTCCAGTGTTCGCCGGTAAACATCCTCGGGAATGAAGGGCATCACCGCCAAACTCACGAGCACAAGGCAGATGGCGGATTGAATCCCCGGCCTCAGCAAGCCTCGCCATAAGCAGAACAGGATGGTGAAGATAGCAATCAGGAACACAGCACGGGTGTTGCTAAGCAAAATGCTGTAAACAGAGACCAACAGCCCCACAGCCCAAAACAGCTTCGAAGCCCTGCTTTTGCTCACACGAATCACCCAGAACAAAAAGGGAATCGCCATGGTGTTGTTGAGCCCAAAAAGAGTGGGATGAGCCGTGGTGCCGAATAAGCGCCGCACGCTTGTGCCTAAGCTCCGAAGTTCGGCAAGGTCGCTCACTACGGTAGCTCCGCGTGTGCTTGTCAGGCCCATGTCACTTTCCGCAACGGGATTACTGCCGCCGCTGTAGTAATAGTCCCCGAGCGAGTAAGCACCTGCAGCGAAGGTGGCGAGGAGCCAAACCATCAATACTTTTTTCGCCATTCCGTAATCGCGAACCAGATTCACGATCACGAAAAAGAAGAAAAGATTGCCCAGGACGCGCAGAGCATCCTTCCAGGTATCGTCCGGTGCATCAGCCCAGGTATAGCTGAGAAACGCCACAGTCGTGTAGCCGCCGTACAAAAAGAAAGCAAGCCCGAAATGCAGCTTCTCCTTTTTCAGGGCCGCATGGAGCAGGAGGCTGACCAGCGCGATTAGGCCGAGAATACGCGCAGCCGAGATTGTAATGGGATCTGTGTCATTGGTAAATCGGCCAATGCGTTCGAAGGGCAGGGAAAAGCAGAGAATGAATGCCGACAGCGTGGAAGACGCCATCATGGCGCACGTCACCACCAACCCGGCTACCACAACCAAGGCCATCACTGGCGATACCACGGTAGATGCTGCAGCCAGAATGAGCGAGCCAAGGCAGCCGACCACAGCACTCAGAAGCATCATGCGCGCCCGGTTCCCTTCCACTGGGTTATAGCCGGTTAATGCGGAGATGTTTCCGAGGATGGACATAGAAACCTTCGTTCAGATTTCGGAAAACGTTCTATGGCGATGTCCATTTCCGCTCATTTTGGTGGCTGTGGCCATCTCGTGAAGATCGACTGTGCCCAGGTAAGCGGGATCGGCAAGGGCCAGAACACTTTGTTCATCCATTACCCGATCCTCAGTGGTTTCCAGCAAGGCAGCGAGCGCAATGCCAAGCAGCAAAGATAAAGGCATGGCGACTTCCATCAGAAACAACTTCTTGGGATACACCGGTTTAATGGGTGTCTCGGGACTACCCACAATCGAGACGTTGGCAACCTTTAACGCGTCGAGTTCTTCAGAAAGCCGAGTTTCTTCGTAGCGTTTGGAGTAGGTCAGGTAGTCCTGTTCCGCCCGGCGATATTCGCGCTCCACGGTTTCGGCAAGATCCATCCCACGGTCAATATTGTGGATCTGTTTGGACAGTTCCGCCGCAGGTTCACGCAGGTAGCGGTTCCGCGTTTCCAGGCCGGCCGCGTTCACCGTATTCTGCTCAATATTGTTCCCGAACTGTCGTTTGATCGGATTGCTCTCCGAAACAACGGAGTTCAGAATGGTGGCGTGTTCTTTTCCGAGTGATGTTTCCAGATCTGCAATTTCCCGATCCATCTTCTGCAGCACTTCGGAGGTGGGCTGGTACCGGCTGGCGACCTTGGACCGCTCCATCCTTAATTCCGTAATTCTTTCCTTTAAAGACTGGATGGACGGATTGCTTAATTCTGTTTGTTCTTTTTGTGCAAGCTCCGGTATTTCTTCCACACGTTTGGTCATCAGCTCGCGCTGGCGGTTCAACCTCTCCACTTCCGCGCTGTTCTGCACCAGTTCGGTTCCAATTGCGTTTAATTCTTTTAGGTAAAGCGAGCGTTGTTCTTCAGGAGAGCTAAGATTCCACTGAGATCGTATTCCGAAGCGGCGTTTTTGTAAGTCGGAAAGCTTGTCGCGTGCTTCCGCAAGCCTTGCTCCAAAAAAATTCATGCTGGCCGGAGCTTGGCGGGCAATGGCTCGTCGCCGCAGGTACTCGTCCAGCATGGCATCGGTCACATCCACCGAAAGCTGCTGGCTTGGCATACGAACCTTGAGCATCAAAATATCAGAATCCCGAACAGGCTCCACTTTTACGGCGTCCGCCACAGCGAGAATTGCCGTTTCCCGTGGATTCAGTCGTTTGTCCAAGTTAAGTGCAATCAGGAGATCACGATAAGCATTCTTGGCCCGCCGCGATACCAGCTTGAGATAGTATTTCGGATAACCGGTCCAGCTAACGGGAGGCACCAGGACGTTTTTGAAGCGATCCGGGCCGAGCCGATCCACGACTCTGTCTACCAGTTCACGCGAGGAGAGGATTTGCACTTCGGAGTTGATATCTGCAATGCGAACCCCCTGACTGAATAGCTGTCCGTTTTGTACCGTGGTAGGCGTTTCCATGTTCTCGCGGCCGACTTTTACGAGCAGACGAGTTGTGGTTTCGTAACTGTCAGTGAAAAATATGTTGAGAGCCAGAAACATCGCAATGGTTCCGGATACAAAAACCGTCAAAACCAGCAGCCAGTACTTGCGAATGAGCTGACTCAGTTCAGTACGGGATAAATTGTGAGCGGGAAATGGATTAGCCAATCTAGTACACCACGCCCGAACCACGTTGAAACAAGTACGCAAATCCCGCAGTAGCCGTGACCGGGATCACTTGCCGAATGTGCTGGTCGATCCACCGGTCCAGATGGGCCACTTTGCTCTCCGGTACCATCACGACGTCAAAGGGATTGAGTTGAATATTGGCATCTTCGGTGAGATGGCCATTCTTCTGATAGAGAGATAAGGTGTGTTCCGATGGTTTACCGTCCGGCCCCTTGCGGAACAAAACTACAGATTGGGTGCTTCCTGTGTGCTTGATTCCGCCAGCTTCGCTGATGGCATGGTAAACCGTCATTGGGCCTGGAACGTTGATCACGCCTGGCTTTTGCACTTCGCCGGTCACATAGACTTTTTGTGCCCCATACCCGCGTACCTGGATAGATACCCGTGGCGTAAGCACCTCTTTGAGATAAGCACGCTCCAATAAAGCAGTGGCATCACGAAGGGAAAGTCCGGAAAGGGGAACGTCGCCTACCAGCTGTAAGGAGACGCGACCGTCTGGCCGGATCTGCACATTTTCGTTGAGCTCTGAATTAAAGAAGAGGCGGATCTCAATCGCATCGCCAGAGCTTAAATGATAGTCCTCGCTGATAGAGGAAGAAACGGGTGTGGAAGCCTCAGGAGGTTGTGCGTTTGCTCTTGAAAACGGAGCAGTGGCAAAAACCAGTAAGGAAGCGGTGAATGAAAGTAAAAGGGATGTGCGCAAGCGAGGCTCCGAATCTTTCTAGGAAACTAAACTGGGCTCCGGTGAGGAAAGCGAAATGTGATCATGATCCGGCATTGTGTGACTCTTCAGTGTTCGTAATGCGAGAAATTGCAGCACTGCGGTTTTCAGAATGGCAAAAGCGCTGGTGACGACAGCGGCCCCTGCTGCTCCGTACCGGAGTATGCATTGCCAGTAGAGAAGCGCCAGCACCACGAACGCACAGGCATCAAACAACATCAGAAAACGCGGATGAGTGAACATCAGAAACGAAACGGTCCACGGAAAATTCACCAGCGCAGCCAAAGAGGCTGGTAGGAGAAACAGAGCAAAAGAGGCTGTTCCCTGGAAAGAGGAAGGCAGCAACCAGTTCGCCACCGACGGCAACCCTGCTAGTGCAACGCCGTAACAGAGAACACAAACCGCAATCACGATTCCTTGAAATCGCTGATAGATCGGACGCAGGCGGCCTTCTTCCCACAAGGGCATAATGCGAGGCGCGAAAACAATTCCGAGATACATGCCAATGAGCTGAAATGGCAAAGTGAACATTTGTGCAGCTGAGAATATTCCAGCTTGTCGGCTGCCCGCAAAACTAGATACTAGGAAAATATCCATTCGGCTGGTAACGGAACCTGCCACGGCACCACCCGAGTACCACTTAAACAAGTGCAAGAGCCGAAGGAGAGCCGGTTTTGACAGCTGTGTCGTCAGAATGTCACGACTCGCGGTAGAAAGCATGAGCAAGGAGACGGAAAGAGGTCCCGCCACATAAAGAGCAAGAACCGACACCGGACTGACTCGATGAAGCAGCAGCATTAGACCAATGCCCCCAAACTTAATGCAGCTATGGAGGAAGTCCGTTAAGCCGTACAGGACGAAGGAACGTGCCACTTGAAAACGAGTCTGAACAGATCGCAACAGCAAAAGGCCAAAGAGGGCAGCGCCAGAGAGCAGCAGCAGATACCAGTTCCCTTCAGTGTGAAAAAGAAGGCGGCTAAGCGGCCGAGCGAAAATCAAGATGGGAATGCCGAGTGCCACTGCGCTGGCGAGTTTAAGGAACACAGCGGCCCGTTGCACGTCAAGCGCTTCCCAATGGTTTCGGGCGTTCTGGCCAGTCGCAAGCCGAACGACTGCTACATCCAGCGCAGACCCCAACACGGCATCCCCAAGCAAAATTCCCGTGATGCACACGAAAACAATGCCGGATAGTTCGGGACCTAGCTGACGCACCAGAAGAAGGTTGATTCCCAACTGCAGTGCAGCCGAAAGAACTTTTGGAAAGGCAACACACATAAACTCGCTTGCACTCCTGGAGAGCGCGCCATCACGACGGGGAGTGTCGCAAGTGCTGTCATCTGTGCATGACGCAAGGAAATTACGCGAACCAGCGTGATTGAGCCGCGAGTTCATTTCGAGGGTCTATTATGGCGTTTGTATCAGACACTGTCAAACAGTAGTTGAAGAAAGCGTTGCCGCCCGGTTTACAATACCGATACACGAGATGGAAGTAACAGAAGGAGCGCAATCAAACGGAAAGAAGATTTCCGTTTTGCACCTGATCTATTCCCCAGGTTTCGGAGGCATCGAGAGCATCGTCATTGATTGGTGGCGCACTTTTGATAGAACTTCGTTTGATGTTCATGTGGCATATTTCGCTGGTGACCGCAATCGAGAACAGCCATTTATGGAGGCAGCTCAAGCTTCCGGCATTTCACTGATTCCCGTCCCATGGAATCACTACAAACCGTTTCTGAAATGCGCATCAGAGGTGGCGCGAGTGGTTCGTGAAAAGAACATCGACATCATTCATACTCACGCGTACTACGGAGATGCAGTAGGAGCCATTGCAGGAAAATTGGCGCGTGTGAAAACGATTGCCACTGTGTATGTCTGGGGGAAATACGAGCTTCACCGTCAGATCATGCAACTGATTGATTGGTTATCCATTCAGTTCATGACCAGGGTAACGGCACACTGTCGCGATACGGCGAGCAAGACGTTTGTGATCGGAAAGAGCCGCCGGGAGACTGAAGTGTTGCTTCCTGGCTATCCGCACAAGTGGCCACCTCTCTGTGACAGGGAACGGGCGGAGAAACGTCGCTCAGCTGGTATTGCTGAGGATGAAATTCTGCTGGTCAACGCGGCTCGTCTTGGCGCCAGAAAAGGCACAGGATCAGCTCATTCAGAGTTTTCAGATTATTCACCAGCGGTACCCGCAAACCCGGCTTTGGATCAGCGGGGTCGGCCTCCCTTCAGTGAAGCAGAATCTGGAAAAGCTCCGGCATGAGTTAGACCTGGAATCCTCGGTGGAATTGGTAGGATTTTCGCGAGACTTCAGGTCTCTTCTCGGTGTGGCGGACATCATGGTGCATCCCTCGCATGTGGAAGGGATTCCGCAATCCATCATGGGTGGCATGGCTGCCGGGTTGCCAATTGTTGCTTCCGATGTGGGCGGTGTTGGTGAGGTGATCCAGCATGGCCGTACTGGGCTGTTGGTGAAAGAGAATGACGTGAAGGGCTTCGCGCAAGCTGTTCTCCATCTGCTTGACCAGCCACAACAGCGAAAAAAGTTAGGCCAAGCGGCAAGAACAGCGATTGAGACAGAGCTTTCTACCGAAACAGCAGTCCGGAAAGTGGAAAGCGTCTACCGCGACATGATGAAGAAAAACAATTAATACTTGGGTTTGAGGGAAGGCGTCTTACCCTACCACTGGTCAGGCAACATGCCACTTGCTTCGGCCCCGGCGACTGCGAATACCATTTCGGGGTTCGAGACACGCTTCCCGTGGCGGATCTGCCAAGCCATGCGAACCCGAGTCACCATTTTGGTGAGCCCCTTGAGGGTGGTGGTCCAGACGTTGATGGCTGCCCGGAGTTCTTGGATATTTTCATCCGTAAGCCGGAACTCAAATGCTTCCACCTGTGCCATTCGATAAAGAGACGGATCTGTTGGCATACCATCCGCAATCCATTGGGGAATGTCATACCGAAGATGAGTCACCACTGGCGCAAGAATTTCTTGCTCATCGCGGCCATCTGCGTGTTTCACACGAACAAAAGTCTCGAAGTCTTGCCAGAAAGCCTCGAAATCAGGAATTTGTTCGCAAGCCCCCCGCGCTTCCACCAGACGGCGAGTTGCATCCATCGCAATTTTTGCGATCTCCGCCCAAATATGGAATGAGGCGATGGCGCGGTATTTGTACATCAGGTTGTCCCCAATATCGCCATTCAGGAGTCGCCGGAAATTTGCCTCTTCATTGTAGAAATCGAGACAGGCTTGCTGTGTAGCGAACAACTCACCTTTTGTCTCACGAACAAACTGGTTGAGGAAGTCGGGAACCTGTCCGGTGCTTGCTTCCATTTCCGGCAGCATGGCATCGAACCATTCCGAACGCTTCACGCCAAACTTCTGAGAAAACGCGACCGCATCTTCAAACCAGGAGTCGTTCCAAAAAACGCTGCTGACTAAATGGTATTTGCGCGTTTTGATGTAATCGTCAAACGACATCGTGTCGGTCGCGACGACGATTTCTTCGATGTCCAGAACCTTCTCATCACCGTAGATGCCGAAGTTCTTCGGCAGGACACGGAAGCGGGTTTCAAAGTCGAACTGCTGCCGCGTTTCCGCCGTTTCGAGTTCAGACCCTTTCAGGAGCACGAGTTGCAGGTTGTGCATCTGGTTGGTACCAGCGTCGATTAACGAGTGAATTGCTTTGACGTGTGAATCAACCGTTTCGCCAGGAAGACCAACGATCAGGTCCGAGTTAGAGCGCAGTCCCCGTCCGCGTACGTGAACCATGATTTCCTCATACGCGTTGAGCTTGATATTAGAGCGCTTGATGTTTCGCAGTACGTCGTCATTTAGGGACTGCACAGCTTGGTAGACCACAAGCGCTCCGCTGACCTTCTCCACGGAGCGGATAATGCGGTCAGCCCGATTTTTCCCCGTTGTAGCGTCAATAAAGGTGGGATAGCCATAACGCTTCTGCATCTCCCCAATCCAACCCGAAAGGTCAACATCCCGCTCGAACATGCCGTAATTCGAATCGGCGATACGCAGCGTACCCATGTGCGGCGACAATTTCTTGATCCGCAGAGAAATGTATTCAATCTCTTCCTTGATGCGTTCCAAGGAAAAGTTATGAACCTTTGTGTACCAACTCGTTCCTTGCACGCAGAAGGTACAGGTGAAGGGGCATCCCCGATTGGTTTCAATCATGGGCGCCATTTTTCCGTCAAAAAACTCGTCTTGAATACCAGTCAGCCATGGAGAGGGGATTTCGTCGATTTGACTTTTGCGATCCCAAGTCGGAGTCATCACGGTTTCGCCGTCGGGACGCCGGTAGATGCAGGAAGGAAGTTCCGCCATCCCCAGACGCTTTATGGAGTTGTCCGCGTCAAGAAAAGCTCGAACAACGTGGGTTGCAAGAAAATCCCCCTCGCCGAGAACATAGACGTCGATTTCCGGATGTTGGTTGAAATATGCAGTGGCCCGTTCCGGTTCGAGCGGAATATTGGGTCCGCCCATTACCACCAGCATGTCGGGGTTTAAGCGCTTTGCCAGCTTTGCAAAATGAAAGCTCAGCGCTTCATTCCACAGGTAGTTGCTGAGCATCAGCACATCGGGCGTTTGGTTTTGCAGTGCATTCCAAAGCAGATCAGGGTAGGCGAACAGGCGCGACCGTACCTCAGGAAGTTGCTGATCCATTACAGCTTTCAAGTAGGCAATGCCGAGAGGCATGCAATCGTTTGCCAGTACGCCCGAGTAGTTGTACCGCAGATCGCCAAGAAATACGGTCGGTTTCATGTAGAGTCCGTTCACCTAACACCGGCTACAGCAAACACCGCTGATGCCCGACCCGTATCACTTTGGTGCGGTCAGCTGCTTCAGTGCAAAAGGGTTAGGAATGAGTGTAGTCAGCAGTGATGTGCCTGTCAAGTAGGGATTTTTACCGGACTACGTCTAGGCTCAATTTGCTTTGAATTCAAATTGCCTTTGTCCGTTGGAATTGGTAGCGTGTTCTTTTCATTCCATTCCGGCCGGACGTATGCTCATCTGGCTTTAAGTTGGGAGTAGCTATGCAACCTGCTGAGGTAAGCATGCTGTGCGGCGGCAAGAGCACGCATTTATACGCTTCCGCGAAGTGTTTTCCGATTACGGGTGCGCTGTGACAAATTTTTGGCTCGGGCGCTCTGTGCTAGTAACGGGAGGCACCGGCCTAATTGGCCGTTGGCTCACTTGCGTCTTAGCAAGCGCGGGCGCAAGCGTCAGTGCCATTCACTGGAAGCAAGCTCCCCCGGCAAGTTCTGAGAATGAAGACAGTTTTGCACATGTCGATTGGGTGAATGGGTCCATCGCGGATGCCGCCTTTCTTGAGTCGGTTTTCGCAAAATCCCAACCGGAGATCGTCTTCCACTTAGCAGCCCGATCATTAACGGGCGCAGCGGAAAGTGATCCGGCTGCCACGCTGGAAACAAATGTTCGCGGTGTATGGATTTTGTTTGAGGCGTGCCGCCGACATTGCGTACGCTCCGTAGTGGTTGCCTCTTCCGGCCAAGTGTACGCTCCCGCCATGGCATCGCCGCTGGATGAAGAATCGCTGTTAGGCGGTGAATTGCCTTACAGCGCTTCCAAGAATTGTGCCGAAATTATTACGCGGATGTACGCGCATAGCTTTCAGGTACCCGCGATTATTTTACGCTTTAGTAACGTATTTGGCGGCGGTGACAACAATTTCAGCCGTCTCATTCCTGGCGTGATTCAATCCGCTCTTCGCGGAGAGCGATTTTTGATCCGGGGTGACGGCCAGAGTGTCCGCGACCTTTTGTACATCGAGGATGGCGTAAGCGCCTTTTTGCGTGGAGCTGAGTCGCTATTTTCCGATCCGTCTTTGGCTGGGCACGCTTTCAATATTGCGCAAGGCAAGCGTTGGAGCATTCTGGAAATTACGGAAACTCTGCTGGCCATGTTGCAATGCTCCCATCTACGGCCAATTGTGCAGAATGTCGTAAAACGAGAGAGCCGTCACCAGCACCTGGATATCTCCAAGGCATGGCATTATCTAGGCTGGCGTCCCTACATCGAGGTGTTAGAGGGCCTGCGCCGGACGGTGGATTGGTATGTCAAACATGCTACGGGTGCTGAGGCTTCCCACGTACCGGGCGTGTTAGCGGCAGGTGCGACGGACCGGTATGGGGATTACTCATGATGGCGATGCTTGCGGCAAGAGGAAGGAGGGCGATTCTCGCTGGCTTCGTTTTTCTCTGGGGCGTTCCCGTTCTCGCACAGCAAGCCGGGAGTTACCTTCCGCTGGCTGTTGGGTACAAGTGGGTTCTGCGCAGCGCAAACCAGCGCAAGCCTGTAGTCTTTGAAGTGACAGAACGCGACAACAACGGATTCGTCCTTCAATCGACCACTCCTTGGGGTTCGACTCGCTGGACCTTGAGCGATGACGGTGGAAAGTTTTTCATGACCGCATATGGCAACAAGGCGAGCGGCCCGATGATGCCTATGCCAGACGGTCCATTGTACTTGGACTTCCTGCGCAGCGCCGGCGAGAAGTGGTCCAATGCTTTAGGAACTCTGGCGCTTGTGTCGCGCTCTGTTACCGTGCATTCACCAAATCAGACTTACTCGGAATGCACACAAATTGAGCATAAGGCAGGAAAAACAAAGCTTTTATCCACGTTTGCGCGAGGAGTTGGTTATGTCCAATTTGGCCGTGACAACGCACCTTTTATTCTGGACGAAACGGCTTCCAACCTTCCACCGAATGATGGTGCTCCGGCTGTTGTGCTGCCTGTGCAGCCTCATTTACGCGAACGCGACCTGCCTTCTGCTGGTGCCAACGTTCCTATCGGGCTTACACCGAACCAATTTGCGAAGGAACCTTTGACCGAAGCGGTCATGGCCAAGCGCCTTCAACAGACGGTGGATGCCGGGGTCACCTACCTTTCCGGGACGGCAAAATGGGCGGAGTTGGAACCCTCACCCGGTCGCTACTCCCTGGGAAGCATTGCTACTTTTGTTTCTGCCGCGGCAAGCAAGAATCTGCCTGTTAGTTATACATTGCGCATCATCAACACGGTGGCGCGCGATGTGCCCCAGGATCTTCAAATCGTGGATTGGGCAGAGCCCCAGATGCGCCGCCGTGCTTTGGCACTGATTGATGCGATTACGCCGTTATTGAAAAACCATGTCCGCTGGATCTCGGTGGGGTATGAGTCCGACAGCTATTTTGGCAAACACCCGTCGGAAATAGAGGGTTTTACCGCGTTCCACGCGGCAATTAAGGCACGGCTGAAAGCACAATTGCCTTCCATCCAGGTGAGCAGTACTTTCACATTTGCAGGCGTTTCTTCACTGGCCGGTGATTTACGCACCCTGAATACACAACTGGATTTTCTCTCTGTTACCTATAGTCCACTCCGGCCAGACTTCACTGTGAGGGAGCCTTCGGTGGTTCCTTCGGACTTTGCTCGTATGAAACAGGTAGCCGGAAACCGCAAAATTATTTTGCAGGAAATTGGCTATCCCACTGCATCTGTGACGGGCAGTTCGGAGGAGAAACAAGCGGAATTTTATCGAGTATCCTTTGAGGAAATTCACCGAGATCCTGCTGCCTTCACTGCTGTTAACTTTATGAACCTCGCTGATCTCAGTCGTGAAACGGCACGTCAGTTTGCAGATTTTTATCAATTTCACACTCCTGCTTTTGAAGGCGTATTGCGATCCATGGGCTTATTTGATGAAAACGGGAAAGCCAAAAAGGCTTGGGTCCTTTTTCAAAATGCTCTGAAACAGGACGGTCAGAGATGAAAGGAACGAGTTTAAAAGAAGAAGTCCTGGAAAAAACATTCCTTTTTCTACGTCGTTTTAAGCCCACTCGGGAGCGCATAACGCTCGGTGAGCGAAACGATCATGTGGAGCAGGAGCATGTGGCACGCTATGAGTTTGCCAAGCGCTTCTGCCAAGGGAAAACTGTTGCTGATATGGCCTGCGGGACTGGTTATGGAATGCAGATTCTCCGAACAGTTGCTTCCTCTGTGGAGGGTTATGACAAGGAACCATTGTGCGGAAACAACATCCTGGATCTTGATCACGAGAGTTGGAGGAAATCCTACGACGTGATTGTCAGCTTCGAAACGATTGAGCATTTGGCTCATCCCGCGTTTTTTCTGAAAAACGCTGCGCGAACAGCCAAAGAGTTGATTGTTTCCACACCTATTGGTGAATTTCGTGGCTACAATCCACATCATAAGCAGGTATGGTCTTTGGAACAATTCAAGCGGTTGGTGGAACAGTATTTTCACGCCGATTATTTCTTTCAATCAGGCATTGCGATTGAGGATCGGCCTACACAGCCCATTCGATTCGTGGTGGCGGTGTGTAAGCCTACAGGAAGCCACTTGGAAAGGTGACTTCCTGCGTCCTTAACGAGCGTGGGAATCCAGTACAGGCAATCCTGCTTGTACTGCCACGATGTATCCTCCGCCACTAAGGGGAGTCGGCGTATAGATCACGGTGATTACGCGTCGTGAAGAGGTTTGAATTGCCGAAATAGCTCCATCCCCTCCATGACTCACGAATGCCCATTGTCCATCCGGTGAGATGGTGCCTGCCCGGGCTTCCTTTCCTGTTGTCGGTTGCCCGGCTACTGGACCATTGCGCAATTTGGTGAGTGGCACCACAGAAACAATTTGCTGAAAGGTAGTGGAACTGGGATTGATATCGAACAGATAGGCATTGTCTCCAAAGGGATGGACATTCCAGAACAGCGCGTAGGAATTGGACATTTTTGTCATCTACCAACAAAATCCGACCATCTGGCAGTTGCGTTGTGCCCATGTGTGCGGCCAATCGCATGCTATCCAATTGACCGGTAAGAGTCATTTCCGGAATGCTAAACACGTATAGTTCTTCTGCCGTTGTATCCGCCACCAGCAGATAATTCTTTAGCGTGGATGCACCGCTGGAAATAACCCTAGCTAGCGGTTCTGGCGATCCGGCACCAATGGCTGCAAATGGCAAAGAAACAAGCAGCAGCCCTATCCCTATCAGCCACTTGGGCCTCCATCGTAAGAATTGTAATTGCGACATTCATTTCTCCTGTGAGTGTTTTGCTGTTATGCCGTTGTGTCAGATGCAAGAGGCGAAAACGACTTGTGTGGCTCCTCTAAATCTGATTGCAACGGAATTGATCAGTGTGTGTCTTGTTCACAGAAAGCCCGAATAAAAAGCTGCGAATGGACAGTTCTAAACTGTCACCGGATGGTTTAGCTGGAAATGCGGGCTTCGCTTACTTGGGATCGTCCAGGCCAAAATAAATGCGCTATACTCACACGGACTACATAGCTGAGGGAGAGCGATCAAGGGTGTCACAATTGCTGACCAATATCCAAAGTGCTCACGGGAAAACCATAGGACCTAAAGAAAGAACACTAAATGTGCTGCTTGTGTTGCCCATTCGAGAGGGAAATTTTCAGGTCTCTGCTGATATCGGAATTTTGTATCTCGGCTCAGTTCTGAAAAAAGAAGGTTTCCACGTCACGCTCCTTGACTGCCCTAAAGAAAAATTCACATTCAAAGAGTTCAAGAGCTTTGTTCAGGAAGGGAACTATGATGTGGTTGGGTTCCGTTGCTTTAGCAGGGATCACAATTACGTCAATCACCACTCCCGGATTGTGAAGTCAATTAATCCCCGTGCGCTAACGCTGGTCGGTGGCCCCCATCCCTCAGCGTTGCCGGAGTTTGTTTTGTCCGGCATGCCTACTGTGGACTTTGCCTGGAAAGCGGAAGCCGAAGAAGGTTTGCCAGAGTTGCTGCGGCTTTTTTCCTCGCATGGCCACGATCTTCCGGAACAAAATCTCAGCACGATCCCAGGTCTGGTCTGGCGCAGTAAGCAAGAACAAAGAATCGTGGTCAATAATCCCGGCTTTGGCATCAACCTTGATAGCTACATGCCTGCGTGGGACCTCTTGAAGCCCGAGACTTACCCTGATTTTGAACTGCGCAAAACTCGTAGCACTCGTATTTGGGACGGGTTCTTCCATATCTCGACCACGCGTGGATGCCCGTATCCCTGTACGTATTGCAATGCGCCAAACCTTTCCGGCAAGAAACTGCGGCATCGCAGTGTGGATCACGTAATTGAAGAACTCAAGATGCTGAAGGAGCGTTACGGCGCAAAACGGTTCAGCATTATTGATGATGAATTCACTCTGAGTAAGAAGTATGCAACCAGTTTTTGCCAGGGATTGATTGACGCCAAGCTGAACCTGAAATGGGACTGCCCCAATGGCGTTCGGATGGATTCTCTCTACCCGGAACTGCTGCAGCTTATGGAAGCAGCAGGGTGTGATGCCATGTGCGTTGGAATTGAATCCGGAAATGAGCGTGTTCAGAAATTAATCAAGAAGCGCGTCACAGTGGATACCATCCGGCAACGGGCTGCCATGATCGCGGATTGTACCAACATCAGGATCACCGGATATTTCATGATTGGATTTCTGGACGAAACCGAAGAGGAAATCCGGGATACAATTGCGCTGGCTTCCAGCCTACCGTTGAAACGAGCTGCATTCAATGTGGTGATTCCCATTCCTGGAACCGCAATCTTTGATGAATTGATTGAAAAAGAGCTGCTCCGGATTGAGGATATTAATTGGGACACGTTGACCAATGACCAAGTCGCATTTAAGCGCGATCATGTCAGCGGAAAACGATTGATGGAGCTTCAGCGCGAAGCCTTTCTGCGGTTCTATTTCCGTCCTTCGGTGATTCGCACTGCTGCCAAGGAGAGTTTGCGCAACCCCAATGTGTTCCTGGCAAGCTTGGCAAAGTTAAAGAGGCTTGCAAAGCGAAATGAAACTTACACGTTCACGCCTATGTATCTTGGCCAGGAGAACGTCAGCGCTTAGCTTATATCCTGAAGTAATAGCTGGCAAGCGTTTATTCTGACTGAGTGTAGAAACGGCAGCAGATTTTTCTTGCATTTCGGATTTATCTGGAACAATATGAGACGTCGTCGGCCACCAGGTTTCCACCCACGGGCGTTTTTCCCCAGGAGGAAAACATGCGAGTTCTCACCATGCCGTGGCGGCTCTTTTTGTTAGTGCCGCTATTTCTAAGCTTCCCTAAACCCGCTGATGCCATCGGACTTGGTCCCTTTGGTTGGGCTTATTCCTTCTCAGATCGTGTGCTCGCCAAGAACATCGCACCTGGCGCAAACCAAGTGAGCGGCTGGGGTTGGATACTTGATCCTTCCACCGCTGTTCTGAACGGACAGGTAACGTTTCAATATGATCCTTCCTTGATCACGATTCTGCCTCAGTACAGCGGTTTTATTGGGGACTTCTCCAATGACCCATCGACAGCCATACCTGTTAATTCGACGGACACATCGCCGCTGGATGTCACCCATTTGCCGGGACCCCGGCCTGGTATGATCTGGAGCTTGACAGTTAATGCCAATACCGTAACGTTGGCGTTCGACACGTCTGCGAACCCGGTAAACTTGGACAATTCAAATACGGATATCAATTTCTTTGTGTTGTCTGTTGCGACTTCACAAGCAGTGACTGGCTGGACTCAACTGACAAGTGGAACGGGACAGTTTCGAGAGCTTGGCAGTTTGAGCGACCATACTCAGACCTACGCGGTCTGCTCTTCGTCCACTCAGGGTGGCAACTACTTCTGTGGCGACCCAGGCGCATCCACCAATGCGAACTTCGGGTTTAACGCCATATTCGCACCGGAGCCATCCTATTTCGCCATCCTTGCAGTTGGATTTGCTGCCCTCTTGGGGGCCAAGGGGATGCGCAGGAAACACAAGGCAAATCAGAATCTACTTTGAAACCACATCAAAGGCCAGTGAAATAATCACGCTACCTTTCTGTTGTCTTCGTAAAGTTGCAGTATGGATCGGGCTGCGTTTTCCCAAGTGAAGTGTTGGGCTCGCTGCAATCCTTGCTCGCGCAAGCGGGTTCGTAAGGCGGCATCGCTGGCAATGCGATGCATGGCCGAGGCAATGTCTTCGACCGAGTAGGGATCTACCAGAACGGCGGCTCCTCCGGCTGTTTCTGGCATGGCAGAAACATTTGAGGTAATTACCGGGGTGCCACAGGCCATTGCTTCCACAATCGGCATGCCGAACCCTTCCCACAAGGACGCATACACAATCGCGTCAGCTGCCCCGTAAAGGTAAGGAAGTTCATCAATCTCCGTTTTTCCCAGATCGACAACCGTCTCTCCTAACTGGAGGCGTTCCATGACGGCTTTCGCTTCCTCCGTGCCCCAACTGCGTCCCCCCGTGAACACGAGTTTGTGTTCTGTTTGGTAATTCCGTTTAAACAGGGCGAAAGCTTCCAAAGTGCGAATCACGTTCTTCCGCGTTTCCCAGCGTCCAGAAAAAAGAAAGAATGGTGTTTGGAGGCCATACTTCTCCAAATAGGTTTGCTTTTCGTTTTCTTGAACAGGACGGAATAGACGACTAACGCCCGGATATACAACGCTGAGACGGTTGTCTTGAATCTTGAAGTGTTCCTGCGTCACTTCCCGGACATGTTCGGATGCACAAACGATATTCACCGCTGTTTTAACCGCTCGATGAATCAAAAATCTCAGGCGCATTCGAATCAGCGGTGGGTAGAACTCGGGATGCCGAATCAGAGACGAGCAAGGCATCGCCATGATGGTGTTCATGGGGCAAACAGGAGGCGGCAGTACAGGCGCGTGGAAGACATCGGGGCGAGTACGGGAGATGACGCGCGGCAAGCTGGTAAACATACTTACCAATCGTGAAGAAGGCTTGAGCTGATGGTAAATGACTCGGTCGTGCGGCACTCCGATGACGGAAGCGGCGCGCTGGTCAAGGCAGTATAGATGATATTCGTAGTTAGGTTGAACGGCAGTCAACGCACGCACAATTTCCCGCTCGTATACCTCCGGCCCGCCGCAATTGCGGCCTGCAAAGGCGATCAAAAGCCCGATTTTCACTGTTTTGCAATTGTCTCCTAGTTCTTTATAAAAGGCACCTGTGACTTGTATTAGCGATGTGTTCTCAGCTTAGGCAGTTTTCCTTGAAGAGACCTGCGTATCGGAGCGCATTCTTATGGCAAATGGAATCAACCCTTTGGATCTGACCGACCGTACAGTGTTGGTCACCGGCGCATCGTCAGGTATTGGCCGTGAAACCGCCGTTATTCTCAGTGAGCTGGGATCAAAGTTGATTTTGACTGGCCGCAGGGTTGACCAGTTGGAGAAGACGCTTGGACGCATGGCAGAAGGTGCTCATGCCATTGAGCCGTTCGATCTGACGGAGCTGGAAATGATTTCCGAGTGGGTGAAGACTCTTACTGATCGTTATGGCTCCCTTCATGGGCTAGTGCATGCTGCGGGAATGCAAGAGACTGCTTGCCTTCGCGCACTCTCGCTGGAAGTTCTACATCAGACGTTTCGTGTGAACTTTGATAGCGCGGTCATGCTCGCGAAGGGCTTCCGTCAAAAAGGGTGCTGTGGCTCCAACAGCAGCATCGTATTCAGTACTTCGATACGAGGCATTGTTGGTGCACCTGCGAAGGCTGCTTATGCGGGATCTAAAGCGGCGCTGGTTGGTTTAACTCGGAGTCTTGCGAGCGAGTTGGCGCGAGAAAGCATCCGGGTGAACTGCATTGCACCCGGCATGGTGCAGTCAGAGATGACTGACCAAATTCAGCTATTGTTGCCCAACATCCGTTGGGGCTTGGTACGGTGTGGGATGTGGCCTGTGCAGCCGCCTATCTGCTTTCAGACGCGGCGCGCTGGATGACGGGTCACATCATGGTGCTGGACGGTGGCTTTTCGGCGCAGTAACTAATGGAATAACGGCTACCGTATCGTCTTTGTAAAATTCGGAGTCGATCATCACACTTTTGGTCCTTATTTTGTTTGACACAGAATCCATGTGATATAAACAATGACGAAAATTTAGTTTGTAATTCCGTCATAGCCGAAACTAACTTCTCGGCCTATATTACGTTTGCAGGTCGACTAAGGGATGTGTTGTGTAAATTCACGTCCTGCACTGGGTACCCACATAAGGAGAAGGACCATGAAGTTCCTGATGCCCCTCGTTTACGCCAATCTGATTGCAAGGATTTGCACTCCCAACAAATTCCGGATCACAAGAGTTGCCCCGGTAGCCTTGTTTCTGCTCGCTGCTTGCAATTTGTTTGGGCAGGCTGCAAGTGGCACCATCGGCGGTACAGTCACCGATAATACCGGAGCCGCAATTCCTGATGTATCCGTAACTCTGACAAATGAAGGTACAGGCTTTGCGCGAACGGTTGTTTCGAATCAGAACGGGCAGTATGTAGCGGAGTTTTTCCCAATTGGCAGAATTCGCATCACAGCACAAAAGTCCGGCTTTGCCCGGCTCGAGCGAAGAGGCGCAGAACTCACAGCAGCAGATATCCTTACTGTGGACCTACAGTTAACTATTGGCAACGTGCAGCAATCAGTCGAAGTGACAGCAGAGGCCTCTCTCCTGCAAACACAAACGCAGGCCGTCTCATCGCTTGTTACAAACCAGCAGATCACTGAGATGCCCTTAAACCAGCGCATCTTTACCCAGGTGCTTCAATTAATGCCTGGCCAGACTTCCGCTACTCCCAATCCGCAGGCAAGTGGAACTTACGGCGGTCTTGCCAGTACAAGTTACAGCATCAACGGTGCACAATCCGTGAATTCCATGTATCTTCTGGATGGTTTATACAACAAGAATGCGTGGATTGAGACAATTGCCATATCACCGCCCGTGGATGGCCTGCAGGAGGTCCGAGTCATGGCTGGTACTTACTCGGCGGAGTTTGGCAACGCGGCCGGTGCGGTAACGCTCGCTTACAGCAAGGCTGGAGGAAATGAGTTTCATGGCTCTGCATTCGAGTTTTTGCAGAATACCTTGCTGAACGCCAACACCTTCTTTAATAATGCGGCTGGCAATCCAAGGACGCAAACCCACAAGAATCAGTACGGTGGCACTTTCGGTGGTCCGATTCGTAAGAACAAGACGTTTTTCTTTGTAGATTACCAAGGGGAGCAGATCCACACGCCAAACTCAACAATTCAAACGATTCCCCCCTTAGCGTTGCGAAACGCTGTCACAACCGGAGACTTCAGTGCACTGGGAACCACAATTTACAACCCCTATATGCTGGTTGCTGGGCCAAACGGCACTCAGGTCCGTGCACCATTCCCCGGCAACATCATTCCGTCCTCTTTATTAGATCCCGTCGCCCCCAAGCTCATGAGTTTCGTTCCCCTGCCCCAAAACAATGCTGCTACCCGCAACTACGCATACAGTCCTACTGGCACTACGGCGCAGAATCAATACGATATACGTGGCGATCAAAATCTGCTCAGTTCAGACCGCTTTTTCTTCAAATTCAGCAAGGATGATTCCACTGGTCTGGTGCCAGGAAGCCTGCCGGCCACCCAAACTTCCGGTCTTCCCATCGGACCTTATATTGGAGGCGGCGGCCAGAATGTGGCATTTCGCAACTGGTCTGCCATCGCTACATATGATCGGGTGATTGGCGCTAACATTGTCAACGAAACACGCGTAGGAGCACTGCGATGGTTCTTGAACATCATTCCACCGAATAGTGCATTCAACACCGCATCCGCCCTTGGGATTCCAGGCATTAACATCAACCCTAACGCTGGCGGTCTTCCAGGGTACGCGATCACTGGTTATGCAACCATTGGCGATAGCGGGACGTACCCCGAATATAGTCGCTTTCTGACGTTCCAGTACGAAGATGTTCTAACGGTTGTGCGCGGCTCACACACTCTGAAGTTCGGAGGCGAGTTTCTTCGTCATAGGCAAAACGGTTTTTCCGGTTATCCGACTCGTGGAAGTTATACCTTCAACGGCCAGTTCACATCGCAGATTGGAAGTCCCTCCTCCGTAGCAGCTTTAGCTGATTTTGCGCTTGGCACGCCGAGCGCAATTACACGGGCGATATTGCCAGGAACATTCGGTCTGCGCAAGTGGTACGCGTCTGGATTCGCCCAGGATTCCTGGCGCGTCACCAATGCATTAACACTAAACATTGGGCTGCGGTACGATCTCACCTACCCTGGCAGCGAGGTGTATAACCGCCAGTCTAACTTCAACGTGGCCACAGGGCAGTTAGTCCTGCCCGGTCAAGTCTCAGGTTTGTCGAACACTTTGCGGTATCCCGATACCAACAACTTTGGTCCCCGGCTCGGTATCGCCTGGGAACTAAATCCGAAAACCGTGATTCGATCGGGATTCGGCATCACCTATTATGAAGATGACAATATAGGAAACCAGCTATATAAGAATCTTCCGTTTTACTTCAATCAGGCCTACAGCTATAGCGCATCAGGTGCTCCCGGCCTCACAATTGCCCAAGGACTGCCCATACCCGTTCCTCCCTCTCTTACGGACCAAGCAGCTCTTTCCGCCGGAAATCCAATGGCTTATGATTTTCACCTGAAGTCACAGAAGATGTTGCAATGGAGCTTCGGGGTCCAGCGGCAAATCGCCCCCTCGATTGCCTTGGAAGTGTCCTATGTAGGAACTCGTGGGGAGGACCTCCTGGCAGGTGTCAACTATAACCAAGCTTTTCCTGGTCCGGGTGCGTTGCAAACTCGTCGCCCGCTTTGTGTGTACGGAATCAACTGTCAGGTCGGCGACACTCGATACGCCACCAATCTTGGCGACTCCCATTACAATTCCTTGCAAACCCATTTAACGATGCGGTCCTGGCATGGTTTAACTTCCTCGGTCGCTTATACATGGTCGCATTTCCTATCTGACATCGGCGCACTCACCGTCGGCTCAACAACCATGAATGCTCGCTGCTACCGCTGTGAAATGGCATCCGACCCTTCTGACCGAAAACATGTGTTGATTGTGAATCATGTGTATGAATTGCCTTTTGGGCATGGTCATCCGTGGCTTGCAACAGGTGTTCTTGGCCAGGTAGTAGGAAACTGGCAAGTGGACGGTATCTGGAGCGTAATGACTGGCACGCCGGTCTCGGCCACGCTTGCTACCGGCGTATCCAATACAGCATCGAGCGGTACCGGAGCGGAACGTCCCAACTGTTTTGCGGGTGATCCTAACCTGCCGAGCAGTGCGCGTAGCATTAACCAATGGTTTAATGTAGGCGTTTTCTCTATCCCGCAACCTTATACATTCGGCAATTGCGGTCCATATATTATTCGTGGCCCTAACTTCTTCAATATCGACACAGGAATTCATCGCGATTTCCGGGTGACAGAGCGTTTCAAGCTCACATTTCGAGGGGAACTGTTCAATACACTGAATCACGTGAATTTTTCTAACCCCAACGCGCAGATTGGTGGACCTACTGCCGGCCAAATCAGTGCCACTCAGCCCGCCAGAACGGTTCAACTCGCGATGCGAGCAGTATTCTGAGCAAGCCATCTCTTCATAATTGGCTGACTTGATGTTCCAAAAGCCATTTATGTATAGCAACGAACGATTCCACGTAACCTGAGCGACTTTCTGGCTAGCGAGCTAGAAGAGCCTCAGGGGATTTGGAAACAAAGATTCCAGTGAGCGTCACATTCAGTTCTCGCTGCGGCTGCAATTCTAACTGTCATACACTGGTCTGGACGGGGAACTGAGAAAGTTCTCCGTCCTTTCTCATGTGGTGGTTCCTTCTTCTCTTCTATGCAGGCTCTTTTGAAGATGTGCTGCGTACTGGTTTACTCTCCCTCAATAGCAATCAGCTTTCCGCCGCGCAATCCCAATTAGAAGAGGCTTCCCCGATTGAAACCAGAGGATGCCCGTGTCTGGTTGGCATTAGCTCAAACCTATTGGAAACTCCACAAACCACAGGAAGCAGATCAAGCTGCAAAGCGCTCCAGCCAACTCACCACGAACCCGGCTCTGCTGCGAGCTTTAGCAGTTTATTACGCCGGTACGGGAAACCGCGACAAAACTAGAGAAATCGTCCAGGCGGCAATCCGACAAGCCCCCTTACAAGAAGCCGAATACTTCGGACTTGCGGATATATGCCTGAAGCAACAGAGTTTCAGCACTGCTTTGGAGGTCCTTTCCGTCGCCCACAAGACTTTCCCGCAAAGCACGCAGTTGGATCTAGCGACCGGAGTGGCCTATTATGGACTCCGAAGATTCCCGGAAGCCATTGCTGCGTTTTTGCATACGGCTGAGCTTGATCCCAAGCTGGAACAGCCATATGTGTTTCTGGGGCGCATTTTGGAGCAAGCAGAAGGGAACCTGCCGAAAATTCAGCAATCGTTTGCTTCCTTGGTGAAGAATGAACCGGAAAACTACCTGAGCTGCTACCTTTATGGGAAAAGTTTATTGCTCACCGACCCTAGTTACTGCAGAAACTTTTCTTCGAAAGTCCATCGCGCTCAACAATAGCTTCGCCGATTCCCATTTTGAACTCGCTGCCTTGCTCGAACAACAGCAGAAATGGGAAAGTGCCGTCGCTGAGTTGCGGCAAAGCATTCAACTCAATCCCCAAGATCCTGTTCCGCATTATCACCTTGCCAGAGACTATGACCGCCTGGGCCAAACAGAACAGGCTCGTGCTGAGCGTGCCATACATGCAAAGTTATCCGCACCAGCTACGGATGCAAAATGAGAAAAGCATTCGGCATCAGCGGTTTTCTCTTGATGTCGGCAGCTTTGTATTCTGGCGCGCTAGAGGTGCGATTCGTTGATATAGCTGAATCTGCTGGCTTGCGCGTACCGAACACCTCCGGCACTCTACAAAAGAAGACCTACATCGTGGAAGAAACCGGAAACGGCGTTGCCATTTTTGACTATGACAATGATGGCCGCAGCGACATCTTTATCTCCAATGGAACAACGCTGGAACATCGGAAAGACGCCCCGCCCAAAACGGCGCAACTGTACCATAACGAAGGCCACGGGCATTTCACCGATGTTTCCCGGAAAGCGGGATTTACAACCGAGGGATGGGGCCAAGGCGTGTGTGCAGGTGATTTTGATAACGACGGACACACCGACCTCCTTGTGACCTATTACGGGCATAACCTTCTTTACCGCAATACGGGCGATGGCCGGTTCCAAGACATCACAGGCAAAGCGGGGTTGCCCGTAACGGGAAATCGCTATGGCGCAGGCTGCACGTTTCTGGATTACGACCGAGACGGCTTACTGGATCTGTTTGTGGCGAACTATGTTGATTTGGACCTGAAAACCACTCCCAAGCCGGGTGCAAATCCGTTCTGCCAATGGTTAGGACTGAATGTGGCATGTGGCCCAATCGGGCTCCCAACGGCCCACAATGTTCTTTATCACAACAACGGAAATGGGACTTTCACCGATGTTTCAGAAAAAGCGGGAATCCTGAAGCCGGGTGGTCGTTACGGACTTGGTGTGGTGAGTGCGGATTTTGATAACGATGGCTGGCCGGATCTCTATGTAGGCTGCGACCAAACGCCAAGCTTGCTTTTCCGGAACCAACACGATGGCACGTTCGAGGAGCGCGGCATTGCGGCAGGTGTTGCGTATAACGCAGATGGCCAAGTGCAGTCGGGCATGGGAGTTGCCGTGGCTGATTTTGATGGCAACGGTTTTCTGGATATCGCGAAAACCAACTTTTCTGGCGACTTGCCATCCCTTTACAAAAATGAAGATGGCAAGTTCTTCACCGATACTGCTTTGCAGAGTGGCTTAGGGTCTAACCACCTGCTTGGCTGGGGAATCTCGTTCACGGATTTAGATAACGACGGATGGAAAGATCTGATTCTGGCAAACGGACACTTTTACCCCGAAGTAGAGCAAACCAAGCTTGGCGAGAAGTATCTGCAGAAAACTCTGGTGTATCGGAATCTGGGGAAAGGCAAATTTGCTGATATTACCGTGCAATCCGGTCCAGCCTTAGATACTTTGCGGCCTGCACGCGGCTTGGCCGTAGGTGATCTGGATGGAGATGGACAGCCTGAGATTGTGATTGTGAACATGAATCAGAAGCCGAGTCTGTTGAAGAACACTGTTGCCGCAGCAAACGCCATCCAGATTCATTTAGTCGGTACCAAGTCGAACCGCAGTGCCATTGGCGCTCGCGTGGAACTGCTGGCAGAGGGGCACACGCAGATCGATGAAGTCCAGGGCGGCAGCAGTTACTACTCGCAAAACGACTTCACCCTCCACTTCGGAGTTGGCTCGGCATCAAAAGCAGAACGCCTCCGGATTCGCTGGCCCAGTGGTGCCATGCAGGAATGGCGAGATGTTCCGGCTGGCCAGACCGTGATTCTCACTGAAGGCAGCAATGAATACCGCAGCATCAAATTTGAGCCGAATAGATAACTATTGTTGTATTGACGGTAACTCGCCGCATTTGCTACAGTAACTTTCCACCTTCACCAAGTATTTGTGAATGGCTTTGGCTTACACCTGTGGGTAAGCTCGAAGCGTCCACAGTGCGGACACTTCCTTTACAGATGAATTCTGGACTTACTGAAACCTTGTCGGTTTCTCGAGTTCTTCTTTTATTTTCGATTTCATAAGGGGTGGGATGGTGTTGTGGGTAAATCGAGCAAGCGTTCGGCTTGCTATTCTTGTCGCAGCTTTCGGACTTATTTCTTCTGAGTTCAGTTGGGCTCAATCTACATTTGGGTCTTTTGTGGGAGTGGTGACTGACCCTTCCGGGGGAGCCTTAGCTGAATGCATAGTGACGGTGACAAACCGGGATACTGCTGCTAAACGGTCCATACTGACAAGCAAAGACGGTTCTTATGTCGTAGTGAATGTGGAACCCGGCATGTATGAAATCGCGATGGAAGCGCCTGGATTTCAAAAGGCTGTTTTCACGAACTTACAGGTGTTAGCCCGGCAAACTATCCGTATCGACAGTGGTATGAAGTTAGCTACTCAAAGCCAATCTGTCAGTGTGACCACTGCCGCAGAAGCTGTGATTAACACGGATGTATCCAACATTGCGGAGACCAAATCGGGCCGTGAATTGTCAGATCTGCCAGTAGCCATCAGCTCGCGTGCAAACGGATCTACCAGTCCGATTTCTACGCTCACCACGCAGGCAGGCGTGCAAACGGATGCCAGCGGCAACATCTCTGTTGCCGGGGCAAAACCGAGTATGCTCTCCGTCACCATTGACGGAATCAGCAGCGTGAGTCCTCGCAGCAGCGCTCCTATCTCAGAGCTTTTTCCTTCGTTTGGAGCCATTGCAGAGATTCGGATCAGTGAGATCAATAATACGGCGGAATACGGCGGGGTCAGTGACATTACCACGACGTCTCGCGGCGGCACCAATGCTTACCATGGCGGTGTATTTGAAAACCTACAAAATACGGTAATGAATGCCCGAAATCTGTTCAGCGCTACCACCCCAAAGCTGAACATGAACGATTTCGGCGGCTTCCTTGGTGGCCCGCTCTCCTTGCCAAAACTATACAATGGCCATAATCGGACATTCTTTTTTATCAGTTATGAAGGTCTCCGGCTTCCGCGCGAATCCGTGCTGACCATGAGCGTTCCCTCCTTGAAGCTTCGGCAAGGAGATCTATCCGCTTATCCAAAACCAGTGTTAGATCCTACCTCGGGCACTGCATTTCCCAACAATCAGATCCCTCTTTCTCGCATTTCTCCCATTGCTCTTAAGGCTTTGGCTCTGTATTACCCACTGCCGAATACAGGTGCTCCGGACTCTCTGGTCAATAACTACACGCAGAACTTTCCGACACCAATTACCAGCAATCAAGGCGATATCCGGATTGACCAGAACATCAGTTCCAAGCAGTCTGCCTTTGCCCGCTTCACTTACAAACGCAGAGCGGTGCAGAATGCTCCTACCGGTTCCGTGCTTGCGGGACCGACGAATGCACCAGAGAACGATTACGGTCTCACGGTCTCCCATAACTACATCATCAGTTCCCGCGTTGTAAATGAAGTGCGTGTTGGATTCAACGGCATTCACTCTTCGAGCGGCAATCAGACGGTGGCGACCAACACGATCAATAATCTCGGATTTACTGGCATCCCCGACCCACCGAGCGGCAGCGGCGGACCCACCTTTACCATCACAGGATTTCAAACTGCTTCCTTTGGAACTTCTTCCATTTCCAAAGGAAATACCAGCCAAGTGTTAGATAACCTGAGCTGGACCAAAGGAAGGCACACGCTGAAATTCGGTGGCGATTACCGGTATATGACAGCGTATTACTCGAATGTGTTTGCCAGCAGCCGCGCGGGTACATATACGTTCAATAACTCGGTTACCAGTTCGCTGATCGGCAACCCATACGGCGCATTTCTGCTTGGGATTCCGGATGTGACAGCACTCGCCACGGTGAAAAACCCAGATACTTCCGCTTATGGCAAATCTTACGCGTTATATGGGCAGGACGATTGGAAGGTAACGCCGCGTTTGACCGTGAACTTCGGATTGCGCTGGGAGTACCATCCGGCATTTCAGGATTCGCTTAACAACATAGCCAACTTCTTGCCCGACTACACCTCCACCGTGAACGGAGTTACAACAAAAGGCGCTGTGGTAATTCCGGATAAAGCAGTTCCCTACATCAACAGCGACTTTGTGGCTTCCATTGCCCCCACGCCAATTATTACAGCAACGCAGGCTGGAATCCCGCAAAGCCTGCATTACTCCCAAAAGACGGATTTTGCTCCGCGCATCGGGTTTGCCTGGAGACCGTTTGGTGATGACAAAACGGTAATTCGTGGGGGGTATGGAAGATACATCGAAACTTTATTAAGTGCATTGATTACAGCAGGATGGGCGGTGGAAGCAAGCAGCGTTGGGTCATACACCAACACCATTGTGAACGGAAAGCCAACTTTGAGCTTTCCTTATGCTTTCCCTTCCAACCTTTCTTTGCCGGGAACTGCCACCTTTGAGTATGCGAGTGCGCTGCATTATAAAGATCCATACGTACATCAGTGGAACTTCACTGTTGAGCGGGATCTTGGTTTCAGCACCGCCTTACGCGTCAGCTATGACGGCAACCACGGGGCTGATTTGGGATACAGCGAAAATCTCAATCAAATTCCTACCAACACGGTTGGTTTCAGCGCAGCGAAAGGTGCCACTGCCTTTCCGATTTGGGCCCATATCACTGACTATGTAAACGGCGCGAGGAGTAACTACAATGCGGCTACCATCGCTGTGAATAAGCGTTTCTCTAGCGGACTGCAATTTCAAAATTCCTACGTGTTTGCAAAAAATCTCTCGAACGGGGCGGGATACAATCCCACCGGATTTACCGGGGAAGCGGGAGGTCGTACTTATGATCCTTATAACCTCGGCTTGGATTACGGCAATGTGGCCTATACGCACCGCCATCGATTCCTTTCTACCTTTGTTTACAATCTCCCCTTTGGAAGAAGCGGCATGTTGTTCAAAGGGGTAAATAAATTCACCGATCAGCTCATTGGCGGTTGGCAGCTTTCCGGAGTGGTGATGTTGCAAACGGGTCCATTCCTGACCGTGACTGCTTCCGGTGCTGACCCAGGCGGCACTAACTTTCCGAATCTGGAATCCGCAGGAAGGGCAGACAGCGTGGCCGGAGTTTCACTTTACCCAGCCAACCAAAGTATTTACTCCTGGGTAAATCCTGCTGCCTTCGCCATTCCGAAAAACAACATCGGCAGGCCTGGTAATTCCGCCGTGGGATCTGTGGTGGGGCCGGGAACGCAAGCGGTATCGCTTTCTCTGTTTAAGACCATCAAGCTGACCGAGCGTGCGCAACTACAGTTTGGCGGTGCTGCATCCAACGCGTTTAATCACCCCAACTACGCCGCGCCGAGTTTGAATCTAAGCTCTTCCACATTCGGCACCATCTCCAGCCTCCAATCGCAAGAAAATGGCGGACCGCGCAGCATTCAGGTGATGGGGAGAATTTCTTTCTAGGATTTCCGGAACAAGTCCTATGGAATGGGGAAGGCAATGTTATGATCGTCTCAATCATTTCTTGCCTTCCTCTCGTACACAGAGAAGGTTCTTGGCGCACCCACGTAGATGCCTGGTCCCAGGTGAGGACCCCAATAACCATAGATAACTGGGTTCATCTTTTCAGAAGCTTATGGCATCCATGCATGTGAAAAAAAGGGTATTCGCCGGTTTCCTCACGGCCATAGCTGTTTCCGCCGTTCCGCTTGCTCAAGCACAGCGTGGAGGAGGTGGCGGTGGGGCCGGTGCGCCGCTGGTGGAAACGGAAGAAGGCATTCCTGTCACCAGCGCTCTGGTGGTTTCTAAGTGCGGCACTTGCCACGCAAAAGATGCCAAAGGAAATCTCGCGCGGATTTCCTGGGAAAGAACCACACCGGAAGGCTGGGAAGAAGCGCTGAAACGCATGGTGCGTTTGAACGGCCTCACCATTACGCCGCAGGAGGCAAGATCGGTTGTAAAGTATCTCGCCACCTATCACGGTCTTGCTCCGGAAGAAGCGCGTCCGTGATGTACCTGCCGGAGCATCGCATGATCGATGAAACCAACATCCCGAATGACACCGTTCGGGGCGCTTGCACCACTTGCCATGCATTTGGCCGCCCTCTTTCCTGGCGAAGATCGAAGAACGACTGGAGGTTGCTTGGCAATCTCCATGTGGCTCTTTACGCGCAGGCGGAAGCGCATTTCCGTCGTGCCTTGATGCAAGGGGGAGGCGGTGGTGGTGGCGGAGCAGCGCGTGGGGCTGCCGCAGGCAGAGCCTTTCGGCTGGCGCAACTGCGTGCTGAACGCCCCGGGCGCCCAAGGGCAGGAACCGCTGGACGTTGCACTCGATTTTCTGAGGCACAAATGCCCCTCTCCATACTCCGGAATGGGCCTCCTGGCGTGCGCGGATGCGCTCTCCAAAACTGGAGGGAAGTGGTTGGTCTCCGCTTACCTGCCTGGTCGCGGCAAATACTTTGGTGAAATGAACGTGGATCCCGGAGCGTCTGAGGATGAATTTACCACCCAGATCAAGCTTAAATCCGTAAAAGATGGCTCCATGCTGACGCGCTCCGGCCACGGCTTGGTATACGCCGGTTACTCCTGGCGTGGAAGGTCAAAGGCAACCACGGCTCCGGGAACTGGTCCGGATGATACCTCTAAAGAGATGCGGGAAGCGCTTTGGTTCTCACCCGACCAGTTACATGCGGAAGGCCGTTGGTTTTGGGGCGAGTATCAGGAGTTTGGCATAGACGTGAAGATGCAGCGCACCTCGGCAGACCCGGTGTTGATGGGGCTGGATCGCAGCGCCCTGAAAACTGGGTCGCAGAATGTGAAAGTCCGCTTGATGGGAGTCAATTTACGGGAACCATCGCGCCGGCGGACCTTGATTTCGGAACGGGCGTTACGGTGAGCAAGATTGATTCTCACACACGCCGGCGAGATCGTGGCGGAAGTGGATGTGGCGGCCGACGCGGTATCAGGCAAGCGCGACGTGTTTTTCCGCCGCGCCGTTCTTCCCAACGCCATTGCCGTCTATGACCGGGTGGACTACATCAAGGTCACTCCTGAAACCGCGTTGGCGCGCCTTGGCAGTGAAGTGCATCCGAAGGGCTATCAGCAGTTCGAAGCGATCGGTTACCAGCGCGGCGCGGATGGCAAGTCCCATACCGCCGACGATGTGGAGCTCGGTCCCGTTGAGGTGGATTGGACAGTGGAAGAATTCATGGCGGTCTATGGCGATGACGATAAAGATTTCGTCGGCCATCTAAGTCCGACGGCTCTCTTCACTCCCGCTTCGGATGGCCCGAATCCGGAACGCAAATTCAGCCGGAATAACTATGGAGACGTTTGGGTGGTGGCGACAGCAAAGAACTGAGAAAGACAAGGAGGGCAAGCCGCTTTCCGGCCGATCGTACCTTAGTGGTGACTGTGCCGACTTATATCAAATGGGATCAGCCGGAGGTGGAGCAATGATTGCCGTAGAAACGGAAAAGGCAGAACGCGTTTATCGCTTGGGTGAGTTTCACCGATTCGAAGCGCAGGCGGAGCCGATTTCTTTATTTAGTTCCCGCAGGCGCAATTTTCGAACTGGATCGCGCTGCCGCCACGCTGATCGACTCGGTTGAGTGAAGGTGACGTGCCAGCATGAGCAGCTTGCTCCATGACTGGCCGTGCACGCGGTTTGAGCACAGCCGATGCCGCCGAATTGGTGGAAGAGATGTTCCGAGCTCGCGTCATCATCGACCGAGGATTCCGCTCCAGAGCCGGTGCAGAACCCTCCGGCGGATTTCCCGCTGCAGACCCTGGTCATGAACTTGACCAACCAGTGCAATCTTTCCTGCACCTATTGCTACGAGTTCGGCGAAGACAAAGTCGCCACGCCGGAAGGCAAGCCGAAGTTCATGGATTTGGAAACGGCCAAGACTCGGTCGATCTTGCTGCTCGCAGAATCGGCCGGCCGCGCAAGCGGTGCACATCACCTTCTTCGGCGGCGAAACGCTGATGAACTTTCCGCTGCTGAAGAGCGTGGTGGCGTATGCGAACGAACAAGCCGCCGCGCAGGGCCGCTCCATCGATTTCAGCCTGACCACCAACGCCACGCTGCTGACGCCCGCCATCATCGAGTTTCTTTCGGAGAACAGATCGGCGTCACCGTCAGCATGGATGGCCCGCCTGAGCTGCACGACAAGCTGCGCGTCTTCGCGAATGGCCGCGGCAGCTACGACATCATCGAGCCGCGCGTCCGAGCGTTGATTCAAGGCCACCGCACGCGGCCCATCACGGCGCGCGTCACGCTGACCAACGGCGTTACGGACGTGGTCCGGATCTACCGCCATTTGAAGCACGATCTGGGCTTCCATGAGGTCGGTTTCGCTCCGGTCACCACGTCGCCCGACCGCCTTTACGCCATCAACGAAAAGGGCATGGACGGCGTGCTGGATCAGTTCCATATGCTTGGCGGAGAGTGGCTGGAATATGCGCTGCGCGGCGAAATGCACGGCTTCTCAAACGTCAGCGACACCATCGCCGAACTGTATCAGGGCGTGAACAAGTCGCATCCCTGCGGCGCGGCGCTGGGTCTGATGGGCGTTGGGCCTTCGGGCGATATCGCGCCGTGCCATCGCTTCGTCGATTCCGACACGCACTCGCTCGGCAACGTCTCGACGGGCATCGATCGGCAGAAGCAAAGCGACTTTCTCAACCGCGGCCACATCAATGGCAAAGTACGATTGCCACACCTGCTGGGCGCGTCCGCTTTGCGCGGGCGGCTGCCACCATGAGGCATTCGTGCGCTACGGCGACACCGGCCACGCCAATCTGCATTACTGCGATTGGATTCGCGATTGGACCGAGCACCTGTCTGCGGATCTACGGCGCCGTCAGCGCGCAAAACCCTGAATTTCTTCGAACAGTTCGCCGAAAGGAAAGCACTATGAAACACATGCGGCCGCTCAACAAAAAAGCGCGCCGCATTGGGGAGTATCGTCGCCTCTCTGCGAAGAAGATGTCGTCGCTCTGCAAAATCCCGCACAGCGTCCGCACGTTCCCATGGGTTGCGCGCTTTCCTTCTCGCCCGGCTGGGAAGTGGATTCCGCCGGCGGCACGGCCGGTCTTTGCCAGCCTGTGGAGCGCGATATTTACGATTGCTACGTCACCTGCTTCTGGCCGGCGCAGGTGCCGGACCATCTGAACAACTATCCCGGATTGGGCGAGCAAGTGCGCCGACCGCCACCAAAGATTGGCGCAATCTCGATCTGGTATTCCCATAGACTGCATTGCACAGGAAATCTACGAACTCACTACTCTGCTTCGCTACTGCGCTCTCCTGCCGGCCTGCAGGCGGCCACGCTCTTCATGGGCGCGTACCCGAATTCGGTCCTGGTCTTCGATGAGGCCCAGGGCAAAGTCGTCGATCGCATTCCGCTGACCACTGGTCTTGCCCACCAGCCTGCGCCTCTCGCGCGACAAGAAAAGATCTTCGTCACCACCAACGATCACAGCGGCATCGAAGTGATCGATGCCGCCACGCGCAAGGTGATCAATCATTTCGTGCTGAATACCGCGACCAAGCGCTATCGCTTCAACGGCGGCACGCCCGATCCCACCGGCAAGTTGCTTCTACACCATGACCACCGAGATCGATAAGCTGGTGGATCATTTTGAGATCGGCAAAGCGAAGTACACCATCATCGATCTGGAACAGCAGAAAATCGTGAAGACCGTGGACGTCGCCAAAGAAGACGAAAATGCAAACGGGGGCGGCTATGGACGCGGCGGGTTCGAAATTTCGCCCGACGGCAAATTCCTTTATCAGTTCCGCAACAACGTCGTGATCCTGAACACGGCAGATTTCAAAGTGGTGGACCGCATCGAACTCTCGAAGCCCGATCTTCCCGGCATGGAGAACATCGGCTTCGGCGGACAACTGGATTCCATCAGCGAGCCGGGAATGCACGTTTCGCTTGTTCAACTCTTCCGATCCCATCGTGCACAACCGTGTGTTCGGCATCGCGCGATTTCGATCTGAGTTCGCGTCAGGTGGATTTCACGCCGATCGGTCCTCGCCCGCCACGATGTCGGGGCTGCAAGTCGCGCCGGATAAGAAGGATGCCTATCACGGTGGTCTCGAACGGGCACGGCGGCAACAAGCGCTGCGAGTTCTGGCACTTCAATCTGGACAGCAATCGAATCTCGGCACTGCGGAGTTCTCCTGCAGGTCGCGCTTCAGCTTCGGCATGTCGGCCGATGGCGAAGAAGCTCTATATCTATGGAGCAAGCTTCGAGATCGAAGTCTACGATGCGGAAACGCTGAAGTACGAACGCACCTGGGATTTGAACAACGACATCACCGGCGCCGGCCTCGCCATTGTGGAATAAGCTTCTGGTCGCTGGCCCTTGGCGATTTCGTGTCCGGCTTGGCAGCAGCGCCCAGACCCTGCTGTGGCAGGGCGCAAAGCGCTCGATCTTCTGCTGGCCGAAACTTCTCCGGTTTTCGCAGTTGCTGACCGGTGTCGCGAAAGAGAAGACTGACGCCGGATTTTCTTCGGCAGCGCGTAGGGACGGAAATGAACGGATTCGGCAAAGTGCGAAGAGATCGGCAAGCCCGGTCACTGGCGCGCTTCGGGAAGCGACAACCTGGTCAGCTTTCCCGTCCGTTTTCCAAGGTCACGGTCAACGTCCAGTTCACGTTGAACCAGGCTGGCATGGTGGCGGGCCTGTATTTTCGTCCCGCCGATACGCCGCTGCCGCCCCTGGAAGCGTCCTGCTTACAGCAAGCCCGAAGTTGTTCCACGAACGCGAAATCACGGTCGGCGACTGGTGAATGGAAGTTGCCCGGCACGCTCACGCTCCCGACCGGCAAAGGCCCGTTCCCGGCAGTCGTGTTGGTGCATGGCCCGGGCCCGAACGATCGCGACGAAACCATGTATTCCAACCACATGTTCAAGGACATCGCGGAAGGGCTTGGCGTCTCGCGAGGCATCGCGGTGCTGCGCTATGACAAGCGAACCAAAGTCTACGGAGAGAAGATGAGCGATGGACTTCTTCACGCTTGCAGCAGGAGACCGTGGACGATGCGGTGAGCGCACTGGCCTTGGCGCGGCTACAGCCCGAGGTGAACTCGAAGCGCGTCGTTCGTTCTTGGCGCACAGCCTGGGCGGATATGCCATGCCCCGGATTGCCGCGCGCGATGGCAAACTTGCCGGCGCAATCTTCCTGGCCGGCAACGCGCGGCCCATCGAAGATGTGGTGCTGGATCAGAACGAGCACATGCTTCAAGGCTTCAGCAACGCGCGGATCCGGCCAGCCAGCAGGCGGCTGGAGCAGCTGAAGGCGGAAGTCGCGAAGGTGAAGGAGTTGGTGCCGTCTGCAGAACAGCATACCCCCTGTCGTGCTCGGGCTTCCCGCGGCTTATCTGCTGGATCTAAAAGGCTACAATCCCGCAGCCGAAGCCAAGCGGCTACCCATCCCGCTGCTGTTTCTGCAAGGCGAGCGCGATATCCAGGTGACCATGAAAGATTTCGACTTTGGAAAGAAGCACTCGCCGGACGCAAGAACGTAGCGTTTCACAGTTCCCATGCGCTTTGAATCACCTCTTCATGACTGGCGAAGGAACCTGTATGCCCGCTGAGTACCGCGTGCCGGGCAATGTATCGCCGAGGTGATCGACGCAGATTGCGAAATGGACTCTGGACACAATGACTCGCAGCGAAGCGCTTTCGTTGCCGGCTTCACATGGCTTGCCCACTGTTAGGCGCGGTCGGCGACCCAGCGGCGGACATCACTCTGCGCATCAGTCGAAATTAAACTGGGAACTGGCTCCCGGCCACTGTCGTCAAAACACTGGCCTATAACGGCACTGTTCCCGGGCCGCTGCTGCGTATGAAGGAGGGCAAGCCAAGTCACCGTAGAAGTGGTCAATGAAACGAGCGAACCGGAGATGGTGCACTGGCACGGCTTCCACATTCCGCCCGATGTGGATGGAGCCCACGAAGAAGGCACGCCCATGGTGCAGGGACACGACCAGCGCAAGTTTACGTTTACACCCGAAGCCCGCGGGCACGCGCTGGTATCACACGCATGCCATGGCCGGCCACAATCTGAAGAGCGGCGCTTACACAGGCCAGTTCGGCATGGTGATTGTAGAGCCTCCGCAAGCGACCCCGCCCGCTACGATCTGGAAGTTCCCGATCCTGCTGCACGAATGGGAGCCTTACTTCTCCGCCGACATGCATGATGGATGTGGATTACAGGCTGTTCTCCATCAACGGCAAAATGCTGGGAGCGGCGAGCCAATCCGCGTCCGAAAAGGTCAACGCGTTTTGCTCCGTGTGTTGAACGCCAGCGCCACCATGCAGCATCGGCTTAGCGCTGCCGGGCCATACCTTCCAGGTGATTGCGCTGGACGGCAACGCAGTGCCGACGCCTCTATCTGTTCCTGTTCTCGATCTTGCGCCCGGCGAGCGCATCGATGCCATCGTCGAAATGAATGATCCGGGAATTTGGGTTTTAGGGGAAACGGATAACCGTCAACGCAAAGCGGGTGCAGGAATTGTGATGGAATACGGTGGCGCAAAAGGCAAGGCAGCATGGTCCGCCCCGCCGGCGTTTACGTGGGATTACACGGCGTTCGGCACAGCAGAGAAACGAGAAGCACCTGAAGTAACCACGCCGCTTGTGATCGAACCGCGTTCCGATGGCAATCTCTGGGCGATGAACGGAAAATCGTATCCGAACACGGAACTAATTCGCGCACAGCCCGGAGTGCGGAACCGGCTGATCTTCGATAATCGCAGCGACATGGCGCACCCATTTCACCTCCATCGCCATACGCTGGAGTTGGCGAGTTACGCTGGCAAACCCACATCGGGCGTGCTGAAGGACGTAGTTTTAGTTCCTTCTCATAAAACGGCGGAAGTAGATTTTCTGGCGGAGAATCCCGGTCCCTCGCTCTTCCATTGCCATCATCAATTCCATATGGATTTTGGATTTATGGCGCTGATGCGTTATTGAAGCTGGCGTTGAAGAAGAGCTTTCACGGCAGACGGAGAGCGGACTGGCAACTCTTCATAAGCTCGCGCGATGAAGCCTGTCATGTTCGCCACGGCAAAACTGATCCCGTTCAGATTTCGCTGCTGCGGCACACCCGGAATAGGTCGTGGATAACCAGACGTGTAAAATCCCGTTTCGTCTACACGATACCGATCACGTTCGCATTCCCAATCCAGGCTGACGCCAACCACATCGGGTAAACATCCCGGATAACAAGGTTGCCCGTTTGTTTCCCTGGCGCTCACCAGCAACGTGCCTTGCTGCGCAAGTCTTGTGAATTCTGTCGCGCTTCGGGCATTTAGTGTTCCCAAACTTAGATTGATGAGGTCCATGCGATTTCGGATGGACCATTCTATGGCTGCGAATAGGCATGCCGTGGTGGTGCGCAGTGCGGAGTGGAAAACTTTCACTGCAAAGTACTCCGCGTCCGGCGCTTTTTCCTGAATGGCCGCCATCACGGCAGTTCCGTGTCCTAATTGATCGGAGTACGAATGCTCTTCGGCAGTTCCATCAGCGGCTATGGACACACCACCGGAAACAGAATAAATATGCGGATGCTGAGTGTGTACGCCACTATCAATCACGGCCACGCGAATCCCTTTGCCGGTCATGCCTGCACAAAGGCCATTTGAGCGCTTCGGTTCTGTATGGTGATCACCGCATCTGCCATCTCTGCCAAAGCCGGACGATGCGTGATCACAATCAAGGTTCGCCCTTCCATAGCGCGGCGAAGATTCCCGACAATCAGTTTTTCTGCCTCCACATCTAAAGCCGAGGTCGGCTCGTCCAAAATCAACACACTAGGACGGCGCAACAGCGCACGAGCTAGTGAAATGCGCTGGCGTTCTCCCACGGAAAGCGCAAGACCGCGTTCGCCTGTTTTGGTTTGGTAACCTTCTGGCAATCGGGCAATCAGTTCTTCTAAACCGGCAGCACTGCCAGCAACTTCAATTTGCGCGGTTGTTGCTTCCGGAAGCGCATAGGCAATGTTTTCGGCAATAGTCACGTTGAACAGATATGGCGATTGATCTACCAGGATCAACTCATGCCGCAGATCTTGCAGCAGCAGATTGCGAATATCCGTGCCATCAAGGGTGATCCGGCCTTCATCCGGGTCCAGATAGCGGACTAATAAATCGGCTAGAGTGGATTTTCCTACGCCGCTAGGGCCTAAGATCACGCAAAACGTTCCCACCGGAATTTCCAGAGACACATTCTCCAGAATCGGAAGTCGGTCATGACGAATGGAAACTCCGTGAAGGCGAATCCCATCGTGAACGGTTTGAAGTGGAAGCGGCTGAGGATGTTCCGTTACTTCCGCTGGCGTATCAAAGAGTTCAAAGATGCGGCCAAGCGACACGCGTGCGGATGCCACAGAAGAGCTAACACTCATCAGGTTCTGAATCGGGGAAAGCAGCCGCGTGTGGTAAGCCATAAAAGCCACCAGCGTTCCAATCGTGATTTCATCCTGAAAGATTAGCCAGCCGCCATAAAAGAACACAGCCGAAGTAGCGGCTGTCAAAATCGTGCCGGGTAGCACGCCAGTAAGAAACGAGGCAATCTGCACGTCCAGCATGGTACGAACATAGGCATCGTTGCCTGCTCGAAAGCGTTCCCGCTCATAGTCTTTAGCATTCAGGGAAACCACTACTCGCATTCCCAGAATGGAGTCCACAAAGAGGCTGCCCAGATCAGCACTCCTTTCGCGCAGGCGTTTGGTGAGAGCCGTCAACCTCCTTTGATAATAAAGAAAGGTAAAGACGCAGCCCGGAACCAAAACCACGCTGACCAGAAATAAGCGCCAGTTCAGCCACAACATCATGGCGACACTGCCAAAAAGAAACACCACATTGCTGAGCACAGACAACAATGTATCTGCTGAGACGCGCTGAACTTCGCCCACATCATTGTTGAGGCGAGACATCAGGTCACCCAAACGATATCCGGCATAGAAGCGTGGCGAAAGCGCCTGTAAATGTCGAAATAATGCCAAACGCATGTCGAACAGCATGGCCGCTGAGATGCGAACATACTGATAGCTGGAAAGCACATTCAGGCCAAAGCCCAGTACCACCGCGAAAAACATGAGTGCTGCAATCCAGCCAAGCGCATGAATGTCGCGACGGAGCAGGGCCCGGTCAATCAGTAGCTTAGAGATATAGGGCTGGGAAAGGCTGAGAACTGTTGCGCAAAGACTGATCGCGAGTACAACCGTCAACCTTGCCGCATACGGGCGCACAAACACCCATATTCGTCGGTATGTCCGCCAATGTACAACGGTGTCGGAAGATTCAATCATTGAATTGGCTCGAGTTCAAACCCGTTCAAGCGATAGCGAAACGAAGCATGGCTAATTGTCTTCTGCGCACACCAGTTTAAACCCTGCTGTATCTTCTCCAACTCCCTATCCCACCAAGGACCGCCATAACCCGACCGGTAAAAGTCGCGGCAAAGCAGAAGGTGGCGCTCAAATCCTGCGGTTAAGCGGCCTTCATAATGACGGCAAAGAGCCTCAACATTCTCTCCGCGTGATGCGGCCTGCAATACGGCAAAGGCCAGAATTGCCTCGCGTACCGCATTTGCTGTTCCGTCGCCGCATAAGGGATCAAAGGCCATGGCCGCAGTGCCACATGCTAGCCAGCCAGGTTCGCACAAAGGGGAAACGATTCGGGGGTAAGCGGCAAATTCACCCATGGATTGCGAACACTCCTTTATCTGTTCGGCCACCAAGCGGCTTCGGCCGAGCAAGGTTTGAGGAGCGGCGCCTACACAAAGGAGCCAAGCAGAATGATCGGAATCAGGCACCAGGAACAGCCATCCTTCTTCCAAAGATTCAATCCAGCATGTTTCCGGGTCGGCATGTGGTTGCAACTCCGCCATTATGCCCGTTGCGGTTCGTGATCCGAAGTGATGCTCCACAGCAGGAATGGGCAGTGGCTTTGATGCATAGATTGTCCAATCCACGTCGGCATTACCCGGCAACTCCTGCACTTGCGGCATAGCAAGCACATTGTTCAATAGAGCGGTTTCCGAAACCACCACGGCTGAATGCGGCAGCGTAACCGGCTCGGTATTCCGATTCCAGGCCACCACTCTCTGCCGAATCTTCTTTGCGTCCTGCAACAGGCGATGGTTCTGAAAAATATCCCCGATGAGTGCCTGAGCGGATTCGCCTAACATGATGGCAGGCATCTTGCGGCGGCTTTCCCTTCCGCCAAAGAATGGCATGCCATTTCTTGCGAACAAGTGCTGGCAGCAACGGGCCGCAACTCCATCCCCTTGAATGTAAATACGAAACGAGGAACTTAACACCTTTTCGCGTTCAATCAACATTCAGCAGAAGTGAAGTTCATACTACCATCTAAGACACGGGTAAAACTCCATGCGGGCACTGTTTCTTCTGTTCATCACCACTATCTTATTGGCGCAGCAGCCATCCGAGCGCGTCCGGACCGGCTATGATTCCATCCAAGCTTCCCATTTAAAAGCCGATCTTACATTTTTGTCTTCCGACGCTCTGGAAGGACGCAGGTCTCTGGAGCGAGGCTCGGAAGCCGCCATCCAGTGGATCGCAAGCGAATTCGCCAAAGCAGGACTGAAGCCTGTTGTCGGAGACTCTTACTTGCAACCAGTTCCGCTGATTGAGTTTACTCCTGATCGCAATCTCACCGCTCTTACGGTGACGCATGGTGGACAAAACATAATCTGGCGCGGAACGGATGCGAGTTCGACGTTTCCGAACGAGGTGTCCGGTTCGGGCGCGGTAGTTTTTGCAGGATTTGGAATCACCGCTCCCGAGTTGGGATACGACGACTACGCAGGCATTGATGCCAAAGGCAAAATTGTTCTTGTTTTTGCCCATGAGCCTCAGGAATCCGACGGTAACTCCCTGTTCAACGGCAAAGGCAATACCCGGTATACCAATAACAATTACAAGTTGTTCAATGCACAACGACACGGAGCGATTGCACTGGTCAGCATGTCAGATCCCGGCCATCAAGGACCTGTGCGCGGAGGTGCTCCGCTAGCTAGGCAGACAGCTTCCAATAGCGCAGCCGCTGCACGCCCACGCATTCCTTCCGAGGCTCTTGCCGAAGGCGGCCCTGCAATTCCTCTGTTTACCATCAGCGCTCAAGCCGGGAATCAGTTGTTCCAAATAGCGGGCAAGAAACCTGCGGATGTGCAGAGCGCAATTGACCAGAAGCCTGCTCCCATGTCCTTTGAGATTCCGGGCACCCGGATGGAATTCCAGACTGCCACCAGCGAACGGCGGCGAGCGAATTCCTACAATGTGGTGGGGATGATCGAAGGAAGTGACCCGGCTTTAAAGGCCGAAACCGTGATCTTCAGCGGCCATTTCGACCATGACGGCACGGGGCCTGCCGGTGTTTATCACGGAGCAGACGATAATGGGTCCGGCACGGTGGGCGTTGTCGCGCTTGCTCATGCTTTTGCCGCTAACCCCGTGAAGCCGAAACGGTCACTACTGTTCATTGTGTTCGCCGCAGAGGAGCGAGGGCTTCTCGGTTCTTATTACTATGTCAGCCATCCGCTGCGCCCGCTTGCCACCACGCGGGTCAACATCAACTTCGACATGATTGGCCGCAACGAGGCTGCTGATCCGCGCGTGATTACTGAAATCTCGCCTGACACTTCCAATCAACTTGGCTTGATCGGCACGCACTACAGCCCGGACTATCGGGAAACCGTGGAACGTCAAAACAAAACGGTTGGTCTGAATTTAACCTATAAGTGGGATCAGGATGCTTACAACAGTGTTTTGTTTCGGAGCGACCAATATCCTTTTCTCATGCATGATATTCCGGGCGTGTGGTGGTTTACGGGGTTTCATCCCGACTACCACCAGGTCACGGATACGGTGGAGAAAATCAACTTTGAAAAGATGACTAAAATCGTGAAGCTCGCTTACTTGAGCGGTTTTGAATTTGCCGATTCGGCAAGCTGGCCGCACCTTCAACCTCGCGCGAAGGCGAAGTAAGCTGTTACTCCGTTTTTCTTTTCGGCGCAGAATCAATCTGTGCCAAAAGCGTCTTCACGGCTTGTTCCACCTGAGCATCATGCTCAGTGTAACTCTCGCCTACCGGCCGCTGTACTTCCACGTCAACCGGCCGTGGATGTAATTCCATGTCCGTTCCGTCATTAGCGGTGATCTTGATAAAAGGACGCCTCAGCACAGAGCCGTCGATCATTTGGGCTGAACCTGTATAGATGATCCACCCGGCTGTAGGCACGCCGACGACTTTCCCCAACTTCAGGGTACGGTAACCTTCGGTGAAATCTTCGGCATCGGATAATGAGTTCTGATTCACCACCAGCACTGTTGGCAATTCCAGTGAACGCTGGCCCAGCATGGAGCGTGCAGGAGAAGCCGGATGGTCACGAGGAGTCATGGTTAAGTACGGTTGCCGGGTAAAAATATCCAGAGCATATGCATTCACAAACCCGCCATTATTGTTTCTGATATCGATCACCACGCCTTCACGGCTTTGGTTCTCCGTATCCAGATCAATTTGCAATTGTTCTAGGGAACTCGCGGACATATCGGGAATATGAACATACCCAAGCCTGCCTTTACTGATTTGGTTCACATAAGCGCGTCTGCCGTCTACCCACTGTTTATAGATAAGTTGCTTTTCTGCCGCTCCGCTGATCGGCAAAAGCGCGACGTTCTGTTTGGCGGAAGTGGTGAGTACGGTTCGTTTTCCAATCTTATGTTGGAGCATTTCATCCAGATTGGTTGAGGGGGAAACCGGCTTACCGTCGATGGTGAGCAGTCTTTCTCCTGCTTTGACGCCTGCCACATCCGCCGGACCAAGAGGCGTGACATCCGTGACCGTCTCACTGGCAGGATCTATCACGAGGCCGAGCTTGCCAGCAGAAGGCGGGGAAGCAGTGCCGGCTCCGCCGCTGATGCCGGAATGCGAAGAATTCAGCTCACCGATCATTAAGGAAATGACGCGGCGTGTTTCATCTGGCGTTCGGGAAGCAGCGATATAACGAGCATATTTGCCCCGCATATCCGACCAGTTCGCGCCGTGAAACTTTGGATCATAGTACGTCTCATTTACCACGGTCCATGCTTCGTGAAAAACCTCCTGCTTCTCCTGATCAAAGTTGATATCAAGTTCAGCCGTAATAGCTAGCGGCTTGATTACACGCGTATCTATAGTGACGCTCTGAATGCGGCCTCCCTCCAGATAAAACACCTCTTTTCCATCAGGCGAGAACTGCGGGTTAGATTTTCTTGCTGCCGTTGAAGTCAATTGCCGCGGAACGGCTGGTTCCCTGGCGAGTTCATCCAGTGAGTAAGTATAGAGATTCTGCTGTCCACCGCCGGAAGAAGCAAGAAACAAAAGAATCTTGCCATCAGGACTAATCACAGGGGAAGAGGCATCCAGTTGGAGCGGCAAGAATGAGAGTCGTCGTCGAACTCCTTCAAACACAATCTTGACCGGTGCAGGGGCCTTGGTGTGCCGTTTACCAGCGCAGATGGGGATTGTGCCGGGGGAGCGGGAGCGGGATTGTTTGTGGGTGTTGGCGAAGGTGTTGCAGGATCTGTTGAAGGAGTGGAATTTCGCGTCAGCGGCACTTCCTGATGGAATAAATCTCGGAACTGGTCCTCGCGAAACTTAGGCGTGCGCGCTACCAGATCCACTCTGGCGATAGAGGAAGCTTCGGTCCGCTGTGAGGTATTGAACAGCAGATACGAGCGGTCCGGACTCCAAACAATGTCATCGCTGAACATGTTGGCCAGGAAGCTCATTGGCTTCTCTGTACCTCCTGCGGCGGAAACCACTGCTACGTTGCGGAAACCGCGTGTATCGTCGCCAAAGTAAGCAATCCATTCTCCATCAGGCGACCAGGAAATGGGATGGTCAACATTGCTGTTCAGCGTACGAAACTTCTTGGTCGTAAGCGTCCGGTCCGCTTTGGTTTCCATGTTCATGACATGCAACTCCTTGCCGTCATGAATGAAAGCGAGTTGTTTGCCATCGGGTGACCATGCCGGGTTTTGGTCATTCACGCCGCTCGTCGTCAGACGTGTTTCTGTTTCTTTACCCAGATCGTACAGGTAGATCTGTTCTATGCCATCGCGGTCAGAAGCGTAGGCAATTTGCCGGCTGTTCGGTGCCCATGCGAGATCTTGCTCATCCGCGCTGGTCTGCGTCAGCCGCACGGCATTTCCGCCATCTTTTGCTGAAGCGGCAAAGACTTGCCCACGTGCCGAGAAAGCTACCTTTTTCCCGTCTGGCGAGAGCCGGAGGTCCCTAAACTGATTCGTAAGGGAAAGGTGAGTTACCGAAGGACCTGCAGGCACGCCCCGCAAGTTGATCGGAACTTGTGTGGTCTTGCCGCTGGAGGGATCTACACTCCAGATGGCAAAATCGCGCTCAAAAACAATCTGTTTTCCATCGTGCGAAATATTCGGCCAAAGCACACGGCCATCCGTGAACTTGGTGACTTGCTGCGGCTGCGCGCCGGGAGCCAACTTCCAAATGTTCTCCACGCCGGATTGGTCGGACATGAAAAAGAGTTGCTGTCCGTTAGCTGACCACATGGGCCATAGATTTTTGGCATGATTTTCCAGAATGGTTTGATATTGGGGCGAAGCTCCCTTTTGCGCGGGAGTGAGCAGCGTGAATCGTGTTTCATCCAGATGAGAATGCCCTTTGCGCCACCACTGCGAGGCAGCGGAAGAGCCGCTGCTAAAGGCGATGGTGCTGTTTGCCGGGTTTGGCGCTGCTTGGGATTCGTCCTCATACCGGTCTGCGCTTACAGCTTCCGGCGTGCCTCCTTCCGCCGGAATGCGATACAGATCGTTCATTTGCGCAACATCGTGGCGATTAGACGAGAAATACAGATACTTTCCGTCTGGCGACCAAGCGTCCAGCGACATACGCGAGTCGTCAAATGTCAGGCGCTTAAGCGAGCCATCCCGCAATTGCAGCACATAGATATCGCCTGTGCCTGTGCGAGTGGAAAGGAATGCGATGCGTGTGCCATCTGGCGAATACAAGGGCCGAGACTCAGTGGCAGGATGGGAAACCAGAAGACGTGCTTCTCCTCCTGCGGCGGGAACCGTCCAGATGTCACCGCCGGACACAAAAGCAATTTCTGCATGATTGGGGGAAAGCGACGGCTCCATCAGAAGAGGAGCATTTGCTGGTCTTTCCTCCGAAACACTGGCGGCAGCAAACAGCAGCAGCACTGGAAGAAACATTTTCCAGCAGTCTAGCACTTTTGGCTCGAAGGAATGAGCCTAGCTATTTTTCGTCCGCTACTTTGTATCCATTCTTGATGGCATCCGCTTCCGTCATGTAAGCACCCTGTTTTGTCCGTCCATACCAGCGGCTCCCTTGCTTGTGGTATCGCTTGGTATCCTTGTTGACCCAAACCATTCCAGGGGACGGAGGCGCTTTATAAGGTTCCGAGGCAACGTTTTTCTCGCTATGGTCTCCCGCCAGCGAGGGAGGCAACCCTGGCGGCACTTTCGGCGTTCCCACTGCTGGCTGCATGGGTGCGGAAGGCGTCATTTTGACACCGCTGGGAATCGTTCCCATGGCTGGCATGGCACTTCCTTCCACCTTGCTGGCAGTGACCATCCCGGTAATTTGCTGTAGCTGCTTGGTGCTGATTCCGGTCTTTTTCAAATCCGAAACAGAACCGTAAGGACGGCCCGCAATGATTTTCTTGGCCGTTGCTGGCCCAATTCCCGGCAACTGAACCAACTGCTCTGTTGTGGCAGTATTTACGTCAACCGGCGACAAAGGAGCCGTTTTTTTCTGAGCTTGCGCGAAATGCGTGGAAAGAACCAACGCTATGCTGAAAACCAGTGGCAACTTTCGGAATGGCACGATCTTGCTTCCCTTTCGGAGCAATGTTGTAGCATTCCGCCCTCCAACAGTAGGCAGTTCTACGCTTCTGAACGGTAATTTCCAACTGCTTCGGAAGTTCGAAGGTATCTATTGTAGATCCGAAAATCTTTGATGTTGCCAAAGATGGCAGGCGCAATGGGAGCATCCGGCTTCCCATTCACATCGCCTAATTCCGCTGGAAAGCGCCCCCACCCGTAATCGCGTGCGGGTCCGCCATCATTCAGAATGCCATCCACAATGGCCGTAATGATTTTAGGGCCGCCGTCCACCACAAACACAATGTGTTGCCATACTCCCACTTTCAGCGTACCGGGATGTACACCGGGGTCCGTGTCCCAACTTGCCTCCTTCGTACCGTCGCTTAACGTCAGGGTGTAAGTGGAGCGCTCCGAAGTGGTAATAGAAACGCCCTTACCGTTTGGCAAACGGGTATTCAGGATAGTCTGGCCGGGCGACAACTCCCACAAGCGAACCCGGAATTCCAGTGTGAAGCCTCCGTTGGTGAGAGAAGGAAACTTTGGGAGGGCTGTTGAGTTACCATTCTTCCAAGTAAAGACCAAGCCATTCTCCGTTCGCGTCCTGTTTTCTGCCTGATTCCAAACACCTTCTAGCAAAGCGTGATCCACCTTATGAACGCGAGCGAATGTCTTCACCGTTTCGGTGACGTAGAAGTCGCCGTGATCTTCAATAAAATCCGGATAGCTGGTACGGATATCCGGGTCCGGATGGTAGAGCAGGATTTCGGGTTGTGACCAGTGAATAAAGCCGTTGCGCTCTACCCCTCCGGTAATCCAGGCGGGATTGCGATTCGTGTAGTATGCCCATTTCGCGGTCAGCACGGATTGGCCGCCGTGGTTGTGATACCAGAGCAGATACTTGCCATTGCTGAATTTTCGAACGAAATTGGCTGCGCGCGGGTGCTTGATCGGACGGCCGCCCGGCTCATAAACGGCGTAAGCAGGCGGAGTCCAGGTACGCCCGTGGTCGCGGCTGTAAGCTCCGCAGTTAAAGCCGTCAATGGTGCGATAAGTGGCGTATAAGGAGCCGTCATTCATTTCCACCAGATTCGCTTCGTCCGACACAGGCCCTTTCGGTGCGCGCAAGCCTTCATCGCCTTCGGGAAGCAGGTTCCATTTCAGTTTTTTGGGATCGTTTCTCCGTCAAAATATTCGGACTGTGCATAAAGCAGCCTTGTGAAGTGACCATCCCACCGGGATCGCCCCATTTTCCTACCTTGGCAAAACCAAACATCGCGCCATTGCGGTTGATGATCGGTTTGCCAACGCCCCAGAAGTAAACCCGCTTGCCGTCCTAGGCATTTTCGCGATCAATGCGCATGCGGCGCATGGGAATGAGATACCGCTCGGCGGACCATGATTTGCCGTAGTCATCCGTGTACTTGAAGGCGTACTCGCCCATGGTGTCCACGCGTTTCGCGTAGGTCGGGCTGTTGCTCTTGGTATCGAGCCGGAGATTGTCGGAATTGTAGGTGTAGAACACATACACGCGGCCGCTGCCAGGAACGGCCAGAGGCATTACCCAGGAGGCTTCCGGGCCAGTTGCGGGCTCAATATCGATCGGAGCAGACCAGGTGCGGCCTTTGTCTGTGCTGATGGTGGAAATAATGTGCTGGGCTGGCGCGCCCTCCAAGCCTTTGCCGGTGGTGAGAACACACAGCCAGTTGCCGTCTTTGGTGATCACGACGTAAGGCTGGTCGCTATAGTTTTCGCGGGGAATTTCGAGACCATTGAGGATGTTGCGCGGATCTTGAGTTCAGCAGCCTCTGGCTGTTGCGCCTCCACCGCTGCCGCCAGCAAAGGGAGGGAAAGAGTGGGAAAGCAATTCGCGCCGTGTCATGTTGTTCTGCCTAGAAGAGAATTTTCAACGCTACCTGCAATTCACGCGGCGTGTTCTGTTGTGCCGAAATGATGCCGAAACTAGTCGATCCGGCCTGCGTACCTGGAGCGGCAAACTGGACCCGGTTGAAAAGATTAAATGCTTCAAAGCGGAGTTGTGCGCGAATCCGCTCCGTCAGGGTGAAGCTTTTGAACAGGGACATATCGTAGTTCGCGATGCCCGGAGCACGCAAGTTCGGCGAGGTGGGAGAGCTGTTGCCATAAGTGAATGCCGGGGGAACGCTATAGGCGCTGATATCAAAGTATTGCGTCAGGCGATTCTGCACCGCGCCACTAATATCCTTCGGCGTAGCCGACTACGTTAGGCCGCGCCACTCCGATGCTGGTAAGAACCAGTGGCTGCCCGGAAGAAAAGCTGCCAATTCCATTGAGCTGCCAGCCGCCAATCACCCCATCTGCCCAGCGATTCATGCCGCCGCCGAAAGCCCGATTACGCCCAATCGGAAGTTCCCAAACTCCGCTTACCACAAGACGACGAGATACGTCCTGTGGATCAATGCTCCGTTCCGCTCGGAGGTTGGTCGGGTCCTGAACGCTTCCTATGGTTTGTCCACTAGCGGCCTGCGTGGTGTTATCGATCAGCTTGGCAGCAGTGAACGCGACAAGCAGGTTGAATCCTTTTGAAAAGCGCTTTTCCATGCTGGCCTGCAAGGAATGGTAGATCGATGAGCCTTCCGTGGCATTGATCGCATTCAGATTGACGTACTGCGGATAGGGCTTTAGAAGCTGGCCGCGAGTCACAGTGGCGTTGGAAAGAATGCTGGTGGGATCTGTGATGATTCCGTAGAACGGATTTGCCACCAACTGGTTATTCACGGCACCGGCTTGATATTGGTCAGTCGTGAGTGCGTTTGCATTCAAGGCAACGTTGAAAGGAAGCGCGAGTGCCTTTGTTTCCTGCATACGCCACCTGCAACAGAACGCTGCTGCCGAAGCTGCGCTGAAGCGAAAAGTTCCAGTTCTGCATATAGGGCGTCGCTTGCCCGAAGTTGAGGGAACTGATGGATTGACCCAGATTGGTGGAAGCATTCAGGCTGGAACCCGAAGCCGGGTAGTTGATGCCCATTGGGAAAAGGATTGGAAAGCTTCACGATCGGAGTGGCGCCATCGAATGATGTATTAATTGTGGTGCTGCCCGTGAAGCCATCGGCAAAACCCACGCTAGGACCTGCCGCATCGGTAGGAGAAAGCCCAAAAAAGATTCCATACCCAGCACGGAGCACAGTGTTCGGCTGAATCTGGTAAGCAAAGCCAAGCCGGGGCGCGATGTTGTTTAGATCCGTATCGGTATACTGGCGAAAATCAGCACTGCCAAAAGTAAGCGCCCCTTTCAGGTTGGGAAACCAGGCACTTTGCCGGCAAGCGGGGAAGCCGCATTCGGATCGAACACGCTGAAACGGTTATAGCGTTCCGTTCGGGGAATGCTGACGTCGTAACGCAGCCCTAGGTTCAGGGTGAAGTTCGGTCGTTACTTTCCAATCGTCTTGGAAGTAACCCGCAATGTAGCTGCTTTTCACTGCCACTGCAGGTTGAATTGCAATACTGCCCGCAGGAATGCCCAGCAGAAAAGCAGCAAAGCCATTGCCGGCAGAAGCGCTTGCCTGGAACGGATTCGGACCTTGCGTATAAGTAGTGGCAAAGCTCAGGCTGCCTTCCGCCTGCGTGTTTTGAAGTTGATTGATAAAGTAGGTTCGGAAATCCACGCCGCCCCGTAAGGTGTGGTTACCCGCAGATTTTGGTGAGTGAACCAGTAATCGTATGGTTAAACTGGGTGCTGTAATTTTGGTTGACATTGCCGATACCGGACATGCCACTGATGGTGATGCCGGGAATCGCTTTTACCTGTTGCGCCGCAGCAAAGTTTTGGGCAAAGCCAAGAGTGGTGATGTCAAAGCCATCCGACCACGCCGTGCGAGTGCCATACTGACGGACCAGGCCGTAGTTCACTTCCAGAATCAGCGTGGGGCTTAGCGTGTACGTGTCCTGAACCGTTGCCGCATGGCGTTTCTGCGTGAGCGGGGGATTATCCGGCGTGCCAATGTTGCCGTAATTGTTCGGCGATCCGGTAAACGGGTACTGAATGGAGTAGCGAGCAAAGAACCGATTCTTATCGCTGAACTGATGGTCAATGCGGGCATCTCCTGTATCATCGGTAAACCGAACCGCGCGTGGAACGAAGAAAGTTGTTGGTAAGGCTATTGTTGGTCGGCAGCGGATAGTACTTTGCCAGTGCAAGCGCGACCGGGTCCAGGCGACTGGTAGGAATCACGTTTCCCGCAAAAGCGGTTCGCGTTAAAGCGCCGTTGACCATCGTGGTCGATTGCGGATCATAGATCGTGATCAATTGTCCGCCGGATGTAGTGGTTTGGGAGAAATCACCCTGGCGTTGGAGAGCGGTTGGCACCGTGAAGGAAGCGGTGGAGGCCAAAGACTCCCGATAGCCTTCGTAGTCGACGAAGAAAAACGTTTTGTTCTTGCCTTTATAGAGGTGAGGCAACACCACGGGACCACCTAACGTAAAGCCAAATTGATTTCGCTTCAGGGCAGGGAGAGCAAGGCCGCTGCGGTTGTTGAAGAAGTTATTGGCGTCCATCACCGAATTGCGCAGAAACTCGTAGACGGAACCATGCAGATTGTTTGTGCCTGACTTCAAAACGACGTTGATTACGCCTCCATTGAAACGCCCATACTGAGCACTTAAGGAATTCGTCTCCACTTTGAATTCGGCAACCGCATCCACAGTGGGAGTGTAGACCAGAAAGTTATTAATCGAGTTGTTGCGGGGAGCGGTATCCGGAACGCCATCAATGGTGACTTCGCTCGTGAAATTTGCCGCGCCATTGATACTCGGAATCGCACCGCCTTGATGAATGTTGGTGTTGGGCGGAACAGGCACCACACCCGGCGCAAGCCCTGCCAGGGAGATAGGATCGCGACCATCCAGAGGCAGTTCGACGATCCGGCGATTTTCAATGACTTGGCCCAAGGAAGCATTATTGGCACTGACCAGCGGAGTGGTAGCTTCCACGGTGACTTCCGAGGTGGTTGTGCCAATCGGCAGCGTAAGAGCAATGGACAGGTCATCGGCCACGCGAAGCACCACGCCGGTTTGCCTGACTGCTTGTAAGCCGGTTTTCGACAGCGGCCACGATATAGCTGCCCGGAGGGAGAAAAGGCACCACATACACGCCTTGGTCGTTGGTCAAGGTCTGCTGCGCCACATTTGTCGCTTCGTTGGTGATTGTGATCTGCGCTCCGGGCAGAACAGCACTGGAAGCGTCAGTTACCGTGCCTCTGATCGTGCCGGACCCTGTTTGCCCCCAGATGGAGGCCCCAAAAAGAAGAGTGACTGCAAAAATTCGTAAGAACGGGCGATTACCATTCCACATCGAAATGACCTCTGGCATAAACTGATATGTCACAGTCTATGTTTGCCTCAGCACAAAGTCAAATCATTGCTATAAACTGATATTTCAGTTTGCAATGAACCGCAATTCTCTTACCGCCAGCCTGTCGGAGCGGGCGTATTCCGAGATTCGTTATCGAATTCTCAGCAGCCAGCTTCCCCTTGGTGCCGCAATTTCACGCCGAAAACTAGCCGCAGAACTGGGCATGAGTGTGGTTCCGATTTCTGATGCTCTGCAACGGCTCTCTACGGAAGGCTTGATTGAAAGTTGGCCCAGAGTTGGGACGCGAGTGAAAATTCCGACCTCCCAGGAAATTCGCGGCCACTACGTGGTACGGGAAGCTCTGGAAACACAATCGGCGCGACTATTTTCCCAAAAATCGACCCAGGAAGAGCAAAAGGAAATTCGGGAATTAGCCGAAATGTTAGACAGGTTGTACCGGAACGGAGATACCGAGGAATCCTCCAAAGAATCCCTGTTTTCTCTCCATCAATTACACCAACGCTTTCACATGCGGATTGCCGAGTGCGCGGGCCATCCTGCCCTTTGCAAAGCAATCGAGAACAATCAGGTGCTTACCTTTAACTGGCTTTACGATGCGGCAGCAAAGCGAACGAAACTTCCGGAACACCACCATGGAAAATTAGCGGAAGCATTGTGCCAAGGCGACCTGGAGAAGGCCGATGCAGCAATGCGGGAACACGTCATTTATGGCCGAGAGGACTTGCTCGGCACTTTGGTTTCTTTGTTTACCTGATTCTTATGCGGATCGGCAAACCGGGGATCATGCAGCAACACTTCGTCAGTTAAAGAATTCAGAAATGCAACGAGGTCTTCCCGGTCTTGCGCGGAAAGTACGAACCCGCGAATCAGCGGATCTTTGTTGGGGTTGTTTCGCCCTACTCCTGCATGAGTTCCCGTCTCGATCGTTCTGCCGCCCGCGGCATAATGTTCCAGCACTTGCGCGAGAGTGCCGATGCTGCCATCGTGCATGTAAGGCGCAGTCACCGCAATGTTGCGGAGGGTAGGGGCTTTGAACTTGCCCACATCAGCAGGATTTTTGGTGAACTCGTAAACACCAAGATTCGGGGCAGGGTAGGAAAATGTGCCGGGAACGTTATAAAGCCCTGTGCTATTAAACTCGATTTCCCGGTCCGGATTGCGCTCGGAGACGGTATCAGAACTGAAGGTGAAACCTCCGTGGCAGCGGAAGCAAGAAAGGCGCTGATCAAAAAACAAAATTTCCCCGCGTTTCGCAGATTCCGAAATCGCGGTGTCCTCTCCTCCGTAGTGATAGCGATCATACGGAGAACGTGCCGAAATCATGCTTCGCTCAAAACTGGCCAGAGCCTTGGTAACGTTTTCTAACGTGTACGGATCGCTTTCCTGGGGGTATGCATCTTTGAAAAGTGTTTGGTAAAAAGAGTCGGTCCCAAGAAAAGATAGGAATTGAGTTCCCTTACCCAATCCAAGTTCCACGGGATGATCGCCAAACATCGGCGTCAGGGCTTGGTCCTCCAGTCGCTTCATTTGAGGATTGCTCCAAGTGAGCGCGCCGCTATAAGCAACATTCACTAAGCTCATCGCGCTTCGTGAGTGTAATTGACCCGTAGCGCCTTTGCCCACCAGTCTTCCATCTGTAAAGGCAAGTTCCTGTTTATGGCAACTCGCGCAAGACATGGTGCCGTTTACCGAAAGGCGTGGTTCATAGAAAAGATAGCGGCCCAGCTCTACCTTCGCTTTGGTCATCGGGTTATCCGCCGGAACATAGGGGCGCGGGAAGCCTTTTGGCAATTCCCAGTGATAGCTGTTGCTGGAAGCAGCGGTTCCTAGCAAAATGCCACAACAGGCGAAAGCCAGCAACAGCAACGGCAGAACTACGGAACTACGGCGCACGCTGCTTTTCATTTTCCGAGTCGCACAACTTCAATCGATTCCAGCATCCTAACAGAACGTGCTCCTGCCTTATCATTCGGACAAATTAAGCGCAGCGGACCCTGGTAGCCGAACAGCGGCTTTCCATCGCGTTTGTCGGCAACCAAAATCGTTTCGTTGGCAAACTCAGGGGCAATCTCGGCCAAGGCGAATACTACTTGATAACCGTCATGTGCTTTGGCCAGAAGGTAGGTGGCAAGCGCTTTGCCTTTTAAATCTTTGCCCAGCGGTGCGCCTGCGCGTCGCAAAATCTCCAGTAATGGAACGCCTTCGTACTTCACGGTGGTTCCATCCTGATCTGCAACCGATACAGTTTCATGCGGCAGTTTGGCGAGATCGTCCGTTTTCAAAGTCAGAGGGGAAGCAAGATCGCCGTTGATGGTCAGCGTCGCACTCACGGCAGTTGCCTGTGGCGATTGCGCACACATCATTCCCGCACAAATCAGAGTTACCCAAAGGGTTGTTCGTCGTGCCATGATTTCTTGCTCTCCAGTCGATACTGAGAATAAGAGAATGTCGCGTTTGTGCTACTTAGTTAATCATACTAGACAACATCATTCGTTCTTTCCAATGCTCGGCGCATTCCTTGCTAGGCTAATGAGTATGGCGAATTCCACAGATGACGTGATCACGCATCTGAATGACCTGGCACGTGTATGTGTGGATGGAATTCACGGCTACCGGACAGCCGCCACTGACATCAAAAATTCAGAACTGGCCACCGTGTTTGAAGGCTATGCGGCTCAGCGCGCCAAGTTTCTTCAACAATTGGAAGGGGAAGTAAAACGCTTGGGCGGAGTTCCGAATGAGTCTGGCTCCCTTTCTGCTTCCGTTCACCGGGGCTGGATGAACCTAAAAGCAGCAGTGACAGGTTCGAGTGCCGAAGCAATTGTTGCCGCCTGTGAAACGGGCGAGGATTCGGCGACCGCAGCTTTTGAACGTGTCGTCGATACGATACTGCCCGGTGAAGTACGCTCCTTAGTGGAACACCAATGGGAGCAAATCAAAGAAGCTCATTCCCATATGAAGCGGTTGAAAGAGCAAGCCCAGCGTGGTGTTTCATTTGTTCGGAACGAATAGTCCCTGTCACTTTCCACGAGTTATGATCCGGCTTATTGCTCTTTTGTCATTGTGATTGCGCCAACCCGGTCATAGATCCACTTTGCCGGATTGTGGTGCTGTGCTGAAAACGTGCCTACCAGCTTTCCGTCTTTCCATTCCAGCTTCCAACGCAACGGCTCGCCACCTTCAAAATCCAAGTAGACGTAGAGATTCACTTTTGGTCCTGCTTGTTGTACGTCCAGTTTGAGTCCAGGCTTGCCGTTTTTATCGAGCCGGTTGCCGGTGAGTTTGCCATCTTCCATCCGGATCTCAAGGCTCTGCTTTTCTTGTCGCTTTGTTCCAGCTTCATCAGTGGTGTCGGCCACTCCTGTCCATCGACCTGCAATATCTGGATTGGGTGCTTGTGCTATGAGCCCCACAACAAGCAGGAATCCAAGAAAGAAAGTTTTAGCGGCAGATTTCATCACCCTGCACTATATCCTTTTTGGCTCTCTCCAGGAAAGGGCGGCAGGAATGGCAAGGTACGTGCTGAAAAGTACTGTGTTATGACACTCGCAATTCGAAAAATCATGGCTGCGACAGCTTTTAGTACGATGTTGACCGTACCGGCTTCCCTTCTAGCGCAGGGTCCGCCGCGCTATGAGGATAGAGGGCACCATGATTCACACGAATGGAACCCTGGTGAAGAGCAGGCTTACCAACGCTATCTTGCTGAAAAACATAGAAAACGTCACGATTTTGCCAAAGCCAGCAAGCGTGAGCAACAGCAATACTGGGCTTGGCGGCATTCCCACCCAGACGAGCATCGGTAAACTGGTAAAAGGAGTGGCCTAGAAGGTTGCGCGGAGTTCTGCTCAACCTTCTAGGGTTTTACTACTCTTCCATCAATGGTTCGGTCCGTTTTGTAAGCTCCACCATCGCGGATCGGTTTCATTGGATGTTTAGCTGCTAATTCCTCATCAATATCGATCCCAAGTCCTGGCCTGCCACTGCCATATAAGTACCCTTTTCGGATTTCTCCAATGCCAGGGAACATATCATGCACAACGCTTGGAAAGTGATTTTCTTCCTGAATTCCAAAGGCTGAGCTGGAAATATCTACGTGATAGCTTGCCATCTGGTTGACGGGATCGTTTTCGCCGCCTTCCTGAAATGCCGTCCTTACCCCAAACAATTCGCAAAGTGTCACCAACTTCCGAATTGGTGTGATGCCGCCAGTAGCTGCCACACGGCAGCGCATAAAATCGATCAAACGATCCGTAATCAGCGGCATGACTTCATAAGGATGCGAGAAGACTTCCCCAATGGCTTGAGGGGTCGAGCAAATTTGCCGGATATTGCGGTAATAACTGATCTGTTCCGGTGGCAGAATGTCTTCTACAAAAAACATCTGGTAGGGCTGCAGACGGCGGGCGAGTTCCACTGCATTCATGCCGCTTAAGTGCGAGTGAACATCGTGGATGAGCTTCGGCGTGGAACCCGCCTTTGCGCGTAAATACTCGAACACTGTAGGAATGGTATCGACGTATTGTTCCTCATCGAAGGCCATTCCCTGATAGCCGCCTTCCGCCCGATTTCCCTGGCCGGGAGGAATAAAGCCTCCGCCGCCATAGCCGCCTTCGCCATACTGAATGCGGACGTGACGGTACCCTTGCGCGAGTGACTTCTGAAGCGTATCCAGACACTCTTCTTTGCTCTTGCCACCCTGGTGATCGTAGACGGCCACCGCATCATGGGCCTTTCCGCCCAACATGCTGTATACCGGTAAGCCGGCGCGTTTGCCTTTGATGTCCCACAAGGCCATATCCAGGGCCGAGAGAACATTGTTGTTCACAGGCCCATTGCGCCAATAGGTACGCATCTGCGCAGACTGCCACAAGTCTTCAATCCGGTCTGGATCTTTGCCCATCAACCAGGGTTTCAGATGGCTTTCCAAAGCGGCAATTACCGCCATGGTCTGGTAGTTGTTGTTGGCAGAGCCGATTCCGTAAAGGCCGGGCTCGCTGGTAGTGATCTTGAGAAAGACCCAGCGGTAATTGGTTCCACCGCTGGTGGTAATTACTTTTACATCCTTGATGGTGAGCGGAGGCAGGCCCGCAGATTTCTTCGAGAGGTCCTGCGCAATTGCCGCTGGAATAGCGGGAATCGCCCCCAACGCAGCCTTTAACAAATTTCGACGGTTCATAAGCGCTCTAGGCAAGGACCTCTTTGATTACTCTTCCGCCAGTGTCTGTTAATCTTTGATTCCGGCCAGCGCTGTAGTAAGTGAGCCGTGCGTCGTTGAGGCCCATCAAATGAAGAATGGTGGCGTGAACATCACGCATCCGGTAGATGTCTTGTACGGCCTTGAATCCCAAGTCGTCAGTGGCGCCGACCAGTGCTCCCCGCTTCACTCCACCACCGGCGAACCACATCGTCATGGCACGGGTATTGTGATCACGTCCTGCTTGCTTCCGCAGATCCGCAGGGTTGTCAGGAGTTCGCCCAAATTCACCCATCCAGACCACCAGCGTGGAATCCAGCAATCCTCTACGCTTCAGGTCTTTCAGTAAGGCCGCAATAGGCTTATCCGTTTCCGCAGCATTCTTGGTGTGGTTCTTGACGATTTCGGTATGCCCGTCCCAGGATTGGCTAGGAGTGTAAAGCTGAACGAATCGCACGCCTTTCTCCACCAACTGGCGCGCCATTAAGCACCGCTTTCCAAAAGAGGCAGTCACCGGATCATTCATGCCGTACATTTCGCGCGTGGCTTCCGGTTCGCCATCTGTATCCAGCACGCCTGGAACTTCCGACTGCATGCGATAAGCAAGCTCGTAAGAGTCCATGCGCCCTTGCAGATCAGGGTTTGTGAAGTGTTTCGCGAGAAAATCCTGATTGTAAGAGCGCAACAAATCCATCTCGCGAGACTGAACTTCAGGGGTCACATCACTAGGAGGCTTCAGATCCAGGATCGGGTCTCCCTTCCAGCGAAGCACCGTTCCCTGGTAACTGGCAGGCAGAAATCCAGGTCCCCATTGTTGGGAACCGCTAAACGGCAGAGACCGGAAATCGGGCAACACCACGAATGCGGGTAGGTTCTGATTCTCCGTACCCAATCCATATGTCGTCCAAGCGCCCACCGAGGGCTTGCCCGGAATTACAACACCCGTGTTCATCAGAAACACGGCTGCCGGGTGATTTCCGTTTTCCGTTTGCACAGAGCGGACGAAAGCCATGTCGTCCACGCAAGTGGCAACATTCGGGAACAAGCTGGAAACATCCATTCCACATTGGCCGTATTTCTGGAAGGGAAAAGCGCTGTTCAGAATCAGCCGGGGCTTGGCAAACAGGTTCGGCTGATCCGTGTTTTTTTCCTTGCTCCAATCCATCACTGTATTGTCGAATTTGGACAACGCCGGCTTCGGATCAAACGTATCCATTTGGCTCACGCCACCAAGCATGGTGAGAAAAATACAATTCTTCGCCTTGGGTGTGTGGTGCGGCTGTTTAGGAGCCAGTGGGTTCGCTGCTTGCTGTGCCGCGTACCCATGCTGATTCAGCAAATCCAGCAGGGCGATGCCGCCCAAGCCTGCCATGTTTTGGTACAAGAAACGGCGTCGTGCAAAGTTGAAGCTCATACTTACTCCAGATACAGAAATTCGTTCAAGTTAAAGAGAACCACGCCCAGTCTAGCCAGTGCGTCCTCGGTTTTAGCATGCGCAAACAGCGTCATTGCCTTGTCACGTTCCGGTGCAGAGGGTATTCGCCCAAGGGCAAGCTGGAAGGCTTTGTCCACTTCCTTTGCGTGATCAGGACCAGCCAATTCCACCACACGTTGCGCAAAGTGCTTGGATTGGAGACTCACAAATTGTCCATTCATCAGTGTGAATGCCTGGGTAGGAACCACAGTGGAACTGCGGCGCGAGCAGACCTCGCTCATGTTGGCCGCATCAAACACCTCAATCATGGGGTTCATCACGGAACGGCGTTGGAACGTGTAAATGGTTCTTTGTGCTTGTTCCTGCTCAGTAGAGGGAAACCACTTAAAGAATTCGAAGCCTTCCGCCAAATCCGCAGGGACTGAGACAAATACACCAGGGCCACCCTCGGATTTGTGCAGCTGACCGCTCACGGCCAACACGGCATCCCGAATCGTTTCCCCTTCCAGCCGCAGCCAATTCATGCGCCATAGCAACTGGTTCTTCGGGTCAACCTCAGAATACTGCTGATACGCGGCATTTTCTGTAGATTGGCGATAGGTATTGGAAGTCAACATGAGCCGGTGCACGGCTTTCAGACTCCATTTTTTCTCTATCAATTGGTTTGCCAGCCAGTCCAACAATTCGGGATGGGAGGGGCGCTCGCCATTGATGCCAAAGTCACTTGGGGTGCGAACAATGCCTTCCCCGAAATGATGTTGCCAAAGCCGGTTCACCATGACTCGGGCAGTTAATGGATTGTCGGCTGAAGCAATCCAGTCGGCCAGCGCGGTACGCCGTCCCGGAACTGCCTCCGGCAAAGGGGATGGTTGCCGGATTGGCATTGCCGACAACTGATTGCAGAAATCCAGGTTCTACTTTTTCTCCCTTATTTGCTAATTCGCCGCCAAGGAGAACATAGGTTTCCGCCAGGGATGGAACCTGGGGTGGGGTTACATCCGACACTGCGTAGGCAACTGGCCGGTAGCGACCGATACGATCCGTGAGCTGTTTGGCGCTGTCTTTCGCTGATGTCCATGCCTTTCGCTCTTCCGCGCTGAAGACCGGATCTTTCACGTCTTTCAACGCTTTCATGTAATCGCTTTTTTTGTTATCCAGATCCGTTCCGGAAGCGGTTGCGCCTTTTGTTGCAACGAACTTGGCCTTGAGTTGCTCTTCCAGTTTCTTGAGCTTGTCGTTTGCTTCTTCGGATTCATCCTCATACCGGCGCATCTGTTGCTTCATCAGCGCCGGGTGCTCTGAGCCCATGAATGTAGCCGCACGGTCTTCCACTCGCATCGGGGCAAAAAATGCCTGCAGACGGTAAAAATCCCGCTGGGGAATGGGATCGTACTTATGGTCGTGGCAACGGGCGCAACCTACGGTGTACCCCAAAAATACTTGGCCTACCGTGGCGGTCAATTCATTTAGAACGTCTTGACGCAGTTGCGTCTTGAAGTTCGCATCTGCTTCCCAGGTGCCCATTCGGAGAAAACCGAGAGCCACCAGACGCTCGGAGCGGTCTCCACCGTCCATTTCATCGCCCGCAATTTGCTCCTTGATGAAAGTGTTGTAAGGCTTGTCCTGATTAAAGGCACGAATCACATAATCCCGGTATCGCCAAGCGGTAGGACGCTCGCCATCAATGGCAAATCCATCTGATTCCGCAAAGCGTGCCAGATCTAGCCAGTGCCTTGCCCATCGCTCTCCATATCGCTGGATCGGCCAGGAGACGGTCCACTACCTTTTCATATGCATCCGCAGAGGTGTCGTTTTCAAAAGCTTCTATCTCCGCCGGGGTGGGCGGCAGTCCAATCAGGTCGAAATATGCCCGGCGCAACAAGGCACGTTTAGAGGCGGGCGGTGCAGGCTTTAGGTTCTTGGATTCCAGCTTCGCCAGAATAAAAGCGTCAATTGGATTCTTGACCCAAGCGGCATCTTGTACAGCCGGTACCTGAGGCATGGGAGGTTTATGGAGAACCCAATCGAGATAAGGGTTCTGCCGCTTAGCTGTTTTGGGGAGCGCCTGCATGGAGTTGATTGCTTGCGTCAGGGAAGCAATCTTGTTTTCCGGAAGCGCTCCGCCCATAGGCATTTTCGGAGTTTTCTCGCCGAGCACATATTGCATGAGCAAAGATTGCTTGGCGTCCCCGGGCGTAAGGGCCGGGCCATGTTTTCCGCCAGAGAGCAACGAATCCAGACTTTGGAGGTTTAAGCCGCCTGCTGGTTGATTGTTGATGTGGCAAGAACCACAATTCTCTTTCAGAACGGGAAGAATTTGCTGGGTAAACAAGTCCGGATTGGACTGCTGCCCACCGGTAACCTGAGCCACGGAAACAGCTGGCAACACGATACTCAGGGTAGCTAGGGCAAGCCGAGTTACACGCATGTAAACAGTACCTCTATCCTTCCGCTATTAAGTTCAAAGGTCGTGGCAGCCATCGACACACCTCGCTTAGGTCTCCAAACCGCCCACGGAAAGGATAGAAGTAGTCTATCGCTTTTCCTGTTTACCGGATGGGCTTGCCTGGTACGCCTCTTTCTAAAAAGCAAGACGCAACCCTAGCTGCACCACTCTGCCTCCCCCTGCTGCCGTAATCTGGCCAAAGTTTGTGGCTGTGATGGAGCCTTGCGGAGCACTGAAATTCACCTTGTTCGTGGCGTTGAACATTTCCGCCCGGAATTGGAGCTTGATGGTTTCCGTAATCGGCTGATAACGGCTTACCCCCAGATCTAACGTAAAAAGCCCGGGATTACGTAGATTTGGCTCCGTGCGGGAATCATTTCCTAAGGAGTATAGGGGAGCCGCCGCGAATGCCGTGGTGTCAAACCACTTATCAATCGATTGGCCAGAAGTGAGATTGGGGTTATGAAGACGCAGGGCATAGGCGGAGACACCCGGAAGTTGCGTATTGTTGACCCCCGAAATCACTACAGGCTGACCATTTTCCAGCGTTACAATGCCGCTGGCCTGCCAGTTGCCGACTACTTTGCCCACGATTCCATGTTGCAACCATCGATTGCCAGTTCCCACTGGCAGTTCGTACACGAAGTTGCTCACAAAAATCTGGGAACGGTCATTGTCCGATACAGAGCGGGAAAGGTTCAGGTTGTAAGGATTAGTGAAGCTGGAACGCCCTGCAAAACGTTCCTGAACATTGTCAATCAGTTTGCTGAATGTATAGCTTGCCTGAAACAGGAGGCCATGGCTGAAGCGTTTGTCCACTCGCAGCGCAAAGGCGTGGTAAATGGAATCTCCCACAGAAGCACGGATATTGTTGATGCTGGTGTACTGCGGATAAGGAATCAACAAGCTGGACTGACGAATCGTAGCGGCGCTTAGGCTGCCACTCGTGATTTTTCCGTAAAACGGGTTCGGTACCAGAGTGTTCAGTTGAGAACCCAAAGACAGGTATTTCGGATCAGCCGCATCTGCGCCAATATTTGTCCAGATATGCTCTCCACGACTCCCTAAGTAAGAAGCTTCCACCAAAAGGTCTCCCAATATCGTTCTTTGAAAGCTGGCATTCCACTGTTGATTGAAAGGGCTTACCCAATTGGGGAAGACCGCGCCAATTCCGGTGCCAATCAGAGTATTTGGGTATGTTAAAAGCCCGGTGACAAACGGATTAGCAAGCGAAGCACCGACTGGCGGAGTATTTGGCGCTGCAGGAGATTGGCCCAGGAATACAGGCGTGGACGCTTGGGAACCGCTTCCCAAATCTCCAGGGCTGGCTCCGATGCCGCCACTTCCTGGCAAATAGAAGATTCCATACCCTGCCCGAAACACCGTATTGTGCAGGAATGTGTAAGCCAGCCCAACGCGTGGCGCAATGTTGGTTTGGTGGGGGTCGCTCTGATAACGGTGGTTATTGTTGGTAAAAGCCAACACGCCTTTTAAGCCAGTTACGGGATCCGTAGCGTTCGGATCAAAATAGGCCAAGTGGTTGTAACGTTCCGTGTAAGGCGTTTGGTATTCCCAACGGGCTCCTAAATTCAACGTAAGATTCCGGGCCACTTTCCAGTCATCTTGTAGATACACGTTATAGCTTTTCTGTGATGCTGCTAAAGACGGGCCTACTGTGAAACTTCCGCTGGTTGGTACCCCCAGAAGCATGGTCGCCAAACCATATCCCGATGTCGTGCTCGCAACAGTTGGATCAGGACCTTGCGTGTAAGCACGTGAAAAGGCAAAGTCACCGGCTGGGTAATCCGGACGGAAAATATTGAAAGCAAGAAACATATAGTCGATGCCTGTCTTAATAGAATGCGCGTTCTTGAGCCAAGTAAAATGGGCTTGTGCTTCCGGGGTATTTTCCGCATCGGTGTAATGGGAGGCGCGGTTTGGCCCCAGTGTCGTGAGGTCTGTTATGTCAAATTGGGGAAAACGCTGATCCAGGGCCGCATTCTTGAGGTAAGCAGGCAGGCCAAGCGTGGTCATGTCAAACCCTGCGCTGCGAAGGTTGCAGGTGTTAATTTGGCGGGTATAGCTGATGCGAAACTCGCCAATCAGATTTGGTCGAATGGTGGCTGTGTCACTCAGAGCAGTCACCCAAGGAGAAGCATCTGCGCTTCCTTCATTGCAATTCGTTCCTTCTCCCGGGAAGGCTAAGCCGGTATAGGCAGGAGTGGATGCCGGCGTATCATTCGCGCCAAAACGGAAAAAGAGTCGGTTGCTGTTGCCAATGGATTGATCAATTCGCCCGTAATATCGGGTGGATTTGCTCACTCTGGTCCCTGAAACAGCATAGTTACTGGCGATTCCTGGCAAGGTAGGCAGCGGATAATACTGGATCAGTTTTAAGGCAATCGGGTCGATGCGGCTGAGCGGAATCTGATTGTTGGGAAACTGCGTCCGAATATAGCTGCCAGAAACAGAGGGATTAGGAACAGTGGTTAGGGGATCGTAGATTCGAATTTGCGATCCGCCACTGGTGGTTTGCGAGAAATCACCGATACGCTGTTCCACGGTGGGAACATTCGCCGTTACGTTGTCTGGCGCGCGGTCGGGAATTTGCTCAAAGTTGAAGAAGAAAAACGTTTTGTTCTTGCCGTTATAAACGTGCGGTAGATAAATAGGACCGCCCAACGAAAACCCATATTCGTTATGGCGCACTGGATTCCGCTTTAATCCGTTTCGATTGTTCGTCCAGCCGTTTGCATTTAGCAAATCGTTGCGGAAGAACTCGTAGGCACTGCCATGGATTTCATTCGTGCCACTTCTTCCGGCAGCAGTGAGAATTCCTCCGCCGGAGCGGCCATATTCCGCAGAAAAGTTGTTGGTAATTACCTTGAATTCCGCCACGGTTTCCAGAGGTGGCGTATACGCAATATCATTGGTGGAGGTATTTCGCGTTTCCTGTCCATCGAATAGGACGCCGCTGGTATTGGACCTGCCGCCACTTACAATCGGTCCGGTTCCTGTTCCCCCAGTGGGGGTTACGCCCGGAGCTAACGTCAACAATGCGTAAGGATTTCGGCCATTCAGGGGTAATTGCACTATCTGCTGGCTAGATACCACATTCCCCAAGGAAGAACTCTGTTGCTCCAGGAGAACGGCATCTGCTTTTACCGTGACTTCCTGTTGTATGTTTCCGGTCTTCAGTGTCACGTTAATGGTTGCCGTCAAGCCGACTTGGAGGGCAATGCCGGTCACGCGTTCCAAAGAAAAACCTGCTTTTTCCGCCTCAATTTGGTACCTGCCATTCTGCAAAAAAGGAAATGTGTAATTGCCCTGGCCGTTTGTTTCTGTGGAGGTAGTAGCTTGCGTATTCGCGTTGGTTACCGTGACTTTGGCCCCAGCCACCGCTGCTCCGGATTGGTCAGTTACCACGCCGGTAATGGTTCCTTGCTCTACTTGGGCCACGCAAACAAAAGCTGTGGCGAATACCGTTGCTGCGAGTGTGAGTCCACCTCGAGAAAACATGAAAAGTCCCTTCCTCTTCCCAAACGTATTTGGAGACCCTAAATATCTGGAATGAATGCCCCAACAATATCCTGAAACGCTCAGCCAAGAACGTTAAGAGAGCCATTTAACGGTTCAAAACGTCCGGTTTTGCTGTGATATGATTCGCACGTCTCAATGCGAGGGAGAACAAATCACGTTGACCAGCTCGCCGCCATAACAAAGGTGATGGAAATCATCCCGTTTGCGGCGGAGATTCGGGGGCACGTTCAACAAATAATTGATAATCCTGTGTTCCGTTCTAGTCGACGGAGCCAGGAATTTGTTCAATTTATTGTAGAAAAAGCACTCGACGGTCAGTTCGAAGCACTTAAAGAACGCACCATAGGCGTTGAGCTTTTTGGAAGGACGCCCGCTTACGATACCGGGGAGGATGCTATCGTTCGGGTTACAGCGTGCGAGGTTCGGAAGCGATTAGCGCAGTTTTATACAGAGTCTGAGGCACAAGCCGAGTTTCGCGTTGAGCTTTTTCCAGGCTCTTATATTCCTGAGTTCCGGAAACTGCCTCCGTTTCAGTCTTCCTCCATAGAGAAACCAAATCAACAACTCGAAGCATCCCCGTCCGACATTCATGTCCCACCGGGAAGCGTGGACGTTATGCCTGTTACGGTAGCTCCGGCTAACGTGAAACGCAGCTATTCCTGGAAGCTTTCGGCTGCTCTTTTGGGAGCGGGAGGGTGCCTGCTGGTGATGCTTTGGGTTTTGAATCTGTTGCACGTCGGTTTCTTCAATAACGCTCCACTGAATCAACTCCCCTGGTCGGCCATTGTTCGGCCGAATCGCCAGACTCACTTGATTTTTTGTGATCCGGAAATAGTTACCATTCAGCGGGTACTGAATTTCAGCATTTCCCTTTCTGACTACGCGAACCAACATTACTGGCCGAGCGCCGTCCCGCTCCACCTGGAAGCCCAAAAAACCTTGCAAGAACTGCATTTCCGGGGTGCAAGCGTAGCAGCGGTCGACGCTGGGGTGGCCCTCAACATGGCGAACCTGCTTGCTTCAGGAGCAAAGCACCCGATGCAGCCACATATGGCCCGCAGTATTCGGTTAGGAGATTTTAAAACAGAGGACAATTTTATTCTGTTAGGCAGTCCGCGCTCGAATCCCTGGATCGAGTTGTTTCAGGATCAACTGGATTTTAGCTTCGCCTTTGATTCGGTTCGCCGCTCTGAATTTATTCGGGAAAAAAATCGAGGAAAGGGAGAGGAGCGCCATTATCTTCCTACCGCCGAGGGTTGGGAAACCGGCCATGCCTACGCCATTATTGCTTTGGTGGCAAATCCGAATCAGTCCGGCACCGTGCTGTTGATTGCCGGCTCGAATGCAGAGGCAACGGAAGCTGCGGGGAAACTGGCGACAAACCCGGATCAGATGGCTCAAACCCTGAAAGGCAGCGGAATCAATCCTGGTGGCCATTTACGGCATTTTGAGATTCTGCTGCAGGTTTCCACTATGGCGGGCTCACCCAATACATTCCAGGTAATTGCCTGTCGCCCATTGTCTTGAAAAGAAATTTCACCAAATCACTTGGATCGGGTACTGCGCAATTGTTTGGTCGTGTGTGACGATTCCGTAATCCTCAGCTTTTGCTTGCGCGATCAGTAACCGATCAAAAGGATCTTTATGGAGAAGAGGGAGCGTCACTAGGGCGTCCACATGTTTGGCCCGGACTGGCAATTCCTGCGCAGCTAATGCTTTCACTGCTTGGGACCACCATCCAATTGGGTCCGAAATGGAAAGACGACCTAGCCCTACTTTGATCACCACTTCCCAATAGGACACAACGCTTACTGCAACCGGACCGCGCTCTACAATGCGACGTGCTTTGGGAGAAAGCTGCGGTGAACCTAGCAGGAACCAGAGAATGGTATGGGTATCAAGCAGCTTCAAAGATCGCCTTCCCAGAAGCGGTTCGTTTCCTCTTCTGTGAGGGCTTGGTCCCAACCTTCCGGCAGCTCAAAAGTCCCTTTCATGGAACCGAATTTTGCTGTTTGCGGAGGCCGAGCAGCAACTAACCGGGCAGTTGGCTTACCGTGCTTCAGAATCACGACTTCTTCCCCATCGCGCACAAGGGCAAGAAGGCGAGATAGAGTGTTTTTGGCTTGGAGCACGCTTACTTCAACCATGATCTGATTATAGCTAGAAATTCAGGCTATTTTCGTGAAGAACACCAAGTGAAGATCGTGGCACAGGAAATCTGTATATGCTATGAAGCAAGTCTAAAAAGAGGATGACTCAAAGCAATGTTGAAACCCCACATCTCGAATTTATGGCGTGATCCTGCAAAAGCCCGGCGCGCGTTCCTGAGCAGTGTAGGCGCTTTATGGGCGACAAATCTCGCTTCCCCTGCTTCCGCGCAGAGTGCTCCCGCCAGTGGCTATCGCTTGCCTGAATATGCGCTTGGGCAGAACTACCAATCCTTGAAACAATCCAGCTATGACGTCACTGGGGGAAATGCAGACCGTTGGCCTTTGGCGGTAAACGAAACCAAAGAAGTGTTCAATGCGCAAGGGCCGGGAGTGATTTCCCATATCTGGTTCACCATTTCGGCCCCTACTACTTACCACCTGAAAGAGATTGTTCTTCGCATTTACTGGAACGGAAATACCAAGCCAAGCGTGGAGGTGCCAGTTGGCGACTTTTTTGGTCTGAATCTTGGGCAGTATAACGTGTACCAATCCGCGTTCTTGAACTGCTCTTCCGTGAAAGCGTTAAATAGCTATTTCGCCATGCCTTTCCAGAAGTCAGCACGCATTACCGTCACCAATGAAAGCAGCAAGACGGTAGGCGCTTTCTACTCAAACGTTGATTACCAACTGGTTCCGACTTTGCCCGAGCGGAGCCTGTACTTCCATGCGCAATACCGGCAAGCCATCCCCAACCAGGCAGTTAGTTATGATTCTCCGGCAAAAGAATTGAATGCGGATGGTTCGCGGAATTACGTCTTTATGGAAACACGAGGCGTGGGTCAGTTGCTTGGAGTGACCTTGGGGGTTCTCCAAAATTCGGAGAATTGGATGGGAGAAGGAGACGAGATGGTTTTCGTAGATCAAGAGGCCAAGCCTATGATCACGGGAACCGGATCAGAGGATTACTTTTGCGGCGCTTGGAATTTCGGTGGTCGAGATGGGGCTGTTCCGTTTGCTCATCTTTATAACGGGGCACATTTGATCTCCTCGCCCGAAAGGCCCGGCGGACGTTACTGCCTGTATCGATGGCATGCGGATAATCCCATCACTTTTCGCAAATATCTGAAACATACGATTGAGCATGGGCACGCGAATGATCGCGCGGACTGCTTCTATTCCGTTGCTTATTGGTATCAATCAGAGCCGTACACCGACTTTCCCCCTCTGCCCCCAGTGGAGTCACGCATTCCTGTATTGAAAACCAGGAGTTAGCAGCGCAACCAGATGATATATACTTTCTCCGATTGTTCCGAATACTCCCCTAATAAGGAAATGCTCGGAATAAGAGGAGATACAAAAAATGAAGTTCCTTGGTTTCGTTTTGACAGCCACTGTATTCTGCACCATGGTTACGGCGCAAGCGCAAAGTCAAAACCCGGTAACACCAAAGCTATACAACACAGCTAAACAGAAGCTCCTGGAAGGCAAGCAGGTTTTCAGCTTTACTCAATCGAAGTTTGATGTGAATGGCTACTGTGAAGCTGCCAAGCACTACGATTATGCCTGGTTTGAGATGCAGCACAGTACATTGGAGTTTAAAGACGTCGAAAAGATGATTGCTGCTTGTCCGCACGCCGGCGCCATTCCGTTAGTGCGGTTGCCAGACGCGCAGGAATGGCATATCCAGCACGCTACGGACATTGGGGCTCTCGGCGTTGTAATTCCCACTGTGGATGATGTGGAAAGAGCACGCGAAGCGGTCAAGTGGTCGCGCTACCCACCAGTGGCGCGACGGAGTGCCGGTTCTGGTCAGGCAGCAAGCATCTGGGGAGTTGGAGGCGTTAACTATCGACAGACGTTCAATGACAATATGCTGGTCGTCGTCATGATTGAGACTCCGACGGGAGTGGCAAACGCCTATGATATTGCCTCGGTACCGGGCATTGATGTAGTGATTATCGGAAATAATGATCTCAGCTCATTTTCCGGATTTGCCCAAGAGGATGACCGTTATCAGCAGATGATCAAGAAGGTTCATGATGACACGCTACGGGCTGGCAAGATTTTTGGCCAGGCAAACGCCAAGTATGCCACTGGCCACGCACTCAGCAAGGATGCAAAGTTCTTTCAGAATGGCCCGGCTTTTGATGGATGGCATCCCCTTGGCGCGGACGGACGCCCAGTGAATCCAAATGCTCCGCCTCCCGGGGAACACCCCTAATCTGAACAAATTACTTCCCAAAAATTCAGGCGTCCGTTCGATAAACTGAAATCCGATGAGGAACTCATGAATAATTGGACGCGCAGGGGATTTCTGGGCTCGCTTTCGGGAGTTGCTGCAGCCCCGCTATGGGCACAGCAGAAGGGCGATTCCGCCTCCGCACAAAAGCGGACCGGGCATGGTTCGATCAAGATCACTGATTTCAAGTGCGCCATTATTGGTCGCAACCCAGTGGTCCGCATTGTCACCGATCAAGGCATCTCCGGGTACGGGCAAGCCGAGTCCTACAAGCCGTACCTCAAGCCCATGGTGATGTTTTACAAGGACTATCTGATCGGGGAAGATCCTACCGACGTCCAAAGAATTTTGCTGAAGATCCGTCGTCTTGGTGCGTTCAAGCCCTGGGGTGCGGCTGTAAGCGCGATTGAGATTGCTCTTTGGGACATCGCCGGGCAAGTGGCTGGAATGCCGGTGTATAAACTGCTCGGCGGCAAGATCCGGGATCGGGTCCGCATCTACAATGGCGGAGTCCGGCCCGCGATGACCGGCCAAACACCGCAGGACTATGCCGAAAATACGGCAAAGATGAAGGAGTCCAAAGAAGGCTTTACCCTGATCAAACAGGCGGTGGGTTTTCACAATCCGGCGATGATGCGCGCTATGTCCTAACGGTTGGTACGACGAACCGCGAACCGGAGCCAACCACCCGGATCGCGGCCTGATGACAGAACGCGGGCTGAAGTATGTGATCGACTGTGTCGAGGCCATGAAGAAGGTAACTGGCGACGAAATCGGCCTTGCGCTGGACTGCGGACCGGGCTGGGCAGTTAAGGACGCGATCACGTTCGCCAAAGCACTGGAACCTCTGCATATTACCTGGATCGAAGACATCATTACCGGCGACTACACGCCCTATCCGAATGCTGAGGTGTTTCGACAAGTGACCCAGAGCACTTCGGTTCCCATTCATACCGGAGAACAGATTTACCTGCGGGAGAACTTCAAGGATCTGATTGAAAAGCAAGCGGTGGATGTGGTCGGCCCTGATCCGGAAGATGTGGGTGGGATCTCGGAACTCAAATGGATTGCGGAGTACGCGGATTTACATGGCATTCTTGTTGCTCCGCATGGAATCTTTGACGGGCTGATTGGGCTTGCCGCGCATGTCCATATGGGCGCAGCCATGCCACAAAATTTCATTGCTTTTGAATATCCGCTGGGTCAGCCGGATTGGTGGTACGACATTATTGATGGATTGCCGGACCCGATTGTGAAACGTGGCTTTGTGGACGTTTGGGACAAGCCGGGCCTAGGTGTCACGTTCCGCGTCCAAGCTGCAAAAGCGCATCTGCTCTCCTGAGGATCGTAACTTTTTCGATTAGAGCAGGGCAGCTAACCAACTACCGGGTGTTTGGGCTTGCTAACATTGCCGCCCAACCTTCTTCGTCCTTGCCCACGCTAAGGTGTTTGCCGGAGCGCACGAGCGGTAGCCGCAACAAACTCGGCTCCCGTTCCATGCGGCCCAGCAGTTCGGCTTCCGTGAGCTTCATGTATTTTAGTCCGTCATCCACATAGGCTTTGCTCTCTGTATCCACGAGTTTGAGAAGACTGAATCGCTCCATAAAGCGCCGGATCTCAGCCGCCGCCATGGGTCGTTGTTTCAAATCGACAAAATGAATGGTGATCCGCCGCTCTTTAAAAAACCGCTCCGCCGCTCTTGTGGCTTGTGAGTTCTTTATCCCGAAGATCTGGACCTCCACCATGTACTCCGATTGTGACAAAAAACGCGCTTGTGATTCACTTCAAGTGAGATGGTTATCTAGCTTCTTTCTGATTTTCGGCAGCGGTGGAAAGTTTCCGGACCAGGCTGTGCAAAGCCTCGCCAAATTCTTCCGGAGAATGCATCTTGAACGCGTTTCCGTGTAATCCTCGCGTCAGATGTTCCACCGCGTCCGGAAATTCCGCTCCTCTGCGAGCATAAGAGTAATATTCAAGATCGAAGAAAGCAGGCTTTGGCGATTTCGCTAATGGCAGATTACGAGAAGAGATTTTGGAATAGAACCGAGTTGCTGGGCCAAGAAAAACGACTGCATCTGCCGGGTCTGCTGCTCCTACTTCCTGCTCTACGATCTCGGTCAATAAATCCGCCCATCCTTTTGGGTGCTGCACGACGCTGTAAGGAACGGTTCCAAGTTCCAGTTCGTGCAAAGCCCGTTGTAGCTGGAACCAGCCACGTCGGCGGAGACGATCCGTTCGAAAGATCTCGCGTTGCTGATCCAGATTAAAAGCAACGAGGCGGACAGAGGTGTTTGGAACATAGGTCAACACAGACCAGAGTGTATCCAGCAGCAGCGTGTAATCCCAGGCATGAAGATTCAGAGAACGCAAATTTGCAGGAGTGGCGTTGAGAAGTACAGTGAGCCGGAAACCCTCCTTTGCATGATTTGGGTTTTCTCTCCATTGGGGAACAGAGAGGGGCTCAATAGCTGAAGGGGGTAAACTCGATTCCACCGAAGAGCGGCTATGGCTCCGGACCGCATTGCTGTTCCAATGTTTTTGGAGAGAGCGATTTTGGCGATCATGTACAACGATCTCCACCCGATAGCGGCCCTCGCCTGTGGAGAACCCGCCGGTCAAAGACAACTCAGTACTTAGTTTGCGGAACGTGGTTGCTTTGGTGGAAGGCAAGGCTGCCGGAACGGGGTAGGATCTGCCAAGCGCAACTGGAGATCCGCCTTGCGGAGTAACACGGAGAAGAACGCGAACCATGTTTTCTTCTCCCCCAAAGATCTTAATTGGACAACGAATGATGTATGCGGAATCGAATCGGAAGGCAAAGTTGAGAGACGGAGACCGCAACTCAATGCGGCAAGCAAGTGCGGAGCTTGTTTCCGATTGAGCGAGCATACCATCAAGCTCTTGTGCCGCTGTTTGTGTAAGCGGTGTTTGGGCACTGCCAACAGCAAGCAAACAGGTAAGCAATAAGACAATTCTGTGGTACAAAACGGGGCTCCGGACGATTTACCTCAGTATTGCAGGAATGGGAAGCCACAGTGGTGACCTTTCCTAGCGTTTAAGCTGTTGTTTGATGACCGTTACACTGCTGAACAGTGACGTTACACTTCGACCTGCAACGCCCGAGGACTTGGAAGTTGTGCTCCACCATCGCCGCGAGATGTTCCGGGAAATGGGCGGCAAGTATGAACAAAGCCTAGGGCAGTTCGAGCCTGCTTCGCGGTGCTATTTCCATACTGCCCTAAAAAACGGTACCTACCAGGGCTTGTTTGCCGAAATGGGCGGCACCATTGTAGCGGGCGGCGGCATTGTGATTGCAGACTGGCCGGGCAGTCCATTGAATTTTGAGCCGAAGCGTGCATGGATTCTCAATATCTATGTAAAACCGGAGCAAAGGCGAAAGGGCCTTGGACGAACCATTACGCAGGCGTTGATCACTTGGTGCCGGGAGAATGGCTTTCAATCCGTGGCGCTTCACGCTAGTGAATATGGGCGCAAGTTGTATGAACAACTCGGATTTGCAAACACAAATGAGATGCGCTTGTTGCTATAAATACTTTCTTTCATTACGGACCCGGTTTTCCTGATTTTGAGCCAGAGGTCCTAAGCAGCGTAGACTGGAAACAGGAAACCTATGCCAAAGACACTGCTTGAGCAACTTCGCACCATGACCAAAGTCGTGGCCGACACGGGAGATTTCGACTCGATCGTAAAGTTTAAGCCGCAGGACAGCACAACAAATCCTTCTTTGATCACAGCGGCTGCTCAGATGCCAGCCTATCGTTCCATCGTAGATGATGTATTGCAACAGGCCAAAGGGGAATTAGGCGAAAAATCAACAGATAAGGATGTGGCGACGCTGGCTTTTCAGCGTTTAGCTGTTGCTTTTGGGAAAAAGATTCTGGCCGTTATACCTGGCCGCGTTTCCACGGAAGTGGACGCTCGACTCTCTTATGACAGAGAAGCCACTATGCGGCAAGCGCGTGAGATTATCCAGCAATACGACAATGCTGGCATCTCGCGGGACCGCGTATTAATCAAGATTGCTTCCACTTGGGAAGGCATTCAAGCGGCTAAACAGTTGGAACAGGAAAACATTCACTGCAACTTGACCCTGCTGTTTGGGATGCACCAAGCGGTAGCCTGTGCAGAAGCAAAAGTGACTCTGATTTCACCATTCGTAGGCCGCATTCTGGATTGGTATAAGAAAGACACGGGTCAGGATTATAAGGGAGCGGAAGATCCTGGAGTTCAGTCCGTTACAGCTATTTACAACTACTTCCGAAAGTTTGATTACCCCACTGTGGTAATGGGAGCTAGCTTTCGCAACCTCAGTGAGATTACAGAACTGGCTGGCTGCGACCTGCTAACCATCTCGCCCAAACTATTGGCGGAACTGGACTCCACGGAAGGCGATCTTCCGCGTAAGCTAAGCCCGGAAAAGGCAAAGGACGCGCCAGCCACACGGATTTCCATGGATCAGGAAACCTTCGAGAAAATGCATCGGGAAAACCAAATGGCGCACGAGAAGTTGACGGAAGGCATTCAGGGCTTTAGCGCTGCGCTTGAGGAACTGGAAAAGCTACTGGCAAATCGTCTCTCTGAACTAGGGGTGAATACGCAGCCAGAACTGGCGAACAAGTAAAACTGTACAGTAGCTTGTTCAAAGAACAGTGAACTTACATGCGAACGGCGGACTTATGGAGTATAAGTCCGCCGTTTTTCCTCACTGCATCGGGATGTAGACGCCACTTTGGGTCGAGAGGCCACCCACTGAGACCACCAACGGCTGGTCGCCGCTTGCTACATTGCTCGGCACTACCACGTTGATCTGATACAACCCGGCTCCCACCAGACCCGAAAACTGCACGGTCGCATTCAAGCCACCAATGGTCACCGTTACGGGATTTGCCGTTGCTGCAGCACCGCTATAGACCTGTCCGCTGACTACCGCTGGACTGGTCAGCCCGAAGCCCGTACCATACAGCAGGATGATATCGCCCGCTGTTGCCGGTCGTGTGGTCAGTGCCGTGCCGAACAGTCCAGCCGGCCCTATATAACTTCCATTGGCGAACACGGCAGCCGGATACTTCCGGTTTTGCGGATCAAACAGGAACAGACCCGGAGAGAACTGCTGGAGCGTGGCGGTAAATGTATTACTGGTGCCGTTGCTGTTAGTTACCACGACCGGGACCGAACCGGTGGCTGTGTCATCCGGAGCCTGGACATTGATCTGCGTGTTGCTCACGTAGTAGACCGATGCCGCCTTGCCATCAATCGTTACGCTAACCCCGTCAAGAGACGTCGGCAGTTTGCCATTAACGATCTCCGAGGACGTCCAGATGTGGCCCGAACCTGTCGTACTGGGGGCTAGGTTCGATCCTTGAATGGTCACCCAGGAGCCAGCGGCGATATTACTCGCATAGCTCGCGCCATTCACCACGCCTCCCGAGGAAATAGTGGGCGCGTTGTTGGTGACGGGCGTAGCGGCCGTTAGCGTTGCTTTCGTGGTGTAGATATGATCGCCGGAGTCATCCCGGTTGTTGTTATTGGCCGCGTTTCCTGCCACATAGAAATCGACTGGACCAACATCGGACGAAGGAGCAGTCCAATTAAACTGGAAAGTCACTCCGGTTCCCGTGCCGGCGCGCGTGCCAGCTGTGGTGTGGGTGATCCATTGCCGCGTGCCGCTGGTGCCCGCTAGGCGGGTATAACTATCAATCGCAGCGAGGATGCCGCCGCCCATGGTGGAAGCGCTGCTTGATACACGGGGAGAAACCTCGAAACCCCAGCGCTTGGCGGTGGAATCCTGAATCGAGACGGTCACAAGTTGTGTTTGGCCGGGCGTGTAGGTATTGCCTTTCGCGAAGGCAATCGACAGGCTACCGCCGCCGGAATTAGCTGTCGTGCCGTGGCACTGAAGACAAGTGCTGTCACCGGGAGCGCCGGAAAGACCAGGATCTGCGCCGGTCGCATCGGCTTTGAGTCCTGCTGGGTCGCCCAGGAACACAGCAAGGAAGCCAGAAAGCAGAAGTAGTTTGGATTTGTTCATGATCGGTACATTGACTTAAGAGTAAGACGACTCATCCCTTGGGGCAGTTTGTTAAGAAGTGTTAAATGCCGTCCGTCGCCCAAGTAAACGTCAGAAAAGAAGACGCTTACGAATAAGTATTGACTTTTGTAGTACAGAAGCCGTGGAGGAACTCACCGAGGAAGGACAGAATCGGCGGTGTCAATCAAATTGTGTAAACGGCATTTTGCTTGGTTTACCGGAAACGCTCCGGCAGGCGAGTGTCCCATAGCAGAGCAAAATGGTTCAGCGCTGCTTTCCAGTTTGGTAACAGGCCCCACTTCTTGGTCACATTCCGCAGGGCCATGTATAACAACTTCAGCGCTGCTTCTTCGCTCGGAAACGAGCCTCGCATCTTGATGATCTTACGCAAACTCATGTTCAGTGACTCCACCGCGTTGGTGGTGTAAATCACTCGGCGGATCTCCCCGGGAAAGGCGAACAGCGGCGTGATCTGTTCCCAGTTCCTTCGCCATAACAAGGCGATGGTGGGGTACTTGGCATCCCAGGCTTGGGCAAACAGATCCAATTCCTTTTGGGCTTGCTCGGCTGTGGCGGCCCGGTAAATGTTTCGTAAGTCATTGGCCACCGGCTTGCGATCGCGCCAGCTGACATAGTTCAAACTGGCCCGGACCAGATGCACGATGCACAGCTGCACGGTGGCTTGCGGGTACACCGTCTGGATCGCTTGCGGAAAGCCTTTCAGCCCGTCTACACAAGCAATGAAGATGTCCTGCACACCTCGATTCTTGATCTCGGTTAAGATCTGCAGCCAGAACTTGGCTCCTTCGCTAGCGCTGGTCCATAAGCCCAGCACTTCTTTATTGCCTTCCAGCGTGACGCCTAAAGCCACATACACGGCTCGGTTCTGCACCACGCCGTTGTCTCGCATCTTGACCATCAAGGCATCCAGGTACACAATCGGGTACACCGCATCCAGCGGCCGCGCTTGCCAGGCTCGTACTTCTTCGATCACCGCTTCGGTGACGTTGGAGATCAACGTGGCGCTGACCTCGGTATGGTAAATCTCCTGTAAGTGCTCCTGGATCTCGCGCGTGGTCATGCCGCGGGCATACATCGACAGGATCTTGTCATCGAAGCCGGTGAAGCGTGTTTCTCCTTTCGGCACGATCTGCGGCTCAAAGCTGGCGTTGCGATCGCGTGGCACGGCAATGTCGATCTCGCCAAAGTCACCTTTTAGCTTTTTTCTGCTCTTGCCATTGCGGCTGTTGCCGGTGCCGTATCCGGCGGGATCGTGTTTTTCATATCCCAGGTGCGTACTAAGCTCGGCTTCCATCGCTCGCTCCACCAAGGCTTTGGTCAACTGCTTGAGCAGGCCGTTTTCGCCCACAATGTCTTCTGGCTTCTGGTAGTTGGCTAACAGCTTGTCAATCACTTCTTTGTCGATTTCCATCGGTTCTTCCCAGTCTCTCCTGATCAGTTTGAGAATCACCGTTTACACATTCTGGTTTACACCCTCAAAATTGGAAAGAAAGAAGTGCGATAGTCTTGATCCATGCTGAATGACCAAAACCCTGTGGAAGAGCTGGTTCACCTGTATGTAGATGGTGCGTTTAGCCGCCGGGAACTGATGGATCGGGTTTCCAAATATGCTGGTGGTCTGGCTGCTGCTGCCACAGCGTTAGCCACACTTGGCATTGATACAGCGGAAGCACAAACATTATCCTGCCCTGCTGATATTCATGTTCCGGAAAACGCGCCGGACATTCAAGCCCGGAATATCACTTTCCCCGGGGAAGGCGTGACATTATTCGGCCACCTTGCTTACCCCAACCCTCTGCCGAAGGACCCTACCCCGGCTGTGATCGTGATTCACGAAAACCGCGGCTTGGTGGAGCATATCAAGGATGTCACACGCCGTGTGGCGCGAGCTGGGTTTGTGGGTCTTGGTGTTGATCTCCTGTCACGCCAAGGGGGAACAGACCAGTTCACCGATGCCACACAACAGCAGCAGGCGTATAGCCGCACGGTGCAGGAGGAAAGGCGGAGTGACATGATCTCCACGCTGAACTATCTGAAGCACCTGGACTTTGTGAAATGGAACCGGATAGGGGCAGTTGGATTTTGTGCAGGCGGCGGCAATGTATGGGACTTGTCGCTGGTTTTACCGGAACTCGCGGCAGCAGTGGCTTTTTATGGCACCCCTCCACCGCCCATAGAGTTACTGGATTATATTCAAGCTCCTGTTCTGGCAATCTATGCCGAACTGGATCGAACGCTCTCGCTCCGCATGCCTGATGTAATTACTGGAATGCTGACTAAGCAGAAAACATTCGGATTCCGCTTGTACCAGGGTGTGGGGCATGCCTTCCACAACGATACAGGTCCGGCTTACAATGCAGCCGCCGCTTGTGACGCATGGGCGCAAACCACTACTTGGTTCAACAAGTTTCTTCGCGCCACTAGCTGACGTTAAGGAGTGTTATGAATGCATTCCCTCTCGCATCAACGCTCCCTAATCTAGCTATGATCGAAACATCGGAACGCAATGAGAGGCATCGGGCAAACCCGGATGGAGTGGGCGCTGCTGTGCCTCATCGCCTTTGTATGCACAGTGCTTTCCTTTCTCCAATATCGCTGGACTGGGGAGTTAAGCCGGGCTGAGCCGGTGCTTTTGCGTGCCGGGCTCACCGATCAGCTTCACCGCTTGGCACAAGCGTTCAATAACGATATCCGCGAGAGTTGCACGGCATTATTGCCGGATGTGAATGAGCTTCGTGAACTCGGCACAAGCGAAGCCCACAGAGTTCCTTATACGCAATGGACTTCCTCACATGAAAGATCCTTGTTTGTGCGGATCAGTGTTGCGGTGCCAGAGAAGGGAACACTCAAACTTTTTGGTATAGACAGCCAGGGCCGGGTTGTTCCTATGCAGTGGCCGCAACACTGGGAATCAATGCAAGAAGCCCTCACGGATCGCATGCAGGGCATGGGCCGACGGCCCAACATATCGCCTGATTCGAACCTGATCGAAATTCCAATCTTCGCGGGTCCAGGCTCTCCCGGGAGAGAACTCGAATGGATGATCTTTGAAGTAAATGAGGATTACGTGCGAAATAAGGTGCTGCCGCGCCTGATCAGGCAGTATCTAAATCCGGGTCGCGAGGATGTTTATGACGTATCGATCAGTCGGAATGGTCCTCGTGGGGAGGTCGTTTTTTCCACTCGTCACGATGGCTTAAGCGTAGCCACCGAAGCCGATGCCACAGCGGAAATCTTTTCCGCCGAAATGGGCGTCTTACCTGCCCGTGGACGCGGTCGGTTTCGGGAGGAAAGGCACTTGTCACGGTGGACCATTGCCGTTCGGCACCATGCGGGTTCACTTGATGCAGCGGTTTCTCGCGCCCGAACGCAAAACTTAGTAGCATCTTTGGTGCTACTCGCCCTGCTAGGAGGCACGGCTTGGGCGCTGGTTCGTTATACCGCTCGTTCCCGGCGGCTAGCAGAAATGCAGTTCCGGTTTGCAGCAGGTGTATCGCACGATCTCAGGACTCCACTTACCGCGATACGGGGAGCTGCCTTCAATCTTGTCGAGGGGGTGGTAAATGAGCCTACGGCAATTCGGCGCTATCTGAAGTTAATTCTTCGTAATGCCGAAGAACTCACGTCCATGATTGAGAATGTTCTGGCATTTTCCGCATCCCTGCATTCGGATTCTCAGGAACTTCGCGAGGCATCAAATGTGGGAGATCTTCTCCAACATGCTGCAGCAGCTATGGCGCAGGAGGTGGAACAGGCCGGCTGCCACATGGAAGTCACCATTGCTCCTGAATTGCCAGCTATCGCGGGTGATCCAGGTGCGCTGGAATTA
>CAWBTD010000018.1:0-221567 GCA_963791675.1 Bryobacterales bacterium
CTGAAAGTAGATTCTGTCTAGTTGGCCGTCGACACGGCTTTTTACCGCAACTGTATTAAATGCGGCAACGGAACCCAGCCCTCGTAAGTAGATCGGAATATCCCCTACACGAGAACTGACCGCCACAATCGGGACAGGCCGGTTTGCCCGGTCTGCTCCGCCTTTGGATTTGCTGGATTTTTCCTGTTTCTGCTTTGTTGCCTGGAAAATCCAGTTTCCACCGTAGACGGCTCCGGCTAAAAGCAGTAGCCAAATCACCCAGCCAAAGCCTCTTCGACGAGGCCGGGAGGGGGGATCTGATAACCGGGGGGTAGAAGGGTGTGCGAAGTGCGGTTCGCCATGCTGCAGAATGGGGGGCTGTTCAGTAGCCATAGAGAGATCTTTCAGTAAAGGCGAGAGCGTAACCGACGTAGTTACGCTCTATTTTCTAAATATGCCTTAGCAGTGTAAAGATGTAAAAAGTACGTTAAATTCTATCTTACTTCGGCAGGCTCTCCGGTTTGGAGGGTCCAAAGTAAATAGAGTTGAAAAGCAGTTTGTAGGTTCCATGCGGCTGGCCGCGGAACACGGCTTCCGCCCCTAGACAGGAACAGTTTTCCTTCTCCCACGGGCGTTTCCGCCACGGAGATGGTGTTCTCCAGATAATTCTGTCCCCAAGCCCAGCCGCTACGCAGCGGCGTGGCGTTCGGGAACCACGCAACCGATTTCATCCCTTCGGATGCAGCATCGGGAGCCATGCGGAACACCGGGCTGTTTTCAAAAAACATATCGACTTAGCTCGGCCCATTCCATATGCGACCGGATTGGTATTGTCCACATTTGCCTGCAAACGGAACCAGGAACATAGAACTTATCCCGCGGCAGTGGACGTTCTCCGCCATTCGGCGTCTTTTCCACAAGTGCGTTTTTATCGGCAAGCCAAACAATTGGGCCAGACTGGTGGAATCGCCCAATGGTGACAATAGTACCCCCCGCTTCCACAACTGTCTGCAGCGCGGGATACGTGTTATCGCCAGTAACCCGTCCTAAATGACTCGCGCAATTCTGCCGGAAGGTCTTCCGCGCGAGGAGCACGCCGAATCCGCCCCCGCCGCCGCCGCGACCCCGAGTCCTACGCGTGGCATCGCGCCGCTGGGAAACACCAGAACGTCGAATTTTGCCTTCAGGTTTCCGGAATCCAGTGCAGAGGGATATACCACCTCAAACGGAAATTCGAACTGTTCGAAGATCCAGCGCACCCAGCCGGAAGTCATGGAGCCGCCATACTGGTCCCATAGTCCGATTCGTACCGGTTTCAGTTTGTATCCTTCTCCGCTGGGACGGCTTTCCACGCCCTCGACTCGTGACTCCGAATTCGGCGGCGGCTTTTTCCAGCAAAGGCCGGGTCTGCCGCGCGAGCAGGCACATACATAGCTCCCGGCCCTTGCTGGTGCGGCCCTCACGGTCACCGGCTCTTTCAGCCAGTACACATCGTCGCCGTTCTTCAGCAGCCGGTTCACCAGGACGAAGGAATCGTTTAGCTCATGGCTGATCAGGTAGCCTGCCGGTTTGCCGGACCCGGGATTTTGCGCGGCGGGCGGCTTCTGCATCGCCATTCACCTTTTCGAACGGTCCGTCGAATGCTTCCAGAATGCGGTCGAATTGGACGCCCATCTGGTAACGCCAGCGTGTAGCCGGTGACGTCATAAGGAGGAACTGGCGGCCCGCCGGGATACTGAAAATCGTTCGGATGGTCCTGCGGCTCGAACATATCCAGCACATGCGGCCGAAAGGCCTGGGCGCATTTCACCACCCACGAATTCGCCGGATACTGCTTGCCGTTTACGGTGAAGGCCGCCGTGGCGCGCTCGACGGTGACGCCGCACTTGATCAGCGCGTTGATGAATTTCGTCGCGGTGGGGAAATCCGCCTGATCGGAGGGGATGATGTAGCCGCGCGGATCGCGCCGCTCGGGATCGTGCATCACGGATTCATAGAACTTGGCAGGAACCGCACCGGAGCCGCGCTGGTTGAAAAATCGTTCTGGATGCCGCCCGGACCGGCCTCCGCGGTAGCCGTTGCGGCTGCTGCGGCCGCAGCGCCACCTCCACCTCGGCGACCGCCTCCGGCAGGTGCTCCCGCCTTGCTTCGCCGCTGCTTCTTTCACGGCTTCAATCACTTCGGGGGTGATCGTCCAGGAATCCTGGCTTCCCGCGGTTGATGGAGTTCTTGCCCATCTTGTAAATGTTGTAAGAGCAGTTCTTCCCGATAGCGCGACGCTAGATCCAGCACAGCCAGATTCGCGGTCATGGAGTAATCGATGGACTGCTTAAAATGCCAGGTCTGCGGCGCAACCGGCAGCGGCAGATCGCCTTTCGGCAACTGCCGATCTGGCACCAGCGGCACTTCCATCGGGGTCGGATTGCCGATGGTTTCCGTCAGCAGCCCGATCATGTTGTGGAAGTAAGTAACGGTGCGCAGCCCGCCGTTATACCAGGTGGAATACGCCGCGCCGCTGCGCATCGTGGTCCCGCCTTTGCCTTCCTCCACGAAGCGGCTGTGCATGGCTGCGCCCACCAGATCCAGCTCCATCGGCACAATGGCGATCGAAGTGGTAATTGAACGGATCGCGGAAGGGCGGCGCAAACATCACCGCACCCGCCGGCCGGTCTGGTGATGGTTGTACATGATTTGCGGAAACCATTCAATAAACAGCTGGCGGCTGATGTTGGTGGTTTCCTTCATATTCATCATGTAGAAATCGCGGTTGTTATCGTGGCCGATATATTTTTCCCAGAGCCGCGGCACGCTCATTGGTGGAGCGCTTCACGGGATCGGATTCTCCGCATGTACCAGTTGGAAACCAGTTCCATGCCGTCGGGATTATCATGCGCCGCCAGAATAATGACGTCGTTCAGAATGCGCAGCGTTTCCGGATCGTTGCGGCTCACCATCTGCTAGACAAAGTCCATCAGCTGGTGCGCGCCTAGAACTTCGGTGGCATGCAGTCCGCCGTCAATCCAGACAACGGATTTTCCTTCCCGTGCCAAGGCATGTGCTTCCTCATCGGTGAGGTTTTCCGCCATGGCCAGCTTCCGGGAAATTTCCTTGTAATGCGCGAGCTTCTTTTGGTTTTCCGGCGATGTCAAAATCGCCATGTACTGCGAACGGCCCTCTTCTGTTTTGCCGATCTCCACCAACTTCATGCGGTCAGATTCGGTGGCAAGTTTCTTCCACCAAGCTTCCAGTTGGGTGTATGTGGCCAGTTGATAATCGTCGCCGACGTTGAAACCAAGTGCCTCTTTGGGCGTTGTTAATTTACGACTAGTTTGTGCGGGAGAAAAGGTAGCAAAAGCGAATGCAAGGCCGCAGATAGCCAGCCTGAGATTCCGTTTTTTCATATGTTTAGCTTTGTCCTTCAGGCGACCACGGAGTCAGGAAGGTTACAAAGATGCTAAGGGATACGCTGCGGCGATGTCAATCCGGGGAGCAAAAGCTAAGCGGATTTCAAGCTTTTGTGAGCGTGTTGAGCAGGCATGGCAGTTTGAGGTCCTTTTCTGGATTCCAGGCTTCGCTTCAAAGCTTCCATAATGTCGGTCACCGTCGCGATCTTTGGTTGTGGCGCTGTTTCCAGGCGTTTGCCTTCCACTTTGGCTTGCACCATCTGTTGAAGTGTTTCGCGGTAGGTGTCGTGGTATTTTTGCGGCTCAAAATCGGTAGCAAGAGACTCGATCAGCAGCTTTGCTAGACGAAGCTGGGTTTCGTTTACCACGCTGCGATCTGCATGGTACTGCTCCTCTTTTCGAACTTCATCAGCGTAATACATGGTGTGGAGAACAATGCCTGTTTCGCCAGGACGTATCACCACAATGTGCTCGCGATTGTGAAGAGTAAGCTTGGCAATGCCGCAGTATCCTGTCTCTTTTAGCGCCTCAAAAAGCAGCGTGTACCCGGTTTCTCCTTCTTCGTCCGGACCCAGGTAGAAGGAATTCTCCAGATACACCGGATCAATGCTGTCCTGCTTTACGAATTCCAGAATGTCTATCGACTTGGCTGACCGGGGAACGATTCTCTGGATGTCTTCGTCTTCGATGACAACGTAGCGACCTTTCTCATATTCGTACCCCTTGACAATGTCGTTTCGGGAAATGGGCTGGTCCTCGTTTTGGCAAAATGGGACTTGCCGGATACGAGAGTGGTCTTTCTTATGAAGCTGGTGAAAGTTCACCGTGTCCCCACGGGCCGCCGTAAGCAGCCGAACAGGGAAAGACAACAGCCCTAACGTGAGATGTCCCTTCCAAATACTTGCCATTTCGTCCACTCCTCGGGAAAACGTGTTAATGACGGGTATTATCAGAGCAGAAATAGTTCCACACTATATGCCCCTGGAAGAATACGCCCGAAAACGCCGTTTTGGGCAGACGCCCGAGCCGGAGCCACACGAAGTTCCCCCCGAAGAACGGAAGCATCGTTTCTTCATTCAGCGACATGATGCCACGCGACTCCATTATGATTTCCGGCTGGAAATTGACGGCACCCTGAAATCCTGGGCGATTCCGAAAGGTCCCACAATGGACCCTGCTCCGAAGCGGTTAGCTGCCATGGTGGAAGACCATCCGCTGGATTACGGGGATTTTGAAGGCAACATTCCCGCTGGAAATTACGGTGCTGGTAGCGTGATGTTGTGGGATGCAGGCACGTGGGAATCTATTGGCGAACTCTCTGCTGCCGATCAACTCGCGCGCGGAGATCTGAAATTCCGGTTATCCGGCCACAAGCTGACAGGCGAATTTGCGCTGGTCCACATGAAAGGCCGGGGAAAAGGCAATGACTGGCTTTTGCTGAAAAAGAAAGGTCCGGAAGCGCAACCTGGTTGGGACATAGAAGCATTTGCCCACAGCGTAAAAACCGGACGCTCTCAGCAGGGAATCGCGGACAATGCACCTTAACTAATGATGATGGTGATGCGCGTGAGCCTGATACTGGCTCTGGCGCAAGGCCATGCCACAGCCCGCTTCCACATCAGAACATTCGCCATGCTCAAACTGAACCGTGGTGTGAAAAATCTGGAAACGGTCGCTAAGCAGATGATTGATCTCATCCAACATCCCCCTGCTTCGTGACAACGGAATATCATCAATCCGGACATGGCAACTCATTGCATTCAGATTGGAGCTTAAGCACCAAACGTGAAGATCATGGACATCCAATACGCCTTCTACTTCCCGCATCGTCTCGGAGATCGACTTCAACGACATGCCTCGCGGCAAACCTTCCAGCAGAATATTCAGGGATTCCTTGATGATGTCCCAAGCAGTCCAGATGATCAGCACAGCAATCACCAGGGAAAGAACGGTATCGACTTGCAGCAGGCCGGTGAAGTGAATCACCACGCCGCCGATCACAATCGCGAAGCACCCAGCAGATCGCCCAGCATGTGCACAAAGGCGCTTCGGACATTAATATCTTGCGTGCGGGCGGCGCTTAAGCCTAGCATGACGCCGCCGTTGAGCAGAATCCCCACGGCCGCTACGCCGATCATGACAAAATCGGACACTGGCTCCGGGTTGCGGAAACGGAGATAGCCTTCCCAAAAGATCCAGACGGAGACTGCCACCAAGGTCAAAGCATTCACAAAGGCAGCCAGCACCCCGGCGCGCTGATAGCCGAATGTTTTCACTTCATCCGCTGGTTTGGTCTGGAACCAGACTCCAAACCAGGCCAGCAACAATGCCAACGCGTCCGTGGCATTGTGCCCCGCGTCAGAAAGAAGTGCCAGACTGTGAGACCGCAGACCGGCGATGATCTCCAACCCCACAAACAGAAGAGTGGCAATCAACGACCAACTCAAGACTTGCCCGGTAGCGGAGGCGTGAGCGTGCGCGTGTGAGTGCGTAAGGGAACTCCCACACCTATTTTAGCGCGGGGTGATCAAACCGCCCAATTTGTCCTGTTCGCCGCTGGCGGATGCGCGGGAAACCGGGTGGCATACGCCTCCAGGTACTTCAACCCTGCGCCGGTGTTGTAGATCACGATCTTTTCGTCCGCGCTTGAGGAAGCCGTTGGCGAGAAGCTGTTCCACGGCGGATACGCAAGCGGCGCCTTCCGGAGCCACGAACAACGCCTTCTTCGCTGGCCAGCTGAATGCCGGCATCGATCAGTTCCTCGTCGGCGACGGCGATGGCGGTGCCGCCGCTTTTGCGGACTGCCTCCAGAATCAGGAAGTCGCCCAGCGGCTTCGGCACGCGCAGGCCGCTCGCCACCGTGGAGGCGTTGTCCCAGAACTGGCTGCGGGCTTCTCCCTGCTCAAAAGCGCGCACCACGGGCTGGCAGCCTTCCACTTGAACCGCGATCATCTTGGGCCGCTTGGGAGCCGATCCAGCCGAGCGCTTCCATCTCGTCGAACGCCTTCCACATGCCGATCAGGCCCACGCCGCCGCCGGTGGGATAGAAAATCGCATCGGGCAGCTCCCAGCCGAACTGCTCGGCGAGCTCATAGCCCATGGTCTTCTTGCCTTCGATGCGATAGGGCTCTTTGAGCGTGCTGACGTCGAACCAGCCTTCGGCATCTTTGCGGGCGGCGACAATCTTGGCGCAATCGCTGATCAGGCCGTCGACCAGCGTGACATGCGCGCCGTAGGCTTTGCACTCGATGAAGTTGGCCTGCGGCACGTCCTGCGGCATGAAGATGTGGGCTTCGATGCCGGCGGCCGCGGCATAAGCGGCGGAAGCGCTGGCGGCATTACCGGCGGAGGGAATCGCAATCTTACGGATGCCCAATTCCACGCACATGGAAATGGCGCAGGAAAGGCCGCGGGCTTTAAAGGATGCGGTGGGGTTCAGGCCTTCGTCCTTGATCCAAAGGTCGTTCGCGCCCATGCGCGCGCCGGTGGTTGCGGTGCGGCAGCAGCGGCGTCATGCCCTCGCCCAGTGAGATAATGGATTCTTGACGCGTAACGGGCAGCGCCGGCGCATAGCGCCACATGGAATTGGGGCCGCTGCGCAGGTCGTCGCGGTCCCAGGTATCTCGCAGCGTGTCCAGATCGTAGCGGACCAGCAGCGGGCCGCCGCAGTCGCAAAGGTTCTGAATCGTACCGGCGGGATAGTTTTCTGTACACAGACTGCACTCCAGGTGCGTCACAGTTTTTAGCAGTTTCGTGCTGGCATGAAGAATTTCTCATCATATCGGAAGGTTTGCTTGCGTATTTGCGCTGATGTATGGAAGCGCCCAGGCAGGGGAATACGCCGTTTTGAATAATGGATTCCGGCTTTATGCGGACCGCCATGAAAATGCGGGCGAACGGGTACGGCTTTATTACGGAAGCGGCGTCACGGAAATCAGTGCTTCGGAGATTCGCGGCTGGGAAGCGGAAGAAGCAAAACCGGCTCCGCCGCCGCCCGTTGTTGCTGTTCCTAGTGCTGCCCTTGCACCTGCAGCGTTGCCTGAGGCAGTGGATCTGCTGGAAGCGACGGCAAAAAAGCACGGGTTGCCCCCCGCGCTGGTCCGCAGCATTGTGAAAGCGGAATCGAACGGACGAGCCAACGCCGTTTCGCCCAAAGGCGCGATCGGGCTGATGCAACTGATGCCGGGAACCGCTAAAGAACTAGGCGCGGACGCGCATATTCCGGAAGCAGAACGTGGATGCGGGAACCCGATACTTGCGGGAACTGCTGGCACGCTATGAGGACAAGGAAGACCAGGTGGCACGTGCCGTTGCCGCTTACAATGCCGGACCAGGCGCGGTGGACCACTATAACGGCGTGCCGCCCTATCGCGGAAACGCAGAATTATGTGCGGCGTGTGCTGAAGAATTACGACAAATGGAAAACGAACTAAATCTTCATCGGATCAGACTGGAAATTGGTTGATTGTGAAAGGGAACGGAACTGTGAGAAAAACAGAACCGCACCCTAAGGAAACCATAAAACGAATACTAAGCAGCGCTGGCAATGCCAACAGATTCAGCATCCAGCACAGCAGCTAAACCATGGATCACGGCAGCAATCCGAATCGCCGCCAAAATGGTTTCTTCCTTCATGCCTTTTTCCCGCAGAATCTGCTCATGCGAGGAAATGCACTTGCCGCAACCATTAATTGCGCTTACCGCAGTGCACCACAATTCAAAATCCAGAGGGTCGGAGCCATGGGTGCGAATGGCCTGCATACGCAAACGGGCCGGAATGTCTTCATACTTGGGATTTCCGCTCAGGTGGGGAAAGCGGTAATAAATGTTGTTCATCCCCATCACGGCGGCTGCGGATTTAGCAGCTTTCAGGGCTTCCGGAGAGAGATGGGGTGCGGCTTCTTCCAGCAGGTACTCGGTGATATCCGAATTACGGGCGGCGATGGCCGAAGCCACCGCCGTACCCCACGTCTGCTGCTCCGTTAATTCAGGCTGCTTCAGGACCGCGGATAGATTTAACTTCAGGTCCTTGGCATAGTCCGGAATAATGGCTAACAGATCTTCCATCGTGTAAGGTCCTTATTTATACAGCCAGAACAGCTTCGCCCTTGTTCCAGTTGCAGGGGCAAAGTTCATCGGTTTGCAGCGCATCCAGCACGCGCAATACTTCCTGCGGGTTTCTGCCAACAGAAAGATCATTCACCATCACAAAACGGATGATATTTTCATCGTCCACCACAAACGTAGCGCGCTGTGCCACACCTTCTTTGGGGTCCAGAATGCCAAGGGTACTGCACAATTCGCGCTTCACATCTGCCAGCATCGGAAAAGGAAGATCCTTGAGGTCTTCATGATGCGTCCGCCAGGCCATGTGCACAAATTCGGAATCCGTGCTGCCGCCTAGAATTTGCGTATCCCGATCCTGAAACTCATGATTCAATTTGCCGAATGCAGCGATCTCGGTCGGACACACAAACGTGAAATCCTTAGGCCAGAAGAAATAAACCTTCCATTTGCCTTTGTAATCCTGATCGGTGATGTTCTTAAAAGCGTCCTTTTTATCGGTGCTTACAGTAGCTGTAAGCGAAAAGGTAGGGAACTTCTGTCCTACTCCCAGCATTAACTTGTCTCTCCTTAACGTTTTTTGTTAATTTTTACGATCCACTATGTTGCATTGATCGCAGATACCACGAAATTTTGCTTCAAAATCCCGCACTGCCCAAGGAATGAGCGGGGGATCAAACCACTCCACGTCTTCCACCGTGCCGCACATATCGCAGATAAAATGATGGTGACGATCTACATTGGCGTCAAAACGAACTGCATTGCCATCCACAGAGACTTCGCGCACCAAACCGGCGCGACAAAGCGCATGAAGATTGTTATAAACCGTAGCGCGAGAAGCGCGCGGGTCTGTCTGATTCACTGCAAGAAAAATCTCATCTGCTGTGGAATGCACCTGGTACCGCATGAGATGTTCCATTACGAAAAACCGTTGCGGTGTGCAACGGAGTCCGTTTTGGCGAAACGCTTCTTCGATTTTTTCTTTCAGCCTCAACAATACTCAGTTTAGATTGAGTCTAATCTGAAGTCAAGTACTTCCTGATACACCGCAGGCGGCAACTCGCTCTTCTTACTTAATTTTTAGTAACAGAATAGAAGCTTGCATGAAGCTTAGGAACGTATGGCCCTTTCTAAAAGAGACAGCCTCTAACTGGGATAAACATGAAGCTCCTCGGCTTGGGGCGGCTCTCGCTTTTTATACAATTCTTTCCCTAGCGCCTCTGATGATTCTGGTAATCGCCGTGGTGTCGCTGGCCTTTGGGCACTCCACCGCGCAAGACCAAATCCTCAGTCAAGTGCAGAGCATGATTGGTGAAGAAGGCGCAACTGCGGTAAAGACCATGATCGAACACGCGCAAAAGCCAAGCACAGGAACTTTGGCGTCGGTAATTGGCATCATCACACTCCTGTTTGGTGCTTCGGGGGTGTTTGGGGAATTGCGCTCCGCATTGAACATCATTTGGGAGGTGAAACCTGGCAACAGCAGCGGAGTTGTCAGCCTGATCAAGCAAAGATTCTTTTCCTTTGGGATGGTGTTTGCCATCGGCTTTCTTTTGCTGGTATCACTGGTTATCAGCGCTGTCCTGGCAGCCATTGGCAAGTTCTTTGGCGGAGTTTTACCGATACCCGTTCCGCTTTTGGCCGCCATTAACTTCACGGTTTCCTTTCTCGGAATTTCCATCTTGTTCAGTCTCATTTTTAAATACGTTCCAGAGACAAAAATTGAGTGGAAAGATGTCTGGCTCGGCGCAGCCGCTACGGCATTTCTGTTCACGGTGGGGAAATTTTTGATTGGCATTTATTTGGGAAAAGCGGCAGTAGGCTCCTCCTACGGCGCTGCCGGATCATTAGTTGTGGTGATTGTTTGGGTATATTACTCAGCCATGATTTTCTTTTTTGGGGCAGAATTTACGCATGTCATCGCCTGCAATGGTACGCCGTAGCTAACTCGCTTTTAACGCCACCGGTGAATCAACTCTATAGCAGCGCGGGACCATTCCGGATAAAGAAATGAAAATCCAGCATTGAGTAGGCGGCCTGGCGCTACCCGACGGCTTTTCAGTATCAACTCGGATTCGGTTCGGAGAAAAATAGCGCCAATCTCTGTGATCCATTGCGGAATCGGCAGACCGACGCGGGTGCCCCACGCCTGGCGCAAGGCACGCATGAAGTCACGATTGGGAAGCGGGTGCGGAGATGCCAGATTGACCACGCCTGTAAATTCATCTCTTTCCATCAAGAGTTCCACTGCCCGCACAAAATCCGCTTCATGGATCCAGGAAACAAATTGTGTGCCTTTTCCTTGTGCCCCGCCAAAACCGTAACGACACCAAGCCTAAGAACGCATCAAACACACCTCCTCGATCGGGGCTAAAGGTCATGGCGCTTCGCAAAGCAACTTGGCGTGTCAGCGGGGTAGAAACGGAGAAGAACGCCTGCTCCCATGCCTTCGCCACACGGATGGAGAACTTCCAGGTATCCGGCGCGTCTGGTTCATTGCCGCCCAACTCTCCCGTAGCTTCGTCCATGGGTCGGTCCAGAGCATGCCGGTAAATAGTGGCAGTGCTGGCATTCAGCCATACTCGTGGCGGATGCCGGAGAGCAGCAACGGCCTGATGCAGTAAAAGCGTGGTCTGCACTCGTGAGTCAAAGATCGCCTGCCGGTTCGCCGCACCATAGCGGCAGTTCACACTTCGCCCGGCCAAGTTAATGCAAGCATCGCTTCCCTCCAGTGCTTCCACCCAATTCCCGAGAGTAGCTCCGTCCCAGTCTGAATAACCCGCCAAGGAACAGGCTGCGGACGGCGACTAAGGACCGTTACGCTGTGGCCCTGTGCATGAAAGTAACGAGCCAGAATATGGCCTACCTGACCACTCCCGCCAGGGATCACGATTCGCATATTCACCTGCTCCTTTCATCCCTCATACGGGGCGGTAAGTATTGGTGCCATTCCGGAGACTCGGCAATCTGCTTCAGCACTGTGTTTCTTTCGTGAAGCAAAGTTTGCATGTAACGGCGGAGAAAAAGCACTTCCGCCAAACGCCCCAAAAGCGGCAAAGGAGCAGCGAAGCAGAAAACATCTTCCATGCGCGTTTCATTAGGTGAAACAGAATGGAAATGGTGGTCGTGCCACATGGAACGGAATATCCCTTTCACCATCACGTCCTGAAAATAGATCGGAGCATCCATCGCGGAAATCTCGCTAGTGAGGGTATGCCATACCCAAAAGTGCTTGGCACGCCATGTGACGCGTTGTTTCAGCCCAATCAGACCAGACGTAACGCTTCCAGTTGCTACGGCCTGTTCCCCGAAATGGACATTGCCAGCCAAGTGCACTTCCACATTCCGGGCCAGATCAAAGCACCGTGCAACAGGCGCGTATATGGTAGTTACCTCTTTCAGTTTCACCATGCGAACTAACGAATCCCATTCAGCAGGTTGTTCCACACCAAACAACATCACTCGAAGAAGTGCTCCGGCAATGTTTCCCAAAACAATAAATTCCCCGATCTGAAACAGATCTGGAGAAGGTCCTAGAAATCCAATGGAGGTGATTCCCGCACAAACTCCAGCACCTACCACGAAGGGAACAAAACCGCTCCACCCCAACTGGAGATAAAGGGCTAACAGGGGAGTGCCCAGCGCAATCATAGCTGCCAGGCCGATCACATAATAGAGCAAGAAAAACAAGGAGCCAGCATTCTGCACAGTTGCTAACAGCAATAGCGGAGGCACAAGCGGCACCAGAAGATAACTCGCCAGTAGCCGGAGCAAAAAGCGCTTTGTTCGCCATAGGTAACTGAGTGTTTTGCGTCTCATAGCATCATGAACCTCCGGTGGAGAAGAACCGCTTCAGATTCCCCTTCAGTTTCCAGAGTTGCCGTAAGACGCCGCCCGGCAGTCCGCGAAACTCTTCATACACAGTGGTTGCTTGTTCGAAGAAGGCAAGCATTTCGCTGATTCGCTTTCGTGCCTCTTTGTCCTCCGCACTGCTCCGCCCGATTTCGGCAGAACACTCGCGAAGAACCGCAATAGTAGGATCAATTTCGCGGCGCTTGCGCTCTTCCACAATGATCGTGAACATCTCCCACACGTCATGCACAGTGTCGAAATGATCACGCCGATCCCCCATCACATGAACAACACGAACTAATCCCCAACCTTGTAGTTCACGCAAACTGGTGCTGACGTTGGAACGGGCAATGGAAAGAAGCGACGATACTTGGTCGGCAGTAAGAGGAGCGGGAGCAAGGTACAGCAAGGCATGAATCTGAGCAACAGAACGATTCAAACCCCAACGGGTGCCTAGTTCGCCCCAGTGAAGAATAAACTTCTTTTGCGCTGCGCTGATATCTTTCATATCTGTAATTTCTGTCTATACAGAAATTACAGTAATTTATAATTTTCAGTCAAGAGCTTCCATTCCCCAGTCTCTTCTTGGGCCTACATAAGGGAAGTTGCGACGGTATGCAATAGATTCCGCTTTTAAGCTTGGCTTTGGTAATTCTTTGATTCCACACTTGTGTTTTAAGGTACGGCTATTTGCCGTACAATACATGTAAGGCTCAACGGAGAAAAGGAAATTCAGAGATGCCAGTTGTGGAACATAATCCTGAAAGGCGGGAAGAACGGTTTGAAGCGCGTGTTAGCCGCGAAGCTAAGGCTCTTTGCCAAAGGGCTGCGCGGCTCCAGGGTCGCTCATTGACGGATTTTGTGGTCCAAAGTGCCGTTGATGCAGCAAAACGCACAATCCGCGAACATGAATTCGCCGAATTAACACTGCGTGACAGAATGGCATTTGTGGAATCATTGCTGAATCCGCCTCTGCCAAATGCCCGACTGAGAAAGGCCGCTCAACGGCATGCGCAACAGGTAGTCACGGATTAAAACTATTTCTTCACAGAAATTTCACCGGGAGCTACTCGGCACAGAACATGACGACCTTCGGGCGGCATTTTCATGCGGAGTGGAAGCTCTTGATCGCTACCTGAAACAACAAGCTAAGCAGGACAAGCGCAAACGGGTAGCAGTACCCTATGTACTTCTTTCTGCTGATAACCACATTGCCGGTTTCTACACTCTGTCATCCGACAATATTCGTGTTGATGATCTGCCTCCTGACACAGTGAAGAAGTTCAGACTCCCTCATTATGAAGCTGTTCCTGCAACACTCATCGGAAGATTGGCACGGGATCTTTCGTTTAAGGGCCAAGGCATCGGGGAAGTTCTACTGATAGATGCTTTAAAGGTAGCGTGGGAAACCAGTTCCCTAATCGCTTCCATGGCAGTGCTGGTAGACGCCAAAGATGCGAACGCACGGCGTTTTTATCAGGATTTTGGCTTTCTCTCCTTTCCGGAAACAACAAACCGGCTCTTTCTTCCCATGCAAACAATTCAGGAAATGTTTTTGTAGCCTAAGAAGTGGTTGCGACGGTCTGGATCCGATGGCACCACGTTCCTTCGTCGCATCTTGTTTGTAAGCAGGAGTTTCTCATGGCATTCCGAGCCGACCACAAGTGCATAGTCAGGTAAACTCACCTACATGCCCACAAAAACGATAGTGCTTCTGGTTGTCCTGATCCCGCTATTGTTCAGTGCGTTTGGACAATCCTCTTCTGCCACTACGGGCTTTGACGTGATCTCGATCAAGAGAGATACCATACCTGCCAATGGCGCCTCAACTCCACCTCTTCAGGCCGGAAGAGTTAGATTCACAAACGTCACCATTAAAGACATCATGAGCCTCGCGTACTATCCGATTGATATTTTTCACATACATGGAGGACCTGCCTGGATGGAAACGGAACGCTACGATATGGAAGCCATAACGAGCGAGCGTGGCGTATCAGAAGAACGCTATCACCAGATGCTACAAATCATGCTGGCGGATCGTTTCCAGTTAGTGGTTCATCAGGAAACGACTCAAGGACCGATTTATGCGCTCGTTCCCGATAAGAAGGGGATGAAACTGAAAGCCACGTCTCCAGAGGCGTGCCTACCGGCCTCACCGGAGGCGACGTTACTCCCTAACGGGACGTCATGTAGACAACCCTACCGCTGGAATGGGACGCACCTTGAGGGAATTGGAATGACCACAACAACGCTGGCGCGTTTTCTTGGCTTAGTAGCTGGACGCCCAGTGATCGACCATACGAGTTACGAAGGAATGATTGATATCAAGCTCGATTTCACACCCGCCAACAAAGTTTCCGCAAATCCAGATGCTCCGCCTTCCCTCTTCAACGCATTACCAGAGCAACTTGGATTAAGACTTCAGGCCGAGAGAGGGCCAGTTGATGTGATCATGATCGATCATGTGGAAAAACCTTCTGAGAACTAATTAGACAGGGTTGCCATGATTATCCGTTTTCCAGCTTTGTGTCTGGAATGCGATAAACACGGCAATCCATGTGTGTTGCGCAGGCAGGTCCACAAATAACGCTCCATCCTGCCAAATCCCGTTATCGCTCCCATGGAAATCCAGCGCGTTTCCCTGATTCATGTGAATGTCATGAATGCCCGTAGTCTGGCCGCTATCGGCAAACGCGCTGCCAAACGCATAAGCCGTGCCGTTGGGATCGGCAATGGCTCGCTTGACCAAATCCGCCAGTTCATTTCCGATGTCGTTGTGGCGACTTCCGGCAAGAAACATTTTGGGTAAAAGATGCATCGCGGATTTCTCCACCATTGGAGTTCCGTTTACCGTTTCCCGCACAAAATCCAGAGCCAATCCGCCAGGAACGCTTTGCAATACCGTCATCCCCACTGGCAATGCCAGAAGTTTCGCCACTGCAGGCGGATCAAACGCGTGGTCTACATAATAGAGCACTTCCGACTTATCTACGGATTGAATATTGACAGCCACCGTAAAAGTGGAATGCCCGGCTTGTACGCGGATCTGGAAGTGCGGGCTATTGCCCTGCACAATCTGACCCATGGTGGGTTTGCCCTTCAAAACACTGTAATGAACAATTGGCATGCTTTATTTCCTTTCTAGATAAGCTTTGATTCGTTCCACCGCCAACATCAGATTTTCATACGAGTTGGCATAACTAAACCGCAAAAACCCGTCACCCCGTGACCCAAACGCCGCTCCATTCAAACAAGCCACGCCCACTTCTGACAGGAGAAGGTCTGCCAGTTCCTTGGAAGAAATCCCTGTGTTTCGGACATCTGCCCAGGCATAAAAAGCTCCGCCGGGAAGATGGCAATGGAAGCCGGGAACACTGTTCAGTCCCGCGCAGAAGGCATCGCGGCGGCGGCGAAACTCCGCTACCATCCGGTCCACATCGTCTTGCGGCCCTGTGATCGCGGCAATGCCCGCGCGTTGGGTAAAGGTAGCGGTGCAGGAGTTGGAGTTCACCATGAGTTTGTTTACGGCTTCCACAATCCATTCCGGCATCACGCCATAACCCAATCGCCACCCTGTCATGGCGTATGTTTTGGAAAAACCGTCCAGAATAATGGTGCGTTCCAGCATACCGGGCAGGCTGGCAATGGAGGAAGGCTGCGCCTCATACCAGATGCGGGAATAGATTTCGTCGCTCAGCACAATGGCATCGTGTTTCCGTGCTTGTGCAGCAATTTGTTCCAACTCGCTGGGAGTCAACACTTCGCCAGTCGGATTGCCAGGGGAATTCAAAATCACCAGCTTGGTGCGGGAGGAAAACGTCATATCCGGCACAGGAACGGCTTGCATGAACCGAATCATGGATTCGTAAATAGGAAATCCAGGATTTGGGCAAATCACCTCGTCGCCCGGCTCCAGCAAGGCCATCAGCACAAAGAACATAATGGGCTTGCCGCCCGGCACCACGCATACATGCTGCGGCCCTACCTGGACGCCTCGGGTCGTATTGATGTAAGCAGCGATGGCATCCCGTAGTTCCGGCAACCCTTGTGTCGGGCCGTAATGAGTAAATCCTTGGTCCAAAGCCTGTTTTGCGGCTTCCACAATGTGGCGGGGTGTTTCGAAGTCAGGTTCCCCGATTTCCAGGTGAATAATGTGCCGCCCTTGTGCTTCCATGGCACGGGCGCGTACCAGCACATCAAATGCGGATTCCACTCCTAGCCGGGAAATACACTCCGCTAATTTCACCGTGCGCTCCCCGCTTGCTCTGTATTTCTAGTACTAATGACCATCACAATATGCATCCTCCAGACAATATCAGGATTATTGGTACGGAAAATGCACTTTTCGCAAACAATGAATATGCGCCTTTACACTGCATTTTCTGTTCTTGCCCTGACGGGAACTCTGGTTTCAGGGGCAGATAAGCCGGATATCACGGGAACTTGGCAGCTCGATGTAGCGAAGTCCAATTTCGGAGATAAAACCACGCCTTCTTCCATGACGCTTACCGTTTCCCAAGAGAAGAAGATGATTCGGATTTCCCAAACCAGCACCACACCGAATGATGAAAGAACGGTGGAAACGGAGTGCCGCACCGATGGTCGTTTTCATCCCGTGCAAGGTCCGGTAGGCGGCTCTGTCCGATGTAAGTGGGAAGGTGCAACGTTGATCAGCGAAAAGGAACTCTCTGACGGACACAGCAAGCTGGAAATGCGCCTGACTGTTTCTCCGGACCGAGCCACGGCAACGGAACAACTTCACATCACGAACACTTCCGGAGCAGGCGATAACACGTTAGTGTGGAAGCGGATGTAGTCAGCCATTTAACTCCCTATGACAGTTGACCCCCTTCGCAAAATCCTGCCCTACACCACGGTGGCCCTCATTATCGCTGCTTTGTGGGTAGGTTATACGTTCTATTCCAGACATGACCAGGAAAACCGTGCCGAAGCGAAAGCGGTTGCGGAAGAAGCAAAAGCGGACCGCGACAGCATAGACAAGATTGGGGGCGGAGATCTGAAAATCCTGAACTTCTATGCTTCTCCGCCTGCTGTTTCTCGTGGAAATCTGGTTCACCTTTGTTACGGAGTGGCGTTTGCAAAATCCGTCACCATTGAACCGGCTACGGAGGCCGTCTGGCCTTCCCTCAGCAAGTGCGTCGACATCAAACCTTCCAAAACCACCCAATACACGCTCACTGCCAAAGATGCGAACGGGAAAGAAGCAAAACAAACCGTAGAAGTCACAGTAGATTAGCAATACGGATCTTGTAACGCTTGGTACAACCTTGTTTTTCAGGGGAACCAGTTTGCCTGCTTTTCGTCCGGTAAAATCAGGTTTGTTTCCACGTTTTCCGGATTGGAGCGTCACATTTGTTTAAGGGACGAAAAGTGGATCTTGCTGTGGAATCGGTACTGACCAGTCAGGAACAGCGGAACCGCTTTGTTTCCGAAAATTTACGCAGGATTTTTCTTCAGATCTATCGAATGGTCGGCAATGTGGCTGACGCACAGGATCTGACACAGGAAGCATTTATTAAAGCGCTGCAGCGGCAGGAACAGCTAAAAGATGGTCAAAAAGCTGCCCACTGGCTGTCGCGCATTGCCACAAATACCGCTTTGGATTTTCTGCGGCGGCATGGACGCGTGAATTTTTGCGAGCTGGAACACGCTCCAGAAGTGGGTACAGAAAGTCCGGAAGAGGCGCTGCTGCGGGATGAGCACCGGGATTATCTTCAGGATGCTTTGGCAACCCTGACGCCCCGTGAACGTGCGGCGTTTGTGTTGCGTGATCTGGAAGACTTACCAGCCGAGGAAGTGGCAAAGCGGCTGGATTGCTCCAAAGCAACCGTGCGTTCGCATATTGCGAATGCACGCATCAAGTTGAAGAAGTATATGGCGAAGAGGAAACGATGAAACACCTGAGTGAGGCGGAACTGGCGCTGTATGCCGGTGGTGACCTGAACTGGTGGAAGCAGCGCTGGGCCGAACGGCATGTGCGGAGCTGTGGGTTATGCCAAACGGCAGCAGCGGAATTTTCAGAATTGCGTTCGGAAATCCCAGTTTTTCCGAAACTGGCCTGGAATCGCTTGTCTTCCGAGATGCAGGCGAATATCCGCCTGGGGCTGGAAGCAGGAGAATGCGTGGGCCGCTCACCGGTTCGTAGTTTTGTTTCCGGGCAACGGTTAGCGGTAGTAGGTGGCACGTTGGGCATCCTGATGGTTGCCGGAATCTGGATGCAGCGTCCGTCGTTACACGTGCCTTCTGCGCGGAGCATTACGGGGCCTATTCTGGAAGCGGCGGAAAGTGGAATTCAGGTGCGGGAAGGCAAACAAACGTTCCGCATCTTTAACAGCTCAAATCGTGGGGTGCGCTATTCGGTTGGGTCAGCCGGAGAACTGCGCGCCCGTTCCCTAGACCCGGAAACAGGAAACGTGACCATTACGCATGTTTACGGTGATTAAAAGCGGGGTTGTTCTCCTGGCAGCGGCGTTGCTTCTTCCAGCACAGGAAGTGGCTTTGGACCCGTACGCCTCCATTCGCTTCAATCTGCCCAATAACTCCCCTATCTCCATGCTTTCCGCCAGCTATGGGGATTCCAGGGCTACCGCACGTGGTGGAGCTTTAGTGCTGGACCTCCATATGTCCGTTTCCTTGCGGAACCAGGATTCCCGGCGGATTCGAGCCATCATGATGCTTGTAACGGCTCATGATGCTGCCCCTGGCGGACGTGCTTCCTACTCCGTACCGACTCTGGATGTAGGCCCAGGCGAGTCTTTCCCCGTCAAAATCGACGTTCGTTTAGTGCGTCCTTTGCAGGCCGGTGCTGGTCCTTGGGTGCAGGTTTCTTTGGATGGCGTGCTGTTTGAAGGGCTGGATTTTTACGGGCCAAACAAACTGAATTCGCGCCGCACTTTGACTTTCTGGGAAATGGAGAATCAGCGGGACCGAGCCTATCTGAAGCAGGTTTTATCTTCGCAAGGTCAAGCTGGCTTGCAAAAGGAGATGCTGCAAAACATTGCCCGGCAAGGGGAACGTCTGGGAATGGATGTGCAGGTGAGCCGAAATGGACGGGCCACTGGAAACGCCGCGATCCCGGATCATGTGACGCAGTTTGCCCTTCTGAATTTACCGGAAGCGCCTGTGCAGGCAGTAAGCGGCTGGGCGGAAGTGGCAGGGAATGAAGCTCATGATGCGCGAATTAAAATTCAGAACTCTTCCCGCAAATCGGTAAAGTATGTGGAGATTGGCTGGATTGTGAAAGATCGCGATGGACACGAGTTTTTAGCCGGTTCCATGCCTCTGTCCGAGCAGGATTTGTATCTTCCGGCAGGCACACATGGAGAACTGCTGCAGGAATCTGCGCTCCGGTTTTCACGCGCTCCAGGCCAACCCTTCTCCATTCAAGGAATGACGGGATTTGTCAGCCAAGTGGAATACAGCGATGGACAAGCTTGGGTGCCTTCCCGCCAAGCTTTGCAAAGTTCCCAGTTGATGAAGCTCATGCCTCCTTCCACCGAAGAACAGCGACTTACGGATCTTTACCGGAAAAAGGGTATGCCGGCATTGCTACAGGACTTGAACCGGCATTGAGAACGAAACTCCCGCCGCTTTCCGACTTTCTTGGCATGTCCGTCGATTCCATTCCTCTAGGCTATAGAGTGCAGCTTGCCGGGAAATGGATTGCGCTGGAAATGTATACGCCTGAAACGCTTCCCCTACGGACCATTGCCGCTATCGGCAGTTCCAGCGCGGAGTGCATCCGGCAGTTGCGGGAGCAGGGACTTGAACCTGCCAAGTACGAATACTCCCGCCTGGAACCGGCTTATTAGCAATGCCCGAACGCCCTTATTGGCAGTTCGGGAACTTCATACTGACGATACGTGTACTCCAGTTAAACGAACCCGTCGTTTTCAGGTATTGGTTGGTATACCAGAAAGTGCATTCGTCAACAGGATCAACCGTCATCGCGCTGTAGTCGCCCCACCGATCCAGGCCACCCGTTTGAGATCCGGTGCCAGCAACGATTGTCGACTCTGTCTCCATGGTGTTCCGAAGTTCCGTACGAAGCCGCCCTGTGAAGGTGACCGAAGGAAAAATGGTGGAAGAGGAAAGCGAGTACCCGAGCAGAATATTGCCCACTTTATCCATGGCGATGCTGGGCATAAAGCGGTAACTGTTATCGGGGTTGAATGTGGCTTGCTGAAACACCACGGGGGCGGCTGCATTCGGGCTGCGGATTTCATACCAGCGCACTGCGGTATTGCCGGCGGAAGCCTGCACCGTGTGGGTCAACACCAGCGAGTCTCGGGTGCCGAAATTGCGATAAGCATTCCGGTACATGATGCGATCCCCGAGAGTATCGATCTTTTGGGTTGTGCCAGGCTGTGGGACGCAAACCGTGTAGCTATTCGTGGAAAGATTGTTGCAAGGCAACGTAAACGGAGTCACGCCGATATCCACGCGAGTCAGCGTGGAATTCGCTGGTGTAGCAAAGTCCACGTGAAACTTTTGCAGGGTTAACTGGTTTTCGGTGGTGGTATTGATGGCCATGAACAGATTCGGCGTGCCGAGCGGTGGCGGAGTGCTTCCGTCCACGTCCGAAGGCAGGTAAAAGTCATCGTTGCTGGTAAGGTAGAAGCACTGCATAGTAGCGGCAGCTCCACTCAGCATTCGCGTTCGGTCAAATGCGCATTGTCCAGGAAAAAAGCCTCCGGCATCCGGGAAAAAGTTGATTCCCATGTAATAGGCATCCGGCCAAACCCCGATTTTGGCGTAATCATTGAAGTTGGAACCGAAGCTGAAGGCGTACCGATTGAAAGTGGTCGCTGCTGTCAGTGTAGAGTCGTTCGAAACCGCGACACACTGATAATACGGGGCTACCAGATTGCCGGAACTATCCACGGCAAAGGCGAATTGCGTAAATACCCAGCGATTTGCCAGGCGATCATATCTCACCGTGGGGTCACCTTGGTTCGTGGTTTCGCAAACACCCCCAAAGCCGGTAAAAAGGGCATTTCCCCTGATTGGACCCAGTTGAGCGATGCCGGTGGTTTTGTCAAACACAGCATAAGACTCATTCACCCATTGCACGTATTGCGTCAGGCCGATGGAACCTTCCGTATCCGGCGGTGCGCTGTCGATAGTGAAAAGGCCCGCAGGCCCCACGAAGCCCCGCCCGATCCCATCGAAATTCAATCCGCTGCTGGTCAAGACTGCAGCACTGGAGCTGTAATCGCTTTGCGTGGCGGCATCCAGAGTCTGGAAAGCGGCCCCGGCGGAATGTCCCCGGTTTGGGAGACGCCCCAATGGTTGGACTCGGCTGGATACCGAGAGGTTTGAAACCCCCAGCGTCATGAGTCCAACAGGCGCGGAAGTATCGTGATGTGATTCAGGGATCACAACCACCTGAGCGGACAGGCAAAAAACGCCGAACGCCAAAAAGGGCAAACCGCAATAAAGGTGCTTCACTGTTTCCTCCGGAAATTTGCAAACTGATCACGGGAACGGCGAGTGAATAATGCGAAACTCAGCAGCCCTGCTCCCAGCAACGAAAGGGAGCCAGGCTCCGGCACACCGCTTACCGTACCGGAAAGATTGAAAGCATTATCCGTGAGAGTGCTCAGGAATGGAGATCCGGACGCGGTAAGATCCTGCGCTCTTCCACACGGATTAGAACCGATGGCGCTGCACGCCGTAGCAGTGTTTTCCCAGGCGAAATTTGCCAGTGAATTTGGATTCACACTCGCTGTTGGCCCATTATGAAGCGCCAGCCAGTAGGTCCCGGCTGCTAAGGATACAGTGCCGCTGAACGTAAAGGTGTCGCTGTATTCAACAAACTGCTTGCTCGGATCTAAAACCCCGGTTGCTACGCGCGTGACGTTCACACCGGAAGCGCTTCCCGAGAAAAGCAATGTGCCAGGGTTGTTGCTGCTGTTCGTGAAAATGGACCAGGAAATAGAGCCCGCATAGTCGCCGCCTCCTGAAGTTTCAAAATCCCAGAACTGCGCTGTCATTAAGGTAGACTGCGCCGACACAGTGAAGTTGTCAGCCTCCAACGACAGAACCATGTCAGACCCGCCAAGATGGTTCGGCCCGCCATTATCGAAAATTGTTGCTGCGCTGGCCGGCGTAAAGACACCGAACAGAAAAGTGATTAACGCAAAACCGTTTTTATACACTGCACCTCCGAAAATACCTAGCTATTGGAGGTACAGCGTACCATAACTTAGTACAACAGTCACACGTAAGTATTAAGTAGATGCCTTGTCGGGAGTGTCCGCTAGGAAGGTCACCACAGTAGCGCCCCAGCCGCCAGCCTCTGCGGGAGCATCCCCGAAGGAAAGCACGAACGGAGTTTTCGTCAGCACCCGACGAACGGTTTCCCTTTGCGCGCCAATCCCTTTTCCATGAATGATGCGGAGAACGCGAAAACCCAGTTGGTGAGCTTCTTCGAGGTAAGCTTCTACGACGCCTTCGACATCACGAGGAGGAACCGTATGGAGGTCGAAGACGTCGCGAATGGGAATGCGGATCGGATCAGGAGAGCTCAGACGTGTTGTGCTTTGTAGCGGCTCACTATCTCTTCCATCTGATCCTTGGCTTGCAGTTTCAGTTTTTTCAGACGGTGCTCTTCGATCTCGTCCTGCTCAGTGAAATGCGGATTGTTTTCCATCTCCGTCACTTGAGCACCCAGTTGCTCATGCTGGCGGGCGAGTTGCTGGAATTCTTCGCTCGTTTGCATGAGATGCATACGTATCTCTTCGGCGTCGTTTTGTTCCATGTTGGCCCTTCTCCTTCGGGCTGTTTCTTCCCTCTGACGCTATCACGATTGAAACCGCATGACAATTGCTGGCTCCAGCGGATTTTGGTAATAGCCAAATCGAATTCCCACTTCCCGAAAACCCGCTTTGCGATATAGATTTTGCGCCGCCACATTGCTTTCCCGTACCTCCAGAAAAATCACCTTTTGGGGCACAGCTTGCACCATCGCCAAACCCACTCCTTGACGGCGAAAGGGGAAATCAACTGCCAGATTCAGAATTTCGGCCTCGTCCGGTGCCGTTTCTCGCCACACCAGAAATCCGGCAACAACGCTTTTTTCTTCGGCCACCAGCGTTGCGTACAGCGAGCAATCCCACTGCGCCGCTTCCACCGTTGCAGCCTGAATCCGGCGGATAGCAGAAAAGTCCTCTGGATTGGCAGGACGAACGTGCATAGTAAGGATGGTAACTGCTACGTTGAGAGGAAATGCGCCGCCGTTCTTTCCTGGCTTTTGGCCTGGGATGGTTTCCCTTCTTTCACCGCCGTTTCCTTACGCTGGCAGGCATCCGTTTTCGCTTGGTGCGTCACCAGGAATCAAACCGACGATACCTGTTGATTCATGGCAATGAGCAAACAGCGCGTGAAGTGCTTTTTCAGCATATGAGGAACCACCCCGGCGTAGCATACCTGGTTGCTGGAAGTACCCGAAATGTGGATTTGATGGGCGGCAAGCTAGATCCCAATCGGATGTATTCCCGCGTAGGGGCTGAGGTAAACCTTCGGAAGCTGAATCCGGAATGGCAGCCGGAAAAACTGAAAGCCGCATTGGATTTTTTAGACCTCCATCGGGATGATCTACTGGAGCGTTTAACTCCCTCAGGAGGCGAGGTGTTGATTGCCCTACATAACAACAGCGAAGGTTATAACGTAAATGAGGAATTAGCAGACAGCGACGCCACTTCCCTCAAGGAACCGGCGCGGCCTCATGAGTTTTTTCTGTGCACGGACCCGCAGGATTTTCAACTGCTTTCCCAATCTCCCTATAATGTCGTATTGCAGAACCGAAAGCCTTTGCTGGATGACGGCTCTCTTTCCCGCTTGGCCGCAGCAAGGAGCTTTCGATACATCAATCTGGAAACCACGCTGGGCGAGTTTTCCGCCCAGCAGGAACGCTTAGCCTGGCTGGAGCAGCATCTGCAAGTTCCGAACAAGAGCTAAGCGAAGTAGTCTTTCATCCGTTCAAACAAGCCTTTTTCATTGGGCTCGTTGTCCGTCGGCAGAATCGGCAATAACTGCTCAAACAGCTTCCGCTGCTCCCGATTCAATTTGGAAGGGGTACGCACATCGATATGCACCACGATATCGCCGCGTGTGTGGCCATTCACTTGTGCAATGCCCTTGTTGCGCACGCGAAGCTGAGCGCCTGATTGAGTTCCTTCCGGTACTCGGAGGGTGGCTGGCTCACCGGCTAACGTTGGCACCTGGATTTCCGCTCCCAGAGCGGCTTGGGCCACATTGATCGGAATGCTGCAATGGAGATCGTTTTCGTGACGCTCAAAAAACGCGTGTTCTTTCACCTTCAGAAAGACATACAAGTCACCGGCAGGGCCGCCATTCGGGCTAGGCTGACCTTCTCCCGCCAAACGAAGTCTGTTGCCGTCCGCCACGCCAGCCGGAATGTTTACTTTCAGCTTGCGATTGACGTGTTTGAAGCCCTCGCCTCTGCACTCGCGGCATGGGTTCTTGATTACCTGTCCGCTCCCGCCGCATTGCGGGCAGGTACGCCGAACAGATAAGAAGCCCTGCTGATACAGCACTTCCCCCCTGCCCCGGCATTGTGCGCATTGGGAAACGCTGGAGCCCGGTTCGGCCCCTTTTCCCTCACAATGCGCGCATTTTTCCCGGCCAGGAACCTGGATCTCCGCCGTCATGCCAAAAGCAGCATCTTCAAAGCTGATCTGCAAGTCATAACGGACATCTTCCCCGCGCACCACCCGATCCTGCCGTCTACCGGAAGAGCCGCCGCCGAAGATATCGCCAAACCCGAACTGGCTGAGAATGTCGCCCAGATCAAAACTGTTCGGATCAAACCCGCCTGCGCCGCCGCCCATCTGCACGCCTTGATGCCCGAAGCGATCATAAGCGGCCCGTTTTTGGCCATCGGAAAGAACAGAGTAGGCTTCCGCCGCTTCCTTGAACTTTTCTTCGGCTTCCTTGTTATCCGGATTCCGATCAGGGTGATACTGCAACGCCAGCTTACGGTAAGAGCTCTTGATCTGCGCATCATCCGCGTCACGGCCGACGCCTAAAATCTCGTAATAATCGCGTTTGGTCACAGGCATGAAAAACTACCGCTCAGGAAGGACGAACCGCCACTTTCACCATGGATGGCCGAAGCAGTTTGCCCTTAAATTTATATCCCCGTTGAAAATCGCTCAGAATCGTGTGATCTTCCACTTCTGCGGTTTGGTATTTTTCTACTGCCTGGTGAATATGGGGGTCAAACTGAGCGCCAGTGGTATCAATTGCTTCCAAGCCCAACTTTTTCAAAGTGTCTGCCATGCGGGAATAGATTATTTCCACTCCTTTGACAAAGTCTGGGCTTGCCGGGTTGGATTTCAGGGCACGGTCAAAATCATCCAGAACAGGCAATACTTCCCGGATCACTTCCATGCCGGCATACTGCGCAAATTCGCTCTTATCTTTTTCGTTCCGTCTCCGGAAATTGTCGAACTCCGCCTGTAGACGGAGGACACGATCCTGTAAATCTGCCTTTTCTTTTACTAATTGGTCACGTTCAGCGATCAGTTCCGTTACTTCGCCGGCGAGTTCCACGCCGGACACATTCTCGACAGGATTTGCACGATTTGACATACTAGCCCCGCCATCCCCACCAGTTTTATCGACAGGCATTTCAGACACGTTGGGATTTGTTGTTTCTGTATTCACGACTTCCTCAGGGTAACAGTTGATTTGTGGTTAGGTTTGCGCTTGTTGGAAGGCATTGCCCATCCTTAGAACGGAGGACATTACCTTCTCATAGTTCATCCGCACCGGGCCCAGCACGGCGATGCGTGCCACCAGGCCGCCCGATAAAGGAATGGAAATGCCAATCAGAGCCAGTTCTTTCATGGAAGGGTGCGCTTCTTCCAACCCGACATATACGCCTAATTCGCCGGAAGACTGCTCCAAAAAGCGGTCCAATAATTCCACCAGCCGCTTTTTCTCTTCCAGTGCGCGGAAAAGATCCCGCATCCGCTCCCGATTTAGATGAAGATCCAAGGCCATCAGATTCGAAGCGCCTTCCATGTGAATCCACGGATTACGGTCGAATTCCAATAACCCCTTTTGATACAGCACAGTAAGACGCTGTAGCAGGGCATCATACGCGGCCCGCTCTTCTTCCATCCGCCTTACCAGTTCCCGGCGCGCATCATTCAATTGCCATCCGGCAAAATCCCGATTGATGTAGTTTCGCAAAGAATTCAGGTCATCCTGCGACATGGCTTCTTCCAGCGTCACAATGCGGTTCCGCACCATGCGGTCACGAGTCACCAGAACCATCAGAACGCGGCGATCCGCCAAGCCAACCAGTTCGATATGCTCCAGTTCCTGATCGGTACCTGGCAAGGCTGCTGCTATTCCCACGTTGCGGGTCATTTCCGTCAAAATCCGCGAAGTACGCTGAACGCAGCCTTCTACCGAATCGGCCTCACTCAATTCCGCCACCAAACGCGCATTTTGGCCCCCGACGATTGGTTTCCTGGTAAGAGTTTTCACAAAGAAACGAAATGCCTTTTCCGTGGGAACACGCCCTGCGGAAGTGTGCGGCTGAGAAAGGTAACCAGCATCCGCCAGATCCGCCATTACGTTACGAATGGAAGCAGGACTCAGAGAAAAGCTTTGGAACTTAGAAAGAGTGCGCGAACCTAGCGGTTCCCCCGTCTCGATATACGAGCGGACGATGGAGCAGAGAATTTCCTGCTGTCTCGTGCTTAAAACCTCCTCACGCTGCATATGTGGTAGCTGGATGGCCCCTTATCTGTGATTGTAATGCCTCTGAAATTTAGGGGTCAAGAACATACCCCTCTTTCCCCCTGATAGACTGTCTACTTTGTTGACCGGATAGGAGTTAACTACGTGTCGTTTGTGAGAGGTCTGTTGCGGGTTTACAGCTGGATTTTTGAGGGGGTTCTCTGCTTAATGGCAATCGGCGTCGGTATGGTGACACTGATCAGCAGTCACCAAAACCTCCAAATCGGCTGGCTACCATGGACCGGGAAGGCTTTACCTGTTTGGATCATGGCTTTGGGAGCCATAGGTCTCCTCTCCGTGTTGATGGCTATTTTCGGGACTTTGCGGATTCTGCTATTCCTTTTTAGCCTTTTTGTATTGGTTTTGCTGGTGAAAGGCTTTTTCTATGGCTTCGGCTACTCGTTTGAAAGCAGCGCTCAGGCCAGAAACGCAATGGTACTGACTTGTGGAGCATTTTTGGCCGCCATAGGAGCTTGGCCGACTGCTTCCCCCCGCACAATTCGTCGCAGTTATAGATAGACCCAAAACAAAAAGGCTCTAGCCGCAGCTAGAGCCTTTTTGCAAAAAACTACAGAAACTAACGGGAAGTTTGCGGGCTAATCACATTAGGTGCCGAGCTGCTTTCGCCATTTGTGGCAAGTACTCCAGCCGTGGTGCCCACTGCCGCTACTACCACAACTCCCGCCACTATCAATGTCGCCGTATGAGCAGCACCGGCCGCCGCTGCAGTGGTTCCAGAAACGGCGGGAACTTTTGCGCCCTTTACGGGGGTGGATGGGGGAGCAGAAGCACCCTGGTCCTGCGGCGCAAAATCAAACGCCATGCCCGGAGCAATGTTCGCCACAAGCTGCCCTGTGGCGTTGGTCACTTGCACGTGCCCTGTCAACGAAGCTACCTGGACTACACCGCCGTGCATGGACACTCTTGCCGCCGTATCTATATCCGTCCCGATGATTTTTAGATTGCGAGCTTCCACGCCATATTCATCCGAAGCCCGGAACTGTACGGCTCCCTTTTCGAGCACCATCCGATGAGTGTAGAAAGTTCCCCGCGACTCGGTGGAAAGCTGAAGATCGGCACCGTTTTTCAGGTGAAGTCGGGAACTGGCATCGCCGGTTTCTACGACATTCCCCTCAAAAAGCGACGCATTGCCAACTGCGGTAGCATGATTAATCAGAATGTTACCATTTGAAAACGCCACACCAATCGCTGGTGTTGCAGCAGACACAAGCGAAAGATTGGCCGCCAACGTCGCCGCGATGACTGCCTTTTTTGTAAGCTTCTCCATATAGTCCGGTTCTTCCATTACTGCTTACAGCACATCGTATTATCGAGTATGGTGACCTTATTTCACCAAGTCAAGATAAATCCGCCTATAAAGCCCGTAAATCCATTCCAATTTTACTTCTATTTACCCAACTTTCAATTGTTTCTAAGACCAACTTGCGTTAATTCCGAACATCTTACTCATCAATTCCGTTTATGATACGAACCATTATTTTCGATCTCGGCAATGTGATTGTTCCCTTTCAGTTTTCCCGAGGCTATGAGCAATTACAAATTCACTGCGGCATTCCTGCTCAGGACATACCAGCCCGAATCGGAAGCACTGGCTTGGTAAAGCTTTTGGAGACCGGGCAGATTGAGCCAGAGAAGTTTGTAGCGGAACTCTCTGCCCATCTCAATCTCAGCCTGACGTACCCGGAATTCTGCAAGATCTGGAGTTCCATTTTTTTGCCTGAGATCTTGATTCCTGAATCCTTCTTTGCTGCCTTAAAAAAGCGCTACAAACTGTTGCTTCTTTCCAACACCAACGCGATTCATTACGAGGCGATTCAGGAAAATTACTCCGTTTTGCAACATTTTGACCAGGTTGTTCTTTCCCACGAGGTCAAAGCAATGAAACCTGATCCTGCTATTTACCAGAGGGCGCTAGAGCTAGCAGAGTGTTCCGCTGAACATTGCCTTTTTATTGACGATCTCCCTGAGAACATAGAGGGCGCAAGGAGGACAGGAATGGACGGGATTGTGTTTCAGTCGTATGTGGATTTAAAAGAGCAACTATCTCGACGCGGAATTCGATGGGAATAAAGAACAGTTTACGGGGCGGCAGCAGGAACTCATCGGCTACCGCCCGCACCACACAACACAAAGAACTAACCGAGCAAACCGCCGTGCCCCAGGCAAGCTACTTCCCAGGTGGAAACACGGTAACGAGCCAACAGCGGCGGCATCACTAAATCCACCACATTCGGTTTCGCCGAACGGAAGCAGCCAGGAGCGGAAACAATCGGCACATCATCCTTATAGGACAACAGCATCAAATTTCCCGGTTCCACAGGAGCCAAAAAGCGCTCAATTTTGCCTCCCACGCGAGCCAGAGCACGACCAATCACATCTTCCGGGCCTGCAGGAGCTGTGGTGGATGCAACCAGCACCATGGATGGTTTGGAACGGAGCAAATGCTGCAGAGAGCGTGCCACGGTTTCTTCTTCTTCCACGCACGAAAGGGCAAAACTGGAAACCACGCCCATGCGCTCTAAACGCTGACGCATAATGCTTTCAAACATCTGCCGGGCACGATCACCGCTTAACGGATCACTATATAAGACAGCAACAGAAGGGTTACGCATCGGTCGCGCCTGCATGATCGGACCGCGTTCCTTCAACATGGCAACCAATCCATCTAAATCAGACTGAGCCACCGCAAAAGGAGCACTTTTTACTGTTGCGATGCGCTGACCAGGAACAGCAAAACTGAAATTCAAGCTGGTGGCAATCACTACGCTCGCGGTGCAGTTAATTTGTTTCAGCAGGTCATCGTCTACCAACACACAGCAATTTTCCGTAGCGAGCAAGTTTGCTCGTCCCCCGGCAGCTAACTTGACTTCATAACAGCCGCAGCCAATTTCGCTGGCCACTGCGCAAACAGCGGCATCCTCTCCTATTTCTCCATCTTCCAGCTCGGTTACCCAAATTCGGTCCATGCCTTCGGATTCCAACACCCGAATGTCTTCCTCACTGATGACATGGCCTTTGGCGAGTAATTTTTTACCGCCCGAACGGAAAATGGTGCAGCATAAGATCCTGCCGCTGGATTCCTTTACATCAACGGTTTGAGCTTTCATGAGTTCCTCGTCCTAAAACCCGGTTTACCTTTTAATCCGCCTGACCGCGGCTTGTCTTGAATTGTACAGACAATTTGTCAGTAAATTGCAAGAAATTCTCGAATTTTTCAAAAAGAATAGTACTTATTATTTATGTCAGGCTTTACGTACGTAAGGTAGCTGAACGAGATAGTTCGGCTCAGAGGACAGGATAGGGGAGGCATGTTGCTCAAGCCAACGTGTTGGTTCTAATACCCGTAATACTGCAATTTCATCGCAGGACTGGAACTTAGCACAGCGCAGGCAGTCCTTCCAGGCTTTCAGAGGCAGTTCTCCGCGCTCCACTTCTGAAAAACCGACTTTGGAAAAAAATTGCGGAACATATGTGAATGCAAAAACTGCATTTAAGCAGTAATCACGCGCTTCCTGGACTAAAGATTCCACAATTAAACGACCGACACCCTGCACCTTTGCTGCTTCCGCCACAGCCAGGGAACGAATTTCTCCCATAACCGGGCTATAAAAATGCAAGGCTCCGCATCCCAATAGTTTTCCGTCACTATAAGCAACAGAAAAATCCCGCATATTTTCCGATAATTCGAATTCCGTCCGGGGTAGCATAATACCCTTAGCCGCGTACCCATTAATCAGGTCCAGCAGAGGAGCAATATCGCGCATGGCCGCTTTCCGAATCACAAGATTGCGGGGCGGAGAGGAAACTAACTCAGAGGTATTCTCCATCGTAAGCGCGCTGATCATGATTCTTCTCTTTCCGGCAGCATCTCCGTGCCAATTTGCTCTCCCGCTAAAACGCGCAAAATCACGTTTTCCTCAGCGCCCGGCACAACGGAAACACTGGCCACACCGCCCTCCAGAGCGGCAAAGGAGGCATTCAGTTTTGCTTCCATGCCTCCTTTCGCCACTCCTGATTCGATCAACTTCCTGGCACTGCCTGGTGTTAACGAGGGAAGCCGCTTCCCTGCCCCATCCAGCACCCCGCAACATCCGTGAGAAACAGGAGACGTTGGGCTTGAAATCCGGCTGCACAAGCCACGGCCATTTGGTCCCCATTCACGTTATAAAAATTGCCTTTTTTGTCCCCGGCTAAACACGCCACCACAGGAAGGTAATGTTGCTCTACCAGGAGATTGAGCAGATCCGGACGCGAGCCGATGACCTTCCCCACGGCTCCAAGTTCCGGATTCAACTGTGTAGCTTCCACTAAACCGGCGTCTAGGCCGGTCAATCCTACTGCTAACACACTTTCACGGATCAACGACGCCACCAATTCCTGATTCACGCTTCCCGCTAACACTTTCAGCACCGCATCCATGGTCTCTGGAGTGGTCACCCGTAACCCGTTCACAAAACGGCTTTGTATGCCTCGTTCTTCCAGGAAACGAGTCAGTTGCTTGCCGCCGCCATGCACCACTACGCACTGGTGTTCCCCTCGGCTTACCTGCGCCAGTTGCCGAGCCAGACTCTGCCGTTGGGAAGCGGAATCCAATAAGGTTCCCCCAATTTTGACCAGGAGTTTCACAGCAGGCCATCCGTTTCCGGGAATCCAAGGATCAGATTCAGATTTTGCACCGCTTGCCCGGCTGCGCCTTTCACAAGATTGTCGATCGCGCTAATTACCAATCCACGGCCTGTTGCCGCATCAAACGCCACGCCAATATCGCAGAAATTCGTACGCGCTACGCTGCAAGTCCGGAAAAGAACCTAGTTCGTACAAACGAAGAAATGGCTCATTCCGGTAAGCCTGCTCGTAGATGGACAATAATTCCTCGGCACTTTGCAGTTTCTCCGAACGGAAATAAATGGTTTCCAGAATGCCACGATCTAAGGGAAGCAATTGCGCCGTAAAGCTCAATTGCGCTTCTTGCAAACCTGAGACTTGCAGAATTTCCGGCACGTGACGATGGTTCAGCACGGAATATGCCGAAAAATTCTCTGTCACCTCGCAGAAGCTGGTTTTTAGCGATGGCTTCCGACCAGCACCGCTCACACCGGATTTAGCATCACAAATCACGCCCGCTGCAGCATCTATAACTCCTGCCTGCCACAAAGGACGGATAGCCAGATTAGCAGCGGTCGGATAGCAACCCGGGTTTGCAGACCAGCCGCGCCCCACGCGTTTTCTCCCGGCAAAACTCAGGGAGTCCGTAGGCGGCTTCTTTCAGCAACTCCGGTTCTGTGTGCTGCTCTTTATACCAGCGCTGATAGCGCTCCGGCGTTTGGAGCCGGAATGCACCACTGAGATCGACAACCTTTGCTCCTGCCTGGAGGAAACCCGGAGCAAGTTCCATGGAAACTTCCGGCGGAGTCGCGAGAAGAATCGCCTTCAGATCTTCTGATTGAACAGAAGCAGGGTTCGACGGCACGCGTGGAACCACCTTTCCACCCAGACGAAACCGAGTTCCCGCATTTCCGTCTTCCCGATGCTCCAACAGAACCGGAGCCACGCTTGGATGGCGATGCAGAATGTGGAGCAGTTCTGCTCCGCTGTAGCCACGATGCCCTACAATACCCACCCGCGTTCGCATATTTATTCTCTACAATGAATAAATATACCACTTTTAGTGCTCCATTGCGGAACGTTGGGCTAGTTCTCCAATCACGGGAAGGACGTATTTCTCTTCCTGGCTCGTCTTAATTAACATAAAGATCCAGACACCAAGCAGAAGAGCTTGCAAGGCCCGGTCCAGGCGGTAATGGTAGCCGAACAAGCCATCCAGCAAAGGATGAATACCCCAATCGATAAACAGCCACACTGCAAAAAGATACAAGCCTTGAAAGGCATGAAAACGTAAGGTGAAATCATTCCGAAACCGGCGGGCAGCCAACACCACAACTGCTGCTACCCAGCCCACCACGGGAAGGTAGCAAAGGATGGCGGCCGTCCGGGGGGTTAGGTTTTGAAAAGGGTCAGTTCGGGGAGGAGCGGCTTCAGGAGGGACTGTGGACTGTTTTGCGCCACAGTTTGCACAGAACAGATCCCTTTCGTGAATATTTGATCCGCAACGGCTGCAAAAGGGCATTTAAATTTGGTAACGCTGATTCTGTTCAGATTGTTCCACGCGTAAAGAACTCCCCGGAAGCAGTATGATACGATTTTTTCGACCATGAAGAGGATTCTGCTTTCCCTGCTATTCTTTACCGTCAGCGCAGCCGCTGCGGAGAAGACCCTGGACGTTTACTTCGTAGATGTGGAAGGGGGCCAAGCCACGCTTTTTGTTTCGCCGTCTGGCCAGTCCATGCTGGTAGACACGGGGTGGGCCGGTTTCAACAACCGGGATGCCGAACGGATTGCGGCAGTTGCGAAACAGGCTGGCGTCAAGCAAATCGATTACCTGGTGATTACGCATTACCATGCAGATCACGTAGGAGGCGTACCTCAACTTTCCGCCAAGATTCCGATCAAGAACTTCGTGGACCATGGCGAACTACTAGAACCAGCACAAGAAAAACTTTACCTGGCGTATACGGAGGTAAGGAATAGCGGTAAACATATCGAAGTGAAGCCGGGTGACACGGTGCCGATTAAAGGAATCGATGTAAAAGTGCTTTCCGCTGCGGGCAATCTTCTCAAATCTCCTTTGCCTGGAGCAGGCAAACCCAACCAGTACTGCGCTGCGCCACAACTCCGCGATGTAGACCCGACCGAGAATGCCCGTTCCTTGGGAACGCTGATCACTTATGGCAAATTCCGCATTATTGATCTAGGCGATCTGACTTGGAACAAAGAATATGAACTGATGTGCCCCAACAACAACGTCGGCACCATTGACGTTTACCTGGTGACTCATCATGGCATGAACATGTCAGGACACCCTGCCATTGTGGATGCCCTGCACCCGCGTGTTGCGATTATGAACAACGGCGAGAAAAAGGGTGGCACTCCGGAAGCATGGCAGACCATTCATGACTCGCCCGGCTTGCAGGACATTTGGCAGCTACACCGCTCAGCAGCAGGAGCAGACAAAACTAATACCGCCGAAGGATTGATTGCCAATCCTTCGGATCAGAATGACTCCGGGAACTGGCTCAAGCTTTCGGCCAAGAATGACGGCTCTTTCAGCGTCACCAACGGCCGCACTAATTTCACGAAGAATTACCCGGCACAGGGCAAGTGACAGGAAAAGTCTTCCCGAGTAAATCGGCGAGTGTCAGGCATACTGTTGGCATGGAGCAGAACCTATCAATGGTGTTGAAATTACCCTAGAGTAATGGGCTTCCATCATGCATCCGATTGGCTTGGCGCTAAAGCTGTCTCAATGGGCAATTGAGGCGACAGTTCTCCCACCGATTCTGCTTATCTTCGTAATTGCAACAATTAGCTTCTTGCGAGTGATTTGGAAGCAACATCCCTTTGGAAGCACTCACTGGAAAACAAAATACTGGTACGTTCTCACGCAATTGCTCTTTTTCTGCCCCACTATAGCAGTGGGAGTGTTATGCCCAGCTCCGCTGGCCGGCCACCCAGACCAACTCGGAATCCTATGCTTGAATGTCCTCATGTACGCTTCATTTGCGTCAGGCGTTTTTTGGGTTTGGCGCATGAAGGGACTTCGTTGGTTCGCCGCTAGTGTGGTAGCGCTTATGGAAGTGCCTGTACTTGGGGCTCTATTTATCGCCGGTATGTCAGTAACGGGGGATTGGCTTTGAACTTCTTTAAATGTTCCAAGGTGCCCAAAAACTTCCTTTAACAGATGCCTAGTTTGAGGTGGGGCGTTCTACTTTGTCGATGACCAGAACTTCTACCTGATCTTTTTGTGGAGTAAGCCTTAGCCCAAGTTGCTCCTGTAAGGCGGTGAAGATGGAGAGGGTATCCCTCGCTGGTGTTTCACTTCTATCTGTCTGAGGCGTCCATTGAAGATCGATGTCGAAGCTGCCGGTAAGGCCCGTTCGGTCGAACACAGGCCGCCCCACCATGCTCTGAAGTGCGACTGCGAGTTGTTGAATTGTTCTCGTTCCGCCTGTGAGGAATTTTCGGGCAGCTAACATCCCGCATGCCGGTCTTTTCCCCGAAGGCGATACAGTACTGGAACCTCCGGCATTGAAAGTCGGGCGCTTGTCCGCCATCCACTTGTCGCAATCTACTTCCGAGCGTCTGAGTTGCGCACCAAGTCGTCCATCCTTTCGTGCAAGAGTCAAAGCGTAAGTCGGCATCTCGCGTTGCTCTTGATGTGCGTTAAACGCGAATCGCTCCTTAAGCAGGTTCCTGATCATGAGCCGTACTTCGTGATCAGTAGGAATGCTTCCGGAAGGGTATGTGGCTGTGACATCGATGCTTGTGGACCACATCCATTCAGGTGCGCCTATCAGTTGATGATCCAGTAATTCGTAAGCGTAGAGAACGAGGAAGCGTAGCGGCGTATTCGAGGCGACAAATCTCCCAGGAGTGGGTCCAGAAATTCTTGACGGTCCTTCCGTTTTCGGATTTATTTTGACTGACGCAACTTCGAAATGCGGCTCAGCATTCGTCGAGGGCGCGATTTGCATGCCCACTGCGCTGGTGGCATAAACGAGAAAGGCCGTGACGGGCCACACGGATTGTTGCCGTTGCGCATTCATTGGCAAAGATTTTATAAGACTTTGTACCCGACCGGCGCATTCGCTTAACCGTTGCATGAATCGATAGAAGGCGAGCGACACATAACGGTGACATGCAAACCTCGCCGGGTGTACTCTCTTAACCGCGTTGCGAGAAAAGCGGGTGCAACATCAGCGGGTATTTCGATGAATCCAATCCGTCCGTAAAAAGCCAATAGGTGATTATACGGGACACAATAACATTCTCGGTTCTCCAGCCAGACAGCGATAGCATCCAGCAACCGCTTGCCAATTCCCTGCCTCTGCCAGCCTTCCGCGATGCACATGCCTCGCAACACAAGAGTGCCCTTCTCGGGAGCAACTCTGACGATTCCGACTAATTCGTCTCCACTCAACGCGAGCCACGCAGTATCTTCCGGCTTGATACCGCCGCTGTAACCCCATGATTCATACGTGCGAGTAATTTGGCCCAAATCCAAGGGCAGCGCACGTTCCGCCGCCAGAATTATCAACCAATCCGGACGCAATCTTCTGTGCCTGCTGCAAACTGACCAGTGGAAACTCAGATTGCTTGAAGTACACACGCTTCTCGGCAAGTAAGGTGGCTTTCTTATTATTCACAACCTTCGCGGAAGCTTTCTTATTGCCATGTCGTTGTTCTCTTACGCTATCTCCAACCGCCGCTTGAGTGTCGGCAGGAGATCAATTGCCTTACCGGATTTCTGCTGTGCAACACGCAGATCATAAAGGCTTTGAAGATTGAGCCAGAATTCCGGGCTAGTGCCGAAGAAGTGGGCAAGACGCAAGGCCGTGTCGCCAGTAATTGACCGCTGGCCATTGAGGATACTAGTAACGCGGTTCGTTGGGACGCCTAGTTGACGCGATAATTTGGCGGCGCTCAAGCCAAGGATTTCCAGTTCCTCGCGGAGGTGCTCGCCGGGGTGAATCGGTGCTCGTGCCATCTTATCTCTTCCTTTGTTAGTGGTAATCCACAATCTCAACATTGTGCGGGCCGGGTGAACTGTTGGGCCATTCAAAACAAATCCGCCACTGGTCGTTGATCCGGATGCTGTACTGCCCGTGTCGATCGCCTTTTAGAGCCTCGAAGGAGTTTCCCGGCAAGGCCGCTAAATCCTTGACCGAGGTTGCTGCTTCCAGTCGGTCCAGCCGTAAATGGGCGCTACGCTCGAAGCCGGAAAACGCCTTAACCTTTTTGCCTGCGGCGAATTTCGAAGTTCGCTTATCGCGATAACCAACGATCATTTAGTATCTTACCGGCTGTTACGGTTTACGTCAAGCGTAACATTACTGCATTTTGATTAGTGAGGCAGCACTGAAGGATATCGTCTTGTCGCGAAACAATTGGGGTAGTAGCAGAATGTTTAGGTAATTGGAAAGAGGTCCCCTACTTCAGCGTTTCCAGTTTCAAATTGGAGTGGACTGGTAACTGCTCCTTCTGAAAAGCAGGTATCGGCTTTGGTGCGTATTTTTCCCGCACAAATACCACATAGGAAACAATGCCTAATATCAGAACCAGCCAGATTGCCTGCATGGGCGCGTCATAACCGCCGGTCTTTTGTTTAAGCCATCCGCTCAGAATAGGAGCAACAATTCCGGCCACGCTGGCTGCGCAATTTTGCACGCCGCTCATCCGCCCAATCGCGTCACGGGGCATCAACGTTTGCGTAATGGCCCAGTAATTAGCCGTTGCCAATCCCAAACCGGAAAGCGATATGACGGAGAACAATACCGCCGTCGAGAGCGATGGCGAGTAAGCACCGATCAGTTCTGTGGTGGCGATGGCAAAGCCTGCAATGGTGAGCCATTTTCGGACGGTCACCGGATTGCCGCCACGCGCAATCAGCACGTCAGCCAGCCAACCGCCCAGAACAGCAACAATCGCCATGCCGCCGAAGCTGAAGAACGCGAACCAGCCCATTTTAGTGAGGGATTGATGGTGCTTCTCCACAAAGTATGCCGGCATCCACGTCATGCAGAAGTAGACGAAATACATGTAGCAGAAGCTGGCGATTACCGTGCCCCAAGTCACGGGGCTGGCAAGAAGCTTGAAGAACGGAATGCCTGATCCTTCTCCCTTCTGGACTGCCTGCTCTGCCGGTTGCCGCCTGTCATCTTTTACGATCAGCATCCACGGAATCAGCCAGATTAAACCGCCCAAGCCAATCAGCAGGAACATGAGCCGCCAATCGTATTGCACAATCAGCCATGCGGCCAGAGGCGGACCGATTGCCGGGCCGATTTTGGTACCTGCCATATACACGCCAATGGCGAGACCACGTTCCTTTTCCGCAAAGTGGTGGCGGATCCATTGATAACTTGCGGGGGCAACGACGGATTCCCCTACGCCCAAGATGACACGCAGGCCCATCAGTTCCGGCACTGAGCGCACAAACACCGTTCCCGCTGAGGCCAAGCTCCAAAACAAAAAGCTGAGCGCGTAAGGGATCTTCACCCCGTAACGGTCTACGATCCAACCTGCGGGAATTTGCAGCACCGCGTAAGCCCAGAAGAAAGCGGAGTTCAACGTGCCCCGATCCGTATCAGAAAGGTGAAAGGTACGGATGAAATCAGGAACCGCGAGCGCCACCGGCAAGTTGGAACGGGACACATACGCGATAATCATCCCGACGTTGAGCAGGATAATGATGACCCATCGATAAGAATTCCGTTGGGCGGAACGGGTCGGGCTAGGATTGACCGGGGACACGTTCGTTTATTATATGCCTGGCTTTTTGTTAATCACCCTATCTCTTCATTCGCCCGGCGCAGAAGCGTTCGCATCTGGGAAATCATGTACGCCTCATCGATCCGGTGGTTCTGGTCGCCTGTAAGGCCCGGGTAATGATCCGGAATCAACGACGCGTTGCAACGAACTTCCCGTAATGCTTTCATGACCTGGTACATATCCATATATCCATCGTCTTGAAACGTTTCATGAAATCGGGGGAGCGGCGAACTCACATTTCGGAAATGAACACTGAAGATTTTGCCCCGGCTTCCGAAGTCCTTGATCATTCCCACAACATCCTTGCCCATTTTGTCGCCACCCTCTAACCACGTCCCGACACAAAGGCAAAGTCCCCAGTTTTTGCTGCCATTTGCGGCGACCTGCTCGGCGTGTTTGTATCCTTCATAGTTGATGAAGACTTTTGCCACGCCATTCATCATGGGAATCGGAGGATCATCCGGATGGTGAGCTAAGTGAACGTTTGCTTGCTCGGCAACGGGCAATACCGCTTTCAGAAAGTAAGTGTAGTTGGCCCAAATATCCGCTGCGGAGTACTGGCGATCAAACATCTGCTTCTCCACCTTTTGGTGAAAGTCTTGGAGGTCGAACTCACGGGATTCATACCCGCGTGGAGTTTTCACCATGCTTGTTGTGTAGGTATTCCCTGGGTGGAAATCGATGTGGACCACGGGAATACCCAAGCGCCCGCAATCACGAATAAAAGTCTGAAATTGTGCGATATCCTCGTCCCGCCCCGGTTGCCCCAGTTGAATCCGCTTGGTTCGATAAACCTGCATCAATCCACAGTGAATCTTGATCCCGTAACGCTGCAGTCGATCCTGTGTGGTCTTCATCAGGTCATAGGGAGCATGATCGCCAAATTGCGCATGAACCCAACGCAACCCGATTTGTTGATAGAACAGAATCTGGTCATCCGTTAGACCAGATACATTCAACATGGTGGCGATCTTGGTGTTGTCCTCATCGTATTCGTTTTTTCGCGGCGCGGCGGATACTTGCGCAGCCAGGGCTGCCAGCGGGAATTTCAAGAGATTACGGCGAGTGCGGCTGTGTGGTGTCATTTGGTTCCTCCACAAGCATATTGAATCACGCCGGAGATACCATACAGTCTGTGCCTAATGGAGCCGAACTCTTCGTCGCGACGCTGCAGGAACTGGGAATCGACCGGATCTTTACTCTGGTAGGAGATCACCTGAATGAAGTGCTGGCGCAGGCGCATCGCCACGGAATTTCCATTATTGATATGCGCCATGAATCCGGCGTCACCCACGCGGCGGATGCCTGGGCACGGATCACGCGTCGGCCCGCGATGGCATTAGTGACGGGCGGACCTGGGCATACAAATGCCCTTACCGGAATCGCCACGGCGCAGCTCGCCGGTAGTCCGCTGATCGCCGTAAGCGGCAGCCGCGCAAGCACGCTTGGCGAGCGCCAGGCATTCCAGGATATCGACCAAGTTTCCATGACGCGACCCGTTGTGAAGTGGGCGGCAGAACCACCCAGCGCGGCGCTGATTCCTTTCTATTTGCGACGCGCTTATGCGGAAGCGAATTGCGGGCGCAAGGGTGCGGTGCATCTTACCATTCCCGTGGATCTGTTTACCGGGAACGCTAATATATCAGCAGCGTTGCCGTTACCTGCCGTGCTGAGTCCGGCAGTTCCTGAGGCACAAGCAATCGAGCGAGCTATTGCCCTGCTGCAAGGGGCAAAGCGGCCCATTGTGATTGCCGGGAGCGGAGCGTGGTGGTCTGGTGCCGAAGGGGCAGTACAACAGTTCATCGAGACCGCGAAGCTGCCTCTTTTTACCATCACCATGGCACGCGGCGTCGTTTCTGACGATCATCCGCTCAGCATGGGGTATGCAGACCCGGCATTGAACCGTGCTGTTCGGGCTGCGTTTCCCGAAGCGGATGTGTGCCTGGTGGTTGGGAAACGAATCGATTTTCGCCTGGGCTTAGGCGGTCCACGCGTGTTTTCGCCCGAAGCAAAAATTATCCAAATTGATATTCATCCGCAGGAGTTCGGAATGAATCGAGCAGTTGAGGTCGCACTTTGTGGAGATGCCAAAGCAACTCTGGAAGCACTTACAGTGGTCGCGCAAGATCGCATCTGGAACACAACGCCATGGCTCGAACGGCTGAAGAACTTGCGAGAGGATGCGAACCGGGTGCTTGCGGAAACTGGCTTGGAAGATGATGTGCCCATTCACCCTGCAGCGCTGTTTCGTGAACTGAAAAAGTTTCTGCCGCGCCAAACTCGCTTTTCCTGGGATGGCGGCGATTTTGCCCATTGGGGACGAGCCAGTCTACCGGCTACTGTTCCCGGCGGCTGGCTGCGGTTGGGACCGCTTGGCACCATTGGCTCTGCGTTGCCAAATGCAGTTTCCTTAAAACTCGCCTACCCAAATGATCCCGTCGTCCTGATAACGGGCGATGGCGCTCTCGGCTTCTATATTGCGGAGTTGGATACTTTGGTGCGTCACAAATTACCTGTTGTGATTGTGGTGGGCAATGACGGCGGCTGGGGGCTGGAGCGAGAACTACAAACGTGGGAAACAGCAGGGAAAGACACGGTAGCCTGCGAACTCAGGCGCACACGCTATGACATCGTAATGCAGGGCTTCGGAGGCGGCGGGGAAAACATCGAGTCTCTCAATGAATTAGGGCCAGCGATGGAACGTGCATTTGCCTCCGGCATACCTTACCTGCTCAATGTCATGGTGGCTGGTGCACGTTCTCCATTTACGGAGTGGAACATCGCGGGACGAAAAAAATAACGCTATGCCCACCAAGTCTCGCCAGGAGCCAAGTGCGCTTTCGCGATATCCGGGTTCAGTTCCAAGCCTAACCCCGGCTCACTGGTCGCCTCGATAAAGCCGTCTCGAATATAGGGACCTTTGAGGAGCAGAAGTTGATCCATCCAACCGCCCGCACCAGTGATGGTTTCGCAACACAGATAGTCACGGACGGAAGCAGCCCACTGGCACGTTGCCCAAGTGTGAAGCTGGCTTCCTGTGTTGTGATTGGCCATGGGAATCCCGAATGTATCTGCCATATCAGCGATTCTCTTGGTTTCCAGAAATCCGCCGCTGTTGCGCAGATCAGGATGCAGAATATCGCAGCCTTGTTCCACAATGAAGTTCTTAAACCCCTGCCGCCGCGCTAAGTTCTCTCCTGTGCAGATTGGTACGCGCACGCTCTGGCAAAGGCGCTTCCATCCCTCGGAATACTCCACTTGCAGCGGGTCTTCCAGCCACAAAGGCTTGATGGCTTCCACGGCTTCTGCAATTTGGATGGCCGTCCGCACATCGTATTCCCAGTGGCAGTGAACCATGATGTCGTGATCCCAGCCGATTGCTTCGCGGCAGTTCTCAAACCCCTGCCGAATTTGCATCAGTTCCTTGGTGGTCAGTACGCGATTCGCAGTATCCCGAGCCTTATCAGCATTGGCATCTGTATGAGGAAAACCGAATTTATGTGCAGTGAAACCAGAAGGGTCGGCTTTTACCTTTTCCGCCCACTCGCGGCAGGATGCCTTATCCAGCATGTTGCGTGGAGTGGCATGATCATACACTCGGACCTTTTGCCGAAATCGACCTCCCAATAAGGTAGAAGTCGGCACGCCAAGAAGTTTTCCCGCTAAGTCCCAAAGGGCCATTTCCACGCCGCTGGCGGCTCGCAGGAAGTTATGAGCCGAGCCGTCTGTTCTGGTGCCACTGAGATCTTTTACATGTTCGTCCAAAAACGTATAGAGAAGATCAATCTCCAACGGATCTTTTCCGACCAGCCCGGGCTTCATGGAGAGAATCTGCTCTTTGACGCCAATCCCTGGTGTTCCGTATGCTTCCGCGATGCCGTAAACACCGTTGTCAGCAACCACCTTGACCAGAAGATAGGTCCGCGAAGGTCCTTGGAGAGTCATGGTCCGAAGATCACGTATCTTGAACTGCCTCTTCTCTGCAGCGGCGAGGCGATGGAAATTACTCAGAACAGGCGTAAGAAGGGCTGTGTTCAAAAACACGCGACGGGATAGAGGAGAGGAACTCAATCAGCGCTCTGCGACCGTAATTGTATCTCACAGCCTCGCTGGCAATCACACCGTTAAAATTCTACTTTGCCGAATCGATAGGCTGCCAAAGCTCGATCTTGTTGCCGTCGGGATCGTAAATCCAGGCGAACCGGCCATAGGGCACGTTCTGCCGCTTTGGGTCAATCTTGACGCCCGCTTTGCTCAGCCGCTCGAGCATCGCATCGAGATCGTCCACGATGTAGTTCACCATCAATTGGCTCGGTCCGAAATACTTGCTGTTGGCCGGGAAGATCGACCATATCGTCATCCGTTCCTGCTGCGGATTGTCTTTCTCGCGCCAACGCAGCATCACCCCTTGCCCCTGATCGGAGAGACCGAGGTTCTTCGCGTACCACTGCTGCATCGGACCCGGATTTTCCGACTTGAAGAAAATGCCACCGATGCCGAGAATGCGGCCCTTCTGAGGCTCTTTAACGGAAGCCGTCGCACCCGGTTGTTCCTGTTGTTGCTCTGCTGTTTTTTTGTCCTTTGACTGGCCGAAACATATCCCGAGCAGCAGCACGGTTATCAAGAACGTGCGCATTGGGGTATGAAGCATGGTGCGATTGTAACATCAGGGCACCGGCTTCGATTACCGGGGTTGATCAACGCGCTAATGTAGGACTTCTCCTACGCGGCAGTCTTACAACCGACCGTTTATGGGACAGTCCGCGTGATTAGCTGCAGGATTCTGATTCGGATAGTATTTATGGTGCAGTTGTTATAGAGGGAGTCCGAATCATGGCTGGAATCGGCAAAGCAGTTGTTTGTGTCCTGGTGGCTTGGCCTGCTATCGCTCAATCGCAGACTTCTGAAAAGATCATCATAAAACCTGCGTTCTCAGCCGATCCGCGCAGCAAACGGTTGCAGGTACTCCCTAATGGTGACTTGAAGGCAAGAGCAGTCTCGGTGAATACACTTTTGAGCTACGCCTACGACGTTCCTGTCAATCCCTCGCCGCGTCTCTTCTCTCTTCCAGACTGGACCTCTAGCGAGAGATACGACATCGACGAGAATGCTCACAAGGCCACTACCGCACTTTCTCAGGATAGCGAAGCACAGAACCAAGCGAAACAAATGATTCGCCGTCTGCTTGCGGATCGTTTCCAACTCGTCATGCGGGTGGAGAGGAAACGGATGCCGGTCTATGCTCTAAGTGTCTCCAGCAGTGGGCCAAAGCTTCAAAGGTCCACAATGCAGCGTGAAAAACTGCATCTTTGACACCGCCCCGGATGGTTGTCACACTTTTGCGAGCGGCTTCGGCCATCCTCTGAACGGAAGAGCCATCAGTATGGACGACCTTGTCCGTTATATCGAGAACTGGACTGATTTGCCGGTCGTGAACCGCACGCAGCTAGGCGGACTTTTCACTGTAAACACGCAAGGGTGGCTTCCCATGCGGCTGCCCGCTCCACCTCCGGGAACCAATCCGAACCCGAATATGTTCGCCAGCCTTCCCACCCTCTTCACGGTCCTGGGTGCTCTCGGTCTCGAATTGCATCGGCAAGAGGAAACCCTGCCGGTGTACACCGTTGAGCATATGGAACGACCGACCGCCAACTGACGACATCTTGACTGACGTACGACATACGAGGTTTTTCACTAGGCAAAGAGCGTTCCGAAGCTTACCCTTTGCAAGATATTGGCGGTCATTGGTGACGACGAAGCTGCGACTATCCGCACAATGGGAGAATTCACAAACTAATTTGCGCGCCTAGTTATAAAATTGCGGCTCTTAGCTCAAGCTTCAGCCATTCGCCATCAGGCTGGATGGTTACATCGCGAAAATCCCGAATGAATGGATGATGCCCCAATTTCTGGGCTGGAAAAGTCGTAAGAAGTGCCACAACCTGCATTCCGGCATTCAATCCAGCCTCAATACCAGGGCGTGTGTCTTCGAAAACAACGCACTCATTCGGCGCTACGCCCAACTGCTCAGCAGCAAGCAGATACCCTTCTGGATGTGGCTTACCGTTACGGATTTCGTCCGACAGGCACAATGACCTTGGGAAGAGGTAAGCCTGCAGCTGTAACGCGTGCCTCTGCAAGCGTCCTCCACGCGGAAGTCACGATGGCCCATGGACGATCTTGCAGCGCATGAATAGCTTGTGCGGCTCCTGGTACAGCCAGAACGTCTTCCATCTGCGTCTCCTCATAACGTTCCATCTCTTCCAGTTCCTCCGTATGATCTCGCGCAGGCAAAAAGTGCTCCATCGTCGCGATCGTCGGACGTCCATGTGAGAACGAGAGCACGGCTTCCAGCGGAATGCCATGCCGTGCAGCCCAGCGACTCCAAGAGAGTTCCACGATACGGGTAGAATCCACAAGCGTACCGTCCATGTCGAACAGTACGGCTTTACAGGAAAGGTTGACGTTAGCACTCATACTTCACTATGATGACTGCCGTTCGTGAAAGACCTTGAGTCGGTCACATTTTTCCCATCAGTGCCGAGAGTGGCCAGCTTTTTAGTGACATGCGTTACATCTAAGAGACTGGAGATGTAATCTGAACTTCGGTCTGGACGTGCATAGAAGCGGTGACCATTATGCTGCCGTGCAAATCGCAGAAGGAGCACCGGAGCGGCTGTACAATGTCAGCCTCGTCGCGCTGCTTCAATGGCGGCGACGTCGATCTTCTTCATCGTCATCATCGCCTCAAAGGCACGCTTTGCTTCACCGCCACCGGCCGCAAGTGCATCAGTCAGCACGCGCGGTGTAATCTGCCAGGAAAGGCCCCAGCGGTCCTTGCACCAACCGCACGCGCTTTCCGTGCCGCCATTGCCGACAATTGCGTTCCAGTAACGGTCTGTCTCTTCCTGACTTTCCGTTGCGATCTGGAAGGAAAAAGCCTCGGAGTGCCTGAACGTCGGACCGCCGTTGAGACCGAGACAAGGAATACCCAGCACAGTGAACTCCACCGTTAGCACGTCGCCCTTCTTACCGCTCGGAAAGTCACCGGGGGCCTTGTGAACAGCAGTTACTTCGCTATCCGGAAAGGTAACAGCGTAGAAGTTCGCCGCTTCATGCGCGTCCTTGTTAAACCAGAGGCAAACTGTGTTCTTTGGCTTCATGTTCAATATGCTCCTTATTCATCAAGGCGAACACCGCGATCCTTGCATCTGTTCGGATCAGTGGTCCACCAACTCATAGTATTCCGGATGCCATAACCCCTATTTATTCGGGGATTTGCGCCTCTTGCAAGATGCTCAAGTACTCTCCCAAAGTTGCGTCCAACCGCTGGCGCATGAAAATCAGAAAGGGTTCCATGTCATTTTGCAGGGATGCCTGTTCCAACGCATGGAGATACATTTTTCGATCTTCCGGGCGCACAGTAACAGGGGGATATCCTTCCCGCAACAAGAGCAGGTTCATCAATAAGCGGGCTGTTCTTCCGTTACCATCTGCAAACGGATGGATGGCCACTAGCCGGTAATGGGCATCAAAACTGGTCTCCGATGTCGTCTCAACGTGGGTAAGCCATTCGCCATACTCCTTCATCAAGCCGGGAATTTTGACAGCGTTCGGGAACACAACGGGAGAGCCGGCAATGCGGCGAGGTAAAGTGCTGTAAACCCCGGCGATCTCCGGTTGGCTGCGGAATACAATGCGGCGGTGAAGTTCACGCACAGTGTTTTCGCCTAGGGGTGTCGTCTTTGCCGCCAACTCGCGCATCCACAGTACGGCATTGTAATGGTCAACCGCCTCCAAATGATCGCGCAAGGACTTTCCGCCAACCGTAATGCCGTGTTCGATAACCTCCGCTGTCTCCCGCAACGTGAGCGTGTTGCCTTCGATGGCATTTGATGTGTAAGTAAGGTCAACGTCATACGATTTTTGTAGGGCAAGCAGTGCCTCCCGCGACACTGGGCGCATCGTGTCGAGCCGCTTTTTCTTTGCTGAAATAGCGGCAACAAGCTCATCCATGACGTTTAACGGATAGCACGGGCAAAGCGCAGCTAGGCTTCCGCAACTACCGGGTTGCGAAGCTCGCCGAGTCCTGCCACTTTCACCACGATGTTATCTCCCGGACGGAGCCAGCGCGGCGGGTTAAAGGAAAGCCCTACGCCGGAAGGAGTGCCGGTGGAAATAATATCGCCTGCTTCCAAGGTGAACACGCTGGAAAGGTACTCGATCAGGTCGGGAACGCGGAAGATTAGTTCGCGCGTATTGGAGTTTTGCAACGTTTCCCCATTGATGGCCAGGCTGATGTCCAGAGTGTGAGGATCAGCAATCTCGTCTGCGGTGACAATGGCGGGGCCAATGGGAGCAAATGTGTCAAACGTCTTTCCGATCATCCACTGGCTGGTAGCCATCTGAAAATCACGTGCGCTGACGTCATTCATGATGGTGTAACCAAACACATGCTCTTCCCAATTGGCAGCGCTGATGTAGCGGCCATTCTTGCCGATCACCACAGCTAACTCCGCTTCATAGTCGGGTTTAGTGGAGTTTTTGGGCAGCACAATGTTGTCGCCCGTGGCAATCACGGCAGAAGCATACTTGGAAAACACGGTAGGCGTTTTCGGAATTTCCATTTTGGATTCAATAGCGTGTTCCCGGTAATTCAACCCAATGCAAATGATTTTGGAAGGCTTGGGAATCGGGGCCATTAACTTCACGTCCCCTAAAGAAAAAACGTGCTCGGTGGGGCCGGTTTCCAGCACGGAAGCAATGCGGTGACGGGCTTCCGCGCCTCCCTGAATAACTTCCAGCACGCTATGGAATCCATAGCTGGCCAAGCTCAGAACTTTGTCGCCCAGCAAAGCGCCTGCGTGGGCATGGTTGTGATGTTGAAAAGTGACAAGTTTCATTCGGAAATCAACAAGTCTATCATTGGGATTCAATGAGGGTCAGCCGGCCCTTTCGGTGGCTCGTCCCCTGGCTTGTAATACAGCTCGGCGCATTCCTTTGCCAGAATCCCTCCCAGGATCTCGATTTCGTCTCGGAATGCGTCCCGGATAAAGTCCGCTGTGTTCAGGTGCTTTGCTTCGAAATACATGCTGTGCACATCATCCCGCGTGGCCCCGTAGACAATGCGGTCCAGCTTGGCCCAGATGCAGGCCATGCTGCACATGCCGCAGCATTGGAGCGTGCAGTACAGCGTGTAACCGGGAAACTGCATCGTCTTTAAAGATTGGCCTAGCTTGCGCAATGTCACAATCTCCGCGTGTGCCGTAGGGTCGTGCGTGGCTTCCGCTTCATTGCAGCCAGCGGCTGCCACAACGCCGTCTTTCACAATGACGCAGCCCACCTCTCCCGCTCCCGGCTTGGCCAAACCGAGACGAGCCTGCTCAATCGCAAGGCGCATGAAGTATTCATCCTGTTGGCGATCCGGCAAAGAACGGGGCGGCATATTTCTATGTTCGCAGGCATACACTGGTGGAATGCGCGCCGGAGTTGCACTTTTGTTCTTTCCCGCTCTTTTGCTCGCCGGACCCGGCCAGACGCTTCTCCAGTCCTTGCAGGAAGGCAGCTTAGACTCTGCGGAGTGTTACCGCATTCGGGATGTCAATTTCGCTCGGGATGAAGCCCAGGTTTTCTTAACGGATGGCTATCTGATTTTCGGCAAGCCCGTGGGCGGTGGGGAGCGGATTACTGCATTTTTCAGTGCGGAAGTGGAAGGTGGCGATGCCGAATTATTGCTCCTGCCGCCAGACCGGAGCGAACGCCGCACCTTGGCAGCCCACGCCGGGTCGCCAAACCTGGAAGAGCATTTTCTGGCGGCGGGTATGGTGTTCGGCAGTGACACCTATCGTGAGTTGCTGGAGGCCATAAAGGCCAACCCGTATAACCAGAAAAGCCCGGAAATGGGAGCGTTGCTGGCACAGCGCTGGTCTCCTTTTCTGCGAAACCTGGGCGCTAACTTCTCTTTGCGGAGCACGGCGGATCTTCTCTCGCCCCAGGCAGGGCGAAAGGGTTTCTTCGCTGCTGCTTTGCAAGGGAGAAAACTGGGCCGCTTTGACTTGGTTTTTGACCCGCGTGCGCCGGAACAATTGTTGCTCGGTAGTCCAACCGACGCCGGCTTTCAGATCTGGACCAGTTTCCCCTCCCGGTCTTTTCGAAAACGGGAGTTTGCGCCGGAGTTTCAGTTAAGTGACTACCGCATTCGTTCCGTGCTGGATTCCGACCTTGTGCTGCATTGCCAAACCAAAATCAAAGCAAATCTCCGCAACCACCCGGAAGGAGCTTTGCCCTTTGAGATCACGCAACCGATGCGAATCAAAAGTGCATCCGTGGATGGGCACCCAGCGGAAGTGCTCACCGGCAACGCTGACCCCACGGGGGCTGGCACTGGCGGGTTTGTGATTGTTCCCGCAGAACCACTCGCGCCCGGTATTCATGAAGTGGAGATTGCACACGAGGGTAAAGTGATTGCCGAAGCCGGAAACCGCGTCTTCTCCGTTGGGTCTCGCGGAAGCTGGTATCCAAGTCGCGGGCTTCAATACTCGACGTTCGATTTGACCTTTACTTACCCGCATGACCTGGACCTGGTGGCAAGCGGCGATCCGGTGGAAGACCGCACGGATGGGAAACAGCGAACTACGCGCTATCTCACTCGCTCCCTGATTCGCCTCGCCGGATTTAACCTCGGTTCGTATGAACGCGTCACGGTGAAGCGAGGCAGCTTCACCATTGAAGTCTGCGCAAATCGAAAAGCAGAGCAGGCGTTGCAACCGCGACCTCAGGTAGTCGCGCCTTTGGAAGTCCCGGCCCTCCGTCGGTCACGGCCCTCGGCTTTGGCGCAAAGTAATGATGCGTCGCTGATCACGCCTCCGCCACCCAGCCCCACGGCGCGATTAAAAACACTAGCTGCAGAAATAGGAGAGGCACTGGATTTCTATGCCGCACGCTTCCGGCCTTTGCCGCTGAACCGGTTGGAAGTTTCGCCGGTTCCAGGCCGGTTCGGGCAAGGCTTTCCTGGCATGATCTACCTATCCACGCTTTCTTATCTACGCCCGGAAGATATGGCTGTGTCTTCTCTGAAAGAAGAGCAGCAGCTTTTCTACACGGATTTGCTGGCCGCGCATGAAACAGCGCATCAGTGGTGGGGCAGCGTGGTCACTTCGCCGGGCTACCATGACGACTGGCTCATGGAAGCTCTGGCGAACTACTCCGCCCTGCTGCTTCTGGAAAAGAAAAAGGGAACCAGAGCGGTGGACCTGCTGCTGGAGCATTACCGCATGGCTCTGCTGCGAAAATCTTCTGAAGGCGATCCCATGGATTCGATGGGAGCGCTCACGGAAGGCACGCGGCTGGCGGAAGCATACATTCCGGTTACCTATGGAAAAGGCACCTGGGTGCTCCATATGCTGCGCCGCCGTATGGGAGAAGAAGCCTTTCTCCGCATGATGTCGGCCCTTTGCGTTGAATATCTGGATAAATCGCTTTCCACGGAACAATTCCGTTTGATGTGCGCCAAGTTTCTGCCCCATGGCTCGGAAGACCCCAAGCTGGAAGCATTCTTTGATCAATGGGTGTACAACACCGGCATTCCAGACCTGAAGTTGAAATACACCGTAAAAGGGCAAGCTCCGGCCCTACGAGTGGTTGGCAGCGTGACACAAACAGGACTTGGGAATGACAACACGACCGATGTGCCTATTACCATTCAGTTCACGAAAGGACGCAGCATCACCCAATGGGTTGCTGTTTCTTCCGAGCCGGCTCCGTTTGAAATTAAAGTGAGTGCGCCGCCCTCCAAAGTAGCCATTGAGCCTTACGGAGTGCTGCACCAATAGGTTCGCTTACTCAGTGAGACGCGTTCCGCTCAGCTTTTCCAAAATCGCAACAGGAGCGCATTCGGGCTGCAGAAGTGATTTACGCGAAATAATCATAGTCTGCTCCAGGGCATATCGACCGCTCAGCACGGAATGCGGCACCACATCGGTAAACACAATCCAAGTGGCGCCGGGTGGAAAAGCGAATCGGTATTTGGGAGTGTGATTCTGGTATTCCGCATTTGCTTTCAGAAAATCATGAAAGCCGAGCATGAATTCGTCATAAGGGGAGCGGGCGACCACCGGCAATCCAGCGGCATGGGCCATGCGCTTAATGCCTTGCAACATATGTGACCCAGGCGAAGCAGCTTCCCCTGCAATGCGCTGCAGTCCTGCTGCTTCCGCATACTGAGTGGCAACTCTCTCGAACGGGTCCGAAGTGACCCATACCCGCTCATTGGTCGGATTGATGTTGGTAAAAATGCGAAGAATCAAATCGCCGTTGGTAGGCCGTGTGGGAAAGGCATCCGTATGGAGCAGATCATTCCGTTTCTTCCACGGCAAATCACGCCCTTCTTCTTCAAGGGAACGAAAGCTGGCGTAATCCACCCGCCACTCGTCACGGTACGGAGCTAATACATGCTCCAGAAACGCGATGGCATTGCGTGAATAATTTCGCAAAGCCGAAGCGATCTTCTCCCCTTCCCCAGGCTGTGTTTTTCCAACACCGGAGATCTGATCTTTGCCAGGCTTGTAAGCAATATTCTTATGGAAGTTTCCATCTGCCTGCCCTGCATTTAACAGGGCGAGCCGATCCTGTTCAGGAATGGGAAACGGCGTTTGGGGAAACAGGAGAATATTGCCTGTTTCCAAAGCACGAACGCCTTCCTTGTCCCCTATGCCGGACGCCTGCATATCCACCACATTCATAAACAATCGTTAGTGTACCCGGATCTTCACTGCAAAGTTAAACTTTGCTAATGCAACAATATGGGAATTCAGTTGGCGCGGCAATTGCTAACCAAGCGCCGAGGTTCGCCCTATCATTATGCAAGGTATGAAATCAAAGCTAAGTTATTTAGCCCTTTGGAATGCACTGGCTGTTCTGGCGGTATTGGGTCATAGTGACACAGCACTGGCCCAAAATACGATCGCCTTCAGTCCAAGCACGGTGACGCTGAGTGCACAGCTCGGTACAAATGCTCCACAATCCACAAATGTAACGGTGACATTAAATGGCTTGCCCGTTCCTAGTTTCACCGCTACCTCTACTACTGCTACTGGCCAGCAGGGCGGATGGCTGGCCGTTACCACCACCGTTACGGCATCACAGAGTTATTTCACCGTGATTGCAAATCCGCAAGGTTTACAAGCAAACAACTATGACGGATCCATCACGGTAACCGCACAAGGCGTCACTGCGGTACTTCCAGTTAAATTCAGTATCTTCAGTAGCACCACTCTTACAGTGGATCAACCAAATCTGACTTTCGCCACGCAAGTCAACGGAACTGCGCCCACAAATCAAGTGGTCAACGTCAGCAGCTCAACGGCTGGCCTGCCGATTACGGCAACCGCCACTACGGTCTCTGGCGGAAACTGGCTGGCAGTGACGCAATCCAGCACCACTGCCCCTAGCGTCTTAAATGTTTCCGTAAATCCCACGGGCCTTGCCACGGGAACGTATACCGGAACGATCACGATCTCAGCATCTCAAGTAGCACCGGCGACGATCAATGTCACACTGACAGTGAACGCGCAACCGGTCATTACAGCAAATCCAAATCCAGTCACTCTTCTCTACCAGTCCGGCGTGAATGCTCCCGTTCCTCAACAAGCAGTGAGCATCCAAAGCACTTCAGGCAACTTGGCTTATGCTGCTAACATCACGCAGAGTTCCTGTGGTGCCTGGCTTCAGGTCACCAGCGGTCTTTCTGGAACTACGCCAGCACAGATGGTTTTGGTGCCTACCTTGACAGGTCTAAGCGCCACTCAAACCTGCACCGCGACCATCACCATTACCGCCCCAGGGGCATCAAATCCAAGTTTAGCGCTGCCGGTGACTTTGACGATTAGTCCCAGTCCGCTGCTCGGCATCTACCCGGCATCAACCAATTTCAGTTACTCCGTAGGGTGGCGCGCTTCCTGCCGCTCAAACCGTCACCGTATCTACTTCGAGTTCCGCTTCTGGCGCAACCCCGTTAAACTTCAGCCTTGGCTTCCAACGTGCCTTGGCTATTGGTTCCAGCAACCCCGACCAATGGATTCGTGGCGCCTACCACGTTCCCTCTCAGTCTGAATCAAGCTGCACTTGTGCAGATGAATCCTGGAACATATAGCGGCAGCGTCATAGTGACTGCTTTGGGATCAGGCAATAGCCCCCTCACCATTCCCGTAACGCTAACCATCAGCAATAATCCGCTGCTCACGGTGACACCTGCTTTTGCTACCTTTAATTACCAGATCGGCACCACGTTACCTTCCCCAGTTACGGTTGGCGTAGCTAGCACAATGGGAACACTTCCGTTCACCGTCACAGTGGCAGACCCTGTGTATTTCGTTACTGCTTCCCCCACTAGTGGAACAGCTACTACAACCCCCACGCCAATTACTCTCTCCGTACTTCCCTCCGTTGCCGTTGCTCTTCCGGCTGGAACTTACACCAATACAGTGAATGTAACTGCAGCTACTGGAGGTACGCAGCAGATACAGACAACATTGAATGTGAGTGCTTCTCCGCTGATCAACGTTGCTCCACAAGCGCTTTCTTTTAGCTACGCGCAAAATGGCGCCCTTCCCACCAGCCAGTCTCTAGCAGTTACCAGCACCAGCGGTTCACTTCCTGTATCTTTTACTTCCAGCCAGACTTGGCTATTGGTGAGCGGCGCAAATCCAACAACACCTTCCAATATTGTTGTAGCGATATACCCAACTGGATTAAACCCTGGCACCTATACAGGGCAGATCACCATCACGTCCGGCACACAAACGTTTACTGTACCGGTAACATTAAACATCTCTTCCGGCATTGCCATCGGCGGCACGCCAACCAGCCTGAGCTTCAGTCAGGCCACAGGCGGCACGGCTCCCGCAGCTCAGAACATTGCGCTTACCAGCACCAACAGCGCCTCTATCAGCTATTCCGCTACAGCAGCCACCACCACCGGCGGATCATGGCTGATTCTAAACAACACAGCGAATACGCCGACCGTTTCCGGTACTGCTCCAGGGAATCTAGCCGTCAGCGTGAATGGCGCTTCTTTGCAGCCTGGTACTTATAACGGCACTGTCACCGTTGCTTCGGTAGGAGCCACCAATTCTTTACTGGTGATTCCAGTGACGCTGACCATTACGCAATCCCAAGGAATTGCGACAAATCCGACTTCACTCACCTTTAACGGCAGCGTGGCAGGAAGTGCTCCTGCTGCTCAAACCGTTTCTGTTACTTCCACAACTGGTTCTCCCGTGAGTTTTACGGCCACGGCTCAGGCCACTGGTGGCAACTGGCTTTCTGTTACGCCTTCTTCAGGAACCACAACCGCCAGCGTCACGGTTTCCGTCAATCAGGCTGGTCTAGCAGCGGGAACCTACACCGGCACAGTGACATTGGCCGCATCCACACAAGGAGCAACACCTCTGACCATTCCTGTCACATTAACAGTCGGAGCGCAAAACAAACCGGTACCCACCACCATCATCAATGCAGCCAGCGGTGGACAAGGCTTGGTTGCTCCCGGTGAAATCATCACGGTTTTCGGTTCTGGTCTGGGTCCAGCATCAGCCGCTGGCTTGATGCTGACCCAATCCGGTACAGTAGCCACCACTGTGGCACAAGTCACAGTTACTTTTGATGGAGTCGCTGCCCCATTGACCTATGTTTCTTCCACACAGATCAATTGCGTGGTGCCTTACGAAGTAAGCGGCAAGACCACCTCGCAGATGGTGGTTTCCTTTAACGGCCTTGCTTCTGCTGCTACCACAGTAGGAATCGGGGCTACCTCCCCAGGTCTGTTCACTTTGAATGCCTCAGGCACTGGTCCTGCGGCGGTTCTCAATCAGAACAGTTCGCTGAACTCCGCTTCCAATGCTGCCGCTAAAGGCTCCACGATCGTTATCTTCGCCACTGGCGAAGGGATCGGCGCACCAGCGGTAGCCACAGGAACAGTGATCGGCACCACGCTGTCGAAACCGGCGGCAACCATCAGTGTTACGGTGGGCGGTGTACCGGCTACTGTCGCATATGCCGGTTCCGCTCCCGGCAATGTAGCGGGTGTATTTCAATTAAACGTAGTGGTTCCCGCAGGAGCACCTTCCGGAGCAAGCGTACCGGTGGTGGTGACTGCCGGTTCCGTAACCAGCCAGAACAACGCTACCGTAGCAATTCAGTAGTTTTTCTCATCTAGCTACCGAAGTACAAGAGGCGGACGTTTCAGCGTCCGCCTTTTTTTATTCACGATCCACTCTCCGCCTCTCGGTAAAAATCATCCAAAACAATGATTGTGGGCCATCCATTGCTATCCTTTGTTATATAATTCTTACCTATTTCTTAGTGAGTCGGTGATGACAGTGAGTGAGGAAAAGGGTCTACGGCTGATTCGCATTGCTGGCGCCACTGTGCTTTCCGTTTATAAGGGTCTTCTCTATTTCTTGAGTTTCCTAGGGCCAGCCCTTATCGTTCATCATTTTCGCTCACTGCCACTCCCTGCAGTTCTCGCACTCGTAATCACCGGTTACGGCTTTGCGGGCGTTGTATTTCTTTTCTTATTGGTTCTAACGAAAAAGTTTCTGATCGGGCCGGTCCAAACCGAAGGAGTCGAAACCATTCGCAGCAAAGAGGGAAAGAAGTGGTTCTCAGCGGCTTTTTTGTCAGGTACGCTCACTCATAGCCCGTTTCGACATATGGCAACTGGTTTATCTTTGTTCGCGACTTGGTATTACCGGGGAATGGGAGCTAAGATGCCGGATTCCGTGCTGTTGGGAGGAAAAACGCTAATCTCCGATCCTTGGTCTTTGGAGTTGGGGGAAAACGTAAACGTTGGGGCGGATGCGGTCATCTTAGGCCACCTTGGTCATGGAAAAGAAATATTCCTGGGGCGCGTAGTAATTGGCGATGGAGCTGTGGTGGGAATGCGAGCAGTCATTTTTCCGGATGTGCGGATTGGAAACTATGCACAGGTAGGCGCTGCTTCTCTGGTAGTTCGCGGCACTCGCATTCCCGATGGAGAAATTTGGGCAGGTATTCCCGCAAAAAAAATATCAGCTAGGGTGAAAGAAAGCTCTTCCGCCAACTCTTTGCCATAAATGATTTCTCTTGGAAGAACTGGAGAAGCAGAAGAACTCAAGAATTTAGCTTCTCGTCCTTTGGTAGTCAATTTCGCTTTCTAAGTAGAACTGCTGGCCAAAGCATCATTAAATGATCACCGATGCTGGCCTCAGTTCCACACTGGAGAGCTTAAGCCATGGTGTTCCCTTGGTCGCGATACTATTAACGTTTGATCAACCAGCAGTGGCGGCTCGCATTCGGAGCACGGGAACTGGTGATTTGCAGCTATCAACAGGCAGCAAGACGATTTCAGGAAGCTATCGCAAGAACAAACGGATGCGCAAAGGCTGCTGAAATCACCGAAAACGTAATCCTTACCAAAAGACCTGTTCTAGCGATGCAATAACTGTCTTATTTCTTTATTACGCAAGAACAGGCTTTTTCGTATGAATTACTTTCTCAGTAATGTCAGCGGCCTTTGTGCATCCATCTGTCTTGGCAATTGCCTCTTGAAATTGCTGGGCTGCCTGACGAAAATTTGTCGTATATAGAACTTGGAGAATCTTGGCCCTGAGCCGGGCTGGAGTCACTTGCGAAGCGGTAATAAAGTCACCAACTCCTGTACCCCGAATTCGCGCTGCAATCGCAGGCTGCTCAAACGTAATCGGTACGGCAACAAGGGGAACACCATGGCTTAAGCTCTCCAGTGTGGAATTAAGGCCAGCATGAGTGATCATCAGGGATGATCTTGCAAGAAGCTCCATCTGAGGTGCGAAAGCTACAACCAAAGGACTACCCGGTAAATCATGAAATTCTTCCGGACTTCCAGATCCACCTAAGGAAAGCGTTAACTGGGCATCGAGGCCATCGCAAGCCGCTGCAATCACTCGGTAGAGATGTTTGTGCCGGTTCACCAATGTACCAAGCGAGGCATAAATCAATGGACGGCCATCCAAGCGTTCCCAAGGAAAATTCACTATCGTTTTAGAGGAGCTACGGATCGGTCCCACATAGTGGAATGAATGCGGCAGTTTCTTGCGTGCAAAATCAAACTCGCGGTTCTGTTGGCAGATTTGAGCAAAAGGCGAGAAGGTGTCGTCCATCCGATTGTAAAGCGGCAATTTCCAGCGTTGCCGATACCGATTAATAAGATCCTGAATAGACTTAGTGGCAACCTTCATACCAACGTAAGCGAGCCGATTGCGTAGCTTTCCCAGCTTGGAAGATGGCATCCAAGAGGTAAAAAACGGTGGCACATCAGCTTCTGAATTTAAGCACAACCCACTGCAAACACTCACCCAAGGTAAATTCATTACTTCTGCCACAGAACCACTACAAGCCTCGGCTTGGTCCACGATCATGGCATCTAAGCCATGCTGTTTCACTAGGCTTGGGCCTTTTTCCAGGATTCCCTCGTATCGGATCTGGTCGAATTTCCCCTGAAGCCGCATGGAAGCAAAATTACCTGAATTGGCCATTTCACTCATTAACTTTCCTAGAGTGCCAATGGGAACATGGTCTGGCTCCATCAATTGAAACGTGAATCCTGCATTTTGTATCTTCTGTTGCTGATCAGAGATAGCAAAAAAAGTAATGTGATGACCGCGATTCTGAAGTGTTTGAGAAAGGGCAAAAAATAGACTCATGTGGCTCTGCATCGGCAAACAGAAGACACCTATGTGGGCCATGTCATTTACCCCATAACATCTTCGTTTGTCGAAGGTGGTTTGCAAGTGTCTGGTAATGGCTCTGTTGTATCCGTTTCCATTGAAGGGCTCTTTCGTAAATGAGCATTCCCAGTTGCGGTTCGTGCACAATTTTATTCCAACGAATTACTAAATCTTGATGCTGCAAGGATTCTGATAAAGGCACCACAAATTCACTTAGCTCCATGCTGTTCATAAAATCTGCACATTTATCTCGATAAGAGAACAAGATCGAGGGAACACCTAAACAGGAAGCAAGTATAGCCGAATGCAAACGCACGCCAATCAACCCAATGCTCCCAGCCAAACTCGGAAGCAGAGATCTCACAGAAGATCGATGACTCTCAATCACCATAGTCGGCACTTGAAATTCACGCCGAAATCTCTGGAGAACTGCCTTGTCCTTGTTTCCTAGCGCTATACCAACAACTTCTCCACCGCGCGAAGCGAATTCGGCCGCGATGGATCCAACGTGGCGAAACACAGAATACTTTCCTTCAAAAGGTTCCGTACCCGGCTCCTGTGTCAGATTAATGAGAAGCCGATTTCGCGTACGAAACAATGGAGGACTTTCCGGAGCGAGACCAAGCGCTGGGTCACCAATCACGAGAGCATCACTGAATCCTGCCTCTTCCAGTCGACACTTTGATAATGGGCCACGTACAGAAACGGAAGGCGAATCTCGTAGTACGTCTCTCCAGTTCCCTAAAGGTTGATGAAGCGAAATACCAAACCCTGGACTGCCGACACCGGTACCAATCGTATAAATTGGCACCCGAAACGAGCTTGCAAGCTGTACGCTCGCAAGATATGTGGAATTAATTAATGTTCCACCTCCCAAAAAAATTGCACGAAAGAACCCTGAACCACCAAGCTTTAAAAGTGCAAGTAACCGCTCTCCTGGAGGAGCAATAAAGGGAGTAATAGGAAACTCTGAAAACGCTGATTGAATCAACTGAAACATAACTTCATCCCCTAAGTTTCTATGCCCCAGCCAGCCAATGTAACCAATTGGCTTCTCCTGGCCCCTCTTCAAACCAAGTCGGCTATATGCAAGAGCAGGAGTTCGAAGCACTTCTCCTGCAATGTAGAGAAGCTCTTCTCGGTTGTGTTTCAGTAGATGGCTCAGCTGAAGAGCAGATGACTCATCCATGTTCCCATTGGAGTCCTCAGGATCGCTCATGTAACTAGTAATCTCATTATGTTGTCAAAACTTTCTTAACATCTAGCGTGAGGCTCTTTAGCACTTTCACTTCGCAAATTAGTGAACGCTTATAACCTGACAACATTACTAGCTAGTAATTTTCTATCTTTCCCGTTAGTAGTGAAAAGAGAGAGGATAGGCGAACATCATGCCACATTTCGGAATTTTCAGTCCGCCGATACCAGGGCATGTGAACCCACTGTGTGCCCTCGGTCGAACTCTGGTTCGACAAGGCCATCAAGTAACTGTATTCCACATAGAAGACTTGAGAACCGCTATTCAAGCAGAAGGACTTAATTTTGTAGCATTACAGGACCCAACTTTTCCAGCTGGAACATTGGTTGAATCCACCCAAAAGCTAGCTAATCTTACGGGCATCCATTCTCTGAACTTTGCGATCGAATGCGAGTGCCGCATTGCTACTTTGATTCTTGAACAAGCTCCGCAAGCCCTTCAGTCAGCAGGTGTGGAAGCATTGTTAGTGGATCAAAACGAGCCTGCGGGCGGCACGGTTGCTGAATATTTGAAATTACCTTTTGTAAGTGTTTGCACAAGCCTGCCCCTGAATCGGGAGTCCTGCATTCCGCCTCCCTTTGCTGGGTGGAGTTATGAAGACTCGGTATTCGCACGAGTCAGAAACAAGCTGGGCTATACCATCGCAGACCACTTCATTCGCCGAATCAACAACACACTCAACCGATATCGAAAAAGTTGGGGATTAACGCCCCTGAACACTCCGGACCATTCCTTCTCCAAGGCGGCCCAGATTGCTCAAATGCCAAGGGAGTTTGACTTTCCCAGGAAGCACCTCCCAGATAGTTTTCACTACTGTGGTCCATGGTTTGATGATTTTGCACCAAAGGTAAATTTTCCTTTTGAAAAGCTGGATGGTCGACCGCTCATCTATGGTTCACTTGGCACGCTGCAACAAAAAGACAGCCAATACTTTCACACCATTGCCGAAGCATGTTGCGGATGGAATGTACAACTTGTGTTGTCGTTGGGAGCAAAGGAAGGTTCGCCTCTGCCTAACCTCCCTGGAAATCCGCTGGTTGTCAGCTATGCTCCGCAGCTAGAGTTGTTGTCTCGTGCTGCGGCAACCATCACCCATTCCGGCATGAATACCACCCTGCAGTCTTTGTATTTTGGGGTTCCCCTAGTGGCGATTCCGCTTACTCACGATCAGCCTGCGATTGCTGCCAGGTTGGCCCGAACGGGTGCCGGCATTGTGATTCCGCCAAAACGTTTAACTCCGCAATCTTTGCGCACTGCTTTAAAGGAAGTACTTGGCACGGACAGCACTTATCGCGAAAATGCTCTGCGAATGCGCAACGTAAACTGCCAGGCAGGCGGAGTGAAACGGGCAGCGGAGATCGTAGAATCCCTTGTAGGTAAGCCGCACTCAGTGAAATATTAAGCTGCCGCCAGTCGCTCTTCCACAATTTTGCCGTCAAACATGTGAATGGTGCGGTCGGCAAACTCCGCATACCGAGGATCGTGCGTCACCATGCAAATGGTAGACCCGTTGCGATGCAGTTCGCGCAGCAGCGTCATTACAGCTTCGCCATTCGCCGAATCCAGGTTTCCCGTCGGCTCGTCCGCCAGCAATACGGAAGGATTTCCCGCCAGTGCACGCGCCACAGCCACGCGCTGCTGCTGACCGCCGGAAAGCTGCGAAGGGTAATGCTTTACACGATGCGTCATGCCTACTTTTTCCAACGCTTCCATCACCGCTGTTTTCCGCTCCGCTGAACTTATGCCCCGGTAGGTAAGAGGCAACTCTACATTCTCATATACCGTCAGGTCGCCAATCAGATTAAATGCCTGAAAAATAAACCCGATCTCCCGGTTACGAATGCGCGCCCGTTCTTCCCGTTTTAAACCGCTCACTGGTTTCTGGTTTAGTACGTAGGTCCCGTGGCTCGGTGTATCCAGCAGTCCCAAAATGGCGAGCAAAGTGGACTTGCCGCAGCCGGAAGGGCCAGAGATAGAAAGGTATTCGCCGCGCCGAATCGTTAATTGGATTCCCGCCAGAGCGTGTGTTTCCACTTCATCGGTGACAAATACCTTGGAAATTCCTTCCATTTGCACCAAAGTTCCGCCAGTTTCACTCATCCTCGTGTTCTCCTCACTTTCAGTTCAATCGAATCCTGTCGTGGGAATCCGAAGCGCTCATGTCAGATAAAATCACTTGGTCCCCCACATTTAACCCACTCAGCACTTCCATCATGTTCACGGAAGCACGCCCCAGCTTGACCTTGGTTCGCATGGCGGTTTTGCCGTCCGGCTCCAGGCGAAAAAGCGTGATATCACTATAAGACTGCCCGGAAGACGGTCTGCCGACGTAAAGAATGTCATTCAGCTTTTCCAGTTGAATAGTGCCATCCACGTTCAAGTCTGGCCTTGCCCCTTGCGGCAGTGGGCCGGTTAAGGCCACGTCTACGGTAACGGTTCCATTTACCGCAGCAGGATCAATGCGAATCACTTTGCCGGGAACCACGCCATTGCGCGTGTCCACTTCCGCTACTTGTCCGAGCACGATGTCCTTGGCTTCCGTTTCCGTAATCTTCAGGTCGGCTTTCAGCTTTTCGGGCTGCGCAATCTTGGCCAGAATCAGGCCCGCAGTCACTTTCTGCCCCACTTCCAGCGGAGGCGTAGTGGCAGCAGCGCTGGTTCCCACGGGCGGACCAAGTGCCTGCAGAATGCCGGTGGTGCCGGCCCGTACCCGCATTTTCTCCACCTGCTGCTTTTTCAGTTCATATACGGCACGCAATTGCTCCACCTTCACCTTTTGCGCATCCAGTTGCGCCTGAACGGAAGCATCCACAATCTTGAGCCGATCCAGTTCGATCTGATTTCGCGTGGAAAGCTCCTCTGCCCTGGTGTTGGAAAGCTTCATCTGCAAGTCTGGAATCAAGCCTTCCTTGGCCAGCTTGGTATCCCGTTCGGCCTGCATGTTGGCCTGCACGTAATCGGATTTCACGGTGGCCGCCGTGGCTTTCTGGTCGAAGCTCTCGCTTGCCAGCCTGACCCGAAGGTCCACCAATCCTGCTTCTGCTGCCTTCAAATCAAACTGAGCATTCAACGCTGCCAGTTGCACGTCCGGGCTATCCAGTTCCAGAATCACGGTGTCGGGTTTCACGGAAGCACCCGGACGCACCAGAATAGATTTGATCCGCCCATCCGTTTCAGCGGGAATCCACAGCACCTCCATTGGCACCAGCGTGCCGGGGCCACGCACCTGCCGGAGCATGGAACCTCGTTTCACGGTGTCGGACCAGATGGTGGCACGCTCTACCGTGGGAAGTGCGGGCTTCAAGCGGGCCACTGCCAGCGTGGTTCCTATCGCTCCTAACAAAAAAAGAGTGGTAAAAATGATCCGGCGAACTACTTTCTTCCGCCCTGCACCCTCGCGTTTAACGTCCATATCGATCCAAAGCAGCGCACACAGAGATGCTGCGGCGTTACATGTGGAGTAATGGACTCCGCTAATGGGATTTGGTTAGCGAGCAATGCCATAATTGCCTGATGCCTTTGAAGGCACTGCGAATGATCCGCAAAATGAGAGGCGGCGCACAGGCGCACCTTCTGGAAACGGAGCAAGGTTTTTATGTGGTCAAGTTCCTCAGCAATCCCCAGCACCGGCGCATTCTAGCCAACGAATGGATTGCTTCCGTGATTCTTCGCTATCTTCAGATTGCTTCTCCACCCACAGCACTGATCGAGATCACCGACGCATTCCTCCGGGAAAATCCGGAAGTTTCTCTCCGAGTGGGAAATCGCGAGATCCCGATTGAGCCGGGCTGGCATTTCGGCTCCCGTTACCCCGGCGACCCGGCAGTTACCGCCGTGTATGATTATGTTCCGGATGCCCTACTCCACCAAGTCGTAAACCGGGCTGATTTTCTGGCCTGCCTGGTGTTTGATAAGTGGATGGCGAATGCCGATGGCCGCCAGTGCATTTTTTTTCGGTCACAGATCAAGGACTGGGTTTCCGGCAGCACGGCACATGCTCGGAAGATGGGCTTCGTGGCACTGATGATCGACCATGGTTTTGTGTTCAATGGGCCGCATTGGGAATTTCCGGAATCCGTGATTCAGGGTCTTTACCCTCGGCACATCGTGTACCAGCAAGTCACCTCACTGGATAGCTTTCAGCCATGGCTAGACCGCGTGCGTTATTTTCCGGAACACATTGTGGACGCAGCATTCCGGCAAATTCCTCCTCAATGGGTCGAAGGAGAAGCCGATCAACTGGAAGAGGTATTGACCAAGCTTCTACGGCGCTGCCGACGTGTGCCGGACCTTCTCAGTGATGCCCGGCAGGCAAAAGGGAACCCGTTTCCCAACTGGAAATGAGTTTGGCGGTGACCGGCGCCAGCAAAATCCCATTCCGGTAATGCCCATAAGCAAGGCAGACCGGCGCGTTCGGTAGTCGCCGAATTTGTGGTTCGTCGTCCACCATTCCGGGCCGGAAGCCCAGCCATGCGGAAACCCGCCGTTCCGCCGTTAGTTCCGGCAAAATCCGCTGTGCCCGCGCCTCGATTTCCGCTACCAAAGCCGGGTTCAGTTCGCGTTCAAATCCAATCTGCTCCGTGGTGCTGCCGGCGATAGTTAAGCCATTTGCACGCTGCACAATGTAGGTATGCTCATTCCTGAGAATCGGCCCGGGAGCGCCGGAAAGCTGGTAAGAAACCAAATGGCCGCGTACCGGCACGGAAGGAGGGTAATCGTTGCGTTTCGCCATCCACCGTTACTGGAATGGCACTGCTCCATGCTCCGGCAGCCAGAACCGCGCAGCTTCCCTGTTGCGGAGTTCGAATCTCCCCACCGGCAACCCGCACTTCCGCAACCCGCTCGCTTTCGTGGAGTTCCACGCTGCGTCGCTCGCAAGCAATTCGCAGTGCTGCCACTACATCACGAGGATTCACGACGGCATCATCCGGGTAGAACATCTGCCCGGTCTTCACCACCTCTGTTCGCACCCCCATTTCTCTCTGGCGGGCGGAACGCTCCACTAACTCACTCCACTGGCGATCCGTAAAGGCAAACTCCATGGCGCCGCACTGCCGGAAGTCAATCGTGGTTCCTGATTCCTCTTCCAATTCCCTAATAAATGCCGGGTACAAACCGAGGCTTTCCACGGCTAAATCGGACCACCGCGTTCGCTCCAGAAACTCCCCGCCTGGAGCCAGCATTCCCGCTCCGGCCCAACTTGACTCGCCGCCGATTTTGCCTGCGTCGTATACCGCTACACGCAACCGGCTCTGTGCTAAGCGCCACGCGACGGACATTCCAATAATTCCGCCGCCTACCACAATCACGTCCACGGCTTAGTCCATTTTCAGTTTCAGAATCATGCCGGTATCCGTACCCACCCAGATGTTTTTCTCATCGGATGAGGCCAGAAAGGTGCGGTGCGCATTGGCGCGGTAATCTACCGTCATTTCTTCCCACTTCGAAAGATCAGTGCTCTTGAGGATCTTCAGTTTTCCCGGAATGGGACTGTTACGAACAACTCCCGTTATTTCCACTCCGCTCAGATACCCGGCATGGGAAGGCGTGAGTAAAACATCCGAAATGGCCCGATTGGCAGCGCGGTACACCCTTGTATTGTTCCCATCCTGACTGTTCGCGTGATAAACCTCGGACGGATACTGGAACAAATCGGGAAACTCCACAAGACCCAGCGAAGATCCATCCGGTGCAATGCTGATATGGCTCATCCGTCCAAAAATCGACGCAATGCCGGGGTTCCATTTTTGTCCGCCATCTCTGGTTTGCAGCAGGATCATGGTGGAGGGCAGTTGCCTCCTTTGCTTCGTTTTGGCCGGGTCCATCCAATCCATTTCCCCGCCCCGACGCGGCGGCTCATTCCAGCCGGAAATGATTCCGTCCTTGCTGTTTCCAAAGGTGATCCACCCGTATGTGGTGAAATCCGGATTCACTTTCGGTTCTGCGGCGGCAGCCAACGGAGTCCATTTCGCGCCTCCGTCCGTGGTTTCAAAAATCTGTTTGCGGTCCCCCACAGCCCAGCCATGCTCGCGGCTCACAAACCACACTCGGAGCATGTCCTTCATCTCTTTGGGAGTGTTCAGTTTTTTCCAGCTACGCCCGGATTCCTCGGTCTGCCAGACACCTTTATCGGTGACCATCCAACCTAAGCTGTCATCCAGGAAAAATAAAGACTGACAGTATTCCTTGGTGACCACTTGTGACCAGTGTTGGCCGCCATCGCTGGTAATCACGACCACGGGTTTGGATTTGCCTTTTTCCAGCACATACCCGCCTGCAATGCCGCGCTGTGCGGAAGGAAACTTCAGGTCATTCAGAACAATCGAGCTTTGATTTTCATCGTAGAAATACTGCACTTCCCATCGCTCCGCAGCTTGGGCGGAAACGGCGGCAAAAAGAGTAAATAAGAGAAGGTGAATCATGATACGCGTGGGCGAACAGGGCCAGACCCTAACACCAGTTCCACATGGTTAGCCTCATTTTCAGCGGAAAGAGGCATTCTCGCCAGAACCAAAACACAGCCGACCAGTTCCCCTACGGTGGTCAGCATCTCCATCTCAGCGCCACTGTGCTGGTGGGGAGCGCTGTGTTGCACGTTGATCACTCCCACTACCTTATTACGGGAAATCACGGGAGCGGAAAGAAATGCGTCAAAAGTGTCTTCCGGCAGTTCGCCAAAATATTTAAATCGAGGGTCCTTAAACGCCTCCCTGGGAATGGCGATCATGCGACGCTCGCGGGCAACCCACCCGGTAAGACCTTCTTCCAGGCGGAGCCGGACTTTTCCAATGGTGGAAGGATGCGGCGTGTTGGATGCGCAAAGCACAAGCTCATCATTATCAATCAGGTAAACCAGGCAGGAATCGCACTCCATGAACTCCACAATCAGGGAAACAATTCCTTGCAGCACTTCGCTCAGGCTCATGTCACGGACCATGAACCGACTAATTTTTTGAAAAAGACGAAGCTGCTCCTCGGTACGCTGAAGGCGCAACTCGAGATCCTTAGTTTTCGCCACGTTTCATTATTGCCCTAAAATCAGAAATGCATGTCAAGTGGCGCGGTGGTGTGGCAATCTTCACACTGCTCTTTTGAAATTGAGTTTTCCCCGGTGAAGCTGGATGAAATTCGCATTGCCGTGGTGGAAGGGTTCTACTCGGTGCCCCGTGGTGGCGTTGAAGTAGGAGGCGTGCTGTTTGGCAGGCCAGAAGGAAAAAGAATGGTTGTGGAGAGTTTCCGGATGATGGAGTGCGAACATCTGGCGGGTCCCTCCTTTCAACTCTCCAACAAAGACAAAGCTGCCTTGCAGCAGATGCTGGCCGCAGCTGCTCCGGCGGAACCGGTCGGCTTTTTTGTATCTCACACCCGGAGCGAGATATTTCTGGCAGCTCAAGAAATCGAGCTTTTTGAAAAGTATTTTCCCAAGCCATCGCATTTTGCCGTAGTTTTCAAGCCGGTAAACCTGAAGCCCACCCGGGCAGCCTACTTTTTCCGTGATGCTGCTGGGACGCTTCCGACGGAGAAAAGCTGCGCGGAGCTTGTGGTGGAGCCTATGGCTCCGGAACCACGGGTAAAAGCATCGCCATTGCCGACTCCGCCGCGTCCCGCTCCTGTGCCGGTTGCCGCTCCCACGTTGCCGCCAAAGGCACCACCAGCTATTCCCAGGTCGGAAGAGCGTCCCCTGTTTACCGCATTTGGAAACGGGGAACCGCTCCCGCGCAAAAAGCCGAAAGTTCCCTGGGTCGGAATCAGTGCCGCTCTGGCTGCTATCGGGCTAGGGAGTGCTGCCTATGTCACGCGTGAAGTTTGGAACCCCAAGCCACCCGAGCCGCTTCGATTGCGGGCGTCCGAGGCAGATGGCAAGCTATTGCTACGCTGGAATGCTCCACAGGATAACGCCAGCGGAACCCTGGAAATTTCCGATGGGGATAAAAAGGTAAACCTTCCGTTAAACTCGGATCAAGCTAGCCGTGGCTTTTATCTGTATGCCCGGCAGTCGCCCAAAATCGCCGCCCATCTGAAGCTTGGCTCGCGGGAAGACAGTACGGCCTTTGTAGGACCTGTCTTTACCAACTCACAAGCCTTAGCCGAAGAGATGGAAAAAACCAAGCAAGAAGAGCAAAAAGTGAAAGACGATCTCCACCAACAAACATCACCTAACCAAGAACCGCAAAAGAAAGCCCAGCAACTGACCAGAAAAGCAGAACAGAAAAAAAGAAGATGAGCACCGAACTGATTTGTTTTGAACCGTCTTGCCGGTCTCAGTTTGGAATCACGGAAATCCTCTACAATTGCCCGCACTGTGGAGGCTTGTTGGAGGTGCACTACCCGCGCTTGGCCAGCGCTGCGGACGATCTAAAAACGGTATGGCGGCAGCGTCGGCTCAGCAATGCGCCGCTCGATACCAGCGGCGTATGGCGCTACCGGGAAATGATCCCCTTCCTGGTAAACGATAAAGATGCGGTCACACTGCGCGAGGGCAACACGCCACTACTTCCCGCTCCGCGCGCCGCTTCCTATGGAGGGCTGGACCATCTGGTGTTCAAGCACCAGGGGTTCAACCCCACAGGCTCTTTTAAAGACAATGGCATGACGTGCGGCGTGGCACAGGCCATGCGCCTAGGCCGCCAACGCGTTGCTTGTGTTTCCACAGGAAACACTTCCGCTTCCATGGCCGCCTACGCCAGTGCCGCCGGACTGGAACCGCTGATCTTTCTTCCGAATGGCAACATCTCCTTCGGAAAACTGGCGCAAGCCCTGGAATATGGCGCTCGCACCTTTCAGGTAGAAGCGAATTTTGACCAAATTCTGGCTTTGATTCGCATTTTGGCGGAAAAGCTCGGCATTTACCTGCTTAATTCCATCAATCCCTTCCGGATTGAAGGGCAAAAAACAATTGTGATCGAGATGCTGGATCAGCGCGACTGGCAGCCGCCGGATTGGATCGTGCTGCCCGGCGGCAATCTTGGCAACACCTCTGCGTTTGGCAAAGCGCTTCGCGAGCTCAAAGCGGCTGGATTTATTCAGAAAACGCCGAAGCTTGCCGTGGTGCAGGCAGAAGGCGCTTCTCCGTTTTATGAGTTTATGCGGGACCGCCGCGAATTCCGGGCGCACCATCACCCGGAAACACTCGCTACGGCCATCAAAATCGGCGATCCGGTGAGCTGGCCCAAAGCGCTCCAGGAAGTGGAAAGCTCCGGCGGCGTTGTGGAGCGTGTCACGGAACAGGAAATTGCGGACGCCAAGGCCGTCATTGGCCTATGCGGAATCGGCTGTGAACCAGCTTCCGCAGCCACTCTGGCTGGCATTCGGAAGCTGGTAGCGGCAGGCACCATGCGGCAGGACGAAGATGTGGTCGCCGTGCTGACGGGCAATGTTCTAAAGGATTCGGATTACATCTACCGGTATCACACAGGGAAATTGGAAACGCCCAGCGGAGATGCGCTCGAATCCACGTTTGGCAATCGCCCCGTAGTGGTTCCCAACGATGCCGAGGCAATTGCCAAACTGATTGGTTAAGCCGGGAACTCAATGCGGCAGGGCAGCCGCAATTTGTTCGTACGTCATTGCACCGGGGTGGTAAAGCCGGACAATGCCTTTCCCATCGAGCACCACAAGAGTAGGCGTGGTGCTCACGCCATATTTCCGGAAGTTTTCTTCACTCAGCGGTGCGGAAAGCGGAGAGTAAAAATGCTGCCTCACGGCTTCGATGTATTTTGTCTCGGTGTCTGGCGGAGCGTCCTCTCCGCTGCCGATGTAGCCATAATGCTGCGTCGGGGCGATAATGGCCAGCCCCTGGGACTGCAAGCGGGCAAGCACCGGAATCTCTGCTTTACAATCCGAGCACCAGTGAGCCCAGAAAAACAAGAGAGTGGTTCGCCCTTTGGTGGCTGGCGGCTTCGGGCCAAGCACATGCGCCATGTCCAGCGGCAGTGCAGGCTTTCCTTCCAGACTCAGCAAATGGATATTTTTCTGAATTCTGGCGCGAATGGAGGTGCCATACCACTTCCGCAACTGTTCCTGCAGGTAGGCGACGGCTTCCGCTCGCCTGCCTTCCGCGTTCATGACCTGCGCCTCCACCTCAATGGCCGCGCCAAGCGCCAGCGGCAATGAAGGTTCCTTGTCCAAAGGCCTCCATTTCAACTCCGCTACAGCTTGCCGATACACGGTTTCCGCATCGGCCAGTGCTTTGGGGTAATTCCGTTGCGCCAGTTCGGCGCGAGCCTGCACGGAGAGCGCTTCAATGGCTTGCGGATTTCCGGCAAAACACAACGCAACACATAAAGGGAACGCAATTGCTTTCATGCAAGGTTCAGCGTCTTCAAATACTCCCGGAAAGGTCCGCCCAAATCTTTCCTTTTCAGGGCCAATTCCACGGTTGCTTGAAGAAAGCCAATCTTATCACCTGCGTCATAACGTTTTCCTTCAAAACGGTATGCATACACAGGGCGGCTTTGGAGCAGATGACAAATGCCATCGGTTAATTGAATTTCCCCGCCGGAACCCGGTTGGATCTCCCGGAGAGAAGCAAAAATGTCAGGTGTGAGCAAATAGCGGCCAATGATGGCCAAATTGGAAGGCGCTTCCGAAGCTTTGGGCTTTTCCACCAAATTACGAACACGAAACAGACGGTCTTTGCTGCCGTTGTACTCCACTGGTTCGACATCCACCACGCCGTAAGCAGAGATTTTATCGTTTGGCACTTCCATCACGGCAATCACAGGAGCATCAAACGCCTCATATACATTGCGCAGTTGCCGGATGCAGGGCACTTCAGCGTCAATCACGTCATCCGGCAAAACCACCGCGAACGGTTCGTCACCCACCAATTCGCTAGCCCGCAAAACGGCATGCCCCAACCCTAGCGCCTGTTTCTGGCGAATGTAGGAAATGCTGGCCATTTGGGAAACATTCCGCGCCACGGCGTGCAGTTCCGCTTTTCCGCGTGTTTCCAGAAGGTTTTCCAACTCAAAGCTATGGTCGAAATGATCCTCCATGGCGGCTTTTCCACGCCCGGTTACAAGAATTATGTTTTCAATGCCGGATTCAATGGCTTCTTCCACGCCGTACTGGATAATCGGCTTATCCACTACCGGGAGCATTTCCTTGGGCAAAGCTTTGGTAGCGGGAAGAAAGCGGGTGCCAAGCCCCGCAGCAGGAAAAACGGCTTTTCGGACATTCACGGGCATCAGCATTAGTGTGCTTTGTGTGCCGACGTATTCGCAACCACCAAAGGCTTTCCTTGGTGCTCCAGAATGGTAACGGCGCATTCAAACACACATTCGATATGTGCCGCATTCAGAACCGAAGCCGGAGGGCCTTCCGCAATCAACATCCCCTCTTTCAGCAACACAATGCGGTCTGCATACTGGGAAGCCAGATTCAGGTCATGGAGAATGACCATCACGCCCACTCCTTGACGTGCAAACTGGCGCGCCAAACTCAAAATTCTGTGCCCCTGCGCTAGATCCAGGTTGGCGGTAGGCTCGTCCAGGAGCAAAAAGCGAGAACCCAAAGGAGGCTCATCCCAAATCTGGGCTAACACCCGAGCCATCTGCACGCTTTGCTGTTCGCCGCCAGATAGCTGTGTATAAATCGCATCCGCTAAATGTGCTATTTCCACTTTTTCTAAAGCGGCCTGTGCCACTGAGTGGTCGTGCTGGCTTTCTTTGCGGCTGTGGTGAGGCATTCGGCCCATCAAAACCACTTCACGGGCAGTGAATGGAGCACTTAATAGAGAAAATTGCGGCAGCACGGCAAGCACACGGGCGCGCTCCTCTTCTTTCCACTGCCGCAACGATTGGCCATTCAAAATCACTTCCCCCTCAGAAGGAAGCCATTCTCCGCTTAGCGCTTTCAGCAAAGTAGACTTGCCTGCGCCGTTTGGGCCTAGAACGGCTAACACCTCTCCCGCTGGGAGGGAAATCGATATTTCCTTCAGAATTTTCCGAAAAACAATCCTTTGCGCAATTAGCATCAGGAAAGAAATCGATATCTTCTATCTCGGAGAAGTAAATAAAGAAAATAGGGAGCGCCACCAAGAGCAGTAATAATCCCAATAGGCAATTCCGCAGGGCTGACCAGAGTGCGCGAAATCAGGTCTCCTGCCAACAAAAGAATGGCGCCTAAAAGAGCAGAACCAGGAAGCAGCAATCGGTAGTCCGGGCCAAGGAGAAAGCGGAGAATATGGGGAACAACTAAACCAACAAATCCAATAATGCCTGTAATGGCAACAGATGCTCCAGAGGCCATGGCAACCATGATCACCACAAGCCGTTTCACCGTTTCCACCTTCACTCCCAAATGAAAAGCTTCCGAATCGCCCAATAAAAACGCGTTCAAGGAACGGGCTTGCGTCAGGAGAAGCACAAGCGGCACAACAATAAAAGGAGCGAGAAGTCCCACCGAAATCCATGTGGCTCCCCCTAAACTTCCTAGCCTCCAAAAAGAAATGTTTCGAATTTGTGTATCCGTAGCAAAAAATGTCAGCAAAGCAGAAAAGGCATTTGCCAGAGCATTAATGGCAATTCCGGCTAACAGCACCACCCCGATCACAAGACGCCCGGCAATATGGGACAACCGGTAAACCACAATCATTGTCAGCAAAGCTCCCACAAAAGCGGCTGTGGGCAAGGCCAGCAAGCCGGGATACTGCGAAAAGCGTAAAGAAGCAACATCCCCAACAACAAACACCAGGGTAGCGGCCAGAGCGCCACCCGAAGAAATTCCGATCAGGCTTGGGTCAGCTAAAGGGTTTCGCATCAGCCCTTGCATCGCTGCCCCGGAAATGCCCAGCCCGGCACCAACCAAAATGGCCAGTAAAATTCTGGGTAACCGAATACTGAGAAGGACGGCTTGTTTCTGGAAATCTACCGGTTGCACAGGAAAACCGACGCAACGGGCAAGAATGCGGAAGCATTCCGCAGGCGAGATAGGGACTGCCCCTTGGGAAACAGAGAAAAACGCAAGCCCTACCAGCAATAGCCCAAGAAAAACAAGAAACGGCACTGGTCGCCAAGAGGACCGGGGTTTGTGCAGCATGGCTGCTCGCATGTTCGTTTTTTAACAATTTGCTCTTACAAAAGATGCACACAGACTGTAGCATGTGGAGATGGGCAAAATGCTTGTGAAAGCATAGCGAAAGTATCCCTAAACTCCTAGCAAAATCCCTAGCTCTCTCGATATAAATTTTATTTTTCTCCCCGATAGTACTTTTAGCTCTTCCCTAAGCAATACAACCTAAGGTAGTATTTCGTAGGTACTTGGTTTACCTACATAAACTGGAGGAAGTTCTTAGTGTCACTTCGTAACATGCTTTCCGTAACAACACTCGCGGGTGTCGTGAGTGCATTTTCTTTATTTGTTAACCCGGCTTCGGCCACAATGATCACTGGCATCGTTAATGTCGGTGGAGTTGTGGGCGTTTCTGGTACCACAATCGATTTTTACACCGGCAACACGCCTAGCCCGGGCACCACAGGAACTTACACCACCACGGTTCCTGCCACTGGCAGCTTTGTTTCCGCTGTTGGAACCACCGGAACGGTGAAAGACCTTGCTGGCCCGCCTTTCTCGCAGGCTGTTTCGTCTTTCATGACGTTTGCAAATGGAGTGATCTTTGATCTGACTTCTATTCCTGGTGGAACCGGCACGCTGGCTGGTTGCGCGAATGGTACCGCTACTGGTGCTTCTTGCACCCCGGCTGGTTCGCCCTTTACGCTGACCAATGGCAACACAGTTGATGCATCCTCTGGGCAGGCAAACACTGTTTCCATCACTTTGAATACGTTTCTGAACGGCTACACTACCAGCTTGGCTTCTGGCTCTACTCCCTATGTTGGTATCTTCACCACGCAGTTGGCAGGACAGAATATTGCGTCCGTATTAGCAGTTCTGAATGCTGGCGGCACTGTAGCAGCTTCTTACTCTGGTACGTTTTCCCCGACCAGTGGTGTTCCGGAACCTGCTTCCATGATCTTCTTGGGTAGCGGTCTTCTCGGTATCGGTGCTCTCGCCCGTCGCCGTTTTGCTCAGTCCAAGTAGTTGTAATCTTAAAAAGGGTTGCTGCTGAAAAGCAGCAACCCTTTTTTTATTTCCCGTCCAAAAGTGATATTCCTTTTACCCTGCCTGACTGCTAGTACCGAATGAAGTAATAGATCGAAAGAAATAAACCCGTTCCAATAATGATGCCTCGTAAAACAGCAGGATTGAGTTTACGGGAGTAATGAGCACCCAGATAGCTTCCCAGAACTGCTGCCAGCATCATCAACAGGCATTCCTTCCAATACACAGCTTGCGCCAAAATAAACGTGATCACGGCAAGCCCATTTGCCACCGACATACAAATCACCTTCAGGGCGTTGATCTGACTTAACTGAGTCAAACCATAGAGTGAAAACAGCGCAATACAGAGAAACCCTGCCCCAGCGCCAAAATACCCGATATAAAACGTCACAAAGCAGAGCCAGAAAAACAAGGCTGGCGAGAAACCGATTTTCTGATCTGTTCCTCCCGTCCGTTTTGCCCTGCGAGCGTTGAGCCACTTCCCTAGCGGACCGCTCACGGTGAACAACACCGTGGCAAACAAAAGCAGCCAGGGCACTAATTTCAGGAAAGTTCGCTGGCTGGTGAACAGCAGTGCTATGGCACCGGCGGTGCCGCCTAAGGCGGAAGCGATGGCTGCTGGCAGTAAATAATGCCGGATGCTGGGGAGTTCTTTGCGGAAGGCCACCAAAGATGCAATTTGCCCTGGCCAAAGTGCTACAGTACTTGTCGCATTGGCATTCACAGGCGGCAAATGCACGGCCAGCAGGGAGGGAAAGGTGAGAAAAGAACCTCCACCGGCCATTGCGTTGATCACACCCGCAGTGAAGGAAGCCGCCACCACAAGTACATAAGCAGAAGCGGCAGTTGGCACAGCCATCGGAACCAGCAAAGACAGGGTCAACCAGCATTCCTCATTTCCACGATTGTGCGGCTTCCCAGTTCATCCGGCAGTTGGTATCGCTCAATGACTTGAATGGTAAGGCGGCGTTTACGCGCCTCAGAAAGGCAAGCCGCAATTTCCGTTTCCACATCCGGCCCTTTGTACAGCAATGCGCGTGTACTCCTTTTCAAACCGCCAGCAAACAATGAAAGCGCACGCTCTAAAGGGGCAACAGCGCGAGCCGTGATGATATCAAACCGTGCCGTCAGCAGAATGGTTTCTGCCCGTTCGGCAACCACCTCTACGTTAGGGAGACTTAAAGCATCCACAACGCTTTGCACAAAGCGGGCTTTTTTCTGGATGGATTCGCAAAGAGTGAACTGGACTTCAGGAAGCGCCAAGGCTAATGGAATTCCAGGAAAGCCAGCTCCCGTGCCCGCATCCAACACAGAAACTGCCGAGGAAAACAGATGCCAGGGATATGCTGAATCGAACACATGCTTAACGGCTGCTTCCCGCGAACTAGTGATACGAGTCAGGTTCATGTATTCATTCGCTTCGGCAACCAGGGACAAATACTGCGCCGATTGGTGAATGAACTTTGCGCGGTGGGGAAAAGCGAGGGGGAGTATCTGGCTCAGATCGTCTTCAAACTGCACAATTCCTCACGGCATGAATACGACGCCGAGCCAGCAAAATTCAACGACCGAAGAACTCAGCGTTTTTCTGGGTGAAGTCAGTCCACTTTTCCGGCAGATCATCTAAGGCAAAGATAGCTGAAACCGGACATACCGGGACACAGGCTCCGCAATCAATACACTCCACCGGGTCGATATAGATCATCTCAACATCAGCAAATTTTGCGTCATCTTTTTTGGGATGGATACAATCCACTGGACAAGCATCAACACAGGCTGTGTCTTTTGTACCGATGCAGGGTTCTGCGATTACATATGCCATAAATTTATTAACAAAGCCTTAGGTATAGCATATTTGTCTCAATCCTCCCAATCCCGATAGGTGCTAAACTGTCATGAATTTCCCATGTTCAAGCTCGCCGGAGTTGTGCTTCTTGCTACGCTTGCCGCCTGGTCACAGACTCCGGATACAGCGATTGTGCAAGGTTTGATTCTGGATGCCAGTGGTGCCACGGTTGACAATGCCGATGTAGTTTTACTCAACACGGATACTGGCGTGCGGCGTGCCGCACACACCGGAAGAGATGGACGGTATAACATCGCCGGGCTGCCTCTTACTGGTCGATATCAACTCACGATCACAAAGGACGGATTTTCCACCGAACAGCGTTCTGGCTTGGAACTGCGTGCCAATGAAAGCGCGACAGTGAATGCCACGCTGCAGCCCCAGGGCGGCCACAGCAACATCAAAGTGATCGGCACTGTGCAAGGCATCCGCTCCGATACGCCACAACTGGAAACACGGTTGGATCTGGGGAAGATTGAAAACACGCCCGTGCTGGGCCGGAAAATCACCACGCTTCCGCTTCTGGATGCGGCAGTGCGATCTGCCAGAGGAACAGGTGATTTGTTCTTGAACAACACTCTGTTTGTGGTCAATGGGGCTGGCAGGCGGCAAACTCCGTTCGTGATTGATGGCTCCTCAGGTGATGACAATTGGGGCCGTCAAAGCATCTTCACCAATATTCCTTTTGCGGCGATTCAGGAGTTCAGCGTTTCCCCAAGCAGCTTTTCGGCTGAGTTTGGAAGAAGCGCCGGTGCGGTAATGAATGTAGTCACCAAGTCCGGCACGAACCTGTTTCATGGGGATTTCATCTACATGTTTCGACCGGGCACGCTGGAAGCAAGCAGCCCGAACACGACGCGACGTGTAGAAGACCGCCTACAACAAGTCAGCGGCGTGTTCTCTGGGCCATTGCAGAAGGATCGTACTCATTTCTTACTAGCCGGCGAGTTCACAAATGAACATCGCGATTCGGCCATTCTTTCTCCATTAGCTCCCGGCATTTATAGTGGCAACTTCCGGCAAGCGCTCATGATGGGAAGGCTGGACCATCAGATTAATAACAGCAATACGCTGAGCGCGCGAGTGAATGCGGATCGCAACCGTGATACCAATCCAAACGATGCTGTCGGCAGCAATGCGCTGCCCAGCGTCGCTCGTGTGTTTTCCCGCAGAACGTATAACGCGCAGATTTCTGACACCACCGTGTTCACTCCTTCCGCTCTGAACGAACTTCGCGTGCAAACACAGATCGGCTCACCCATCACCAAGTTTGAACCGCTACAGCTTTCCACTCAGTTGGTACGGCCCGGTATTTCCACGGAAGGAGAATCTCGCTCGGCAAACCTGCTGAATCATCAGTATCAGATTCTGGATACCTTTTCGCTGAATCGAGGCAAACACTCCTTGCGCTTTGGCGCGGATGCGATTTACGACAGTTCAGGTGGTAACGGCACAGAATTCGGCAGTGCTTATGTGTTGGGGCAGTTCACATTCAAAACAGGCATCCCCGCGACCACTCCCACTTCTGCATTAACCATCAACGACGTAGCACGCTATACACAGGCCTTCGGTAATCCTTCCTATCACGTAACAGAATGGATCTGGGCCTTGTTTGTGCAAGACACATACCGCATCAGCCGCAACTTCACCGTTGATTTAGGCTTGCGATATGAGCGGCAAACCTTTACTGACGATACAAATAATTTCTCTCCACGTGTAGGCTTTGCTTACAATGTTCTCGGCGACAACAAAACCGTGCTGCGCGGCGGGTATGGAATCTATTACTCTGAGCTTCCCGCTAATATCGGCGCTATGTTTGCCTTGAACGGCCCAACAGGGTACTTCAGTTTCACGACCACTCCTGGTCAGCTTGGATTTCCTGCTTCTCTGGCACCTTTCTCCTCGCTTCCTACGGGTGCTTCCGTGCCTGCGCGTGACATTGTGATTCGCCCCGGACGCCAGAGTGATTATTCTCAGTTCTTTGATGTTTCCAAGCTCATCAATTACCCGAATCAGCTTTTGAATCCGTACACGCAGCAGGCTACCTTTGGCGTGGAACGCCAGTTGGCGTCCCGTTGGTTCCTGAGCGTGGACTATGTTTACCAGCACACCTTGAAGATCAATCGAACACTGGATTTGAATGCTCCAGCGCCATTTATCCGCACGGTGCCTGGGCAAGTGCGAACTTCTGCGCAAGCGGATGCGACACGGCCCATTGTGCCGGTTGCAGGCGGTTACCGGCGTATTCAGGCCGTTGTGAATAATGGCGCGAGTCTGTACAACGCGCTTCAGGTACGGCTGAATAAACGGCTCAGCCGAAACTTCTCCCTGCTTGCTACTTACACTTATTCCCACACCATCAACAACGTGGAACCCGATTCTTCCAGTGATCCCAACGATCCGAATTTCACGGGAAGCGCGGAACGGGGCAACAGCATTCTGGACCAGCGGCATCGCGCCGCAATCAGCGGCTCGTATCAATTGCCTGCACGATTCATCACAGGCACCTTCACCACGCTCGCTTCGGCCCGGCCTTTCAACATCACCACGGGCGCGGATAACAATGGGGATGGAGCAACTTCAGACCGCCCGGTGATCAACGGTGCAGTAATCGGACGCAATGTAGGGCGTGGAACGCCTACCTATGACGCCGGAATTTTTCTGGCTCGTGAGTTTGTTTTTAGTGAGCGCATCCGCGCTAACTTCCGCGTGGAAGGCTCCAATATCTTTAATCATTCCAACATTGTGGGCAGGCAGGGCGTGTATGGCAATCTTGCTACCGGCTTACCGGACCCAACTACTTCTCCCGGCCTGGGACAAGGCCTATCCGGCATTTCCAACGTGGAGCCTGGCCGAGCATTTCAATTCCTTTTGAGGTTTGTGTTTTGAAAATCCTGGCACTTCTTTTTGCTGCTTTTGCTACTGCACAGGCTGCGGACACCAGCCGCATTGTTTCCATTGGAACTTCCATTACGGAAACGCTGTATGCCCTGGGCGTGGGGGCAAACGTAGTGGCGATTGATAATTCCAGCCATGACTACATTCCCCAAACCGCAAAGCTGCCATTAGTTGGCGCCTTCCGCACCATCAATTCTGAAGGGATTGTTTCACTCAAGCCAACGCTGGTGCTGGCAACGGTGGATGTCGGTCCGCCGGAAGCCTTGATTCAGATGAAACAGGCTGGCCTGAATGTGGTTGTGATTCAGCGCAATTACAAGCTGGAAGAAGTAAAAGCCAGTGTTCGCCAGATTGCTCACTTAGTGAATCGCGAGGCAAAAGGCGAGCAGTTAATTCGCTCGATTGACAGTGAAATGGCGCAAGTCAAAGCGTTGCTCGGCCGCGTTCACAACCATCCAAAAGTGATCTTCTGCGGGCTAGGAGCCAACATGCCGGGAGGCAACATTTCAGGAACCAATACACGCATCTCTGAAATGATTCAACTCTCTGGAGGCGTGAATCCCGTTACTCAGTTTGAGGGCTTTCGCCCCCTTACGGAAGAAGGCGTGATTGCCGCCGCACCGGATATTGTGCTGATGACGGAACGAAGTTTTGAGCGAGCAGGCAGCATTCCCGGCGTGCTGAAGCTTCCCGGAATTGCCTTAACGCCAGCAGGCAAAAATCAGCACGTGATTCCGGTGAGTGACATCTACTTTCAAGGCTTTGGCCCTGGCATCGGAAAAGCTGTTCATGAATTGGTGCTGAAGTTCTTTCCTGAATTGCGCAAGTAAGAGCGCTTAAGAGCGCTCAGGAAATTCGTCCATCTTTGCGCAACCGAAGCGTTTCTCCGCGCCATTCCACGGTGCTGCCTGCTAAACCCGCAGCCCAAACCGCAGTACCGAATAGATCTCGAAACGGAATCAGCCACCATGCCACTTGGGAATCCTGCAGCGCTCGGGCAGTGGTAGCGGCAGCGGCAAATCGAAGCGCCAAACAAACCAACGCCACCGGCCAAGCACCCGCTGCAATGGCTACAATGCTCCACAACGTAGCGTGTGTAATCACCGAACCCACGTAACCCGAACCACGCGAAACACGAACTGTTCTGGACCAACGCACCTGGTGCTTCCACACATCACGCCAGGAACCCGCGCCAAGGTTGGTTTCCACTGGGCATGCAGCCAGCACCACTCGATATCCCAATTTCGAGATACGTGCCCCTAATTGGTAATCGTCCGCCAGATAATGGGCGATGGTGGCGAAGCCGCCAATCTGTTGCAGTTGTTCTTTCCGAAACACCATGGTGGAACCAAGCGCAAATTCCACTACGCCCACAGTACGAGCCACCAACACGCTAGGGGCAAAATCCGTGGTGATGCCCAATGCTTCAAAACGCGCCGGAAAGGAAGCGCCACGTGCCCGATATAAGCAAGTCACCACGCCGACGGAAAGATCGGCAAGCGGAGCCACTACGGTCTGCAGGTAATCCGGCGAGACCACGATATCGCTGTCATTCACCAGCAATGTCGGATAGCGTGCCGCAGCAGCCAAGGCGATCAACATCGCGGCTTTCCCATTTGGCGCATCTGGCGCATCCGTAATGATGCGGATGGGAAGCTCAGGAAATTCTGCTTGGAGATGATAGATGTCCGCGAGTGCAGCGTCTTGCGGGTCGCGAACACCGAACAGAATTTCAAACTCCGGGTAATGCTGTTGAGCGTGAGAAACCAAAGCGTCAAAGAAGCGCTCATCGCGCCCACGGATTGGTTTCAGGATGGAAACTGGAGGCTGAAACGGGGAAAGAACGGGAACTTGCCTGAGTTGTCGGAAAGCCGCATACCACGCCAGCGCCCAATAGAATGCGGCGGCTACTGCCGGAAGCGCTAGAAGGATCACACGGAAAGAAGCGCTACGCCACCAGCTACCAATAAAGCGCCTAGCCAGCGCCGCGGGCTGATCTGTTCATGCAAAATCCATTTGGCCAGCACTGTTTCCAGCACATAACTGGCGGCGGTAGCAGGAACAGCAAAGCTTACATCGGCCACGCTTAGCAAGGTCATGAAGGTGAAAAAGGAAAGCGCCATGCAAAGCACAGAGAAAATCAGCGTCCGGTTGCGAGCCATAGCAGCCAAGACGCGGCCTAGTGCAGTGGGATGGAAATCATTGATTTCCCCTTGCTGCCGCATTCCTTGCGCCTGCAGAATTTCGCCTACCGTGGTGCAGGCCACAATCACGGCTACCAGGAACCACTTCACTCGGAATGCTTTCGGGTAGTGTTGTAGTCTGTTCGACCCACTAAAACAACGCCGCCTACAATCAGCAAAATGCCTGCCCAGCGCCAAAGCGATACTGTTTCATGCAGAAACAGCTTGCCGGAAATCGCTACCAACGCATAGCCAATGCTGGTCACGGGCAGAACATAACTCAAATCCGCCCAACTCAGCAGAGCCATATGGGACAACATCCAAAGAATCAGCAAGGAAACCCCAACCGTCACCCAAGGATTCAAAAAAGCTAACAGGTAAGCTGTAGCCGGGCGTGACACCAAGCTTCCCACTTGCTTCATTCCAATGCGCAAACAGGAATCCCCTAAAACATTGGCCAGGATCACAATCAGAGTAAAGACGCGGGTCTTCACCTGTCCCGATTGTTCTTTGGTCTGCGGAATCGTTTCGCAGAGCTCCCCGATAACTACAGGCATCCGCTCTAGTCGCCAGCAGGAGCGGCGGCAGAAGAAGCTTGCCGGTGATCCGAGATAAAGCGTTTCCGCTTGGCACGGAGCGCCATGTATTCTTTGGCTTCCTTGGTCAGACGCTTGCGATCATGAGAGTTGAATAGGGCTTTGCTCACTACGCGCCAAATCACGCGAGGCCGGAAGTAATACTCGCCGTAAAAACGCTCGACCCATTCCACCAATTCCGCTTCATCCAAGCCTGGATAGATCACTTTAGGCAGTTGATGACCGACTTCATCGGTCATGTTGCCAATCGAAATCAGATCGTTCTTGCGGGCATACTCGTAGAACTCTGTGCCTGGGATAAGGATGCGCAATGGAAACCTGAATGGTTTCGTTATCCAGCTTCTTTGCAAAATCGATGGTCTTGCGAATGCTTTCCCGCGATTCGCCAGGAAGACCCACAATGAAGTCGCCGTGAATCAATAAGCCCAGCTTCTTGCAATTCGCAGTGAAGCGCTCGGCCATATCAATCGTGGCGCCTTTTTTGATGTTCTTCAGAATTTGCGGATCACCCGATTCATAGCCTACGATCAGCAGACGGCACCCTGCCTCTTTCATGGCCTTCAGGGTGTCATAATCCGTGGTGACACGCGACGTGCAGGACCACGTCATATTCAACGGCTTCAACTTGGCGCACAACTCAATCGTGCGAGCCTGTTTGTAATTGAAGGTATCGTCGTCAAAGAAGACTTCCTTGATCTCCGGGAAAGTTTTCTTTGATGTAACGCATCTCATTGGCAACATCGTCAGAAGAACGCAGCCGCCAGCGATGGCCGGAGTGAGTCTGCGGCCATAAGCAGAACGTACACATCGCAGGGCAACCGCGAGAGGTATACAGCGAAATATAACGGATTCAGCAGGAACGGGACATTGTAGTTGCGTAACGTCCAGATCTCGCTTGTATACTTTGCTGACCCAGGGAAGCTCATCCAGATTTTCAATTACCGGCCCTTCCGGGTTGTTGACGATCTTGCCGTCTTTCCGGAACGAAACCCCGGGCAATTCTTCCAACGGAGTGCCATTGGCATATGCCACAATCTGGTGATCAAATTCGCGGCGCACCACAAAATCAATGGCGTTCGTGGCGTTACAACGTTTTTTCCGGCTCAACCGTAACGGGAGGTCCCACAAAGCAGACCTTCAGCTTCGGGTTCGCCTCCTTCATCATGTTGGCCATCTTCACATCGACATCAAAGCCGGGGGTAGAAGTAAACAGGACCAGAAGCTCAAAGTCCTTGCCCATTTCCACGGTTTGCTCGATGGAGATTTTATGCGGGGGAGCATCGACTACCTTGCTGTCCGGCAACATGCCAGCGGGATAACACAGCCATACCGGATACCAGTAAGACTCGATCTCGCGCGAAGCCGGCCAGCGTGAACTGGCCCCGCCGTCAAAGCCCTCAAACGACGGGGGGTTCAAAAACATTGTGCGCATAGAATCTTTCATTGTACCTCTTTGCCTGGAAGGAATATCTATGCTTTCCAACAGAAAACACGACCCGTTAGGCGATCTGGTACGGAAAAATTCTATTCGTGAAGACGGTTATGAATGGCGTAAAGAGCGAGTTCCAGGCGATCAGAAACACCTAACTTGTCAAAAATATTGTGCATATGATTTTTGACCGTTTGTTCGCTGATCACCAGCTTTTCCGCCAGCTCTTTGTTCTTGTACCCCTGCATGACCAGCCCTACGATCTCCTTTTCACGAGGACTGAGAGGGGTGGTTTTCTGGTCCCGATCACGCTCACGAAGACGTGGTCCATTTACCTGTTCTTGCGTAAACTGACGAAGTACCTCTGCCGTGGTAATCCGATCCAGCCAGAGTTCTCCCTCAAACACTTTGCGTACCGATTTCAGCATGAGCGGACTGGATACTGTTTTCAGAAGAATCCCTCGGCAGCCTAAACGCACTGCACGAACGTATTCCGCCTGATTTTCTGATTCCGCCAGCCCGATAATTCGGGTGCTCAGCTTGACCGGATAGAGTTGTTCCAGAATCTGGAACCCATTCAACACGCCGGGGGTTAAGGAAAGAAGAACAATATCGGGCTGCTGCTGTTGAATGGCTCCCACGACCTTGTCAGTTTCCGTGACTTCCCCAACAAGCTGCAGGTCCGTTTCCGGCTCCACTAAATTGGTCATTAAATGGCGAAACGATGCATCGTCATCCGCCAGCAAAACCCGAATCCTACGGTTTTGCGTTTCGGGAGGAGTTTGATATTCCAAGAATTGCTTCACTGATTGTAACTCACCTGGGCTGCTGACTAATAAGAGCATCCCCACAGGAGATTTCTCTCCCTTGTTTTATCGCAAAGCGAGCAAAATAGGTAAGAAATAAAGAAAGAATAAAAAGGAATAGTGGATTTATACTGCCTGGCGACGTTTTTGAGTTAATACGTCGCGAACAGCATAGATGCGGCGGCCCTGGCTTTCGAAATAAGTGCGAATCATTAATTCCCCAATCAATCCGGTGCTGAACAGCATTACGCCGGTGACCAGGAATATGCTGCCGGCAATCATCAGAGGGCCGTGCTGCTGAACAATATCCGCTCCGGAAATTATCTTTTTAATGGCACAGAAAGCCAGGATTGCGCCGCCCATGGTGGTGGCAAACAACCCCAGGCTTCCGAAAAAGTGCATGGGGCGGGTGAAGTACTTCAACAGGAACCGGATGGTAAGAATATCAAACAGAACGCGGAACGTACGGCTCAAGCCATAATGCGAATCCCCGGATAAGCGAGGCGTATTCTGAATCGGCACTTCCGCCACGCGTGCGCCGTAGATGCTGGCCAGTGCCGGAATAAAGCGATGTAACTCCCCATACAGGTGAACATCTTTCAGAACTTCCGCCCGATAAGCTTTAAAGGTAGTTCCAAAGTCACGGAGTTCAATGCCGGACGCCTTGGACATGAGCCAATTGGCGATACGGGACGGAATCTTCCGCGTTACCGCATTATCTACGCGTTCTTTGCGCCAACCGCTGGCAATGTCATAGCCTTCGTCGATCTTGGAAAGCAAAGCGGGAATGTCTTCCGGCGCATGCTGCAGATCGCCATCCATGGCAATCACCACCCTGCCGCGCGATTCATGAAACCCAGCAGAAAGAGCCGCCGTTTGGCCAAAGTTCCGACGGAGACGCAAAACTTTTAAGCGCGGGTCTGTTTGGACCAGATTTGCCAGGAGCTCAAAGCTTTTATCCGTGGAAGCGTCGTCAATAAACAGAATCTCGTACTGCCGTCGTAACCCGATCAGAACTGCCGTCAGACGGTCATAAAGAGGAAGAATGGAATGTTCCTCATTATGAATCGGAATTACGATGGAAAGCATTAGTTCTTCCATATTAACAATGAATGAGCAGACCCCTTACCAGGTAACAATGGCCGCACAAGCCTACCAGGATGCCATGAAACTGCCTGTAGCCGTGCTGTTGGATAATCTGCGTAGCCTCTACAATGTTGGATCATTTTTTCGCACTTGCGATGCAGCAGGAGTGGAAAAACTGTACCTTTCCGGCATCACTGGTTCGCCGCCACACAAAGGAATCAGCAAAACCGCTTTGGGAGCCGAAGAAACGGTGCCTTGGGAACGCGTGGAAAGCGGCGTGGCACTTGTGCACCGATTGCGCGAGCAAGGATACGAGATTGCCGCGATTGAAACCAGCCTCCATTCCGTGGACATCTTCGACTGGATTCCCAGCTTTCCGGTGTGCCTGATCTTTGGCCACGAAAAAGATGGCCTGGGGCCGGAACTGGCGGCAAGCGCGGATCGGCATATCCGCATTCCCATGCTGGGAATGAAGCATTCACTCAATGTTTCCACTGCGGGAGGCATTGTGCTTTACGAACTGCTTCGGAAGTACCGTGCTCTTATGGAGCGATCCCAACGTCCGATTACACCAACCAGCCATTGGAATAGAGGCGCATCTACTCCGGAGTGATTCCCAAGGTCTTCATCTTCCGGTACAGGTTGCTTCGTTCCAGGCCCAGAAGTTCGGCCGTGCGCGTGACATTGCCGTTGGTTTCTTCCAGTTTTTTCAAAATGTACTCGCGCTCGGCTGATTCCCGTACCTCCTGAAGACTGCCAAAGCGATCCAGTGCCCGGTCTGCGGGTATCCGACGAGGAACAGTGAGCGGAATATGGCGAGCATCCACGCGCACCTGCGGATTCAGGATCACGAGGCGTTCAATCAGGTTCCGCAGTTCCCGCACATTCCCGGCCAATGGTGTTCCTGCAGCAACTCGTAGGCTTGCGGAGTCAACTCCTTGGGCTTTCGTCCATATGCGGTGGTGAATTCCCGCAAGAAAAATCGGCCAGAAGGGGAATGTCTTCCAGCCGATCCCGCAACGGCGGCACATGAAAGGGAATCACATTCAGGCGATAGAACAGATCTTCCCGGAAGTTGCCACTCTCGATTTCCTCTTCCAGGTTCTTGTTGGTAGCCGCTACGACGCGCACATCTACCTGAATGGAATCCTGCGCGCCCACCGGTTCAAAACGCTGCTCTTCCAGTGCGCGCAAGACCTTGGCCTGCGTGCGCAGGCTCATGTCGCCTACTTCGTCCAGGAAAATGGTGCCAGCGTCGGCCTTCTGAAACTTGCCGGCCTTGGCTTCATGGGCGCTGGCGAAGCTTCCTTTGCTATGGCCGAACAGCTCACTTTCGATCAGTTCTTCCGGAATGGCTGCGCAGTTCACCTCAATAAAAGCATTTGCCCTGCCTGCGGGCTGGATGGCATGGATGGCGTGTGCGACTAATTCTTTACCGGTCCCGCTTTCTCCATAAATCAATACTCGGCCATTGGTTCCCGCCATCAGCGCCAACTGTTGGCGCAGGGCTTTCATGGGTACGCTTTCCCCGATAATCCGGTACTTGGAAGCGATGTCGCCTTTTAGGTAGCTGTTTTCCAGTTGCAGCCGGCTTTGTTCCAGCGCGTTTTTTGTGACCACGGTCAGCTTTTCGCAGCGAAAGCGGCTTTTCCAGAAAATCAAATGCGCCCAGTTTGGTGGCACGCACTGCCGCTTCAATGGAGCCATGGCCGGAAACCATGACCACTTGCGGGCGTGCGGCAAAGGGGATTTCCTGAATACGCGCCAGGATTTCCAAGCCGTCCGTTCCGGGAAGCCAGATATCCAGAAATACAAGGTCGAATAAGTCGCGGCTGAGAATCCCAAGGGCGGCTTCCCCGGTTTCCACCGTTTCCACCGAATAGCCTTCGTCTTCCAGAACGCCGCCCAGGGACTGACGGATTCCAGGCTCATCATCCACGATCAGAATGCGTTGGCCTTTCATGTGGCAAGAACCGGGTCGGCTGCATTCGCTGGCGAGAGCGGCATCCGCAGCAGCAGGAATTTCAATGGTGAATCGTGTGCCAACGGCAGAGTTATCTTCTACGCGAATATGGGCGTTATGGTCGGAAAGAATGTGATTCACAATGGCAAGGCCCAGGCCGGTTCCCCGCCCCTTGGTTGAGAAATATGGAAGAAACAGCTTGGCTTTCTCTTCCGGCGAGACGCCTTTACCCGTATCTTCGATAGCAGTTCCACCGTTTCTCCAATGCCGGCTTGCGTCAGAATATGCAAACGCCGAAGCGGGCAGTCTTGCATGGCTTCGGCGGCATTATCAATCAAATTCACCACAACACGTTTGAACTGTTCCGGGTCTACCAGAATCGGCGAGAGGTGAGAAGCAAGGTCCGTGCGGATCTCGATGTTTCCTAAACGCCCGGCAAACACGGCAAGCGCATTTTCCACAATCTGGTTCAGGGAGCAAAGAGTGGGCTGAGCCGCAGGAAAGCGAGCGAACTGCGCAAACTCATCTGCCAGACTCTTCACGGAATGGACCTCTGAAAGGATGGTCTCCGTACATTCGCGAACAATGCGCCCCACTGGAGGCGGCAACTCCACACGGCTGACCTGACGGCTGACACGCTCGGCGGAGAGGCTGATGGAAGTAAGCGGATTTTTGATTTCATGGGCGACCCGGCGCGCCACTTCCTTCCACGCAGCCGCTTGTTGCGCGCGGAAAACGTCACTGGTATCTTCAATGACCATTACAAACCCGGAGTTTAGCAATGCCCTGTCTTGCAGGGCGGAAACCGTAACGGCCAGATACAACGTTTGCGAGCCAAACTTCAGGTCTAATTGCTGCGACGCAATGCCTGTGCGACGCGCCCGATTCATTAGGTAGCGCATTTCCGCCGCGTCTTCGCGAGGGAATAGGTCTTCCAGACGCTGTGCAGTCACTACTAGTTCTTCGGGAAGAATGGTGCGGAGGGCACGATTTACACGTTGAATACGCCCATCTGAGGAAAGCGAAATCACGCCGGTAGGAATATTTTCCAGAATGGTTTCCGTGAAACTTCGCCGGGCATCCAGTTCGCAGCGATTCGCTTCCAACTGTTCCGTCATGCGATTAAAGCCCTGCACCAATCCGACCAGCTCATCATTTGCGCCTACATCCACCCGGTAAGCCAGATTGCCGCGCCCGACTTCCTGCGCCGCATGGGCAAGAGCGGCAATGGGAACGCTGATCTGTTTGGACAAGAACAAAGCAATCCACATGGCAACAAACAGAATGAATAAGGAAATCAGGGAAAGCAGCAAGATATTTCTTTGCCGGATACTGCGATGCCCTGATTCCAGCCCTTGGTAATATTCGTTAAACTTTTCTACCTCTCGGCGTGTTCGCACCACATCGACCGGAACACTCGCCACGGCCTGTACATAACCAATTTGCTGCCCGACCCAATACACGGGCCGATTCGCGAGAGCAAAGTCGCCCTGGAAAGTCTTGCTTCTTTCCCCATGTCCACAAAAAGCAACCGGAGCAGCCCTGCCCGCCCGGTAAAGGGATGCTCCCCATAAATTCTGCTCACGGCAGAACTGCTCGAGGTAGCCTGGAAACACAGTGCCGCCCGCTAACTGGAGGCGAGTCTCCGGCAGAGAAGCAAGCAAGGAGGCTTGCAGATTGACACGGTCCTGCACTTCCCGCGAAAGGGCATTGGCAATTTCAATGAAATCGGCGCGCTGCACCTGAACCGGCTTGGCAAACCATTTTTCCAGGTTCCTGTTCATCACTTCATAACTGAACAGAAGCATGAAAAACACGGGCATGAAGCTGAGGGCAAGAGCGCCCACCACCAGTTTGGTCTTGATGCGCGAGCCTTCCCGGTTGGTCCGCCGTTCCACCAGGAGTTTCACGCCGGTGCGCACCAGCATAAAGCCGAGCCACACCATGAGCACAAAGATCAGGGTGGAAACACCCCACAAAGTGAGTGTTTGCGCCGGGTCCGCCGGACCGTATGTACCAAAATCAAAGGAGCCTTGCCAGACCACGAGAGTAACCAGGATCAGCAGAAGCACTACTCCTGAGCCGTAAAGCAAGCGTTTGCGCATACGCTGTTACCAGTATGCCCCAATAAAAATGGGGAGCCCGAAGGCTCCCCGAGAGGGTAATACAGACCAAAAGAAAAACTTAGAATTCCAAGCGCAGGGAGAAGCGCCCGTAAATGGGGCGATGGTCCTGCAAAGGCTTGAGGTAATCGAGATTGGTAGGCTGGCCATTGGTGGAAGTGGTGCCAGCCAGCTCAAAGTTTTCATCAACGCTTACGACCGTTTTGCGGTTCGTGATATTGAAGATGTCGGCAGCAGCTTTCAGGCGAAACCGTTCGGAACGCATCGGGACCTGGTAATCCACATGCGCGTCGAGGTAGTTCTGCCAGGGGGTCCGTCCGGCTGCTCCACGCAAACCGGAAGGAAGTTCACCGGCATTGCCGTAAGCAGGGTGCGCTAACAGTTTAGTTAATGGGGCGCCGGAAAGACTCTGATACCCCAACCCGACATTTAGCTTCCCAAAGAATAGATAGTTGCCATAAAGGTTGGTGATATGGCGACGGTCACCGGGGAGAACGCCAACACGGAACTGATCCGCCAAAGCAGGGCTGAAAGCGAAATCAAACAATGATGTAATGTTTGGATCAGACTGGCCGTTATCGTTGCGGAAATTTCCTTCATAGTTACCGAAGGTTTTTGACAGACGATAGTTAGCCAGCAAGGACCAGTTATTGCCGAAGCGTTTTTCACCTGTGAGTTCCAAGGCGTTGTAGACTCGCCGGGGGTCAGGGAATCCATCTGGCCTGCCATCTGAACCAAGCTGACCGCTAGCCGTGGTGTAGCCAGAACCGCCTGGGTCACAATTGGGACCGTTGCCGCACAGCGTAGCATTGTGGAAGATATCCAGGGACGCATTCGGATTGGAAATTACATACTGCTGAGGGCTTCCCGCCAAGTATTGCTCAACCGTGATGCCGGAGATATCCTCAATTACGCGTTGGATTTGCCGGTGGATAAAACGCGCGCCTACCACAACTCCTTTTCCTAGCTCACGTTCCACGCCAGCCACTTCTTCTTCTTGGAACTGCGCCTTGGTTCCACCCGCGATAATCGTCGGATCAGCACCGGAGTTAGCGGCAACAGTGCCAGGAACCAGATTAGCGGTGGTCTGCGGCAGGCCAAACGAGTAGAAGTTACTGTAAGCCTGTTCAGAAGACTGAGCGCGCACTGCCAGATCCTGGGGGATTTTCTCAAAGAACAATGCGTAGTTCGCATAGATCTTTGTTTTGCGAGAACCTGTAGGATCAATGATGAAGCCAAGCCGGGGAGCCCAGTTGCCTCCAAAAACGTATTGAGTAGACGTGCCACTGATCTGCTGCTGCTCCCAACGCACCCCTACCTTGAAAGTAAGGAAGCGGTTTACCTGGTAAGCATCTTGAATAAAAGCATCCTGGTAATCTGACGAGGTTCCGATATTGGGGCTGCTGTAATTACCCCGGACCAGGCGGTAAACGTTCTGATAGGTAACTCCCGCAACCGCACGAGTGGGGTAGAAATAGTAGGAACCGCCATACTGAATCTTTCCTACATCCGCCGAGGCAATCCCGGCAGCAGCCGGCAGCGGCAGTATCCGCGCCCAGTGTAACGACGGAGCGCGGAATAGTCAATTGCGTTGAAGCCATAACCGATATCGATCTGGTGGCTGCCAAGGAAGCTGACATTCTTGGTAACCATCACGTTGTACTGCTTGTTATTGCCTTCATTGTTTTCCAGAAGACCCAACCCGCCGGTAAACGTATAAGCCGCATTCGGCTTGATTTTGGAATAATCACGAACCTGGGCGAGGTCAGGGAATTGAGGCATTTCCGTAAATGAACTATGTCCCCAAGCGAACGAAGCATTGATCAATGTTGTTTTCGGTAGCACTCCGTTGTACTTCACAGCCCAGTTGCGCGTGCCGTAATCAGCGGCGGAAGCGTTGTTCAAATCATCACGCAAAAGGGACTGGTGAACTCCGGTGGTGTCGTGCGACGGATCACCAAAGGCGGTCGCTTCGAGACGGTGATTTTCCGTGAGGTTGTAGTTCAGCTTGCCTACCCAGTTCATGCTCCTGCTATCCCAGGGTTGCGGACCCAGGGCACGAGCGCCGAAATTAAGAGGAGCCTGACGAGCAACGGAGTTGAACGTCGGATTGATGCCGCCATACCAGAAAAACTTATCTTTTTTGATGGGTCCGCCGATGTTGAAGCCGTAGTCATAAGAGTGACGGCCTAACAGTTCCGTGACAGGGGAAGAAATACGTCCTGCGGCATTCGGCTGAGCATATTCGCCCTCTGCCCAGGAAGGCGCCGCGTATCCATATGCAGAGCCGTGAATCTGATTGCCACCGCTATACGTAACGATGTTGATGATTCCTCCGAGAGCCTGCCCGTACTGAGCCTCAAACCCTCCCGTAGTCACTTGGACTTCCTTTACGAAGTCGAAGTTCACACCGCTTCCTAGCGATCCGTAATTCAAGGACCAAACACCGAAAGAGCCATACCCGGTGTCCGTCGCGTTGATGCCGTCAATGATGTAAAGATTTTCTAAGCCTGTTGCGCCCGAAATAGAGGGATTGTAGGACTCTTTCGGAGTATTCAGGTTGTCAGTGCCGAGACCTGGAGAAGCCCCGGGAGCCAGCGAGAGCAGCGACGCGATATTGCGCTGCACCGGAATGTTCCGGAACTGATCCGACGTGATGGATGTTCCAACAGTAGTGGAGGATGTATCCACCGAAGCCACATTTTCAGAAACCTGCACCACTTCGGTTGCGGAACCGGGCTGCAGTTGTACCTGAACCGGCGTGCGCTGGTTGGCCAGAACGTTGATATTGGTAGCTTCATAACGACGGAAGCCAGCCTGTTCGACGGAAAGCTTGTAAGTTCCGGGGATGATGCCAAAAAAGCTTGCCTGCCCGCGGGAATCCGTGGTGCCTTTTCGCTCGCCATCCGCACCTGTTAACGTCACTGGCGCAGCCGAGATTACACCGCCAGAGATATCTTGCACCTCTACCACAAGAGATCCCTTGGAAGTATCGGCGCCTGCTTGCCCGAAAACAGAGGCAGCACATGCCAACAGTAATGGGATACAGACAAAACTTGTTTTTTGTAACAAACTTATTTCTCCTTTACAGATGTCGATGTATGGTTTTCTTGCTTACCCTGCCCGGTGCGCCCTTGCAGATGCTGCAGCAGAGGCTGAATGGCAGGGTTCGGGTAAAGGTTCCAGGAAGTCTGGAGAGCCTGAAACGCCTCAGGTTCGCGCCCTTGCGCGAGGAAACACAGGGCTCGCTCATATTGATCTACGGCGCGCACTCTGGGCGTTGCCGGATAAGCCTGAGACACGACGATGGGTCTGGCTTCTTCCGGGTTAGGAACAACATAGAAACGCACGGAACCGGCTGCTTGCTTGCCGCTGGCTCCGTCTTTGATATGAATGGCAAGCTGGTAAGCGCCCGTTGGCACATCATCCAGGTGAAGCTGTTTGGCCACGAAAATGGACCCAAAAGCATTCGCCTGCCGGGGATCAATTTTATCTTCAAATACCTTGCGGAACGATCCCGCTAAGCTCCCAATCGTGTATTGCACAGCAAGCGGATCGGTGGACATCAGATTGTCGATCAACTGGTACACAAGATTCAGTCCGCTTCGTGGGTCCGTGCGCTGCTGCAGGCTGGGGAAAAATCGCACCCCCTCGAAAGCAAACGCCTGATTGCGGGAATCGGCGGCATGTCCGCTGGTCACCAGGATGTCGCCCATGGAAAAGCTCTGCGGAGCGGTTACTGTCACTTCAGAAGCTGTGTCATAGGTACGGAGGGAAGCGCCATTATGCGCGCTGAGAACCAGTCGGTACTTGCCGGGAACTACCGGCACGCGGTCTTCAAACAGAAAAGGACGGCCATTCACTGCCGCAACAGCATTCCCGGCCACATCAAACGCAGGTTTTTCCTTTTTTTCAAAAACCAGCCGATCGCCTGCATACAACCTTGCAGTGATTTCATAAGCGGCTTTTCCTTCCGTGACTTTGGGCTGCAAAGGATCGTGAATCTCGATTTGATAATGGAGCCAAGGTTCTGTTTTATCAAATGAAACAAACGTCACTAAGCTGACCTGCGGAACATCAAACTGCACCTTTGAGGTCACTCGCTCCAGTTGCGTGGCACGTCGCCCTAAGGAGGCAAGGTAGCTGGGCATCTGGTTATAGCCTTGAATGGCGTTGATGATCCCGATAGAGGACATAGAGCCGGAGTACGTATCTGTATCAATCGGCTCGCCCGGAACAAACGTTAGCGTGGCCCGGGCAAATTCAGGATCAATATTTTTCAAGTATCGATACGCCTGCGCTTTGCTTTGTCCGGAACGGGTGATTTTATCGGGACCATCAATGTAAGGCACATATAGCCGATATCCGCCAACTCCATCTTTGTCATAGAACAAAACGTAGAAAAAAGAAGGCAGTTCAGCTAGTCCTGGATTCTGGTAAAACCAAAGCTCAGCCGGATATAACTCTTGATTAAACTGATAATTTGCGGTGCTTTGTGGGCGGCCAAAAAGAATATACGTGCGCCCCCTGTCCGTGCGCCACCCATCGGAGCCGGCGTCATTTCCGAAGCGGGCATTTGCCCACGCCACCCGTCGATAGAACTCCTCGCGAAACTCATCCGCAGTGCTTCCGGCTGAGGCGCGCAGCGCCCAAAAATGAGTAATAAAATCGTCTCGCTGCTGATCGTTCTGTAAATTTCCAAAGGCTTGCTTCTCTGTTTTCGTGATGAGGTACGAAGCAGGACCGTTCAGCCATTCCCGATATGTTTTTGCCAGTTTTGCAGGCGTACCCCCGCTTACACCTTCGACCCCGAATAACAGCAAGAACGCTGCAATTAGAAAACGGCTTACCATTGGAGAGAATATCTTAGTTCTTTATTATGGCATTCTGAAAACCAAATGCTAAGCTATTGTCAACATTAGCTTAAAGTGATTTGGCGATATTATTTTTAATAATTTTTAGCTCTTATCAGGGATAAAGTCTCTTTAAGTATTTCAAAAATGGGATTTGCATTACTTTTCCAGAGCCGCCGCTACCTGAAGCAGCCGTGCTTCCGCAAAACTCTCAGTAATAATCTGTAAACCCACAGGAAGAGGATTGTTGCGGTTTTCTAAGGGTAAAGAAAGAGCAGGCAAACCCAGCACATTGATCGCCCGTACCAGGCGTGTAGAGGCGATTCTGACGTCTTCCGGCTGTTGATCGAAAAACACAGTATTTATTCCGATGGGAGGAGCTACCAAGGGCGTAGTAGGAGTGAGCAATACGTCTACTTGGTTCCAGATTTGTGCAAACTCTTTCTGCATCACCCGGCGGAGGCGCTGGGCGTTGAGGTAGTCCGTGGCGGGAAGCATCCTGCCTTGATCCAGAAGGGCTAACACATCAGCCCCAAACAAGTGCCGTTGGTCACGGTATGGTTCCAGCAGCGCCGCTGCTTCACTTAATAAGATCACGCGCCCGACTACATTGATAGCGGCGATATCAGGAACTTGCACGGAAATGATTTGTGCTCCCAACGATTCCGCCCGCTGAATCGCGTGGGAATATGCATCCGCAACCACTGGCTCTAGCCGGTCTTCATAGAAATTTGCTGGTCGCCCGACGCGAAGACCGGCGAAAGAGAGATTTCGCAGCGGGAGGTAGTCCTCTACGGATCGAGAAGAAGAGGTGTCATCCCGATGGTCATGCCCGGCAATGGCATTTAATACCAGAGCTGCATCGCGTACCGTGCGGGTGAGCGGGCCCATGTGGTCCAGAGAGAAGTCGAGAGGCAGCACGCCGTACCGGCTCACGCGCCCAGAGGTGGGCTTTAGCCCGACCGTTCCGCAGAATGCGGCGGGGATGCGAATCGAGCCCCCGGTATCGCTTCCCATGGCAAACGGCACCATGTCTGCTGCTACTGCTGCGGCAGACCCTCCGCTGGAGCCCCCAGCAATCCGTTCAGGATCGTGAGGATTTCGCACAGCCCCAAAATGCGGATTATTAGAAGTAATTCCATACGCCAATTCATGCATGCCCGTCTTGCCCACAAGAATGGCCCCTGCCTTTTGGAGAAGCTCGGCAACCGCCGAATCATAATCAGGAACGTGATCTTGGAAGAGTTTGGAACCGCATGTGGTGCGAATGCCCCGCGTGGCAAACACATCCTTTAATGCGTACGGAATGCCATGGAGTGGCCCACGGTCTCGCCCTTGGCTTAATTCCTGGTCGGCTTGGCGGGCTGCGGCTAAGTGCTTGTTCGGGAACCAGGGTCAGGAATGTGTTGAGCCGGGAATCCCCTTGCTGAATGCGAGCAAAGCACTCGTTGACCAGCTCAACGGAAGAAACTTCTTTGCGCCGCAGAGCGGCGGCGGATTGCTCAATCGTCATGGAAGCTGGAAGCCACCTTGCACGGCAACCGGAGAAAGAATCGTAGCTGGTTCCGTTTCAAAAGGAATGGTGGCTAGCAAGGGCTGGAAAGCTGCTTCCAAGGCTTGCATGGTGGAAACAAGGCTTGCGAGTTCCGCCTCAGACAAGGGTAAATGCTGTGCGAGGGCAATCGATTTCCAGTCTCGATTCATATAGAAATAGCCGTTTGACCGCGAGAATTTCAGGATTCGACAAGCGATACCTGATCCTTTATACTAAGACGGTTGTGATTATTTTGTTGACGCTTGTGCACGTGGTTGTTTGCGTGTTCCTGATTATCGTGGTTTTACTCCAAAGCGGAAAAGCCGCCGACTTGGCTGGCGCTTTCGGGGGAATGGGATCGCAAACGGCATTCGGCCCACGCGGCTCGGCGACGTTGCTTTCCAAAGCCACTACGATTTCAGCGATTTTGTTCATGATTACTTCCATGTCGCTTTCCATTTTCCTGACTCGTGGTTCAGGGGGTGGGTCGTCCTTGGATGTGAAACAAAAGAAATCCTTAACACAGCCGAAAGTTGGCGTAACTCCGGTTCCGACACCGGCTCCTGCGCCCAAGAAATAGTAGTTCTTGAATTGTTGTTGCCCCTGCGGAGGTGGCGGAATCGGCAGACGCACTAGCTTGAGGTGCTAGCGGGAGCAATCTCGTGGGGGTTCAAGTCCCCCTCTCCGCACCATAATTTCAAAGCAGTTAGGTGAATCGGCCACTGCATTTCACTCCGCCTTCGCCGGCACAAATTTGAGAAAGTTCTCGAATGCCCAGCGGTTCTTCAGCGTTCGATAGACAATCCCCAGAAGACAGCCTGTAATTCGGCCAGCGAATGGCAGGAATGGAAATAAACAAAACTAATTCGTATCACAATAGACCGCCTTTCCATTCGAGCGTTAGCAGCCCGCTGAAGCCCAATGGGAGAGCACTTACTGATGTCCGTGAGGCTTGTGATGTTTTCTATCCGGCACCGGTTTCTTATCGGGCGCTGGTTCCGAAGGGATTCTCCAGACTCATCTCTGGATTAGAAAACGCTACAGCGCCCTAAATCATAAGGGCGGTATTATGATTTACAGACCAAAACAATTGCACCTTGCCTTAATTCCGCCTCAGGATGAGGTCATTTGGCGGACGGGCTAACCGGGGGCTTATCGCGGGGCGTGTGCCTTAATTGTGTCCACGGGATGCTTTTTTGCCGATTTTATCCTATGAGAAATCGTCAGGAATCAGCAGCTTACAGATTTCGTGTGAGATTTCAGAGTCCAAGTCCCCTCTCCGAAACATCTTCAACAAGTTACGTGTAGAAGAAACTAACCCGATTCACTAGCATTCGTGTAGCTGACGCGGCAACTGGGCCGGAATTCTCACCGCCGCGCTATTGCCCACTTCTTCACGGTCGCTTTCATGTTTCTCTCCTGTCCGGAGCTTACATAGGTAAGGAAATTCAGGCAGGGTCTGTGTCAACAATGTTGACACGTAGGGCCTTGCGCATTGACAGAATGCTGAGACCGAATAGGGGGTAATGCTACTTCATTAACTCCACAAGCTTACCCTTTACCGCCGCGCCCCAAATGTCGTATCCCTTGGCTATTGGGTGTAGGTTGTCGGGCCGGAATGCACCTGGAAGCAAGGACCCTTTGTCATCCAGAAACTTGGCGCCGATATCCAGGTAAAAGACGTGACGCTGATCGTCAAGCTTTGCAATGGTTTTGTTGATCTCCGCAATTTTGTCGCGTACCGAATCGCCGGGCACGCCACGCGGGAAAACGCCAAGCAGAAGGATCTTCGCGTTGGGAAAATCCTTGCGCAGTTCCAAAACTACCGCGCCGATGCCCTCGGCAATTTCCGCGGCGGTGGCAGTACCGGCATTGTTGCTCCCGCCGGTGTTGTTGGTGCCGATCATCAGCATGACGGCCTTAGGTTGAAAGCCCTGGCCTTCGCCGTTTTTCAAGCCCCAGAGAACGCCTTGTGTGGTGTCACCGGCAACTGCAAAATTGGCCGTTTTGATGTCGCCAAAATACTTGTCGAACATCGCCTTGTTTTCGGGTCCCTGCACCCACCAGTCCGTGATCGAATCTCCGTGGAGTAGCAGATCGATATCGCCTTTTTTCGCGGTTTCCACAAACCCTTCATGACGTGGACCCATCCGTTGTACGGTCTGTGTGTACGTGGCTGCCACATTCAGCCGGGGAGGCTGGAGCATCAGCAATGGTTCAAATTTCTTCAGCGCGGGCTTTGCCGCCGACTTATCAGAATTGATAAACTTTTTCACCGCATCGTTCACTTGTGTCAACTCCGCCGGTGTGGGGCGCGGAATTGCGACCTCCGGGGGAACCGGAGCCGGTGGACCAATCACAACGGGCGGCAATGCGACACGGGCCGGGGCTGGAGCCTGAGCCAGCACAGAGCCGGCCAGAGTGAGCAAGGCAATCGAGAGGTGAAGCGCCCCTTTCACCCTGAATTGCCTTTGCCATGGCTGCGATTCGAGGAACGCACCTCGGGAGAGTGGATCAAAAAACATACGTGCTCCATAGCATAACCGGTAATCGCGGTCTTCAGAAACTGATCTTCATGCCGCCAAATGCTCCAAACGGCGCACCAGGCGAATAGAACGTGGAATTCCGGACAGCATCTGCGTTCGAGGCGAAGGGCCTCGGAATGAAATTTCTTGCATTATCGAATGGAGTCGTATTCAGTTGCGCCGCCGTGTAGTAATGGTGATCGAATATGTTGTCGAGCTGCACGAACAACTGCAGCTTGCTGAACATTTGATAGTGCGCGCCGACGTTTGTCACGCCATACCCGGGCGAGAAGCCTTGCCCAAGATAATAAACGCCATCCGGCTGATGGAGATTGTTTTCATTTCCGCGAGCGAATGACCGCCCCACCGCGTTGAAATCCACATCCACGGAAAGTTTATGTGTTGGATGGAAATCAAGATACGCTTTCAGCAGGTTGCGCGGCGTCTGGGGAAGCTGGTTGCCAGGCACAACGGCGATGTTGCCGTCAACTCCCAACCCTCCATTGTTGGTACTGTTGCTGGCAGAGCCAAGAAGTTGCGCGCTCTGGAAGGTCGCATCCAGGAACGTGTAGTTCCCGCCCAGCGTGAACCAGCGGTAATTCCAGCTCAAACTGACCTCCGCGCCTTGCCGGCGCGTCTTGCCGAAATTCACGAAGTAACCGAAGCCGGTTTGCTGCGAAGCGATAAAGAGAAGATCATTCGTATTCTCCGCGCGGAACCATCCCGCATTCCACCTGAGCTTGCTTTCCCCTGTGCTGCGGATACCCGCTTCAAACGTCTTTGCCACGACCTGCTTTAGCGGCGGATCAGCCACAAGCGCGTTGGGAAGGTTGCAGGGATGCGTCGGATCTGCGCAGCCAAGCTCAATGGCTGTTGGGGCCCGGTTCGCCTCGCTGTAGCTGAAGTATGCGCTGCCGAAAGAAAACGGCGTATAAACTAAGCCAACGGCTGGATTGAACCGATCAAACGTGTAATTTCCGTTCAGTGAACCGCGAGAAGCATTGGTGCTGCCAATGCGATCCATATTCTGAATACCAGCGTGGTTGTAACGTCCAGAAAGCGTGATGGAGAGTTGCTTTGTTATATGCAAAGTATCGGTCGCGTACAGGCCGAACACATTAGTAACTCCATGAAGATTGACGCGTGTATCCACAGGAGCACCATCTTGATTAGTGCTGCCATCTTCGAAACTGTTAATTGGCAGGATTGAAACGCCGTCGGAGTTCAGGTATCCAAACTGTCCGTTCTGCTGATACGTGAGGCCGCTGCGGTCCCATGATGTTCCGAATGTGAGTGTGTTGTGGCTACTGAGCCAATTGCCCTGCGCCGACGCTCCCCACGCGTGCTGCTTATCGAAAGTCCGAGTAAATACGCCGGTGCATTTCTCGGAAGGTTGACTTTTTTCAAGAGCCTGCGCAAGGCAACGCCAGTAAGGGAAAGCTTGCGTCGTGGAGTTACCGGTGGTCGGAAAGCCTGAATAGCCCGCAGCATTCAGCGCCGTGATATCGGCTGCACTCAGGTTGTAAAGGGACTCAGTGAAGGAATTGTCGTTGAGGTCGCCATTCGTGGTATCCGCACGAACATAGCGGAAATATGCTGCGCCTGACGCTGTGAAGTGGTTGTTGAAGCCGTGGTTCACGTTCAGAGTGAATGCAGGCGAGCGATTCCAAGTCACGTCCGGAATCGTATTTACGGCCCGATAGTTTTTCGCAAGGAAGCGCGTATCCGTACTGCCGTTACCAGTCAGATCATTGTCGGCATAAGAGAACCCCAGGGAAACGCTGGTATTCCCCTTTGTGTAGCCGAGTTTGCCAAACATCTGCCTCACCTGAGAAGGAGAATACAAACGCCATCCATCTTCGCGGAACCAGTTCCCTGCCAAATACCAGTTGAGGCCCTTGGAGGTGGAACCGCCGTGTTCAATCGTGCCCTCGCGCCGACCGAACGAACCTCCGTTAATAGAAAGCGATGTTCCAGGCGTGCTTCGTCCGTCCTTGGTATGGATAGTAATCGCGGCGCCGAGCGTGTTCAGGCCGAATACGGGATCCGAACCCGGTACCAACGCCATGTCCTGAATGGCAATTCTGGGAATCAGATCCCATGCCACCACATCACCGAATGGTTGATTCTGGCGAACACCATCCAGGTAAGTGGATAATCCTTGCGGCGTGCCCAGCAGAGGCGAAGCGGTGTAGCCGCGGTAATTCAGGTCCGGCTGATACGGATTCACCTGATTGTTGTTCACATAAACGCCAGTCAGATTCCGATTCATAAAATCGGATAGATCCAGCGCACCGCTATTCTCAATGTCTTTTGCAGTGGCAGTCTGGGTATTCATCGGAACATCGTCTTTGGACAGCGTGGAACCCGGCAGCGGAGTAACCGAGACCACGTTCAAAGACGTTGATTGAGAGCCAAGCGCAAGTGTTACCGTCAGTGCAACCGGAGAGGCGGACCGCACGGCAACAGGCAACGCCTGGGTGGCAAACCCTTGCTTCGACACGTGGATCTCATATCGGTTGTAGGAAAGATTTGAGAACTCGTAAGCACCCTGGGCGTCAGTCTCAAAGGGCGTCTCTGCTTTCGTCTCGAGATTTCGCAAAGTTCCCGTTGCTTTCACTGCCCTGCCGGATGGATCTTTTACCTGAAGCCGGATGTCTCCGTTGGGTTGGCCCCAGACAAAAGAAACCGCTATCAGCGCAAGGAATGCGGTGGCAACAATGCGGTTTTGCAGACCTCTGATCAGGAAGTGCATATATGGATATTCCCTGGCGAGCGATTCTGTTCACGGTTTTTCCAGAAATCTGGAATTTTCATTCCTCAAAAGCGCGAACAACTTGAGCAGCCAAAGCCGCAAAGTGCACGGAATACGGTTTTCCGTTGTAACCACAACCTACCTTTACCAACTTCGTCTGTTTTAACGTTTTTCCCTCCTGGAAGGCCGTTGAGCCTTTCTGTGCGTCTTCTCTCATTTAACTTGTACTCACGGTCGTGTAAATGCAAAGTAGCAGATATGCCTGGAAAGCAAATTGTTGGGCCGCATCATCAATGTCCGAGTTGCGGCAGAAGTTTTGATTCTCAACAGGAATTAGACATTCACCTGCCCGAGTGCTCTGCAGCTAAGGCGACCACTGAATCGGGAAAGCAAAGACACGATCTGACAGATGAACAAAGAAATGATCGAGAATGGACCAGCAAGCCCTGAAGCGGCAATCACTACAAACAGGAAATTCTGTAATCACGGAAACTGCTAATAGAGGGTGGAAAGAACATTGAATCTTCATGGAAGTGCCCCGGACCATCACGAAGTCGCACTTCTTCTGATTGATGTTATCAATCACTTTGAATTTCCCAGTGGCCCGATATTGCTACCGAACGCTCTTTCGGTAGCACCAAACATCGTAGATTTGAAGGCACGAGCTTGGCAGGAAGGCATTCCTGCCATCTATGTCAACGACAATTTCGGACGCTGGCAATCTAATTTTCAAGAACTTCTTACCCATTGTTTAGATCCAGGCGTTCCCGGTGAGCCTTTTGTAAAACAACTGGTTCCGGGCAAGCAGGATTACTTCGTGCTAAAGCCTAAGCATTCCGGTTTTTATCAAACTCCCTTGGAAATTCTTCTGAAGCATCTAGGGGCAAAGCGCCTGATCTTAGCCGGTCTGTGCAGCAACAGCTGCGTGCTATTTACAGCACAAGACGCTTATATGCGTGACTTCGAACTTTTCGTTCCTTCCGATTGCATGGCGGCTTGTAGCTGCCATGAACAAGACTACTCAGTGGAACAGATTAAGAATGTGCTGAAAGCAGACGTCACGCCTTCCAGAGAAATGGATTGGCCAAGACTGCTTTCTGTTCCCCAATCAGTAAGTTAAGAAAGCGTAACCGTTACGCTTTCGCTTGATAAGAATTCAGCGCAACTGGTGGACAATCCCCCTCTAAAACGGGGATTGTCCACCAGTAGCACCGTACACTTCTCCGGTCACAAACCGGGCCTCGTTGGAGGCGAGGAAGACAAATAAGGGGGCCATCTCCACAGGTTGTGCTGCCCGTTCAAACGACGTATCCTGCCCAAAAGACTTTACCTTCTCTTCGGGCATGGTGGCCGGAATGAGTGGCGTCCAAACCGGACCAGGCGCAACCGCGTTTACCCGAATCCCATTCTTCATTGCGACCTGCGACAACCCTTTAGTGAAATTCACAATGGCGCCTTTTGTGGCCGCATAGGCTAACAAATTGGCACTGGGATCAAATGCCTGAATCGAAGCCGTATTGATGATGGCGCTCCCTGGCTTCATTACGGGCACGGCTGTACGGCAAAGCCAGAACATCGCATATACATTGGTTTTAAAAGTTCGGTCGAACTCCTCGGTCGGAATCTCTTCGATTTTGTCGCGAGTCATCTGAAAAGCCGCATTATTTACCAGAAGATCCAACTGGCCGAATCGCTCTATGGTCCGGTGAATCAGTTCTTGACAGTGCTGTTCTTCTCGAATGTCGCCGGGCAGCTTGAGCGCTTGCCTGCCACTCTGTTCGATCCACTTAATGGTTTCCGAAGCATCTTGCTCTTCTTCGGGAAGGTAACTAATGGCCACGTTTGCGCCTTCCCGTGCAAACGCAATCGCAACAGCGCGTCCGATTCCGCTGTCTGCTCCGGTAATCAGTGCTACTCGTCCTTGCAGACGGTTCGATCCTTGGTAAGAGGTTTCCCCATAATCAGGCCGCATCGCCATCTGGTCGTCCGGCCCTGGGTGAGGAATCTTGCCTTGATCATAGGGCGGCTTAGGCCCCTGCAGGCGGGGATCTGATAATTGAGGGTCCTGGATTGTTGAATTTTGAGCCATGAGACCAAACAATCAGCACCTCATCTACCAGCTTCCTTCACTTCCGGAAGGCAGATATTAGGATTCATACAAAGCAGATGGCCAAGAAGCTTCTAACTATCGATCACCCCACGGCTGAATTGGCGCTGGAACTCCTGGAGGACCCTCAATGAGACGGTCAGCAACTATTCCCGTAGTGAAAGCATAGACGCCTTTGTGCAGCAGATCAATCCACTGCTCATCCGGAGGCCAAGTCCAAGGCAGTGCGCCAACACCGGTGGCATTCTCAAGCGTTTGGTCATTTAACAAGCGTAAGTTCATGTGGAGAAAAGAACCCACCGGGCCGCGAACTCCTTTCTCCGCCATCCAGCCACGAACCACTCCCAGCAAAATGCCTTGCCCCCAGTGCATGGTCCAGTTCAACACGGTTCGCTCAGAATCAGGCTTATCAGGTAGGCCGAGCAGGCGTTCTAAGGTATGTGCGGGAACATACGAGTTTGGTCTCCGGGTAAAATGCTGCTCCATCTTTTCGGCCATTGTCATGGCTGTAACCCCCGCCAGTCCAGCAATCAGACCATGCATCACAATACGACTGTTCATAAAGATCCTCCTCGGTGTTGTTGCCGCTTTACTCTTCTATATCTGGTGCTTCCTGCTTTGCCTTGCGTTGTTTTGCTGTGGGCTTAGGTTCACCACGCTTCCACCGGGAAAGGTTTTCAGGAGCAGTCACCCCTTCCAACTGGTCCCACTCTTTCCAACCTGTATGTTTTTCCGCAACGTCGCGCGCGGCTGCTTTGGCGGAAGAGTAGGTTTTTAATCGGTGCTGATTCATCCTCAATTGCACGCGGCCCGCAGGTTCCGGATGAATCCAGAAAGTTCCAACAGGAGTCTCCAAACGGAACAGAAGGGTCTTCATGACGTGAGAAGAATTACTCTTTTTCTTTTTTCCTGAGTCGCTCTACACCCGAATGCACCAGTTCCAACGCTCGTTCCTGACCGCCCTGGCTGATTGGCTGAAATGATTTACCTTTGGTCTGGTTATAGGAACGGAAAAACTGTTCGATCTCGTCAATCATCTGAGGACGCAAGTCTTCCAACTTATGTACTGCTGCGTGCGTATGCGCACGAGTTGCTACGGCCAGCAACCGATCGTTACGCGTGGTCTTGTGATCCCGCTCGGTTTGATTCGCCTCAATGACACCGATCAAACGAGCCGAAACCAGACAGCCGATCGCTACCGACTCGTCAAGCAAAACCAGTATGTCCAGCGGATCACCATCTTCCCCCAAAGTAGAAGGAACAAAGCCGAAATCATAAGGAAATACTGAACCTTCGGGCAACACCCCTGCCAGTTCAAATACTCCTAATTCTGGATCATAGTTGAACTTGTTCCGGCTTCCTTTCGGCGTTTCAATGATGACATTCAACTCTTTCTGATCTTCTCGAAAAGTATTAATTTCAGTAAGCAATCGAGAAGGTTTTTGGTGAGCCATAAACGATAGAAATCTCTGTTACAAAGACGTTATAGCGAACTGAACGTATGCTGCGCAGCAAAGTTTAACGTAAAACATTTTTTCTACGTTTCGTGTAGTGATGGATCATCCACCCCGCATAGCCAACTTGTCCAATCATCCGAAGTTTCTTGAGTTAGCTTATAGAGTCTGTATTGTTTCAACCAACCTTTTGAGACGACGGTACTGGAAGGGCTTTTTATCGGCAAATATGGCCGAGTCATTGCTCTGCTTCTGGCGGAGAAGCACATGCCAACGGATACATTAGAAAGCCTTCTGGAAGAAGAATTGAAAGATTTATACGATGCAGAGAAGCAGATTACTCGTGCCCTGCCCCGCCTCGCAAAGGCTGCTGAAAGCCCGGATCTGAAAGCTGCTTTCACGGAGCACCTGGAACAAACAAAGGGGCAAATCGCTCGGTTGGAACAAGTGTTCGAACTTCTGGAAGTGAAACCCAAATCCAAACCTTGTGCTGCTATGAAAGGCTTGCTCGAAGAGGGCAAGGAACAGACGGAGGAAGATGCGGAAGGTCCTATTATGGATTTGATGCTGATCGGAGCAGCTCAAAAAGTTGAGCATTACGAGATCTCTGGGTATGGAACCGTACGAACCATAGCAGAAGCAATTGGAAATCAGGAAGTGGCAAAACTGCTGCGGCAAACGGAAGAAGAAGAAGCCGAAACCGATAAGAAGCTGACCGGCATTGCAGCGCAACTCTTGGAAGAGGCAAACCAGGGTTTGGAAGACGAGGACGAGGAGGAAGAAGCCCCTTCCACAAAAAAGAAAGCAACAAAAAAGAAGTAGACGTTCCGTTATAAACCTGAAGGTTATGTTTGTTGAAGGGAATGAGTTTCTGATTTCAGAAACTCATTCCTTAAGATTTGAGGAAAATGGCACTGCTGTGCGAAGAGAGTCACATACTTCCTGTTTTATCAAAATATGCAACAAAGCGATTCAACCCCTTTTATGCAAGCTCTGGAAAGCCTATCATTCTCATAAGTTCGGACCATCGTGGGCTTTTTCGTAGCTTCTCCACAAAAGGGCCACGCAAAAAGCTCACCACCATTGGCGAGCGTTGCTCGATGGCGCGTGCAATCCAATCCGCCGCTTGATTCATTTCTCCTTTGATCAAAAAGTAATGCGCTAACCCAAAAGGAGCACCATAAGCTTCATTGTCGCCGATCTTTTGTAACGCTCTTTCTGCGTTCTCCTCATCTCCTTTCAGCGTAAACAACCCTGCCAAATATCCTTGCGATCCTTTTGACCACGGAATTAATGCAATCGCTCGTTCGGCAGCCTCCAATGCTTCTTCAAGGTTGCCTTGCTGAAGGAAAACGATACTCAGCGTAATCCAAGCTAAACCCTGGGTTTCATCGAGTTCAAGTATGTTTCGGCATTCTCTGCAACTGTCCATAGAACGGTTGGCGACCATTAGCCACGACGCTAAATGGAAACGGAGAAATGGGTTCAGTGGATCACCTGAAATGGAGAGTTCCAATTGCTCAATTGCTTCTTTCGTCCGACCAATCGCGACCAAATAGTAGCCGTAGTAAACTGCTGCCGGAGGAGCAAGCTTGCCGTGTGCTAAAGCAAGGTTGAACAGTCGTTCGGCTTCCTTCCAGTCGTAGTCATACATAGCGGCAACAAGAGCGAGCACGGAAATAGCTTCTGTTAAATAGGAGGAATCGATTTCCAAAGCTCGGCGAGCGGCATCCCTTGCCATAGGCATTGCTTGGTGTGCAGGCATTACCCCCATGAAGGCCAGACTCATTAAATGAAATCCAAGTTCGCAATAGGGTAGCGCGTATCCCGGATCCATTTCCGTCGCTTGTACCAGGTATTCCCGGCCTCTGGCTAACGCGTCGGGGGTCAGCTTATTAAAGTGGTACCAAGCTTTGAGAACGGCCTCATACGCGGGAAAGCTGGGAGTGTAATGCCGATGCGTGGTGTGCGGAAGGGACAGTCTGACCTGCAGGGCCGCCGCAATGGTAGCGGCAATCTCATCCTGTACTGCAAAAATATCAGCTAATTCCTTGTCATACCGATCGGAAAATAGATGCGAGCCATCCTCTGAGGAGATGAGTTGTGCGGAAACTCGAATCCGGTTATCGAATCGACGTACGCTGCCTTCCAGAACAGTGTTCACGCCAAGGAACTTAGCAATGGTTCGAACGTCCTGTTCCTTGCCACGGAAGGCAAATACAGAGGTACGAGCAATTACTTTCAAGCCTGGGATCTTCGCCAGAACATTGATAATTTCCTCCGTAAGTCCGTCGCTAAAATATTCCTGGTCTTTCTCTGGGCTTAGGTTGCGAAAAGGTAAGACTGCAATGGAGGGCTGCCAGACTGGCAGCGGCGCCTCAGGCGAAGCTGTCCCGATAGGAAAGTTAACTATCACTTCAATCGGAACCCGTATGGAGTAAGGGTCGCTAGCGATGTAGTGCAACCCTGCTCCTTGCTCAAGTGTGTTGAACAACTTTCGCAGTCTTTTTATGTTTTCCCGAAGATTCTGAGTGGCGTCGCCCTTGTTATTTAGGTTACCGAGCTTCTTAGCCAGCACTTCCGATGGCTCGTTCACACCACTTAGTTTCTGTTCAATAAGAAACTTCAGAAGTTGGCTTAGGTTTGGGGGCAATATTACCGTTCTGGCTTTGTCCTCACGATGATGAATAGTGTGTGCGCCAAGGTCAAAGCATAGCGATCCAAGCTGGTAAATGTTTGTCGAACTTAGTTCCTGGGCACCCATGTCAAAACTCACGCTTCTCACGGTATTTCTCACGTTCAAGCGTGTGATAGCTCCGTTACTGTATTTACATGCAAAACTCACGTCAATCGTTAGGTGAAATTCTACATCTTTTTATAACAACTGATCCAGTGAGGCTTTGTGATTCTAGTGATTTCGTTCACTTTCTTGTACTTAATTGGAGACCACAGCCTCCTATAAACAAATTTCACTGATTTTGATTCACCACGATGTTTACGCGATATGTGGATCAGCTTGGCAATTGAGAGGAATAAATGGATTTCTCCATCCTATCTGTGAGTCAACCCAGTTCGAGGAAATTCACCAGAGTATCGTTTGATCGCGATTATAGCGAGCGGCTCAAGAATGGTGATAGCGAGACAGAGCAGCATTTTGTTGACTACTTCGGAAGACTGCTGCGTATCAAGTTGAAGACACGCTTACGCAATACGCAAACGATTGAGTATCTTATACAGGAGACGTTTTTTCGGGTCTTCACTGCCCTGAAATTGGGAAACTGTCTGCACCTTCCAGAACACATCGGGGCCCTTGTGAATACAGTATGTCAAGACTTGCTGATGGATCTACACGATTCCAAATCAGGACTGCAAGAAAGCTTGCCCGATCCTCCACATACGCCCGACAACTTCGTCAATGCCGAATCGAAGTTGATCCCTCAAGATTACAAACCTCAGATTCGTCAGGTGCTCGAAGATTTTTCGGCAAGAGACCGCGAACTGTTTCATATGATTTTCTATGAAGAAAATGATAAGGACGAAGTTTGCCGTCGTTTCGGCGTCGACCGAAACTATCTACAAGTAATAATGCGTCGTGCCAAAATGCGATTAAGAATCAAGCTATTGGATGAGTAGCGCCAAACACTGTGAAGAGCATCTGGGACAACGCTTACCAAGTGCCAAAGCGCAGCACAAGCCCGGTTGATACACGGAATCCATCACCCTGGTTTAATTCTGGAGAACCGCCTGTCCAGTTATGGATATAGTCTAAACTGCCGACACGAAACGCTAATGCATTATTTAGCTTGTATTGCGCTCCGCCGCCAAAGGAGGTTACCAGCACATTGCTTTCCCAGGATTTGGTGTACATGGCATGTTGAATCCATTGGTCCTTATCGGTAGGCGGCGGCTCCAATTTTTTGATCTCCGGAAAGAACTCTTCTTCCGTGATTTTGTTGCCACCCGCCAAGGCTTGCCCATAAATCTCCCAACGTTCAGATAACTGTCGGGAAAAACGGAGTCCGGCCATGTACAACAAGGAATCCCCACTTAGATTTGGGTTGGAGTAAACGGATTTGCACCCGGAAATATCCACTACGCCACTCAGCCAAGGGGTAAAAGCCCATGTGCCTTCACCTCCGGCCCCATTACAGCCAGCGGAACCAGGGTTGCCGCTGTAGGTGTAACGGAGTGCGAACTCGAATTTTGGCGTACTTCCGAAAATTGGTGATTCCTTCTGCTCCGGTTTGTTCCGGGAAATCTGTGCTGGGTGGTAGTCTCGAATGCCTGGGCGGGAATTTCGATGCCAAGGAGGTTGAAATGCCATGACGTTGGCAAAGCTGCGGGTAGGGTTTAACCCTCCGCGCACCAACAACCTGACCCAGTTGTTTTCCGTATGAGCTTCAATGCGTTTAATCAGGTACTTATCAAGGGCATCTTCCACTACCATCCACCCTAGACCCACTACCGGCGTGATCACATGATCCACAAAACCATATTGCGGAAATCTGTTTTGGATGTGACCAATGGAAGCTTCACTCAAAGGACCCATCTCAAACTGCTCGCTGTACGCCCAAGACCAAGCCGTTGCTTTCAGCCGGCCTTTCCAGTAAGCCGCCGTATTGCTGTATTCATCCCCTGCATGCCTTGGGTCGTTCTGATTAAAAATGTACCCTATCACCGCCCCTTGCATAGGGTGGCCGATATAGTTCACCAGAAACGGGTCTCCGTCCGCCCATCCATGGAGGTTGCCCACCGCATTCAGATAGTTGGAAAAGAAGTGGCCTTGAATGCCATCTCGCGTGTCTTGCTCAGTGCTAAGCCGAAAGCCATGCTCAATGCCAAGAAACCAACCGGATTGCAGCAGAAGAGGCTTCCATTTGATGCCCCCTTCTTTGTCAGCCTTGTCTTGGTCAGCAGCAGCAGAAAGGGAAGCAACCCCCAACAGCAACACCCAAAAATATTTCCCGATTCTCAATCTTGCAGTGTACAAATCGAAGGCCCAAAACTCCAACTAGGAACATCTCTGCCTTGGTGAAGTAGCATACCCGAAGAAGCTCAAGGTCACCAGGAAAGTGCACAGAAAAGAATGGCCGGGTAGGTGGAAAGAAACGCCCAAAAGAACAGATTCAAGCCCATCAGAAATGCCACCTGGAAGTGAAACAAAATGCCAGCAGAGAGAAACGCGGAGCGAACCGGCATCCACCCGGAAAACACCAGGGGAAAGGCACTTTCAAACAGCATGGTTCCCCAACACGCCAGAAGAGCGAGCAGCGGCCATTTCTGAACTGCTTGAGCAAACGCCGGGTTGCCGTAAGTATTTGTTCGCATCACGCCGGAAATGGCTTGGCCTGATCTCCAGGCGGGCGAACTCAATTTAGACCATCCGGCGACTACGTAGGACAACACGCCCTGCAGCCCGATAAACCACAGGCAAACACGCTGCGCGAGTGGATTTTCCGGCTGAAGACTGGCCAGAAAAAGACCCAGCAGCACGATGGTAGTCATCTGATGATCACCGCTCAAGCCATACGGGCAACGGATGTTATATGCCAAACTGCACACCAGCAAGATCAGCAGCAGCACGGCCCGCGCCACGCCGTGAAACTGGAATGTCAGCAGAAAACAAATCGCCATTAACCGAAGGGCAATCACCCATGGGAAACCACGGGAGGAAAGCAACGCTTCTAACACTCGGCCTGGTCCGCCGCGAAGTGCTGCGCGGCATTGCGTGCGAGACACTTGCCAGCTCATCAGACCGCTATCGGAAAAGGCTCTCCAGCCAAGCAGATCTTCCAACGACCCAATCAGAATTCCGATACCCGCCAGTAGGAGAATGACATCAAGAAACTGCTGCGTATGCATGGTGTTGGTCAGAAACATGTTGCCGCATCCTCATGTACGTTGGAAACAAAGAGAACGTCCGGCGCTGCGTCAGGCCCGTCCATCTTTGCCAGCAGGAATTGACGCCCTATGCTGACGGAAGATGCCGGAAGCGCGGAAACAGCATGGAGCAGCATCAAATAAGGAAGACTGAGATAAATCTGCTCCTGCCTGCCGCCTGCATTCTGCACTACGCCTAACAGCGTAGTGGTAAGGTCGAGCAAGGCTTTGCCCGACCGTTTTCCCGGATGCCACAAAAATGCGAAAGGAGAGCGGGTTTGGCAACCCACTGGAACCTCCTTCCACAAGCTAAATTTCCCGCCCACTAATCGGTCGCGCACCATCAGGTGAAAATCACTGACACCCGGAGTCGGCGCAAAGAATGACCAGTGCGGAATCACAGCAAACCGGTCACGAACATTCAGGGAGCGGGCTAAAGGGATTGGCAGATGGGAGAAAATAGTGAGTCCCAAATAGATCCCCAAAATGGCGACAGTTGCCGCCAGAAGCACTTCCGACATGATGCCCTACGAGTATTGGAGAATGATGCGTTCGCGCAGCTTCAACAGTTCCATGGCGCACGCGGTGGAATTGTTGGCAGCATCGCCTACGTCGTTGATGCTCAATTTGGACAATGCTTCGTTGCCGTTTACGCAAAGTGTGCCAAGTACGGTCACAACCACCACACGCGCCACAAGGGCCCAAAAGAAATCAGTGGTTGCAGGGCCAAGCAGCATACCTGTTTCGGATGCCGCTGCTGATGCAAGAATGTTGCGTTCCAAAGGGGACAATTCCGGCTCTCGGGCAATAATAATCACTTCCAAGCCCGGTTCATTGGCTGCATGTACAAACTCTTCGTAGCTGAAGCCATCTGCAGGAAGCGGTCCTCCTGTATACGGCAGCACTACCATACTGAGCGGGTTTTCGCGTGGCGCTGCCAGAATCGGCACCAATACTTTCCCTTCAAAACGAAGCTCCCCATACACCGGTTCCTGCACCAACCTGGCGGCAATTTCGGTAGGTGTAGCAAGACCAAGAGCATTGTCTTCCCGGAAGTAGGCCGCAAGCTCCGGAATCAGCAGCCCTAACGCAGCGGCATCATTCTCCGATAAAGCCTTTCGTAAGTCTCTCTAGCTGTGGATTGCCTTTACGCCCAAACACCAACAGCGCAGTTCCCACCGGCGCTAACTGGATCGCGTCACTGGCTCCGTAATGAAATATCACCGGATGACCATTACGCCGAAGCCGCAACTGTTTATCAAGACTCAGACAAGTCCATGCGCTCTTGCTGTCAGGCAGTGAAGGAAAGGAATCAATGGGATTTTCGGTAAGGCTTGCTATGCTTTTCATCCGATTCTCCTGTGAGGGAATCTCACTCTGCCGCATAGTGCAGTGGAACAAGCTACCGTTTCAGCCTAGGATTTCCAAGAACGCACTAGCGGCGTAACTCAAGCCGCGACGAGAAGGGCGTAGCAGATGTACCTTTCGTTCCACATCAATTTCTTTGATGCGCACGGAAGCCAGTGTTCCCTTTTGTAGTTCTTCGTCCACGCACATACGGGGCACAAAGGCCACGCCAAGATTGGCTTGCACTAGCTTACGGATCGTCTCAATGGTCGGCATCTCCACATCCATATTGAGCGGGACGTTGTGTCGCTGAAACTCCCGCAGCACCACTTCCCGGTAAGGCGAGAGTACATTGTGCGCAATAAACACTTCCGAGGCGAGTTCCGTAATGGGAACTGATTTGTGCGAAGCCAAGCGATGCTCCGGCGACAGAATAAAGGTCAGGGAATCGGAACAAATGACCTTGGAAATCAGCCTTTCATCGCGAGGATCGTAGCTGATCACGCCTAATTCCAGGTTGCCGTCAATAATTTCATTCGGAATTTTGCTGGAAAGACTCCGGCGTACCTGTACTTTTACCTTCGGGTAAGCGCGCCGGTATCGCTCAATATGCTGCAAAAGGTACAGCGTGGTGGATTCGTTTGCCCCAATCGTAAGTCGTCCTGCGGAATTGTCTCGCAACTCCGCTAAGGAGTTCTGGAGTTCGCCTGACAGATTTTCGAAACGTTTTGCATACGCCAATACGGTGCGCCCAGCATCTGTCAGCACCAATTCTTTTGCGGAACGGTCAATCAACTTCTCCCCAAGATCGGTTTCCAGCCTTTGGAGGGCCAGGGAAACGGCGGGCTGGGTTCGAAACAATTTTTCTGCCGCACGGGAAAAACTCTTCTCGGTAGCAACAGTCAGGAATACATGAAGGGAATGGAGTTCCATTAGCGTGAATTATACCCATGCCTATTAGAATAAATTTGCTTTATTCAGCGAACCCGTCCTACCATGAGTTGTTCATGACCAACCAAGTCTGGATATTTGACACTACTTTGCGCGACGGCGAACAGTCGCCGGGCTGCAGCATGACAATGCCGGAAAAGCTCCGTATGGCTCGCAAACTAGTCGAGCTTGGGGTGGATATTCTGGAGGCAGGTTTCCCCATCTCCTCTGACGGTGACTTTGAGGCGGTGGATGCCGTTAGCCGTGAATACCCGGATGTTCGCGTGGCAGCTCTGGCGCGTTGTGTTTCGCGCGACATCGAAAGAGCGGCCCGCTCCCTCCAAGCTGCAAAAGCACCCCGGATTCATACGTTTCTGGCAACCAGTGACATTCACCTGAAGTACAAGCTCAAAAAATCCCGCGCAGAAATTCTGGAAAGCGCCGTGGCAGCCGTGCAGCAGGCAAGGCAATACGTTGATGACGTGGAGTTTTCCGCGGAAGATGGTGCTCGTACAGACCCGGATTACCTGGAACAAGTGGCTCGCGCGGTAGTGGCCGCCGGAGCTACCACAGTGAACATTCCAGATACAGTTGGTTACTCCACACCAGAAGAATACGGCGCCTTGATTGGGCGTATTGTGGCAGCACTGGGCGATCAGGCCATTGTGAGCGTTCACTGCCATGACGATCTGGGGTTAGCGGTTGCAAACTCACTGGCTGCCATTCAGGCAGGCGCACGTCAAGTGGAGTGCACGGTCAATGGCATTGGCGAACGCGCCGGGAATTGTTCTTTGGAAGAAATTGTAATGGTTCTGAAAACCCGGAATGATCGGTTCCCGTATCAGACCAACATCAAAACAGAGCATTTGTATGGAGCCAGCCAATTGCTGACTTCCATGATCAGTTTCGGCCCGCAGCCGAACAAAGCCATTGTGGGACGGAATGCGTTTGCGCATGAAGCCGGCATTCACCAGGATGGCTACCTGAAAGAAAAATCCACTTACGAGATCATTGATCCAAAATCCGTAGGGGTTCCGGAAGGCAAGCTGGTGTTAGGGAAACATAGTGGACGCCATGCCTTGAACCAGCGCTGCACGGAATTGGGTTTTGCCACCCTGACGCGGGAACAATTGGATTTGGTCTACACCGAATTCACCACACGCGCGGACCGAAAAAAAGGCATCATGGATGAGGAAATCATATCCATCATCTCGGAAGTTTGTGAGCCTAAGGGAGTAGTAGCAGGTTGAATCTAAACATATTGGTATTGCCGGGTGACGGAATTGGCCCCGAAGTCACCAGACAAGCAGTGCGCGTCCTCCGCAAAGTGGCCGAACAGGGTAACTATACACTGAAGCTAACAGAAGGGCTGCTGGGCGGCGTTGCGATCCATAAAACTGGCTCGCCCATACCAACGCAAACCTCGGAACTCGCTGCCCAAGCGGATGCTACGTTGCTAGGTGCGGTGGGGCTGCCGGAATTTGACGACGCTCCTCCCGAAAAACGGCCGGAGCGCGGGTTGCTTGGCCTCCGGAAAGCCATGGGTGTGTACGCCAATCTTCGGCCTGTGCGCACCTACAAAACGCTGCTGGATTCTTCGCCGCTGAAAAACGAGCTGGTGGACGGCACGGATATGATCATTGTCCGTGAATTGACTGGCGGCATCTATTACGGAACGCCCCGTGGCATTTCCGGCCAAGGGGCAGAAGAACGCGCCGTCAACACCATGGTGTATACACGGCCCGAAATCGAGCGTGTGGCGCGGATGGCATTTCACCTGGCACGCGGAAGGCGCAAGCGAGTGACTTCCGTAGATAAATCCAATGTGCTGGAAAACTCGCAGTTATGGCGGCGTGTGGTGACGGAAGTGGCTCGCGAGTATTCTGATGTCACGCTGGATCATCTTCTGGTAGACAACTGCGCCATGCAGCTCGTGCTGAATCCGAGGCGCTTTGACGTGGTTCTGACAGAAAATTTGTTCGGTGACATTCTGAGCGACGAAGGCGCAGTGCTGGCCGGTTCCATCGGCATGTTGCCTTCCGCTTCCCTGGGAGAACGTAAGGCATCAGGCGTTTGGACCGGTTTGTATGAACCGGTGCATGGTTCTGCGCCGGATATTGCCGGCCAAAACAAAGCCAACCCTTTGGGTGCGATTGGCTCAGTGGCTGCCATGCTGGAATACAGCTTTGGCATGAAACAAGAAGCACAAGCAGTGAATCGCGCCATGGAAGCAGTGCTTGCTTCCCACCGCGTAACAGCCGACCTAAAGCCTTCCGGTACGCCAGCTACTACGGAAGAAGTCGGAGAAGCAATTTGCAATGCCCTTTAATCAACCAAAAACTATCATCGAGAAAGTATGGGATTCGCATGTGGTGCATCAGCAACCTGGCGCTCCCACACTGCTTTATATCGACCTCCATCTGGTCCATGAAGTAACTTCCCCGCAGGCTTTTGCCGGTTTGCGGGAACGTGGCTTGAAAGTGCGCCGTCCGGACCGGACACTCGCCACCGCTGACCACAGCATTCCCACCACGGATCGCAGCCTGCCTATCCTGGACAAGATCGCGGCCAAGCAACTGGACCAACTGGAACAGAACTGCCGGGATTTCGGCATTCGCTGTTTCGGCGTTCACAGCAGCCAACAAGGAATTGTGCATGTGATCGGCCCGGAGTATGGCGCCACACAGCCAGGCATGACGGTGGTGTGCGGCGATAGCCACACAGCTACCCATGGCGCTTTCGGCGCTCTGGCATTCGGCATCGGCACCAGCGAAGTGGAACAGGTGCTGGCCACGCAATGCCTGCTGCAACGGAAGTCCAAGACATTTCAGGTGCGTGTGGATGGCGCGCTTGGCTTCTGGCGTGACGGCAAAGGACATCATCCTGAACCTGATCTCCAAAATCGGCATAGGCGGCGGCACAGGCTGCGTATTTGAGTATTCCGGCTCCGCGATCCGTTCGCTCAGCATGGAGCAGCGCATGACGGTGTGCAACATGTCCATTGAAGGCGGTGCACGCGCCGGCATGATTGCCCCTGACGATACAACGTTTGAATACCTGGCAGGCCGACAGTTCTCACCCAAAGGCGCGGAGTGGGACGAGGCAGTCGCTCGCTGGAAACAGTTGCCGACCGATGAAGGCGCAGTGTTTGACCACGAGATGGTGATTGAAGCTGCTTCGATTGAGCCGATGATTACCTATGGCACCAATCCCGGAATGGGAATGGGCATCACCGCTCCCCTGCCCGATCCTTCCGCCATTGCTGATCCTCGTGAGCGGGATTCCGTACGAAAAGCTCTGGAGTACATGGGCTTGGAAGGTGGCAAGCCGTTATTGGGCCATCCGGTCAATGTGGTGTTTATCGGAAGCTGCACAAACTCCCGCATTTCTGATCTTCGCAGCGCGGCATCCGTTCTGAAGGGCCGTAAGGTCAATCCGAACGTGCGCGTCATGGTGGTGCCCGGTTCCCAGGAAGTGAAGCGTCAAGCGGAAGCCGAAGGTTTGCCGCAAGTATTCCGCGAAGCCGGTTGCGACTGGCGCGAACCTGGCTGCTCCATGTGCATCGCCATGAATGGTGATCAACTTCAGCCCGGAGAATACAGCGTTTCCACCAGCAACCGCAATTTCGAAGGGCGGCAAGGCAAAGGCGGCAGAACGTTCTTGGCCTCTCCGTTAACTGCGGCTGCTAGTGCGGTAACTGGTGTTGTCACGGATGTCAGGAGGATGATGTGAAGCCATTTACCCCGCTCCAAAGCCGCATGGTGCCGATGCCCATCAACAACATCGATACCGATCAGGTGATTCCGGCGCGCTTCCTGAAAACCACTTCCAAAGAAGGGTTGGATAAGCAGCTTTTCTACGATTGGCGCTATGATGCCGCAGGCAACCCGAAGCCCGATTTTATTCTGAATCAGCCGCAGGGCCAGAATGCGCAAATCCTGTTAGCAGGCGATAATTTCGGTTGCGGCAGTTCCCGCGAACATGCGCCGTGGGCGTTGACGCAGTTCGGGTTTCGCGCGGTAATCAGCACATCCTTTGCAGACATCTTTACTCAGAATTCGCTCAAGAATTCCCTGCTGCCCTTGATTGTTCCACCGGATGTGCATGCGGAACTGTTTGCCATGGTGGCGGAAAATCCGAATGCGGAAGTGAAAGTGGATTTAGCTTCTCAGACGCTAACGCTTCCTAATGGGCGTACCGTGGAATTTCCGGTGGATGGCTTTTCCAAAACTTGCATGCTGGAAGGCGTGGATGAGTTGGGCTGGATCATGAAGCAGGAACCAGCAATCGCTGCGTTTGAAACGCAGCATCCCTACGGCCTTCACATCACCGGCTGATTTTTCCTAACACAACGGCGTGGCGCGCGCCTGTGGCACTCGGCAGATTGCCAGACTTCGCGTGCCACGTTCGATGCGCCAGCACAGCAAACGCAACCGCTTCTTTGGCATCACTATCGATACCGAAATCGGTGGTGGTGTGGAAGCGAAGCTTGGGCAGAAATGCTTGTAAATTTCCCATCAGTTGCGGATTGTGAACACCACCGCCGGAAGCAATCAGTTCCGTTGCCTTTCCGGCAAATTTCTTTACGGCGAGTGCGATGGTGGCGGCCGTGAGAGCAGTTGCAGTGGCAATTAAATCCGGCAAAGACGCACCAGACTTCTTGAGCCGTTCCATGAATTCCGCGCCGTATTGTTCCCGGCCTGCTGATTTGGGCGGAACACGCTTGTAGTATTCGTCAGCTAAAAGCTCGTCCAATAACTTACGGTCGATATGGGCTTTCGCGGCAATGGCTCCGTCTTGGTCGAAGGTTTTCTTTCCCTTTGTATGTTCCAAAACAAGCGCATCCATCACCATATTGCCTGGACCAGTGTCAAAGGCGAAAACTTCTTCCGGCTTTGCGCCTGCCGGAATGAATGTGAAATTCGCAATTCCACCGATGTTCAGCACCACGCGGTCGCGTTTTTTATGCCGGAATAACAGATAGTCCGTAAAGGGCACAAGCGGCGCTCCTTGCCCACCTGCTGCGATGTCTCGCACGCGAAAATCAGACACTACCGGAATGCCTGTTCGCTCTGCAATCACCGCTGCTTCCCCGATTTGCATGGTGTTCACAGGTGGAGTGCCTTGGTGGTAAATCGTCTGCCCATGGCAGCCAATCAGTTTCACATCTTTGAATTCACGCACTGCTTCGGCGTAGAGTTCGCCTAATTGAAAGTTCAGCCGCGAAATGTCACCCGTGGTGGTTGTGGTGTTGGAAACAGCAAGAATCGCTTCGCGTACTTCCGCCGGGTAAGGCGTGGTTTTATGCGCGATCACTTTCACGCGGCTCTTGTGAATTTCAACAACAGCTACATCGATCCCATCCAAAGATGTGCCGCTCATGATTCCGGCAACGCGCATCAATTCACCGCCTTTTGCAGGGCGTGGAGCAACTGCAGAGCTTCAATGGGACGCATTTCGTCCAACTTCAGAGCTCGGATTTGCTCCACAATCTGATGCCCTTCCGGTTCGAACAAGCGAATCTGCACAGGCCTCTCTTTCGGCGTCAGTGTTTCAGTCACGGCGTGCTCCGTGGTTTCATGCAGCTTCAGCACTTCCCGCGCACGCTCAATCACGGTAAGCGGCAATCCGGCCAAGCGTGCTACCTCAATGCCATAGCTGCGATCTGCTTTTCCCGGCTCTACTTTGCGCAAGAAAATGATCTTCTCGCCTGCTTCCTTCACCGCGACTTGCAAATTGCGCACCCCACTTAACTCTTCCGCCAATTCAGTGAGTTCATGATAATGCGTAGCGAACAAGGTTTTGGCACGTGTGTTCTGGTGAAGATACTCTACCACTGCCCAGGCAAGCGCCAGTCCATCATAGGTAGCCGTGCCGCGCCCGATTTCATCCAACACAATAAAGCTTCGTTCGGTGGCAGTGTTCAAAATCACGGCGGTTTCCGTCATCTCCACCATAAAGGTGGAGCGTCCGCGTGCAAGGTTATCGGAGGCTCCAATGCGTGTAAAAATCCGATCAATCACCGGCAGCATGGCAGAGTCCGCAGGCACATAACAACCCATCTGTGCCAGAACGGAAATCAATGCTGCTTGCCGCAGATAGGTCGACTTGCCACCCATGTTCGGACCGGTAATCACCGCAATCAGATCCGTGGTGGAATTCAGAAACAAATCATTCGGGATAAAGCGATCTTCTGAGATCTTCTCGATCACCGGATGACGGCCTCCGGTGATACGCATTTCCCCATCGGAAGAAAACGTGGGCCTTGCGTATCGGTTCTCCGCTGCAATCTGTGCCAATGTCGCCGTTACATCGAGTTCCGCAATCGCAGCGGCGGTAGCTTTGATCGGTTGCACATAGCTGGCTGCCAGTTGACGAATCTCCGTGAAGATTTCCTTCTCCAGAGTAAGAATCTTGTCTTCCGCATCCAAAACCTTGTGTTCGTAGTTTTTCAGTTCCGGCGTGGTGAAGCGCTCGGCATTCGCCAAGGTCTGCTTACGCTCATAATCCGCTGGCACTAAATGGAGGTTGGCGCGGGAAATCTCGATATAGAACCCGAAAACATTGTTGAACCGAATCTTGAGCGATTGAATTCCGCTGCGAGTACGTTCCCGCGCTTCAATTTGGGCAATGTATTGCCGCCCATTCTGTCTCAAGTCGCGCAATTCATCCAGTTCGGCTCGGTAGCCGGGGCGAATCGTTCCGCCGTCGGTGAGATTCAAAGGCGGCTCATCCGCAATGGCATTGAGAATGGCATTGCGCACATCTGGAATGTCGTCCAAACGTCCGAAAATTTCCTGCGAACGCTGAGATAGTTTGGCCTGTATGGCAAGCGCATGCAATTTGGGCACACGATCAAGAGAGCGGCCTAATGCCAGAAGGTCTCGCGGACCGGCACTCCCGATGGTGACCTTTGCCAACAAGCGTTCCAGATCCAGAATGTGATTCAGTTCTGCACGGAGTTCCGAACGAAGAATCGTATCTCGTAGGAAGTCGGCTACCGCATCCAGCCGCTGCTCGATTTCTTCCGTGTGAAGGGATGGCCGCAGAAGGCGCTGGCGCAATAAGCGACCGCCCATTCCGGTTGCGGTCTGGTCCAGCACGCTGATCAGCGTAACGCCTTCGCCGGCAAACACCGGCTCTACTAATTCCAAGTTGCGCACAGTAACCGCATCCAGCGTCATGGTTTCTGCACGGTCATAACAGCGAGGTTGGTCCAGGTGATCCAGCGTGGTCCGCTGCGTGTCACGGAGGTAATGCAAAATTGCACCCGCCGCCGAAATTGCCGCAGGTTTACCAGCCAATCCGCAACCATCTAACGTCAGCAGGCCGAAGTGTTCCCGCAGAATGCGATCCGCGTATTCCAAGCTGAAGATCCAATCCTCCAGCGGTGTAACTACGCCTTTCTGCTCCGCAACCAGCGGATGCTCCGCAGAGGTGAGCACCTCTCTTGCTTGCAGATTTTCCAGCGCGGAATATAGTTCGTTTTCTTCCGCTTCCGTAACGCGAAATTCTCCCGTGGAAATATCTACGTGCGCGATTCCCACGCGCCCGTTCCGCTTGGCGACAGAGGCCAGGAAATTGTTTTCATGCGAGCGGAGCAATTGCGAATCGGTCGCCGTGCCGGGAGTAACAATGCGCGTGATTTCCCGGCGAACTAACTTCTTGCCCGGACCCGCTTCTTCCATCTGTTCGCAGATAGCCACCCGATAGCCTTTCTGAATCAGGCGAGCAATATAACCTTGCGAAGCATGGTACGGCACGCCGCACATGGGAACCGCACCTCCCTTTTCCTTGTTCCGGGCAGTGAGAGTGATTTCCAGTTCCCGTGCGGCAACTACGGCATCTTCGAAAAACAACTCATAAAAGTCACCCAGGCGAAACATCAGCAGGGCATGGGGAACCTGCTCTTTGGCAGCATGATACTGCCGCATTAGCGGCGTAGAAGGATCTGCCATTTATGCGTAAATGCCGCGTAGACGGATGCAGCTTGCTACGCGATCCAACGCCAGCATGTATGCCGCAGTGCGGTTATGAACTCCATGCGTTTCCGCATAGCTGACAACAGCCGCAAAGCTGTTCACCATGATCTCTTCCAAGCGCTGATTCACCAATTCTTCATTCCAGAAAAAGCCCTGCCGGTCCTGCACCCATTCAAAATAAGAAACGGTGACGCCGCCGGCATTTGCCAGAATATCTGGAATCACAAAAATCTTCTTATCCGCCAGGATCTTATCTGCTTCCGCCGTGGTGGGGCCATTTGCCCCTTCGCACAAAATCCGGCAGCGAAGCCTATCGGCATTTCCTGAGTAGATCACGTTTTCCGTAGCAGCGGGAACCAAAACATCGCACTCCAAAAACAAAGCTTCCTGGCGATCCATATCCTCGCCACCAGAGAAGTGAGTAATTGAGCCAGTTTCACGCCGATGATTCATCAACGCCGCGATATCCAAACCATCAGGGTTGTAAACCGCTCCATCATATTCCGCAATGGCGATGATCCGGTAGCCAAGCTTCGCCATCAGTTTCGCGGTCATGCCCCCCACATTGCCAAATCCCTGGATCACCACACGAGGAGCATTGTCGCCAATCTCCAACTTTTTGAGCGCTTCGCGAGTGACCAGCGTACAGCCACGCCCAGTTGCTTCCGGCCTACCCAAGGAACCGCCAAGCTGCATGGGCTTTCCTGTGACAACCGCAGTCGTGGTATGGCGAACATGCATGGAGTATGTATCCATGATCCAGGCCATGGTCCGCTCATTCGTGTTCATATCCGGCGCGGGAACATCACGCTCCGGCCCCAGAAACTCGATGATTTCCGCTGTGTAGCGCCGTGTAATGCGCTCCAGTTCCATATCGGAAAGCAGGTTCGGATGGCAAATCACGCCTCCTTTTGCTCCCCCGAAAGGAATGTTGACCACGGCGCATTTCCAAGTCATCCAGCTTGCCAGGGCACGTACTTCATCCAACGTGACATCTGGCGCAAACCGAATGCCGCCTTTTCCCGGCCCGCGCGCAATGGAGTGTTGTACGCGGTATCCGGTAAACACTTCCAAGCGCCCATCATCCAGTTGCACAGGAATGTTGACGGTGATTTCACGCGCGGGACTCTTGAGAATCTTGCGCATTCCGTCGTCAAGCTTCAATTTTTCGGCGGCTTCATCGAATCGTGTGGCCGCCGCCATCCACGGATTGGTTTCCTGCTCGAGCTGCAGCGTTGCACTCATGCTGAAACAATTTCCCCTTGTTTATTATCCTGCTTCTGCCGGTAGAAGACGTAAGACCGAACAAGCACAAAGGCTTCCACCACCACCCCGGTAATCGCCACGGCAACACTGGCTTTCACCACCAGCAGCAAAGGAAGAAGCACAAGGAAGTTCAACACACCCGCCATGATGATCATGTTGGACCACTCTTTCTTGTAGCCAAGCCCAAGCATGTAATAGGTGGCGTAGCTGGTGCCGAAGGCCACAATGAAGGGGATGGGAGACATAATTTGCAGTAGGGGAATACTCTCCTCGAATCCACGACCGTACAACACATGGACGGCAACGGGAGCGCCCAAGAACAGCGCAAGCGAGATGGCCGCAAAAGGCGCTGTCAGGCGAAACAGATTCTTATGAATGAAATGAACCGCTTTTTCGGGATCTTCCGAAGCAACGCGGCTGATGTGGGGAAAGATTGCCGTGGAAAGCGGCGAAACCAATGCTTTCACAGCTTCCACAATGCGAGCCACGGCGCTATACACGCCTACTTCCGCTTCACTGGCGACTAAGTACAAAAGAAACGTGTTGCTGCGGGTATACACCGTGATGGCGGCAGTGGAAAGAAAAATATGCCAGCCTTCTTTCAGCGTTTGCCGGATATCCGCAAAGGAAGCCGAGGTCCACCGAACCCCTGTCAGTTTACGGACATAAAGAAGACCGATCAAGCCTGCAATAGCCGTACTGCCCGACATGATGGCTGCGGCCCATAAGTAATCCGCTTGTGTACGAACCAGAAGAAAAATGGTCATCAATCCGATGAACCGCGCACCCACTTCGCGCATCGTGATGAACCCCATTTTTTCCAGGCCCTGAAACAACCACTGAGGAAACAAAGCACTGCCAACCACGGTGAGAAAGCTGATATAAAAAACCGGCCAATCAGCGCGGAGTTTCGGCACAGCAAACACAACCGCCGTCATGATGACGAAACTCAGTGCCATCAAAAGAAAGCGAGCCGCCATGGCTGCGGTGTAAATGCGGCACAGCACGGGCATTCGGTCGCGGTTTACGGAAACTTCCCTGGTAACACTGAAATTAAATCCGTATTCGGTAAGGACCAGAAAATATCCGACAAAAGCCTGCGAAGAAGCAATTAATCCTAGTTTTTCCTTGCCTAGCACACGCGCTAAATAAGGGAATGTAAGAAAAGGAAGAATATATCCAGCGACCTGGATTCCATACAGCGACAACGCATTGCGAACAATAGCGTGTCGAGTAAATCGACTGAGCATGTTTGGGGTTGGTTTTTATCGGTGTAAGGTCTCAAGAGCCTGCTGCACCACGGGGTCGCGTTGTGCCTCTACTTCATCTCCTTTTTCCACGCCAAGACTTTGGTTGAAAATCTCTGTTTTCAATCGGCTTTGCATGAAATCGCGTTCTCGCGACCATTCGCTCAGGCTTGGCTGAATCCGTCGTTCATATAGCCACTCGCGAAATGTATCCAGCAACTGCGGCGTAACGTCGAAGGACGCGTCAATTTTATGCTCTTTCAGATATTCAGTGGCAAAGTTGGGAAAAGACGCGGAAGCTTCCATCACCATGCGAAGGCGCGACATTTCGGGCGGCTGCACCTCCATATCCGGGATAATGCCTCCCCCGCCTCTCAGAGCACGGCCTTTGTCGCTTCGAAAATCACTGCGCGCATTGGGATGTGCCGCTGTGGCTGCCAGTGCGAACTGCTCCCCTGGTAACGGTTTCTGGATCGAGCGTCCGCTGGGGGTGTAATACAAGGCGGTAGTCAAAGCAGTACCCGTATTTTCCGCCAGCGGAAAAACACTTTGCACTAATCCTTTGCCAAAACTGGACTCCCCTAGGATGGTGGCGCGGTCATGGTCCTGCAATGCTCCGCTCACAATTTCGGAAGCACTTGCCGTTTTGCCATTGATCAGGATAGCTACAGGGAAAGTATATGGTTTGGCCGTTTCCGGAACTTTCTCGACTTTTTCCTCCACATGGCGGCCACGAATGGTCAGAATACTTTGCCCTGGTTGCAGAAACAGCGCAGCAGTTTCCAGGGCGGCAGTTACCAAACCACCGGGATTATTACGAAGATCTAGTACCAGACCAGTCAATTTGCTACCGCCCAGGTTTTCAATTGCTTCTTTGATCTGCACGCCCGTTTTTTCTTCAAAACTGCTGACCCGAAGGTAAGCCACTCCTGGTTTGACCAGAAAGGCACGCTCCACACTGGGAGACTGCATTTCCACCGGAGTCAACGTGAATTGCAGGGGTCTTACATTCCCAGAACGCCGAACCACTAATTGCACTGCGCCCTGCCTGGATTGGCTGAGCAGTTCCACAATCTGTTCCGGCTCGAAACGGTCCAGGCGATAGTTATTGACAGCAATGATTTCATCGCCCGGTTCCATGCCGGAACGTGCGGAAGGAGTGCCAGGCATGGTCTGGAGAACAATCACACGACCAGGCAGGATGGACACTACGCTGCCAAATCCCTTGGTAGTGGAATTCTGCATCTGTTTGAGCTGGTCGAATTGGCCCGGGTCGAAGAATACCGAGTGGGGGTCCAGGCGGCGCAGCATTCCCGGAATTGCCCCTTGGTAAAAAGCCTGCTCGGAATTTACCGGATCTGCAGCATAGCTTTCCACAATGGAGTACACATCTACCAGTTGTTTAATTTCCTTAGACAGATCAACTGGTTTCTCATCGGCAAAGCAGCAAACAGCGAACAAAGGCAAAAGAAATCGACTGTGTAGCAGCTGCACTTACGTAATCCTCACAGTTTCCAATGCACAATTCACAAGAAGATTCCAAGGAGGTTCTCCTAGCCATTCTGTTGTCAGCGAAGCTTTGCGTCGAGAAAACTCCGGCAGTAAACTGAAAACCTGTTGAGGTTTTACCCCAGCATTTGCTTCAGGCTTGGCCATCAGCCAATTCACAGTTGCTCTTACAACCTTCTCTTGAGAATTGTCATGTCTGGGTAGATCAAATGCCGATAGGTCTGAAATGAACTGCAAATAGGAATAACCTTCTGGAACAAATGCCAACCAATCGTGAGCCTCCCAACCATCGATGTAGCATCTAGCGATTGCCATTCCTAGCTCTAATGGCATATTAAATCTTGCTAGATTTTTCTCACCACTTCCGGTCGGGCGGGAAAGGTCGTGGATAGAATAACGGCTTCCCTGAATCGCTGTCATAATTCGGTCTATTCGTGGTGTGGATGCTTCTTGATCACTCTCCAGCGCACTGCGAGGCACAAAACCACAGTACACAGTGGCGAAGAGAATAGCATCGAACAACGGCTGGTAATCGGTATCGAAGGGGCAGTTTATGAATACATGTAAAGCTGGATTATGCAGCCTCTCTACGCTCACCAAAGCCATGGAAAGACGGTTTACAACAAACCTTGCGCAATTTGCTGCTGAACCATTTCCCGATTTTCTCTCAGCCGGATCTTTCGCTCCTCATCTGCCTCCGCTACTCTTTTCAGATGTTCCTTTTTATCCCAATAAAGAATAGAATCAACAACCTGCTCCGTCCAATTCGTATCTTCTTCGGGATTTACTTTGACCGGTACCCACTCTCTGGAAAAGGCTGGTCCTTCTGCGGAGTTGATTAATACGGGGAGCAAAATTTTATCGGGATCATCCCAGATCTCCTCCAGCATAATTTGCCATTCCCCTTCCAGTTGACGCGTGAGTCTGCTATGAGGACCGACAAAAAGGAGCAAATATTTCGCTCCTTGCATTGCCTGCTTCAATATGTCTCGCCACTTTTCGCCAGGTTGCAGGTCTTTGAAACGCGTCCAAACAGAAAACTCTTCTTGTTCCAGTTTGCTTAACAAAGCTTTGGCGAGTGGTTCTGTATCTGGCGCGTAGGAAAGGAATACTGTGCGTTCGTTCGTCACGTTCACTCCTTCTTTCCTTTATGGTAGCTAACGGCTAAACCTGGTAGCTTTCCTTTGTTTATGCCGATCCAGAGCCAAGTTAATTAAATTATCAATCAAAACCGGATACGGAATCCCGGAATACTCCCACATTTTGGGAAACATGCTAATGGAAGTAAAACCAGGAAGTGTATTAATTTCATTGACAAAAATTTTCCCGTTAGACGATTCCATCAGGAAATCCACTCGCGCCAAACCTTCGCATTCCACGGCCCGATAGCTTTCCACCGCAAGCCCCTGCATCTCTTTAGTCTGCTCTGGAGTCAGATTCGCCGGAAGATCGATGCGGGCTTTATCCAGGACGTATTTATCGTCGTAATCGTAAAACTCTTTGGAAGGGTGAATTTCGCAAGGCAAGGAAGCTTGCGGATCTTCGTTGCCCATCACGGAGCACTCAAATTCCCGGCCCGTAATGCCCCGCTCCACAATGATTTTGCGGTCATACTGGGCAGCTAACTCCAAAGCACTTGTTAACTCTGCCGCGTCATGCGCTTTGGAGATTCCCACGGAGGAGCCGAGATTGGCAGGCTTCACAAACATGGGAAAAGGAAGGCGCGAAGTCACGTCCACAGTTGCCAGATTTTGCCGCGTTACCACCACGTAGTCTACTATTGGCAGACCCCCCTCACGGCAAACACGTTTCATCATTTCCTTATCCATGGCAATAGCGGAGGCCAGCACTCCCGCGCCCACATAGGGAAGATCTGCCAATTCCAACAATCCCTGTAAGGTGCCGTCTTCCCCAAAAGTGCCGTGGAGCACCGGAAACACAAGGTCAATATGATCCTGCACACCCGGCTCTGGAATCAGGGGTGCCGGGTTCCATTTGCCTTCCTTACTAATGGTGTAGGGCAGCACTTCGTACTTCTCCCGATCCATCGCGTCCATGACGGATTTTGCGGAGCGAAGGGATACTTCGTGCTCTCCGCTACGTCCTCCGGAAATCACCGCCACTCGCAGTTTTCTCACAGAATCTTCTTTCCTAATGCAGACATGATCAGTTCTACGGCCAACTCCGCTGTGCGGTTCACTTCATCAAACACCGGGTTTACCTCCACCGCCTCCGCCGAAATGAGCGCGCCCGAATCGCAAATCATTTCCATAGCAAGGTGCGCTTCCCGATAGGTGGCTCCGCCTCGAACGGGCGTGCCCACTCCGGGTGCATCACGCGGGTCTACATAATCCAAATCCAGAGACAGGTGAAAACCAGCAGTTCCAGCGGTGGCTACCTCGATTGCTTCCGCCATTACCTTCCGCAGTCCATGTTCATCAATATCCCGCATGGTAAACACATGGACTCCGGATTCCCGCACATGAAGACGTTCCAAGGCATCCACATCCCGCAACCCTACTAAAGCCACATTTTCCGGGTTTACTTTGGGCGAAAATCCGAACAGTTCTGTTAATTCCGGTGGTCCTAACCCAATGCAGCACGCCAATGGCATTCCATGGATATTGCCGCTCGGGCTGGTTTGCGGAGTATTCATATCCGCATGGGCATCCACCCAGATCAAGCCAGGGCGTTGCCCTTGTTGGCGCAAGTGCTTGGCTACCCCTGCCACTGTCCCAATTGCAATGGAGTGGTCACCCCCCAACACCAGGGGAGCGCTCCCTCTGTCTAGTGCATCCGAAACCAGATGCCCCAGACGCTCGCAAGTGGCTGCAATCTGAGGGAGGTACTTGGCATGGTTCGGCCCTTGCTCCACACTTTCCTGTTGGTCCACGGAAACATTTCCCAGGTCTTCTACTTGATACCCCAGCGCTGCGAGTTTGCGGTTCAGATTCGCCACACGCAACGCAGACGGACCCATATCGACTCCGCGCCGACTTTGGCCTAAATCCAGAGGCGCACCAATCACTGCGATTCGGGATTGTTTCATGGCAAGCCCGGCAACTCAGGGCCGGAGCCGATACAACATGCGCGGGAAAGCAATGGTTTCGCGGATATGCTCTAAACCACACATCCAGGCGACACATCGCTCAATGCCCATGCCGAAACCGCCGTGGGGCACCGTGCCGTACTTGCGAAGATCCAGATACCAGTCAAATGCTTCCTTAGGAAGCTGGTGCTCCTCAATTCGCCGGAGCAGCAACTCAGGATCATGCACACGCTGGCCGCCGCCAATGATTTCCCCATATCCTTCAGGAGCGAACACATCGACACCCAATGCCACTTCCGGACGATCCGGGTCTGGAGCCATGTAAAACGCCTTTATGGCCGAAGGAAAACGATCCACCATGATAGGACGGTCAAATTGCTGGGTCAGGATGGTTTCATCCGTACCGCCAAAATCCGTTCCCCACTGGATTTCGCTGCCATTTTGCTGCAAAATTTTCACAGCTTCGTCATAGCTGATGCGGGGAAACGGGCCTTGCACCGCTTCCAGCTTCGTGATGTCCCGCTCCAGAACTTTCAGATCCTCTTTGCGGGATTCCAAAACGCGTCCGGTCACGAACAAGAGCATTTCTTCCGCGACACGTTTCACTTCATCCAAGTCGGCGTAAGCCATTTCTGGCTCCACCATCCAGAACTCCGTCAAGTGACGCCGGGTTTTTGACTTTTCCGCACGGAATGTGGGGCCAAAACAATACACTTTTCCAAACGCCATGGCATTGGCTTCGTTATATAGCTGGCCGGATTGCGTCAAGTACGCTTTTTCATCGTCGAAATAATTTACCTCGAACAATGTGGTGGTACCCTCGCACGCGGCAGGCGTGAAAATCGGCGTATCTACCAGCGTAAAACCGTGGCTATCAAAATAATCGCGTACCGCTTTAATGATGGTGTGCCGAACGCGAATAATGGCATGCTGCCGCTGACTTCGCAGCCATAGATGGCGGTGATCCATCAGGAACTCGACACCGTGCTCTTTTGGAGTGATGGGATAGGGATCGGACTCCGGCACGCGCTGAATCACGTCCACATTTTCCACATCCATCTCAAAACCGCCCGCAGCCCGTGCGTCTGCCCGAATTTTTCCTGTGATGATGAGTGAGCTTTCCTGAGTAAGACCTTTGATCGTCTCAAATACTTCTTCCGGCAGGGCATTCTTTACGGCGACACATTGCATCAGCCCCGTGCCATCCCGCAGCAGGGGAAACACAATCTTGCCGGACTTGCGAATGTTATACAGCCAGCCTGCGATGGCGACGGTTTCGCCTTCGTGGTGTGATGCCTCCGAGATTTGAATTCTTTGCATGAATTACGCATTCTCCAATCGTTCGAACACCTGGCGCACAGCATCCAGCGTATTCGGAAAATCCGGAGAGTCCTTTAGTTCCAATAAAAGCGGATATTGATTCTGACGGGAACGCAGCAACTCCATGGTTTTCTCCCAATTGACGGTCCCTTGTTTGGTCATCAATGGGAACAGATGCTGGTCGGCTTTGCCATCATTGTCATGCACATGGAGGGAACGAATCCGATCTTTCATTATCTCGAATTCATGCTCCACTCCCGCGCCCAGGTTGGCATGGCCAACATCAAACACAAAATGGAGATCCAGGTGAGTCACTCGGAGGAAATGTTGCAGCCGTTCTGCCGTAGAAAGCTGATTGGGAATGTTTTCCAGCAAAATGTTTACCCCTCGCTGGCGGGCAAACAGGCTTAATTCTTCCAGCGACGAGAATGCCGCTTCCAACTTCCGATCATCGTACTCTTCGTCCAATACGCCAATGTGCTGAATCAGGTATTTGAACGGGATTACCTCGCTTACTTCCAGAGCCCGTTTGATTTCATCTACCATGCGAATTCGATCCGCCTTGGTGGTCTCCGTAATGGTAATTACAGCGTCCGGCCCGGAACGGCCCATATATTCATCGGAATACATAGGCGAATGCATGGAATGAAGTTTCAGTTCGGAGTCGCGGAACCAATGGCCCAGTTCGCGTACCTGAGCCCGGTCACGATAATCCAAGTGATGCCGAGCGCAGAAAATTTCCACTGCGGGAATGCCTGCCTCAAGCACCTTCTGTAACCAGGAGGTACGCAAACGCTGCTGTATAACTACGTGAGAGGAAAGAACTTGATCCATGTGTAAGGTCGGAACAGGAAAAGATTCCGGGCTAGTATCCTTTAGCGGTAGCTTCCACGCGCCCGTCAGCCGCGCCCTGCAACCAGGTGCCATCATATAGGATCGCGGCAATTTCTCCGATAGCGGGCTGAATCCGCAATTGATGTCCTTTGGCGCGCAACAGATCCATGGTATCCGGCGAGAAGGTTTTTTCCAGGCTCAGCACATCCGGCATCCATTGGTGATGAATACGGGGTTGGTCTACGGCCTCCTGCGCATTCATCTTAAAGTCGATGGCGTTCAGAATGGTCTGCAGCACCGTATTAATAATGGTAGGCCCGCCAGGGCTGCCCACCACCAGGAACAGTTTGCCCTCCTTGGAAACAATGGTAGGAACCATGGAAGAAAGCGGCGTTTTGCGTGGTGCAATCGCATTGGCTTCCCCCTGGATCAAGCCGAACATATTGGCTTCCCCAGGTTTGGGAGCAAAATCATCCATTTCGTCATTCAACAGAAATCCGAGTTTTGTGGCAGTGACGCCGCTGCCGAATCCCGCGTTCAAGGTATAGGTAACAGAAACCGCATTTCCTTGGGCATCCACAATCGAGAAGTGCGTGGTTTCCATGCTTTCAAAAGTCGCCAGCTTTCCCGGCTTGATCTGGTCACTGGGTGTGGCATGATCCGGATTGATCGATTCGCGGAGACTCAGAATATATTTTGGATTCAGCAGAGTGGAAATCGGCACTTTGAAAAAATCCGGGTCGCCCAAGTACTCGCTACGGTCCGCAAAATACCGGCGCATAGTTTCGGCCAGCATATGCACCTCGCTGGCAGAACCCGCACCAGCTTTGAAGTAATCCGTTCCTTCTAAAACGCCTAGCATTTGGAGAATGCCGACTCCTCCAGAACTCGGCGGCGGGGAGGTCAAAACATCATAGCCCCGGTACTTGCCAGTAAGAGGCGTACGTTCAAGGGCTTTGTAATTCTTTAAATCGTCTCTGGTCAGGAGGCCGCCATGGGATGCCATGTCGGCTACCAGCAGTTTCGCGGTTTCCCCTTCGTAGAAATCTTTTGCGCCCTTGTCCCGGATGCGCTTGAGGGTAGCAGCTAGTTGGGGTTGCACCAGGTTTTCTCCTGGTTGGTAATAAGTGCCTCCTTTTAAGAAGATGCGCTTGGAATCTTCAAACTGAGCTAGTTTCTCGGAAGTACCTCGGGATTGAAGAGATTGAGCAAGTCCCCAGGAAACAGGAAAGCCTTTTGCAGCCAGATCTATGGCAGGGGTAATAAGTTGCTTCCATGGCTTTTTCCCCCATTTTTCATGTGCGTACTCCATCCCGCGAACCGTTCCCGGAATTCCGGAGGCTTTATAGCCGACAATGCTGTCTCGCGTGGGCTTTCCGTCTGCATCCAGATACATGTTCCGTGAAGCAGCCGCTGGGGCACGCTCTCGAAAATCCAGAAAACTAGATTTTCCATCTGCAAAGCGGACCAACATGAACCCGCCACCACCCAGATTGCCTGCCGACGGATGGGTGACCGCCAGGGTGAAAGCAACTGCTACTGCTGCATCAACAGCATTTCCGCCAGATTCCAGAACCTTTTCGCCTGCATCCGTTGCATGCCATTCCCGCGCAACAACCATCCCGTGGCGAGCGCGAACTGGTTGCCGGCCCCACAGAATGCCGGTAAAGGAAAGATTCAGGAGAATGCTTGTAACCAGAAGCCAAGCTGATCGGGACATGAGGTGTGCTCACTATTGTAAGGGAGCCTACCGAAGCAGGAATTCACAAACAGGAAAATTTCAAAACTCAGAGATCCCTATGAAAAACTGTAAAATCTTCTTGAAACACTTGATATCTCATCTAGCAGAGTTTAGAATCGGACATTAACATCTTATTAATCTCTCTGTGGTGCACAAAAACTCGCTTCTTGAGTTTTGTTTCGTAGTGACTTCCAGCTTTGGATACTGAATGAACAACCGCTCTGCTGTACGTGTGTCTCTGAAGAATCTTGTTCTGCTGGCGCCTGCTTCCGCCAAGAATATCGGACGCTTTCAGGATGTTTGGCGTTCCAGGCAAACCTACCAAAAAATGCTGCATGATATGCAGAAGCTGCGAGGGCGCATTTACCTCAATGATGGTGCCATTACCAAGGCGGAGTTAACCAGTGATGAACGGCATGTCACCGCAAGCGACAAAGACAGTTGGCATCTTTTAACAACCGATGCAAACGGCAGAGTGGTAGGTTGCGCAAGGTATAGCCAGCACTCCAACCGGACCCGATTCAATTCTCTTCATTTGCGCAAAGCTGCTTTAGCCACTTCGGAAACCTGGGGCAAACCTTTACAAAAATCCGTGAAAGCTGAAATCTCTGCTGCGCGTGAAGCTAAATTCTCCTTTGTAGAGGTAGGCGGCTGGGCCATTGCAGAAGAGTTACGCGGCACATCGGAAGCATTGCGCAGTGTTCTCACTACTTACGCCTGGTCTAAACATATCGGTGGCGCGATGGGGGTTGTTACCGCGACAGAAAGAAACGGCTCCGCAGCGATTCTACGCCGCTTGGGAGGAAAATCTTTAGAATGGCAAGGAACAGAACTTCCTTCTTACTGGGATGAACAGTATCAATGCAATATGGAGATGCTTCGATTTGATTGCCGTGAGCCAAACCCAAAGTATGCCGATTATATTGAAACATTGCGCGAGAACTTCGAAGCCGTCCCAGTAGTATGTGACGTACAGCCTACAGCCTGGGAAAAATTCAAAGAATACGTACCAAGCCCTGTGAGAATGCCTCGCTGGACACAGGAACTAATTTCCGAATTTTCTGCCTAGCAGAGAGCTAGGGGCAATGCCTAGTAGAGGATAGAGGCAATGCCTAGCGGAGATTACTAGGGTCTAAATGGATGGAATTTAATATACAAATTCCTTAATAATCTTAAAATTTTTTGCCACAACAAGGGATAAATCTAGGAAACTAGGGTATCTCTATGAGACTCATTGCCTTGTTGTGTTTTTTCGGGTTCTCAGCTTTTTCAGCTCCCAACCCTGCAGTGTTATTTGATGTAAGCCAACCAGCGGTTGGCCCATTTCCTTCCAATGCTTTCACAGTAGCGAACTCTCAGCAAAATACCGGCTTGCAGGTAAATCTTCCCGCTCCAAGCGCATGCGCTGCAAATCCTGCTCTCACTGATTGCGTGCTGACACAGCAACTGAACCAACTCGATGGGTTCAATGTAAATGCGCGCATTACCGTTTGTTTTTCTGCATCCATTAACCCTGCCACGCTCTCAAGCGGAATCAGGTTTATTCCCTTAGACAATGCCGGACCAGCCGTGCTGATTAATCAGGTATTTTTTGATACGTTTTCGAACTGCGCCTCGGCGAAACCAGACCATGTTCTGAATCAAGATAGCCGTTATCTTCTGGCTGTTACTGAATCCGTGCAAGACGCAGATGGCAAGAGCGCAAAAGAAGATACGGCCTTCAAACAGTGCCTCAATGACAAGAAGAACGCCTACTGCCAGACCTTGGCACAGGCTGTTAGCCAATATGATGCATCCCCAAATACTGGCAAGCATATTGTAGGCGGATCTGTCTTTACTACTCTGAGTGCCACAGATTGGCTGGAATCTGCCCGGAGTGCGGTGAATTCTCCGCTGATGCTGCGCGGCGTTCTACCGGCAGGCCTTGTTTCTACCTTTTCTTTATCGTCTGTGAAAAGCATTACCTGGCTACCGCAAGGTGGCAGCTTCAGCAGCCAGGACATTCCGCTTGGTGCCTTAAAAGGGGTAGATAGAATTTCCTTTGGTTTATTTCTTTCTCCCAATTACCTAGCGCTAAGTGGTGCGCAGGCAGGAACTATTCCCATTACGCCAACAAAAAGCTCAATTGCTCTCCCCACAGCCATTCTGCCGGTTTCGTATCACGTCTTTCTGCCCCCGGCGAGTAAAACTCCTGCTGGTGGATTTCCAGTAATCATCTTCGGCCATGGCCTTTCCGATAACCAATTTGGAGCTTCCACATTTCTGGCCTCGACTTTTGCCCAACAAGGCTTTGCTACGTTAGCTCTGGAGATTACAGGCCATGGATATGGCCCGTTCAGCCTGGTAAACGTCAATACGCAATACGGCCCGAATTATTTAACTACTCCTGGACGCGGAGTGCAGATTCAATCCGGCCAGCCGATTGGGCCTTCTGATGGTTGCATCATTCCTGGACCTATCGCGACCCGTGATTGCGGCAGGCAAACGGCCGTGGATCTGTTTGCGTTGGTGAAAGCAATTCGCGACACCAATGGTCTTGGACTTAATTTGAATCCTTCCCAAATCTATTACGTAGGACAATCCTTTGGTTCGTTCTACGGCACGCTTTTTCATGCGGTGGAGCCGAATGTCTCGGCAGCGACGTTAAACGTTGGCGGTACCACCATGATTGATGTCGCCCGTTTGAGCCTGACGGGACGCCCTTTGGGCATCGGTTACTTGGGTGGACATAACCCTTCCTTACTAAACGTGCCTCCCGACCCGAGCGAACCCTATTTCCACGATCTCTTTAACGATAATTATCCATACCGTGATCAGATCACTGCCAATACCTCCGTGAAAGGCGCATCGCCGATTCAGGCTGCGTTCGAGGTGGCTGACTGGCTGGACGTTGTGGGCGACCCAGGGGCGTACGCACCCCATCTGAAAACTGCTCCGTTAAGCGGAGTACCGGCAAAATCAACACTGTTTCAGTTCGGCTTGGGTGATTTGGAAGTACCAAATCCCACTGAGGCAGCCCTTGTACGCGCTGCAGATGCGCAGGCTTCTGCCTGGGTATTTCGGTTTGATATGGCGCTTCAGTCTCTGCCGCCAGCTACCGCACAGGGGCTTGCTGGCGTTTCCATGCCCGGACTTGGTGGACTTCCGATTCTGCCACACCGCTTCGTTGCAAATCCTACGCTTTTTGGAGCTGATCCTACTGTACCCACTGCCGTTTCCGCAGCAGAATCTTCGGTTGCCGTGGCCGCACAACAGCAAATTACCAATTTCTTTGCCAGCAATGGACAGCAGATTTCGGACCCGAACCAGTACTTAACGGCTCCTTATTCACCAGCATCGCAGTTATTCAACCCGTTCCCGCCTCTTGACGGCGTATTGAACCAGTTAAATTTTATTCAAATTCCGAAGTAGCTCCCCGCTTCATCCTGCTGCATAAAAGTGACGTTGGAAGGAAATGAAATCCTTTCAACGTCGCTTTTATTTAGATCTAAAGTCTATTATTCTCAAGATTCAATCGCCAGATTTTTGCCTGTGGCGTAGGCCCAAGCCGAACCGAATTTTCCCTGTTGTTCTAACTGCGCTTCTATTTTTTTCGCCCGCTGTGCACACCCATTACAAACTAAAAAGTGCCCCTCAAACTTCTGAAAAGAGTCTTCATCCAATTCTTCTGGTGCAAGCGTCCAATTCTCGCAATAGCTTAGTAGCTCTGCATCACTTGGGTGAGAAGTAGCCTCTTGGGGATCTGAAAATGCCATCAGCGTTACCTCATTAGCAATCTTTCAACTGCTAACAACAATGGTATACCCATAAGCTACCAACTCTAACGGGAACGATTTCCTTTGTATGACTCTTAGTACTATGCCTTCCATCCAAATGCTTCTTTGACCGTGTACTAGCGGCGAATACACCCAAAGACAAGTAGTAATCTCTACAGAAATTAACAAATTTAATTAAATGAAAACTAACAATTAAATTCACGGAGATTTATTGCTAATAATGATTGACTCGCATTGCCATTTACTCTAACGTCTAAAGAAGACATTACTTGTTTTTTTGATTTTAAATGTCGCATTTTCTGGAGGAATAAAAGTGTTTTTCTCAAGCATTTACAAAAGGCTACTAATGCTTTCAGCTGCTGCTGTAACGCTTCTGCCTGTAGGCTCTCAGGCTGCTATTATCGGAACTTTGAATTTTGGTGGCAATCTTGTAGCTTCCGGGGCAAATAATGGAACCCTGGCTTTTCAACCCAATGCAAGCGGCCCTGGCACATTCAATATCAACAGCTCCACAGGGTCCTTTGCGGGCTTATCGGGGGGAACCGGAACAGACCAGAGTATTAACAGCAACGCAGACCCGATCAACACCCCCCTGAACGTGCCAAGCTTTCTCACCTTTACCGGCGTTCCAAATCTTACATTCACGCTGACACAGGTCGTTGGTGGTACATATAGCTCCGCGAATTGCTTTGTGACGCCAGCAGCGGGGCAGACCTGCTCACCTGCAGGAACACCATATAACCTTTCGAACCTAACGGCTAACACCTCTTCCCTTGTTCTGAATGTTTACGGGTTTTTCACGAATACCAGCACGGGGGAAAGCAACACTGCTACAGGGGTATTCACAGTCTCTAACTCAGGAAGCAACTATCAGACGCTTCTCAACACGATTATTGGTGGCGGGTCGGTAACCTTGAGCTATGGAGCTCAGTTCACTTCCAATGTGCCGGAGCCGAGCACCACGGTGCTCACCGCATTTCTAGGCTTAGGGATGGTAATTGCGGGAACTACTTTTCAAAACAAACTACGTAAAAATAACTAGTCAAAGTCACTGCTTTTAATCAAAGCCGCCTTCGGGCGGCTTTTTTGTTTTTAAGATTTCTGTTTTTCCCTCAGTATGATATCCGCAGCGCGTTTTACTCCCCCTGCCTCTCGCGTAGAATCAGCCAGTTTCTTGGCGTTCTCCGCGTAAGAAGGGTCTTTTCTGATTTTATCGATTGCCTGGCGTACTCGTTCCGTGTTTAGCTTTGGAAGCGGAATCACTGCACCAGTTCCCGTCCAGCGAATACGAGCGGCAATTGCTGGCTGCTCATAGGTAATTGGCACTGCCACCAGCGGCACACCACAGCTAAGCGAATCTAGTACCGTATTTAAGCCTGCATGGGTGAGAGTAAGGGAAGCACGGGAAAGCACCTCCAGTTGAGGAGCATAGCTGACCACCAGTGGATTTCCTGGAAAAGAGCCGGCTACTTCCTCGCTCAAGCCGCCGCCATGAGTCATCACTAACTGCACCGGCAGTGGAGCACATGCTTCCGCAAAACAGCGGAAGATTCGCTCTTTTCCATTCTGGAGAGTGCCTAATGAGGCATACACCAGAGGGCGACCATCCAATTTTTCCCAAGGAAATGGAACACGGTGAAGAGAGGGTTTTCGAAGCGGACCAGTGTAATGAAAAACGGAAGGCAGACGATGACGGGGAAAGTCAAATAAAGGAGGTTGCTGACTGATTTGCGCCAAGGGTGATTCCAATGTTTCCACGGGACGTAGCGGGAGATTCCACTCCCTTTGATACTTTTCAATCACCTTCCGAACCGGGGACATGATCCAATCTGAGACTCCATATCCCACTTGGTTCCGAAGACGCATGCCTAGCCCAGTCTGGTAAGCTCCACGGAGTGAAAGGAGGCGGCACTTCCGGCTCCCGATTCAGCATCAAAGCATTACAGATCGTGATATACGGAATCCCTAAACGCTCGGCAAGGAGGGCGCCGGCTGGTTCGGTTTGATCTACCAGAAGCATCTCAATACCAGCATCGCGAATGGCGTCCGGCCCATCCCGGCACAGCATCACGGTTGTTTTGCGAACAGCTTCAATGGTGAATCGGAGCGCGGCAAGCCCTTCGCGGCGACCCAGTTCAGCTAATGATTCTGGCAGAGACCCAACGGGATGATCGTTTGCCCCAAGTGCGACAAAGCGGAGGCCTTCAGCCTCCGCTCGCTTCCGCACGTCTTCCATTTGAAACAAAGTAACTTCATGGCCCCGTTCGATCAGCTCACGACCGAGCGCGCCAAACGGATGAATATGCCCGGGAACAGGTGGAGTAATGATTCCGAAGCGCACTTAGCTTTGAGGGAGACTACGACCCTTGCGGTACAAATCACTTAGCGACCTGCGCAAACTTGAGCTCATCGCCTGATGGTAAAGCGACTCCGCAGGAAGCTGTTCCGTTAAAAGCCGGTAAGCCTTTGCTAGGTTGTGATACGGCATACCAGGAAAGTAATGGTGCAGGGCATGATAACGCAACCCTACAGGCGCCCAAAGCTCGGTCCACCATCCCCCTGGGGTATCAATCGAATCCAGAAGCTGGCCGGTACGGTCAAGAGGCTCGCCAGTGCTTTCGTAGTCGTGTGCACCAAGCGTACGAAGAGTGTTGATAAAACTGATCAGGCTATAGATGGCTAAGCCAACAAAGATTGTTCTGACCGGTAAAACACGAAATATGAACAGTGCAAAGATCGTGTTCCATAAGACCTGTAACGCAATACTATGAACACGAATTTTTTGCAGCAGCTCAGGAGTTGCTTCCCGCCGGTATTTTAAATTCATGGTCAAGGACGAAGCATATACGGCCAACCACTTATGAAATTTGGGAACTAATAACCCTACCGTTGCCAGCAAAAGGAACCGGATCACCAATGCGATTGGGATGAAAAAGCTCTCCAACGCAAAAACCACCGTCATGCGGCTGGATTGTGCGAAAGGCATGTATTCGGGATCTTGCGCTGTGCCATATGTGCTGAGCTTGTGATGGCTCTGATGCATACCGACATAGGTAAAAGAAGGCATCAGCAATGGATAACCAAATAAAATGTTCCAGGCAGTTTCAAAACCTGGCAGAGATTTGCGCCGAAGGTGACTAAGCTCATGCATGAAGCACAAACCACGATAGAGTGCGGCCACGGCAACGAGCGCACAGCATACCATCCCCCAAGAAAAAGGGCGTAGCGCGACGGCTCCCGCAAAAGCCGTCCATCCTAAAATTGCAGTGAACAGAAGATCGGTCCAATACACAACGGGATTGGGTTCATGGAGATCTCGTACCAGTTCGCGAGTCTGACGGTCTTCCTGTTCAAATCCATTCGCAGAATTAGTTTTTTGGTGTGCTAATACGCTGGTGCTCATGATGCTTTCCTTTCGGGAACGTCCGCCGGTGGCGGGGAATATCGTCCCGGAGCTAACACATTGTTCGGATCCAGAGTGTTCTTAAACGTTTTCAGCAGATCGCTGTAAGCAGTGCGTCCGCTCAAAGTCTCCATCGACTGGATGCCGAGCCGGTACGGGAAGTATCCTCCGCGGTTCAGTTCCGTTTGCAACTCGCGGTAGCATCGCATGGCTTTTTCATCTTCGCCTTCCCCATCGCGATCATAGGTAATGGAAACAATGCAGGCCAATGACCGTTCTGTCAGAAGGGTAATCGACATCATTGGCTCAAAGCCGTGCTGGAGCATGATCCGCTCGGTTAACTGTGCCAGATGCAGCGCCTCAGTGCCTCGCAAGGGAGCTACCGGAGCACACCAGATCACACCGCAGCGGTCACGGTCTGGATTTGGCTGAGCGGGAATTGTTTTCTTTCGCCAATAGGCACTGTTCAGGGTCCGGTCCGTAGGCACGCCTTGCAGCAAGCCATAAACTGGCTTTGCCAGATCCAGCACTTTTCCGAGATCAATCCCGGTAATCCATCGGTAAGGAGTCTGAAAGCGCTGTGCCAGACGGAAAATGCGATCATCCAGGAATTGGAGCCGCTCTGCTTTCCCTTTGAGTGCACGTTTCAGCAAACGCCGCGCTTCCGCTACCTGCCCTTTTGTTCCATACAAGGCACCGGAACCATTCCAGCGCCCAAATCGCATGTCACGGCGAATCTGTGTCATGCGGTCGCGGCTGAGCGGCATTGGCTCGCCCCACGGAAAGCGCTGTGTTCCTGCTAATACCCGGTAATCATTCGCAATATGAACCGCGCTGCGTAGTGTGCCATCTAAACGAAGCGGACGCACTGCTTCCACGGCAGCTTCCATCTTTTCGTCGGACGAGCATTGAAAGAAAAATGCTTGGAAATGCTCTGGCTTCGGCATAAGCCAGATTGTCATTCGCGTGACAATGCCGAAATTGGACTGGGAAAATAAGCCGTCCAGGCTTGGTCCCACACCCCACCGGTAAACCGGCCCGGTTTTCGCGCCGGGAAAACTACCGAACCCGGTTTGAACAATTTCACCGGAAGGGAGAATGACCTCTAAACCACAGACATTCGAAAAATGGTCGCCATAAGGAGTGTGACCAAATCCACGCTCCATGGTGTTTCCAATCAGGCTGCAATCCGGGCTGGAGCCAGTGGCATCCATCCAAAGGCGTCCGCCTTTTTCCTGAAGAAACTGGTAGAGCTGCCTTTGCGTAACCCCTGGCTCTACAGTGACATACCCTAATTCTTCGCTGAAATCAGTGATTCGATCCAGCCGACCGAGATCCAGCAGAGCGGACCCATCTTCAGCAGGAACGCGTGATCCATACCCCCAGTTTTTGCCGCTGCTGACCGGGTAAAGGGGAGCGCCAAATTGATTTGCAATCCGCAAACATTCCCGAATTTCCTCTCGATTAGCAGGACGGAGAATGGTGGGAATTCTTTGCGAAGTAGAAAAAGTTGCTTGTGCCGCAGCATTCAAAACCTGCTGCTCTGTAATCACGAATGGCGCGCCTAAAGCCTTTGTCCATTCGGTAATTGCTTGACGGGCCGAAACTTGGACCATGTCGTTATTTACAGATTTGTTCGGGATAAGAATCATTCTAACTTGAAACCAGTTTTCAAAATCGCATTTCTACCTTTTAGGTTGGTTTTCTCCGGCAAAGTCTCACGTTTCCGTACTGCTGAAATTGGTAAGCAGAAAAGGCAGTCCAGCTAGAATAATCGGGTGTCTTTGCGGATTTTATTAGCCACTTTTGGTTCCTTCGGAGATTTACATCCATTTATGGCCCTGGCTTCGACACTCCAGGGGCGCGGTCACCAGACTGCAATTGCTACTCACCCCGTATACCGCTCAAAAATCGAACAAGCTGGGATTGGTTTTCGTCCTTTGCGGCCAGACTATGACCCCACAGACAGAAAAGGAAACCTCCACGCCATGGATCCCTGGCGTGGGACTGAATTCATCCTTCGGGAAGGCCTTTTTCCCTATCTCGGAGAGACATACGATGATCTTCGGCTGGCACTGGAAGGGTTCGACCTCCTGATCAGCCACATGATCGTGTTTCCCGCTCCCCTGTTGGCAGAACAGACCGGCATCCCTTGGGTAAACGTGGTGCTGGCACCCATTAGCTTGTTTTCAGACTATGAAGAAGCTTATGCAATGCCCATTCCCTCCATGAATCGCTTTATGAATTCCCGTGACTGGATTTGGAGACTATTTTCCTGGGCAGTAAAGAAAGGCTCCGAGAAATGGTGTGATCCCATTCGCCAACTCCGTAGAAGTGTAGGACTGCCTACCGGGCTTCACCCTTTATTCGCAGGCCAGCATTCCCCTTCCCTGGGATTAGCCTTGTTTTCGCGAGTCTTCGGAGCGCCGCAGCCGGATTGGCCGCCTCAACTCCGGCAGGCGGGATTTCTGTTTTACGACACGGAAACCACGCTGCCGGACGACCTCCAACGTTTTCTGGACAAAGGCGAGCCGCCCATTGTGTTTACCCTGGGAACAGCGGCAGTGATCAATCCTGGCCAATTTTTCTATCAAAGCCTGGAAGCAGCCAAACAACTAGGTCGCAGGGCCGTGATTCTGGCCGGTCCAAACCAGAATTTTCCTTCTCGACCCGACGTTCTGATCACCCGCTATGCCCCATTTAGCGAACTTTTACTTCGCGCCGCTGCACTGGTTCACCAAGGCGGTATCGGCACTACAGCACAAGCTCTGCGGGCAGGCTGCCCCGCCCTGGTTGTGCCATTTGCCCATGATCAACCGGATAACGCCGCCCGCGTAGTGCGCCTCCAAGCAGGCCGCAGCATTACTTTACGGAAGTACAATGCGCACACGGCAGCAAGCGAGTTGGACATGCTTCTATCGGATGCTACCTACCGCAAGGGCGCGGAAGCAGCGGCACGGGAGATCAGAACTGAGAATGCCCCGGAAGCGGCATGCACCTTAGTGGAAAATCTTAATAGTTAAGAAGCCTATAAGTTCTCTAACTTGTCTTAGCTAAACTTAGGCTTATGATCGAAGCCAATATGCTGGAAGCAAAGACTAAGCTTTCTCAGTTGGTCAAAGCTGCCGAACGAGGAGAACAAGTCTTTCTGAAAAGAAATGGAATTGCCGTTGCGCAGATTGTTCCATTACCGAATAGCAAGTTTCCTTTTGGATTCCTGAAAAATCAAGTCGGAGAAGTTCCGAATTCCATTCTGTTCAACAGTTCGGAAGAAGAACTTGACTTTACGCGGCTATGAAATCTGGCTACTCCCTTCTGCTGGATACACACATTGTTATCTGGATTGCCACCGCTCCAGAACGCTTGCCAGCTTCCCTGAAAAAAGCCATTGAAACGGCAAAGACTCGTTATGTGAGCCATGCGAGTGCTTGGGAAATCCAAATCAAATACGACAAACACGGGCCTCGATTTGCTTTTTCACTAGATCAGTTCGAACTGACAATGAAGGCTTTCTCATGCACGGAATTGCCGATTGATTACCAGGATATTCGCGGACTCGATCAAGTGAATTTTGTAAATTCAGATCCCTTTGATCGGCTTCTCATGTCGCAGGCGGCCCGCCGCTCGGTTTATCTAGCTACTCTTGACCAGAACATTATTCAAACTTTTGAAAGGAACAACGCATTCTCCATCTTTACGGATCGCGCCTGCGAGAGGTGACCTTTACTAAAAGCACCATAGAGGGCCCGCTCAGCCAAGCCTTGCTCCACCGGAATCTGAAGATACAGCTTCTGGAGAATGCATTGGGAAACCCTCGGCAGTTCCTGCAGGAATGCGCGGTTCAGGCCGCAACAAAACAGGCCGCTCCGGGCGGAGTGTAAGCGCTGCGTCTATGCCGATTTCCTGTTTTTCTTCCAACACAAGCCGCCAGCGTTGTGCAATCGCTGCCAGCGCCAGCACGCCTTCCATACGTGCAAAACCGTCGCCTATGCACATCTTGGCGCCACCGCCGAATGGAAAATAAGCAAACTTTGGTGGGTCTGCTGTTTCCCATCGTTCCGGCTCAAATTCCTCTGGATGGGGGAAAAACTTTTCATTTCGCTGCGTGATGTAGGGACTGAGCAGGATGCTGGCCCCTTTGGGAACCGTGTAACCACCCAATTCCAATTCTTCTTTCGGGCGTCGTCCGAAGGCAATTGCTGGAGGGTACAAACGTAATGTTTCCGTGAAAACCTGACCGGTGTAACGAAGCTGAGGGAGGTCGTCCAGTGTGGGTTCGCGATCTCCCAAAACTGTGTCCAACTCTGCGTGGAGTTTCTGCTCCACTTGAGGGTGCCGTGCAATCAGATACCACGCCCAGGTAAGTGCTGTTGCTGTGGTTTCGTGTCCGGCAAGCACGAACGTCACAATCTCATTCGCAATATCGCTATCGCTCAAGTGGTGGAGCATCAGAGAAACCACATCGTTCCCCTCCTTGGCTCGGCGTTGGGCAACAATGGGCAGAATCACCTGTTCCAGTTCCGCACGCTCCTTTTGGAAAAACAGGCTTCGCCCATGCGGAAACCACTTTCTGTATTGCAATGCCAGTGGCTCCAGCACCATAAAACCGGGACCCAGCCAGCGCGAGCGATGGAGTACCTTCTGGAGCACAACCGCGATGCGATCAGCGCTTCCTTGAAAATCTGTACCGAATAGCGACCTGCCCACAATGGAAAGGGTTAACCGCCGCATCTCTTTTCCGGCGTCAATCGAGGCGCCTGCCTTCCAAGCGGCTGCCGTTTGCACGGATTCGCTCACCATGTCGGCGGCATAAGAAGAAATTTGAGTCCGGTGAAAAGCAGGTTGCAGCACACGGCGGCGCTCCCGGTGTAATGGCTCTTCCCTGGTCAGTAGTCCATCGCCGATCAGTTCCCGCAGCAGCGTGGCGCCTGTGTCGCGGATAAATTCATGCTGACGAGTCACCAGAATTTCCTGAATCAGAGCAGGATCATCCACTACGTAAATATGCTGATGGAGCAGGCGAAACGACGAAATTGGCCCATACCGGCGAGCAGTATTCTGCAAAAAGGCAACCATGCGCCCCGGCTTGCCGCCGCCGAAAAAACCAAAAACTGCTCTTCCCCGTGGACCTGGTGGACGGTTCATCGGCTCCCTTCGCTATAGTGAAGTAGCATGATGCGTCGTAACACAATTCTTATTTTCGCACTCGCCACGAGCCTGCTCGCGGCAAACAGCGTGGTAGACCAAGCGCGTAAAAAGATTGCCGCTAAACAGTATGACGAGGCCATTGCGCAACTGGAGCCAGCCTACAAAGCTAAACCTGCTGCCGCTGATGTAAAAAAGGCTCTTGCCGATGCCTACCTGGGCAAAGCAGATGGGTTGATGGCGGATAGTTCGCTGCCGCCCCGCGCTAAATATCCTTCAGCGTTAAAGGCGTACCGGGAAGTATTGAAGTACGACAAAGACAACAAGAAAGCCCAGGAAAACATCAGCACCATCGAAGGTATTTATAAATCCATGGGCCGTCCGGTTCCCCAGTAATCAACTTTTCCGCTCGGTGCGGCTTTTCCAGGCAAACAGCACAATACCCGCTGCCACAGAAACATTCAACGAGGAAATTTTGCCTGCCATGGGAATCCGCACCAGAACATCACAGTGCGCCCGCACCTGTTGGTGAATTCCTTTGCCTTCGGCACCCAATACCAGCACGGTGGGTGTGTTCCAAGCCACTGCATCATAGCTTTCCGAGCCGCGCTCGTCTACACCATAGATCCAGAAGCCACGCCGTTTCAGGTCTTCCAGCGTGCGATTAATGTTGGTGACCCGCGTTACCGGCAAATGCTCCAGCGCTCCCGCCGCTGCTTTTGCCACTGTTTCGGTCAGCCCTGCTGCGCGACGTTCCGGAATCACAATGGCGTCAGCCCCGGCAGCATGAGCGGTGCGAACAATAGCGCCTAAATTATGCGGATCTTCCACACCATCCAGAACCACAAGCAGTTGCGCAGCATCGCTGATCTCGTCAAACTCCGCGTATTTTGAAGCGGCACCCAAGGCCACCACTCCCTGGTGAGCCGAACTTCCCGCCAAGCGTTCCAGTGCATTGCGATCTTCAAAGCGAACCGGTGTTTGCGCCTGCCGTGCTAACTCCACTACTTCCTGAATGCGCGTTCCCCCGGCACCCTTGGCAATCACAATACGATCCAACGGGCGCTTAGCGCGAAGCGCCTCTACAACAGGGTGAATTCCAATCAAAATAGCCAAGGCAGTTGCGCCCAGTATACCTAAGCAAGCAGCGTTGAACCTGCTACTCTCATACGTAATCCTTTATGACTCGCTTTTCCCTGCTCTGCTTTTCTGGTTTACTCTGGTTCGCAACAGCACTGTGCCAAGGGCAAGATCCCTCTGCTTTGATGAACGACCCCGCTATCAAAGCGGCACTGGAAGCGGCCAAGCGAAACGAGCCCCGCTTTCTCGCCGAACAGGCAAGAATTTGTGAGATCCCGGCACCTCCTTTCAAGGAAGAAGTGCGAGGCAAGGAGTTAGCGCGCCTGTTTGAAAAAGCCGGACTCCAGAATGTCCGCATCGATAAAGCAGGCAATGTGATTGGCGTGCGCCCCGGCGCTGCCCCACGTCCCAACCTGGTGTTCAGTGCTCACCTGGATACCGTATTTCCCGAAGGCACCGATGTTCACGTCACCAAGGAAGGCACTGTGATGAAAGGTCCCGGCATTGGGGATGACTGCCGTGGCTTGGTGGTGATGCTGGGCGTGATCGACGCCTTAAATGAAGCCAAGGTACGCACACCGGGAACCATTACCTTTGTGGCCGATGTAGGCGAAGAAGGCTTGGGAGATCTGCGCGGCATGAAGCAGTTGTTTGGGGAAAGTTTACGGGACCAAATCGATAAATTTGTTTCGGTGGACGGGATCGGCCTTGGCATTACCAACATCGGTGTTGGCAGTTATCGGTATCGCGTTACCTTCAAAGGCCCTGGTGGACATAGCTATGGGGCCTTTGGCATGGCCAATCCAATTCAGGCCATGGGTCGTGCTATGGCAAAGATCGATAATTTCGAAGTACCGAAAACGCCCAAGACTACATTTAATGTCGGGCGCGTAGGCGGCGGCACCTCCGTCAACGCCATTCCTTTTGAAGCCTGGATGGAAGTGGATATGCGTTCGGCAGACCCCGCTTCCCTGAAAGCAGTGGATGAAAAATTCAAAGCGGCTTTAAAAGAAGCAGTGGAAGAAGAAAACAAGAGATGGAACAACCGAGGTCCGGTTTCCGTGTCCCCGGAATTAGTAGGACTGCGGCCAGCAGGGCAAACGCCGGAGAACTCCCCGATTGTGCAAACCGCCATGGCAGTTTCCAAAGCCATGAGTATCCCGGAAGCGTTGCGGGAAGGCTCTACGGATTCCAATGTGCCGATGAACATGAACATTCCCGCCATCACCATCAGCGGGGGTGGCGGGGGCAGTGGAGCGCATTCCTTAGGTGAAACCTTTGACGCAACGGATTCCTGGAGAGGAACGCAAAGAGCACTTCTGCTGGCCGTAGCGTTAGCCCGTTAGCTTCCCTCAAGCAGGACGATAGGGCTGGCTATAGTGAGTGGACCATTCCACTTGCGGCAGGTTCAATACGCGATGGGTATTCTGTTGCGTATCGACTTCGATCAGCATGTAAGCGTCCTGGTCATACCGCGTGGCTCCCATCACGTAATGAGGCGGCCCGAAAGTACGAGCAAAGTCATACCATTTATGCCAATGGCCGGAAACCACACGCTGAATGGAATCCTGATGCTTGCGAAGAATGGGATGCAGACCATAATCACTGACTTCCGCATCCGAAAACCAACATCAAAGGAAAATGAATAAACACAAAAGTGCGGCTTGCGCTGCGCCATTTCCGCCTCAAACCAGTTCAACTGCTCTTCCCCTAGCGAACCGGTTGCTTTGTTGAATAACTTACTTTGCGGATTCCAGGTATCGCCTAGAAAGTTATTCAGGTGAACGAACTTATATCCTTTGTAGTCCACCGAGTAGTATGGCTTCACGCCATACTTGTCGCGGAATAGATCGTGGCTGAACTGACGGGAGATGCGAGGCACATCGTAATCATGATTCCCGAAACCGATGTGTACCGGCATCTTGAAGCCGTCGGTAATCTCTTTCGCCTTGTCCACTCGGGTTTTGTTTTGGAAGTAGAAATCCCAATCGGCGGAAGGGTAGTTGTGAAAATAATCGCCCACCAGAAATACTTTTTCCATGGGCGGGTTCAGGCCGTTGATGAAGTTTCGGGCAGCCGTCAGACGATCTGTTGTCTTGAAAATACTTTCCGTATCGAGTGGGCTGTTTTCCGGGCCTTTGTAGAAGCCATCAATGATATGCGTATCTGCAATCACGGCAAAGTAAAAGTACCGGGACGATGGCACCGCAGCAGCGGCCGCCATCATCTGCGTAAATTGACGTCGATTGAGAACTGGCATGGCTAGAACAGCACCTTCATGGCAAACTGCAGTTGCCGTGCGGGAAAGGTAGAGGTAATGCTGCCGAACGACGAACTGCTGATATCACTGTTGGGCGCGGTGAAGTTGGTTTGGTTGAGAAGGTTAAATGCTTCGGCGCGGAACTCCAGATGGCTCCCTTCCGACCATAGCCGGAACTGTTTATGCAGGCCAATATCCAACTGGTAGAACGGATAACCCCGCGCGATATTGCGCCCCGCATTTCCCCAAGGGTGGCTAGGATCAGTGGGGATGAGCACGGTAGCGCGGTTCAGGTAGTTCGCCGTGGTGCGCTGCCCTTCCGGAGTCACTGGGTTACCAATGATGTTGGGGCGGTACGCGGGAGCCGTGCTGACTTGGAACTGCGAAGTGGGGTCGTAAGTAAGATTAATCGGCAAGCCGCTGGTCGCCGTATTGATGGCAGTAAATTGCCACCCTCCCAGCACTCCCTGTGTCCAGCCATTAGCGGAAGAACCAAAGCGGCGTCCATTCCCATAAGGGAGATCCCATACCAGCGAAGTGGTGTTGTTGAAAGGCTGGTCATAGCTGGAAAGTCCTTTGTCATTCGCTAAATTGGCAAAGTTGACGCGTGAAGTGTCGCCATTCGCTGTTTCCAGGTGGCCCGATGCCACATCGATTGCCTTGGACCAGGTGAACGAATTCAGCAGGTAAAGGCCGCCCGTGTAACGCTTCTCCAGCTTTGCCTGCAACGCATTGTAGTTGGAGAAGCCGGCTCCATACGCTACCTCGATATAGCTGAAATTCGAAATCGGACGACGAGCAAGCAAAGTAAGGTTCTGGCCCGCTTGATTCGGTGCAGCTTGGTTGTAGTCGGCCAAAACCATTAAATGCACGCCACGGTTGCCGACATACGCTACATCCAGCACCAGATCTTTGGCGAGTTGGCGCTGGACGCTGAAGTGGTAGCTTTGCACATAGCCGGTCGGATTATTCTTGGGAATGTAGCGGGCTTGCGCGGTAAGGCTGTTGAAATTAGAAGGCACCGCGAAGTTGTCCGGGAAACCTAACTGAGTAGGCCGGAAGCAAGTGGTCGGTGCGCTGTTTGCTCCGCACAATCCCTGGCTAGGGATCTGGTCAATCGCAGCGTCAATAATGTTTGGTCCGTTGTAGGCGAGCAGGTTCTCGCCTCCCAGGCGGTTGAACTGTTGATAGCTGATGCCATAGCCGCTGCGAATTACCGTTTTATTGTCCAAGCGCAAGGCAAAACCAGCGCGTGGCGCCCAGTTGTTCAATTGCGGCTCTACGCGGGAACGGTCATATAAATCTCCTGCCGTCGCCTGCTGAAGCGTCTTGGTAGCAGGATCGAAATTTGCCAAGCGGTTATCCCCTACCCATTGCGGAGAAGCAAATTCATACCGGAGACCGAGATTCAGGGTCAGGCGATTGTTTACTTTCCAATCGTCCTGCACATACAGAAAATGCATGAATTGTTTCAGGTCAATCACGGCGATGTTGTTCAGTTCGTAGTGGCTGCGAGCCCCGAGAAGATAATCCGTGATGCCGTAAGCTTCTGTAAGCGCCGCGGCGGAAAAAGCAGGGTTGGCGGGAACGCTGGCGCTCGGTTTGCTGAATTGCCCCGTATAGTTTTCCGACCCGTAGGCAGGATTGAAATCATCAATGGCCGTATCAATCCAAAGGTATTCGTAGCCGACTTTCAGCGTGTGGCGACCTAGGAACTTAGAAAAGTTCACTTTGGGGTTGATCACAAAAGGATTTTGAAACTGGGGATTGCTGCCCTGCCGTCCGAACTGAGAAAAGCCGGATACGCTTTGGCTGTACATGGCTCCCGCCACGAGCGGATTAGTCGGGATGTTTGGTACACCCGTCAAAATGTTAGGAAGACCAAGACCGATTGGGGTTTTGCCGCCTTCCGTCCAGGTGAAGCCAAGTCGCGCTTCCAGTACCGAACTCGGCGTAAAGCTGTAAGTCATTCCCGGATCAACCTGTTGATTGAAGATGTGGACATTCCCATTGGCATTGCCGCCTGCAGGACCAGGAATGTTCGGTGGATCGAAAATATCCGAAACGCGATGGCTGTATCGAGCAAAAGCTGTCAGCTTTTGGCTGGAATAGTAGTCCAGCCGGAAATCACCCTTGTTATCGGTGATGCTGCCACGCGGCAATGATTGGTAATTGTTCGATATCGCGGAAAGGTTCGGCAAAGGCAGCGCGTTTAAAACCGAAACCGCCGAAGGAGCAAACACGGACGCGGGAATGATTCCGTTTAGGTAAACGTCGCCGGTAAGCGGGTTTACCACCGGCGTGCCGACATTGCCGGAGCGCTGCGCGGCCGTAGGTACAGTAGCAAAAGTCAAAACACGGGTAATGCGTCGCAGTCCTTCATAATCCCCAAACAGAAAGAGCTTGTCTTTCAGGATCGGTCCACCTGCCGCGGCACCAAACTGGTTTTGCTGGTATACCGGCTTCACGCCGCCCACCGGTTGAAAGAAGCCCACTGCGTTCAGGTCTGTGTTGCGAAGAAACTCCCACAAAGAGCCATGAAGTTGATTCGTGCCGCTGCGCGTCGTGGCGTTGATCACGCCACCGGACGCGCGTCCATATTCAGCGCTGTAGTTGTTGGTTTCCACGCGATATTCTGCTACAGCATCCGGCGTGATTTGCACCACTTGATTGGAAAATCCCTGATTGCTGGTGCCAAACGCATTGTTGTCAATGCCGTCCAGAATGAAGTTATTCGATTCACTCCGTTGCCCATTGATGTTGTAGGAAGCATCCCGGCTGGTGGTGCTTTGATTTTCCAGAAGCGATTTTCGAGCACCGGGCACTAGCAGCGTCAGGTCAGCGTAAGAGCGTCCATTCAGCGGCAGGTTCAGAATTTCCCGGCTGTTGATCACTTGGCTTCGTTCACTGGAATCTGTTTCCAGAATGGCGGCAGCGCCGCTCACTACAACGTTTTCCGTGGTTTGCCCCACTTCCAGGGTCAGATTCACACGTTGATGGGCATTTACCGTAACGCTGAAACGCTCCGCCGTAGTCGCCTTAAAACCTGTGGCTTCGGCCTTCAGCGTGTAGTCACCCGCACGTACATTCAAGAACTGATACTCACCATCATTATTGGTTGTGGCACTTTGTTGTGTTCCGTTGGCCAGATTGGAAAGGGTAACTTGACTACCCTTAATTACTCCACCCGTCGAGTCATTCACCGTACCCAAAACGGTTGCAGTTTCAAACTGAGCCCAAGCGATAGAACAACTGAACACTGCCAACAGCGCAAAGCGAGACATGTACCCAAGGTAAACACCTCATTTTTCAGAATCATGTCAACCAGATGAATATTTAGAAACAGCAGCAATCGCGGCAAGAGTTGGACACGTTCCCACACACTGAAACGAAACAGAGGAGCAAAGGTCAGACACTCAAGAGATTGAGATCCCAGCCACAGAAACAGCTGTCCAGTGAAACAAGCTTGTGTTTCGAGTTGAGTCCTGCTATCCAGGCACCCTTTCGCCATAATGACCAGTGAGACGGAACGCGATGACAACTAACTTCCGAAAGGCCGTTTTGCCCAAGGAGATGCGCAGCCTGATTCTGTTTGATCGCAAGGCTTTCCATTTATATCCGGCGGATTGGTTTGGCCAGGAAGACTGGAACGCCTGCATTCCCTGGTGGATGCTCGTGGAAGGCAGAAAGGTAGGCTGCTGCGCATTTGTGCACCATGCGGATTTTTGGGGGACTCTGCGGGAGAGTCAGGGCAACCGGAATCCTCGCGGGTCGTTATACATTGTTTCGACGGGCTTGCTGCCGGAGTTTCGCGGCATGGGCTTTGGCCAGCTACTGAAGCAATGGCAGATCTGCTACGCACGCCGGCATGGTTTCACGCGAATGGTGACGAATAGCCGAAAGAGCAACAAGGCCATGATCTCGTTGAATCAGAAAACCGGCTTCCGCACGGTTCTGACCATTCCGAACTATTACGAGCACCCGCAGGAGGCAGCCGTTGTGATGGAGCTTGCACTTGGGTGAGAACTGTAGACCCGGTTCCGCACTGCTTGACGCAGGAATGGATAACCCAAAGATCAGCCTTCTTGAGATACATTCCGCCTTCCGCTACACTGCCTCTATGTCCACCATCCTTCGTTTCGCCGCTCTGATGATCGTGCTCGTCGCTTGTTTGTTTGCGGCTGACCTCAATGGCAAGTGGACAGGAACTCTAAAAGGTCAGAATGGTGATCTGGATACCACCATGGTCTTGAAAGTGGATGGTGATAAGCTAACCGGCACGGTAAGCAACATGTACGGCGAGGAGCAGGTCACGGACGGCTCCGTGAAGGGCGATGACATTAATTTCACCATCTTGGCCGGCGGCGGTCAGTTCAAACTCGTCTACAAGGGCAAAGTCGAGCGGGATCAAATTCGGTTCAAGGTCACCGTCGGTGACATGGGCGAGTCCGATCTGATTGTGAAACGAGCGTAGGTAGCGCCCGTTACAGGGCCAGCCGCTCTTTTAAGCCGCGCACGCGATCCCTGGCAACCGCAAGTTCAGTGGGTTTCTCATCTTTCAACTTCACCATTACGCCGGAAAACCAGGTATGCATCTCCTGCACGGAGGCAAGCTGCACAATGGTGGAGCGATGAATTCGGTAAAACTTCTGCGGGTCTAGTTTTTGCTCCAGTTCGGTAATGGTGTAGTCCACCGGAAAATCTTTGGCTTTCGTGGCAGCATACGTAAGTTTGTCTTCCGCATAGAAATGGCTCACACGTGCTAATTCCACGAACTGGACTCGATCCCCTGTTTTGGACGCGATGCGCTCTGGGTATGCCTGCTTTCCCAATGCCGCTTGCAGTTTTTCCAGCAGCGCAGCAGGAGAAGTAGACGTACCCGCTGCTTGCAACCGCTCCAGTTTTTGGAGAGCGCGGTCTAACTGTTCCTGCTCCACTGGTTTCAACAGGTAATCAATGGAGTTCACCTCAAACGCTTTCAAAGCGAACTGGTCAAATGCCGTGGTGAATACGATGTTGGGCTGAGGGTCCAACATGCTCAACATTTCAAAACCATTCATGCCGGGCATCTGAATATCCAGAAACACCGCATCCACAGAATGGGAAGAAAGCCACGCAATGGCGTCTACCGGGTCCGTGCTAGAACCAGCCACTTCCACGCGTCCTGTTTCCGTTAATAACCGGGAGAGCCGGCGAATTGCTAGTTCTTCATCATCCACCAGAAAGGCACGAATCATTGGGGCAACATCTCCGTTTTCAACATTGCGGCTTTCTGTGGCAAGAGCACAGTGACAGCAGTCTTGCTTCCTTCAGAGGAAATCTCCAGGGTAGCCTCAGGGCCAAACAAAAGCCCGATTCGTGCCCGCAGCAAATCTAGTCCATGGCCTGGTTTCAGATTGCTTTTCTCAAAACCAGGGCCATCATCGATTACCGTAATAGTGGGGGTAGTCCCATCCCACTGTGCCCGAATTTCTATGAAAGCGCCTTCCCGCAATGAGGAAACTGCGTACTTTACGCTGTTCTCCACCAGAGTCTGAATGGACATGGAAGGTACGCTGATATGGTCCAAGGAAGTGGGAACCTCAATTCGGTAGCGCAGACGATCCCCGAATCGGGCCTTCTCAATTTCCAGGTAGTCCCGCACAATCTTCACTTCCCGTTGCAGCGGAACCAGGGAAGCGGTATCCGAATCCAGGGAAAAGCGCAGCAGCGAGGCAAGCTGCTCCACCATTCGTTCTGCACGCGCCGGTTCTTCCCGTATCAAGGCGGAAATTGAATTTAGGGTATTGAACAGGAAATGAGGGTGAACGCGAGACTCCAACGAGGAAAGGCGTGCTTCCGTCGCAATTTGACGAAGCTGTACAGCCGTTTGACGTTCTTCCTCCAGTGCGGCCGTAGTTTTTATTAGCTGTCCTTTTACCACTTCGTAAAAGAATGTGCCACAGCCAAATACCAAGGAAATCACCAGAGAAACTCTGACACTGCTGAAAATGCTAGACCAGAACTCTGCCGGGCTGGTAAGGCCAATCAGCAGGATCAATACGCCTGCGATGCAGCAGCCAAGAGCAGTGCTGACGGCAATGATCGAGAGCAGAATCCCCCAACGGCTCAGAGGTGTTTGCTGCATCAGGGACCCGGCAGAACGGGTGAGCGCCATCCAGCACACGGTGCCAATCGAGAGCGAATACAGCATTCCTTCCGCCGCGCCGTGCAATATACCCTGCCAGGAAGAATGATCCCCGAAGGCAAGCATTACCAGACTCGGAACTAGCCCGGCCACCATCAACATGAAGGCCCTGGCCAGGAGGGAACGATAGTGCCGCATCTGTGTTCAGTGTGGCACCGCTCCTTTTCTGCACCGTGCTAATTTCCGATAAAGGGTAGAAATTCCTGACAAAACCGTAGCAGGATAGGCTGAACGATGTTTCAGAATAGAAAGAAGTGTTTCACGAAATCGAAAAATCCATCCAGAACGAGTTTCACGCCCACATTGCAGCGCGCTACGGGATTGATCTCCCTGTCGCTATCGAACAACCGAAACAGAGCGGATTTGGAGAACTTGCTATTCCTGTGGCCTTTCAACTGGCGAAACAGCTCAAGCAGGCTCCGCGCAAAATCGCAGGGGAACTGATTGAGGAAATTGGCCCGCTTCGAGGTGTGGCATCGCTGGAAATCGCTGGGAACGGCTACATCAATCTTCGTTTAGACCGCGCCGCTTACGCCTGGGCGCTGCTGACCGGCAACACCGGTTCCGCCACAGCAACCACGGGCAAAATCGTGGTGGAGCACACCAACATCAATCCGAACAAGGCTGCTCATATTGGGCACCTCCGAAATGCAGTTTTAGGGGATAGTTTTATTCGGATGCTGCGAGCCAGCGGCCAGCAGGTAGAAGTACAAAACTACATCGACAACACCGGCGTACAGGTGGCCGACGTGGTGGTGGGCTTTCATTTTCTGGAAGGAAAGAACACGGATGAGGTGACCGCGTTGATTGCTGATTCCTCCCAACGGTTCGATTACGTATGTTGGGACCTGTATGCGCGCACATCGCAATACTACAAAGATCATCCGGAATCGCTGGCCTGGCGCTCGGAAACCTTGCACGCCATTGAGAGCGGCACAGGCGATCTGTCTCACATGGCGTTTCTGGTGGCGGATGCCATTGTGCAGTTGCACCTCAAAACCATGCTGCGGCTCGGCATTGAATACGACGTGCTGCCTCGGGAAAGTGAGATTCTCCATCTTCAGTTCTGGGCCTCTGCTTTTGAACTCTTGAAGAAAGTCAGGAGCCATTTACCTGGAAACGGAGGGCAAGAACGCAGGTTGCTGGGTCATGCCGCCTTCCGCGTTCTCGTCCGATCCGGAATCGGAAGACAGCAAAGTGATTGTCCGTTCCAACGGCATTGTGACTTATGTAGGAAAAGACATTGCCTATCAGCTTTGGAAATTCGGACTGCTGGGCAAAGACTTTTTTTATCGACCTCTGCTGACTTATCCCGATGGTCATGAACTATGGGTCACCACTTCACAGCCCTCGTCGCACCAGCAGTCTTTTGGCCGTGCGGAACGCGTTTATAACGTAATCGACGTCAGGCAATCTTATTTGCAAGATGTGGTGGTAGCCGGATTAAAGGCGTTAGGCGCGGAAAAGCAGGCGCTCAATCTATCCATTTTTCTTATGAAATGGTGGCGCTTTCGCTTCGCTGCTGCGCCGAGTTGGCGATTCCCCTTTCGGAAGAAGACCGGAAACGCCCCTATATCGAAGTTTCTGGGCGCAAGGGTCTAGGCGTCAAAGCGGATGATTTGATTGACCAGCTTGTCTCTACCATGCTGCGGGAAGTGGAATCGCGGCACAGCGATGCGCCGCCGGCTGAGCGACTTCAAGTCGCTTCGGTCAATTGCCACCGGGGCACTGCGATATTTTCTGCTGAAATTCACCCGGAATAGTGTAATTGCGTTTGATTTCCAGGAAGCTTTGAGCTTTGAAGGGGAAACCGGACCATATGTGCAATATGCGGCCGTCCGGGCAAGAAGCATTTCCCGGAAACTGGAGGGACGAGGCGAAATCATGCCGGATTTTTCCGAGATCCTGACAAAAGAAGCGTTCGCCCGCCAGTTGCAAGGGGAGGATTTCTGGCAACTGCTTCTGGCAGCTTCCAAGTCTGATGCCGTCCTCGAAAAAGCCATTGCCGCAGGGGAACCGGCACACGTGGCGCGTTACGCCTTTCAAGTAGCCCAGGCGTTCAACAACTTTTACCACCAGTACCCGATTCTAAGTGAGGCGGATACAGAGAAAAAGAATTTTCTCCTTTGGATGACGGAGTTCTTCCGGAAGGAACTAGAAAAGACATTAGAAATTCTGGGAATTATTGTTCCGGAATATATGTAAGAAACGGGCCAAGAGGCAGATGGTTTCCAATTGCCGCCTGCCTCCCAAAAAGCCAGAAACTACGAAGCCGAACGGCGACGATGCCACATACCCAGGCCGAGCAAGCCGCCTCCCAATGTCAGAAGAGTGGTCGGCTCAGGGGCACTGCCGCTAACGCCGCCTTCAGCCGTTGCAGCGCTCACAATGGTGATATATTGTGACGCATCATCGCCGCTCTGGTTAATACCTGTCCATGAGCTGGTGTTAAAGCCACTCCAGCTTTCATGAGCCGATGTGCTCCAATTGCTCAGTCCAGCACTGGTCAGGTTTGTATTGATTGGGTAACTTGCATAAGCACTGGGGATCAGCACTGAGTTGGAGCCTCCTCCTGTAGTGCCTAGCCCGGTGAGGCCCAAAGTGTAGCTTTCCGGCTGGAGCAACACTGCTCCCATGCCTGTACCTGAACCCGCCCAATTGATGGCATCAAGTAAAAACCCTTGAGGACCATTAAAGGCAGTTGCGCCGGGATAGTTCATATAATGCCAATCAGCGTCTTGCCCGGTGAGCATGATGCGGTTTCCTAAGGAAAATGCCGCAGAGTTCAATCCGCTGTAATCTCCTCCATCGTCAAATTCCGGAGACGCCACGACCAGCACATTGTAGTTTCCTGTGGGCATTGCCCCACCGGTCCAGAAAGTGACCGTCCAGTTATTGCCTCCGGGAGCGGAAGGGGCCTGGCTGGCTAGATTCGTAACGCCTGCCTGGTAAGTGGCGAAGTTTCCGCCATCGGTGGTGCCAGCGGTGTACCACAACACGTTGATACTTGCTGCGGAAGCACCGGCTGCCATGGCCAGTGCAGCCATTGATATTTGAACAGTACGGCTGAGTAAATTCCTCAATTATTTATCCTCATTTACTGAATTTCCCTGCAGGCCATTTCTATCTACTACGTGCTCCAGTATAAATACAGGAAAAATAATGTCAATTACTGATTTGGTTAATTTTAATATTTACGTTTTTAACATTCCGCCTTTTACTTGCGTTTTACCTGGCAAGAGCCTTCTCCAAATCTCCGACAGAACGGGATTAGCCCTTTCAAAGGCTGTACCCTCGCCTTCAACTAGTTCTTGGCAGTTCGCTAAACTGGTACTGAACAATGGATAACGCGAATAGTTTTGGCGCCGCCGCAACTTTGCATGTAGTGGGCACGGATTATCAGATATACCGGCTTGCTACTTTGGAAGAGAAAGGCATTGCCAATGTGTCCCGGCTGCCCTTCTCCACCAAGATTTTGCTGGAAAACCTTCTTCGCATGGAAGATGGCGGAAAAGTTCAGGCAAAAGACATCGAATATGTCGCTCGCGGTGTGGAATCTGACTCCAAAGAAATCAGCTTCATGCCCGCCCGCGTTCTCCTGCAGGATTTCACCGGTGTTCCTTGTGTGGTGGATTTGGCGGCTATGCGTGACGCGCTTGCTGCCATGGGTGCCAATCCCTCCAAAGCAAATCCCCTTTTGCCGGCTGATCTGGTGATTGACCACTCGGTGCAGGTGGATAGTTTCGGCTCCAAGGATTCTTTTTCCATTAACGCGCTGCTGGAAAACCAACGTAACCGGGAGCGTTATATCCTGCTGCGCTGGGGGCAAACGGCATTTGAAAATTTCCGCGTTGTGCCGCCGGATACGGGCATTGTTCATCAAGTCAACTTGGAATATCTGGCTCCTGTGGTCTTCCGGCGAAAAACGGAAACAGGCTGGCAAGCATACCCCGACTCCCTGGTAGGTACAGATTCACATACCACCATGATCAATGGGCTGGGTGTGGTCGGATGGGGTGTAGGCGGTATTGAAGCAGAAGCCTGTATGCTAGGCCAGCCGATTTCCATGCTGTTGCCTCCAGTGGTCGGCTTTAAACTGCATGGCAAGTTAAAGGAAGGCTGCACTGCCACTGACTTGGTTCTCACCGTGACTCAGATGTTACGAAAACGCGGTGTAGTCGGAAAGTTTGTGGAATTTTATGGAGCAGGTCTGAGCGCTCTTAGCTTGGCAGACCGCGCCACCGTAGCCAACATGGCGCCGGAATATGGAGCCACCATCGGATTTTTCCCGGTGGATGAGGAGGCGCTCAATTACCTGCGCGTCAGCAATCGTCCCGCAGAACAGATTGCCTTGGTGGAAGCTTACTGCAAGGAACAGGGCCTGTTCCGCACGGATTCCATGCGCGACCCGATCTTTGCCAGCACTCTGGAACTGGATTTAGCCACGGTAGTACCCTCCATGGCTGGCCCCCGAAGGCCTCAAGACCGCGTGGAATTGCCGAATGTGAAAGCGAATTTCCGCGAAGCATTCAAGGAAAACAAGCAAGCTACTTTCGAACTCCGTGGCGAAACTTCAACCATAAAGTCCGGCGCGGTTACCATTGCTGCCATCACGAGTTGCACCAATACTTCGAATCCCTCAGTCATGATTGCAGCGGGATTATTGGCGAAAAAGGCTGCCGAGCGAGGCATGAAGAGTAAGCCGTGGGTGAAGACAAGCTCTGGCTCCTGGCTCAAAAGTAGTTTCTGATTACCTCCGCGAGGCCGGTTTAATGCCCTACCTGGAAGCGCTCAATTTCCATCTAGTCGGGTACGGCTGCACTACTTGTATTGGAAATAGTGGTCCGTTAATTGAAGAAGTAGGGGCCGCCGTACAGAAAGAAAATCTGGTGGTTTCTGCGGTATTGAGCGGCAACCGCAACTTTGAAGGTCGCGTGAATCCGCTGGTAAAAGCCAATTACCTTGCCTCTCCGCCGTTGGTGGTCGCTTATGCCCTGGCCGGAACTGTAGATATTGATTTGCAGAATGAACCCGTAGGAAAAGATGGACAGGGTAAGAACGTCTATTTAAGAGAGATATGGCCGAGCACGGAAGAAATTCAGCGCACCATCCGCACCACCATCACCCCAGAAATGTTTCGTAATCAATACGAAAAGGCTTTTGAGGGGGATGAAAACTGGAAAGCTATGCAGATCCCGACAGGAAACACATATGTCTGGGATGATACCTCCACCTATATCAAGAAGCCGCCTTATTTTGACAACATGCCAGCCGTTGCTCCGGAAAATGTAGCAGACCAGCTCTGCGGGTTACGCGTTCTGGCTATGTTAGGAGATTCAGTCACTACCGATCATATTTCCCCTGCCGGTTCGATTGCCGTGAAGAGTCCTGCTGGACAATACCTGATTTCACAAGGGGTTTCTCCTATTGATTTCAATTCCTATGGGGCGCGCCGGGGGAACCACGAGGTAATGGTAAGAGGAACATTAGCCAACATCCGGCTTCGCAATCAATTAGTTCCTGGCGTGGAAGGTACTTACACCATTCACGTTCCGGATGGCGAGCAGATGTTTATCTATGATGCTGCCATGAAATACGAAGCCGAGGGTGTTGGATTGATGATTCTGGCCGGAAAAGAGTACGGTTCCGGATCTTCGCGAGATTGGGCTGCAAAAGGGGTAAAGCTGCTGGGAGTACGTGCAGTAATCGCAGAAAGCTTTGAACGAATTCACCGCACTAATTTAGTAGGTATGGGAGTGTTGCCGCTGCAATTCTTAGCCGGAGAAAATGCCGCCAGCTTAAAACTAAGTGGCAAGGAATTATTCCATGTCGAAAATCTTCGTAATGCCATTGCCGGACGCGCGAAAGCCACTGTAATTGCCATTGATGCAGAGGGTAAATCGAAACAGTTTGAAGTGCAGGTAAGAGTAGATACTCCACAGGAAGCAGAATACTTCCGCCATGGCGGGATTCTTCCTTATGTTCTCAGGCAAGTTGCGGCAACAGTGTAAAAACCAGTCCGTTGCTCCCCGGGAATCTCATTGCTTGCTGCTAATACATTCATAAGTTACGGGATAATTAGCTGTTATAATCAGTAGAAATTTTCGGTAACTTCAGGGATGAGCACTGCACGTAAGAGGTCCTATAATGAATGGAATCAGGTTCCAGTCTCGGATGTTACACAATTACTTGTAGAGTGGGAACACGGTAATCCGGAAGCGCTGGAAAAATTAACCCCGCTGATTTACTCTGATTTGCGGCGGATTGCGGGAATGTATATGCAAGGGGACCGCTCCGGGCATATGCTGCAACGCACGGAGTTAGTCAACGAAGCTTACCTGCGTCTGCTCTGTCAAAAGCACCCCCACTGGCAAAGCCGGGAGCATTTCTTCCGTATCACTGCACAAATGATCCGGCGTATTTTGGTGGATTACACGCGTGCGCGGCTAGCATGTAAACGAGGGGGATTAATTCCAAAAATTCCTTTGGAAAATGCCTTGGTGGAAGTAGAAGTAAAAGCCTGTGATTTAAAGCTGCTTATTCTCGACCAAGCCCTGCAGCAGCTCGCGGAAATCGATGCCCAACAGGCTCAGATCGTAGAACTGCGGTATTTTGCCGGCTTAACTATTGAACGAACTGCGGAAGTATTACGAATTTCTTCCGCTACAGTGAAACGTGATTGGATGGTGGCAAAAGCATGGCTACACAGGGAGATCAGGAAAGAAAATTAGCTACTTCGTTTACATTGGTTTCCTGGGATCGGATGAAAACGATTTTTGCCGAAGCTCTCCTGCACTCTGGCCGGGAACGCGAACATTTTCTTGCCAAAGAATGTGGGGGCGACCCGGAAATGCAACAGGAAGTGGAATCTCTTCTTGCTTCCTATGAAGAAGCTGGCGATTTTATTGAAGTCTCTCCGGTAAAGCTTCCTATTTCTTCTCTCACTTTGCCAAATACTGCGATTGGCGCCAGAATCGGCGCTTATCAAATTATTAAAGAACTCGGATTCGGCGGCATGGGAACGGTTTATCTCGCCCGCCGCGCAGATGATGAATTCGAAAAAGTGGTAGCGCTTAAACTGATTCGGCCTGACATGGAATCAGAATATCTGGTGCAGTGTTTTCGCAATGAACGCCAGATTCTGGCCCAACTGGAACACGCAAATATCGCTCGCCTGATTGATGGAGGCACCACCAAGGAAGGTCTGCCCTACTTCGTTATGGAGTATGTGGAAGGACTGCCCATTACCGAGTACTGTCGGCAGCAGCAGCTTTCGACACCCAAACGTCTCCAATTATTTCTACAGGTGTGCGCAGCAGTTCAATATGCACATGATCGCGGCATTGTTCATTGTGATTTAAAGCCGAATAACATTCTGATTAAAGGAACGGGAGAGCCAAAACTTTTGGATTTTGGCATTGCACGAATCCTCAGCTCCGCCAACGCTTCCGCTCTGGCTGAGATGCTGTTCCTTACTCCTGCCTATGCCAGTCCGGAAGAACTGCGCGGTGAACCTGCAATTTGCGCCAGCGATATTTATGCGCTGGGGGTTCTGCTGCTGGAAATGCTGACAGGGCATCCACACATCGGAGAAACGCAAACAAGCGCTATTCTCCCTACCAAGCTCCGGGCCATTATCCAACGTGCCATGGAAGCAGAAGTATCGAATCGTTTTCCTTCTGCGGCACACCTGGCTAGTCAGATTCGTGCCTATCTATCCAGTCACCATGTTCTGGCTCCGAATCGATCTTTGGCAATTCTGCCATTTTCTGTTCTCCATACGGATAACCAAGCGCTTGAGTATCTAGGTGTGGCGATTGCGGATTCATTGATTACCAAGCTAAGTACCTGTCGGCGTTTAGCGGTGAAATCCACCAGATCGGTTCTATCGAATCAGGTGGGCGACCCTGTTTTGCAGGGGCGCAACATTGGAGTGGATACCCTATTAGACGGATCTCTACGCGAAATCAATGGCAAGATCCGTATCAATGTGCAGCTCACCAGAATGGTGGATTCGGTTCTGGTCTGGGCTGCCCATTTTGAGGAAACCACAGAAAATCTATTGAAACTGGAAGAAGACTTATCCAATCAGGTCATTCAGGCATTGCTGCCGGAATTGTCTGATAGTGAGCAGAATCACTTCCCACGAGCACGAACCGAAAATCCGGCAGCGTATCAGGCATATATAAAGGGTCGTTGGCATTGGAGTCTTCGAACACGCGAATCCATGCAGCAGGCATATGAGGACTACCTGGAGGCAATCCAGGAAGATCCTTACTATGCGCCAGCCCATGCCGGCATCGCTGACTACTTTATCTGGCTTGGTACCTATGCCTGGCTGGGCAACGCGGAAGTCACTCCTCCCGCCAAGAATTTTGCCTTTGCGTTGCAAGCTGCCCGGCGTGCAGTGGACTTAGACCCTTACCTTGCGGAAGCTCAAGTCTCGTTAGGATATGCCATTTTCTCGCTGGACAAGAACTATGCAGCGGCAGAGCAATTCCTGCAGCGGGCCATTGAACTCGATCCCCGATTTGGAACTGCTTATCAACGATTAGGCCTGGTTTACTCCAGCATGGGAAGGCATGAAGAAGCGATTCGCTGTCTGCAACAGGCTCGTGAAGTGGAACCGATGAACCTCATTTTTGAGGCGGTTCAAGCCTTTTGCCTTTACAATGCCCGCAAACCCCGCCAAGCGTTGAAAACTTTGGAGCAACTACCGTCTACCAGCCAGACACACCGCATTGTGGAACAGGTCGGCACCAGGTGTTCGCTTCAACTGGGCGAATATGAAACTGCTTTCCACAAAAGCAAAGGGCTGATCGAACGGCATGGAAGAACAGCAATCAGCTTAATGATGCTTGGTTGTTCACAAGCAGGCATGGGGAAAAGGAAGGAAGCCCAGCAGACTTTGCAGGAAATGGAAGACAAGGCTTCCGGTAATCACGAAGGCGCTTCCCCCTGGCTCCTTGCCGTTGTGGCGATGGCTGTTGGTAAGCATCGCACAAGCCTCCGTTATTTAGAAGAGGCGCGTAAAGGGAAGGATTGGTGGGATCTTTGGACCGAAGTGGAACCCTTGCTGGATCCTTTGCGCGGATATTGTCGCTTTCAAAAACTGCAGATTCGCAGGAACTCAAAAGTTGAGTTCTCTTTGTAACCAAATAACAAGCAAATTACTGGCTCAGATTTATGACTTAGATTTGCGCAATCCGAATAAACCTAACAACCCAAGCGCTCCGAGCCAACCCCATTTTCCCGAACCACTTTGTTCACCTCCCTGGGAATTGCCACCCCGCTCATTTCCGCCGGAGGCATTTCCATTCCGGTTGCCGAACCGGAGTTACCGCCCCCCTGAGTGGAACCAGCGGCACCACCCCCATTGGAAGCCCCATTTCCCTGACCGCTGCTGGCACCCAGCGCAGGCAAATTTGTCATTCCGCTACTGGATCCGCCGGTTTGAGTCTTTCCTGGGCCTCCGCTGGAAGCACTCTGGCCTCCTCCACCGGCTTGACCCATCACCGGAACAGAAGTATACGTCATCACCAATACAGCCCAGACCAAGGGAAGTTTTTTCATAACGGCTCTTCCCAAATCCAGGCAACGCGAGGGCCAATGTATACGAAACAGGGGCGAAGTCTAGCTCCCTGTTAGTGCGCAACAGGACGTGCTTTGATGGGAGCCTTTGGAATTATTTTCTGTTCTGAGGGAGGAGGCGGCCCTACACGACGGATCAGCACGGTTTGCATCACCACAGGAGTGAGAGGCTTATCATTTTCCGGATCGCGTGGAACTTCAGAAATGGCTTTCACCACTTCTTGCCCTTCTACCACTTGTCCAAAAATCGTGTGTTTTCCGTTTAAGTGCTCTGGGGTGCCATCGGTGATGAAAAACTGGCATCGCCCGGTATTCGGCTCCCCGATGTTCGCCATCGCTAACCGCCCAGGCTGGTCAAACTTCAATTCGGGATCAAACTCGTCTGGAATCGTGGGTACACCACCACTGCTTCGGCCATCCCCGTGAGGGTCGCCGCCCTGAATCATGAATCCGGGGATCACACGATGAAAGGTCAGACCGTTATAGAAAGGACGTTTCACCAGTCGATGCAGTTTATCGTCAGTGAATGTTTTGGTGCCGCGGGCAAGGCCCACAAAGTTCGCTACCGTGATAGGCGCTTCTTTTTCATACAGCTTCACCACAATTCGACCCATGGTGGTATTGAAAACTGCATACTGGCCCGGTTCGTCCGGTAAGGGAATCGGCGCCTCCACAGGAGCAGGAGCTTTCCTCTTAGGAGCGGAGGGGCGATGCGTTGCTGAAGTCTGTGCCCACAGGGCTGTTGCCAGCATCACACCAAGCAAAATACGGTTCATAGGGAGGAATCGAGTATTATACTGAAAGCAGTTGCGCAGCGCATTGCTTCGCCAAGGACTTAGCATGAAACGCTTTTTCCTCCTTTGTAGCATCTCACTTTTGCTCCTTCCATTGCTGCTGGCAGCAGATGATGTGACAGGTACCTGGACTGGTACCGTTCTGGTGTTAGATAAGAGCAGCGGCAGCAGTATTTCTACCCCCGTAGAAATCAAACTCGATCAGAGTGCGACTACCATCTCCGGCAAGGTGGGCCGCGCTCACGATTCCGATTCCGTTCCGATTCAGAACGCGAAACGGGAGGGCGACACTATCACCTTTGAAGCCGTATCCGCAGAAACAGCTTCGCCAGTAAAGTTCGTACTGACCGTTAAGGGCGATCAGATGGAAGGAAGCATGAAAACTTCCTTGGACTCCCAGGATCTTACCGGCACTGTAAAGGTCACCAGAGGCAAAACATAAAGCCTTTACTTAGGCTTCATTTCAGCCTGTAGCTGCCGGAAGGCTGTTTCCTCAAACGTGGTTTTGATTCGTTCCCGATTCTCTGTCTTCGGGTCTCCCGTACGAAGACCTTCTTTTCGCAGGCAATATCCTAGAAATATCTTCGCTTCCGTATCGCTAGGAGACCGATCCAACACCGCTCGGAACTTGTCCGCTGCCGCAAAGAACACCCCGTTTTTCCACTGCCAATATCCCAGGTTGAACCAGTAATCCGGGTCCGCCTCATCTCCTTCCAGGGCCTTTTTAAAGTTTTCCTCTGCGGAAACATTGTTCTTGCGCGATTGCGCCGCGCCCATATTGTTATAAACCTCGTTGAGAGGCAATTCCTTCGACACCAGTTCGAACTGTTTCGCGGCTTCCAGGTAATCGCCCTGCTGGTAACGGCAAAGCCCCAGCAGAAAAACAGCTTCAAAGTAGTGGGAATCGGCTCGCGTAACCCGTTCCAGCCAGTGACTCGAAGTTTTGTAATCCTTTTTCTGCCAGAACATACGACCCAGTTGGAAGGCTGGCTGGGTAAACCGTTCATCCAGGTTTGCGGCCTGCGTGAACAGTTTTTGTTTCTGGTCACCGGATTCGGAGAGAAGACCACGGATATACAGTTCCACCGCATCGATTCGCACCGGCGGACGGCTTTTCAGAAAATCCGTTTCCGTCAATTGGGCTTTCGGGTTCAGAACATGAACAAAGTTCCAGGCGAGCTTGGTTTCCAGCATACTCAGGTCTTCCAGAAGCCCAAACTGCTCAAATTCCGGACCTTCGCGCATTCTTTTTAAGCTCACCATCCTTGCGGTGAGCCTGATTTTTCTGTCGTTCACGCCGTTTGTGCCTGTTCCGGGAATTACTTCATACTCCCCAAAAATGACCTGTCCGGCGTCTAAAGTCTCCGCCACTTTGATCACAGAAGCCTTTGTGAGCACGGCATTAGGGCGAATCGATAAACGCCGGTATACTTCCACGCGGTCTTCCCGCGCCAGAGTCAAATTCCCTTCCGAGCTTACGGACTCACGCATCGTTTCCGCCGCACTTTCGCCAATCCAATCCAGGTTTTCGGCTTTGGAATGGTTAAACAAAGGCAAAATTGCGATCGTATCTGCGGCATGGAGGCCAAACACAAACAAGAGGAAGGGAGAGAAAAGACGAAACACTTCTTTGATTTTAGCCCTGCAAAAATTTGCTCAGGATTGGATGGACATCCGCCTGATCGCCCCAGCACTCCAAAGGCACCAAATCCCGCTCATGACGAAACCAGGTAATCTGCCGCTTCGCGTATTGCCGTGTTCCCGTTTGGGTGCTCGTAATAGCCTCGGAAAGGCTGCACTCCCTACAAAGCAGGGACAAAGCTTGCCGATACCCTAACGATTCAAAGGGCTTCGCTGTTGGGGAAACGCCACTTGCCAGCAGTTGCTCCACTTCTGCCACCAAACCATGCCGGAACATCCACTCTGTCCGTTGATTGAGTTTTGCGTAAAGTGCCGCGCGAGGCGGAAACAGCCCCAGTTTCAGAACGCGAAAGCCTTCCAATGGAATGGCGGACGGTTGTTGGTTTTGGGGAAGCCCAGTTAGGAGACGTACCTCCATGGCACGAATCACTTTGGGCAAATCCTCCTTATAAATATGGCTTGCCGCTTCGCCGTCCAGTCGCTGCAAAATCTTATGGAGGATATAGGGACGCCGTTCTTCTCTCTTTTGCAGGCGAGAACGAAGAAGGGGGTCACGTTCCGGCAAGGGCGGCAAACCATCCAGCAAAGCTCGCAGGTAAAAACCGGTTCCACCCACCACCACGGGGATTTTTCCCCGGCTTCGGATTTCTTGAAGGATTTCACGCGCACGGCGGCTATACTCTCCGGCGCTGAAGACTTCCGCCGGCTCGGCAACATCCAGTAAATAATGGGGAATGCCCCGTCTTTGTTCCAGTGGGAGTTTGGCAGTACCAATGTTGAAATATTTATAGATCTGAACTGAATCACAATTCACGATCTCGCCGTCCAACCATTCAGCGATGCGCAAACCGAGTTCACTTTTGCCTGCTCCGGTAGGCCCGGCAATGGCAACTAAGGGCATCGGCTGTGTTTGCGTCACGGCAGTATACAATACGGAGAAGAAGCCATCCTGCTCTGATTTTCTCCCAGGCAGAGAAAGAAAGTCACACTTATGACTCGTTCGGTGCGTGCCCTCATTCCAGTGTTTTCCTTTTCAGTTCCGGCTGTGCTTGCCACTTCCATGCTGGTAACGCCAGTGATGGCTCAAACCAATTCCAAGCCGGCTGAAATAAAAGCAGCTCCGACCGATAAGGGTGCGGCTTACTATAACTTTTCCATGGGCCATTTGTACTCCGAACTGGCTGGAGCCTATGGCAATCGGGGCGATTACCTGAACAAGGCGATTGAGTACTATAAACTTGCCCTGAAACAGGACCCTTCCGCTACCTTTCTGTCGGAAGAATTGACAGATCTCTATATCCAGTCCGGGCAACTGAATCGCGCGGTTACGGAGGCGGAGGAAATTCTTCGCCAGAATCCGAACAATCTGGATGCGCGGCGCATGCTAGGGCGCATTTACACACGGCTGATCGGTGACCAGCAGCAAAACAAAATCGACGAAAAAATGCTCAATAAAGCCATTGAGCAGTACAAAATCGTCGTGGAAAAAGACCCCAAGGATCAGGACAGCTTACTGACGTTGGGCCGTTTGTACCGGGTGTCCCACAATTCCGTGGAAGCGGAAAAGATTTACAAGGCAGTTCTGGCCACGGATGCGGATAACGAGGAAGCGCTCACAGGTCTAGCTGGCGTGTACTCCGATGTAGGAGATACCAAAGGCGCAATTGAAATGCTGCGCCGGGCCAGCGAAAAAGATCCAAATCCTCGCGCACTGAGTGCTCTTGCGAGTTTCTACGAGCAGGGCAACGACTTTGCCAATGCAGCGCAAACCTGGAAACGGGTTCTTCCCTTGGTGCAAGATTCCAGCCGGGTAAAACGGATGCTCGCGCAGGATCTTCTTTATTCAGACAATGTGGACGAAGCGCTCCCCCTCTTTAAAGAGTTGAGCGAGGAAGATCCCCGTGACCCTTTGGTGCAGCTTCGCTTATCGGAAATTTACCGGCAGAAACATGACTTGGTGCAGGCAAGAGCGGCCCTGGCCAAAGTAAAAAGTGTAGACAGCGACAACATTGAAGTGCGCTATGAAGAGGTAAATCTTCTGGAAGCAGAAGGAAAGCCTGCGGAAGCCATTCAGACGTTGAAAGGCATTCTGGATAGCACAACAAAAAAAGACTATACGGAAGCCGATAAGGATATGCGGAGAAGGCTGCTGATGCGCTTAGGCCTACTCTACCGCTCCGCGAATCAGTATCCGAATGCAGTCACGACTTTCCGGCAGCTGGGAGAACTAGACCCGGAGCGGGGTGCTGCTTCCGCGGTGCAGGTGGTAGAAACCTATCGCATCGCACGGAACCTCTCTTCTGCTCGCCAGGAAGCAGATGCAGCGCTGAAAAAGTATCCGAAAGACCGAACAGTGGTGGTGGTTCATGCTTCGCTCTTAGCCGATATGGGCAAACCGGATCAGGCAGTGAGTGAATTACGGCAGCTTATGCAGGGGGGCGAGAAAGATCGCGACCTGCTGCTCACCATTGCCCAGATCTACGAAAAGAGCAAGAAGTTTCCAGAAGAACAGAAAGTGCTGGATGAAGCGGAAACTGCCTCCTCTACCAAGCAGGAAAAGCAGAACGTACAGTTTGCACGTGGCGCTATGTATGAACGCATGAAGGATTTCGGCAGCGCGGAAAAGGAATTTCGCAAAGTGCTGAACGGTGATCCTGACAATGCAGGGGCATTGAACTACTTGGGCTACATGCTGGCTGACCAGAATACCCGGTTGGACGAAGCACAGAAACTGGTTTCCCGCGCTGTGGAACTGGAGCCGCAAAATGGGGCATATCTGGACAGCTTGGGATGGGTGCAATATCGTCAGAACCAGTTGGACCAGGCTGAAATGAATCTCCAAAAGGCCTTGGAGAAAATCGGAACCGACCCTACTGTTCATGACCATCTGGGCGATGTGTACATGAAAGAAGGAAAGCTGAAGGATGCAGTGGCCCAATGGCAGGCTTCCTTAAAGGAATGGGAAGAGAGTTCGCCCTCTGACACTGATTCTCAGGAAGTAGCAAAGGTGACGAAAAAGCTCGAAAGTGCCCGCGTAAAGTTAGCGAAAGAAAGCCACGAATAAGCGAAACAGTGATTAAGCTTCCTTCATAATGCGAATGCCTGGATTTAGTGGGCCTTTCTTGGCCCACTAAATAAATCCTTTTATTTATTACACTTACAAGCTAAAAACTGTTTCAGTAAGATTTCAGTGCCCTGTTCTTGTGCGATACTCTGATTGGAAATGGTTGATGACGTAGTATGTCTCAGTTGAATGACGCAATCGCCAAGTATCACCGCATTTTAGAATCTGAACCTTTCCGGGATTTATCCTGGGTAAAAACTATGCAGGAGCAAATGGAAGCAGAACACCTTTCCAGTGGTGGACGTCTGCTGTGTCCTTTTCTCCGGCCTAACTTTGTTACACAAAAGCAGTACGACACATTAGTAAAAGCAGGGGAAGCCCTTATGTCTGCTATCAGCAGAATGCAAAAAATGGTGCTGGCTTCTCCGGCATTGCTTGCCAAAATGCAGCTACTGCCTGCGGAAAAAATGTTGGCGGCTATCGATCCTGGGTACGATATTCCGGAAGTTTCCTCTAAGCTGGATTTGCAAATCAATAATGGCTCTTTGCACGTCCTTCAGTACAATCCGGATTCTCCAACCGGCGTTGCGTATTCCGAAGGGCTTTCCGAGATTTTCTATGACTGCCCGCCCGTAAAAGAATTTCGGCGCAAGTACAACCTTACCCGGGTGGGCGGCAAACAGCCTTTTCTTTCTGCTCTTTTAGATGCTTACCGGCAATTCGGAGGCAAAGGCAATCCTCAAATTGCGATTCTGGAATTTAGAAATCTATCCGGCTCCAGTGAATTCGAGTTGTTCCGAGATTATTTTCGCAAGGAAGGCTTTCCCTGCGAGATCGTTTCTCCGGAACAATTGGAATACAGGAATGGCGTCTTAAAAAGTGGATCGTTCGAGATTCACCTGATCTACCGGCGTATCAGCGTGCAGGAATTTCTGGTGAAATTCGATTTAAGTCACCCGTTGGTGCAGGCTTATCGCGATCGAAAAGTGTGTGTGGTCAACAGCTTTCGCTCGGAAATTGCTCAAAAAAGAGCGATGTTCAGTCTGCTAACGGATGAAAATCTGACAGCCAAATTTCCTCCTGCTGAGCGAAAAGCCATTCGGGAGCATTTACCCTGGACGCGTTTGGTAAAGGCGGGCAATGTCACGTACAAGAATCAAACCGTGAGTTTGCTCGATTTTATCCATGAAAATCGCGAAAAGTTAGTCCTGAAACCGAACGACGATAACGGAGATAATCCGGTATTCCTGGGCGCCGAAATGGATCAGCCTGCTTGGGAACGTGCAATCCGGCAAGCGCAACGTACTCCGTATGTGGTGCAGGAAAGCATTGAACCGGTTCGTTTTCTGTTTCCCATGCTGAACTACGGGCACCTGGAGTTTAAAGAAATGCAGGTGGATGTTCACCCACAGGTGTTTTTAGGGAAAGTGTCAGGCTGCTCCAGTTGGGTAAGCTCCGCAAATGCTACGGCGTTTTCCACCTCGGCCGGTTTTGCGCCCACGTTTATTATTGATTCCAAGTAGTGGATTGCTTTACTGCCCGTTGCTGTTGCTGGAAGAAAGCAATTCACTGCCTTCAATGGCATAAACATCCGGAATTCCCGCGCCTTTGCTGACTCCTAATTCTTCAAAGCGCCGCGCCGTGCTGGTAAGCCGTGTTTCCAATGAGGTTTTTCCCTTGGAATAAGCACTCACGGCTTTGCCCAAACTTTTGCCTACTTCGTTGTAGTATTCCGCGAATATCCGGATTCGCTCGTAAAGCGTGCAGCCTAAATCCCGGATTTCTTCCGCATTTTGGGCAAATCGCTCCTGGCGCCATCCAAATGCCACCGCTTTCAGGAGTGCAATCAGAGTTGTAGGGGTCGCCAGAATAATATTATTCGTCACTCCGTACTCAATTAATTCCGGATCATGCTGCAAGGCGGCACTGAAAAAAATCTCTCCCGGCAGAAATGCAATGGCAAATTCAGGTGCGGGCTGAAGCTGTGTCCAATAGGATTTTTCTCCCAGGCTCCGCAAGTGCCTGCGGATCTGCTGAGCATGTTCTTTCAGCTTGGCCGTTCTGCCTCCATCAGTCTGTTCTTCCAAGGATTCCAAATACGCCTTCAACGGCACTTTGGAATCCACCACAATCCGCTTATTGTTGGGCAGACGCACAATCAGGTCAGGCCGTACTTTTCCATTTTCGGCGGAAAAGGTTTCCTGCTCGGCAAAATCACAGTAGGAAACCATGCCCGCCATTTCCACCACGCGCCGCAGTTGCACTTCTCCCCAGCGCCCTCGTGCCACAGGACTGCGAAGCGCTTCGCCCAATTTTCGTGTCTCATCCGTCAGGCGCAGTTGGGATTCCGCCATCTGTTTGACTTGCATAGACAGCGAAGAATACGCGCCTTGCCGATGAACTTCCAGCGCATGGATCTGAGCATCCACTTTTTCCAAAGATGCTTTCAAAGGGCGAACCAGGTTATCTACTTCTTCCTGTTTCCGTTGAAGCGTAGATTCCGCTAAATGAAGAAACTGTTCATTGTTGCGGTGCAAGGCGTCGGCAGCCAGCGCCCGAAACTCTTGCGAATACTGGTCGCGAGAACCTGTCACGGCGGACAGGCGTTCTTTTAAACGGATGTTTTCTTCGCGCAAAAACACCCATGCCAGAAATGCGCCTACCGCAGCGGCTAAAAGGAGCCACAGCCAGAACATAGCTTTTATTCTATGTTTTTTCCACGCGGGCCGTGGCGCGCAGGTTTGCCACTCCCGCCGTGTAACGCACGTCCGCTACGGTGAAAGCCACCGCATCTTCCAGCCACTCATGCCATACGCCGTCCGGATCATGGGAAGCTGCGGTAAGGGTGTATTCACCCGGGCACAGTTCACAGCGAAAGCCGAAAGAAACGGTCACGGTTTCCCCTGTTCGGCATGGACCGAAACGGAGGCGTTCCAGTTCCGTATTGGTTCCATACACGTGCAACCCGATTCGGGAACGGATCATGATGCCCGCTACGGGATCTTCCACATGCCCATGAAACTGGATGCTAATCCGAATCACGGCCAACTCTCCGCTATTCCATACGCTGGTCGGCGTACCGTTTTCTCCCAACAATTCAATGCCGGAAATGGTGGCGCGGCCATCGCCACGGCGAAATCTTCGTGACAAGGCAACGGCTTTCCCATTTCCACTCTGCCGGAGTTTATGCGCAGCATCTGCCCGATACGCATGAAGCACTTCTGCCGGACCGCCCCGTGCTTGAAGCGTTTCCCCTTCTACCCACCAGATTTCATCGGCTACTTCTGCCAGCAGTTCTTCATCAAAGGAGCAAAGGAGCGCTGTGCCGCCTCCCTGTTGAAACTGCTGGAGCCGCGCAACGGCTTCCATTCTTTCCAAGCGGCTTTTCAAAGCCAGTGCATGGTGGAAAATCAGGAGCTTTCCTGGTGGGAAATCGAGCGCGTCAGCCATGCCGATCACATAGGCATCGCGACGCTTCCCTGCCTCGCGAACTAGCTCCGATGAGTTCCCGAGAACTCCAAGGACGGCTCCGCGCGGAAGTTCCGCTTGGAGAAGTGAGTGTATGCTGCCCAAAGTACCCAACCCAATATTGTCGCGCGACTGAGCCATTGAGCAATCCGCGTTTCCATGCCACCGTCATAGGTCAATTCCATGCGGCAATTTCCGTCGCAGTCAGGGGCAATTGCCAGAAAGCCAAGTCCATCGGAAAAAACGCGAGCCGGATGACCGTTCGCAATGGCATGCCAGCCTGGTGTGTAAGTAATCTGTACGGAAACAATTCGGTTCGGCTTGAGGGGAGCCAGAATTTCCGCTGAGTGTTGGGTACGCCACACAAACTGTGCTTCCGGAAAAGCAGGATCATCAATAGCATCCACATAGGTGCGGAGTTGCTCAGTATCAATGCCATTCACCGGCATCCGTGTCACCAGATGCGCTGGCCGCATCACATGAGCCAGGGAATTGTTTCGTAACGGTATTCGGTATAGAGCATCATCGCCATTACGCCAAACTTCCGGCAGTTGACCCTTGAACTTGTCCCCCTTCTTAAACGGATGGTAAAACTCCCGTGAACCGGGGCCACCTGCCTCCACCACTTCCACTCCGAATGCTTTCAGCCATAGCAGCGAAATCGCAACATCATTGTCTGTGGTGCCATCGCCGCTTAGTATCTGATACTGCGCAATTCGGTTGGGAAACTGAATATTTCCTTGTTCAAAGCCTCCTCCTATCTGCGGATTATCGGCAAAAGCACTAAGCCAGAATTGAATGCTTCCCGGAACCATCACGCGCACTCCCGGCATATGCTCTTCCAGCCAGCGCGCACTCTGGTATTCCACTGTGGAAGTAATATCCACTGGTTTGATCACATCTCGCGCGTAACGATGGCCTTTGTACAATTGAACGCCAGCAAGGAGAAAGAAAATAACGGCAATCACCTGTTGTGCTTTTCGGGGTGCCTTTTCCAGGGCAAGGCCGAGACCCATGCTTCCGGCCAGCATCAAGCCCAAGTCCATCTCCAGGTGGTAACGGTCGGGTTGCGGAAGAACAGCAACACCAAACCAAAACCAACCAAGCGTGACCCATGCCATGGCAGCAGAAAATAACATCAGCATCTGCCACCAAGGTGGCGCCTTCAGACGCCGCAGCACAAACCAAATTACAGCAAATCCGAGCAATGCCCATGGAGCGCTGTGAAGCAAAGCGAGGTAAGAATTGGTGAAATCGCCGCCAATGGTGCGCGCATTGAACTGAATCGTTCGGATCAACGATGGTGGAGCCCACGGCATAGCCACCAAATATGTGCCTGCGGCAAAAAGGGCCGTGCTCCACCAGCGTCGCCACTCGCAGTATGCTGCCAGGTAGCAGATCACCAATATGGCTAGCGAAAAAGCAGCCAGCCAATTCGTGAAGACCACTGCAACAAAACTAGCGGCAGCCGCTCCCCAGAACCAAACCGTTCTCCTGACAAGCGCCAGATCCAGACATAACAAAGCCAAAGGCAGCAAACTCAATCCGGAAAGATGCGGCCCATCGCCATACGCAATCAATGTGCTCAGCCGCCGAGGGCGCAAAGGATGTTCCATATCCAGCGCAACCGCTCTAATGAGTAAACCGGATGGGGAAAGCACCGCATACCCAAGCGCCGCGCAAAAGCTCAGAAATGGTTTGCCGGAAAGCCGAACGAGCAAGGCATAGGCAAACACTGGACCCAGGCAATAGAAGAGAGCAGTCACAATGTGATGCGCACGCACCACAGAGACATGCATCACAGCCGAATCAACCGCCACCAGCATATGGAGCAACGGCGGGTAAGAATTGCGAAAAGGGATTCCGGTGTACCAGGCAGGCCACCAGGAAAGGTCATGCCAACTCGCCAGAAGGTGACGGCTGATGCCCACATACGCGCCTTCAATGGAGCTCATGTACTGGCTGTATTCCAACCCGAAGGCACGCCAGCACACGTAAGCATTTACGGCAAACAGAAGAACAGCGTACAAAAGGCGGTTAAAGCGTCGATCCATGTGGCAGAAATAATCGTCTCAAATCGGTAACCCCCTTTGCAGCCAGCAAAAGAACACTCCATTCCATAGGGTGCCGATAGCGTGGATCGTACTGCACCAGGTAATACACCAAGGGAAACACGGTCCATAGCGTGCCGAAAATCCAAGCGTTCGGTGCGCGCCAAAGGCCTATTGCTGCCAGAGCCACCAGAAGGGTGAAGTAGACCGAAGGAAACCAGAATTGGCGAATGCGCGCAAGAGTAAGCGAAGCAAACCGCGCCGGATGGGTGGCAATCCACTCCCGCGCTGTTTCCAGACGCCGGTGATTGTATTCCGCCTCGCCCCAATAACACACCAGATCCGCTTCTCGCAAGGAATGGCTAGGGTGCGAGGCTTTGTGATATCCCAAGCGAAGATTATCCCGGATATTGGAAGTGGTCTGGTCCCGATTGGAAAGGCTGAGTTCCAGTCCGAAATTGCTCCTGCCCCAAATCCAGGCTCCTAAGGCATGGTGATTGCGCCATGCCCATGGAAGCACGAGCAGCGCAGCAATCGGCAAAGCCCACCACCAGCGGCGTACCACGGCAAACGCTGCCAGCACCGGGGCAACTGCCGGCGCAAACAACAAAGTGATTCCTCCGGCAAGACCAAAGCGCCAAGCCCCTGCGCGTTTTGCGGTGAGATATACCAGAACGAGCACTCCTACCGCCGACCACGGCGATTCCCAATTGCCTGCTATTTCTTCATGCCGGTTCAACGGAATCACAGCGCCCCACAAGCCGCCGATCCATCCCGGCAAACTGCCAAACCCACAAGCAACGCTGACCGCCGGGAGCAAAGCATACGGCAGCGAGCCAACCATGCATCCCAGAATCCGTTTAGCCGTTTCTCCCGCCATGCCTTCGCCAAACACACGGTAGATCAAGCTGATCACCAGCGGAAAACCTGGCGCTACATGCGCGGTCGGTCCGGTTGGCAGCAGGTAAGGGTCAGCAAAGCCTCCGTTGTGCGCCAAGGAAAGCGCAACCCGTAAGGATTCATACTGCTGGTCAATGTGAGGCAGCGTAGTGAGACTGGAAAGGAGGCGTACCACTACCGCTAGGCTGAAGATCCAGAGAAATGGCCGCAAGCTACACTAATTATCAAATGCAAGACCCCGATGTCGTGGAGCAGATGCGCTCGGAATGGAACGAGCGAGCCAAAGAAGATGCGCATTATTATGTTGCCTTTGGCCGGCGAGAACAGGACGACGAAGAGTTCTTTGCTTCCGGCGCGGACATTGTGCGTGCCTTGGAAGGGGAACTGAAGCGCCTGCCGGAACAAAAGTCCGGGCAACGTCGCATTGCTCTTGAGATTGGGTGCGGACCAGGGCGGCTCCTACGCCCCATGAGCCATCACTTCGAAGAGATCCATGGCATTGATGTGGCCGATGAGATGATTCACCGCGCCAAACGCAACTTGGCCAATGTTCCCCACGCTCATGTGCATCATGCAGGAGGTTCAGACCTTTCCCAGTTTCCAGACGGCTTCTTTGATTTTGTTTATTCCTATGCTGTGTTTCAGCACATTCCTTCCGGCGAAGTGGTGTTCGGGTACTTGAACGAAGTGGTCCGCGTCCTGAAACCCGGCGGCATTGCACACTTGCAATTAAACGGATTGCCGAAAACGGCGCAAACCTATACCACCTGGAGCGGCTTTCGCATCAGCGCGGAAGAGTTGCGGGAGTTTGTTCGCCAACATCCGCTGCAACTTCTTTCCTTGCAAGGCGTCCATACACAATACATGTGGACCACTTGGCGCAAAACGCCTGCTGTGGGCATTCGCGCCGTTTCCAGTGCGCACAGTGGCGAATCCGCAGTTCCCGCGCATGGCCGCTTAGCATTTGCGTCCATATGGATTGACCACTTACCCGAAACCTGCGATCTCAACACACTGGAAGCAAGCGTGGAAGGCCTGCCTGCTACCAGCGTCTACTTGGGTCCTTCGGATCATGGTGTTACCCAATTCAATGTTCTGCTTCCTGCCGGAACACGCACCGGCTTAGTGCCAGTGGAAGTTTCCTGGCTCGGTAAGCCTTTATGCCCCCCTGCCTGGATGCGCGTGATTGCCCCTGGCCCTGTTGTGCCTCGCATTGAAGCGATCACAGACGGGGTAAACCTCCTTTCCTTTCGGCGGATTGAATCCGGCTTAGTGAAACTGCAAGTGGAAGAGTTATCTGTGCCGGAAACCTTTCACGCCACGGTGGATGGAAAGCCTGTGCGCGGCACGGAACTATTCTGCACAGATCCCCATAAGCAGCGATGGGATGTGAACTTCAGACTCCCGGAAGGCATCTCCCCTGGCAGCCATGTACTCCAAATTCAACTGGGCAACCGTTCGCTGGTGCCTATTCCTCTTGAGGTGGTCTGATGTGGTTCCTTTACCTGTTTTTTCTGCTCGCAGCCAGTGACGAGGATGCCATTCGGGCCAAACTGCGAGCAGGAACAGGAACCATTGACTTGCCTGCCGGAGTGGTGGAAGTCACTTCGGAAATAGAGATTCCCGCGAATGCGCATGATTTAGTGATTCGCGGCGCTTCCGGCGGAACCGTGCTGCGAGCCATGCCAACTTTTCACGGGCGTGCGATTTTTACAGCCGCTTCCGGAAAGAACATCCAGTTTCAACACTTCGAAATCGAAGGCAGTCGTGCGGCCTTAGCAAAGCCCACCGGACTTCCTGGTTCCGAAATACCGTTTGTTCGTTTCACTCAGAACAATGGCATTCTCGCCGAGAATATTCAACATCTTGTGATCTCTGATGTGGCTGCGCGCGAAGTAGCGGGTTTTCCTGTCTTGATCGCTAAATCAGATGATGTCCACATAGAGAAGGTTTCCATTCACGATAGCGGCTCGGAGAATGCGAAAAAGCGGAACAACACCACAGGCGGAATCCTCCTGGAAGAAGGCACCAGCCACTTCGCAGTCCAGCATTGCGATATACAGAATGTCAGCGGAAATGGAATTTGGACTCACTCGCTGTACCACTCGCCCCGCAACAACAATGGCGTGATTGCCGATAATACGTTTGCCGAAATTGGCCGTGATGCCATTCAGGTGGGCCATGCCACCAACATTCGCGTGGAACGCAACAAGGGCGAACGCATCGGCTACCCCGAACGCGCAGTGGATGCAGAAGGCGGCGGAATTCCTGTAGCCATTGACACGGCAGGAAACACCAGCAACTCCACTTATGCGGATAACCATTTCATAGAAGTGAATGGCAAGTGCATGGACTTAGATGGTTTTCATGATGGGGAAATTCGCGGCAATATTTGCGAGAATCATCAGCCTGCCAACATATATAAGTTCGGTGCATTCGGCATTGTGATGAATAACAGCAACCCTGACATGCAATCGCGCAACATCACCATCACGGGCAACACCATTGATGGGACCTTGTATGGCGGCATTTTCGTGATCGGCTCCGGGCACCACATCACGCACAATCAGTTGATGAATCTCAATATGGCGCATTGCCCGGATAACGCCGCCCAATTCGGCTGTTACCTTTCCAAAGAAGAGCCGGACATCTTGCGAACCGGCATTTACCTGGGGCGCGGCGCAGAGCGGCCTGACTTGGCGCGAGATAATGTGATTGAAGACAACCAGATCATTGGTTTTCAAATGGGGAACCACTGCCTTCATGTAGCCCCAGGCGTTACGCTTGTGAGTAACCGTACAGCGCGGAATAACTGTTCAGACGACGTGACGGTGAACGCGCGCAATCGCGTTTCCCAGTTTCCGATAAGAAGGGTTTTCTAGCTCCTCGCAGAACAGCAGTTCCCCATCGCGCCAGCTTCCATAAAACCACCGGCTGAGCAGGGCCAGATATTCCTGGCGCTCACGCGGAGGTTGCTCCGTACTTCCCGCCTGGGAAACCAGCTTCCTTCAGCTTTGTTTCTGGAGCCGCTGGCTTTCCAGTGGAAAGATCCAGCATCATGCGATGGATTTGCGGCTGCCAATGGCCATTGCGGATAAAGGCGAGTTCTACGGCTTGTGCTTCCACACTAGGCATCACGGCAATGGCGTTCAGCCGATCCAGATCTCCCGCGAATTCATCCTGAAGCTTTCGCACTTCCTCAATCTTTTCCACGCGCTTGTGCAGTCGCGCTGCTTCTTCGAAGTTCATCTCTTCGCTGAACTGATTGCGCTGGGCTATGGCGGACTCCCAACTGGAAAGACCTTCTGTTGCCAGAAACTCCGCCGCACGTCGCACTTCCTGGCGGTATTCCTGCGCACTCACCGCGCCCTGGCAAGGCCGAAGGCACATGCCCATTTCACCGTAAACGCAACCTGGATGCAGAGGCGAAGGAGCAAGCTCCTCCTGGCAACGCCGCATCTGAAATAAATCTAAAAACTCCGATTCGAAGTGTTCCGCAGAAGCGCGAGTTTGAAAAGGCCCAAAATACAAGCCTCCTTGCCGGCTAAAACTGCTGGTGACCTGGGTTCTTGGAAATTCATGGTGGAGCAGCAAGCGAACGTAGGAGGGCATTCGCAGGTGAATCAATTGGAGGTATCGGTCCGGGAAGTGTGTGCGGGCCTGTTCATAAAACACCATCTCCCGTTCCAGCGCGGACCCAACGGGCCAATACTGCACCAGTTCTATGGAGTCGCGCAGTTTTTCCATTCGGAACAAACGACCTAAACGCCGCTGAAGAACCCGCGTCCGGGCTAAGTAGGGCGGAGCCCCTTTCAAACGAAGAAGGAATACGGCAGGGTGATTCGGGACCTCTGCCAGTTCCTGCTCTGTTGACAAGAAAAACATCTCTCTACAGCATGTCACTTCACTAAGCTTGGACGTCCGCGTTTTGTGTACCGGTCACTGGCAAAATGTGATCCATCCAGCCGTAGCTCCACCTCTTCCAATTCTGCACTCTCACCAGTAGCCGATTCCGCCGCTGGTTTCAGCTCTTCCTCTGTAGGTTCCGGCGCATTTTTCGCTTTTTCCAGATGCCGGATCATTTGCAGTGACCGGAGCGCAGCCCTTCGAACTCCAGGATGGTCATCGCGAATCAGGGCCGTCAGGAATGGCACAAATTCAGGATCGCCGATCTTTCCCATCGTCCAGGCGGAGGACATGCGGAAGCTGGATTTTGCGTCCTTGGCAAACTGTTTCACCAATGCCGAAATATCTTCCTGCCCCGCCAGAAATAAACCAAACAGAGCGTTCGCCACCACACGATTGTGCTGGTCCTGCAGGCAATCGCGAAATAGAGCCACAATCTCGGGCGAACTCATTCCCCAAACCGCTTCAATGGCATTTGCCCGAACGCGCGGGTCTACGCCTTCGGCAATCAACCTTCGAGCAAACTGATCGTTCTGAAGACGCTTGCCAACCAGCATGGTGCTTTTGGAAGAAATATTGCGATCCGGGTAGCGGGTGAGATGACTCAGAATCGGAACCAGCCGGCGTCCGGGCGAGATTTCGTCCAGCACATCCAACGCACGTTCCGCAGCAGCCCCGGTTAGACTTTCAGGATTCGTGCTGCTCCGGTTAGGCAATTGGCGAGCCAGCAAGACATCCAGCGAAGGCTCCACATTCATTAATTTGCGGGCAAGTGTGACCGCTTGGTCTCTGGTAAAGAGTGACGGATTAGAAAGAGCGTGAAACAAGGCAGGCTGCCGGACCAGCAACAACGCCAGATAACGATAGCCTGCTGTTTCCGGGGCAGTCAAAAGCATGGCGACCGCAACAGGCGCGAACAATCCCGGCGCTTCGCTGGCAAACCGGCGAATAATGCGCGCATTCATAGGGTTTTCGGCGAATCCAGCAACAGCCTTGGTTAGGCTGTCTCGAATGAATTGTTCTTCTGCGATCACAACTCCTTTATCGAGCGCATCGGGGGAAAACTTTACCCGCCAGCTTGGCCCAAGCGATACAGCAGCGCCATCACCACGAAGACCGTAGCAGCGGCAAACACCACCAGGTAAGCACTGGTCACAGCAAAGGCACGCAAGAACGTCTGCCATGTTCTTCCGCCAAATACCCGCTTGAGTGCGTAGATCAAATACACGAAGGAGGCCAACAGAACAATTAGTTGGCCTAGCGAAATCCAATTATCAGAAGCAAACGTTTGCAGAGGCAGCGTGAGAAGCAGAAAACCAAAAAACGCCGCGTGAATATGGAGTGAGAAGTAAAGAAACTGAGGATAGTTACGATGCCTGTTTCGGTAAGTCACTCGCAGCAAAACAGCAAACAAAGGAACCAACACGAATAAAATTTTGGGGAAAGTTTGGGAAAGAGCTTCCTCAAAGTGAGCCGAGTTATGATCTGCTACCTCGGACCCGGTCTCTATGGTAGTCAGCACTCCTCCAGTCCCTTTTTGCTTGGCTTTCGCATGTGCTGGCTTTGGGTGATCCGAGCCGGGAATTACATTCGGATTGGGAAGAACAGAAGACAGGAAGAAGAACAGAAGGCTCATGGTCAGATACAAGCGCAACGCACTGATGTAACGGACACGGCGGCCACGAAGGAATTCCGCAGTCAACTCGCCGGGATGGAAAAACAGCAATCGCACTGTGCGAAAGATTTTGTTGTCTACCGGAAGAAACTCCTGGGTTGCTTCACTGACAAAATCGTGCCAAGTCGGGTTCAGTGCAGCCCATTGCTGACCGCATTGCGAGCACCACTTTCCCTGAAGCGGAGCTTGGCAATTGGCGCAATGCGTTCCCGGAATTAGATTGGCGGAAGAATGATGCTCGTGGAGGGGAGCAGTGTCTTTCCGCATACCTTGGAATTGTAGACACCCACGTACATCACTTCAACTACTTTCAAAGTCGGCAGGCAAAGAGGCAAAACCATATGCCCAGCAAATTCCGGCTGAAAAATCCTACCGGGATTTGCTGGACCGGGACAAGGGGGGTTGTCCGTTATTTAGGAAGACGAAGAAAACCAGGAAATGTTCCGAAAAAATTACTCCGAAGGCACTTTTTCTGTAATCAAATTTTGAATACTCGCTAGAAACTCTGGCACGGTCTGCACACCCTGATCTCCGTGTTTCCGATTCCGGACGGAAACCTGTGCATTTGCTGCCTCCCGGTCGCCTACCACCAGCATGTATGGGATCTTTTGCAATTGCGCTTCACGGATCTTCAGATTCACTTTCTCTTTCCGGTCATCCACGGTGACCCGCAATCCCGCCGCTTCCAGTTGCTGACGAACTTCCTGGGCATACTCCAGTTGCCGATCCGTAATCGGCAGCACCGTGGCTTGCACAGGTGCAAGCCATACCGGGAATGCCCCGGCATAATGCTCCACCAGAATGCCGAAGAATCGCTCAATCGACCCATACAGCGCCCGGTGCACCATTAAAGGCTGATGTTTTTTGCCATCTTCGCCAATGTATTCCAGTTGAAACCGGCGCGGCAGGGTGAAATCGAACTGCACCGTGGAAAGCTGCCATAAGCGTCCAATGGCATCCACCAGTTTCATATCGATCTTGGGACCGTAAAACGCCGCTTCATCCGGCATCACTTTCACTTTCAAGTTCAGGCGTTCCGTTGCTTTTCGGAGGGAGCGCTCCGCCAGTTCCCACTGCTCCGGTGAGCCATCATACTTGCCGCTGGATCCCCCATCCCAGGTGGAAAGTTCGGCCTCATACTGCGTGAAGCCATACGTATGGAGCGTATCCACGGCAAATTGAAGGCAGCTTACCACTTCGTCTTCAATCTGTTCCGGCGTACAGAAGATATGCGCGTCGTCCTGGCAGAAGCCCCGCACGCGAAGCAGGCCGTGCATGGTGCCGGAACGTTCATACCGATACACGGTTCCCAATTCCCCTAACCGCACAGGCAGATCCCGGTAGCTATGCGGCTTATCGGCATAGATCAGGATATGGAACGGGCAATTCATCGGCTTGAGCTGGTACTCGGCATCGTCCAGTTCCATCCGGGAGAACATGTTGTCGCTGTAAAAGTTTGCGTGGCCGCTGGTTTTCCAAAGATCGTGGCGCGCCACGTGCGGCGTATACACCAGGGAATAGCCGCGCTTCAGGTATTGTTCGCGCATCCAGTCTTCAATGGTTTTGCGAATAATCCCGCCCTTAGGGTGGAAGAAGATCAATCCCGGCCCGGCAAGCTCCTGAATGCTGAACAAATCCAGTTCTTTGCCGATCTTTCGGTGGTCCCGCTTTTTGGCCTCTTCCAGCTTGGCCAAGTATTCATCCAGTTCTTTCTGGGTGAACCAGGCGGTGCCGTAGATGCGCTGTAGCTGCTGATTTTTTTCGTCACCTTTCCAGTAGGCCCCTGCCACGGAAAGCAGCTTGAACACTTTCAGCTTGGAACTGGAGGGCACATGCGGCCCGCGGCAGAAATCAATGAAGTGGGGGCCTAAAGTGTACTCGGAAAATACGCTATCCGCGCGCTCCTCAATCAGTTCCACCTTCATGTTCTCGCCGGAAGCGCGATACTTCGCCAGACCCTCCTCTTTGGGAGTCAGCACGCGCTCAAAGCGCAGGTCCCGCGCCTGGATTTCCCGCATCCGCGCTTCCAGTTTTTCCAGATCTTCCGGCGTAAACGATTGGTCCCGCAGAAAGTCGTAGTAGAAACCGTTCTCGATTGGCGGCCCGATGCCAAGCTGGGTACCGGGAAACAGTTCCAAAACGGCGGCAGCTAGCAGGTGAGCCGTGGAATGACGGTATACATACAAGGCTTCCGGGTCTTTGGTGGTCAGAATCTGCAACTGCGCGTCTTTTTCCAGGGGTCGCGTCAAATCATACAGATCATTGTTCACTTTGGCGACAATGGCGGCATCGGCCAGCCGGGGGCTAATGGAGCGCGCAATCTCCAGCGGCGTAGTCCCTCCCGGCACCTTTTGGACGGAGCCGTCAGGCAAAGTGACGTCTATGGTGCTTTGTTCGGTGCTCACACTCATGGGAACTTTTCAGCGTATCATTACACTCAAACGATGTCAGATCCCCGTTACCCCATCGGCAAATTTCAACCGGAGCCAAACCAGACGGCTGCCCAGCGTGCCGAATGGATCCAAGACGTGGCAGAACTGCCTGCCCGCCTTGCCAGCATGGTTCACGGACTCACTGCGGAACAACTCGATACTCCTTACCGCGAAGGCGGCTGGACGGTTCGCCAAGTGGTGCATCACTTGGCAGATAGCCATATGCACAGCTATGCCCGTTTCCGCTTTGCCTTAACGGAAAACACGCCGGTGATTAAACCTTACGAGGAAAGCGCTTGGGCGGAACTGCTGGATGCGCGTACAGCGCCACCGGAACTCTCGCTCGCTCTGTTGGACGCCTTGCACGGACGGTGGGTCATTCTCCTGAATTCTTTTAGCGATGAAGACTGGCACAAGGCGTTTCGCCACCCGGAAATGGGCGATGTGCCGTTGGTGAAAGCACTGAATCTGTATTCCTGGCACGGGCGTCACCATGTGGCGCAGATCACGTCACTGGGAGAACGCATGGGCTGGCCTCAGGGCTGATGATTTTTGAGCTTGCTCACCTGATCGACATGGAGCACCATGTCTCCATTGGAGTCAAAATCAAATGCCGGAGCAAAGCCAGGGTGCCACAGAATTTCTGCATAGGTATAGGAATAACGGGCATGAACCGTTTGGCTGAACGTTTCATCAAACGCTTTGATCATGATGATGACCTCCGCCTGGAGCCGCTGAAGGTCTTCCGGCGTTCTTCCGTGCAGCGGACTGGCCGCATCAATCGGATGCACCACCGTCCAGGTCAGCGGGATAAACATAACGCTGGGCCGTTCCAAGCCTAAAAGCACAAAGTCTCGCTTTAACCCGTTTGAGGTTTCATCCACCGTCATCAGCAACACTTGTGCTTCCAGTTCCATCAGGGGATTGGAACGCCGATTCGCAATTCGGAACTGAAGGCTGGTGCCACCCTGGTAAGGGGAAATCAGGGCAGTTTCACTGAACGCCAGCCGTGCCGAAGGACGTGATACACGGCCTACCAACAACCCCGTCGCCACGGCAAAACCGAGCAAGCCAAGTAGCGCTTCCAGAGCAGCAACCGTGTTCGTCAGAATGCTTCCCGGAGAAACGCTGCCATATCCCACAGTGGTAAGCGTTTGGGTGCTGAAGAAAAAGGCGCTGAAGAAACCGCGTGCGGGAGTGGAAAGGTCCGCTCCTTGCAGTTGCCGGATTCCAATCATGTAATAAAGCGTGGCGAACAGGCAGTTGGTGACAAAGTATGCCCCGAACACAAGGCCAAGAAACTTCCACCAACTAATGCGTACTAAGTAGAGGTACAGATTCCAATGCCGAAAACCTGTGCCCACGCGACGGACGTTGAACGAGCCATCCTCATTCACAGAACGTCGGAGTTTCCCCCCATACTGCTGTGTTAACCCAGGATCGAATGATTGCTGCGCCATAGCGAACAAGACCGCTATGCTGCTGCGGTTTTTCTTATTCTCTCTTGTTCATTCCTGGCTCGGCATTTATCCTGAGACAATTCGCCGTATATTCTTGAGCAGCACAAAACGATGTAAGCTCATCGATTCAGCGACCCGGCATCAAAGAAACCAGGATCTTTCAGCAAGCGCTCTCTAGGACGAATTGACTTACAGAACAGTGGGAAGCTGCTGCCTGTAAGGCGGAGATCAAGTTTTTCGCTTCGTGTAATCCGTTCCACCATGTGCGTTCCTTTTAGCAGGATGAGCTTGCCAGACCATCTCAAGACACTCATCAACTTGGTATTGTCCTGTGCCACGTTGCTGCTCTGGATGGATAAATACTCAACATTTGGAATCAGTGGATTAGGGGGGAGCAGTCAGGAAAGGTAGGATTTGTCAGGTTCCTGTGGCGTATTCGGAAAGTGCTGACACTCTTGGTGAAGGTGGAGTGTTTCCCGATATGCCTTAAGTCGTTCTTTGGTCCGAACGGACGCATCCTGAAGTTCCCTGAACAAACGCCGATGATCCTCACCCTTCGCGAATTGGTTTGCTAACTCAGTCATCTGGTTTGCGTTATAGTGCAGATCGGAAACGGCCTGCAGAATCCAGGAATTCAGGATCTGACACTCCCGACAATTACGTTCCATACAGCTTTGAAGTGACTCTGTTCATACGTAAGCTCTTTGATTGTTACGTGAGCAGGTGACTGTGGGTACTTCGATGAGGGTGAGGTTTGTTAATTGCACTATATATATATCTTCTATATATATATAACTCAAACATGAGTTGTTTCCTGTGAATGCTGGCCTCAGACATCCCTGCAGCGAGAAGCTCCAAAATCAATTCAGCGGAAATGCGAGAGCCACGAATTACAGGTTTACCGGAAAGGATTTCTGGATCTACAGTCAGTCGGTTTGGTAGAGCCATACAGGAAGTATAGCGAGCGTTTCAGCATGTCCCAATGGTCGCCATGCTGATCTTGCTGGCAGTGATTTTGCCGCCGAAGCATTCCGCTACATCTGAACCTGGGCTTCGCGGACGCAGGTGGTAATCACCGCAATAGAAATATTGTGAGCCCTCCTTCCGAAACTGCACGGGCAAAGGGTGGTTGTCGATGGAACAAAACACCACAGCCGGATCGGGCATGCCTTCTGGCGGATGCGGCAGGTTGACGTTCCAAAACGTGTAAGGCTCCGGTTTACGGCTCAGCACCGCGCCTAGCGCGGTACGAGCACGCTGGGCAGTCAGTTCCCAATCCACTTTCCGGCCTCGTGCCACGTACTGGGAAATAGCAACAGAGGGCTTTCCTAAAAGCGCTGCTTCCCGTGCAGCGGCTACGGTGCCGGAAAGGAATATATCTGCCCCGAGATTGCCACCCTGATTGATGCCTGCCAACACATACTCAGCCTGGGGAACCAAGTTCATTACCGCTAAACGAGCGCAATCAGCAGGTGTACCGTTCACTTGGTACCAGCCAGAACGGATTTCCGTTACTGAAAGCGGGACTCTTAGTGGTAACGCAATGGCTCATAGAGGAGTGGCATTCCTCAGGCGCCACCACAATCGGCTCTGCCCATTCAGAAACTAGCCGGTACAGGGTCATCAGCCCTGGAGCATGGATGCCGTCGTCATTAGTAAGCACTACCCGCATGTAGGTAAAACTATTATCCCATTTTGATTCTGTAACTTGCGTGTCGAAACTTCTGACAGGATTACGGCATCTAACATGCTAGAGAAAGAGATAAAAGGAATTAAATTTATGCGCAATACAGGTGATAGGAAAGGGTGGACGGCGATACTCTCCGGACTATTTGCCGCCTTGTTGTCTGCCCCAGCCTGGGGCGCGATCCCGGCGCATCCGGGAATGTTGAATTATGTGGAAGGTCAGGCCAGCATCAGCGGCCAGCAGGTAACCGCTAAGTCCGTGGGCTCTGCTGAAGTGGAAAAAGGGCAGGTGTTGGAAACCGGCGCTGGGAAGGCAGAAATGCTGCTGACGCCCGGTGTATTTCTCCGACTGGGAGACAACAGTGCGGCTCGCCTGGATTCTGACGGGTTGACGCATACCTCCGTGGAACTGCTGCATGGGCAAGCCATGGTGGAAGCCAATGATATCCATCGTGGCAACAATATCCAGTTGGTACAGGGAAATGCGACTTCCACGGTGGAAAAAGAAGGTTTGTATCGTTTCAACGCTGATACCGGGCAAGTCGCTGTTTATGACGGCAAACTCCGGGTCAACGAAGGTGATAGCCACGTAGATGTGAAGAAGGGCAAACAAACCTCAGTTGCCCAATTGCATACGGAAAACTTTGACACGAAACAAACCGATGATCTGTATAACTGGAGCGATCTTCGGTCACGTTACCTTTCTGAAGCCAGTGTGCAATCCGCCCGTACCTATATCGTAAATAGCGGCGGATGGGCGGGCGGCGGCTGGTACTGGAATCCGTACTTCAGCTACTACTCTTGGCTGCCGGGTGACGGCTTGTTCTACAGCCCGTTTGGTTATGGGTACTTTTCCCCATGGGCTATTTATGGTGGCTACCCCCGAGTCATTAGCCGTGGCGCTGGCTTTTATGGCCATGCAGGGGACCAGAGTGGACGGTTTGGGCGCCAGGCAAATAGCTTTGTTGGCAGGGCTCCTGCAAACTTTGGGGTAGTTTCTTCTGGATTTGGCCGCAGCACAGCCGCTCCTGCTTTCCAGGGTGGCGGTATGCGAACGTCAGGCTTTGGCGGAGGGGGAGTGCATGGTGGCGGACGTCGCTAATTCTACCTCCGGGTGGACAGGGCCGAAAGCCCTGTCCTACCATGGAAAGGAACTGATGGCACCCGTGGACGGCAGTACAACGGAAATTTCAGACGAAACGGAATTGATTGCACAAGCCCGGGCAGGCAATGCTCGGGCTTTTAGCACTTTAATTTCAAAATACGAGCGGAAGATTTTTCGTCTTGCTCAGCACATTACCCAGAATCGTGAAGATGCCGAAGACGTCCTGCAAGAAACGTTTTTGAAGGCGTATGAACATCTGGACCAGTTTCAGGGCAATTCTAAGTTCTATACCTGGGTGGTGCGGATTGCGGTAAACCAGGCGTTGATGAAGCTTCGCAAGCGGAAAACGGACAAGACCGTTTCCATTGATGAGGGCATCGATACTGGGGAAGACATTGTGGTTCGTGAGATTGCGGCTTGGGAGGATGATCCTGAGCGGCAGTATTCGCGTGACGAGATCAATGACATTCTGAAAGAGGCTGTGGATAGCCTTGCACCGCCTTACCGAACGGTGTTCATGCTGCGAGATATGGAAGAACTTTCCACGGAAGAAACAGCGGAAGCGTTGGATCTTTCTATTCCCGCCGTGAAAAGCCGCTTATTGCGCGCTCGCTTGCAACTACGTGATAAATTAACGAAGTTTTTCAAGCGGAAGGGGGATGGGGCCTATGCTTACATGTAAAGAGTTCCTTTCCGAACTGAGTGACTTTTTAGATGAAGCCATTGATGCCGAAATTAAGGCAAAGTTGGAAAGGCATGTCACGGAATGCCCGAACTGTTGGGTGATCTGCGACACCACAAAAAAAACAATTCAGGTTTATAAAGGCATGGAACCTTACGCCATTCCGGAGTCCGTCCATACCCGCTTGGTGCTTGCTTTGGAACGAAAAATCGCTGCCGGCAAAGAAGCCGGAACTCCGCACTAACTGAGGGCTGTTTCTGTATTCCCCCAACGGGTTACCCTGAAGGGAAATGAAAGCTCGCGTTTATGTTTCCCTTAAGAAAACGGTTTTAGACCCGCAAGGGCAGGCAATCCGAACCGCTTTGGTTGGCTTGGGGCACTCCGGAATTCAGGATGTTCGACAGGGGAAAGTGTTTGAAATTACCCTTCAACCGGGTGAAGATATAGATCTAATTGCACGGGAAGTTTTGATCAATCCCGTGATTGAGGATTACCAGATCGAGTACCTTTAAAGGATGTGCGGCATTGTTGGATATGTGGGTGAGCAGAAAGCCACTCCCATTATTCTGGAAGGGCTGAAAAAGCTTGAATACCGCGGGTACGATTCGGCTGGAATCGCTGTGTACTGTGACGACGCACTGCATGTGCGCCGTGCATCGGGTAAACTCCGCAATCTGGAAGAAGTTCTTCGGATTAATCCCTTAGAGGGCAGTTACGGGATTGGCCACACTCGTTGGGCAACTCATGGCCGGCCTACTGAGGAGAATGCACACCCCCATCGAGACTGCACAGGCGATATTGTTGTAGTCCATAACGGGATTGTGGAAAATTTCATTCCCCTCAAGGAGCAACTCCAAGGGGAAGGGCACGTTTTCAAAACGGAAACAGATACCGAAATCATTGCCCATTTGGTAGAGAAGTATTATCAAGACAATCTGGAAGCAGCGGTTCGGGAAGCAGTGTCAAAGCTTTCCGGCGTTTTTGCTCTGGTGGTCCTTTCCCGCCGTGATCCCAATAAAATTGTGGCGGCACGTTCCGGTCCTCCGGTGGTGGTGGGACTGGGCGACAACGAATATTTCGTCGCTTCCGATGTTCCCGCGCTGTTGGCTCATACGCGGAACATGTTCTTTCTCGCCGATGGCGACATGGCCGTGCTCACAAAAAGTGGCGTGCAGGTCATGGATTTCGCCGGTATCCCTGTCACTCGTCCCACCCAGCACATCACCTGGGACCCGATCATGGCGGAAAAGGGCGGCTATAAGCATTTCATGCTCAAGGAAATTTTTGAGCAGCCGCGAGCGGTCAAAGACACGACTTTGGGTCGTGCCAGCCAAGAAACCGGACATATTTTTCTGGACGAAATGGATATTTCTCCGGAAGAGTTTCGTGCCTTTCAGCAGGTAAAGATCATTGCGTGCGGCACAAGCTGGCATTCCGCTCTGGCAGGCAAGTTCATGATGGAACGTTTAGCGCGTATTCCGGTGGAAGTGGATTACGGCAGTGAGTTCCGTTATCGTGACCCGATCCTTCTTCCCAACACGCTTACCGTGGTGATCTCGCAATCCGGGGAAACAGCGGATACTTTAGCGGCTCAGCGGGAAGCCAAGCAAAAAGGCTCCAAAACACTGGCCATCTGCAACGTAGTGGGCTCCATGATTACGCGGGAAGCTTCGGGGTCGATCTATACCCATGCTGGCCCGGAAATTGGGGTCGCTTCTACTAAAGCCTTTACGTGCCAGTTAACTGCTCTGTTTTTGCTGGCTACTTACCTAGGTCAGGCGCGGCAAACACTGGATGATGCCACTTCGCTCAGCTATGTACAGGAGTTACTAAAACTCCCTGCCAAGCTGGAAGCCATTCTGGGCCATAACAGCATGATTGAGGAGCTTGCCCGCAAGCTGTTCCGCTCTACGGACTTCTTGTTTCTGGGTCGTGGCGTCCATTTCCCGATTGCGCTAGAAGGCGCTCTGAAGCTGAAGGAAATTTCCTACATTCACGCGGAAGGCTACCCCGCCGGGGAAATGAAGCATGGCCCCAATGCCCTGATTGATGAAAAGCTCCCTGTAGTCGTACTAGCGGCGCGTGACCCGGAAAGCGAAGAAAGCCGGATTTTGTACGAAAAGACGGTTTCCAACATTCAGGAAGTGAAAGCACGGGAAGGTATCGTAGTCGCAATTGTTACGGAAGGCGACAAAGAAGCTTCCAAGATCGCCGACTATGTGATTGAGATTCCAGCCTCTCGCGAATTGCTGCTGCCAATTTTAGAGATTGTTCCGTTGCAGCTCCTGGCGTACCACATTGCGGTGCGGCTCGGCTGCGATGTGGATCAGCCTCGCAACTTGGCAAAAAGCGTCACGGTGGAATAGCGATCTCGCGTGAAGCAGTTTACCCGGCAGCTCACGATTCCCACGCGCGGCAAAGGCTTGTATGAAATTACGCCGCAAGTGGAATCGTGGCTGCGGGAAACCAAAGCACAAACAGGGTTGTTGACTGCTTTTATTCGCCATACTTCGGCATCGCTCACGATTCAAGAGAACGCCGACCCGGATGTTGTGGCCGATCTAAACGAGTTCTTTGGGCGTTTAGTGAAAGAAAGTGACACTTGGTATCGTCATCACGCCGAAGGACCGGACGATATGACGTCGCACATTCGCTCGGCCCTAACGCAGACATCCCTATCCATTCCGCTTGTGGATGGCAGGCTTGCCTTTGGCACATGGCAAGGTTTGTTTGTGTTTGAACATCGTGCGGTTCCCCACAAACGCTACGTCATGCTTCATCTGTTCGGAGAGTAAGCCTGCAGCGATTGCTATGCTGCAAGTGTGAAGCGTTTTGCTCTTTTTCTTTTCTTTTGCCTGCCTGCCGCCGCGCAGTTTTCGGTGGGGGTAATTGGTGGAATTCCGTTCAATGATCTCGTTAGCAATCCTTCCACAAATGCCATAACTTTCGCTGACAAGAGTGGCCGTTATATCATTGGTCCCACTGTGCAGCTTGGCCTGCCGCTTGGGTTTCGCGTGGAGGCAGATGCGCTGTACCGTCCGGCAGAGTTCACGAGTGCAGTTCTTGGCGGGGTCGGAAGCTTTTCTGCGTCGCAGTGGCGGATTCCCGTGCTGCTGCAATACCGTTTCGGTGCACCGATTTTGAAGCCTTTTGTGGAAGCCGGATATTCGTACGATCACATCAACATCACAGTGCCGACAGCAGTCAACAACACTTCTTACTCCATCACTTCGCATCATGGTTTTGTGTTGGGCGCAGGAGTGGATTTCAAAATACCGCTGTTCCGCATCAGCCCGGAGATCCGGTTCACGCGCGATGTGGATTCGGGTACCAGCAACCTTCTCCAGCTCAATCAGGCTGAGTTCCTGATCGGAATCCGTTTCTAAAGAGAACAAAACTTTCTCCCGTTTCTCACAAAATTGAAACATTGCTTTTCAATAATGCAGCAATGGCAACCGCCGCTGTTTCTGCACCCGCAAATCTATTAGAAGCAAAAATTTCTCGAAAGCCGGGAAAAGTTGGAACGATCCTCTTTGGGATCGTCCTCCTGATTGGCGTAATCTACTCAGGCTGGCATCTGGTTTCCGACCTTTCCGATGTACATTCCAGCTCCGCCACACCTTTTATTCTTTTGGGATTTGCCTTAACGATTGCGCTTGGTTTTGAATTTGTGAACGGCTTCCATGACACGGCAAACGCGGTAGCCACAGTGATTTACACTCACACACTAGAACCGCATGTTGCCGTAGTCTGGTCCGGCCTCTGGAATTTTATTGGCGTACTCACTTCTACCGGTGCCGTGGCATTCGGGATTATTTCACTGCTGCCGGTGGAATTGATTCTCCAGGTCGGCTCCAAAGCTGGTTTTGCCATGGTTTTTGCCCTGCTGGTATCGGCGATTATCTGGAACCTGGGCACGTGGTATTTTGGTCTGCCGAACTCCAGCTCTCACACCTTGATTGGCTCCATTCTGGGCGTAGGCGTTATGAATCAAATTCTGGAAGCCCAGCGCACCGGAACCAGCGGTGTGGATTGGGCACAGGCTTTGAATGTGGGCAAGAGCCTGCTGTTTTCCCCTATTGTCGGATTCGTTTGCTCGGCTTTGCTTCTGCTTCTTTCCAAAGCGCTGATCAAGAATCCAAAGCTTTACGCGGAGCCGAAAGGAACCGAGCCACCTCCTTTTTGGATTCGCGGCTTGCTAATGCTGACCTGTACAGGCGTCAGCTTTGCGCACGGCTCAAATGACGGCCAGAAAGGCATGGGCTTAATTATGCTGATTCTGGTAGGAACGGTTCCTACCGCTTATGCTTTAAATCATGCTGTAGGCTACGGGGAAGTACAGAATTTCGTTGCCATTTCCGAGCAGATTGAAAGAGTTCTGGATCACTATACGCCAGCAGGGACAAATGCACCCGCAGAGCCAAGAAAGGAAGTGGAACGTTTCATCAGTTCCCAGAAGATTCAACCAGCCACCATTCCTTCCTTGAAAGTGATGGTTTACAGTGTTCAGAAGCAGGTTGCCAATTATAAGACCTATGCACTGATTCCCACCGCTTTGACCAGCAACGTTCGCAATGACATGTATCTGGCCAGTGAAGCGCTACGAGTGATGGAAAAGAAAAAGACTCCTGCTTTTCAGGCCGATGACAACAGTGCCCTTTTGAATTACAAAAAGCAGTTAGACCGGGCCACGAAGTTCATTCCGGATTGGGTTAAGGTGGCGGTTGCTCTTGCGCTTGGCCTAGGCACCATGGTGGGTTGGAAGCGGATTGTGGTGACTGTGGGCGAAAAGATTGGCAAACAACACCTGACTTATGCTCAGGGTGCATCCTCGGAGTTGGTAGCAATGGCAACTATTCTTGCGGCTGACCGGTTCGGCCTTCCGGTGAGCACAACCCACGTACTCACTTCAGGAGTTGCCGGAACCATGGCAGCGAATCATGCTGGATTGCAATGGGGAACCATTCGGAATTTAGCTTTGGCCTGGGTTCTTACTCTACCTGCCTCCATTGCGATTGCCGCCAGCTTGTATTGGCTGTTCCGCCACCTAAGCTAAGCAGAAGAAACGCGGGCGCTGTTGCCAGCGCCCGCATGCTTTAGTTCAGCATTTTATTGTTGTTGCGTAAATACGCAGGAGTATCTAAATCGTCCGGGTCCAGGTAAGCAGCCGCAGGTTCCTCATCCCCTTCTTCCATCACAGCAATCGCAGCAATAGGCTCCGGCTCCGCAACGGGTTCCGGTTCTCGCACGGGCATAAAGAACACATCTTGCGCCGGCTCCGGCACATGGAAGCCTGTGGCAATCACGGTGACCTTCACGGCATCGCCCATCGCTTCATTCGTGGTGACGCCGAAGTTGATCTGAAGATCATCGAAATGCGCTTCTTCACGAACCACATTGCAAGCATCGTTGACAGCGTGAATGCCCATTGCCTCTCCGCCAGTGAGGTTGATCAGAATGCGGCGTGCGCCAGCAATCTTGGTGTCTTCCAGCAAAGGATTTGCAATGGCTTGCTTGGCTGCTTCCACCGCTGCGTTCTCACCGCGAGCTGTCGCGGTACCCATCATGGCATGGCCCATGCCCAGCATGGTGGAGCGAATATCAGAAAAATCGAGGTTGATCATGCCGGGCGTCAGAATGATGTCGCTGATGCCCTGCACGGCCTGCCGGAGAACATCATCCGCCATTTTGAACGCCGTGGTCATGCTGGTGCCGCGCGGAAGAATGGTAAGCAGACGGTCATTGGGAATGGTAATCAGCGTATCCACTGTTTCCGCTAGTTCCACAATGCTTTTTTCCGCGGCACGCATCCGCTTCGGTCCTTCAAATGTGAATGGCTTGGTGACCACGGCAACCGTGAGCGCATCCATTTCTTTTGCCAAGCGAAGCCACTACCGGCGTAGCACCTGCGCCTGTGCCACCGCCTAATCCTGCCGTCACAAACACCATGTCTGCCCCATGGAGCAGTTCACAGATGCGTTCAGTATCTTCCAGGGCAGCCTGCCGCCCAATCGCAGGATCAGACCCGACGCCTAGCCCTTTCGTTAGTTTTGCCCCGATCTGGATCTTGCTTGGCACATTGGAACTCGCCAAGCGATTGAAGATCGGTATTCAATACATGGAACTCGACTCCCTCGAGCCCTTCCTGCAACATACGTGCAACGGCATTGGCGCCCGCGCCGCCAATGCCGATCACTTTAATGCGAGCGCCTTTGCGGGCCTCATCCTGGAGCTCGAACTTTAATCCGTCCAGCGACGTGATTTCGATTGTTGACATAAATGGTCCCTTTCTACCTCAGAATTCTTCCCAGTAAGCCGATGGAATGCTTGTCCCGGTCCGCCTGCATCTGAAGCCGCGCCGAATACATGGCGAGTCCGGCAGCGGTGCTCCAGGAAGGCTCATCCAGATCTGCGGCCAATCGCTGAATGCCGATGCCAAGCCCCAAGCGGGTCTGGCACTCCAGCACATGCTCGGCAATGTCGCAGATTCCATGAAGATGAGAGCCGCCTCCGGTGAGCACCAGGCCGCTGGTTAAGCCACGTTGAAAGCCCACGCGCGCCAGTTCGCGTTTCACCATGTTGAACAGCTCTTGCGCCCGTGCTTCAATAATCTGGTTCAGTTGCTTGCGAGAGGTTTCGCGCGCCGCACGGCCTTCCGGCACCGGCAATTCAATAAAGATGTTCTCGGCCGTCCAGCCGGAAACGGCGCTGCCGTACTCTTCCTTCACCAGCAGCGCGTCATCCGGGCTGATGCGCAGGAAATGCGCAATGTCCCGCGTGAAGTGATCGCCGCAAATCGGGATCGTTGCGGCAAGCGTCATCGCGTCGTCGTAATACACCACCAGTTCTGAAGAATGCGCGCCAATATCCAGCACGGCCAAGCCTTGCTTGCGATCCTGCGGCAGAACGGACGCGTAACACGCAGCCAAGCCTTCAAACACCGTTTCCTCCACGGAAAGATGAGCCTGATTGATGGCTCCCACCAGCGCATTGTGCTCTTTTTCCGAGGCGGTAATCAGGTGAACGCTTGCTTCCAGAGAGTAGGCCAGCATCCGGCGCGGGTCCCGATACCCCGATTCCTCGTCTACCATAAAATCCTGCGGAAACATCTGCAGAATCATGCGATCTTCCTGCAACTGCACCTTGGTGGCACGCTTGAGAGCCGTATTCACGTCCGATTGCTGCACTTCACGCGGACGCCCCAACTGGTGCGTGCTGCGCGTATTGGCTCCTCGGATGGTGGTACCGCCAAATCCGGCAGTGACCGACTCCACCAGTGTTTGCGCCATGCCTTCCGCCTGCTGCACCGCAGTAAGAATGCATTGCGAAACGGCCTGCTGATCCGTGATCCGGCTCTTGGCCCATCCTTGGGATGGCACGATGCCGCCTCCCAGAAATCGCATCCGACCATTTTCCAAGGTACAGATCACAGCGCGGGTCCAGCGACTTCCGGCATCCAGTCCAACGGCTAACGTGTGTTTACTGCTCATAGGCTCTGCTTGGTAATAATCCGATCATCCAGGCGCAAGTCAAACACGGCAACGCCCGCCGAGCTTTGCCGAATTTCCGGGTAGTGAGAAAGAAAATTCTCAAATCGGGATTGAAAGTTATGGTCGCCCATCCAAAGCTCAATGGCGCGATGTTCTAACTCCAAAGTGACCCGAAGATCATTCAGGCTGGCTGCATTCACTTCTGAAATTATTTTCGCTTGGGGACCAAGCTCGCCTAGCAGCGCGGCCATGGCTCCCACACGTGCGCTACGTTCCCGCTCTGTTTGCTCTTCCGTGACGCCGCTCAACACCGGAAAATCGAAATGGGTCTTGGGAGGGGGAGAAAGCAGCACTCCCCCAGCGTCGATCAGCATATAGTGCCCGCCGGAAAGGTTCACGAATGCCATGGGTTTGCGCTCCTGCACACGCACAATCAAGTGATTCGGCCACACGCGAGTCAGTGAAGCATCTTCTACCCAATCCACGGCCAGTAACCGGCGACGCCTTTCCGCCAAGGGCAGATGAAACGCACTCCGCCCAAAATCAGAGGTAAACATTTGCAACACACGCGACCGGGAAGCATAACGCAAACCCTGAAACGTAATGCCGGAACTGGGCAGTGCAAAGTGAGAATCCGTCAACACAAAGGTCTTCACTTCCATGGCAGCGACTGCGGCACTGGCTGCCACCGTGGTCCAGGCGGCAATGGTAAACACCAGCCGCCAGGGAAATTTTTTTGGCTTTACGACTTTAGGCATGGCGGAGCCGCTCCAGAATCAATTCGCCTGCTTGCGTAATGCTGCCGGCCCCTAGCGTTACGATGAGGTCGCCCTCTTCCAACCCTTGGAGAACGGCCGCAATTCCCTGCTCCATAGTGCCGACGTATTCTGCCGAGCGATGCCCGAACTGACGCGTCCGTTCTGCCAAGACTTCTGCGGTTACCCCCTCGATTGGCTTTTCCGAAGCAGCGTAGATATCCAAAAAGAGCACACGGTCTGCCTGGTTAAAAGCCCGCGCAAAATCATCCATCAATGCCGCCGTGCGCGTGTACCGATGCGGCTGAAACAGTACGTGGACTCGCCGCGCATTGCAGAAGCGTGCAGCAGCTAATGTAGCGCGAATTTCCGTTGGATGGTGTCCGTAATCATCCACCACCGTGACGCCTCGCTCTGTGCCACGTTTCTGAAAGCGCCGCTCCACTCCACTGAACGTCGCCAGGCCTTCCCGGATCACATCCGGCTTAACGCCTAGTTCACACGCGATGGCAATCGCGGCAGTCGCGTTCAGAACATTATGTTCGCCCGGAACCTGGATCTGAAATTTGCCTAAGCTTTCATTACGGGCTCTTACCTGGAACTCACTATGGAACAAACCGCAGGTGAAGTCAGAAGCTTCAAAATCTGCCTGTGCGCTGCGTCCATACGTTACTGTGCGGCGATTGATGTTAGGCAAAATGGTCTGCACATTCTCGTCATCAATGCACAGCACCGCCGCCCCGTAAAACGGCACTTTGTTCACAAACGTGGTGAAAGAATCCCGAATGTCGTCCAAAGAAGAATAGGTGTCCAGATGCTCCCGGTCAATGTTGGTCACCACGGCCAGAATGGGAGCCAGCTTCAGAAACGAACGGTCGCTTTCATCCGATTCCACTACCAGGAAATCGCTATGGCCGACTCGCGCATTGGAGCCGCCCATGGTGCCCACTTTGCCGCCTACCACCACGGTAGGATCAAGCCCCGCATGATTCAGAATGGTGGCCACCAGCGAGGTAGTGGTGGTTTTTCCATGGCTGCCCGCGATGGCGATGCCGTACTTCAGGCGCATCAGCTCCGCCAGCAGCTCCCCGCGTGGAATCACCGGGATTTGCAACCGGCGTGCTTCCTGCACTTCCGGGTTGGATTCATCCACAGCGGAAGTGACAACCAGAGCGCGTGCTCCTGCCACGTTTGCTGCCGCATGTCCGGCATAAACGGTAGCGCCTAGCTTTGCTAAGCGGTCCGTTGTGGGAGAAAGCTTCAGGTCAGAGCCGCTGATGGTGTACCCCAGATTCAGCAACACTTCTGCAATGCCGCTCATGCCGATGCCGCCGATGCCGGTGAAGTGAAGGTGTTGTTTGTTGAAAAACATCAGCGAATTTCCTCCAGAATATCCGCAGCGCGTTGTGCCGCGCCTGGATGCGCCAATGTACGGGCAGCAGCAGACATCCCTTGCAGTTGTTGCGGGTACTCCATCAATTCAGATACAGTTTGAAAAAATACTTGCCCATTCCATTCGGCGTCCCGAAACAGGCGTGCAGCTCCCGCTCGTTCAAAAGCCTCCGCATTTTTGAGTTGGTGCTGGTCTGCGGCAAAGGGAAATGGAATCAACACGGAAGGCTTGCCTGCCGCTGCCAATTCCGCCACCGCACCCGCTCCTGACCGGCATACTACCAGATCCGCCTCCGCAAATACGCCAGGCATATCCTGGAAAAAATCGCTCACTTGCCCAGCTAACCCAGTTCCTTGAAACTCATCGCGCAGGTGAGAAAAGGAGGCCACGCCGGTTTGGTGGAGCAAGCGCACCGGCAAGCCGGAAGCCTGAAACAGCGGCCAACTCCCGCGAGCCGCTTCATTCAATGTGCGCGAACCCTGACTTCCACCGGTAATCAGAATCGTAAAAAACTGGCTGGCCGGTTTCGGCGGAAGATGGAAAAATTCGTCCCGCACTGGCAACCCAGTCACCTCCGTGCGGTCCGCGGGAAAGTAGCGTTTGGTCTCGCCAAACGAGATCAGCGCTCGATGGACAAAGCGTGCTGTCCAACGATTCGTAAATCCCGGAACCGCATTCGGTTCCATCACCACAATCGGGATACGGCGTACAATGGCGGCGAATACCGGCGGACCCGCCACAAACCCGCCCATGCTGAACACAGCAGCCGGACGCGGGGACGCAAAGAGCTTGGTTTGCCGAACGGTGCCGATGGCCAACTGCCACAAGCTCACCAGTTTTCTTTTGAGCCCTAACCCTTTCACGCCACCCACCCGAATGAACTTCAGGGGGAACCCGGCTCCCGGAACCAGTTTCGCTTCCGCGCCTCGCTCGGTTCCGATAAATACCGCCTGATGCCCCCGCTTTTTCAATTCCCTTGCTACGGCCAGCGCAGGAATCACATGGCCGCCCGTACCGCCGCCAGCCATCACAAACAGGCGACTATCCGGCATGCTCCGACACATTCAACAGCACGCCCAAAGATGCCATAGTGCTTACCAGCGAACTGCCGCCGAAGCTGATCATCGGCAGCGGAATTCCTTTGGTGGGTGCCATGCCGAGCACCACCGTCATATTCATAAATGCCTGGACCACGATCATGGTCGTGATCCCAAGCGCCAGATAACGACCAAACTCATCCGGAATCCGCACAGTGGCGCGAATACCGCGCCAGAAAATCAGCACAAATGCGATCAGTACCGCAGAGCAGCCTAGCGTCCCTAGTTCTTCTCCCACCACGGCGTAGATTTCGTCCGTATGGGCTTCCGGCAAGTAGAGCAGTTTTTGCCGCCCCTGCATCAGCCCCTGCCCCCATAACCCACCAACGCCGACCGCGATTTTTGCCTGTTCCGCCTGATAATTAGTGTCCTTGGTAGTGAGCGATTTTTCCAGCCGGGATTTCACCCAGCCCTTTTTATCGATCTGGTCCAGGTGCTTATACCCTGGGTCCACGTATTCCACAACACGCCGTAAACGATAGGGCTTCTGGTATACCGTATAGGCCATTCCCAACAAGGCAACCACTCCTGCAATGGCAAAGTAGCGAGCTTTCAGCCCCGCGACGAAGAACAATACGGCTGCTGTGAAGCCAAGCACCACGGCTGTTCCCAGATCCGCCACCACAACTCCAACGGAAACTAATCCCACGGCCATGGCCGCAGGCAAAAGAGTGTGTTTGTCGTTAATAGCGCGAGAGCGAAGCGCGATAAAGTAGGACAGGAATACCACCAGCGCCGGTTTTGCCAGTTCCGAAGGCTGAATGCCAACGAAACCAAATCGGATCCAGCGGTGTTGCTTCCCGTCCCAGAAATACACCACCAGCAAAAGAACCAACACCACACTCAGAGCCGTAAACGCCACTCCTGGACTTTGCAGCAGACGGTAATTCGTTCGCTTCATGATCATCAGCACTGCCACGCCCGCCATTACCCAGAAGATTTGGCGCATGGCAAAGTAATAACTTGAGCCGAAGCGAAGCTCCGCCATCACAGAGGAGGCGCTGTAAATCATCACTGCACCGAAAAACATGATGCAGATAATGGTGGTAAAAAGAATCCAATCGGTTTTTAATCGTTGCGCCATAGCTTACAAATGGTTTGCTGCAATTTGACGGACCAGGGTTTTAAAAACCTCTCCACGATGCTCATAGCTTCGGAATTGATCGAAGCTGGCGCAAGCAGGGGCTAACAGCACAGTGTCACCTGGCTTCGCCCTTCGATAAGCTTCCGCCACTGCCGTTTCCAGAGTTTCACAATCGGTAAGCGGCACTTCCCCGGAAAGCTGCCCGCGAATAATGGGCGTGGCCGCACCGATCAACATCACACCATGCGCCTTGGCTTTCAGCAGTTTTGCCAGAACGGTGTAGTCGCTTCCTTTATCCTTGCCGCCCATGATGACCCACAAGTTACCCGTAAACGATTCCAACGCTTTTTGCGTGGCATCCACGCTGGTGGCCTTGGAGTCATTGTAAAAATCCACCCCACTGACCTTGGCCACAAATTCCAGGCGATGCTCCACTGCCTGAAAGGTCTTCACGGCTTCCGCTACCACGGGCAGGTCAACACCGGCCAAGCGTGCTGCGTTCGCTGCCGCCATGGTGTTTTGAATATTGTGGCTTCCCCGAATCGGGAGGTCGGCAGCCTTCATCAGCGGTTCTTCCCCCACAAAGATTTCGTCGCCTTTCAGAAATGCGTCACCGAACCAGACTTTGTTGGAGCGGCTCAGCGCAGCAAAGGAGCGGCACACCGGGTCATCCTGATTTAGTACGGCAAAATCTTGTGACTGCTGCGTGCGAAACAAATTTCCTTTGGCAAAAGAATACGCTTCAAACGTATGATGCCGGTCCAGGTGATTCTGCGTGACGTTCAGCGCAACGGCAATGTTGGCGCGAAACGTTCGGATGGTCTCCAACTGAAAGCTGGAAAGCTCCAGCACATTCCATTGGTCCTGGCGCGAAGCAGCAACCATGGCCGTTACCGGTGTTCCAATGTTGCCGCCCACCTGCACCGGAATTCCGGCTTCTTCCAGGATATGACCCACCATGGCCGTGGTGGTGGTTTTGCCGTTGGAGCCTGTAATGCCCAGTGTTTTTCCTAACAGAAACGGCGCGGCAAGTTCCACTTCGCCGATCACGCGAATGCCCTTGGCTCGTGCGTCACGAAGCGGCTCAATGTCCGATGGAACACCGGGCGAGACCACAATTAAATCACTTTGGAGAAACGGGGCATCGCCTTGCAGAAAAAAAGGCACATCGGGGACCTGCTGTGGCTGCACATCCGTCGCAGTCACGATTGCCCCTCTTTCCTTGAGGAACTCAACGCTGGCAAGGCCGGATTTTTGCATTCCGACCACTAATACTTTGCGGCCTGTAAGTGTCATCTCAATTTCAGTGTGGTCAACGCAAACAGCGCCAGGATCAAACCAACAATCCAGAATCGGGTGATGATCTTCGATTCCGTCCATCCCTTTGCCTCAAAGTGATGGTGAAGTGGGGCCATCTTAAAGATCCGTTTTCCGCGAAGCTTGAAGCTTCCCACTTGCAGGATAACGGACATTGTTTCAATCACAAACACGCCGCCAATAAACAATAACAGTATTTCTTGTTTTATTAAGATTGCCACAACTCCCAGAGCGCCGCCCAAGGAAAGCGACCCAACATCCCCCATAAAGATTTCTGCCGGATGAGCGTTATACCAAAGAAAACCTAAGCACGCGCCGGTCATGGAACCACAAAAAATGGTCAGTTCCGCCGTGCGCGGATTGCGTGCAATTTGAAGGTAATTCGCGAATTCACGATGACCACCCGCATACGCCAGAACAGTGAGTGCTGCCGAGGCGATCACCATCAAACCAATGGCAAGCCCGTCAAGCCCATCCGTCAGGTTGACTCCATTCGAGGTGCCAACTACAACGAAAAAGATAAACAGGAAAAAGAGAAGAAAAGCGAACGGATAGGTGATCGGGCTGTTCATCAAAGGACGAATCAGTAGATCCGGTTGAAACTGTTTAAAAAACGGAACATTCAGGGTAGTGGAATAGTTGTTGTAAGACGCCATGATTACCAGAACCACAGTGAGAGCTGCGGATACCAGCAACTGGAGCAGAAATTTGCCGCGACTGGTGAGACCCAGGTTCCGCTGCTTGCGAACTTTGGCGTAGTCATCCACAAACCCAATAGCGGCAAAGATCAGTAGCGCTAAAACAGCAATCCACACATAGAGATAACGGAGGTCAGCCCACAGCAGCGTAGGAACCACAATCGAGATCACAATCAGCAGACCACCCATGGTGGGCGTTCCCGCTTTTTTCTGGTGCGACTTCGGCCCTTCTTCCCGGATGTATTGGCCGATCTGAAATTCCCGAAGCCTTGCAATCAGCCATGGTCCTAGTACCACGCACAGCAGAAAGCGAAGTGATGCTGGCAAGCAATGGTTCGCGTGGTTACATAACGGAATGCGCGAAATCCGTTAATCGCGGGATACAGCCGATCATATAACAGGTAATAAAGCACTAATGAACCGCCTTGGATGCTCCGGTAAACGCTTGCGAGCGCATTTTCCACATGAACGCCCCGCGAGCCTTTGAACAAGATGGTATCGCCTGCCGCAGCGAAACCGCGTAAGAACTCTCCTGCTGCGGCGGCGTCATCGAAAAAGTACGCGGCACTGCCCGACATTCCCGCTTTTCCGGCTTCGTCAGCCATGAAGCGTGCAGCGCCGCGTATAGCGATGAGCACATCTATTCCGCTTCCCGCGACATAACGGCCTAAGCCGCGGTGTAAGGGCTCAGCATTCGCGCCGAGTTCGAGCATCTCCCCCAGCACAGCGATTTTTCGCTGCCCAGGTGCATCCCGCAGCACATCCACCATGGACCGCGCCGCTTCGGGATTGGAGTTGTAGCAATCGTTAAAAATCGTGATATCTCCGTGCTGAAACCGCTCGCCGCGCATAGCGCCAGCAGTTAAGGAAGCTACTGCGTCCCGCAATTCTTCCGGGGCAATCCCGAACACCTGCGCCACCGCAATGGCAGCCAGCAGATTGGAAACGGCGTGATGCCCAATCAGTTTGGTTTGAAACTCCACGCCAAGGCAGCGGAACGCTCCGGGTGCAATCTGTTCGCCGCGCACATTGGCGGATTCCCCAAAACCGTATAGTATTGAGCGGCCCGGATGCACCGCTGCAAACGCGGCCACACGGGGATCATCCGCGTTCAGCACCGCAATGCCTTCCGGAGAAAGTGATTCCACCAATTCGCGTTTTGCTAGGGCAATGCCGTCAATCCCATCGAAAAACTCTACATGGGCATAACCGACGTTGGTGACCACTGCCACATCCGGCAAAGCAATTTTGGCTAGAGCGCGAATCTCTCCGCTATGGTTCATGCCCATCTCCAGCACGCCGATTTTAGCTTCTCCGGGAAGGCGAAGAACCGACAGCGGCAACCCGACATGGTTGTTGAAATTGCCTACTGTTTTGCCGACCGGAAACTTTGTGGCCAGCAGATGGGCAATCGCATCTTTGGTGGACGTTTTGCCAGCACTGCCGGTCACTCCCACCACTTGCCCGCCCCATTGCTTCCGGGCATACCGGGCAAGTTGCTGCAAAGCTGCTAATGTATCCGGCACCCCAATCTGGAGTCCTGCGGTGGAATGAATTTGTTGTTCCACCACGGCAGCTACCGCGCCCCGGCTCAGCGCATCAGAGATGAACTCATGCCCATCATGCACTTCGCCGCGCAGGGCAAAATACAAGATCGCCGCGTTGCAGCGTGCGGGAATCCACGCTCCACCCAGTCGCTGTCGCGACGGAATCGGGAGCGACCCAACCAAGCGCTTCTCCTACCTCGGTGAGCGGAAACTCCATTTACCCCTTGTGAAAGCCGAAGCTGCGCAGCACGTCCCGCGCCACGGCTCGGTCATCGAATGGAATCGTGCGGTCCTGCAAAATCTGATAGGTCTCGTGCCCTTTGCCTGCCAGCAGCACCAGGTCCCCGGCCCGCGCCTGCTCAATAGAGCGGCGGATCGCGGTTGCCCGGTCAGGCTCAATGGTGAACGGCGTATCCTTGCGGCGTAACCCCACCAGCACATCATTCATGATCTGGAGGGGATCTTCCGAGCGCGGATTGTCATTGGTCAGAATCACCCGGTCGCTCAACTCCGCCGCTGCCTGCCCCATCAGAGGGCGTTTGGTGCGGTCGCGATCCCCACCGCATCCGAAAACAGTAATGACTCGTTTGGGCTGTAAGCTGCGAGCCACCAGAATGGCGTTTCGCAGTGCATCGTCGGTATGGGAGTAATCCACCACCACGGCAAACGGCTGACCTTCATCCACACGTTCAAAGCGGCCTGGAACACCGGCACAGTCGGCAATCCCTTGTGCAATCACCTCAGGCGATAACTGGTAACTCAATCCGGCGCAGCACGCGGCCAGAATATTGTACACATTGATGCGCCCGATCAGAGGCGAAACTACGGGAAATCGCTTTTTTCCATGCTGCACGTCAAAGCGAAGCCCGGTCAGTGTGGATTGGACGTTGCGCGCCCGAATTGCGGCATCTGCATGAAGGCCATAGGTCAGCAGTTCCGTTTCCGGCTTCACCGCCATGCGAGCGCCATATTCGTCATCTTTGTTGACAACGGCAAACCGGGGCGGCACACTCTGCACGCCGGAGAACAAAATCTGCTTGGCGGCGAAGTAGTCCTCCATGGTGTGGTGAAAATCCAGATGGTCCCGCGTCAGATTCGTAAATACCGCCGTGTGAAACTCCAAGCCATACACGCGTCCTAAAGCTAACGCGTGAGAGGAAACTTCCATGGTGGCATGGGTGCCGCCGATCGCTTTCAAACGTTGAAATAAACGGTATAAATCCAGCGATTCCGGTGTTGTGTTCACGGCAGGCAACACTTCATTGCCGATGTGATATTCAATGGTGCCAATCAGAGCGGTGGTGTTGCCCGCCGCCCGCAACACGGAATCAAGCAGAAAACCCGTAGTGGTTTTGCCATTCGTGCCGGTGATGCCGGTCAAGGTCACTGGCTGACCGTAGAAATTACGAGCGGCAGTTGCCAGCGCATAGCGGCCATGCTCCACTTCGATCCATGGCGCTCCGAAATCTTCGGGTGGAGGCAATTCACTCACCACCGCCACCGCGCCTTTTTCCATAGCGCTTTCCGCAAAGCGGCGGCCATCGGCACGTGATCCGGCGAAAGCGAAAAAGAGAAATCCCGGCTCAATGCGCCGGGAATCGTAATCGAGGTTAGTGATTTCCCGATTTGCCAAGTCTTCGGGCAATCGTGTTTTTAGCGGGATGCCTCCGAGCACTTCCGCCATTTTCATCGTCGGAACTGCACCCGCACTTTCATTCCGGATACCAGAGGAGTTCCCGGAGGTGGACTTTGCGCCTGGGCAATGCCAGAGCCAGCGAGTTTCACAAGCAAACCGGACTCCGAGCTTGCTTCGACCACTTCCCGCACCGTTTTTCCACGAAAATCTGGCACAACAGGTCCTTCATAAACAGGAGCCGCCCCTTCGGAGGCTGCTACCATCCCATTCTCGTCAGAAGAAGAGGAAAAGGGAACCGGCACCGGATTTGCAGTGGGGTCCTCTTCCAGAATGTTGCGGCCCTCGCTTAACCCGGCAATCGGCAGGTCATTGGCATCATTCTTGGCCGCGATCAAGTCCTTTGGCTTAGGAGGATCCAGATTTTCCGGCAGATCTTTCGGCACATCCAGAATCCGCAATGCTTCGCTGGCTACCACATTGAATACAGGACCTGCGGAAGGACCACCAAAGCCAGCGGTGCCTACCGTGCCGTTCAGTGTCACCATGACTACCACGGCAGGCTTGGTCACTGGAGCAAAGCCCATAAAAGAAGCGTTATAGGTGTGGGTGTAGTGATGGGTTTTAGTATCAAAAATCTGCGCTGAACCGGTTTTGCCGCCGGACGTATACCCGTTGAGCTTGCAATACAAGCGTCCCGTACCTCGCAACACAACGCCTTCCATCATCTGCCGCATGGTGATAGCGGTTTGGGGCTGCAGGACGCGTACAGGCGCTTCCGTAGGCTCCACTTGGTCCCCGCGCTTCAAGATGAATTTTGGCTTCACGAGATAACCGCCATTCGCAATCACGGCACCGGCACGAGCCAGTTGAATGGAGGTAGTGCTGATCTCCTGCCCCATGGAAATGGAAGCTAACGATGTGGTGCCCCAGTGATTCAGTTTCCGCAAGAGGCCACCAGATTCAGCGGGAAGCGGAACACCAGCCCGTTGCCCGAACCCAAACCGATGGACGTAGTCAAACATCTTTTCCCGGCCCACACGGGTACCGATCAGAATCGCGCCAATGTTGCTGGACTGCTCCAGCACTTCCTGCATAGTGATGGTGCCATGCGCCTTGGTATCATGCACGACGCGTCCTGGTAAAGCCAATGCGCCGTTGCCTGTGGGAATCAAGGTGGAAGGCCGGATGTTGGTGGTTTCCAGCGCTGCGGCCAGCGTAATTACTTTGAACACGGAACCCGGCTCAAACGGAACCGAAACTCCCAGGTCGTAACGTGAGCGCGGATCATCCCCTTGCTTAGGGGCAAAATTGGGATCATAGGTCGGGTAATTCGCTAAGGCCAGCACTTCGCCGTTGTAAGGATTCATCACCACCACGGAGCCACTGCGGCAGTGGTGCTTTTCAACAGCGGCCTTGAGTTCCCGCTCGGCTACAAACTGAATTCGTTCGTCAATGGTCAGTTGTAGGGAAGCGCCTGCTTGGGGAGCGTCTTCGGTGCGCGATTCAATTCCACGATGCTTCACATCAGCCAGCAGCCGAACCGTACCGCCCTTGCCTCGCAACACCGTATCCATTCCTTTTTCGATTCCGGCGGCACCTTCCTGCTGTTTATACACGCCGCCCATCACATGCGCGGCAATTTGTCCGCTCGGGTAATGGCGCTGGTTCACGGTGCTGAAATCAATCCAGTTCATCGCCAGGCTTTTCAGGCGCTCGGATTCCGTGGGGGAAAGCTTCTTCTTCACTGGCAGGTAACCGCGCCGGTTTGCGCGGCACCACATGATTTTCTGATAAAGGTCCTGGTCGTTTAGGTTGAGAGTTCTGGCAAGCACTTCAGCGGCCACTGAAGGGTCAGGCACATTCAGAGGATTGATGGAAACGGAATCCACGGATACGCTTAGGGCCAGAGCATGTCCGTTACGGTCAAAGATGCTGCCTCGCATGGCGGGCAATTCAATTTTCATTTCTTGCTGCCGGCGTGCCGAAGCAAGATACTTTTCGTGATGAAAGCCCTGAATGGAAATGAGCTTGACCAGAATGGCCAAGCCCCATAACCCAACAATTCCGATCAGGAACCTGAGACGCCAGATGGCATTAGCTTTCGCGATGCTGACATCCACAGAGGACTTACTCCTAGCGAGACTTTAAACCAGTGTGCAACACCACAGAGGCAAATGCGCCATTGCCGCGGGGTTGAAGGCGTATCGTTTGCCCTGCCTGGGGACGATCCAATTTTTGTTTCTGAGCAAGCTGATCCAAATGCACAGGGCTCAGGAGGCTGGCTTCTTCCACGTCCATATTGCGGCGTTCTTCCAACAGCACAGCTTGTTCGTGCTTCAATTGCTGCAGTTTGTAGCCCGTCAAAATGGAACCCAGCTTGGGAGTCATCACCAGGCCGGAAACCACTGCAAGAACGCACGCTGCACCAATGGCGGACCAGCACTGACCTTTTGTTTGCGGGTCAGCCTGCCGTACCAATCGGGAATTATCGATGTGCTTGCAATAGAAATACACATCATCATTGGGAAGCGCGCGCAGCTTATATTGATCCAGCGCATCGCGCTCTTTGACCTGAACAGCCGCAAGATGGCGCACCATCTGTCGGGGTTTTTCCCGCACTGCGGATGACCCTGCCGCGGGAAGATAATCGGTTTTACGGAAGATTGTTGCCAGCGTCCCCATTTTTGTTCTTTGCCTTTATTGCCCTGCCGCGCCCTGCCCGCGCAGCTTGTTTCTCAAATCGCCACCCCACCCTGTTCCCCCGTTCGCCCAGCTTCCCAAGCGCGGAGCTTGGCACTGCGTGAAGGAGGATTCCGCTTTACTTCATCCTCAGATGGCTCCAGGGGGCGCTTGGTCAATATGCGGCCATATCCTTCCTGTGCCAGCGTTCGGAACTTTTCCTTAACCTTGCGGTCTTCGAGAGACATGAATGAAATCATCACCACTCTCCCGCCACTCTTGACTACTTCCGGAGCGATCTCTAGGAGCGCGTCAAGCTGCTCCTGCTCTTGATTGACCACCAGCCGTAGCGCCATAAAAGTGCGGGTTGCCGGATGCATAGGCCCCGTTCGGGGCACGGCCCGCTCCACTACACCAGCCAGGTGAAGTGTGCTCCGAATGGGCCGCGACCGAACGATTGCTCTGGCTATCTTCCGCGCTCTCCTTTCTTCGCCGAATTGGTAAATCCAGTCGGCGAGCGCCGTTTCGGCACTCCGGTTGACCAGGTCGTCCGCTGTTGCGCCCGTTGATTGGTCCATGCGCATATCCAGCGGCCCTTCGGCCATAAACGAAAATCCCCTGTGGCCCGTGGTGAGCTGAAAGCGGCTCACTCCCAAGTCGGCCAGCACTCCATCGAGCGGCCCAAACCCGGCCTGCTCCACAGTTTGCGCAAGTGCAGAAAACTCCGCGTGAAAAAATTGAATCCGCTCCGCTACGTCCAGCGTGTTGGCTTTCGCCAGTTTGAGCGATGCTGCATCCCGATCGCAGGAGATGACCTTGCCTGCCGTTAGTTGCCTCGCAATCGCGCCGGTATGTCCGCCCAGGCCCGCCGTTGCATCCAGATAAATTCCGTCCGGATGAATCGCCAAGTATTCCAGCGATTCGGCAAGCATAACCGGGTAATGAAGGGAGGCTTCCGGCATGGCGCATTACAACAGCCCCTCCATTTCCATTTTTTCCGCGTACTCTTGAGCAGCTTCGGCAGCAGCCTTTTTGCGCGCCTCGTAAACTGCTTCCGTTAAAACCTGTATGCGCCCTCGCTCGCAGTAAATTCGCAAGCCTTGTTCGTCCATAGCCAATTCACGCCGCAAATCCGTATTAATTAGCACTCTTCCCTGCGCGTCCATCTCTGCGTCCGCGCCCAAATCATTTGCATTAAAGGCGACTGCTTTCGCCACCTTCGGGTCCGTGCGATAATCTTTCAGGAGGCGCTCGTTCTCGCGCCAGATACTGACGGGGTAGATTTGCGCCGTATTACGGTCGATACTAGTCACAAATAGCTTTTTTTCCGAAAAGGTACTTAGGTACTCCTGAAACACGACCGGAAGCTTCAAGCGTCCTTTATCATCGAGCTTGCCGGAATGCATGCCACGAGGGGCTTCGGCATGTTGATGGGGGACCTCGTTCTCCACTTTTGTCCATTTTTGACCACTTCAGGCCACATCAGATTGTAGACACGGATTTTCACTCCCCGCAAGTATTATTTTGGAGAAGTACTTGTGTTCTTAATTAGTTATGAGAATACCAGCCGGGCTAGAGCGAACCAAAACACCACTATATATTGATTTCTAGGCGAAACTGGGGCGAAAGGTAGAATGAACCTGGATACTACTTTGGTGGTACATCGTTGGATATGAATTCTGTCCACAAGAAAAGATTTTTTGGAAGGAAAAGGCAGATTTGTGGGCTTTTGTGAACAATTCTGAGCTGTTTTTCTCTTTCCGTGGCTTTCCAACCCCCCTCTGAGTCTTACCCAAATGAAGCAAAAAATAATTTTTGGGAGAGTGGTTGCGGCTCATTGCTTAGGAGCAGAATTGCCCTTCTGAGCAAAAAAAGCCGGGTTCTCGATCTTGATTGAGATGTCCTTTTGAGTTTTCAGCATCCACTCTTGCAGGCGAGTTTCTTTTAACTTGTTATAGATTTCATCTCGGACCTCATCGTAAGGACGCAGGCCTACCACTTCCGCACGAAACAAATAGAAGCCGTTACGTTGCGGAACAGGCTGACTAACTTCCCCTTGCTTCAGATTAAAGATGACGGCCTTGATATCCACAGGGAGGTTGTCGGACTTCTTCATGGTGCCGTATTCGCCATTCTTAGCTTTGGAAGCTTCGTCTTCGGAATACTGCTTCACTAATTTGATGAAGTCTTCCTTGGAGTGAATCTGTTGACGAATGCTCTCGATCTGCTTCTTGGCTTCTTCTTCCGTGCGGTACTTCTTTCCGCTTCCTAACGCTCCTTGAGGAGCATCATTTACAAATCCCAGATAGAGCACCTGCAGTTGAACTTGGGTGTAATCCTCTTTGTGTTCGTCGTAAAACTTTTTTTGATCGCCCGCAGTGACCACCAGATGGAGATATTGGTTCTGATACTCCGCTTGCGCTAGAATCTGCCTCCGGCTTGCTTCCAGTACTTCTCTGTAAGGGGTTTGTTCCGGCAGTTTTTCTTTTTCCGCGATTTCAACCAGCTTGGTCATCAAGGCGTACTGCTCTACCAAACTCTTGCGGTCTTCCAAAGCAGCCTTTTTGTTGTCCGGCCCGAGACCGTCCAAGTAACGCTGCAACTCCCCGTACGTCAGCTTCTTCCCATCAATCGTGGCCAACACGGTATCCGGCGCTGGATCGGCAGGAGGAGCAGCAACCTGAGCAAAAAGTCCGAAGGAGAAAGAGAAATACAGGAATGGAGAACGCTTCATGTGAGGCTTATCCGAAGTGAAGCCTCAATTTTACCACTGGGGAGAAAAGCTATTGGGAAGAACGAGTGTCCCCGCGCTTGAGCTGCGCACGGCGACGTCCGGACTCCAAATTTCTGGCTGCCTTGTCCTTGGCTGCCTGACTGATTTCAATATTGTTGACCACTGCCAGTGCCCCCGCGTTTTTGGCCAGCCGCGTAGCCGTGCCCTTGTGCTGGATCACATCCGTGTGGCCGCTCAGCGTGGCAATGCCGCTCTGCACTTTGGCAGAAAATTTATCAGTGGAGATTTTAGATCTGGCAAAACGTGCCCGAATGTCTCGCTCCACTTCCGCATCACTCGGCCCGGAAGGGCGCGCGATGCGAGGTTTGGAGGTAGTGCCTGGCTTGGCTGCCGGCAGAGAACCACCGGAAATTGCCAGACCGGCAATGGCAAGAAGAAAAGATAGGCTGCGAAGAAACGTCATCGGCCATGTAGTGGCGATGCCCTTCCCGGCGTCTCAGGCAAATTTAGGAGGAGATCATTGCCCCACTAAGAACACGGCCACTTCTGCCATCAAGTTGGGGAACTGATGGATGCGTCGAGAACCGGAAAGAAAATATCGCCGCTGAATGTGGAATCCCTGTTCTGCCGCTAGAGACTCGAAATCGTACACCGTCAGGAAGTGAATGTTCGGCGACTCATACCACCGGTACGGAAACAACTTCGTCCGGGGAGCTTGCCCGGAAAACAGCATGGAAAACCGCACGCTCCAGTGCCCAAAGTTGGGAAACGCCACAATCGCCTGTTTCCCGACGCGCAGCATCTCACGGAGCACCCTTAAAGGAGCGCGTGTTTCCTGCAGGGTTTGACTCAGAATCACGTAATCAAATGCCTGATCCGGGTAATCCGCTAAGCCTTCATCAATGTCGCCTTGGTAAGCGGAGACACCTCTGGAAATCGCACGCCGCACCTTGGCGGGAGAAATTTCCACACCGCGCGCTTCCACGCCTTTGTGGTCTACTAACCAAGCCAGCAGTTCCGCTTCGCCGCATCCCAGATCCAGCACCCGCGAGCCCGGCTTCACGATCTCACTGATAATGGCGTAGTCGCTTCGGCCCAGGAGATCGCCGACGAAGGGACTGGCAGCAGCTTCAGTTTCAACGGCGGCTGGCAAATTCCGGTTTCTCCTTAAAAGTGCTGGCGAGAAAGCCCCGCAGCACATCCGTCTGCTCGGCAACATCCACCAGGAATGCATCGTGGCCGTAATTAGACTGAAGGTCGCAATACGCCACATCCAGATTTCGGCGGCGCAGAGCGCGCACAATTTCCTGGGATTGGTAGCTGGGGTAAAGCCAGTCCGAGGTGAAGCTGATTACCAGAAAGCGCACATCCGTTTCCGGGAAAGCTGACTGCAAAGACCCACTGCCGTTGGTAAGGTCAAAATAGTCAATCGCCTTGGTGATGTAGAGATAGGAATTAGCGTCAAAACGACCCACGAACTGCGAGCCGCGATAGCGAAGGTAGCTTTCCACCTCAAAATCCACGGAGAAATCAAACCCGAACTTTTCCTTTTCCCGCAGCCGACGGCCAAACTTCTCCCGCATGGATTCATCACTCATGTAAGTGATATGGCCCACCATGCGGGCAATTGCCAATCCGGCCCCTGGAAGCTTCTGGTCGTAGTAATTCCCGCCGCACCAATCCGGGTCCGTCATGATGGACTGCCGCCCGACTTCATTGAAGGCAATCTGCTGGGCGCTATGGCGGGCGGTAGTCGCAATCGCAATCACGGAACGGGTCATTTCCGGGTAAGAAGCAGCCCACTGGAGGGCCTGCATCCCTCCCATGGAACCACCGGCCACGGCCAGCAGTTTGGAAATGCCCAGACGCTCAATCAACATCCGTTGAAGCCGCACCATATCCGCAATGGTAATTACAGGGAAAGCCATGGCATATGGCTTTCCTGTTTCTGGGTTCAAGGAAGAAGGTCCCGTAGTGCCTTGGCAGCCGCCCAGCACATTGGAGCAGATCATGAAGTACTTCTCGGTATCAAACGCCTTACCGGGACCGATCATGTTGTCCCACCAGCCAGGCTTGCCGCTTTCCCGCCCAATCCCGGCCGCGTGAGCATCGCCGGTAAAAGCGTGAAGAATCAGAATGGCATTGGATCGCGAAGCGTTTAACTGTCCGTAACACTGGTACGCAATCTCAACCGGGGAGAGTGTCGCGCCGCTTTCGAGCGAAATTGTCTCGAAGCGCTCCACCTGCGTATCTACGATCATGGCAACTCACTCATGGTAACAAGCCGGAACACAACAAAAACAAAAAGGCGGAGATCCCTAGGGATCTCCGCCTCCAAAAGCACTAAAACGAAAGAACAGCTTACTTTGCTAACACAACATCATTACTCAGTTCCGCTTCTTCCCCAAAGGCGAAATCCGTAGGGGTTCCGATCTCGGTTTTCTGCAAGCTCAGAATATCCTGCACGCTATGATACAGGTCGCGCGCACACTGCCGCGCTTCCGCATAGCTTCGGTTGCTGCCGGAAATAAACTCTTCCGGAGATTTGCGGTTATAGCGGTTCAGAATGGCTTCGAAGTTGGATTCGCCATAACTCTGGCCCAACAGTTCCACCATGTTCTGCTTCAGGTCCGCAAACACATTGGAGTACCCTTCACGCGTACTCATGCGCTTCCACATCTCCGTAATCGCCTCGGAAATTTCCTTGGGAGGAGCAGGGGCAGCAGCAGCAGGCACAGCCGGAGGAGCAGCATTCCAGGTTTTGGGAGCGGTCAAAGGAGAAGCCGTCGCACCATCACCAGGCCGATTTTTCGCACCGCTACTTAGCGTGTGGGCTTGCACCGCTTCCATGGGGGTCGGAGCGGGACGATTCACACCCTTTAACCACGTCACGAAAGGAACAAAGTCCTTATCTGCAGGCTGCGTAATCGCTTTTTTGGAATACGCCGGGCAACGGGTCTTATCTACGATAAAGGTGTTGTCCTCATCCATGTACCCGACCAGATCGAATTCATACTCCAGACCTTCCCGCTGTACCGGAGCCAAGCCAATCTTGCGGCGTACTTTCTTGCCCTGAGCGTTCACTTCTTCCACGTAGTCGTTCTTGGTACGCATGGTCACCAAGGTATGGCAAGGGGAAGCAATCATGCGGTCTACCATGGCGCGTTCATGCGGACGCCAATCACGCCAGCCGCCGTGCTGGTCACGCTGCCGTTTGTTGGCCATATCCACAAACTCCAGCGCACCGTCTTTGCCTACCCAGAAGTGGGAAAGCGAGTCACAGCAGAATACGTCATACTTCTGGGCTTCTGCCGCATCCAAAGCTGCCATGAAATTCTCCGGCGAGTAGCTGTCCAGTTCGATCACGTCAAAATCGAACATATCGGCATACTTCGACAAGGAGCCATGTTCCGTATCAATCGCCGCAATCTTGCCATTCGGTCCAGCCAGCGTTCTGGCAAGTTCCAGCATGGTATAACTCTTGCCGGAACCAGCAGGTCCGATCAGCGCCACACGCCCCCGAGCGTCGTACTTAACAGCTTTCTTGAACTGAAGATCTAGTCTGGCGCCCCGGGGGATCACGGCGCCCTGTGGCATTACGCTTGATGTACTCATAGTAGAAGTCAGTACCGTCCGTCAGAATTTGGTGCGCTGACGACGGGCAAAGCATCCGAAAAGGTCATCCCGGAATCAGCTAATAAATAAGATGTAACTGCTATAAAAAGGTTGCCACAAAATTGCAAATTTTTCCACAAGAATTTTCGCAAAATCTTCGCCTTTTTTCACAAGCAGGAACTAGTCTGTAACTCATTGAAATGAAAATGCTTACCTTAGTCTTTAGCCTGCTTTCGCTTTTTGCGGGCGATTTTCCCTATCGGGCCGTCCAACCGAATCCAAATTACCGGTTTCCGAGGGACCATTTTGAGCATCCCGAATACCGCACCGAGTGGTGGTATTACACGGGTAATCTCCATACCAGGGATGGGCATCCCTATGGATTTGAGCTAGTATTTTTCCGGGTAGGAGAACGTGCGCTTAACACCACCAACACTTCTGCTTGGCGTGTGGACGACCTGTATATGGCACACGCAGCCTTAACGGATCTGAAAAAAGGGACCTTTCACTCTATGCAACGGCTGAATCGTGCCGGACCTGGAATTGCCGGTGCCAGCTTTGCACAGCAGCGAATCTGGAATGGCAATTGGCAAAGCCTATGGAAAGGCACTACGCAAGAGCTCACCGCCCTTACAGATGATTTTCAGTTTCAGTTCGTGCTTACGCCGGTGAAGCCCCTGGTTATTCATGGCCTCCATGGCATTAGCCAAAAGGGAGAAGGAGCTGGCCATGCCTCTTACTACCTCTCTTTTCCCCGGCTTGCCGTTACAGGCTCTCTCCAATCAGAAGGCAAAACGGAAGGGATCACTGGGGAAGCATGGATGGACCATGAATGGTTTACCGAACGCCTCGATCCCTCTCAGATCGGGTGGAACTGGTTTAGTGTGCAACTGGAGAATGGAACGGAACTGATGCTGTACGACATGCGACGCAAGAATGGCAATCAGGACCCATATTCCTCAGGCACATTGATTTATCCATCCGGCAAAACCACTCATCTTCGCTCAGCAGATTTTTCGCTTCGTCCGCTTCGCTATTGGACCAGCGCTAGAAACGGCGCTCATTATCCTGTTGAGTGGGAGATTTGGGTTCCCACTCAACACATCCATCTCATCTGCAAAGCCGTTGTAGAAAACCAGGAGCTTTCCACAGGAACCACGGAACGCGATAGCTACTGGGAAGGTGCAGTCACGTACTCAGGAACACATACCGGAAAAGGATATTTGGAGATGACGGGATACTACCGGCCAATTTCTTTTGGTACTGACAGTACGCATCCTAACTGAATTCCGTTTGCCTCGTCGAAAAGGATGTAAGTTCACGGAACAATAATTTCTATTCGACGTATAAAGAAAGTAGGAGAAACAATGCGTAAGATTTCCCAAGTTGCAATCCTTTCGCTCGCTGCCACCGTTCTTGCCAGCGCTGCTTCTTATAATGTGACCATCCCAGTTCCCGTTACACTGAATGGTCAAGACATCAAACCCGGACAATACCGCATCGAAGTCAACAATGATGTAGCTGTTGTGAAGGGCAAAAAGGTAAATGTTGAGGCTCGTGTTCGGTCGGAAACAGCCGATCAAAAGTACAGCTCCACTGCTGTTCGTTACACCCAAGCCGAAGGCAAATACAGCATCCAAGAGCTCCAGCTCGGTGGCAAAAATACCAAGCTGGTGTTCGAGCAGTCCAAACCTGCCAACGGCGGCCTCTAAACAGCACCGGTAACAGAATAAGTAGTCAACCTGGGCGGGCCTTTGAGCCCGCCCTTACTGTAAACTGGAGCAAGACCCATTCTCCAGGAGAAAAGTGTTGGATTCAGCGATTCTGGCTTTGGAAGACGGAACCGTCTTCGAGGGCAGAAGCTTTGGTGCACCCGCAGAACGTTCCGGCGAAGTTGTTTTTAATACTGCACTCACCGGATATCAGGAAATATTCACTGACCCTTCTTACTCTGGTCAAATTGTAGTTCTCACAAATCCCCAGATCGGAAATTACGGAACCAGCAAGCAGGACAACGAAGCCGTTAAGCCCCATATCGAAGGTCTTGTAGTGCGGGAGTTCTCCAGCGTTACCAGTAACTGGCGTTCGGATGAGGGTGCCCGAAAGTTTCTGGAAGAATATCAAATTCCTGTCGCTTCTGAACTCGATACGCGCGCTTTGGTGCGCCACCTTCGCACGCGTGGAGTGATGCGCGGAGTATTGTCTTGTGTAGAATCTAGCGGTGCGGTCCTGGTGGAGCGTGCCCGCGCTATTCCTTCCATGGCTGGTCTGGATCTGGCAAGCCGCGTCAGCACAGCTTCCTCCTACACATGGAACCATTCGGTGGACCCGTGCTCCCCTTCGGAAGTGATGCGGCCAGATCAGAATCAGACGTACCATGTGGTGGCTTATGATTTTGGCATCAAGCACAACATTCTGCGCCGCTTGGTTCATGCCGGTTGCCATGTCACCGTGGTGCCTGCACTGACTTCGTCGGAAGATGTGCTCGCTATGAAACCAGATGGTGTGTTTCTGTCCAACGGCCCCGGTGATCCGGAACCGCTGGTTACGCAAGTGGAAAATGTACAAAAGCTGATTGGCAAAACGCCGGTGTTCGGCATTTGCCTGGGGCACCAAATCCTTGGCTTGGCTCTGGGCGCGAAAACATACAAACTGAAGTTTGGCCATCGGGGCGCGAATCATCCGGTCTTAAACAACATCACCGGCAAGGTAGAAATCACTTCCCACAATCACGGCTTTGCGGTAGATCCGGATTCTCTCAATCCCAGCGACATTGAAGTCACTCACATGAATCTGAATGACCAAACGCTGGAAGGCTTCCGCCACAAACGCGAGCCTGCGTTCTGCGTGCAGTACCACCCGGAAGCCGCGCCCGGTCCTCACGACTCCCATTACCTGTTCGACGATTTCGTCAAAATGATGGCAGACTACGGAAAAGCCAGAAACAAATAACAATGCCGCGACGAAACGACCTTCACCGCATTCTGATCATCGGCTCAGGCCCCATCATCATCGGGCAGGCTTGCGAGTTCGATTATTCCGGCACACAGGCCACCAAAGCACTTCGCGCCGACGGCTATGAAGTGATCCTGGTAAACTCCAACCCGGCCACCATCATGACGGACCCGAACCTGGCGGACCGCACCTATGTGGAACCGTTGAGCGTGGCTTACCTGGAAGAAATTATCCGCAAGGAAAGGCCGGATGCCCTGCTTTCCACGGTAGGCGGCCAGACCGGGCTGAATCTTTCCGTGGAACTGGCGGAAACCGGTGTTCTGGAGCGCTATGGCGTGGAATTGATTGGCGCGAAAATCGATGCCATCAAGAAAGCCGAAGATCGCCTGCTGTTCAAGGACGCCATGCGGAAGATCGGGCTGGAAACTCCGTTTTCGCAACTGGTCACCAACGTGGAAGACGGTCTGAAGTTTGCCGCCAAGAATGGCTACCCCTGTATTCTGCGCGCCAGCTTCACCATGGGTGGGTCCGGCGGCGGCATCGCATATAACCGGGAAGATTGTATCGCCATCCTGGAGCGCGGCTTGGCTCTTTCCCCTGTGCATGAAGTGCTGATCGAAGAAAGCGCGCTTGGCTGGAAAGAATTCGAACTGGAAGTGATTCGCGATCTGGCGGACAACGTCATCATTGTCTGCTCGATTGAGAACTTCGACCCGATGGGCGTTCATACGGGCGATTCCATTACAGTGGCGCCTGCCCAAACACTCACGGATCGCGAGTACCAGATGATGCGTGATGGTGCCATCCGGTGCCTGCGCGAAATCGGCGTCGATACGGGCGGCTCCAACGTCCAGTTCGCCATTAATCCCAAAACCGGGCGTATGGTAGTGATCGAGATGAACCCGCGTGTGTCGCGCAGTTCCGCGCTGGCTTCCAAGGCCACCGGCTACCCCATTGCGAAGGTAGCGGCCAAACTTGCCGTTGGCTATCGGCTCGACGAGATCCGTAACGACATTACCAAGATCACCCCTGCTTCATTTGAACCGACCATTGATTACGTCGTCGCGAAAATTCCGAAATGGCAGTTTGAGAAATTCCCTGGCGCGGATTCCACGCTCGGCACGCAGATGAAATCGGTGGGCGAAGTGATGGCGATTGGCCGCACTTTCAAGCAAGCACTCTGGAAAGGAATCCGAAGCCTGGAAACAGGCAAGGCATTTGGCTCGGAGAAGTTCGATCCGGCCATGATTGCGAATAAGCTGATTACGCCCACTCCAGATCGTCTGAACTACATCCTGTTTGCCCTGGAAAGCGGCTACTCCGTGGACGAAATCCACGAGATGACGTCCATCGACAAGTGGTTCCTGGAACAGCTACGACAGGTCATCGAACTGGAACGGGAAGTTGGGGAGAGCAATCTCCAAGACGCCACACGCGATCTGTTCAGCCGTGCCAAGCGCAGTGGAATTTCCGATACGAAAATTGCCAAGCTCTGGCAAATACCGGAGATGGAGGTGCGCAATCGCCGGAAAGAACTGGGTGTTAAGGCAGTATTCAACCGTGTGGATACGTGTTCCGCTGAATTCGAAAGCTTCACGCCTTATCTGTACTCCAGCTACGAAGCGCAGGACGAAGCGGAACCGCAGGACGTGCCCAAAGTCATGATTCTGGGCAGCGGCCCAAATCGCATCGGGCAAGGCATTGAGTTCGATTACTGCTGCTGCCATGCGTCGTTCGCCTTACGGGACGAGAACATTGAATCCATCATGGTGAACTGTAATCCGGAAACGGTTTCCACGGATTACGACACTTCCAGCCGCCTCTACTTCGAACCACTCACGCTGGAAAACGTGCTGAACATCTGCGACACCGAAAAACCGGATGGCGTGATTGTTCAGTTCGGCGGGCAGACGCCGCTTGAATTTAGCGCTGCCGCTGAAGCGCCTCGGCGTGCCGATCATCGGCACCGATCCTGAAAATATCGACTTGGCGGAAGACCGGAAACTGTTTGGGAAACTGCTGCAAGACCTGAACATCCCTTCCCCGGAAAACGGCAACGCTACCAGCGTGGAACAAGCTTGCGAAGTAGCGCGGCGTATTGGCTATCCGGTTCTGGTGCGGCCTAGCTATGTACTGGGCGGCCGGGCCATGGTGATTGCTTATGAAGAAGCCACCGTACAGCAATACATGCGCGAAGCGGTGACCTTCTCGCAAGACCGGCCCGTATTGATTGATCGCTTTCTGGAAGAAGCCACGGAAGTGGATGTAGATGCCTTGTCAGATGGGGAAGACGTTCTGATTGCGGGCATCATGGAGCATGTGGAAGAAGCAGGCGTCCACTCAGGCGATAGCTCCTGCGTTCTGCCTCCTTATTCCTTGGCGCCCGGCGTTCTCAAAACCATTGAAGACTACACCATCCGTATGGCGCGGGCGCTCCAGGTGATTGGCCTGATGAACGTGCAGTACGCCATCAAGGACGGCGAAGTGTACGTGATCGAAGTGAACCCCCGTGCGTCGCGTACGGTGCCGTATGTCAGCAAAGCGACCGGCGTGCCATTGCCCAAGATTGCCGTGGGCTTGATGCTCGGCAAAAAGCTGCGTGATTTAGTGGAGCACACCGGCGTGCTTCCCGTTCCCCAGAGCTTTGTAAAATCGCCCGTGTTCCCGTTCAACAAGTTCCCTGGTGTGGACCCGGCGCTTGGGCCGGAGATGCGTTCCACCGGCGAAGTCATGGGAGTGGGCGAAAACTTCGGCGAAGCTTTTGCCAAAGCGCAATTAAGCGCAGGCACGCCCTTGCCGGATAAAGGCACGGTGTTTATCAGCGTCAATGATCGTTACAAGACGGAAGCCGCCGAAATCGGCCGCAAGTTTTCTGATCTTGGGATTTGAACTGGTGGCCACGCGCGGCACTGCCAGTGTTCTCCGCAACGCCGGACTCCAGTGCAAAACTGTTTTCAAGGTGAATGAAGGCCGTCCCAATGCTGTAGACCTTCTGAAGGCCGGTTCCCTCCAGCTCGTCATTTACACGGCGACCGGCGCACTTTCCTTTTCGGATGAGAAAGCCATCCGGCGCAGTGCGGTAATGTACCGTGTGCCTTGCATCACGACGCTGAGCGGTGCGCGAGCGGCAGCGGAAGCAGTCGCTTCTCGCAGGCGTGATCCGATCCGGGTGTGGAGCTTACAGGAAATTCACTCGCCAGTGGTGGGCCAGCTCGAATCAGTGCCCTAGAAAGGGCAACAATATACTTCACTCATCAATCATGATAAGCTTTCGATGTGGGGTGACTTATGATGGTCATCTCCCCAGCGAGTGCCCAACGAATGAGTCAAAACGATGTTCTGAGCCTAGAGTCAAATTTTAAGATTTGGTGTAAAGCCCGAGCAAATGGACTTCAAGTACAGCCATTCCTTTACTATTGTGTCGAGCAGGTATTAAAACCGTATAATCTTCGCGATGAGGATATTCTGTACGGCATTACAGATCATCCAAATGACGGCGGTATCGACGCTATCTATTTCTTGATTAACCGCAACATTCCCGTACGAGACGATTTGGATGTAGCATCAAGTGGCGTTACCCGGATTCGCCTAGTTATAATTCAGGCCAAATCTTCAGAACGAGAAACTGGTTTTAAGGCAGCAGATGTTGACAAGTTCATATTTTTTACCGATGAGCTTTTAGACTTATCTCAGAGCGATGCTTCAAGGTTTGCCCATAAGTATCAAAAGCACCTCGTCACCATCATGCAAACATTCAAAGACAAATATCTTCAAGTAGGAGGCACTTTTCCAGAAGTTGAGATCGAGTATTACTACATCACGAAAGCCGACGAGACTGTGCCCGGCCCAGCTACGGACGATTCCATTCAAAGGTTAGAGGTGATAGTGAAGAAGCATATGAGGGATGCTCGCTTCACTTTCCACGCTATCAACACTCAACGTCTTTTAGATTATGTAAAAAAACGCCGCCAGACTACACGCATCTTGAAATGGGCACGCCACCCACCTCTTCCAATTGCGGATAGCTATCTCGGTGTTGTCAAAATGTCCGATTATTTTTCGTTTCTCAAGGATGAGTCAGGCTCTCTGGACGAGTTGATTTTTGAGTCCAACGTTCGTGGATACCAGCAGAATACTCCAGTGAATAGGCAAATTCGAAAAACATTGGAAAACAAAAGCAGTGTTGATTTTTGGTTACTTAACAACGGCGTGACAATCATTAGCGGTGGAGGGAAACTTCAACCTGTTGACGCAATGACTTTGTCAAATTGAAGACCCTCAAGTGGTTAACGGTCTCCAAACCTCAAGAGAAATTTTTACTTACTTCGACAAGAACCGCGATAGAAAAATTGAAGAGGACGAACGCCTTGTGCTAGTAAGAGTTATTCGTGCCACCGATGCCGTTGCTCAACTGAGCATCATTCGTGCCACAAACAACCAAAACTCGATGAAAGCATGGGCGCTGCGCGGTACCGACGATATTCATCGTCAAATCGACGACTTCTTTGTGTCATACCAACTGCATTACGATAGACGACCTGGATACTACAAAGACAAGCAAGTTGCTGTCCAGAGTATCGTAGGGTTCAGGGAGTTGGTTCAGGCGGTGCTTGCTATCGTGCTTCATCGTCCAGATGACGCTAGGGCGCGGCCCGGTGACTACTTTGCTGAAGCAGCGACGCCAATTTATGAACAGAAAGAACCACAAACAGAGAGGGCAGCAAAAGATAGCGAAAAAAAATATCACAGCATTTTCGGCGTCAATGCAGAAGGGACATCGGTGTTCCCTTTAGGTGTTTACGTTCAGTGTGTCAAACTCATGCGGCGAGTAGATATGTTTTTGAGTCAGAAAAAAATTGATCCTGGAGATCATAGGAATATTAAGTTCTACATCGCAACTCATGTTTGCTCTGAACTAACGAATAACAAGCATCCCTCCCCTGAAGAGATCCTAAAGATTGAATCCACTGCCGTGACAGATCAGGTGCTTGAGAAATCTTTTCAGGAAGTCTGGGCCGAGTATATGAAACTAATTACACCACAAGGCGTAAATCCTGACAGCATCGCTAAGGGAAAATTGCTGCTTCAAGCAATCGATGCGGCTCAATCAAAACAACATGAGTGGAACCATGAAGCAGAAAGCGAAAAAAAACCGCAACGGGCGCGGCCTGTACGTCAGCGTCTGAAAGATAAAATTCGTGATGGGGCGGTTCTCTAGGCGGGCTATTCTGAAGGTGTATAGGTCAATATGAAACCCTTAACCGAACATGATTTATTCACCCGACTTGTGGATCGAGTGTTGACTGTTCCCAGAGAAGAAATCTTACGGCGAGAAGCTGAGTACAAAGAACGGGCTAACACGAACCCCCGCAAACGCGGACCGAAACGGAAGGTTAAAATACCTTCCGTTTCCCCCGACCCTGACGCTTAGAGTATTTCTAGTTGTTTTTTATCTTCGTTTGCGGTGAGAGATGCATAAGTAAGTCGCTTACCGACAATCTGAGACACCAAAGCATCGAAGCGGTCAGAATCGTTCATGTCTAAACGATTGTTAAAGCGGAAAGCCTGTTCGTCAACATAACGGAACAGGTGAAACGGTTCCACGCTGATATAGGTACCGTTCAAGCCACGCTTCAGAAGCGACCAAAAGTTCTCCATACCGTTCGTGTGTACTTGACCCTGAACGTATGCCTCAGCATGGTCAATTACCTGATGGGTAAAGCTGGCTCCTAGTCCCTCATAGGACTTCAGAGCGTCGCTATAAACATTTGATCCAGCCTCTACGTGCTCATGCACAAGCGATTGCAGTTCCTTCTTGCGGCGATTCTTTACAACCTTTGCTCGAACCTTACCACCACGTTGTAAAACTGCTGCTACCACTGCCTTACCTTGTGGTCCGGTTCCGGTGATCTTTTCCAAACGCTTATCAGCGTGCATATTCCGTGCCTTGCCGCCAATGAAGGTTTCGTCTACCTCTACTTCGCCGTCCAACTTGCCACCGGTCTGCTCATCTTGCATAGCAAGGCGAATGCGATGAAGCATAAACCACGCGGTCTTTTGCGTCACACCTAACGCACGGTGTAGTTCCCATGAAGAAATACCGTTCTTGCAGTTGCCAATCATCCACAAAGCAGGAAGCCACTTATCCAGACCAAGGGGTGAATCTTCGAAGATGGTGCCAACCTTGATGCTGAACTGTGCCAGCATATGACGAGTCTTGCACTGCCACACGCGCCGCGATGCGATGAAGCCGACATTGCTAGAGCCGCAACGTGGACAAATTACAACCCCATCTGGCCAACGGCGTGCTGCCAAGAACGTTAGGCAATTGTCAGGATTCTTAAAATAAACAACTGCTTCAAGGAGTGTCTTGGGTGCGTTTTCGTCGGCCATGAACTAAGTATGCCGGAAATCATTTGATGAGTCAAG